>CBIHRB010000027.1:0-78809 GCA_966212355.1 uncultured Mucilaginibacter sp.
AGGTTCCCAATGATAATGTCAAATAAGCTAAAATCTTGATTAGTTGCGCCGTAGGCGCAAAAGGTTTGTAGCATAATGTGAATGGAAAATAAACCTGATGCTTGCAAGGTTCCCAATGATAATGTCAAATAAGCTAAAATCTTGATTAGTTGCGCCGTAGGTGCAAAGGTTTGTAGCATAATGTGAATGGAATGAAAACCTGTTGGCTTGCAAGGTTTCCAATGATAATGTTAAATAAGCTAAAATCTTGATTAGTTGCGCCGTAGGTGCAAAAGGTTTGTAGAACAATGTGAATTTAATTTTGGCGTGCCGTAGGTACGCAACTCCCGCTTTTCTCATCGGTGATACAGCGCATCAATTCATTTTATGTAATACTGTCCCCATCACTGGCACAGCTATTGTTTTAACTAAGCTGCATCAAAACTATACGCCATGAAAACATTAAAAATAAAACTGGCTATGATATTATTGGGATTAACGCTTAGTGCCACTGTCCCCGTATCGGCGCAATCATCCAAAGATACTTCATCATCAACTACCAAGGCTAATGGCGCCGGTGCCGGGAACGGATCAAGCCAGGGAGCGCCCGGTGCGGCAACGGTATCCGGTACCGGAACAGGCACTTTGCAGGACAGTGACAAAGCCAGCGTGCCCAGCGGCGATGCCGGTGTAAAGCAAAGTACCGACCAGAAAGTGGTAAATCCATCCCAAACAACAGGTTATTGGATTTTGGGCGTGTTTAGTTTTATCGGCCTTATAGCGCTCATCCTTCTGCGGAGAACCAGGAAGGCTAATCATAATTAATTAACCTCAATGACCTTAACGCCCCATGGCTCCAGTTTTAAATCGCTGTTTTTGCTGACATTGTCGCCTGATAACAACTCTTTGCCATTATTATAAGGATAAGTCAGACTGGTTTCTTTTGCCGAATAATTAAAATAATAATGAATCGTTTTGCCCCCCTGGTTTACACCTTGTTTGGTAATAACAGGCCAGGCTATCTGCTGATCGGCACCCCAAAGGCCAACTTTTTTTACGGCATCGGCCAATAATTTGTCGGTAACCGCGCTGGTGGTTAAGCTGCCTATGTATGTTGCCAGGCCCTTGCCGTAAGTGTTTTCCGTAATGGCGGCGTACTTGCCCCAAACCGGGTGATCATAGTAAGCTAATACTTTAGCGGTAGTAGGGGTAATGAGCTCCATCCAGGTATTCAGCTTTTTATCTTCGGGTTTCAGATTCCAGTCATCGGCTTTTAATGATACATTGCTGGGTTCGGTGAACTGGCTGTAGTAAATTCCGCAGGCTTCTTCAATAATTCCCGGCTGATGGGTGGTGCGTACTTTCACATTTTCGTCGGCGAAACCGCTTTTGAAGGTATAAATGATATGACCGCCGTTTTTAACGTAAGTGTTTAAGCGCTTTAACAAACTATCCGGTGCGGCGTATAGCAGGGGAACTATCAGCAGTTTATAATCTTCAATATTTTTACTTGTCGGATCAACAAAATCGCAGCCTACGTTCATATGGTACAGGCCATCGTAAAACTGGCGTAATACATCATTATAGCCGGTACGTACGCCCCAGCCAAAGCCAAAAGCTTTAAAGCCGGTAAGTGCTTCGTTACTGAACAGGATAGCTACATCGTTTTTCTTTTTCAGGTTGATGAGTTTGGCGCTTAGTCTGTCGAAATCCTTCCCTATAGTTTTGGCCTCGTCATAAACCGGGTTAGGCTCAAAATCATGGCTTAACAAACCTTTCCAGTAAGTTTCGGCCGAATTATGAATGGAGTGCCATGGCCAGTAGCTTACCATATTGGCACCCGATGCCAGGTGACTAAAAGCCTGCAACCTCAGCTGACCGGGATACGGTACCCATTGCGGAAAGCCCTGTGCTTCGGTTTCGATGGTAAGGTAGTTTTTGCCGCCTTTCATTGATCGGGCCACATCGCCCCCAAAGGAGATCTCCACACCGGTAAGCTTGTCCTGACTGGGGTGATAAATGTCGATGCCTGCAATGTCTAAAGCTTTGGCTGCTGCAAAGTGATCAACATCGGGCTGGATACCGAACGAATAGCCGTGCCATTCCAGGTCGAAGTTTTGGGTGATGAACTGGTCGGGGCGTTTGTATTCGCGCACTATGGCGGCTTGCCATGTTAAGTAGTCGGTAACCAGCTGCCGCTGAAATTTGGCAAACTCTGATGAAAGACTGCCATTAATAGTATTAATCATCGACGGAAAGTCGTCCCAATTATTGATCCGGTTGCTCCAGTAATCGAGCCCGAAAATATGATTGATGTTATCAAGCGTTTTATACTTAGCCTTCATGTAGTTAACAAACAGTGCCTGTACGTTTGGCCCGGCTGTGCCGTACGATTTGGTTTCGTTATCTACCTGGTAACCTATCACCGCCTTGTTACCTTTCACATGCTCCATTATTTTGCGGATCACACGCTCGGCATAAAAACGGTAATCTTTATTGGTGATATCCATGTTTTGCCGCGGCCCGTACTGGTTTTGGCCCGATGGGGTAATAGCTAAGATCTCGGGATGTTTTTTTACCATCCAGGTAGGCACAGCATAGGTTGGCGTACCTATAATAACATGGATCCCCGCTTTTTGCATAGCGTTTAAAACCCTGTCGATATGGGTAAAATCGAAAACGCCATCCTGTGGCTCTTCCGTACTCCAGGTCGATTCGGCAATGCGTACTACGTTAATGCCGCAGGCTTTCATCATTTGCACATCCTTATCCAGCCTTTCATAAGGCATGTACTCGTCATAATAAGCTACACCGTAAAGCAGCTTATCCATTTTGGGATATTGCGCGAAAGCAGATGCAATAAAAAGTAATTGCATGACGAAGAGCAGCAGGGATTTCTTGTTCATAAAAGCGATATTTAGGATAACTGGCTTGTGCTGATGAAAGTACGAATTAATTGTGTTTTTAACACACAATAATAAAATATTTTACGATGTGAAACAGATGTAGTAGTACACAAAACTTTTATTGCTATTTAAAAACTGATATTAGCCCCCTGTTGTAATACCATTATAGCCTGTTATTTTGCTTATGAAAATAGTAACCCGCAACCTGTTGATCCTGGTATTTTGTTGTGCCATATTCAATGTAAGCGCGCAACAAAAGCGCCTCACTTATTGCAATCCGCTTAACCTTGATTACGGTTATACACCCTTCGAAACTTTTGCAAGCTGGGGCAAACACCGCGCTACTGCCGACCCGACCATGACTTTATTTAAAGGTAAGTATTACCTTTTTTCGACAAATCAGTTTGGTTATTGGTGGAGCGATGACATGCTGAACTGGAATTTTGTGTACCGCAAATTTGTTCGCCCATATAATGAAGTAAAGGGCGACGAGCTTTGCGCTCCCGCCACGTTGGTTTTGGGCGATACCCTGCTGGTGATCGGATCGACCTATAATAAAGATTTTACCCTGTGGATGAGCACCAATCCCACACATGACGATTGGAAAGCTGCCAAAGATTATTTTAAAGTAGGCGCCTGGGATCCCGGTATGTTTGCTGACGATGACGGCAGGGTTTACATCTACCACGGCTCCAGCAATACCCTGCCACTTTACGGGCAGGAGATTGACAGGCATACCTTCGAGCCCATCGGCCCCAAAAAAGAAATGGTAAAGCTCAACCCCGAGGAGCATGGCTGGGAGCGTTTTGGCGAGCATAACGATAATGTGTTCCTGCTGCCATTTATAGAAGGTTCGTGGATGAACAAGTATAAAGGCAAATACTATTTGCAGTTTGGCGCACCGGGTACCGAACAAAGCGGCTACGGAGATGGCGTTTTTGTGGGCGATCATCCGCTGGGGCCTTTTACCTATCAAAAGCATAACCCTTTCTCATACAAGCCAGGCGGCTTTGCCAAAGGTGCAGGGCACGGTGCTACCTGGGCCGATAAATATGGCAATTACTGGCATATCAGCACGATGGGCATCTCGGTTAAGAATAATTTTGAGCGCCGTATTGGCTTCTGGCCTGCCGGTTTTGATAAGGATGGCGTGCTGTATAGTAATACTGCCTATGGCGACTATCCGCATTATTTATCCAATGGCCCCGAAGACCATCTGAAAAGTAATTTTACCGGCTGGATGATCCTTAATTATAATAAACCTGTAGAGGTTTCATCAACCCTCGGTGCTTATGCAGCCAACAACGCGGTTGATGAGGATATTAAAACTTACTGGAGCGCCAAAACAGCCAATAAAGGCGAGTGGCTAAAAACCGATTTGGGCGAAGTGAGCACAGTAAACGCCATCCAGATAAACTATGCCGATCAGGATGCTGAGTTTTTAGGCAAATCATTAGGCGTGTATCATCAGTATATCGTTTATTCGTCGCTCAACGGCAAAACATGGCAGCCCCTTATCGACAAAAGCAAAAACCGTAAAGATGTACCACACGATTACATCGAGCTGAAAAACCCGGTCAAAGCGCGTTACATAAAAATGGTTAACCTGCACATGCCTACAGGCAAATTTGCAATATCTGGCTTAAGGGTGTTTGGTAAAGGTGCAGGTGCAAAACCCGATACCGTGCAAAACCTGATTATACTGCGTGGCGACAGCGAACGCCGCAACGCCTGGCTTAAATGGAAGCCAAACGATAATGCCACGGGCTACACCATTTACTTCGGCATAGCGCCCGATAAATTGTATAGCAGCATAATGGTTTATGGCAAAAACGAATACTATTTTAATGGGATGGATAAAAGCCTGCCATACTATTTTCAGATAGAGGCGTTTAATGAAAACGGAATTTCGGCAAAAACCAAGGTTGTAAAGGTGGAATAGTAAAAGTCTGTATTGATTGGTTAAATTGTTTCACGCAAAGTCGCTAAGGCGCAATTGAAAACACAATTAACCTTAGTGTCTTTGGGATCCACCACGGAAGCCCCGGAAAAAATAGTGATAGTGTGTATAATATATTTTAGGGATGTTGTGTGTGGGGTGCGTTAGGGATTGCAGTGTAAAGCCCACAGCGTGTATAGGGATTGCGGGCAGGAAAAGCGAGGACTTGTAACGGAAAGCCCGGGCCGCAGGCAACGCCCATATTTATAGAACAAATCGAAAATATGCCTAATAACCAATGATTTACAATCACGTCATCAGAAAGATATAATCTTTGATTTTGGTTGAAATTTGAGTTATATTTAATAATGAAGTCGATACAAAGACAAAAAATTAAACGCGATAAATTTTCAAGGGAGGATATCTTGAGATCGATGATTGTGTCTTTTAAAATAGAAGGTATTCAAATCCCATATAAAGAAGCCTTAGCTATCTTAAAAAAGATAGAATCCTGTTTGAAAAGTAAGAACTAATTTATATCCATGCTAAAAACCATCCTTCCCCTCCTCATAACCCTCATGCTCAGCATCACTGCCAAAGCCCAGCAAGCCGACAGCACCCTGAAAAAATCGCCCATAAAAACCCTGAGCGACAAACGGTTTACCCAATTAATTAGCGGTGAGTACCTGTTTGATGATATTGAACAGGTGGCCAGGCTTAATCATTACCCTATGCCCGATGCAGCGCTGAAGTTTAAAAAAGAACTAAGCCTGAGCCCGGTTCAAATCACAAAGATCGGCGCCATTGCTGCCGAACTGCACCGCAAAAGGGTGGAGATGGGCAATTTTATAGTTACCAACGAAACTACGCTTGATAAACTGATGAGAAAAGGAACGGATAATGGCAGCATTATTTTTTACGCCAACCGCTCGGGTTTGTATTACGGGGAGCTCAGGAACGCTATTTTGCAGGCCTGTTTAAGCACCGGCAGCGCATTGGCCCCCCAGCAAATCACGAAGTTGGAAACACTCACCGCTCATAATTGAAAATATCCCGTTTGATTTGCTTAATTTAGCGCCTCCAAATAAAGTGTATGAAGATTACGTTTGATTTTGAAAAACCGCTGGCTGAATTACAACAGCAAATTGAAAAGGTAAAGCAGGTTGAAGACAAGAATAAACTTGATATGTCTGCAACTATAGCCGAACTGGAAGGAAAGCTGGAAGAAGCCAAAAAAGATATATATAACAACCTTACAGGCTGGCAAAAAGTACAAATTTCGCGTCACCCGGAAAGGCCTTATACTTTGCAGTACATCGAGCTGATGTGCGATGATTTCATCGAGCTGCATGGCGACCGTACAGTTGGCGATGACAAAGCTATTATTGGTGGTTTTGGTACGCTGAATGGTCAAACGGTAATGTTTATCGGTCATCAAAAGGGCCGTAACACCAAGGAACGCCAGTACCGTAACTTCGGTATGGCTAATCCTGAGGGCTATCGTAAAGCCTTAAGGCTGATGAAAATGGCCGAAAAATTCAACAAACCAATTGTTACTTTGATTGATACTCCGGGAGCTTATCCGGGTTTAGAGGCCGAAGAGCGCGGACAAGGTGAAGCCATTGCCCGTAATCTGCTCGAAATGGCAGTGCTGAAAGTGCCAGTGATCTGCGTTATTATTGGCGAAGGCGCATCGGGTGGTGCATTGGGTATTGGCATTGGCGACAGGGTACTGATGCTGGATAACTCATGGTATTCAGTGATCTCTCCCGAAAACTGCTCAACCATTCTTTGGAAAACCTGGGAAAATAAAGAGCGTGCCGCTGAAGTACTTAAATTAACCTCGACAGAAATGTTTAAGAACAAGCTGATTGACGGGGTGATCAAAGAGCCACTTGGCGGTGCCCATCAAGACCCGGTTGCTATGGCCGGTATTCTGAAAAAACAATTATTAAAAGACCTGAAAACCCTTAAAGAGCGCAATATCGATGAGCTTGTAACAGAGCGTATTGATAAATTCTGCTCAATGGGTGTGGTTAATGAATAATAACCAGGTATCGCGATGCAATCGCTAAACCATATTAAGCGCTCGTTGCAAACGAGCGCAAGAAGATTAAGGTTATTTTTAGTTGGATAAACGAGAAGAGCTGCCGTAAGGCGGCTCTTCTCGTTTAATTCTTGCGCTCGTTTGCAACGAGCGCTTAACATGGGCTTACGTTTGTAACGTAAGCAAACTAAAGATTTATCGGGATAAAGCCCCGATCCAATAAAATCACTTCCAATAGTCCGGGTTCTCCGGCATAATTAATGGCTGAGCTATACATATAATGTTCAGGATAGCTTACTATTTCTGCCCGTACGGGATTATCATGAATGTAATCCAATTTTTGAAAAAGTATGTCTTCCCGGTCGCACTCAATGGAATGATAGCCATCCCGCCACACTTTATAATTTTGTATCCGATCATCAAACCTGGCATTATACTTAAAACGATACAACATCCAATCCCTGCGGCTTTCGTTTTCTGCTTCTATCAGTTTGATAATTTGTTTGTTGGTGTGTTTTTTAAAATCGCGCACAATATCGGGTAGTCTTACGGGGCTTCTTGCGGATACCAGCAAATGGAGGTGGTTTGTCATCAGGCAAAATGCATATATCTCCAAACCTTTGTTTTTTTGACAGTAAATAAGGGAATCAATAATTAGTTGTTTGTAAGATGGCCTGATAAATACATCAACCCAATCGACTATAGTAAAAGTAATGAAATGTATTTCTTCATGGTTTCTAACTCTGTATTGGTGCGACATCCTGGATATAGGTTTAGGCTAAATTAATGATCGTGCGTTACAAACGCAAAACCATGTTAAGCGCTCGTTGCAAACGAGCGCAAGAGTATTAATTAATATTAAATTTGCCCATCCATAAAACCGTTCCTCATGAAGACTGAAAAATCAGAAAGCCCATTTGGTAAATTGGGCAACCCTGCTCAGCGTGCGTTGGCTAATGCGGGTATAACATCCTTGCTTGAATTATCAAAACTTACCGAAAAAGAATTTTTGCATTTGCACGGTGTCGGCAAAAGCTCGGTGCCGGTGGTGAAGGAGAAAATGAAGACAGCGGGGTTAAGTTTCAAAGAATAAAAGATTAAAAACAACCGGATTGGCTTTTTAAATGGGTGGTGGTTTTAATATAAATCACTGTAACTTGTATGCTGAAGTTTGCGTCACACCTCTAAATACAAAACCCATGAAACGCCTGATCCTTTTGTTGTTTTTGCTTCCGGTTTTAACAACTCATGCCCAGCAAATCAATACCGTTAAGCTTGATAGCCTGTTCACTTCACTTGCCAAAAATGATGAAGCAATGGGTAGCATCGCGATAGCAAAAAACGGGAAAGTAGTATATCAAAAAGCAATGGGGTACGCGGTAGCGGAAAGCAATACCGTGGCTAATGAAAATACCGAATATCATATCGGTTCTATAACCAAAATGTTTACCGCGGTTCTGGTTTTTCAGCTCATTGAAGAAAATAAGCTTTCTTTGAATGATACACTTTCCAGGTTTTTTCCTCAGTTGCCAAATGCCGGCAAGATCACCATAAGTAACTTACTTTATCATCGTAGTGGTCTTCCTAATTTCACGAATGATACCAATTTCCCTGATTGGACGAATAAACCTAAAACACATGATGAGTTACTGGGGTATATTGTTGGCCGAAAACCTGATTTTGAACCGAACGCTAAAGCCGATTATAATAATTCCAACTACCTGGTATTGAGTTATATTATTGAAAAGGTTTGCAAGAAAGCTTATAAAGATGTTTTACAACAAAAGATAACCGACAGGCTAAAGCTTTCCAAAACATATTATGGCGCTGATGCTGTACTGCATCCAAATGAAAGTGCCTCATACACTTACTTTGACAATAAATGGAAAAAGGAAAAGGCCGCCGACCTGAATAATTATTGCGGTGCGGGAGCAATAGTTTCAACACCGGCCGATCTGGCTAAATTTATCGATGCGTTGTTTAATTATAAACTGGTAAAAAAGCAAAGCCTCGGAAAGATGAAAAGCCTGGTTGATGGCTATGGGATGGGGTTATTCCCATTTGAATCCGGCACAAGAAAGGGGTATGGGCATAACGGAAAAACAGAAGGGTTCGCTTCTTCACTTACCTATTATCCTGATGAGAAATTGGCTGTTGCCTATTGCACCAATGGTGAAATTTATCCAAAAGCCGATATTTTAAATGGTGTTTTAAGTATTTGTTTTAACACACCATATGTGATACCAACATTCCAATCGCTAAAATTAAGCGCTGCCGAACTGGATAGGTATTGCGGCATCTATTTATCAAAACAGCCGCCAATTGAAGTGATTTGTACAAGAAAGGATAGTGTTTTAACACTGCAAACCAAAGGACAGATTTTTACTGTCGAGCCCGTTGAAAAGGACAGGTTTATGAATAAGCAGTTTGGGTTTTTCTTTGATTTCGACTTATCGAAAAAGCAAATGGTAATAGAGCAGGGCAGTGTTAATTATTACCTCGACTTAAATAAGTGAACCCCTGTGCCTTCCCGCACAGGGGTATAAAGCTTACAGTATATAATACACATTTGCTTTAGCGGCGGCAGTTTGCACCGGCGCCTTTTCACTCTCATGTTTATCGTTAAGCATCTGCTTTAAGTCGCGTTCAATGGTTTGCGATATGGCAGTTGTTGGAGTGTCTGTCGGTTTGTTTTCAAATGGGTCCTGCAGGTGGATGGCCATTTTCTCTACCAGTAAAAATGCTGCCGCTATAGCTATGATCAGCGGTACTTCAAACATGCCGAAGAATTCGATGAGGCCAAATGGCAGCAATATGATAAACAGGTACAGGCAAAAGTGGATGTACAAACTGTAGGTAACCGGGAATACCGTGTTCTTGATCCTTTCGCATTTGCCCATAGCATCGCACAGGCGGTTAAGTGTGCCATCTATCTGCACTTGCTGGTAATCATTAAGCCAGCCGTTTTTGTAAGCCAGTTTTAGATCAAGCCCGTGCAGTTTTAGCAAGCTGTTAGGCATGTTTGTAAAACGATGAGTGAATTTCACCTCTTCGTCAACCAGCAGGTGGGCGTTTTTAGCATATGGATCTTGCTTGCGTAATGATTGACTTAAGCCATAGCACCATGCTATCTGCCTGTAAACAAACCGTTTTTTGAAACCTTCTATTTCTTCACATACAGCGTTATCGCCATCTAAAAAAGTGATCAACTCGCGCACCAGCGATCTTGAATCGTTCACTATGGCTCCCCAAATGCTCCGGGCTTCCCACCAGCGGTCATAAGCCTGGTTTGAACGAAATGCCAGTAACAAGGATATGATGGTAGCCAATATGGCCGGCACAGCAATTGGAATTGAAATGCGGTACTCAGGCAAAAAACGATGGAATAAGGCAATAGCTACAGCATACACGGCAACCAGTAACAATTCATTCTTTATTTTGCCCACCACATATTTTACCGGGATATTTTCTTTTAATAACATAGATAGTTGTTTTAAATGATTTTAGTAAATATTAAACCTCCAGCAGCTCATGCTCTGCTTCGGCATTAACTATGGTTAAAGACTGCTTTACTTCAGCTTTAAGGGTAATTATTTTATACCCGCTCCGTTGCATCAGTATGGTAGGGTCAAAACTGTTGGGTGTTAACCTTGCATAGTTGTGGTTTTCGGGCATGGCAATCAGGTCAGTCTCTTTTTCTTCGAGATAGTTTTTAAATACAGCCACCGTGTTGCCATAAAAAAAGTCGGGGATGATGTTTTCTATCTGGTCTGTATAGTCGTTCTTCAGCATAGTACAACCGGCGTAAAATTCATCGCTGATGAGCTGGTATTCCCTGCTTCTGCGGGATAATAATAGCAGATCGGATATAGAGTCGGACAGTTGAAGGAAATGAACGAGCGATATGTTGAGCTTTTGATTCGGATAGCGCTCTGCTAAAACAGGTATAATGTTTAATGATGATAAGGTGAAATCAGACGGGATGATAATGTTTAATGTTTTCATGATGATACCTTTTTTTGTGTTTACTACTGTTTGTTGATACAATAGTCGGTACCAGGCATTAAAGCGGTTTAAGAAAGAAATTAGAATGTGATTAGAATTTTTAAATAAAGAAAATTGTGTGGGTGATCACGTTCCCTCAGGGTCTCTCGCAGATTTAGGTTAACCCACAAAATTCAACAACCTGAAATTTCAACACGAGGCACCTATGGAGCCGAAAAAATGTCATTTTAGGGGCTATAAACACGTGGCCTCTCTGAGGCCGGCAATACTTATACGCCTTAGGCCTCAGAGAGGCCGCGTGTTTATAGAAAATTCAAAGAAATTTGGACTCCAGCGGAGTCTCCTAATTGTAAACTTGCTTGCCTAACCCTACTTAATCAATATTCAGGTTTTTATGGGTAAACTTAAATCTGCGAGAGACCCTGATGGGATGTTATAGCATCCTCCCATCATGCCGAACTTGTTTCGGCCCCCCACGAGAAAGGTGGGTAATTTGATTTACCAGCAGCTTAGCGCATGAGATCCCGAAATAAATTCGGGATGACGCAGAGGCAAAGCTACTAACTTTTATCCCCCTTATAAATGGGCAGCATCACCCTGATCTCTGTGCCTTCGCCTTCTTTAGAAACTATGCCGATATTGCCTTTATGCAGCCTCACAATATTAAGCGCCAGCGGAAGCCCTACGCCATGTCCCTCGTATTTGCCTGTGTTGGATGCGCGGAAAAATGGCTCAAAAATGTGCTGCACGTCACTTTCGGGTATGCCAATACCCTGGTCCTTTACGCTAAAAATAATGCTGTTGTTTTCGGCGTACACTTTAAGCACTACGGGCTTGTTCTCAGAATATTTACAGGCATTGAGGCCTATATTACTTATAGCCAGTTTAAGCAGGTTGATGTTTCCCTCTGTCACCAGGCTATCTACATCATCGGGCAGTGATGAAAAATCAATGCTGAGGTTATTTGTCGGGATGATATGATCAACAGCCTCTTTAACCATAAACGCCATCTCGTCAGCGCGGATCTGTTCCCAGTTTTGCTTTTTACCATCGAATCCGCTTTGCGCCAGGCCCAGTAAGCTGGTGATAATATCCTGCAGACTTTGAGTGCCGGTTAATATTTCCTGCAGGTTTTTGTGCAGATCGGCTCCCGGCGTATCAATGTTTTTGAGAGAGAGCTCCGCCTCGCCTTTTATGATGGCCAACGGTGTACGCAGCTCATGCGAGGCATTGCTGATGAAGTTGTTCTGTGTTTCAAAAGCGGTTTCCAGTCTGTCGAGCATGTTGTTGAAAGTTTGGGTAAGCTCGGCTATCTCGTCTTTTCCGTTATAATCCTCCAAACGCAAATGCAGGTTGCTGGCTGTAATGGTATTTACCTTTTTAATGATGCTGCGTACCGGCTTAAAGGTATGGTATGAAAACCGGCGACCAATAATATACACGATCAATATCGAGATCAGGAAACTGATTATCAGCACCTGCTCAAGATCATTCAGCTCACTAAGGCCTGATGGATTGGTTGCCGAAACCACAATGATAGCATCCCCCTCCGGAAAGTGAAAGATATTGCCGGCGTAAAATACATTATCGGCTTTAAATCTCGATTTTCCGTTAGTAATGATGTTATTTATTAGTTGGCGCGGAACGCCTTTCACTGTTTTGCCTTTTGTATAAATATCGGGTTTAATGATGTATTGCTTTTCGGCTATGAGGCGTTCCAGATAGCGCTGGCGTATTTCCCTGTACATGCCGAGGCTGTCGCGATCATTCAGGTGATGGATCTGGGAGGAGATGTTTACACGGGTCTCAAGCCGTTTATAAAAATCATCGAAGGTAAACTGGTGTACAAAATAAAAAATAGCACTGCTGAATATCAATATTACCGACACTGTTAGCACCAGGAACAACAGCGCTACTTTTTTCTGGATGCTCATGCTGCATTGTTTTTTAAAATATAGCCCATGCCAATAACTGTATGGATCAATTTGTTGTCAAAATCCTTATCCACCTTTTTGCGCAGGTAGTTAATGTATACATCAACCACGTTGGTCCCCATATTAAAATCAATGTTCCAAACGTGCTCCAATATCTCGATGCGGCTGAGCATATGGTTTTTGTTTTTAGCCAGAAACTCGAGCAGGCGATATTCCGTAGCTGTCAGGTCGATGGTTTTATCGCCGCGTTTAACCGATTTTTCGTCGCCGTTAATTACCAGGTCGGCAATTTGGATTACGTTTGGCGGCTGTACAAGATGGGTATTACGCCGGGCTAATGTCCGGATGCGGGCATTGAGCTCGGCCAGGCTGAAGGGTTTAACCATATAATCATCGGCACCGCTGTCGAGGCCTACTACCACATTTTCGGTAGTACCCAGGGCGGTGAGCATTAATATAGCAGCGTTTTGATTGGCCTGCCGTAAGCGGCGGCAAACTTCGATACCATTGATGCCCGGCAGCATGATGTCAAGGATGATTAATTGAAAATCCATTTTCATCGCCATATTCAACCCGGTTGTACCATCAAGGGCAACACTTACTTCGTGGCCTTCGGCGGTAAGGTCGCGCTGGATAATGGATACCAGTTTAGCTTCATCTTCAATTAACAGGATCTTCATTATGGCAAATATATATTACGCTTAGTATAAACAATAAATAACGCCGATGTTTTCATTAAACTCATCAGGAATATCGTTAAATTAAAGCAATATTAAATGCAAGCCGATTATGCCTAATCCTTTCAAAATCGCCAGTAAAATAATTTGTTTTGTACTTGTTTTAGGGGTGTTTGCCTGTAATCATGCAACTAAGAAACCTGATAAAAAAACTGTAAAAAAAGTGCAGAAAGTAAAGCCGAAAGAATATAAAGAGGTTAAATACACAAAGCCTCAGCTCATCGCTTTTTTTGATAGCGTTTGTAAATTGCCCGTTGAACCTTTAGCGAATAAGGCGGCTTACTATGCCGATTCTGTTTTTAAAACTTTTACAAAACCTGTGAACCGGCAGCTTTCTGTTGTTGATTTTGTGTTGTTGAAACAGGCCATAAGGGCCAAAAGGATAAATGCACATATCGCAAAAAAAATATTTGGAGAATTTACAGTGGATAGTAACTGTAATTCAAACGGGCTATTGGGTTCTGTAAAAAAAGGTTATGTTTATTTAAGTTTCTATCCTTTTGTCCGGAATAAAAATAAGTTTGATGAATTTGCGGTTGGTGTAGGCGTCCGAAATCACTGTGAGGGAGCTATGTTATATTACTTCAGAGCTGATAAGATCATAGCCAAACAAGACGGTTATTCCAGGTATGGTGATGACCCTGCATATTTTAAAAATATAGATGATGAAAATATCGTTTACAGACGGCACGAGTTCACCGATGGCTCGGGCATCTGGTGGAACAATTACTTTTTTTATAAGTACAATGGTGATAAACTAATTCCGGTGCTAAATGAACCTGAAAGTTGTAATGCTCAGGCATTTTGGGCGTTGCGTATTTTATGGCTCGAATCAAAAATTCAAAAGACAAATCCGTTGACGATAAAAATCGTTTATCATCAACAGTTTTATAATGATAATAATGAGGTGTATTTTAATTATGGTCCGATATTTTTGAATGATTCAACCAGTATTAAATATACCTGGGATGAATGTTCGAAAACACTGCGCGGGCAATATCAGCAATCTAAACTAAGCAAGGCCCAAATACTATCATACTACCCAACTGATAACGAATATCTTTTCATTAATTCACATTATAAATTGTTAAAGACTTTGTTGGTAGATAAAAAACAAAGGCCATGGTTGCTTGATTACTTAAATAAAACAAAAAACTATTACTCTAACACAGGTGAATCAAAAGTGAAGTAAGACAATCCGATTCCCCTAGACTCCTGTCGGTTTAAATTAACCTACAAAATTGATAGTCAAATGAATATTGCTAATTTATTAACCCCTGCGAGTTGAACCCCTCTGGGGTTCGGGTAAGGGGTGCAACATTTCTACAAACCTTTTCCCCCTCTGGGGGATTTTATAGTTTAATAAAGAGGTATTAATTAAGATGTGCTTAGGGATAGTTGCTGTCACTGGTCGAAGCGGCAGCGTAACTTCGGCCTAAAATCGCGGAAGCAGGATGCTTCCGCGACTCAGGTTAACATGCCCGCTTTAATTCTTTTAGGCAAGGACACTCAAGCTGAAAGCTTGAGCTGTTTTACGACGAAGTTACGCTGCCGCTAAACTTCAACCAGTTTTCGTAAATAAAGCAAAATGCCCGCCGAAAGCGGGCATTTTGCTTTATTAGAAAGGACAACTTATCTTTTCCCTGTCACGCCAAATTTCTTTTCAAAGCCACTCAGCTGTGCGCTGAACTTATTAAACAATTGCGGCTGTTTATATTGTTTGCTAAACTCAACCAGACCGCCTAAAATCTGCATTGAATATTGCAGATCACGATTTTCGAGGTTGGTTTCGCCTTTTTGGAACAGGGCGTAGCTGTAATCAAGCTGATTGCTTACATAGTCATCAACCAGGTTAGCCAGTTTGTTGCCTAATTGAATATCGTTTAATCGGTAAGCGTTCTCGATCATGTAGTATTTACGCACGGCTATTTCTAATGAGTTAATAGTGGTTGGCATTACCTCATCATATTTTTTAAGCACCTTACGGGCCGAATCCGGCTTGCCTGCTTTGGCCAGGTCATCGGCCAGGGTTGAGTAAAGCCTGGTGATGAGTGGGTAAAACATGGTCATTGATTCATGGTCAAGATAGCTGGCGTTTTTCATGTTGCCCCACCGGTATTTGGTCATCATGTTTTCGTACATTTTACCGGTGTTGCTGGCCTCAAGCGGACCAACGGCAGTATCCGGTTTTAATGGTAGCAAGCGGTAAGCGAAACCTTCGTTGTACATGTATTTGTCCAAACCGATCATATTACTGTTAGGTACGGTAACCGAAAAATAAATCGGTCGCTTCCAGTTGTTATGGCTCAGGATATCCATCATCGCCAGTACATCCTTGGTAACGTAACGGCCGTTAAATGTCCAGTCCATTTCCGGGGCTATTTTATCTTTATCGGCAGTTGGTACAGTGCCGGTTTTAATTACCTCGTCGGCGTTAACTGTCAATTTGAATTTATTGGTTGGCAGGTAATTGGCAACATCGCCGTTGTTATACTCAACCATGGCTTCTTTTTTATCAGAGGTGATGAAATCAAAAACATCTTTCAGCTCGGTAGCCCCCGGAATTTTCTGATCGCTAAAGTAAATCACATCACGCACGCCCGGTTTAAATTTATCATTCGGCATACTGATCGGCAATGGTTCCGATTCGTTCATCTTGTTTTTCATTCCGCGGATGTACCAATCGGTACCCAGCAGGCTCAGGTTTACGATACGCACATCCGGGCGTACATTTTCCACCTCCTGGATGTACCAGAGCGGGTAAGTATCATTATCGCCATAAGTAAACAAAATGGCATTTGGCGCGCATGAGTTCAGGTAGTTATAAGCCATATCATGCGGGGTAAGCTTGGTTGAACGATCATGATCGTCCCACTCCTGGTTGGCCATTAGCAAAGGCGCTGCCAGTAAGCAAACTACTGTAGAGATAATGGCGCTAATCTTTGCATTCAGCTTTTTGCTTAACACATCGGCAATGCCTATCACGCCCAAACCTATCCATATGGCAAAGGCATAAAAGGAGCCTGCATAAGCATAATCACGCTCACGGGGTTGCAGCGGGTCCTGGTTTAGGTAAAGCACAATGGCTAAACCTGTACAAACAAACAGTATGGCAACAACCCCGGCTTCGCGTTGGTTGCGCGCAAAATGAAATACGGCACCAAACAAACCAATAATAAGCGGTAAAAAGAACAGGCGGTTATAGCTTTTGCTTTGGGTAACCGAATAGGGCAGGGGTTTGCTGAAATTCCATCCGCTAATCCATTCGCCATCGGCACCTGAATTTAAGCTTTGGCCATCAAGATCGTTAGACCGCCCTGCAAAGTTCCACAGGAAATAACGGGTATACATCTGATTGATCTGCCATTTGGCAAAAAAACTGATGTTTGAACCAAAGGTTGGGTGTTCGCTTTCACCGAGACCAGTCCACTCACGGTAAAATTCCGGGTGACCGGGCTTATCGCTAAACATGCGCGGGAATATTGTATTGCGGTCATAAACGGTATTGAGTTTTTTACCGGCAACTTCATATTTGGTTGCCCCGCGGCGGTAAATATTAGCGCCTTCGGTTTGAGCCGTAGCTTCCGAATCAAAAAACTGCCCGTATAATAACGGGGTATCGCCGTACTGATCGCGGTTAAGGTAGCTATTCAGGGCGAAGGCATTTTCGGGATCGCTGTTATTCAGGTTAGGGTTAGCTTTTGCACGCACCACGATCATCACAAACGAACTGTAGCCAAACAGGATAAACAGCAGGCAGATCAAAAAGCTGTTGAGCGCGAAGCGTTTTTCGCGGATCTTTACTACATACTCTAACAAGGCTAAAACTGCTCCGCTTACTATCAGGCCAATAATTCCACCGCTTATGCCTAATATCAGTACAAAGCATATGGCCGCTAAAATAATGGCAGGTTTAACAGGATTTATAGTATAGTAAATGCCTGCAACAATGGTAATAATGAGCAGTACAAAAAACACTACTGCCCCACTGCCAAAACCCATACCCAGGGTGTTTACAAAAAGCAGGTCGGAAAAAGCTGCGCCTTTTACGGTGTATTGTATTACGCCCCAAAGTACAAATGCCAGTGCCACCACGCTTGCCAAAAAAGTAAGCAGTGTGCCTTTAGTAGTAACATTTTTTACCCTGCGGAAATAGATCACCAAACCGATAGCCGGGATTACCAGTAAGTTTAATAAATGGATACCTATAGAAAGGCCCATTACATAGGCGATAAAAACTATCCACCTGTCGGCATGAGGCTCATCGGCGTGAGCTTCCCACTTTAATATCGCCCAAAATACTACAGCGGTACAAAGTGATGATTGCGCGTAAACTTCCGATTCAACAGCCGAAAACCAAAAGGTATCCGACCATGCATAAGCTAATGCACCTACAAGGCCCGAACCTATGATCAGGATGAGGTTGGTAACATTAAGCTGTTCCTGTGTTTTAACCAATAGCTTTTTAGCCAGAGCAGTGATTGTCCAAAACAAAAACATGATGGTAGCGCCACTGGCCAGGGCCGACGCCATGTTGGCCCAATAGGCTACTTTGGTATTATCGCCCATGGATAGCAGGGTAAATACCTTGCCAATAATGGTAAACAGGGGCGCGCCGGGCTGGTGGGCTACCTGTAAGCGGTAAATACAGGCTATAAATTCGCCGCAGTCCCAAAAGCTTGATGATGGCTCAAGGGTTAAAATGTAAGTTACCGTGGCAATGATAAAGGCTACCCAGCCAAATATATTGTTGAGTTTTTTGTAATTCATGTTCGGATGCTATCTAAAAAACAGGTTTAAAGCAGCCGAAAATAATAAAACTATTGGGATGTTGCCATTAAAAGAGGCGTTTTGAAGCGCATTTGTATTTTATTTTACTGTGTTTGAGTTGATAATAAACTTTTTTAAAATTCTATTTTGAGAATCAAATATTCGCGCTATATTTGCATTCCTTTTCGGGGAGTAAAACAAACCAAAGGAGATTGCCTGATAGTATAATGGTAGTACGACGGTTTTTGGTACCGTTTGTCTAGGTTCGAATCCTGGTCGGGCAACATTAAGATTTCGGATTTCGAATTTTTGATTTCGGATTTATTCCGTTTTAAAAACTTGAAATCCGAATTGTGTTTTAAGAGGTTTGTAAAAGGAATACGCTATCTTTAACAGGATAGAATATCCGATCCGAGATCGAACATCCGAAATCCAAAATCATAAAAAATGCCCTTACAATTTAACCCGGTTAAATTATTTTCAGGATCAGGTTCGCAGGAGCTTGCGCATCTTATAGCTGATGCTTATGGTCGTGAATTAGGTGAAGTTGTGATATCGCGTTTTAGCGATGGCGAATACCAGCCGCATTTTAATGAATCTGTAAGGGGATGCGATGTTTTCCTGATCCAGTCTACCCACCAGCCTACCGATAATTTAATGGAGTTACTCATGATGATTGATGCCGCCCGCCGCGCTTCAGCACATTATGTAAACGCCGTTATACCTTATTTTGGTTTGGCGCGCCAGGACAGGAAAGATAAGCCCCGTGTTGCCATTGGTGCAAAGCTGGTAGCTAACCTGTTGGTTGCAGCCGGTATTAACCGCATCATGACCATGGATTTGCACGCAGCGCAGATCCAGGGATTTTTTGACGTGCCGGTTGATCACCTGGATGCTTCTATCATTTTTGTACCTTATATTAAAAGCCTTGGTTTAGGTCACCTTACTATTGCATCGCCTGATATGGGCGGTTCATACAGGGCCAGGAGCTTTGCCAAGTTCTTTAATGCCGAAGTGGTAATTTGCGATAAACGCCGTAAACGTGCTAACGAAATTGAAGCCATGACGCTGATAGGGGACGTTACCGATCAGGACATAGTACTGATTGATGACATTTGCGATACCGCGGGTACATTGGCAAAAGCAGCCGGACTGATCATGGAGCGTGGTGCACGCAGCGTACGCGCCGTTTGTACGCACCCTGTATTATCAGGTAAGGCTTATGAAACTATCGAAAACTCGGCATTAACCGAACTGATAGTTACCGATACTATACCGCTTAAACAACAAAGCCCGAAAATAAAAGTGCTTTCAACTGCCGAACTGTTTGCAAAAGCGATAAGCAATGTAAACGAGCATGGTTCGATAAGTACCTTGTTTAAGGTGGAGTAAGAGTTCATAGATCATGGTTGATGGTTCATAGTAAATTGCCAACCGTGAGATAAAAACGAATAAAGATTTTATGGGAAAATAGGCCATGAACAATGATCTATGAACCATGAACTAAATAAATAAACAAATAAATAAAAATGAAATCAATTGCTATTAGCGGTTCTCTAAGAGAGAACGTAGGGAAAAGAGACGCGAAAGAGCTGCGTTACAATGGCCAGGTGCCTGCAGTTCTTTATGGTGGTGCTACCCAGACCCACTTTTATGTGTCCGCAGCTGATTTGAGAGCCGTTGTTTATACTCCGGTTGTTCATTTCATCGATCTGGAAATTGCCGGTGTTAAATCACAAGCTATCATCCAGGACATCCAGTTTCACCCACTAACTGAAAAAATCACTCACGTTGACTTTTTATTGTTAGATGAGAAAAAACCTATCACCATCGAGATCCCGGTAAAATTAACCGGTACTTCTCCAGGTGTTAAAGTAGGTGGTAAGCTGGTTCAGAAATTAAGGAAATTGCGTATCAAAGCGCTTCCTAAAGATCATCTTGATGCTATTGAAGTAAGCATCGAATCTCTTGAAGTTGGTAAATCAGTAAAAGTATCTGATATTAAATTAGATAATTTAGTGATCACCAACGCTAAAGAAGATACCATTGTTTCTGTAACTACCTCACGTGCATTACGTCAGGCAGAGCAGGAAGCAGCTCAAGGTAAAAAATAAGTCCCCCTAACCCCCTGAAGGGGAATAAGAGGTGAAATTAAAAACAGCGATAGGTTACTTATCGCTGTTTTTTTATTTATTTTGAAATAGAAAATGACGGGGTAAAGCTTTGAGAAAAGCGGAGGCCTTGTGCGATTCCCCTCTTGAGAGGGGAGGAGGGGTGTGTTATGCTGAAACGCGGAACAACACACCCCTGCTACTGCACAGGCAGGCGCGCCCCCTCTCAAGAGGGGAGCTGAATCATGGCAACAACCCAATATAATAACTGACAAACAAAATTCCCCCCTTAGGGGGCCAGGGGCATGAAATATTTAATTGTAGGTTTAGGGAATATCGGCCCGGAGTATGCAGATACCAGGCATAATATAGGTTTTATGGTATTGGATGAACTGGCTAAACAGGAGGGGGCAAGGTTTCAAAACTCACGCTTAGCTTATTATACCGAGGTATCGTTCAAAAGCCGTACGCTTTGCCTCATTAAACCTACTACCTATATGAACCTGAGCGGAAAAGCCCTGAGCTACTGGATGAAAGACCTGAAAATTCCGGTGGGGAATGTTTTAGTTATCGTGGATGACCTTGCCCTGCCGCTGGGTACCTTACGCTTAAAACCCAAAGGTAGTGCCGCCGGGCATAACGGCCTTAAAAATATTGAAGAGGTGCTTGGCAACAATAACTACGCACGCCTGCGTTTTGGCATTGGTGATAATTACCCCAAAGGCCGCCAGGTTGATTTTGTGCTGAGCCCGTTTGATAAAGACGAACAGCCCGAACTGCCTGCATTGATCGATCGTTCGATAGAGATGGTGAAGAGTTTTGCAACTATTGGAACCGAACTTACCATGACTCGTTATAATAAGTAACAACGTCGTTACAAACTAATATTTTAGTTAAAATTCCGTTCAAATCGTAATTCGTGTTGTAACGCACGGGTGTGTACTTACGTCTTGTAAACCTAAATAACCTTATGAAACAAATCCTGATAACGGTACTTTGCTGTTGCTTTTCTACCTTCTTATTTGCTCAAACAAAAACTACCACGGCTCCGGCAGTTCCTAATATTATTGTAAAAGGTATTGTCATTGATTCGGCTAATAACAAACCTATGGGATATGTTACTATAGCCTTGCAGGATGCCGCCACCAAAGCCCCGGTAAAAAGCACGCTGGCTAAAGATGACGGCAGCTTTGAGCTGAAAGCGCCCGAAGGTAAAACTTACCAGTTGGTAGCTGTTTTTATTGGTTACGCCACCAAAACTATCTCCGTAAAACTTACAAATAATACATTTAATGCCGGCCGGATCCTGCTGTCGGCATCGAGCAAGCAATTAAAGGAAGTTACCGTTACGGCAGTAAGGCCGGTGATGAAGCAGGAGGTTGACCGCCTGAGTTATGATGTGCAGGCCGACCCTGAAAGCAAATCGATCACCGCGCTGGATATGATCCGCAAGGTGCCCTTGTTATCGGTTGATGGCAGTGACAATATCAAGCTTAGGGGGAACGATAATTATAAGATCCTGATCAATGGAAAGGAATCGGCCATGATGGCCAAGAACCCATCGGACGTGTTGAAATCCATGCCGGCTGCCAATATCGAAAAGATTGAAGTGATCACTACGCCTCCGGCTAAATATGATGCGGAAGGTTTGGCGGGGATCATCAACATCATCACCAAAAAAAATGCCGACCAGGGATATAACGTAAATATCAATACAGGCTATAACAATGTCTTTGGTGAACGTGCAAATGTGAACGTAACCGTAAAGCAGGGTAAATTTGGTTTTGCCGGCTATGCGGGATACAACCACAGACCTGTGCAAACCTCGTCCTTTGAAAATATTACCAATTTTTATCATCCTCAATCATCACTTAACCAAACCGGTACAAGAGGTAACGGCGCTAATAATGTTTATGGCAGCGGCGAGCTAAGCTATGAAATTGATACCCTGAACCTGATTACCGGTATGTATGATTTTTATAACGGTAAGGGTAAGCAGCAAAATAACCAGGTTACCAGTATTAAGGATAGTATCGATGCCGTTACCCAATTTTACCGTTTATTCAACGCCGGAAACAGCACATTTCATGGTTCTGATTTAGGATTGAACTATCAGATAGGTTTCAGGCAGCATAAGGATCAATTGCTTACTGTATCATATAAATATAACAACAATAATAACGGTCAAAATAATGGCGCTACCGTCGCGGCCGATTCAATTGGTAAGGCACCTGTGGATTATAAGCAATATAACAAGTCTGGTTCAAAACAGCATACTTTTCAGCTTGACTATATTCAGCCCCGGAAAATATTAACACTGGAGGCCGGTGGAAAAATTATTTTAAGAGATAACTTCAGCGATTTCTACACTGATCTGAAGCAGCCTGACGGAAGTTACCAAACTGACGACAGCCAAACCAACAATTTTACTTATGATCAGGATGTTTACAGTTTATATAATTCGTATTCGGTAAAACTTGCCAAATGGGCTTTTAAAGGTGGTTTACGATTGGAGCATACTAAAGTAAACGCCGATTTTTCAACTACCGGCAGCACCGTACACCAGGATTACAATAACCTGATCCCTTCGGTATCCGTTCAGCGCTCATTGAAAAATAGTAGCCTCACTTTAGGTTTTACACAACGCATTCAGCGCCCGGGTATTTACCAGTTAAATCCATATACCGACAGGACTAATCCGCAATATCTTAATATGGGGAACCCAAATCTTAAAGCAGCCGTTACCAATAACTTTGAGCTGGGCTACAGCAACTTTGCCAAAGGTTCCATTAACCTGAGCACCAATTATTCATTTGCCAATAACACGGTGCAAAACCTCGCAAAATTTGATTCAGTTTCGCATGTTACTACCAATACTTATGATAACGTGGGTTCCAACAAAAACTGGGGTTTTGACGCCAATATTAACTATCCCCTTACCAAAAAACTGAATATTAATATCAATGCCGAGTTGTTATTTGTTTGGCTTAAAGGTTACTACAATGGTTCCCTTTACAAAAACAGCGGTAACCAGGGACACATTTTTACCTATACCAGTTACAAGTTTGACGGCGGCTATCGTGCCGGGCTTAACATAGGTTACGACAGCCGTTATGTATTGCTGCAGGGAAAGGATAATTACTATTTCTTCAGCTCCGTTAGTGGTACCAAAACCATGTTTAATGAAAAAGCCACTTTATCGGTGAATGTTAACAATCCTTTCAAAAAATTCAATAAGCTCGACTTCTATACTAAAACTCCCGACTTTGATACTTACACAGCCAATAACAACTTTTATCGCACCATTAACCTGAGCCTGAGCTACAAATTTGGCAGGCTTAACAGTAGCATAAAGAAAAATCAACGTGGTATTAATAATGATGATACCAGCAGCGGAAGCCGCAATTAACAACCTTAGTAATTATTCTGTTACCTGAACCGGGCAAACGTTAAAAAGTGTTAAACGCATACTTTTTACTGTCACACCCGGATATCTTAAACGTCTTATGATCAAAATCGCAATTATGAAACATTTTTTACTAACAGTGCTCTGCTGCTTTGTTACGGGCATGGCTATGGCCCAGGCTACCGCACCGGTTCCTGTTCAAAATATAACGGTTAAAGGCACCGTGATTGATTCGGCCGCCAACAAGCCGTTGGGATATGGTACTGTTGCCCTGCAGGATGCGGCTACCAAAGCACCGGTAAAGAGTGTGCTTGCCAAAGATGACGGCAGCTTTGAACTGAAAGCTCCCGAAGGTAAAACCTATCAATTGGTGGTGGCCTCTGTTGGTTACGCAACCAAAGTGCTCCCGGTAACAATAACCGGTAAAACATTTGATGCCGGGCGGATCCTGGTAGCCACATCAAGCAAACAATTGAACGAAGTAACGATTACCGCGGTAAAACCGGTAATGAAACAGGAGGTTGACCGCATCAGTTATGACGTTACTGCCGACCCGGAAAGCAAGGCGGTATCGGCATTGGATATGATGCGCAAGGTGCCGCTTTTAGCTGTTGATGGCGACGATAACATCAAATTAAAAGGCAGCGGTAAATATAAGATCCTGATCAACGGCAAAGAATCGGCACTGATGGCCAAAAATCCATCAGATGTGTTGAAGGCCATGCCGGCCACCAACATCGAGAAAATTGAGGTGATCACCACCCCGCCCGCAAAGTACGATGCGGAAGGTTTGACAGGTATTATCAATATCATCACCAAAAAAAATGCCGACCAGGGTTACAATGGCAGTATCAACATGCGCTATAACACCGTATGGGGACCCGGTTATAATCTAAACGTAACTGCCAAGCAGGGCAAGTTCGGAATTTCGGGT
Organism: uncultured Mucilaginibacter sp.; assembly: GCA_966212355.1. GTDB lineage: Bacteria > Bacteroidota > Bacteroidia > Sphingobacteriales > Sphingobacteriaceae > Mucilaginibacter. Next base: position 24,769 of record CBIHRB010000027.1, read on the forward strand.
TATGCCGGTTTTGGTAATCAGAAACGTAATACCAATACTTTTACTACTACCCAAACGCAGTTTGAGCCAAATTCAAGAACGGTAAAGTCAAATATATTGCAGGACGGTACCAATTCATTTGGCGGCAAATATCGTTATGCCAATGCTGAAATGAGCTACGAGATAGATACCCTGAACCTGCTTACCGGTTCATTTGAATTTTTTCACGGCGAATTTGACCAGGACGGCTCACAGCGATCGGCCCAGAGAAATGCCGTTGGCGATCTAACCCAGGGCTATAACCTGGCAAGCAATGGCTATAATCACGATCAGGGGCTTGATGCATCCCTCAATTATCAGTTAGGCTTTAAAGGGCATAAAGATGAGTTGCTTACTGTATCCTACAAATACAGCTACGGGCCGACCAAAAATTTTACTGACAATCAGTTTTCGGACAGGGTTAATTATTACAATGCCCTTCAGCCCGATTTCAGGCAGTATAATAACGCCGGTAACCGTGAGCATACTTTCCAGTTAGATTATACTTACCCGTTAAAAAAAATCAGTATTGAGGCCGGGGGTAAAGTGATCCTCCGTAACAATTTTAGCGATTATAGGCGCGAGGATAAAGATTCAACCAGTTCGGTGTACAATGTAAACACGGGGCAAACCGGTGAGTTTGATTATCACCAGGACGTATACAGTGCTTATAACTCGTACCAGTTAAAGATGGACAAATGGACAGGCAGAGCAGGTTTACGATTGGAACACACCCAGGTAAATGCTGTGTTTACAGGTACGCCGCTTGATAAGAGTTATAATAACTTTATTCCATCGGTATCTATCCAGCGCGCGTTGAAAAGCAGCAGTATTAGCCTGGGTTTCACCCAGCGTATTCAAAGGCCGGGCATTTATCAGTTAAACCCTTTTATTGATAAATCGAACCCTAAATTCATCAACACCGGTAACCCCGATCTGAAACCCGAATTGAATAACACTTTTGAGTTGAACTACAGCAATTTTACAAAGGGGTCTATCAATGTTGGTTTAAGCTATGCATTCTCCAATAACGCTATCCAGAATGTGACCAGCTTAATTCAAAATAACGCCGGCGATCATATTGACACGGTTACTTTTACTACTTATCAAAACCTGGGCAGTAATCGTACACTTGGTTTAAACCTGAATACCAACTACTCCATTACTAAAAAGTTTACGGTTAATATCAACGGGCAAATTTCGCACGTGTGGTTAAAAGGGACTTACAACGGCCAGTTTTATAAAAATGATGGCTACACAGGCAACGCTTTTGCTAATATCGGCTATAAGTTTGATGACGGCTATCGCATTGGTCTTAATGCCGGTTTCTTCAGTGGCGATGTTACCTTGCAGGGAAAATCGAGCAATTTTATTTATAACTCCTACGTGGTTTCAAAAGAGTTCCTGAATAAAAAACTAACTATATCTGCGGTAGCCAACAACCCGTACAGCAAGTACCGCACCTTCAGGTCAACTACGCACACGGTTGACTTTGACCAGGAATCGTTGTACCATAACCGCTACCGTAACTTTGCTATCAGGCTAAACTATAAGTTTGGCAAGCTGAATGGTGATATCAAAAAGAACCAGCGCGGTATTAATAATGACGATACCAAAGGCGGTGGTAAAAGCAACAGCGGGGGTAACGGATAATTGTTAAATAATATTTATGATGACGAGGCGCGTAATTGCGCCTCTTTTTGTTTTCATTGTAAAAAGAACCAGGTCGGACACAAATGCATCTTTACGATATACCGAAATCTGTAAATTTACCACATGAAAGTTTACGGAATAACCAATTGCAATACGGTAAAAAAAGCCCTCGACTGGCTTAAAGAGAATAAAGTAGCTTATGAGTTCCAGGATTTTAAAAAACTGGGTGTGAGCACCGAAAAACTGCAGGAATGGGACACAAAAGCAGGGTATGATAAATTCCTGAACAAACAAGGCCTCACCTGGAAACAGCTTGACCCGGCAGTTAAAGAAAGCATCAAAACCAATGCCGACGCGCTGCAATTATTACAGCAAAAAACCAGCATGATCAAACGCCCGGTTATTGAAGATAACGGCTTCCTTTTCTTCGGCTTTGATGAAAAGGTTTATGCCGATCATTTTTTGGGGAAGTAAGGTAAGTCAACAATACTTAATCCAGCTCTTTTAAAGTTTACATTTTGTGAACTTTTGGCGCCGTTGCTGGTGTTGTTACCAGCAACGGCACGGAATAGAAATTAGAAAGCCAAAAATTGCACCGGAGGTGCAAAAGGTTTGTAGCTATACAATACCACAACCTTAGCGCACCGGAGGTTTGCCACATCCATGTGCTGAGCTATCATCTGTATGCCATCTGCTATCCCCTCACCAAATTATTCTCAATTATTATCACCCCCTTAACAGCCGCTCCAAATCTTCCTTAAAACTCCGCCCTATCGGGATCTCATGCCCATTCAAAATAATGCGGTTACTCTCCAAACGCGTTATCTTATTAACAGATACAATAAAGGATTTATGTACCCGCACAAAACGTTTCTGCGGAAAAATATCCAGCATAGCTTTAATGGAACCCTTTAACAGGATCTTTTCTTTGCTGGTATAAATTATAGCATAATCTTTTAAGCCCTGGATGTGCGTAACCTCGTTAAAGCAAAGCTTAATGCGCTGTACACCGCTTTTAACAAAAATAAAATCGGTGCTTTCTTCTGCCGGCAGGTCATCTGCATGATCATATTGTGCTTTAAGGGCCAGGAATTCCCTGATCTTGTCAATGGCCTGCCCGAAACGCTTAAAAGAGATCGGTTTCAGCAAAAAATCAATTACGCCCAGTTCATAGCCTTCAAAGGCGTAGTTGCGGTAGGCTGTGGTAAAAACAGTAAGCGGCGGCTCAGGCAATAATTTCAAAAATTGGATCCCTGTCATTTCGGGCATCTCTATATCCAGCAGCAACACATCGGCATGGTGGTCTTTTAAATGATGTAAAGCATCACTCGCATTGCTGAACAGAAAAACCGAATGCACATGATCAATCCTTTTCAGGTAGCCGTCCAATATTTCAAGCGCAAGCGGCTCATCATCTACTACCACAAATTTCAGCATCGCTTCCATACTACGTTCGTCCTTATAACTCAATCAGCAGTTTAACCCAAAAAGCATCTTTTCTATCTTCCAGTTGCAACGCATACCTGGCCGGATAAAGCAGGTCGAGACGCTTTCGCAAATTATCGAGCCCTATTCCCCCTTTACTATTATTAACTGCCGATGCTGGTTTGGCATTTTCAATAATAACCTCCAGTGTTGACTGCTCCAGGCTGATATTTACCCTTAGCCAGCCGTTTTTAGTTTGCTTGCCCAGTCCGTGTTTAAAAGCATTTTCAACCAGGGGCAGCAACAGCAAGGGGGCAATTTCATGTCCGCCCAGGTCCGCGTTAATATTCAGGTCAATGGCAGCCTCGCCGCTAAACCTCAGTCGCTCCAGCTCCATATAATTGCTGAGATAGCTGATCTCTTTTTCCAACGGCACCTTTTCGCCGGTACTGTCGTACAGCATATATTCCATCATTTCTGATAGCTTCAGTACCACATCCGGGGCGAGTTCTGATTTTTTAAGTGTCAGCGCATACAGGTTATTCAGGATATTAAACAGGAAATGCGGATTTACCTGCGCCCGGAGAAAATTAACTTCGGCGTTGAGTTTTTCTACGGTAATTTTCTGAATGATCAGCTGCTGCCCGTACCAGTCCATACTTAATTTGAGCGCCAGCATCAGCCCCAGGTACCATAAGGTGCTGAAAAAGTTGTAGGATAATGATTCCAGCAGGTTACTGTTGCGCATGGGACCCACCACATAACCATACAGGTAAAAATCAAACAGGCTTTGAGCGGCTAAATACCCAATTACCGACAGGATAATTGCCGTAAAATACGCAAGGTACCGCTTCTTTAAAAGGTACCGGGGTAAAAAATATTGCAGGTTAAGATAGGCTATAATGATAAGCAGCGCAATGCGACCGGCGACGCAGGCTACAAAGTAAGGCATGCTGGCTTTATATATGAGATACCTTTTCTCATAAATGAAAAAGCCGGTGATCAGTACCCAGTAAGCGCCATGCATCAGGGCATGCCTAAAGGTAGTACCGCGTTTTAAAAACGGCAGCGAGATTGGTTTATCCAGCGCATCCATTTTAGTGTTTCGTTATCATTAAGTATAAAAGAAACCAAAAGCATCTGGCCTGCAAAATTATATCGACAAACTGCACAAATAGTAGAGGAATATAAGGATAAAAAAGCTGATATCTATTATTCGGGTTGTTGGTCTACTATTTTTCTGCCTGATTTTCAATCTGTTTAATATTGTACTTACAAACAATTGAGGATTTCATTTAAAACTTATGATCATGAAACACATCAAATTTTATCAGGCGTTTATAGGGTTATTTACGCTGATCGCATTAAGCTTCACTGCATTTGGTTTCACCAACAAATTTGGACTGGACGGTTACGAAATCTACCTGAATAACAAACTTATTTTAAAACAATATGTAAACCAGCCTGTCAACTTACGGGTTTTACAACTAAATAAGGCAAATGAAGGCGACCAGCTGCGCATTAAATATACCCACTGCCAAACAAAAGGCCCGGGTACCGGCCGAAGCCTTACACTGCAGGATGAAAAAGGAAATACACTAAAGAAATGGGATTTTGCTGATGCTTCGGATTTTGCAATGACAGTGCCTGTAAAAGAGTTATTGCAACTGGAAAAGAAAAACAGCAATCATGAACTCAGTTTGCATTATGTTTCAAAGGAACGGCCAAATGGTGAAATGCTGGCAATGCTGCGATAGAATATCCTTTTAACGTTCCCTCAGGATCTCTCGCAGATTTAGGTTAACCCACAAAATTCAACAACCTGAAATTTCAACACGAGGCACCTATGGAGCCGAAAAAATGTCATTTTAGGGGCTATAAACACGTGGCCTCTCTGAGGCCGGCAATACTTATACGCCTTAGGCCTCAGAGAGGCCGCGTGTTTATAGAAAATTCAAAGAAATTTGGACTCCAGCGGAGTCTCCTAATTGTAAACTTGCTTGCCTAACCCTACTTAATCAATATTCAGGTTTTTATGGGTTAACTTAAACTCGCAGAGGACCCTGAGGTTTGCCGAGCTTTATCCAATGGATTCTAAACATCGAGTCAGCATGGCGTATACATCAGGGTCTCTCGCAGGCTTAGGTTAACCCTCAAAATTCAGCAACCTGAAATTTCAAAACGGGGCACCTATGGAGCCGAAAAAATGCTCTTTTAGGAGCTATAAACACGTGGCCTCGCTGAGGCCGGCAATACTTATACGCCTTTGGCCTCAGAGAGGCCACGTGTTTATAGATAAAACTAAAGAAGCAGTGGACTCCAGCGGAGTCTCGTAATCGTAAACTTGCTTGCCGAACCCCTGTCTTAACCAAAGTTTCCCCCCGGGGGATTTTTACAATTTAATAAACAGGTATTAATTGCACAAGGACAGGTGCACCAGAGGTACAAAAGAGTTGTAGCTCGTAAAGTTATAGAATATCCTTTGCCCCAGAGGGGAAAAACACGACGCCTTGCTGTTTAAGCGACAAGTTTTGTGGGTAAACTTAAATCTGCGAGAGACCCTGATGGGAGGTTAAGCGTGCCGTTTTATTCTACCGCCTTCTCAAAACTGATAAAAATGCATCTTTACATGTAACTTAAGCTTCCCGCTTATCTCTAACCTGTATATATACTATCTTAATATGTCTCTGAAATACGTTATCACATCTTTTTTATTGATCAGCCTTTTTACGCCCTTTACATCCAGCGCGCAGCAGCATACTCCCGACAGTATAGATGCTTTTGTTGAGAATACCATGCAACGTAAAAGTATCCCGGCATTGCAACTGGCAGTTATCCGCCAGGGAAAAATCGTTAAATTAAAAACCTACGGCACCGCCAATCTTGAAAACAATATCCCGGCAACTGATAAAAGCATTTTTTCCATTAACTCCATTACTAAAGCTTTTACCGGTGTAGCAGTTATGCAACTGGCCGAAGCGGGCAAGCTAAAAGTAACCGATCCCTTATCTATGTACCTGGATAGCCTGCCCGTCGCCTGGCAAAAAATAACATTGCAGCAGGTGCTAACGCATACCTCGGGCCTGCCCGATATGTTAGATGAAAACGAGCAGGTAATGGGCAACGGAAGCGAAAAACTCGCCTTACAAAAAGTGGGTGCCCTGCCTATGGAATTTAACACCGGCGATAAATTCAGCTATAACCAAACCGGGTATGTGCTCATTGGCGAAATCATCACCAGGCTAAGCGGCATGCATTTCACCAGGTTTATTGAAGAAAGACAATTTAAAGTAGCAGGCATGAACTTAACCCGTTTTGGTGATTCGTATGACGTGATCCCCAATTCGGCAGGCGCTTATACCATGACTAAATTAGTCGACGGGCAATTCGTCAGGAACAAAAAACCGGGAGTGGGTTATATCCAATTCCCCTTATTTTTCCGTACTGCGGCGGGCATCCTGTCTACAGCCGGAGACATGGCCAACTGGGTTATCGCTTTAAAAACGGGTAAATTGCTTAAAGATGAAGCCAGCATCAAAACCATGTGGACCCCGACCATCCTTAACAACGGTAATATCGGCGGTTTCAACAACTTAACTAATGGTTATGCCCTGGGATGGCCTACTGTAACCCGTCCCGATCACCCGGCTGTTGGCCCGGTTGGCGGTGGCAGGTCGGCCGTGTTTGTGTATTTAAAAGATGACCTGTCTATAGTTGTACTTACCAACCTTATGGGCGCCAATCCCGATCGGTTTATTGATGAAATAGCAGGCTACTATATCCCCGAAATGCACGAAGTAAATGGGTTCGGCCTATCACCAAATCTTAAAAAACTACGGACTGCCTTAATAAAGCAAGGCTTTGATAAAGCCAACGCGGTTGCCTCGGGTTTAAAGAAGGACGTTTCCTTTACGTTATCCGAAAACGAACTGAACGGCTGGGGGTACCAACTGCTTAGCCAAAAGAAACAAAATGAGGCGCTTAGCATTTTTGCTTTAAATACAATGCTATATCCTAACAGCGCCAACGCTTACGATAGCTATGGCGAAGCGCTGGAACTTGCCGGCGAAAAAGAAAAAGCAGTTGTTAGCTACAAAAAATCATTGCAATTAAATGCCGGAAATAAAAACGCAGCCGAACGGGTTAGGATACTTTCGGTTAAATAAAGAGCGTTCTCCGATATTGTCAATTTATGTCCCATCAGGGTCCTCTGAGAGAGACCTTGATGGGACCTTAAGGAAATAATCACTCCGTCCTCAAACTCTTAATCGGGTTAACTGTCGCGGCTTTTAAAGCTTTGTAACCTACCGTAAACCAGCCTATGAATAACGAGATCGTAATTGCTGCCACAAAAACCCATAGGCCCGGCGAAATGCGATAGGCAAAAGTTTGCAGCCATCCGTTCATCAGGTACCAGGCAAGGGGGGCGCCAATTACGAATGCCACTACAATAAGCGCTAAAAATTCCTTCGAAAACAGGTACACAATGCTGCTTACTGATGCGCCTAAAATCTTCCGGATTCCTACCTCCCTGGTACGCTGCACCGCCATAAATGACACCAGGCCATACAAACCAAGGCAGGAGATAAAAATTGCGATAAGCGCAAATACTTTATAAATTAGTTCGAGTTGGTTTTCTTGTTTATAAAATTGCGCTATACTGTCGTCAACAAAAAAGCCCATGTAAGCATATTCAGGATATTTTTTTTCCCAGGTGTGTTGTACTAATGCTACCGTTTTGGCAAGGTTTCGGCTTTCAATTTTTACTGCTATTTGCTGTTCCGATTGTTTTGAGGGATACATTACCAGGGGCTTAATCTCTTCACGCATAGAGTTTGTTTTAAAATCGGCAACTACACCGACTATAGGCAGGTTTCCGTAACTGTCGAACGTGAGGGTTTTACCCAAAGCATCTTCCGCGCGTTTAATGCCCAGTTTATGTATAAAAGTTTCGTTAACCACAAATTTGCGCGCGGTATCGCTGGGTTCATAACCTTTACCTGCAATGAATTTAAGATCGAAGGTTTTAAAGTAATCCGCATCGGCCACTTTCATGAAAATATCAAAGCCCGGATCTTTATCTGAATAATTGAAGTAGAAGTTGCTTGAATTATTATGCGCCGACGATGGTGCATCGGCCGAAAAGCTGGCTGCTTTTACACCCGGCAATGCCAGTACCTGCTGTTTAAAACTGCTCATTCGCGTTAAACCTACGCTATCAGCGGGGCATGGTATAGCCAATACAGCTTCTTTATTAAATCCAAGGTCGGCATTGTTTACAAAATCCATTTGTTTTACGGCGATGGCTGTTCCGATAATCAGCAACTGTGAAATGGTAAACTGGGTAACTACCAGCACACGGCGGAGCGATATCCCACCAACCGCGGCAGAATTGATCTTGTTTTTTAGTGCCTGAACAGGTTTAAATCCCGATACGATAATTGCCGGGTATATTCCCGAAAGCAGAATTACTGCAACTATTACAGAGACAAGGCAAAGCAAGATCGCCGGATTAAACAACCCGATGGTATCTGGTACGCTGGCGATATGTTTGAGCAATGGTAAAGCTATTTCGGCCATGCAAACTGCAAGCCCGGCCGAAAACAGCACGATAATGGCTGTTTCGCACATCACCAGGCCTATTAATTGCCCACGGCTGCTGCCCAGTACTTTGCGGATCCCGACCTCTTTGGAGCGGCTAACGGATTGCGCCGTTGAAAGATTAATGAAATTGATGGATGCCATAATGATGATGAGTACCGCTATAAACGATAGGGTACGCAGCGTAGACCTGCTGGTTATATGATCGCCCAGCGTATCGCCAAAACTGGTATCGAAGTGTATTATTGATAGCGGTTGTGCCACAGCATATCTTTTCCTGGCAGTATGTTGGTTATTATTAAATTGTTTTTGGGAAAAACCGAGCATCTGGCTTTCGATAGTGCTTTGCAGCACATTGCCAGGAAACTTAATATATACCTGCCAGTCACTGCTTGTTTCGTCCCAGGTATATGAATAATGATAGCTTTTGGCATTCTGCTTCCAGGTGATGTACGAAATCAACACTTTGAGCGGCAGGTCGGTATTGGAGGGAACATCCTGTATCACACCTGCTACCTTTAACGTTAACAGGTTATCCATCCTGAGCGTTTTTCCTACAGCCAGTTGCCAGTCGCCAAAATATTTTATGGCGCTGCTTTTATCTATCACCACCATATCAGGATCTTTCAAAGCCGATGCACTGCCGGCAAGCCAGGTTGCTGAGAAAATATCGAAAAGCTGGGGTTGGGCGAACATGATGCCGGTGTTTTCTATAAATTTTTTATCGCCGGCGGGGTTACCGTCAGCTGCCGGGGCCACAATCTGGCTGCCGTAAATGGCATTGATGCCTGCAACAACAGCCTGCGGAAAATAAAGGCGAAAAGCATCTACAGCGGGTGTTGAGATCCCGGCACTATACCTGATATTACCTTCCCTGTCTTTTTTGGTAACGATGCGATAGGTGCTTTTATAACCGGGTTGATAGGTGTCAAAGCTCAACTCATATTGAACAACTACAAATATCAGCAGGCAGGCCGCAATGCCTACCGCCAGCCCGGCTACATTTATGGCCGAGTAACTTTTGTGACGGGTGATATTACGCCACGCGATCTTAAAATAATTTTTAAACATATAGCTGCGGTTTAATTTCAGGGAAGGCCACATAATTGTGGTTTCATGCTTCGAAATTACCCCTGCAAACTGGGTGTGTCGTCTTAAGTTATAACTTGGGAGCTCTTTTTGGGCCGCGTTTTTATATTCTGCCGGACTTTTACCTGTCATCTGTTTAAAAATGCGGTTAAAGGAAGATTTTGAATTAAACCCCGACTCCAGTGCTATGCCAAGCAGGGTTATATGGCCAAAAGCGGGATCCCGCATTCTCCGGATCACTTCCGTAACGCGGTATTCATTGATAAAATCGTTAAAGTTTTTTTTGAGTGCTACATTGATGATCCGGGATAGCTCATGAACGGTGAGACCCAATTTTTCGGCAAGCGAAGTCAAATTCAGTTCGGTATCCCGGTAATACCGGTTAGCTTCCATTGCCTTCCTGAGCCAGGCTCCCTTTTGCCTGAGATCCGCCGAAACCGGTGCTTTCAAAACCGGGGAGGCCTGCTCCGTAACTAAGGCTCCCGGTTTTGAATGGACTGTCGCCGCTATCCAAATCATCATTCCAGCTAACAGCAAATACAAGGGATAGTACGCGTGGATACCTAACCGGTAATGAAAATAAAAAAAATCTGCGACGGCATACGGCAGCCATAATAACCATAAAAAACCAAAGGCTTTGATTAACCGAGCCAGCCAGCCCATTTGATTGCGGTAGCGGTCATTTACGTGATTGAATTTCAACTGTTGATAATAGCTTTCAATCAGCCTGAAAGAAATATACAAATAGGCGACTACCGAAATAAACGCCGCCATATTCAGCGCCAGGCCCGTTTGCTGAAAGACCGGTGTGTGGAAAGTTGCCACGTCGGTGCTGATGCTTTGCCCAATCTCCAATGCAAAAATGCCCTGTTGCAGCAGCAAGGGGATAAAGTGCAGCAGATCCCTGCGATGTAATTTATATCCCGGCCGGGTTATCTTAAGTACATAAAAATAAATGAACGGACCCAGTGCCAGCGAAAATTGAAGCGGCAACCGGCTCCAATGCGGGAAGTATGCACCCAGCCCAACGCTTTCTCCCAATATCCGGGCCATCCATAAAACAATAGTTAGCATAGCAAGGGCCAGAAAACGGTTTGCCGAGCGGTTAATGCTTTTGGTAAACCATAACAGCAGGCTAAACGTGAGGCCGATAAATATCGCAGCCAAAAACGCCAGGTCATAAAGGGTGATATGAAAACTATATGCGGTCAAGTTAAGTATTGTTTCAAAGGCTATTCCAAATTTATAACTTTTTGATATATAGGAAATAAGATTTCTTAAGCAGGAATTGTTGTAATAAAAACGGACGTTTGGTTGTACGGATTTGAACCCTTGTATTTGAAATCGGCCGGCAATAGCCCCGTGACGAACTACGCTTCGTCATATACAGAGAGCACACAAACTAAGCATCCCTGCTTTAACCAATGGTGGCAGTACTTTGTCACCAGCCAATTCAAACAGCTGCACCGATTTAAAAAAACTCTGAAAAACGATAAAAATCAACTCAAAAAATCAGCTCCTATATTCAGCAATCATGAAACACCAAACAAACACACCATAAAGTTTTAAGTGTTGATTATCAGTAATTTATCAATGTTTCACATAAAAACATAAAATACTGATTATCAAGCGATAGTGGCATTAACCCGTTTCGCCGTTTCACTCTTAAAAAATGGAACATAGCTATTTTTAAAGAAAAGAGGCGGCGGAGTTTTTTCATTTTTTTTTCGGGAATCAAAAAATTGGGACACCCGCTTTGTTACAAAGTTACGTCCGTTGCTGCAAGGCTGTGCGCTGTGGCAAATATGTAAGTATGTGATATGGAGGGCAAATTTGTTCAACTATCAAAACCCACACACTACAGTCATTTTGTTGCAATTAACAATAATTCATGCAGTTGATGTACCTTATCATCGGCATAAAAAATTAAATTTGCAGCTGCAAACATTCATTCTTTTGGACAGAAAACTGATTATAGGAACCCGTGGCAGTGAATTGGCTTTATGGCAGGCCAATTTCGTTAAAGACAGCCTTGCTGCCATTAACATTACCGCCGAGTTAAAGATCATTAAAACCCAGGGCGACCGGATCCTGAACCTCAGCTTTGATAAGCTGGAGGGTAAAGGCTTTTTTACCAAAGAATTAGAAGAAGAACTAATAGCCGGCACTATTGATATCGCGGTCCACTCACATAAAGACCTGCCAACTGAAAACCCTCCGGGACTCATCATCGCAGCAGTTTCAGAACGGGAAGACCCGGCTGAACTGTTGTTGATCTTGAAGGATTGTGTTGATGTGCACCAAAAGCTATCTGTTAAATATGGTGCTATTGTGGGCACCTCGTCAAACCGCCGCAAAGCACAATTGCTGGCCCACCGCCCTGATCTTGAAATTGAAGACCTTCGGGGTAACGTGCCTACCCGTATAGGTAAGCTGCGCGATGAAAAATATGATGCCATTATGCTGGCCAAAGCCGGCGTTACCCGTTTAGGCCTCGACCTGAGCGAGTTTCATGTGGAAGAGATCACCCCGGTTGAACTGATCCCGGCCCCCGCACAAGGTGCACTGGCTATCCAGATCCGTGAAAACGACCACGAGCTTTTTGAAGCCCTGCAAGCGCTTCACCATGCAAATGTTGCCGAAGAACTTGCCGTTGAGCGTACCGTATTAAAATTATTCGGTGGTGGCTGCCACCTGCCTTTGGGCTGTTACTGCCGCAAGGAAGATGGCCATTTCCAGGTGTTTACCTCTAAAGCAGAAGAAGGAGATCAATTTCCGGACAGGTTGTTTTTAGAAGCGCCAACTACCGAAGGTTTGGCCGAAAAGGTAGTAGCCAAGTTTGCAAAAGACCGTAAGCACCCGTCAAGTGTATTTATTTCGCGCGAGCTTGGCGAACAAAGCTATTTCCGCAAAGCGCTTGAAAAACATGGTATCCAGATAGAGGATCGTTCATTGATCCGTACTGTGCCTGTGATCACCCGCTTTGACTCCTACATATTAAAAAATATCGACTGGGTATTTTTCTCCAGCAAAAACGCTGTTGAATACTTTTTTCAGCTGAACCCACAATTCCCTAAAAAAGTAAAATTCGGGGTAATGGGCAGCGGCAGCGAAGAAATGCTGCGCCGCAAAGGTCACTTTACCGATTATGTTGGCGAAGGTACTGATACCGCCGAGGTAGCCGAAGAATTTGCCAAACTGGCCAACGGTAAAATTGTCCTGTTCCCCGGAGCCGAAAGCCCGATGAGGAGTATCCAGCAAGGCTTATCTGCCGATACCAAGATCATCGACCTGCCGGTTTATGAAACCGTATTAGAAGAAGATGTGGAAGCCAGCGGCGCAGATGTAATGGTATTCACCAGTCCATCAAACGTAGAGGCCTATTTTGCCGATAACCTGCTGGATCCATATCAAAAAGTTGTGGCCATAGGTAAATCAACCGGCAAAAAATTTGACGAAATGGGTGTAAAATACACGCTCCCTTACTCACCCGACGAAGTTGGGCTGGCAGAGGCAGTGTTTGGATTATAAGCCCCACCCAAACCCTCCCCGGTAGGGAGGGCTTTAATATTATTGAACTAAAGTTTTAAAAAGTCTCCCCTACCGGGGGAGATTTAGAGGGGGCCGATTATGTTACAACGACCAAGAAGGAACCGTAAGAGTGAAGTGATCCGCCAGATGGTGAAGGAAACACATGTTAGCGCTGCTAACCTGATTTTCCCGCTTTTTATTATTGATGGCGTAAACCAGAAAAGTGAAGTGGCCTCAATGCCGGGCATTTTCCGTTATTCTATCGATAACCTGTTGCGCGAAATTGAAAGCTGCCTTAAACTGGGCTTAAACTCTTTCGACCTGTTTCCTAACATTGCCGAAGAACTGAAGGACAAATTTGCTACGGAAAGTTACCGGGATGAAAGTTTGTATCTGCGTGCTATCCGCGAGGTAAAGAAAAACTTCCCTGAGGCCTGCGTAATTACCGACGCAGCCATGGATCCCTATAGCAGCGACGGTCATGACGGTATTGTGGAAAACGGCGAAATCCTGAACGATGAAACACTTGACGTTTTAGGCAAAATGGCTTTGGCACATGCTCAATCAGGTGCCGATATCATTGCCCCATCGGATATGATGGACGGTCGTGTGGGTTACATTCGCAATGTATTGGATGATAATGGTTTTACCAATGTGTCTATCATGTCGTACTCGGCTAAATATGCAAGCGCGTTTTATGGCCCGTTCCGGGATGCCTTGAATTCGGCACCAAAGTTTGGTGATAAAAAAACTTACCAGATGAATCCCGCCAACCAGCGCGAAGCCCTGATTGAGGCCGAACTGGACGAACTGGAAGGCGCCGACTTTTTAATGGTAAAACCGGCCCTACCGTATCTTGACGTTATTAAACTGATAAAAGATAATACCGAATTGCCTGTTGCAGCCTACAACGTAAGCGGCGAATATGCGATGATCAAAGCTGCTATACAACGTGGCTGGCTAAACGAGCAGCGTGCCATTACCGAGGTGCTTACCAGTATCCGCCGTGCCGGTGCAACTGCTATTTTAACCTACCATGCCAAAGAGGTTTTGGAGAATAAGTGGCTTTGATAAGCTAAAAGCTTAAGGCAAAAAGCCGAAAGCTAATAAACAAATATATAGAAGCTTTAAGCCTTTGGCTTTTTGCTTTACGCTCAAAAAATCAAGCTTTAAGCCTTTGGCTTTCAGCTTTAAGCTTATAAATAAAAATGTTCGATTCAATAAAAAAGATGTTTTCTGCAGAGGATGAACCGGTAAATACAACGGGCAAGCCCGATATCAGTCGTGAAAAATCGGCCGAGCTTTATGCTAAGGCGCAAACGTATTTTCCGGGTGGGGTTAACTCGCCGGTAAGGGCTTTTAAATCCGTTTATGGCACGCCGCTGTTTATTCAAAAAGGCGATGGCAGCCATATCTGGGATGCTGATGGTAACGAGTTCATCGACTTCTGCTGTTCATGGGGGCCACTGATCCTTGGTCATAACAATGCCAAAGTACGGGAAAAGGTTATCGAGGTAATGCAAAACGGCATGAGTTTCGGCGCACCTACCGCATTGGAAAATGAACTGGCCGAACTGATCCTGAAAAACAATAAGTTTATTGAAAAGATCCGTTTTGTAAGCTCAGGTACTGAGGCTGTAATGTCGGCAATCAGGTTGGCCAGGGGATATACCAAACGCGATAAGATCCTGAAATTTGAAGGCTGCTATCACGGCCATGCCGATGCCTTATTGGTGAAAGCCGGTTCGGGCTTAGTTACCTTCGGCGAAACTTCATCAGCAGGCGTGCCAAAATCAGTAGCTGATGAAACCATTGTAGTAGCGCTTAACGATAAGGAAGCTTTAGCCAAAGCTTTCGAAGAATTTAAAGACCAGATAGCCGCGGTGATCATTGAACCGGTACCCGCCAATAATGGTTTGCTATTACAAGAAAAAGAATACCTGCAATATTTGCGCGACATCTGTACACAAAACGGCACCATGCTGATATTTGATGAGGTGATCTCCGGTTTCCGTGTTGGCTTTGAAGGTGCTGCCGGTTACTACCAGATCAAACCTGATATTATCACTTACGGTAAAATTATCGGTGGTGGTATGCCTGTTGGTGCTTATGGATCATCGGCAGCAATCATGAGCAATATCTCACCAGAAGGTTCGGTTTACCAGGCAGGTACCTTATCAGGCAACCCGGTTGCTATGGGTGCCGGTATCGCCCAGCTTAGCGAGCTGCTACGCATGGGCTTTTACCGCGACCTGAACAATAAAACAGAGGAGTTCGTAGAAGCCATTCAGCGTTTTGCTACCGCCCGCAATTATAAGTTCAAGGTGTTTGGCATAGGCTCCATATTTTGGTTTGCTTTTACAGATAAAGAGTATATTCGTAAAGCCGAAGATATTGATGCCTCAAGCATGGAAAAATTCAAGAAATTCCATCGCGAATTGTTGAACAGGGGCATTTATTTAGGTCCGTCGGGTTACGAGGTTGGCTTTATATCATCGGCCCATACCAAGATAGACCTGGAGAAAACAAAACGTGCTATATTTGATAGTTTAGATTTAGTATTTAAGCCCCACCCAACCCTCCCCAGTAGAGAGGGCTAAAATAGCAGGGCTAATAAAACATTAAAATTAAAAGTCTCCCCTACCGGGGGAGATTTAGAGGGGGCTTATGAAAAAGTCATTTGTTATTTTTTACGCGCTCATCACCTATGCCGTTGCCGAACTGGTATGGTGGGGCTATATGCTGGTTACGCTGCAACCGCGCCGTACCGGTATGATCCTGGGCGAAGGGGCTATGTTTGTAGCCGTATTTTTAATTGGCGCCATTAACCTGCACCGCTCGTTTAATAAAGAGCGCCGTCTGCAGGAGCAAAAAAAGAACTTCCTGCTTTCGGTAACGCATGAATTGAAATCGCCGCTGGCATCAATCAAGATCCTGCTGCAAACCATCCAGAAACGTCATCTGACCAAAGAACAGCTGCTTGATTTTATTGAAAAATCATTGAACGATGTTGAGCGTTTGGATGACATGGTTGAGAATATGCTGCTTGCATCTAAGATCGAAAACCGCTCATATAGTTTCCCTAAGACCAGCTTTAACCTTTCGGTTTTGGTTGATAGCATTGTTAACCGCCTGCAGATCTCCAAATGCGATTGCAACCAGCAGATCATAGAGGCCGAGATTGAGCCTAAGGTGGAGATTGTGGGCGATAAATTTGCCCTTACATCAGTAGTGACCAATTTGATAGAAAACGCTGTAAAATATTCAAGCCCCTGCTCATCTGTTGGGGTAAAGCTGTTTTCGAAAGATGATAAAGTTTATTTGCAGGTATCTGATCATGGTATCGGCATAGCCGACGAGGAGAAAACCCGCATTTTCGACCGTTTTTACCGCGTAGGCAGTGAAGAAACCCGTAACACAAAGGGCACCGGACTGGGCCTTTATATTGTTAAGGAGGTGTTGGATAAACACCAGGCCAGCATCAGGGTTAAAGATAACCGCCCTGCTGGTAGTATTTTTGAAGTTACATTTGGATTAACCTAAATTAAGACAATGAATAATATGCCAAACAAAAAAAGGATTTTATTGGCCGAAGACGAAGAGCATTTGTTAGAAGCAATTAAGCTTAACCTTGAGCTGGAAGGCTACAAGGTAACTCCGGCTAAAAACGGCAAAAAAGCTTTACAGCTATTTAAAGAGGAACGCTTTAACCTGGTGATATTGGACGTAATGATGCCCGAAATTGACGGCTTTGTTGTTGCCGAAACCATCAGGCTTGAAAATACAGAAGTACCTATCATGTTCCTTACGGCTAAAAACACCAATGAGGACAAGATCTCGGGCTTAAAAAAAGGCGCTGATGATTATCTTACCAAACCGTTTAACCTGGAGGAGCTTATTTTAAGGGTGAACAACCTGGTGAAACGCAGCCTGAAAGGCGAAGACCTGAAAGAGTTTAACAGCTATAAAATAGGTGATAAAACCATCCATTTTAACTCATTTGAGCTGGTTAACGAAGATGGCTCAATTACCGCCCTTACCAAAAAGGAAACCATGCTGCTTAAACTGTTGATTGAGCGCCGTAATGACGCCGTATCGCGCGAGCAGATCCTGGAAACCGTTTGGAATTATGACGTTTATCCGTCAACGCGTACTATCGACAACTTTATCCTAACCTTCCGTAAGTACTTTGAACCAGATCCTAAAAACCCGGTTTATTTCCATTCCATTCGTGGCGTTGGGTATAAATTTACCGATAACCAGCATTAATGTTCAGTAACAGGACACGTATATTCATTGCGTTTATATTTCTGCTGTCGTTAGGTATATTGGTATACTTTCATATTTATGAACTTGCGGCAGTTGCAGCTATGATGATCATCCTGCTTATCTGGGATTATTTCAGGCAGGGTACGTTGGTTGTAGCATCCAAACATTTTCATGTAAAGGATTATGATAAAACCGCTGCCTCGTTAAACGAGATCATGAAACCCGAATGGCTCAGCAAAAACCGCCGGGGATATTATGAGTTTATATACGGCGGTTTATGCCTGCAAAGGCAGGATTTTGAAGGGGCAGAAATGCACTATGAAATAGCGGCACAATACCCCCTGCGTTCGGTTAACGACCACGTAGCCGCTTTGGTTAGTGTGGCCAATATCAGCATCAGGCGCGGTAATTTTGAAAAAGCCCAGGCCTATCTGCAATTAACTGAAAAACATAAAGAAAAAGTAACTGCCAAAATGAGGGAAGTGATAAGCCGTCTTCAGCAGGAGCTTCAGAAAGAATCAAGACAGTAAGAAACAAGAATCAAGACTATAAGAGTCGAGATACAAGAAATAAGATAAAGAGACGGGAGGAAAGAGTAAGGAGGCAGACGAAAAGAGCTATCAGGCGAGAAAATAAGAAAAAAAGAGAACGGTTCTCTTCTTAATTTCTTGCTTCTTAATTTCTTGCTTCTTGACTCTCGATTTCTTGCTTCTAACATAAAATATGAGAGATTCGTTATTAATAAAAGCGGCATTTTCGGAGCAAACAGAACGCCCGCCGGTTTGGATGATGAGGCAGGCAGGCCGCTTTATGAAAGAGTATTGGGACATTAAAAATAAATACTCGTTCCTTGAAATGTGCAAAACGCCGGAGATAGCCGCCGATGTTACCATGCTGCCGGTTGATCTGTTAGGGATTGACGGTGCAATTTTATTTTCAGATATCCTGGTAACCGGCGAAGCCATGGGCGGCGACCTTAGTTTCAACGCAGGTGTTGGTCCGCTATTTGCCAATCCCGTACGTACACAAGCCGATATCGATAACCTGCAAACTGATGTTATTGATAAGCTGCAATATGTTGCCGATGCTATTAAGGTGATTCAACAGCGCCTTGGCGGCCGTATTCCGCTGATAGGTTTTGCCGGTGCACCGTTTACCGTAATGAGCTACCTGGTTGAAGGCGGATCATCAAAAGATTTCAAGCTTACCAAACTGATGCTGCACAATGAGCCCGAAATGGCCCATCAGTTGTTATCAAAAATAGCTACCGTTACTGCCGATTACCTGAACATGCAGATTGCTGCAGGTGTAAATGCGGTCCAGATCTTTGATAGTTGGGCACAAGCTTTGGCATGGGATGATTATAAAGAATTCAGCCACCGTTATATTGCGGAGATCATCAGCAAACTGAACCGAAAAGATATCCCGGTGATCTCGTTCTGCAAAGGCAGTTCGGTTTTCGCACCGCTGATGGCAGAGGCTAAGCCGGATGTTATTTCTATCGATTGGAATGTTGACCTGTTAGATATCAAAAAACGTTTACCGGCAGGTATTGCAGTACAGGGTAATCTTGATCCGCACATCCTTTATGCCGATAAAAAAGTAATTAAAGAGCGCATCTATCGCCTGTTCGACCGAATGAAAGGCGAAAACGGCTTCATCTTTAACCTGGGCCATGGTATTATGCCTGATATCCCGTTTGACAACGTGAAGTACGCGGTGGAAGTGATAAAAGAATATAGAAACTAAGAATAAATATAATCCGGCGAGGGCTGGAAAGTGCGATTCCCCTCTTGAGAGGGGGGTAGGGGTGTGTTAATCATGCGATAAGAACACAGATGAAACACACCCCTGCTCACGCTCATTCCTATCGCGCCCCCTCTCAAGAGGGGAACCCAACCGTCGGTCATTATAAAAACAACTCCTCTTTTGAGGTCGGTGCATATGTACGATTACGTAAAAGCTATACATATCATTTTTGTGGTCTGCTGGATGGCGGGGTTATTTTATAGCGTACGTTTATTTATTTATCATACCGAAGCCCAGGATAAGCCCGAGCCGGATCGTACTATATTGTCTAAACAATTCGAAATCATTGAACGCAAGTTATGGAATATCATAACCATCCCCTCAATGTACCTTACCATAGCAGCCGGCACAACAATGCTTATCCTCAAGCCAATTTGGCTTCAGTTTGGATGGATGCATATCAAGCTGACTTTTGTTGTGGCTTTAGTGATCTATCATTTCATCTGCCAAAATAAAATAAAACAGATGCGTAACGGCGTGTTCAAATGGACATCCATTCAACTACGTTTGTGGAATGAAGTTGCTACCATTTTTCTGTTCGCTATTGTTTTTCTTGTGGTGCTTAAGAGCGCTTTGAATTGGATCTTTGGTGTTGTTGGCTTGGTATCGCTGGCTGTGATACTGATGATAGCCGTGAAGATTTATAAAAGATATAGGGAGAAGAAATAGTCAGCTGATTTTAATATTTATCTAAAAGCCTCATCGTCAAGTTCTATTTTCCCCTCCAGTTCAAGCAACTTTTTTTGATTTTCTAAAATCGCAGATATATCTAATTTACGATCTTCTCTTTGAGCTCTTTGCCATTGCATAGGATCACCAAATGAAGATTCAGAAGCGGTCCTGAAATTCAAAATCCGCTCTTTGAGCGCTTCGCGGCTTATACTCTCAGGTTCCATACTTTTTTCTTCTACAATAACATTAAGCTCTTTAGCCAAAGCGATTATCTTCGCGATGCTTTGCTTGTTATCTGATTTTAGGATTAATTCTATGATTTTATCTATTGGCGCTTCTTAAAAAGCTGTAAACCGAAGTTACAACAAATCATCATCATTCAACAACCGTTACGAGGCACCTACGGAGCCAATTTCCAGATCCATGTTTGCTACAAACACGATACTCCTAACGGAGTTTTAAATCACCAATTGCAACCCCAGAGGGGTAACGTGTTTATAGCAAAGGTTAAGTTAATTTTAAGGCTCCGTAGGTGCCTCGTGTATCAAAGCGATTTTCCTATTTTACATCACTATTCATCTTCTTAAACTATTCATCAAAATATTTACATCACCATGCAACCATTTACATCACTCCGCCATCTTACTTATAAATGATGTTTTTGGAACCTAAATATACCATTCACCAACTGATAGACCGCTGCCGGGCCGGTGAGCGCAAGGCGCAGGAACTGCTTTATAAGCAGTTTGCCTCAAAAATGTTGGGGGTGTGTATGCGCTACGCTACCGACCGCATGGAGGCCGAAGATATGTTGCAGAATGGCTTTATAAGGGTTTTCCAGAAAATGGATGATTACCGGGGCGACGGATCATTTGAGGGTTGGGTTAGGCGCATCATGGTTCACAGTTCAATTGAATACTATCGCAAACATCATAAAATGATGCAAATAATTGATATTGACGAGGCAGGGCATGAGCCATCGGTTAATCCAATAGCAGCGGCCAACCTGGATGCAAAGGTGCTGATGGGCATAATACAGCAACTGGCGCCGGGGTACAGGATAGTATTTAACCTTTACGCGCTTGAAGGTTACTCGCACAAAGAGATAGCGGAGATTGTGGGCATTACCGAGGGTGCTTCTAAATCGCAGCTATCAAGGGCTCGTACAATATTGAAAGAACAAATTGCTAAAATGGAGGGCAAAAGTTATGGATATGCAGGATAAGGAACTGGACAGGCTGTTTCAACAAAAACTTGATGACCTGGAAGTACAACCGTCGGCCCATGTATGGCAGGCCATCAACGCCGAATTAAACGCCGGCAGGCGTAAAGGAATATTATTGCCTTTGCTAAGCGCAGCAGCAGGTATTATATTACTGATCACCGCAGGTATCCTGTTTATCCCTAAACAAAGGGTTAAACATAATGACCATCCAACAGAAATAGTTAAAACCCATCAACCGGTAAAGCAATCCGTTGCAGTTACAGTTGAGCCTGTGGTACCTCCAACCCCGGCGCAAAACAAAGTACCCGCAAATCCGGTTATAGCACCTGTTAATACTATAACGAAAGTTAATAAAACCAAAATAAAAAGCAATTTGACACCACCTGTATCACAGCCGGTAAATCCTATCCCCTCACCTGTAACCGCCCATACAGATGAACCATTATTAGCAAATGCCCCTGCCGCAGATTATCCTGTTGTTAACGCCGCAGCCCCGGATACAGCAGCCAGGATCAGCCCGAAATCAACCATCATTGCCAGCGACAACACACAGCCGGTATTGATAGCCCAGGTATCGCCGCATGCCGCTCCTGCTATAGCAAAAGCTGTAAAAAGGCACCGCATCCGCAGCCTTGGCGATGTTTTTAACGTGGTGATAGCCGCTGTTGATAAACGTAAAGACAAAGTAATTGAATTCAGTAACACCGATGAAGACGATGCCACTATTACAGGCCTTAACCTGGGCTTTATTAAAGTAAAAAAAGAGAAAGACAAATAATATCTTAGCGAACGATAGACATACCACAACATATGAAACGCCTTATTTTTACCATCACAATATGCCTTGCCGCAAGCTTTGGTTTTGCTCAAAGCACACCTGCCGATTCTGCACAAAACACCACCGACACCACAACCCATAAAAAACATGTTAAGGTAAAGCTTGGTTTTGGTGACGATGTGACGCAGGTGAATATTAATAACGACGAACCCGACACCGTATACCATGCCCACAAGGCACCTGGATTTTCCTTTGGGGTAACCTTTTCAAGGATCGACCTTGGTTTTGCTACACTGATTGACAATGGTAGCTTTACCCTATCTGATAAAAACAAATTTTTAAGCTACCGCCAGTGGAAAACAAGCAACTTTGGTTTTGATGTGCTGCAATTTGGTTATCGCTTTAACAGCGCTTTCAAAATTTATGTATCCGGCGGTTTCGACTGGACCCATATCCGCTTACGTAATGATATCACTATCCAGCGTAACGCGCCGGTGCTCACCTACGTTCAGGACAGTATCCACTTCAGCAAAAACCGTTTTTCATCAACTTATCTTCGCATACCGCTATCGTTCTATTACCGCAGCCATGAAGATGACCGGGGGAATTATTTCAGGTTAGTTGCCGGTCCGGAGATTGGCATCTTGCTTAACGGCCGCGTAAAACAAATCAGTGAGGAAAATGGCAAGCAAAAATTTAACGACGATTATCATTTTGCCAAACTGCGCAAAGGCGTGTTTGTGCGCATGGGTTACGGTATCATGGGCCTTTATGCCAAATATTACTTCAACGATATGTTTGAAAACAGCCCGGATCAAAAAGGCTTGAGAAACTTCTCGTTCGGGTTGACTTTTGGCTTTTAAACAGAACCATGATTTTGAACCATGATTTTTAGGATTTAAGGATTACCATGATAGAGAGATAGATAGATAGATAGATGAACTGCTCTATCCTGCAATCCTTAAATCAGGCAAATCATAGTTCATGCCTCATCCTGCAATCCTTAGATCAGGCAAATCATGGTTCATGCCTCATCCTGTAATCCTTAAATCCTAAAAATCATGGTTCAAACGTTTATCTTTGCCCCTGATGTCAGAGATTCCTTTTTTGCAGGCGGTTGCAGTAAGTAAAATATTTCCGGGAAAGCAGCAGGCCGGTGTTAAAAAAACCGGGCTCATTATTGAGCAGGGCAAAATCACCGCCATAATTGGCGAAAGCGGCAGTGGTAAGAGCACTTTGTTACGTTTGTTATACGGCTTGCTTTCTCCCGATGAAGGCACCGTTTACTTTAAAGGTGATCGCATCTGGGGCCCTGAAGAAAAGCTGATCCCCGGTCATGATGCTATGAAAATGGTAACCCAGCATACCGATGATCTTAACCTGTTTGCCAAAGTTTGGGATAATGTGGCGGCCATGCTCCCTGCTACAGATCTTAAAGCCAAACAAGAGAAGACTGAACGAGTGCTCAAACAACTTAACATGTTTGCCATGGCCGATAAACGTGTAGCCGACTTAAGCGGCGGCGAAAAGCAACGTGTAGCCATTGCCCGCGCCATCGTTACCCATCCCCAGGTATTACTGCTTGACGAGCCATTTAACCAGGTAGATACCTCCTTCAGGGAAGGCCTGCAGCATGATATCAGGCAAATTGTTAAGGAAACCGGATTAACGGTGATCATGGTATCCCATGACCCGGCCGAAGTACTATCGATGGCAGATGAGCTCATTGTTATAAACAAAGGAGAAATTGTTGAGCATGGCAATCCCAAGGCGTTATACAAACATCCAAAATTTCTTTATACGGCCCAATTGCTCACCAATTGCAACGTACTAACCGCTCATGAGGCCCGTTTTTGCGGCATTGACATAACCAAAGAATATGCGGTTGTTTATCCTGAACAAATCAAAATTAAATTGATAGCGGCAACCAAAAGCTGGGTTGTTAAGCAGGTGTTATTTAAAGGCTTTTATGAGGATCTGATCCTTCAGCACGAAGATATAACCCTACGGGTTTTGAGCGAGGAAACCGGAAAGTATGCCGAGGGAGATTTGGTAGCAGTACGGGTTGAGAAGTATTTGGAGTATTAATCCTACGATTAGGCTTACAAGGCAAGCAAGATATTTAGTTGTAGTTAACTGATATCGGCCCGCTCATTCGCCGCGGGTTGGCTTTGTTCTTTTTCTTGATAAAAAGAACCAAAACTGAGCGGAGCGAGCTCATGAGCACCCTAAAAGCAAAATAACTTTGCGAATAAATCAAGTCAGCAGATAGGCTTCTTTGCGCTCAAGGCCTTTGCCCTGCAAACCGGGCATAACCACGGGCTGCAATTATTTTGCCCTGCTTCGCTCGCTCGTTGTCCCCGCTTCTGCAAAAACTTGCTATGCCCCTACAGCAGCACAGGCCGGCATTGTTCTGCCCGGTTTCGCCCGAAGCTTACCTGCTGACGGGGAACTGAAGACACAAGACGGTTAGATTTAAGAAAAAAGGATTCAAAAAATAAACCGGCGCCATACCTCGCGCTGGCTACCGGTTTTTTAAACGTATATTTAAAAAGGTCTTAATGCCTTAAATCAAGGCTCAGCATTACCAGGTTTTTACTTTCAACATAGGCGGTGCGCTCGTTCAACCTGTCAAGGACCTGATCAAGCGCCAGGCGGGTCTTTTTCTTTTTAATGTTGAGTTTGCTGTAAACTGTTTCCTCGTATATCAGCTTATTGTTATCGTTATAAAACTTAATGGTTTGCACGCGGGGCAAATTAATGTTGTGTTCAACTACCCAAAAACCGCGTACGTTTGTTGCGTTATTCTGAGCCTGCACTGCAAATGTTGCAAATGCCAGGATGCAAATTGTGATAATTAACTTTTTCATGGTGTTTTTTTAATATAAACTAAAATTAACCGGCCATAAACTGGGATGAAAACAACATAGGCACACTACCCACCAATTGCGATCAACCGCATTTTTATGTATTGAATACACATTCATCTTGAAAAGCGTACCGAAGCCATCCTCTTCCCTGCAGTTCGTCATTAATTGATTGCAGTTTGTCGCAATTCAACCTTAAAAAACGTTCAATTAAACTGTTTTGCAGTAAATTAGCTATATGAATAATGGTTTCGATATCATGCTCAATAATTTCAAACTGCCGCGCTTTTGGCAGCATGTGATATTTTGGGTGATTGTATCGTTTTTCATTACCACACTTTATTCGTTCCAGACCAACTTTTGGGTATCCTTACGCAATAACCTTTTGTACATGCCCATACAAATAGCGTATTACTATGCCATTGCTTACTGGCTGGTGCCCAAATATGTTTTTGAAAAACGATATGTGATGTTTTTCATGATGCTGATACCGCTTGTTTTTGCATGTATGTTTATCAGCCGTACCATCGGAATCCTTTTTGTTGCGCCCTACCTGATCAGGGTGATGCACGTAACAGATGCCGGTTATATCGCCTCCACCCAACGTCCGTTCTTTGAGCAGTTAACAGATGGGCAAAGCCTGGTAAATTCATTTAAAGGGACTAACCTGTTTACCGGGTTTGTACTTGCTATTAAACTTTTTAAAATGTGGTATGAGCGCAAGCAGGCGGCATTAGAAGCCGAACTCAACGCATTGAAAGCCCAGGTACATCCACATTTTTTATTTAATACACTTAATAACCTTTATTCGTTAAGTCTTAATAATTCGCCCAAATCGCCGCAGGCTATCATTGGCCTGTCTGACCTGCTGCGCTATATGCTTTATGAATGCTCAGATAACGAAGTACTTTTAGAGAAGGAGGTATTTATGATGCAGCAATATGTAAAGCTCGAAAAACTTCGCTATGAAGACCGCATCGACATTAACTTTACCATTACCGGTAATTTGAAACATAAAACTATAGCCCCGCTGCTCATTTTACCTTTTATCGAAAATGCCTTTAAACACGGCACCAGCGAGCAGGTAGGCGCTACCTGGATCAATATTGATATAAGTGTTACACTAAACCACTTCAAGTTAAAAGTAGCCAACAGCAAGCCCGAACACGCTATTGATACAAGCAACACGCCGGGGCATATCGGGCTAAAGAATGTGACCAAGAGACTCAACCTGCTGTACCCTCATACCTCACGGCTGAAGATCGTGAACGAAGAAGATACCTTTTTTGTGGCGCTTGACCTCGACCTGAAAATCATAAAACACTCTGCTGCACAACAAATGGTAACCGCATGAAAATCCGCACACTTATAGTCGACGATGAACCACATGCCATTGAGGTATTGAAAAACTATCTTGCGCGCTTCAGCGAGATGGAGGTTACGGCAACCTGTAATGACGGTATTGAAGCCTTTCGCCTCTTGCAACAAAAACCTATAGATCTGATGTTCCTGGATATCCAGATGCCGGGAATAAAAGGTACCGATCTGCTGAAAAGCCTTAAGAACCCGCCCAAAGTAATTTTTACCACCGCCTACAGCGAATACGCGCTTGATGGTTTTGAGCTCAACGCGGTTGATTACCTTTTAAAGCCAATCTCTTTTGAGCGTTTCCTGCGGGCGGTCGACAAGATTTATCAGCTAAACGAGCATAAGGGCAAACTCCTGATTACCCATGAAGAGCCTGTAAGTGATACGCATACGTTCATTTATCTTAAAGTAGACCGCAAAACCATCAAAGTTAACATCAATGATATTTTATGGATAGAAAGCCTGCGCGACTATATTAAGGTAGTAGCTGTAAATAACCAGGTGCACATTACCCGGCAAAAGATCAGCCTGCTTGAAGAGATGTTGCCTGAAAGCAGGTTTGTACGCATCCATCGGTCGTTTATAGTTGCGTTGAATAAGATAGATTCTTTCTATGCCTACAGCATAGATGTTGCCGGGCATGAGCTCCCTATCGGTCGTAATTATAAGCAGGATGTACAGAAGAAATTAAAGAATGAGCCGTTGCAGATGGGGTGATGTGTCTTAAAATTCTATTAATAATAAAAGCGTCATTGCGAGGTACGAAGACAACCGATCGTAGGGAGCTCATTAACACCTATAAAATCAAATTATAATTGTTAATAATCCCAAACTATACAGAGCGTCTCTGCAAATCGGGGATTGCTTCGTACCTTCTAATATAATGACGTGATTGTAAGTTATTGATTATTAAGTATATTTTTCTTAATGGATTTTATAACATGGGCGTTGCCTGCGGCCCGGGCTTTCCGTTACAAGTCCTCGCTTTTCCTGCCCTCAATCCTAACGCGCGCTGTGGGCTTTACACTGCAATCCCTAACGCGGCCCCCGCGCACCATCCCTAAAATATATTTTACATGTCATCACGGTTTTTTTCAGGGCTTCTCTGATGGATACTCGCAATGACGCTTTTTTAACGGTAATTGTTAGCTTACCCACCAATCATTTACCAAATTCAATTCATCTTTTGCGCGGGTAACGGCGGTGTACCACCATTTGCAAAGTTCGTAGTATGGCGAACCGTACATGCTTTTATCTAAAAAGAGGTAAACATTGTTCCACTCGCCTCCCTGGGCTTTATGACAGGTTACGGCATAGCCGTACGAAACTTTAAGGCAGTTGAGATAAGGATCTTCGCGCATGGCTTCCCTATATTGTTCACTTTTTTGATGGAAGCCTTTGGCCTTCATCTGGTCATTAAAATCGATGATCAGCGCTTTGGATTGATCATTAGTGAGATTTCCCTTTAAACTTTCAAGCGTATCTAAAGAAATAAGCATCTTAAACTCCTTCCCCGAAGCTAACGCGGTAACCAACACTTTTTGAAACTTCAGCCCTAACTTTTGTTCAGTTTCTTCAAGTTCATTAACAATCACAAAATCGCCGTTGGTAAGCGGTACCGAATAGTTGTTTTGTGTTACCAGCAATACATCACCAACCTGTAAAGGCACATACCCCGAACCAAAAAGTTCGCGCCGCATATCCCGGTTTATCATTTGAACTTTTTTATTACTGCGTGCTATGGCCAGGCAACTATTTGGGCCTGCGGCCTTATAATTAGCCGCATACAGGTTAAACATCAGATCGTCTGTAGCATGAAGTTTTACATTATTGAGGTTTGATGCCGGGATCTTCGGTAATTTGATGCGCTCGCGGCTTTCGCTCATGGTACGGATAGCTCCCGCCAAAACCAAAATATCGTTGTCATCTTTATTACGCTCTATTTTTGAAAGTTTAACAGATACCGGGAAGCGTTGCTTCCTGGCCAGCCAGTCTGTATCAAGCGCCGGACTAAAGCTTTGCCCTACCGGTGGCAACTGGCAGGGGGCGCCTACAAAAATAATCTTGCTTTTATTAGCTACCTGAAAAAAATCCTGAAGCAGGATACCCGAACCAAAAACAGCAAAGCCATTGCCTTCAGTCGGTGTACCCGAAAGCATCGAAGCCTCATCAACTATATAAATGGTGGTTTCGGCGTCTGCAGAGCGGGTTGAAAACTGCATGGTCATCTGTCCGGCCATGCCTGATGTCGAGTTTTCGGCCAGTGTTTCCTCGTCAAGGCCGTCTATCTTATCAAAATTATATAACTCGCCATGAACTGTTGAAGCGGAGAACCCCGTTTTACCCCTTAAAACCGTAGCCGCCCTGCCTGTTGCTGCCAGCATACAAAACTTCCTTTCTTTTTCTTTCAGCCATTGTGCAATGTGTTGCATCAAAAAGGTTTTACCCGTGCCGGCATAACCCTTTAGCACAAAAACGTCGGCAGCCGGGTGATCAAGAAATTTTTGGATTGCCTTGAAAGCAGCTTTTTGATCTGTATTTAAAGTAACAGGCACAGGAATCTTTTTTAATTAACGGGCACAAAACCGGCAAACAAATCTCTGGTCTCCTTCAATGTATTTAACGGAACGTAATCGCATACCTCAGCATATTCGCCCCACATTTGCTGCGCTGCTTTATTATGATGGGCATTTGCAATAGCCTCGGCACTCAGCCATTCAAAAACTTCAATGATGGTGCCGTCGGCTGCTTCCATGATGATTGATTCACGGTCGGTTACCAGCCCCTCCTGTTTAAGGCGGGGTACATGCGTTTTCATTAATTGTTTCAATGTTTCCTCCTTGCCCGGTTTAGGTTTATAGGCAACAATTACAATCTGTCCCATAGGCTTCCGTTTATTGTGAATGCAATTTACGAAAACGGAGAAGTTTTTTAAACAGTTATGTCATTTCGACCATAGGGAGAACTTATACGCCAGTTTAGCGAACTCGCCTGTCCGCCATAACAGTTGTTCAAGATTTCTCCTCGTACCTCGTCGAAATGACATTTTTTTGGGTTGCGATTATTCCCCCTTTGGAAAATCAGCACCTACGGTAGTTGCTTCCCAGGTATCAAAATCTTTCTGTAGCTCCTGCAGTTTATTCCGGGCACCCTTTAATGCGGCTTTGCCCAATAATAAACGTAATGGTGGGTTTTCAGCCTCTACTGCATCAACAATAGCCTTAGCCGCACGCTCCGGGTCGCCGGGTTGCTTGCCGCTGTAGCCGCGGATATTGTTTTTGTTGGTTCCGGCTGTTTCTTTGTAATCGTGGATAACGATCTTGCTGTTATTAGCCGAACGACCGGCCCAATCGGTCCGGAAACCGCTTGGCGCTTTAATACCGAGGTGTTTGGTTTCTTTAGCTAATGCTTCTGAATAACCGTCTACAGCAAACTTGGTAGCATTATAAAACCCCACAGCAGGGAAAGCTCAGGGATGTTACATTGTTGCATAAGCAGGTACCATTAAGTACCTTTGAGTTAAATAAATTAAAAATGACATACCTAAAACCTAAATTAATTTGCTCCATTATTTTTCTGTTTATCACATTCTTTTTTGTTTCGTGCTCTAAAAGTGGCGGAAACCCCGCGCCTCCTAAAACAGATCCGCCTGCGTTGGCGGTAACTTCCATCAGTATAAATGAAGGGGCCTTTAATACCCTTGTTGAAATTACGGGAACCGGTTTTAGTACTACCTTAGCTAATAATAAGGTATCTTTTAATGAAAAGGAGGGCATTGTAAAAAGCGCTACAGCAACCAAACTTACCGCAACCGTTCCCGTGGGGGCAGGAAGCGGAGCTGTAAAAGTTACTGTAAATGGCAAAACCGCTACCGGGCCTTCTTTTACTTATTTATTAACAAAGGTAACCACTATCCTTGCAGGTAGCGGAACGACAGGAGCAAACGATGCAGAAGGAGCTTTAGCCAGTTTTAACGGACCAATTGGTATAGTGATTGATAATGACGGCAATTTATATGTTGCTGATTCAAAAAATAACAAGATCAGGAAGATCAGTACCACCGGAACCGTAAGTACCTTCGCCGGAAGCGGAACCGCGGGCCTGGTAAACGATGTTGGTACCGCGGCTTGCTTTAATCACCCGGACGCATTAACCATAGATAATGCCGGAAACATTTATGTTGCCGATGAGTTAAACCACGTGATACGAAAAATTACGCCTACCGCTTCGGTAAGTACTTTTGCAGGCAGCGGTAGCTATGGCCTAACCAATGGTAGCCTTACATTGGCAGCCTTTAAAAACCCCACCGGGATCAGCATAGATGGTTCGGGCAATTTTTATGTAGCCGATCCGCAAAATAATGTGATCAGGAAAATTGACAATACCGGAATGGTGAGCACCTTTGCCGGCAATTCGATATCGGCATTAACTGACGGCACCGGAACAGCTGCCAGTTTCAATTTGCCGGTAAGTGTGGCTACCGATAAAAACGGGAACGTTTTTGTTGCCGATTTATTAAATCAACGTATACGAAAAATAACCCCTGCTGCCATAGTTACCACGGTTACAACAACCGGCGTACGCAACACATCTTTTGACGGAATTAATGCAGTAAGTGCAGACGCGGCTGGCAATTTATACGTTAGTGCCAATTCCTCAATGATAAAAGTTAATACGGATAATGTAACTACCTTAGTGGCCGGAAGTTTACCTGATGCTGAGGGCCATACCGTTGATAAAAACGGTAACATTTATATAGCTGATACAAGAAATAATAAGATACTGAAAATAGTATTTCAGTAAACGGCGCTTATAACCTGAGCTGAATTACAATCATAGATTCAAGAACCATCCAAACATCTAAACAAAAACGGCGATGAACTAACACTCATCGCCGTTTCTTTTAAAGTCTCCCCTTGGGGAAGATTATTCACGATTTATTTTTTTACGGAGTCCATGAGGGCTTCGCTGTTTAGAGGGATACTATTTCTTCCAAACGTTATTGTCCTGGTTGTAGTCCGGCAATACTTTGTCCGGATCATAAGTAACCGATTCAATTTCTTCGGTTGACGGATATTTGAATGTCCATGACGCGTAACGTTCCCAGATTTCAACCGGCAGTTTCACACGCTCAACTTTACCACCTTTGGTTTTGATTTCCAGGACAACCGGCATTGCCATTTTACCCAGGTTATCTAAAGTGATCAGCGAACCCTTGGTTGGATCGTTATCAACATATTTTACATCGCTTACAGCAACATCCAAACGCCAGTCGTTCAGGAACCAGCCTCTCCAAAACCATTGCAGGTTTTCGCCGCTTGCATTTTCCATCGTGCGGAAAAAGTCGTCGGGAGTTGGGTGTTTAAATGCCCAGCGGTTGATGTAGGTTTTAAATGCGAAATCAAAACGTTCAGGGCCTAAGATCTGCTCGCGTAGCAATACTAAACCGGCACTTGGTTTTGAGTAAAGCAGGGTACCGGTATTTTTTTCTTTGAGGTTAGCAGGCTGGCTCATAACAGGCTCAAGATCGGGCCTGGTAAAGAAAGCTCCGATAGCGTGCATATCAGGCACGCGGGTGTTTTTGTATTCGCCGTTATTAAAGTTAGCTGTCGATAGTGTGTTGATGAAAGTGTTGAAACCTTCGTCCATCCAGCCGTACATCCGCTCGTTTGAGCCAACGATCATCGGGAACCAGGTATGCCCAAATTCATGATCGTTAACCCCCCAAAGGCTCGCTTTTTTTGCTTTAGCTCCGCAGAAAACAATACCAGGATATTCCATGCCACCTACAATACCGGCAACAGCAGTAGCAGCAGGGTAAGGGTATTCAAACCATTTTGATGAGTTATATTCAATAGATTTTTTCACATATTCAGTTGAACGGCCCCAGGCATCATTGCCATCGCTTTCAACCGGGTAGGCAGATATGGCAGTTGATTTTTTACCGCTTGGCAGGTCCATCTTGGCTGCATCGATAACAAACGCTGCTGAAGAAGCCCATGAAGCATCGCGGGCATTCTTGATTTTAAAGTGCCAGGTTAACTGGATTTTACCGGCAGGGCGCGATTTTGGATCAGTAACCTCGGCAGCCGAACGGATGATCACCGTGCTTTCGCTTTTTTCGGCAGCTGCCCAGCGTTTTAATTGCTCGGGGGTATATACCTCCTGCGGGTTTAATAATTCGCCCGAAGCTACAACGATATGGTTTGCAGGAGCAGTAATGTTCAGGTCAAAATCACCATATTCAAGGTAAAACTCACCCGGGCCGCTATATGGGAGGGTGTTCCAGCCCATTACATCATCATATACACATACGCGTGGGTACCATTGTGCAATGGTATAAACTTTACCATTTTTGGTTTGCAGGTAGCCCATCCGGTCGGATCCATAATTTGGTGACACAAAAGAGTACTCAATTTTCAGTTTAGCCTGTCCGCCGTTGGCCGCAATTTCCTTCGGAAGAAAAACCTGCATACGCGTATCGGTAATCAGGAATTTAGCATCAACATATTCGCCTTTCGCACCTGCAACTTTTACCGATTTAATTTTATAACCGGCGTCAAATGCTTCGCCGCGGCCCCAGTTACGGCTACCTGCCGGGGGAACGATGGCTGTACCCCTTGAATCGAGCTTAAACAGATTCTGATCAAGCTGCATCCACATAAAGCCTAATGTTTGCGGACTGTTATTGGTATACGTTAAAACTTCCGAGCCGGTAATTTCGTTGGTTTGATCGTTCAGTTTGGCGGCCAATTGATAATCGGCACGGTTTTGCCAGTATTTATATCCTGGCTCGCCGCTGGCCGCGCGAAACTCGGTGCCGTTTTTGGTGTAAAAGCCCGGGCCAAAAGTTTCATGATAATCATAAACAGAGCCGGCGGGTGTGGTAGGGGTAGGTTGCTGGGCGTAACTTACGCTCGCGGCCAACATACAGGCAAGGCTGCAACCTGCCATTAGTTTTAGTTTCATGTTCAGTCAAATAAATTGCGTAAAGGAACAAGTATACTACAAATTAGGCAGATGCAAAAGATAGGTAAAACGATTGTTACGGATTTATTAAATAAATTGCTTGGTTCTTAAAGGCTGGTTATTGTTGGTGTTGTCACCAGCAACTTTTCCTAACCAGGGCTTCTTGTAAATTACCAAAACCTGTCATTATTTATGCGATAGGTAATCGCCAGGTGTGAAGTTATTGGTGACAACACCAACAAGGGCGAAGCAATATTCTGATCAATTCTGTTAATTCAACAAATTCGGGTTCAGACAAAGCAAACATGCTGTCAATCCTTAATTCTGTAAATTCTGATTCAGAAAGTTTTAGTTTTCATTGATCAATATATCCTTGGCCATAACCATGGGCACGCTGATATATTTTTTCTCCATGTAGTTGATCACCTTTTCCAGGATCTCGCGCGATTGCTCGTCCAGGCCCTGTACTTCATCTGCAAAAACAGAGTTAATGGCGGTATTGCGGATCTCTTTAATCTTTTCAGGCACCTGGCGCATGGCTACCTCAATACGGCGCTGTTTAAGCTGCTGTACAAATTCGGCAATGTTTTGCTCAATAATAGCTTCGGCGTGTACCAGTTCGTGGTAACGTTCCTGCAGGTTCTTTTTGGCAACCTCGTTAAGCGAGTGCACTTCGATAAAGTTAACCGGAAATTGCTCCAGCACTTCGGGGGCGGTATCGTTAGGGATGGCAAGATCGACAATGGTTTTCCTGCCGGTTTCGCCGTTTAGCAGCGATTGGTAAACTTCGGTAGTGATGATTGGCTCAACTGCCGATGTGCAGGTGATAATGGCATCAAAACCTTTTTTATAGGTTTTCAGAGCTTCGAGGTCAAACGCTTCACCGCCCAAATCGGCAGCTAATTTTTCGGCATTGGCCACGGTACGGTTAAATACCGCGAAGTTTGAAAATTTATGTTTTTGAAGATATTTGGAAATGTTGCGGTTGGTTTCGCCTGCGCCGATGATCAATACACGGGCATTTGAACAAAGATTAAGGTCTTTAAGCTTGCGGTAAGCCAGCGACACTACCGAGATTGGGTTTTTGGAGATGTTGGTATGCGTATAAACTTCCTTGGCTGTTTTTACTACGCAGTTCATGATCATGCGCATGGCATCGCCGGTTAGGCCGGCCTCTTTGCAATGTTCATATGCTTTGCGCAACTGGGCCAGGATCTCCTTTTCGCCCACGATCAAACTCTCCAGCGAACATGAGGTACGCAACAGGTGCACCATGGCTTCCTGATCTTCATAAATAGACGCGCTATCCATAAAGGTGCTCAGTGAATCATGGCAAAGCTCTGTGTTAAAGGCCTCTATAAATTTTTTGGCAAAATCTTTGTCAACTGATTGTGGGGTTGTCATTACAAATTCCACACGGTTACAGGTAGCCAGGTAGAAGATCTCCGGGATGTTGAACTGCTTTTTAACCTGTGCAAGTTTATCTGTCAGATTTTCCTGGCAAACCACCAATCTACCCAATTCCTTCAGTTCAATCTGTTTGTGCGTAAAAGCTATTACCTTTAGATACTTCAAAGCAGTTTTAAAATTTGACCGAACAAAAGTATGACTATTCGGCACATCCAATGTCAACACTTTGTCAAACAGGCTTATTTGGAATGGTTATAAATTGCAAAAATGGCTTGTTTTGCAGTATTTAAACTGTTTTATAATCCGTATCACAAAATATTTGTAAATTAAAACATGGATAAGTATAAAAAAATAAGCCTGGTGATACTCGTGGCATTTTATGTGTTTGCAGGCCTCAATCACTTCCGTGATCCGGACTTCTATTATGCCGTAATGCCCAATAACCTGCTTTACCCTGAGACTGTTAACCTCCTTGCCGGGATTGCCGAAATTTCATTAGGGTTGTTACTTATACCAACTAAAACACGGTACTGGGCTGCCTGGGGAATTGTTTTAATGTTGATTGCCTTTTTGCAGATCCACGTGAGCATGGCATTTAAAGCGCCAATGAAGTTAAATTCCATAACGGTTACACCTTTTTTAGCATGGCTGCGCCTAATCCTGCAGTTTGTGCTGATCTACTGGGCCTGGTGGCATACAACCGATACTAAAAAAGCCTAAACCAAAACAACGTTTGGCTGTTGCTATCGAAGCAAAACAAAAATATGGATCTGCAAAGTATTGAAATGCGCAACCTGGAAGTACAGGACTACCAGGAGCTAAAAAAGTCAATGAAATCGGCCTATATGGATATGGACGAGGATTATTGGGATGCCAATTCTATCCGTCGGCTCATCAAAATATTCCCCGAAGGGCAGATCTGCATTACCGTTAACGATACGGTTGTTGGCTGTGCACTGGCTATTATAGTCGATTACCAAAAATTTGGCGACAATCACACCTACAAGCAAATTACCGGCGACAGTACCTTTAAAACCCATAATGACAAAGGGGATGTACTGTACGGTATTGATGTGTTTATTCACCCAAAATACCGTGGCTTGAGGCTTGCTCGCCGCTTGTACGATGCCCGCAAGGCCCTTTGCGAAAAGTTAAACCTGAAAAGTATTATTGCAGGCGGCCGTATCCCCAACTATCAAAAATTTCAGAACGAGCTTACCCCCCGTCAGTATATTGATAAAGTAAAATATAAGGAGATCTACGACCCTACTTTATCGTTCCAGTTATCTAACGATTTTCACGTGCGCAAGGTATTGCGTAACTACCTGCCCGAGGATAGTCGCTCAAAAGGCTTTGCTACCCTTATTGAGTGGAATAATGTTTATTACGAAGAGGTAAGTGATGTTATTAACCATAAAACAGTAGTACGTATTGGCCTGGTACAATGGCAGATGCGTTCGTACAGTAACATCAGTGAGCTGATGAAGCATGCCGAATATTTTGTTGATGCGGTGAGCGATTACCAGGCCGATTTTATCCTGTTCCCTGAGCTGTTCAATACACCGCTTATGGCCGATTATAACCACATGGATTCGGCCAAGGCCATGCGCGAGCTGGCTAAATATACCCAGCCCATTATCGAGGAATTTTCAAAACTTGCGGTTTCCTATAACGTAAATATTATTGCGGGCAGCATGCCTTATATTTTTGAGGAGTCGTTGTATAATGTATCCTACCTGTTCAGGCGGAACGGCAGCATGGAAGAAGTGTACAAAATTCACCCCACCCCGGCCGAGATCAGCTCATGGGGCATGCGCGGCGGCGATGAGGTAAAAGTTTTTGATACGGATTGCGGCAAGGTTGGCATCCTGATCTGTTATGATGTGGAATTTCCCGAATTATCACGCATCCTGGCAGGTCAGGATATGCAGATCCTGTTTGTGCCTTTCCTTACCGATACCCAGAATGGCTATAACCGGGTTAAGTTTTGCGCCCAGGCCCGTGCAGTTGAAAACGAATGCTATGTGGCTATTGCCGGCTGCGTTGGTAACCTGCCTAATGTAAATAATATGGGTATCAGCTACGCACAGTCGGCGGTGTTTACACCTTCAGATTTTGGTTTTCCTACAAACGGAATCCAATCTGAAGCTACGCCAAACACCGAAATGATTGTTATTGCCGATGTTGACCTTTCATTGCTGGATGAGCTGCATGAGTATGGCAGTGTGCAAAATATCAAAGACAGGCGCACCGATTTGTATAACATTACTTTTAACGGGAAGAGGGTGTAAGGATTGCCCTTGATTGTTCCATCAATGTCCTCTGCGAGTTTAAGTTTATCCACAAAATTGCTTGTCGTTTAAACAACAAGTCGTCGTGTTTTGCCCCTCTGGGGCAAAGGGTATTCCATAACTTTACGAGCTACAAACCTTTTGCACCTCTGGTGCATCTGTTCTTGGGCAATTATTACATGTTTATTAAATTGTAAAATCCCCCGGAGGGGGAACAGGTTTGTAGAAATAACGTCACACCCCATACCCCAACCCCAGAGGGGGGCAACTTATCAAGATTACCCAAATTGACTATTGATTTTATGGGTAAACTTAAATCTGCGAGAGACCCTGATGGGACTGGAACGTTTTTAAATTTTGTGGTTGCTGTTGAATGAATCCCTGAATATTTTCCAGCCGGCTTTCGTGAGTTTCCACAATTTTAAATACTTCCCATCATCAAGAACTTTACCATTTGGGTCAAAAACCTGCCAGGTGCCTTCTTCGGTAATGTAAGCTTTACCATCGCCATAAATATTGTCCGTTTGGAATTTAACCCCTTTCACTTTTCCTGCAACAAAGGTATCCTCGAAATCTTTTTTCAGTGCCTTTTTGCCATTGATAGGCAGCATATTTGGTGCCAATAATGTGGCATCATCAGTATACAGGTTTATGATTGAAGCGTCGCTTTTTGAAAACAACTCATAGTAACGTGTATTTATTTTTTGAATTGAACTTTTGATCTGCTGTAAGCCCGTATTATTTGCCTGGGCAATGCTGCTTTTATACGTTAAGAAAAGACACAGGCATATAATTGCCGCAGTTAAGGTTTTTTGTTTCATGATTCTTTAAATATTGAATGAATAATTAAAGCGAAACTATATCCTTAAAATGGGCCAAAATTGTAAAAATCGGAACAGCTTAATTATTGAGCGCGGCAGAAAAATCAGTTGAACTTTCGGGCGAAAACCGGGAAGGGGGCGATCCGGTAAAGAATTTAAAATCCTTTATAAAGTGCGACTGATCAAAGTACCCGCACTCATAAGCGATGGAGGTGAGCGATAGTTTGTTTTCGGCAACCCGGTAAAGGCTTTTTTGAAACCGTGCTATTTTAGTGTACAAGTTCGGGCTCAGCCCGGAATAGTTTAAAAATATTTTCTGAAGGTACCGGGAGGAAAGACCGTATTTAGCTGCCACTGTATTGATATTCTCCAGAAAATCCTCTTTGCTTAAGTCAAGCATGATGTTGTTAACCAGCTTTAGCCTGCTGAATTTAGGCCCTGATGTTAACAGCCTTTTCATCAGAAATTTTTCCACTAAATCTATTCTCCGGTCCGTCGTTTTGGCCTCCATTAATCTCAAATGTAACAAAGCAGCTTCCTTTCCTGCCAGCTCTTTGAAATCAATGACCCGGTCATTAAATTCTTCTATCCGCTCATTAAAAAAGCAGGCGGCGGTATGGGTAAAAAAACGGATTCCAAACATACAGTGCTTACCGTAAGAGGTAAAAGTAAATGGCTGTATAGTTTGTCCCCACAATTGTATATCGGGACAGGTTACCAGGTCGCCATTTTTTATCTGCTGCGGGCCATCCGCTCCCAGGTTGAATAAGATCTCGATAGCGCCTGTGGCAAACACCTTATCATCAGTCATAACAGGAATATCTGTTTCGCACACAAAATAACATTGTATGAAATCTTTTAGTATGCCATTAGGATGATATTCGGTATAGCGCATGTCAACTGCAATCTAACATATTCAAATTTAATATAACTGTTTCGATGATTTTGCTTTTCAAGGTTAAATAAAATCTACGAAAGGCCTGAAGGGGACGGGAAGAGAAGGCTTCAGCCCAATTACACCGACTTATTTCAATAATATTTTCGGCCTTTAATACTAAATTAGCCGCCATGATCAGGAAAGATAATTTTACCCTTCCCGGCGCTAAAGGGCGGCCAATGCTTATCGATGTTACCTATGATGATGTTTTAAAAAACGCGCCGCTGGTAATTTTTGCCCATGGCTTTAAGGGCTTTAAAGATTGGGGCACGCATGATCTGTTAGCCCGGTATTTTGCTAAAAAGGGTTTTCGTTTCCTGAAATTTAACTTTTCGCATAACGGCACTACGCCTGCCAGTCCCTTAGACTTTGCCGATTTGACCGCCTTTGCTGATAATACAGTCTCTATTGAGCTGGAAGATTTGGATACCATCATTGATTTTGCCTGCAGCGGGGCAAGCATGCCTATGGCTAATGGTGTATACCTCATTGGGCATAGCATGGGCGGCGGCGTAAGCATTATTAAAACTGCCGAAGATAGCCGGATTAAAAAGCTGGTTACTATGGCCTCGATATCCGGTTTCCGGAACCTGTGGCCCAAACAAATAGAACAGCAATGGCGTTTGCAGAGCGTTTTTTACTTTGAAAATAAACGTACCGGGCAGCAAATGCCTGTTAAATCAACCCTGCTCGATGACCTGGACAGTCACCCGCTGAGGCTGGATATCATCAGGCAGGCAGGTTTAATAAAACAGCCATGGCTCATCGTTCATGGTGATGCCGATCCTACGGTACCTGTAAGCCATTCCCTGCAATTGTATGAAGCTAATTCTGCTGCTCAATACATAGTGCAAAAAGGTGCAGATCATACTTTTGGTGGCGAACATCCTTTTACCGGAGATGCTTTGCCGGCCCCGCTTGTTGAGTTTTGTAATACGGCAATATCATTCTTAAGTAAATAAAGGCTGAGCCGCTTCAACCAATCGTAACTTTTTTGCGTTAGTTATATCATACCTGATATAAGTACTATAATTGCTGTTATGAGTTTACCCGCATCGCGAAAAAGAGGACGAAAATATCTCAATACCATACCTACCGATGAAGCCGGCTTTGGTAAAATGATTCCCATTTTAAGGGAGTACATGAACAACAAGGCAGAAAATACGCCAAAGAAAACTTTAGGCCCTTTTAAAACAGATCTATCGGTTTACAGTACTCCGCCGGCATCGGGCTTGCGCATTACCTGGGTTGGTCATTCCAGTATCCTGATTGAGATTGATGGCAAACGCATCCTTACCGACCCGGTTTGGAGCGAGAGGGTTTCGTTTTCGCAATCATTTGGGCCGAAGCGGTTTTTTCAGCCGCCGATAGCTTTGGAAGATCTGCCCCCGCTGGATGCGGTGATCCAGTCGCATGATCATTACGACCATTTAGATAAGGCTACCATTAAATTTTTTGCTGATAAAAACATTCCTTTTTTCTGCTCGATAGGGGTAGCGCAGTATTTAACCAGTTGGGGAATGGCTGCCAACTTTATCACGGAAATGGATTGGGGCGATAGCGCCATGATTGGCAATGAAATTGTACTTACGGCAACACCCTCACGCCATTTTTCGGGCAGGGGCATTGTTGGGCGAAACGAAACATTGTGGTCGTCGTTTGTGATCAAAGGTCCGCAGCATAATATTTACTTTGGTGCCGACTCGGGTTACTCGCCCGAATTTAAAGCGATAGGAGAGGCTTTTGGTCCGTTTGATTTGACTATGCTGGAGATAGGAGCTTATGGAAAATTCTGGCCGGATATTCATATGGGGCCTGATAATGCTTCAAATGCCCATCTCGATCTGAAAGGCAAACTGATGATGCCCATCCATTACGGTACGTTTAACCTGGCCCCGCATGCCTGGTATGAGCCTATTGAATGGCTAACCGCTATGGCAAACCAAAAACACATCGATTTATTTGTACCCAAACCCGGTGAGCCAACCGAAGTAAAAGGTGTCTTTAATTCTGATTGGTGGAAGGAATATTTATCTTAGAGGGATAAAAAACAATAAAAAGCAATAAAAAACATGTCATTGCGAGCGTAGCGTGGCAATCGCACGGAGGCAGGTCCGCCCTGTATAGTATGCGATTGCTTCGTCGTGCCTCCTCGCAATGACATGGTTATGTAATCGACCATTCCATGTCCCAATCCTATAAATTAGTCATTAATGGTAAACCCGAAGGTCCATTTACCATTCCCGAGCTCAAAACCCGCTGCATCAAACCCGGCGATTTTGTCAAAACCGATGAAATGGTGGATTACAAAGAAGCTCAGGAGATTGTTGAATTACGCGAACTGTTCGGCTTTGCCCGTCCTAAACTACTGATGCAGTACTATGGCAGTTTTGACCAGCGCTGGCTGGCCTCGGCGCTGGATTGGTTTATCGTGTTTGGCGTATTTGTTTTACTTGCAGCTATGGCGGTGTTCCTGTTCATTACAGATAAGCAGGCGCGGATTTATACTTCCATTGGTATTGTCGCTTTTACGCCCATAGGTAAATTTATTTATCATGTGGTAATGGAAAGCTCGGTTAAGCAGGCTACTTACGGCAAGCAAATGCTCAAAATTAAAGTAGTAGATCTGGACGGCAACCGGATCACTGTTGGCAAAGCCATCGGCCGTAACCTGGCCAAAATATTTTCGGTATTAACTTTTTTTATCGGCTACCTGATGG
Source organism: uncultured Mucilaginibacter sp. (assembly GCA_966212355.1). Lineage (GTDB taxonomy): Bacteria > Bacteroidota > Bacteroidia > Sphingobacteriales > Sphingobacteriaceae > Mucilaginibacter. The sequence continues at coordinate 66,222 of CBIHRB010000027.1, forward strand.
CTTTTTTTAATAAACAGCAGCAGTGTTTACATGATATGATAGTGGGGACGTTGGTGATTAAGGATAGGTTAATGTGAGCGTTTTGTTTACAGAATTCTGTATATTAGCTATATAATTTTAGTCAGATGAAAAAGACCACAGTACTTGAAACCCTTGATTCATTTGAAGATGAGTTTGATACTGAAAAACTGATTGAGCGCCTTTTATTTGTAGAAAAAGTTGAGAAGGGTTTGCAGGACGTTAAAGAAGGCAAGGTAATGGACTATAAGGATGTAAAGAGGAAATTCGCGGATAAGTGGAGCAAGTAAACATTGTTATCACCGAATCTGCTTATGAAGATTTATTAGATATAGAAACATATATATCGCTGGATTCCGAATTAATTGCCAGAAATTTTATCAATAAAATATTGATAAGATTGATCAGCTTTATAAGTACCCTACATCGGGAAAGTTTGTACCAGAAATAGCAGATAGATCAATAAGAGAATTGTTATTGAACAAGTATAGGATCATCTATCAAATAGTTGATGATGAAAATATTAATGTGCTTAGAATTGTGCACGGGGCAAGATTGCTGGACATAGAGTTATAATCTTGTTTTTGCAACTTCAGTTTTCCTTTTGAAAGCTTGGAAAGATCGGCGTAAGTCTTACTTAAAGTATCTTTTAGTGTGTAGTACCCGGTAAATTATGATTTTGCTCTTGCTTTCTTTGTAATGTATCCCGTAAGGAAAACGATATAGTGGCGCTATTCTGATTCCTCTGTATCTTATTTGAAATAGCTGCGGCGTATTTTCAATGAATTTCATCGTTTCGAAAAACTCATTGAAGAACTTGTCAGTGATGGAAGGTAGAATTTCGTTGTAGTAACCCTGGATGTCTTCTAAATCTTTTTCAGCTTCAGCCCTGAAAATAAGCTCCCGAATCATTTGGATTGGAACTTGTTCTTAATATGATCAAAAGAAACATATTTGGCTTTGCCTTTTGTTTCCTCATCAAGCATTCCATCCATCATTTTTTTGTACTCATCAGTCAATTCCAAATTAACGTGATGTTGATGTAATAAATCCTCATATTCACTTATCGGAATAATTACAGCAGTTTTTTTGCCTTTTTGATTGGTGATGAATTGAGTTGCCATTTATCAAATTTAGTGAATATTCTTTGATTTGATAACAAGTGAATTTACGGTGTCCCAAACTTTACAAGCCTTTAAACATTACAACTTCCTCCCATCAAACAACTTTCGTATTTTTGTAATCTAATTTCCATCATTGATGAATACTGATGCTGTTAAAGTACTGCCCGGCCGTTATTGTAACTCGTTAACCGAATATTCACGCTTTATTACCCGCGAGGTTAATATTGGCGACGTGCCTATGGGCGGGAATAATCCAATCCGCATCCAAAGCATGACCACTACCGATACCATGGACACCATTGGTACGGTTGAGCAATCTATCCGCATGGTTGATGCCGGTTGCGAGTACGTGCGGATCACGGCCCCCAGCATCAAAGAGGCCCAAAACCTGGCCGAGATAAAAAAGCAACTTCGTGCACGTGGCTATACTGTGCCGCTGGTTGCTGATATCCACTTTACCCCAAATGCTGCCGAGGTTGCTGCCCGCATAGTTGAAAAAGTGCGTGTAAACCCTGGCAACTACGCCGATAAAAAGAAATTCGACCAGATAGATTATACCGACCTGGAATACCAGGGCGAACTGGAACGCATCTTTCAGAAATTTACGCCGCTTGTAAAAGTTTGCAAAGAGTACGGTACAGCCATGCGGATCGGTACCAATCATGGTTCACTAAGCGACAGGATCATGAGCCGTTACGGCGATACCCCGCAGGGCATGGTTGAATCGGCCATGGAATTTATGCGGATGTGCGAGCAGTTGAATTTTTATAACCTCGTGATCTCCATGAAGTCGAGCAATCCGCAGGTGATGGTACAAGCTTATCGCCTGTTGGTTGAAACGATGGTTGCCGAGGGCATGAATTATCCGCTGCACCTTGGCGTAACCGAAGCCGGTGACGGTGAAGACGGCCGGATCAAGTCTGCCGTAGGCATTGGTACACTATTGGAGGATGGCCTTGGTGATACTGTTCGCGTGTCCCTCACCGAAGAGCCGGAGGCCGAAGCCCCGGTTGCTATTGAGTTGGTTCGACGTTACACGGAGCGAAGAAGCCTCACCCCAAACCCCTCTCCGGGAGAGAGGGGCTTTAAGGCAGAAGCCTCCCCAACCGGGGGAGATTTAGAGGGGGCTCATTCTCCTTATGCCTACAAAAAACGCGAAACCTACGAGGCTAATGCATTTATTGGCGGGCATTTGGTGCCACGGGTTGTTGTCGACTTATCTAAAAGGAACCTGAAAGATCCGGCTGTGTTGAACGAAGCTGGCTACCTGTACTCGCCGTTGCTGGATAAATATAACATGGCCGAGCAATCGGTTGATTTTGTTTACCTGGCCGATGAACTGCCTTCGTTTACTTTGCCTGGCAATTTAAAACAGCTGTATAACTATAACACCTGGCTTAAACTGACCGATAAAACAAACTGCCATCCGGTATTTACTCTGGAGGAATATATTGGCGATGTCGATCGTTCATCAAAACTGAACATGGTGCGTTTACAACCTGGGGATATTGATTCGGATGCTTTCGGTTCGATCCAACTGGATAAGGCGCTGGTATTAGTACTTGAGACAGATGCTTTACACGGCATGGCCGAACAACGTTCTTTCTTCTTCAAAATGGAAGAGCTGGGCCTGGATGTACCGGTGATTGTGAAGAGAAGTTATTTGTTTGAGTCCGAAAGTCCGGAAGTCGGAAAGTCGGAAAGTGAGAAAGTCCATAGTCCATGGACCATGGACCATGGACAAACTAAGCTCCAACTCTACGCCTCTACTGACCTCGGTGCTTTATTAGTTGATGGTTTTGGCGATGGTATCTGGATAGATGCACCTGAATTACCTACAAGTGTAATTACTTCTACTTCTTTTGGTATTTTGCAGGCTACCCGGTCAAGGATTTCTAAAACGGAATATATCTCCTGTCCAAGCTGCGGGCGTACTTTGTTCGATCTGATGGTTACTACGCAAATGATCCGTAGTCGCACAAGTCACCTTAAAGGGTTGAAGATTGGCATTATGGGCTGTATCGTAAATGGTCCCGGCGAGATGGCCGATGCTGATTATGGCTACGTAGGTTCAGGTACAGATAAAATTACGCTCTACCGGGGTAAAGAAGCAGTAAAGAAAAACATCAGTTCGGCCAATGCGCTTGATGAGCTCATCAATATTATTAAAGGCGACGGCAATTGGATTGATGCGGTGCAGGAATAATTATCTGAACCGGGATTAAACTGATTTGTCGGATTAGTCCCCTCAGGGTCTCTCGTAGAGGACTCTGAGGGAACGGAGTTTGACGATTCACCATGCATCCGGAGAATCCATAAATCCTAAAAATCCTGGTTCAGAAAAATGACTTAATGACTAATGACCCAATGATTAAAGCAGGTCAAAGCCAATATCTTTCCTAAAGTACATGCCATCATAATAAATCCGGCTTGCATCGGCAGTAGCCTGTTGCAGGGCACTGAACATATCATCCTGTACGGTGGTAATAGCTAATACACGGCCGCCTGTGGTTATTACATCATTGCCATCCATAGCGGTACCCGCGTGGAACACGATCGAGTCGCGCACGTTTTCGGTACCGGTAATCACCTTGTTTTTCAGGTATTCGCCGGGGTAACCTCCCGCAACCATGACTACGGTGGCCGCTGTTTTAGGGCTGATGATGATCTCTTTTTCGTTCAGGTTCCCTTCGGCAACGCCTAACAGCAAATCAACAAAGTCCGAATCTATACGGCGCATCACACTTTCCGTTTCAGGGTCGCCCATACGGCAGTTGTACTCAATAACCCAGGGTTCACCATTGCTGTTCATCAGGCCAATAAAAATGAAGCCTTTATAAGGGATGCCATCTTTCTTCAAACCTTCAATGGTAGGGATGATCACGCGCTCCTCTACCTTTTTCATATAGGCAGCATCGGCAAATGGAACGGGAGAGATAGAACCCATACCACCGGTATTTAAGCCGGTATCCCCTTCGCCAATACGTTTGTAATCTTTAGCCTCGGGTAAAATTTTATAGCTGTTACCATCGGTCATCACAAAAACCGAGAGCTCAATGCCTGTTAAAAATTGTTCAACAACCACACGTGAGCTTGCTTCGCCAAATTTGGCATCAGCCAGCATGGCGGTAAGTTCGGTTTGGGCTTCCTCTAAAGTAAGGCAGATCAGTACGCCTTTGCCGGCTGCAAGTCCGTCGGCTTTCAATACCACCGGTAAACCGGCAGTAGCTAAATAGGTTAGGCCATCCTGCAGGGAATCTTTAGTGAAAGTTTTATATGCAGCAGTTGGGATGTTATGTTTCTCCATAAACTGCTTGGAAAAATCTTTACTGCCTTCCAATTGTGCGCCTTCCTGCTGCGGACCAACAACCGGGATATTTTTCAATTGCTCATCGGCCAGGAAAAAATCATGAACGCCTTTTACCAGGGGCTCTTCGGGGCCAACCAATACCAGGTTGATATCCTCTTTTAAAACCAGCGCTTTAATGCCTTCAAAATCGGTAACCTTAATGTTTACGTTGGTGCCGTATTGAGTGGTGCCGGCGTTACCGGGAGCAATAAAAAGTTTTTCGCAATGAGCGCTTTGGGCTACTTTCCAGGCGAAGGCACTTTCCCTTCCGCCCGAACCAAGAATCAGGATGTTCATGCGGCAAAGATAGTTTTTTTAACAAGCCTTTAATACTATATATGAGGCTACTTGTGTTATAAGTAGTAAATTTACCCCATGGCCCGTAGACTCGAAAAGTTTGAAAAGCTCCCGGTATACCAAAAATCGCAGGAATTATTTGACCTGGCGGATGTAATTGCCGAATCATTAAAGGAAGACAGCATGAAAGAACATCTGGCCATACAGATGTGCAGTAATGCCGCTCTTATCCAGGCAAAAATTGCCGGCGCCGAAGGTGGCAGCCTGTATTCGCTGCGGATGCAGAATGCTGTGCTCATTAAACTGGCGGTACAGGATATGTTTAACGCTGTATCTTTTGCATCAATGGTGAAAATTAATGAAGAGGACTACGTACAGTTGATGAGGGAAAAGGTAGAGGAGTTTCGCCTGGTTTTTGTAGAGTGGATCAGGGGATTTGATAAAAGCTATGATATCCCCGACAATTGGGCCATCCGCTTTGACACCAGTACGCCCGAACAGGAAAAGATGGAAGAACTGATGTTTGATGAAGACCGCTTTTTTGGCGAATTTAACGAGGATGACGAAGACATGGGCAACTTTGATGATTTTGACGATGATGAAGAGGATGAGGACAAAAACGACGACGACAAATAAAGCAGAACGATATCAATTTGATTTCGGATATCGAATTTTCGATTTCGGATTTTGAACAAAACAAAAAGAGCTGAAGGATTTTTCCTCAGCTCTTTTTATGTTTTTAGCTTTCTGCTTAAGCCTTCGGCCTTCAGCTCAATTAGCAGTATTGTTCAAACGCGTCAATCAGGTTATCGGCAATCATTTGTGCCGGGCGGCCTTCTATCTGGTAGCGCTCAATCATATGCACCAGCTTACCATCTTTAAATAGCGCCATGGCAGGTGATGATGGCGGATAAGGCAACATATAGTTACGCGCGGTATCAACAGCTTCTTTTTCCATGCCTGCAAAAACGGTTACCAGTTTATCAGGATGTTTGCCGTTTGCGGCGGCAATTTTAGCAGCCGGGCGTGCGTTTGCCGCAGCACAACCACATACCGAGTTAACCATTACAAACACTGTACCTTCGCTTTCAATAGCGTTTTTTACAGCATCGGCATCTTTTAATTCTTCAAAACCAACCCTCGTCAGATCTTCCCGCATCGGGGCTACTAAATATTCAGGATACATCATTTTTTTTTGCTTTACAATAAAATCAGTGTTGCAAAAATAAGAAATGATACTTGGTTTACGTTTATAAAAACTTAATAATAACAATTGGTTGACGATTAACGTAGAAGGCTATTTCATTGATAACCTGTTTACATACATTTAATATTGTTTTATTAACAGTAATTTTTAACTTGCGTATCCCTAATTTATTTTGAATTTGATGAAACTTAAAACACCTGATATTAGCACTGTTGTTATCATCAACAAAAATCAACAGCATACAAAATCATTACAAATAAAAACCAAGCACCTTAACAGGCTTAAGCACTACGCGTGGAGCATAGCTGCTGTTTTTGCCGTACTTGGTGGTTTGGTGTTTTACCTGCATCATAAAAGCGCTGAACAGGAAGCCGAAAACCAGCAGTTACAGGCGCAGATAGCTAAACTTAAAGGCACCATGCCGGTTGTTAAAGCAGAGGTAAATACGCAGGGTACTGCCCAGTCGTACATTCAATCTATCGAGGTTAAACTTAAAACTATAAATGAGTATTTAAAAAGGCGAGGCCTTAAAGGGTTTACTGTAAAAGGTACCGGGGGCGATGGCAACAGGGAAGGGGTAAAACTACCCGATACCGAAGCTTACAGCCTGTATGACGATTACCTTAAACATTTAACAAGCACCATTGCGTTTACCCCGATGGGCTACCCGAGGATCAGCTCGTTTACCTCATTTTTTGGTTACAGGAGCGACCCTTTTGATTCGGAGCATGCCGAGTTTCACCCTGGTATTGATTTTAAAGGTAACCGGGGCGATGCAGTAAAATGTACAGCCAGCGGCAAAGTTGTTTTTGCGGGATGGGCCGGTGGTTATGGTAAATGTGTCAGGATTCAGCATATTAACAACCTGGAAACCCTGTACGGTCACCTTTCAAAAATTGAAGTGAAGGTAGGGCAGCAGGTTACCGTTGGTGATAACATAGGCAAGGTAGGTTCAACCGGGCACTCCACAGGTGCACACCTGCATTATGAAGTACGTAAAAACGGGAAGCCGATTAACCCGGTAAATTTTTTAACCCTGAATAAATAAGTTCAAGTACGAAGTTTGTTAAGTCGGAAGTCTTAAGTCCTGAGTCGGAAGTTGACCATGGATTATTATGATGCAGATTTAGAACTATCGACTTCGGACTTAGAACTTAAGACTTTAAAAACATGGCTATTTTTTCTAAAAAAGATAAGGTTGCGCTTGATTTACAGGCAATCTCGACCCTCATTAGCGAAGGCAGTGTATTGGAAGGCAACCTGAAAGCCCCGGCTTTTGCACGGATCGACGGACTGGTTAACGGCGATGTAATGGTTGATGAGGGCCTGATCCTGGGCGAAAAGGGAGAGGTTAAGGGAAATATAAGTACTAAAGAGATCTTTGTTTATGGCACCGTAAGGGGCGATATTAATACCTCCTCGCTTGAAATAAAAGCTACAGGCCGTATAACCGGCGACATCAAAACACAGAACCTGGCCGTTGAAAATGGCGGGGTTTATAACGGCAACCTGACTATGCAGCAGGGAGAGGTGCAAAAGCAGTTACAGGCATAAGCCCCTTGTTTTTGTTTTGATACAGAAATACGTATCTTTATATTATGACTACGATGACATTAAATGTGCCTGATGCGCTTGAAAAAGAGCATGATGAAACTGTGCGTTTTCTTGCCGCCAAGTTATATGAAGCCGGTAAATTATCGTTAGGGCAGGCTGCTGAAATGTGTGGAATGGAGAAGGTTGATTTTCCGGCAGTATTAGCTGAATTTAACGTTAACTATATACAATACAACTACGAAGATATATTGGCGGATGTAGCCCGGATCAAAGGTTGAATACGCCGTTATCACCGATACCAGTTGCTTGATTTTATTAGATAATATCCAGGCGCTGCATATTCTCCAATCCGTTTATAATCATATCATAACCACGCCTGAAGTTGCAGCTGAATTTAAAAAGCCCCTACCCGAATGGATACAGGTAATGACTGTAAGAAATTCGCAATTAATTGCTGTTTACTGTTTGCAGGTTGATATAGGAGAAGCAAGCGCTATAGCTTTAGCACAAGAAATACCGGATACTTTACTTATTGTAGATGATTTTAAAGGCAGGCGACTTGCAAGTCAGCTTAATATCAAATTCACAGGTACCCTGGGTGTTTTGATCTCGGCTAAGCAACAAAATAAAATTCCGTCACTGAGGCCCTATTTTGAATTGATTAAGTCAACCAATTTTCGAATTGATCCGTTATTGTTAAAGCGGATATTGAAAGAGTTGGAAAATTAATATCGGTTAGCTTTTTAAGCCGCAGGCTCATTTATCGGACATCCTCGAAGCGCGTGAACCAAACATTTCATTTTCACAAGGATATCAGTTAACTTTGCACTCTCAAAATAAAATCGATATGTCATCAGTAGAAACTGCATTCGTTAAATACAAAGTAAAAGATCTGTCGCTGGCAGAGTGGGGCCGGAAGGAAATTGAACTGGCTGAGGCTGAGATGCCCGGCTTAATGGCTTTACGTAAAGAGTACGGCCCAAGCCAGCCGCTTAAAGGCGCAAGGATTGCCGGTTGTTTGCACATGACCATCCAAACCGCTGTTTTAATTGAAACCCTGATTGCCCTTGGTGCCGAAGTTACCTGGTCGTCATGTAATATATTCTCAACCCAGGATCATGCCGCTGCTGCTATTGCTGCCGCCGGTATTTCGGTTTACGCCTGGAAAGGCATGAATGCCGAAGAATTTGACTGGTGCATTGAACAAACTTTGTTTTTTGGCGAAGACCGCCAGCCGCTTAACATGATCCTTGATGATGGCGGTGATTTAACCAACATGGTATTGGATAAATACCCTGAGCTGGTTGCTGCTATCAAAGGCTTATCAGAAGAAACTACTACCGGCGTACACCGCTTATATGAGCGTATGAAAGCAGGAACCCTGCCAATGCCTGCTATTAACGTTAACGATTCGGTTACCAAATCAAAATTTGATAATAAATACGGTTGCCGCGAATCATTGGTTGACGCTATCCGTCGCGCTACCGACGTGATGATGGCCGGTAAAGTGGCTGTTGTTTGCGGTTATGGCGATGTTGGTAAAGGTTCGGCCGATTCTTTACGCAATTCCGGCGTACGTGTTATCGTTACCGAGATCGACCCGATCTGTGCTTTACAGGCTGCAATGGAGGGTTTTGAAGTTAAAAAACTAAGTACTGCTATCACTGAAGCTGATATCGTGGTTACTGCCACAGGTAACAAGAACATTGTTCGCGAGCAGCACTTCCGCGCATTGAAAGATAAAGCTATCGTTTGTAACATCGGTCACTTTGATAACGAGATTGACATGGCCTGGTTAAACGGTGCTTATGGCAATACCAAAGTGGAAATTAAGCCACAGGTTGATAAATATACCATTGAAGGCAAAGACGTTATTATATTAGCCGAAGGCCGTTTGGTTAACTTAGGTTGCGCTACCGGTCACCCAAGCTTTGTAATGAGTAACTCGTTCACCAACCAAACTTTAGCTCAGTTAGAGCTTTGGACAAATGGTGCCGCTTATGAAAACAAAGTTTACACCCTGCCAAAACACCTGGACGAAAAAGTAGCCCGCCTGCACCTTGCAAAAATCGGTGTGGAGCTGGAAGTACTTGACCAGGATCAGGCCGAGTATATCGGCGTAACGGTTGAAGGTCCGTTTAAACCGGAATATTACCGTTATTAATCTTTTTAAGGTTAAAGCATAAAGGCGAAAGCTGAAAGGTTTTGCTTTGAAAATATGAGAGGCTGTATCACAAATTGTGATGCGGCCTTTTTTGATTTATATGATTTGATGTTTTTCATGAGTTAAGCCCGATGAACTATCCCGGGCATAATATGATCAGCCGTTTTAGAAGTCGCGGTTGAGACGTGATTTTGCACTTGAATAACCGCGCGCAGGCCCTGACAACGTAACTACAATTACACAATATATTTTTTACATAATTAAGTAATATTTATGTGTCCGGAACTGTTAATTGTTTGTCATTTGCTAATATTGACAATCGATTACAATGTGTGATCTGTACACATTTATACCTATTTTATGCGTAAATTATTTACTTTGTTACTCCTCGCTATTGCATTTTCAGCCCGGAGTCAAACCAGGGGCGACTTTTCGGGCACCGTTACCGATAGCAAGAACCAGCCTGTCGCGGGCGCTACGGTGTATTTGCTCAATACCAACTACCAAACCAGTGCCGACAGGAGCGGGAAATTTATTTTAAAAAGTATAACTGCCGGGAAATATACCCTGCATATCAGCGCTATTGGTTATGCGGCTAAAAACATTCCGGTAATTATAATCGGTACCAGTCGTCCAATAACAATTCAGTTGAATGATGCCAGCAACCAGTTGGATGAGGTTACAGTATCAGCGCAAAAAACCGAAGAGCAGGCCCAACGCGTACCATTCAGTATTTCAACGCTCTCGGCCAAACAAATCCAGGATTACAGGCTTTGGGATTTAAAGGATCTTACTGCCATTGTACCTAACTTAAACTCAGGCGCTCCTGGCGATGGCCGTACCGTTACCGGCATCCGCGGAATTGTTACCACATCATACGATCCGGCTGTGGCTACTTACGTTGATGGTGTAAACCAATACGGACTGGATACTTACATTCCGCAATTACTGGATGTGGATAGGATAGAAGTGCTTCGTGGCCCGCAGGGAACGCTTTATGGCCGTAATGCTACCGGCGGTGTTATCAATGTGATCACCAGGCAGCCATCAAATACCCTGAGCGGTTTTGCCGGTGTTGATGTGGGTAATTACAATCAGCAACGTTATACCCTCGGCATTAAAGCCCCTCTGGTAAAAGATAAATTGTATTTAGGCGTAGCAGGTATATATTCTGGCTTCAATGGTTTTTATACCAATACCTTTAACAATACCCATTTTGATAAACAACACTACTTTTTGGGTAACTATTACCTGAAGTTTTTGGCTACCTCCAAACTGGCCTTTACGCTGAATGTAAAAAACTACAACAACCGCAACAACGGAGCGTTCACCTTAGCCGGTTCGCCTGATGATGCTTTAAGCCATCCTTTTGAGGTTAACCAGAACGCTACGACTAAAATGGTTGATAATACTTTCCAGTCATCATTAACGGCCAACTACAGCGGCAATGATTTTAATTTCACTTCGCAAACATCCTACCAGGTAAACAACCGTTATTATACCACACCTATCGATGGCGATTTTTCCCCTATCGACGCCATATCTATCATAAATAATTATGGCGGCAAATGGAACAAAGTAAAAACCACCATCCAGGAGTTCCGCTTTACTTCGCCGGCTTCATCTGCCTCAAAATTGAAATGGGCTGCCGGTACTTATGGCTTTTATCACTATGCTCCAAACAGGCAGGGTACTTACTTTGGTGACGATGCCGGAGCTGTTGGCTCACCGATGACTGATTTTACCAGTATCAATACCAATACCGACCGAAACTATGGCATAGCTGTTTACGGACAGGCTACTTATACCGTGGATGAGCAGTTTGATATCACAGCTGGGTTGCGTTATGACTACGAGCATAAAAAGGAAAACGTAATGGGCGAGTTCCTGCCAAAGGGCGGCGAGTCGGTGGTTACCCGTTCGGATACGTCGTCAACGGCACATTACAAAGCCTTTACGCCTAAGGTTAGCCTGGCTTATCATGTATCAGCACATAATAACCTGTTTGCTACTTACAGCCGCGGTTTTCGCGCGGGAGGCATTACCGAGTTGGGTTCTGATCCGTCGTCTCCACCGCTTTATTCTTTCAAGCCCGAGTATAGCAATAATTTTGAAGTAGGATCAAAAAACGACTTTTTAGATAACCGCCTGCGTGTAAATGTAACCGCATTTTATACCCGCGTTACCGATGCCCAGGTGCCAACCCTGATATTGCCTGATGCTATCACCGTTACCAAAAATGCGGGTAAATTAAGCAGTAAAGGTATTGAAGCCGAAATTAACGCTACCCCAATTAAGGGCCTGGAGTTTGATTATAATTTTGGCTATACCCACGCCCGTTATACTACTTTAGTAGTTGGCAGCAATGGTGAAGAAGTGAATTTAAAAGGCAACAAGCAAATTTATACGCCTAACATCACCAGTATGCTGGCTTTGCAATACGGTTATGACCTGGGTGGGCCGCTTAAAACAAAGCTGATTGCCCGCGGCGAGTGGCGCTATCTTGGCGATCAGTATTTCGACCTGGCAAACCAGATAGAACAAAAAGGCTACAGCAAGTTCAACGCGAGGGTGGGTGTAAGCACCAAAAGGTTCGGGCTGTTCTTCTGGGAAAGCAATATCGCCAACAAAAAATACATTGATTATGCCTATGATTTCGGCGCGACACACTTAGGCAACCCACGGACCTATGGAGTGTCGCTGAATACTACTTTTTAAGTTAAACTTCTTATAGAAGAATGTCATTTCGACGAGCATAAAGGACATAAGCGGTGGCTGCGAAAGAGAAATCTTCTACGCCATGCTTAAAGCTGGTTTAGGCGTATAAGATCGTATGGGTGAAATAGTTAAAGAAGAGTTCTTGAAAAAAAGGTTG
>CBIHRB010000028.1:0-67990 GCA_966212355.1 uncultured Mucilaginibacter sp.
CAGGACTTTTTGCCTTTCTGTAGCAGATTTTCATCATAGGAGATTTCTCTTTCGCCCCCAACGCACAATCACCCCAGCTCTATCGAAATGACAACTTGTTAAATATTTCCCCTTACGCTCCTTTTATACCCTCTTCACCGGGTGCATGGATCTCCTGTAGTGATAATGGGATTAACTTTTTAGTTTTCAAATATGTAACGCCAACAATAAGCATGGTCATGCTGCCGCCAAAAATAACCGATGGTACAGTACCTAACAATTGAGCTGCCGTACCCGATTCAAAAGCCCCAATCTCATTTGATGAACCGATGAACATCTGGTTTACTGCCGATACCCGGCCACGCATATGATCTGGTGTTAAAAGCTGCATCAGCGTACCGCGGATGATCACACTGATACTATCAAAAGCACCTTCGGTAAAAATAAATACCAGCGACAAATAAAAATTGGTGGATAAACCGAAACATAAAATTGATAGGCCAAAACCAGTTACGGCAATAAGCAGGTTACGCCACGGTTTCCCCATTGGCGAAAAACGCGTCATGACCAGCATCGTTAATACTGCTCCTAATGATGACATAGCCCTCATGATACCCAATCCTTCGGCACCTACCTTCAATATCTCATTGGCAAAAACCGGTAACAAGGCAACCGCGCCGCCAAAAAACACCGAAAACAAGTCCAGGCTCATAGCGCCGATCATCATCTTATTACCAAACACAAAATGAATGCCTTCCGAAAGACTTTTCCAGATACTTTCTTTAGGGACATATTGTGCAGGATATTTCCTGAGCATGAAAACCAGTACCAATGATACCAGCAGCAAAAACAGGATACAGCCAAAAACGGCGGTAATACCCGTTAAACCGGGGATTATTTTATCGGCATAACCATAAAGTAAACCACCTGCAGCCGGGCCTAAAATTGACGCCACCTGCCAGCTGCTGCTGCTCCAGGTGCTGCCATTAGGGTACAATTCTTTAGGGATACTGTTGGCATAAATGGTAAAAGTAGCCGGTCCGTAGAAGGCACGGGCTACACCATTACAAAATATCATGCTATACATGATAGGCACTATCCAGGCTGCATGTATAATATTGCTCATGCTCTTGAGCGTAACCGTAAACATCACGAGTGACGTAAGCAATACGCCGCTAAAGATGAGCAGAAGCATTTTGCGCTTTTCTGATTTATCGGCGATGTAGCCGCCGTAAAGCGCAATACCAATAGCCGGAATAGCCTCGCACAAGCCAATGTAACCAAGCGCTATTTTACTATGTGTAATGCTGTAGATATAAAAGCCGAGGACTACGGCCTGCATGGAATATGCAAAGGTGAAACAAAAACGCATGCCTATGTAAGATCTGAAATCTTTATAACGCAATGCTGCAAAGGAGTCTACTTTCTGGGGTTTACTATCGCCTTCTTCGGTCACGTGTGTAGTTTTTATGATGTGCCGCAAAGGTAGATATTTTTTTGAACCTTGATTAGCAGGATTAAAGGATGACCTTGAAGATATGAACCATGATTTTTAGGATTAGAAGATTACCATGATGTTTATGCATAGCATCAAGTCATCCTTTAATCCTAAAAATCACGGTTCAGTTACTTACAATCCGTGCTGGTCAATCAAATAGATTAACGCTGCCATACCAGCCGCGCCAAGTTCCAGCTCGCGTTTGTTTACATTTTCAAACACATCTTTTGCGGTATGGTGCAGGTCAAAATAACGTTGCGAATCCGGGCGGAAGCCGATTAGCACTACACCGGGTAAAGTTTCTTTCATCGGTTCTATATCGGTACCGGCACCGCCAATGGTCAGCTTGTCAACATCGTAAGGTTCCAGTATTGATTTAAAGTTATCATTAACTTTTTTGATAAAATCTTTTGATACATCGGCAAAGCTAAAACCGCGTGGAGTAAAGCCACCTTCGTCGGTTTCAATGGCTGCAATGTGTTGCTCTTTATTTTGGGTAGCCAGTTCGGCATATTTAGTACCGCCTTTATGGCCGTTCTCTTCGTTCATGAAAAGCACCGCACGTACCGAGTTTTTAGGTTTATATCCTACGGTTTTAAAAATACGCAATACCTCAACCGACTGCATTACGCCTGTACCGTCATCATGAGCACCTTCGGCCAAATCCCATGAATCCAGGTGACCGCCAACAGTGATAAACTTATTAGGATTTTCAGAACCGGTTATCTCGCCAATAACGTTGTATGATTTTACATCGGGCAGCAGCTCACAGTTTTGTTTAAAGTAGAATTTAGCCGCAGGGAATTTCCTCATTTTAAGCATTGCGCTCAGTTTATTGGCAGCCTTAGTTGAAATTGCTGCAGCCGGAATGATTTTGCTGCCCGGGGTAGCGAGGGTAGCACCGGTATGCGGATAATCGTCAATAATTTCGGTAAGGGAACGTACTATTACACCGGCAGCACCAAGTTTAGCAGCAACAGCAGGGCCCATAAAACGCTGATCGCCGGCATTGCCGTAAGCAGCACCTGTTTCAATAAAGCGAGGATCAAACGCACGGTTAAAGAACACGATCTTTCCTTTTACCACATTTTCGCCAAGGCCTTCAAGCTCCTTGATGCTTTTAACTTCTATAACATTAGCAGTGATACCGGCTTTTGGTGTAGCTATGCTCATGCCCAGAGCAACAATAGGCACCGGGATGCGGGTTTTGCCATCAATAATGGCAGCTTCTTCTTTTGCTCCGCGAACCCAATGCGGCACCATCACTTCCTGCAGGTAAACCTTATCAAAGCCATAGCCGTCCATCAATTTTTTGCTCCAGTCAACAGCTTTTTGCGCATTGGCCGAACCACTGATCCGTTGGCCTATATTTTTACACAGATAGTGCAGATTATCATAACACTGGCCGTTTACCAATGCTTCATCATACATTTTGCGGATAGTCAGGGAATCTTGTGCTTTTACCTGCGAGCACAGTAACGCGACAGAAAATAAGAGGGTAAATTTCTTCATATATAAACAGTAAGATCAGTTCAACAAATATATTATTTGAGCGGTAAAGGAGGAAGGGTTACGGGCATTATACCAAATTAAAAAAGACGTCATTGCGATGACGTGGTGGAGATGTCATTCCTCCTCCACAGATCTCAATTTTTTCCTACTCGCAATGACGCGGGCTTATTCTATAGTATTCTTGGCTTACGATATCTTATCCCAACTCAACCCGGCATTCTTCACTTCAAAGGCATGGTGCAGAATCTGGTTTTCGGGATGTGCCAGTTGCGGGTCTTTTTCAAAAATGGTTTCAACGCACTTCCGTACCTTAAAAAGCAGCTCCTGATCGGTAGCCAGGTTGGCCAGCTTTAAATCAACCACACCGCTTTGTTGGGTGCCTTCGATGTTGCCGGGGCCGCGCAATTGAAGATCAATCTCTGAAATTTCAAACCCGTTATTAGTTTTCACCATGGTATCCAGGCGAATCTTGCCGTCATTGCTTAGCTTATGGCTGCTCATTAAAATACAATAGGATTGCTCAGCACCCCGGCCTACCCTACCCCTGAGCTGATGCAATTGCGACAGACCAAAGCGCTCGGCATTTTCAATGATCATCACCGAAGCATTTGGTACGTTTACCCCTACTTCTATTACGGTAGTGGCCACCATGATCTGCGTTTCTCCTTTAATAAAACGCTGCATTTCAAAATCTTTCTCGGCAGGCTTCATTTTTCCGTGTACAATGCTAAGCCGGTAATCAGGCAGCGGAAACTCGCGCGACATGGCTTCGATACCGTCCTGCAGGTTTTTAAGGTCGAGCTTTTCACTTTCCTGGATCAGCGGATATACCACGTAGACCTGCCTGCCCAATGCTATCTCCCGCTTCATAAAACCAAACATCCGCAAACGCTGATTTTCATAAAAATGAACCGTTTGGATAGGTTTACGGCCAGCCGGCAACTGGTCAATCACTGACACATCCAGGTCACCATATAATGTCATGGCCAGTGTACGGGGGATAGGTGTAGCCGTCATCACCAATATATGCGGCGGAACAGCGTTTTTTCGCCAAAGTTTGGCCCGCTGTTCAACACCAAAGCGGTGCTGCTCGTCAATTACCACAAAACCCAGGTTTTTAAACTGTACTTTGTCTTCAATAAGAGCGTGTGTGCCAACCAATATTTTAAGTGTACCTTCTTCAAGCGTCTGATGCAATACCTTACGCTCCTTTTGCCTGGTTGAACCGGTTAATAAGGCTACTTCAATAAAATCGTCGCCTACAAGGCTTTTGATGGTTTGATAGTGCTGGTTAGCCAGGATCTCGGTAGGAGCCATAATACAGGTTTGAAAACCGTTATCAACAGCTATCAGCATGCTCATCAGCGCTACTACTGTTTTACCGCTGCCCACATCACCCTGAAGCAGACGATTCATTTGTATGCCTCGCTGGGTATCCTGTCTTATCTCCTTCAATACCCGCTTCTGCGGATCGGTTAAGGTAAAAGGCAGCTTGTGATGATAAAACTCATTAAAATAATGACCAACTTTATCAAATACATTCCCTTTAAACTTTTGCGTATGAAGCAGTTTGTTTTTAAGTAATTTAAGCTGAAGCAGAAACAACTCTTCAAACTTCAAACGGTGTAATGCTTCATTAAGAAATGTAGCATCAGCCGGGAAATGAATGTTACGATAAGCATCAGCCCGGTTGAGCAGCTTAAACTGATTAATGATATATAAAGGCAGGTTTTCGCGTATGTCCTTAGCATGCAGATCAAGCAATACCGCGGTAAGTTTTTGAATTCCTTTGCTATCCAGCGAAAACTGTTTGAGCTTTTCTGTTGAGTTGTAAACAGGTTGTAAGGAAAGGTTGCCTTGCTTTTGTGCGCCAGGTACGTACAACTCCATTTCAGGATGTGCCATCTGGGGCATCATATTAAAAAAGCCGGGCTTCCCAAACAGGGTATAAACTTTACCGGGGATAATGGTTTTCTCTATCCAGTTAATGCCCTTAAACCATACCAGTTCAATAATACCGGTATCGTCCTTTGCCTTAACCACCAGGCGGCGGCTTTGCTTTTCGCCAACAATTTCCTTGCTTACGATACGTGCCAACACCTGTACGTAAGGAAGTTCTTCGCGAATCTCCCGTACCTTGTAAAAGCGGGTACGATCAATATATCTGAACGGAAAATGACGCAGCAGGTCTTCAAAGGTGTGCAACTCAAGTTCCTTTTTCAAAACCTCGGCCCTCGACTGGCCTACACCTTTTAAATATACAAGTGGCGTTTGAAAAGGGTTCATTGATTATAGCAGTTTAAGTCTCTGTCTATGGCAGTTGGGAGAATTATAGATTATGCTGTTTTTAAATGATAATACTTGCCAAAGCTAAATTGAAGAATTTACAGAATGCTAAGAGAATCCAATGAACCCTTCAATCAATTTGATCCAGACCCCGATTATTCAAAATCCGAAATCGAAAGTACCAATTCCGAAATCAACACCGGGGCGTTGCCTGCGGCCGGGCTATCCGCTCATACGCCTGCAGGCCTTAGGCGCGAGCCGGTATCCGCTTCTATCCCTAACGCGTTTAGTCCGAATCAGAATTCAGGCATTTACAGAATACTAAAAGAATCCAATAAATCCTTAAATCTGAAATCGAAAATCCGAATTTCGAAATCAAAATATTATTTAACCGCGATAACCGAGATCTCAACGTTTACTCCTTTTGGTAAAGCGGATACCTGGATAGTTTCGCGCGCCGGAAAATCGGCAGTAAAATAGGTTCCGTAAACTTCGTTAACCTGTACAAAATTTTGCAGATCGGTTAAGAAGATACTGGTTTTCACTATGTTATCGAAACCTAAACCAGCTTCGGTTAAAATAGCTTTGATGTTTTCCATTACCTGTGTGGCTTCAGCTTTGATATCACTGCTAATGAGTTCGCCACTTAGCGGATCAATAGGGATCTGGCCCGAAACGAATAAAAAACCGCCGGCTAAGGTAGCCTGACTATATGGCCCTATAGGGGCAGGTGCATTGTTGGTATTGATGATTGTTTTCATTTTTTAAGTATAAATACCTGTACCAGTTTCCAGATAATCCCGGCCAGGAACATAATAATAGCCAGCGCATTTATAAAATGCATCACCCTTAAATTAAAATTATCGGGGCGGTTCGGATCTTTTTTTCTGAAGAAATACATTACACAAACTTACGTAAAATTTTGCCGCTGTAAACCCATGCCTATTATATAAGGTATAACTATTAAGCACAAAACCTTATAAACAAAGAAGGCTCCGGGTTATCCGGAGCCTTCGCAAATAATATTTAATCAGATATTATTTCTTTTTGAATTGAACACGACGGTTAAGTACGCGGCCTTCTTCAGTTGAGTTGTCAGCAATTGGGTTAGTTTCACCGTAGCCTTTTACTTTCACTTTCTTAGCATCAACACCAGAGTTAACTAAGTAAGTTTTTACTGAGTTAGCACGGTCTTTAGATAAAGACAAGTTGTGAGCAGCAGTACCTTCAGATGAAGCGAAACCGTCAACTTCAACAGCTGAACCAGATGAACGCAAATCAGCTGAAGTAGCATCTAATACCGGGTAAGATGAAGTACGTAATACTGAGCTGTCAAATTCAAACTGGATGTTTGAGTAAGCAGTAGCAGGAGCAGCAGCAGCTGTAGTATCTTTAGGGAATACGATAACGCAACCAGAACCATCAACTACGCTACCTGCAGCAGTACCTGGGCATTTGTCAAACTGATCAGCAACACCGTCACCGTCAGAATCTTTTTTCAGGTCGTTAACAGCAGTTTCAACGTTAGCAACACGGCCTTTTAAAGCCTCTACTTCCTGACGTAAAGCTGCATCATACAGTTCGTCATACATCATAGCAACCGGGTTAACCCACTCCAATACTGGTTTCGATTTTGAACCCAAAGTAAATTCTAAACCAGCATAACCGTATGAGTAGTGGTCTTTAGTAGGATAAGCCCTGTTGAAACCGTCAAGATTATCACCATCAACATAGTTTTGAGTATAACCCAAATCTAAGGCAACCGCATCGCTTAAACGGAATTTAACACCTGCGCCTACTGGGATAACCAGTTCTTTTACGTAATGAGTACCATCAGTACCGTTGTTTTTGAAATGACCGGTTACTTGGGTTCCACCGTTAATCCTTGTAATAGTTGGATCATACATCGCTAAACCGAAACCGCCTTTGAAGTAGAAGTTAACAGCATTTTTACGACGGATGAAATCGATAGTAGCAACGTTAACAACCGCGCTTAAACTTCCCTGCCAAAATTTGGTATCATAGCTAACATAACCATTACGGTAAGTACCGCCGGTACCATCATTTTCGCCTTTAATTTTACCGCCGTTCAGGTCTAATTGTAAAGCAAAAGAATGTGCTAATTGCTCTTTCAATGAGATGCCATAACCAAGGCTAAGTTTTTTCTTTTGGAAATCGCTTGAACCACCGGTTGCTAATGATTGTGAGGTAACACCACCATTTACACCAATGCTAAATTTCCTGTACTGGCCTAAACCACCAAATACCTTAGCGGTTGAGGTTTCAGATGACGTTGTAGTTGCCGTTGTTTTGGTTGAATCGGTTTGCGCGTTCGCCAAACCTGCAACCATCAAAGAAGCAAATGACAATGCGACTGTTTTCTTTAATGTAGAATAATTCATAGTTTTTAAGATTAAACGATTTTAATTGTGATTTTTTTCAAATTTAGTAATTATGTTTGAATCCATGACCAAACATTGTTCCAAAAATTGTAATAGTTACACAAATAACTAAAAAAAAATGATTTAATAAAATATTCAACCGATAAATATGAAATATCTGCCGATAAAAAATAGCTTATTTACAAATAATAGAAAAAATTTCGTTTCGAGAACAAAACCCAATTCAATCGCTATTTTTCATGCCAATGACGAGTTCCCGCGCAGTGGTGATCAGGCATTTATGTTTAAACAAAACCCGGATTTTTTTTACCTAACGGGCATTGATCAGGAACAAAGCATCTTGGTTTTGTACCCCGATTGTCCTAATAAAGCATACAGAGAAGTACTTTTTTTAAGACAAACCAACGAACATATAGCCATTTGGGAGGGCCACAAATACACTAAAGAGGAAGCACGCGAAGCATCGGGTATTGAAAGTATTTTTTGGCTGAATGAATATGATACCATACTCCATAGCATTATTAACTATAGCGAAAATATTTACATCAACACCAATGAAAATGACAGGTACGCTCATACTGTTCCATATCGCGATTACCGCATGTATGAAGCTCTTAAATTAAAGTACCCGCTTCATAATTACACCCGTTCGGCGCCAATTTTACGCGATCTCAGGGTAATAAAATCGGATATTGAAATAGAGCTCACGCAAAAAGCCTGTGATATTACGCGTGATGCTTTTGTACGTGTTTTAAAATATACCAAACCCGGTGTAACCGAGTATGAAATTGAAGCCGAGATCATTCATGAATTCATCAGGCAGCGTGCTACGGGCCATGCTTACAATCCCATTATTGCTTCGGGCGCCAACGCTATTGTGCTGCACTACAATGATAATAACCAGGTATGTAACAAGGGCGATGTAATACTGCTTGATTTTGGTGCCGAATATGGCAACTATAATGCTGATATGACCCGGTCAATACCAGTTAGCGGCCGTTTCACTGAGCGTCAGCGCCAGGTTTATAATGCCGTTTTAAAAGTGATGCGGGAAGCTACAAAACTCATTGTGGCAGGCACCATATGGAATGACTACCAGGAGGAAGTTGGTAAAATCATGACGGGAGAACTTATTAGCCTGGGCTTGCTTGACAGGCATGATGTTGAAAAACAGGATAAAAATGCACCGCTGTATAAAAAATACTTCATGCATGGCACCTCGCATCACCTGGGCCTGGATGTTCATGACTATGCAAGCAGGTATAAACCTTTTGAGGCAGGGAATATACTAACCTGCGAGCCAGGAATTTACATTGCAGCGGAGGGGTTGGGTATCCGCCTCGAAAACAATATCCTCGTCACCGGCAACGGTAATATAGATTTAATGGGCAGCATCCCGGTTGAAGCAGAACACATTGAAGAAATTATGAACAGCTAAAACTCACATTAAATTTATATAAACAAAAAAGCTCAATCTGTATTTTCTTTACATTAAGCTATTAAATAACTATACATAAGTATCCACAAAACTATACAGGTTAAAATTTCCAGCTTCCAAAGCTTCAGTTATATCAAGCTGAAGCTTTTTTTTATCGATTCCAGTCATCATTTTTTGTTGAATAAGTTTGTATACTTTTTCGGTCAGCAGCAATTTACGCCTGTTGTTTTGTTTTAAATTGGCTTGTTGTATAAACGCGGCTATATCCCCGAGCCCCTGGTTTTGAGACGCTATAGTTTTAAAAATGGGCGGCGGCCCGTCAACGCTGTGTCCGATGATCTTTTTTAAGTTGTTGGCAAAAACATCGGCCCCTTCCCGATCAGCTTTATTGATAATAAAAGCATCAGCAATTTCCATCAAGCCCGATTTAATATGCTGGACCTCGTCGCCTGCCTCAGGCACCAATACAACCAGCGTAATATCGGCAAGGCCGGTAATTTCAATTTCAGACTGACCTACGCCTACTGTTTCAATCAGCACATAATCGAATCCTGAGGCCCTTAGCACATCGGCCATCTCAATAGTTTTTGCTGACAAACCGCCTAAAGAGCCCCGTGTGGCTAATGATCGGATAAAAACATCGGGATGATTAAAATGGGATGCCATCCTGATCCTGTCACCAAGCAACGAGCCAAAATTAAACGGCGATGTGGGGTCAATGGCCAGTACAGCTACTTTTTTTTCACCTCTTAAAAGTATATCAATAATACCATTTACCAGGGTGCTTTTACCTGCACCCGGTGGACCCGTGATGCCAATAACCGGACAGTTTTTATCAAACTTAAGGCTTTTAAGCAATGCGCCGCTGCCATTAAGATCATTCTCAACAATAGTTAACGCGCGCGCAATTACACGAAAATTTAATTGACCAACGATATTTTGATGCAAGTTCAAAGCAAATGACGATAACGTTCAAATCTACCTATTATATCACAAACACCTATAAGCAAATATTTAATCTACACCGGATGAAATTTGATTCGTTTGCCTGAACTTAGACACATTCTATTCTTGTTATATTAATATAAGCAACTAATACTTAGGCAGAAGATTAATAATTGAAAAATATAAATTATTGATCAAATAAATAAAATATCTATAAAACGTCATAGATAATAAGACGCACATTAATATACCATGATATAAAATTACATTAACCCTGTAACAGATTTAATCTTATCATTGCAAATTAATGTGTAAGATTTTATTAATCCGCCCGTAATTAATTAAAACAATGGCTGATATCAATCATATCAAAACACCTCATATATTAATAAGCAGGGTTGATGCTATTGGCGATGTTGTACTTACATTACCTGTGGCAGCCTACCTTAAACAATTATTCCCCGGCGCTAAAGTTTCGTTTTTGGGCCGAACCTATACACAGCCGGTAATTAACGCTACGGCCTCGATAGATGCATTTGTTAATTACGACGAACTAAAAACACTCCCTGATGCCGGCCAAATTGAATATCTGCAAAAGCAAAACATTGATGCTGTAATACATGTATTGCCCAATAAACATATTGCCAGAATAGCAAAACAGGCAGGTATTAAACTCCGGATCGGAACAACCAACAGGGTATTTCATTGGCACACCTGTAACAAGCTGGTAAAATTAAGCCGTAAAAAATCAGATCTGCATGAGGCGCAGCTCAACCTGATCCTCTTAAAGCCATTGGGCCTTGAGCATGTACCTTCTTTACCTGAAATTATAGCACATAATAATTTTCAAAATAAAGTTGAGCTTACACCGGCTTTGGATACTGTACTTGTAAACGATAAATTTAACCTGATCATTCATCCGAAATCGCATGGCAGCGGTATGGAGTGGGGCCTGGATAATTTTACAGAACTGATAAACCGTTTATCCGGCGGGCAATTTAACATTATTGTAACAGGCTCAGACAAAGAAAAGGATATCCTTAAAAACTGGATAAAAACCCTGCCCGCCCATGTATTGGATATGACCGGCAAAATGTCGCTGAATGAGCTTATTGGTTTCATATTTAATGCAGATGGGTTACTGGCTTCGGGTACAGGCCCGCTGCATTTGGCCGCAGCGGCAGGCATAAATACGCTGGGGCTGTTCCCTTCTTTACGGCCTATCCATCCGGGCAGATGGGGACCGCTTGGAAAAAAAGCCGGTTATTTGGAAAGCTATACCGATAACCTGGATGTCATAACACCGGATATCGTTGCTGAAAAAATTGATACATGGTATAATAATAAATTCAGTAATGTATAATACTCATATTAAGAAAGGTATATCCGTGGTAATACCCAATTATAACGGAGCCGGATTATTAGCACAAAATCTGCCTTCGGTATATGCAGCATTAAAAAGCAGCGGGCTTAATCATGAGGTTATTGTTAGCGACGATGCATCAACAGACAACAGCGTTGAATTTATCAGGGCAAACTATCCCGATATTACCCTGATCTGCAACTATACAAACGCTGGTTTTTCTGTTAACATTAACAGAGGTATAGCCGCGGCAAAGCTCGAATTGGTATTGTTGCTCAATAGTGATATAAAACCTGGCGAAAATTATTTTGAACAACAAATAAAATACTTTGACCATCCCGATACTTTTGGCGTAATGGGTAAGATCATTGATGAAGGCACAGGCAATGTAGCCGAATCATGTAAATATCCCTTATTCTCCTTTTTTAAGGTCAACCATTTTAAAAATATATCAATTGATTTCGCCGCTGAGGCTTACTCATACTATCTAAGCGGGGCCAACGCACTGGTAAGCCGTGATAAGCTTAACGAGCTTAACGGTTTTAACGAGATTTTTTCGCCATTTTATCATGAAGATATCGACCTTTCATTAAGAGCCTGGGAAAATGGCTGGAAGTGCTACTACGAGCCAAAAGCTGTTTGTTTCCATGCCGTTTCGGCAACTATAAAATCACATAATTCAAAAAAAAGCATCAAAACTATCAGTACCCGCAATAAACTGCTGCTTCATTATTTTCATTTGGATGATATGCGCCTTTATATTTGGCAAACAATAACCATATTATCATTGCCGCTGAAATGGCTTGCTGGCAAAGCTTATTATTTACAGGCATACCGCCTTTATTTGCAAAGGTTAAATGCCATGAAAGTTTATAAGCTCGCTTTTAAACAACATGCTATCCAAAGGCAACGTTATGTTCCGTATACAATAATTAAAAAACAAATAAAAACCGCACTCGATCAAATTTTAAACGCACAAACGAAATAATCATGCTCCCAGGGTTTATAAAACAAGTTGAAAAACCTTTTTATCAATACAGGTATTCCGTTTGCACGCTGATAACACGTAAACAGGAATATACGGAAATGCTTGATACTTTTATCAAAAGCGGTTTTTCCGAAGATATTTGTGAGTACCTGATAATTGACAATACCGAGACCAATCAAATGGATGCTTACCAGGGCATCAACTCTTTTTTACAAAGAGCAAAGGGCGAATATATCATCATTTGTCACCAGGATATTTTGCTTATTAAAAATGAAAGCAATATCCAAAACCTTGATAAACGCATTGCCGAAATGGATGTTCTTGACCCAAACTGGGCAATATTGGGAAATGCGGGTGCCGCGGCAAGATTATATGACCGATTGGCTATAAAAATAGCTTACCCAAATGGTTTTATTGACCTAAAAGGTAATTTACCTCAACAGGTTTGCAGTATAGATGAAAACTTTATGTTAGTAAAGAACAGCGCCAATCTCTCTTTATCCGGCAATATCGGCGGGTATCATTTGTACGGGCTTGACATTTGCACGGTGGCCGCGCTTTTAGGTTACAACGCATATGTAATTGATTTTTTGCTTATTCATAAAAGCATGGGCAATATTGCCGACGGCACATTTGATAAAGCTTTAATAACTACAAAAAAAAAATACGTCGCCTTTATGAAAGGACGTTATGTCAATACAACAATCGCGAAGTTTTACGTTTCAGGTTCAAAGATCAGGAACATTCTGTTTAATACGCGTGTGTTCAGAAGGATAATTAAAACAGCCGAAGAAATAAAGACGCGCCTGCAACTTGGCTGAAAATTCCTTAACTTAAATGGAACAAAAATTAATATCTATTGCACTCTGTACTTACAATGGTGAAAAGCATCTTGCTGAACAATTGGATAGTATTGTTAACCAGACTTATAAAAACCTCGAAATTGTTATTGTTGATGATTGCTCAACGGATAACTCTTATACCATTGCTTTGGACTATGCCGAAAACGATAAGAGGATTAGGTGTTTCCGGAATAAAACCAACTTAGGCTTTAATAAAAACTTTGAGAATGCGCTTAATTTAACCACCGGCGATTATATAGCTATCAGCGATCAGGACGATATCTGGATGGATACTAAAATCTATGAGCTGTTGAATAATATTGGTGACAACTGGCTTGTTTTTTCAAATTCCGTCTATATAGAAGATGATGGTACAGTAACGGATAAGCCGTTGCTATTAAATTTTAAGTATCTGCAAGGAAACTACATGGCATTTCTTTTAGGTAATTTTGTTACCGGGCACACAACTTTAATGGCAAGGGAGTTTTTGGAGCATATTTTTCCTTTCCCCGAAAATGGCTATTATGATTGGTGGATGGGTTTTGTAGCAAGTTATAATCATAAGTTGAGATATGTTGATAAAATATTAACGCAATACCGCATTCATGATAAATCGGTGATTCAACAGAGCTTAGCAGCAGATGCGGAAAAACAAAAAAAGTTATACTTTGCCCTTAACAGCACCATGCAGTCAAATTATTTGACATATAAGGGATTAAACAATAGTGATAAAAAATTCATTCTTAATCTTAAAAAAGCATATCACCAGGTAAACTATCCTTATTATAACCTTAAACTTATAAATTTACTTTATCGCCAATATTTAAATCTGTTTCCTTACCTCAAAAAAAGGAAAGGAATATCCAGGCTATTATTTGTACTGAAGTATGCCCGAAGGGTAAAAGAATAATTACAACTAAAACATATATCCTTTAATGCAAGAACTAACTATCGTTACAGGGAAATCGCTTAAAGCTATAAATACGGGCTGTGTTCGCTGCACAGGCGCCTTCTTTTAAAAGCAATTCCCATGCTATCGGTTAGCTATCCGGCTTTTTTATTAAAGTATATATTAGCTTTGCATTTTTAAAATTATTTAATGAAGATTTATTTCAGGCTTCTGTCATTTGCCCGTCCGATAGGAAAATTCGCGTTTCCTTACTTTATATGTACTTTGCTTTCGGTAATATTTAATACGCTCAACATAGCGCTGCTTGCACCGTTGCTTACCACAATTTTTGACAAGCATGCCGCAACTGCCGTAATAGTTAAGCCTCAAAACTGGTGGGACCCTATTAAGGATTTTGAATTTCTTGCCCATACAGCCAATCAGCATTATGGACCGCTTGGTGCTTTAAAGTTTGTTTGTACAGCAATTGTATCATCAGTGTTGTTAAGCAACGTATTCAGGTATTTATCGCAGCGAATAATGGAAAACCTGCGTATTTACACACTACTTAACCTGCGCCGCACCGTATTTAATAACGTAATGAACCTGCATTTGGGATACTTTAGTAACGAGCGCAAAGGCGATATCCTATCAAAAATTTCGGCAGACGTACAGGTGGTGCAATTTTCGGTCACAGGTACTTTACAGGTTGCTTTCAAAGAACCTTTTCAATTGATAGCCTACCTGGTAATGCTGTTTGTAATATCCGTTAAATTAACTTTATTTTCTATGCTGATAATCCCTATTTCAGCATTTATCATATCGAGGATAGTGAAACGCCTTAAAGAACAGGCCGCCGAATCGCAGCAAACTTACAGTAACATGATCAGCAATCTGGATGAAGCTTTATCGGGCATTAAGATCATCAAAGCATTTAATGCTGTTCCGTTTATAAAAAACCGTTTCGATCACGAAAACAGGGAATATTCCAGAATTACCCGTTCAATGGCCAAGAGGCAGCAAATGGCCTCGCCTGTGTCTGAGTTTTTAGGAGTTTTGATGGTTGCCGGCATCGTGCTATACGGCGGCTCGTTAATTATAAGTGGCACCGGCACACTGGCCGCCTCCGACTTTATCGTTTATATTGCCCTGTTTTCGCAGGTTATGCGCCCGGCCAAGGCCATATCAGATTCATTCAGCAATATTCATTCGGGTATAGCAGCGGGCGAACGCGTATTGGCACTGATAGATGAGAAACCGCTAATTGTTGACGCACCAAATGCAACAGAACTTACCGGATTTGAGGACAAGGTTAAATTTGAAAACGTATCATTTGCCTATACTGTTAAACCTGATGTTAAACAAGCTGCAGATAGCAGTAAACCACTGTTGGAAACCGAAAAGTATGTACTAAAAGACATTAACTTCGAAATACCGAAAGGAAAAACTGTGGCCCTCGTTGGGCCATCGGGCGGGGGGAAATCAACTTTAATGGATTTGCTGCCCCGGTTTAGCGAACCCCAGTCCGGGACGATCTCTATCGATGGGAAAAACATCCAAACCGTTACTATGGAGTCATTAAGGGCTTTAATGGGAATTGTTAACCAGGAGTCCATTTTGTTTAACGATACCATTTTTAATAACATAGCCTTCGGCAAACCAAATGTAACTCAGGAAGAAGTTGAAGCTGCCGCCCGGATAGCCAATGCCCATAATTTTATTATGGAAACAGCTAAAGGTTACCAAACCAATACCGGTGACCGCGGCACCAAACTATCAGGCGGACAGCGCCAGCGGATCTGCATTGCCCGCGCAGTGCTGAACAACCCGCCTATCATGTTGTTAGATGAGGCTACATCGGCACTGGATACAGAATCGGAAAAACTGGTACAGGAAGCTTTAAATAACCTGATGCAGAACCGGACATCACTTATAATTGCCCACCGTTTAAGCACCATACAAAATGCCGACATCATTCTCGTTCTTGAAAACGGTAGTATTGTTGAACGCGGTTCGCACCCTGAGCTATTGCAAAACAATGGTTTATACAAGAAATTGATAGACATGCAGGCGTTTAACAGCGGAGAGTGAGTTTTAGTCAGAAGTTTTAAGTCATCTCGAGTCCTAAGC
Organism: uncultured Mucilaginibacter sp.; assembly: GCA_966212355.1. Classification (GTDB taxonomy): domain Bacteria; phylum Bacteroidota; class Bacteroidia; order Sphingobacteriales; family Sphingobacteriaceae; genus Mucilaginibacter. Next base: position 16,273 of record CBIHRB010000028.1, read on the forward strand.
TATCCTTCGGCATAAGACTTCTGACTAAAAACTTAAGACTTCAAACTTAATACTCTCCTATCGATAGCATTACCAGCGTACAGGCGTACTCCGTTTCAATGCCCTGCTCATTGGCTTTGCGCCTTAGTTCGGTATTTTCGGTTCCCGGATTAAAGATGATACGTTTGGGCTTTGTGTTCAATATATAATCATACAACGGAGGTTGATTTTGTGGGCCAACATACAGCGTTATGGTATCAATATCATGATGTATGGTTTCAGGTTTTTCAATAGGTACACCGGCAACCTCGCCTGTTTTTATGCCAACGTTAACAATGGTATGCCCGCGTTCAACCAGGCGGGTAGCAGCAAAGTTGGCGTACCTGCTGGTATCGGGTGTTGCTCCTAATATTAATGTTTTCTTATCAGCCATTAATCATCCTGTTTAATAGAGCAATTTGCGCGGAATGATAAATATGATGTTGGATCAAACCGTTCACCTGTTGCTCATAAGTTTCGCCTGTCCCTAACTCCCTGTCCTGCTTTCCCATAACAGGCTCACGCCATTTTTCTTCCGGAAAATTTTGGATAAAGCCCGCCAGGTTTACGTCAACCAGTTTTAAATCTTCAACAATCCATTTCCATTTTTGTTCGTCGGGCAGGCCGGGTTCGGGCCAGTCACCGCGCACCGGCAGCTGGGCTTCCATGCCATTCATACGGTCCATTACCTCTTCTGTCCAGCCTACCATATGCAGTATAATACCTGCTATGTTATGGATTGAACCGGCAGGCTTTTCATAAGCCGCTTCAAAGCTGATACCGTCAACGATCGAATAAACCGAGGGGCCGTACCACGGCTCACCGGATAAAACGCTTTCGAGCTGGTTAAATAATTTTTGAGAAGTTGTCATGATAATATTTTTAAAGCAGCAGTTGCACAGTTAATTCCATCAATAGCAGCAGAAATTATACCACCTGCGTAACCAGCCCCTTCTCCGCAGGGAAATAAACCGGCAACCTGCGGGTGCTGCAAGGTTTCCCGATCGCGCGGAATTTTAACAGGCGATGATGTACGCGATTCAACACCTACCAAAATGGCTTCGTTGGTATAGTAACCTTTCATTTTTTTACCGAACACAGGCAGTGCTTTACGCAAACGTTCATTGATCCAACCAGGTAAAACTTCAGTTAATTCTACGCTTTTGGTACCGGGCAAATAGGAGTTAACCGGCAAATCGGCAGATAAACGGCGCTGCACAAAATCAACCATCCGCTGACCGGGCGCTACAAGATCACCACCACCAGCTACAAATGCAGCCTGCTCCACCTGTTTTTGAAAGTTGAGCATTTTGAAAGGATCATTATCGTTACCCGCAACATCTTCCAGGTTAATCTGCACTACAGTACCCGAATTGGCAAATGGATTATTCCGTTTTGAGGGGCTCCAGCCATTCACCACAATTTCGCCTGCTTCAGTTGAACAAGGGGCTATAATTCCACCGGGGCACATACAAAAAGAAAACACACCGCGGTCATCAACCTGCTCAACCAAACTGTAATATGATGGCGGCAGATCCGGTCCTCTGTGTTCACAATGGTATTGGGCGCGGTCAATTATTTCCTGCGGATGTTCTATCCTTACTCCCAAAGCAAATGGCTTAGCCTCGATCAGGATATTCTGGCTGTGCAGCATTTCAAACACATCACGTGCCGAGTGACCTGTGGCAAGGATCACAGCATCAGAAACTATTTTTTCGCCGGTTGATGTTTTCACACCTTTGATCTTTCCAAAATCAACCAGCAATTGAATTACTTTAGTATCAAACATGATCTCCCCGCCTGCATTCAGCACTGTTTCACGCATAGCTGTAATGATCTGCGGTAGTTTATTGGTGCCGATGTGCGGACGGGCATCTATCAAGATATCTTCGGCTGCACCGTGGGCTACAAACATTTTAAGCACCTGGTTCACGTCTCCCCGTTTGGTTGAGCGGGTATACAGTTTACCGTCTGAATAGGTACCTGCCCCGCCCTCGCCAAAACAATAATTTGATTCGGGGTTAACAAGGCCTTGTTTGTTGATATTAGCCAAATCGCGGCGGCGCTGTTTTACATCCTTGCCCCGCTCAATAACAATTGGTTTCAATCCCAATTCGATGCATTGCAGAGCGGCAAACAACCCGGCCGGACCTGCACCCACAATAATTACCGGCCGGCCAAATTGTACATTTGGGTAATTAACGGTAAAAATTTCAGGCCGGTAGGCCTCCTCTATAAAAACCCTTACCTGCATGCGGTAAACCACACGGCGCCCCCGCGCATCAATGGAGCGCTTTAAGATTTTTAATGCCGTAATGTTTTTCAGGGGAATCTTCAGGGCCGAAGATGCTAGTTGTTTTAAAACCGCCCCATCTTCATGCTGCCCGGGAGGGCAAACTATCTCTGTTTCTTTTGTCATGACTGATGCCGGGTTTTTATCCCGGATGATGCAAAGTTAAGAAAAAACCGCCCCCCGGGGCTCTAAAGGGGGAGTTTTTGATTAGTAATTTTTATTGTACCATTCACCCTGAAGTCGTATCATAAATCATGCCTCTCTTTTCTTATTCAGCTTTCAAGCGATATATAGTTTTGGGTTGGATTGCTGCTACTAACAGGGGGGTTAACAGGGTTAACAGAATTCAGGGTTAACATTTACATATATATTTAACAATCAAACAATTAGTTGTTTTTTCGTCCAAAAAAGTGTTAACCCCCATTTTGTATAAATATTTCGGCTAAATTTCAATTATTACCCCCATTCCGTTTGGTGCAAACCGTTCGGGTTTGCACAATGACCGTACGCTATCGAACAGTTTTAAAATCTAATAAAAAATAAAATACTAAAAATCAACAACTTACAAAATGGCACTTAGATTGGCATGCACCTCATGTATTTAAATAATAAAAAAATGACTACCGCCGACGAACGCTTACAAACAATATGGAATGGCTGCCTGAGTAACGACAGAAAAAGCCAGGAACAATTATACAGGTTATTAGCACCACGTATGCTTGCAGTTTGCATGCGTTATGCAACCGATAAAGACGAAGCCCAGGATATATTGCAGGAGGGATTTATAAAAATGTTCCGCAATATGAAAAACTACCGCGGTGAAGGCAGCCTGGAAGGATGGATCCGCCGCATTATGGTGCATTGCGCCATATCACGCTATCGCAAATTAAAGCCAATGGTTTTAGTTGATGATTTTGCAGCGGAAGAAGCTGCCGCTATACCTGTCATCAGCTCCTATAATGATAATGGCCTTGAAGCTAAAGACCTGATGAAACTGGTACAAAAGCTTCCAAAAACCTATCGCTCTGTTTTTAACATGTACGCCATTGAAGGTTACTCGCACCAGGAAATAGGCTCATCACTGGGGATGAGCGAATTATTATCCCGCACCACATTGCACCGCGCCCGTACACTTTTAAAAGACATGGTAGCCAAACTAATCATGCGCGAAGAACACTGCCTGGCAGGGTAACAGCCTCTTCCGTTAAAAGAAACATACTGATCATTTATAAAGCTGTAGCCCCTTATGGGGCTTTCTGCTTTTAATAGGGCTCATATTACCGAAATTTCTCTTACCTAACGTCTCATACCTTTCCATAAGTTACCGAAAAGCCGTACCTTGACACCTTGTCAGCAGTTCGCGCCGTTTGTAACAACGGTACGTGATTTGTACTCTAACCCAAAACATCACATAAATACACGAAAAACAAATGAAAAAGTTATTTTCAGTTATATTAATTATAGTTGCAGCTATATCCTTAAGTTCATGCAGTTATAACAGCATGGTTAAATTGGATGAAACTGTTAAAGCCAAATGGGGTGCGGTACAAAGCGACTATCAACGCCGCAGCGATCTGATCCCCAATTTAGTTAATACCGTAAAAGGCGCCGCCAATTTTGAAAAAAGTACGCTAACAGCTGTGGTTGAGGCACGTTCAAAAGCAACATCGGTGCAAGTTGACCCCAACAAGCTTACTCCCGAATCAATAAAGGCGTTCCAGGCATCACAGGGCGAGCTGAGCGCTGCCCTGGGCAAATTGCTTTCAATTACCGAAAATTATCCAGACCTGAAATCGAACTCCAACTTCCACGACCTCCAGATTCAACTGGAAGGTACCGAAAACCGGATCAACGTATCGCGCAAAGATTTTAATGATGCTGTTCAGGAATACAACAGCAAGATCCGTTCGTTCCCGGCTAATATAACTGCCAAAATGTTCGGTTTTTCTGAAAAGGGTTATTTTACCGCCGAACCAGGCGCCGACAAAGCCCCTAAAGTAGAGTTTAATTAATTTGATGGGATTACACCGATTGGTTTGTTTTATGATTTCACCGATTTCCCTCGGTAACATCGAAAACAATCGGTGAAATCATAACGAATCGGTGAAATCATAAATCAAAATATATGGCTGTATTTAACGAAGAGGAACAGCAGCGCATCCGTAAGACTATTGAGGAGGCCGAAAGCCACTCATCGGGTGAGATTAGGGTTTGTATTGAAAAAAGATGCAGTGAAGAAGTTCTTGACCGCGCCGCGAAATATTTTCTGCAGCTTAACATGCATAAAACCAAGCTGAGGCATGGTGTGCTGGTATATGTTGCCACTGTCGATCGTAAATTTGCCATCATAGGCGATGCCGGCATTAACCAGGTGGTGCCTCCCAATTTTTGGGATACCACCCGTGATGATATGCTGCAGCATTTTAAATATGGCGATATTGTTGAAGGAATTGTTACAGGCCTTAAAATTGCCGGCGAACAGCTCCAAAAATATTTCCCTCATCAGGACGGAGATCAAAACGAACTTCCCGATGATATCGCCTTTATGGATGGCGATTAAAAATTAAAAAACATGTTCAAAAAGTTTATACTGTTTTTCGGATTTATACTTTGCGTTATTGTCGCGACGGCCCAGGATTTTCCCCAGCGCTCCAATACGCTCGTTACAGATTATACCAATACCCTTAGCCCATCTGATCAGCAGCAGTTGGAACACAAGCTTGTAGCTTTTAATGATTCTACTTCAACACAAATTGCAGTAGTGATCTTGAAATCGACAGGGAATTATGATATTAATGACTATGGCGTTCAACTGTTACGGAAATGGGGCATAGGACAAAAAGACAAAAATAATGGCGTATTGGTATTGGTTGCCATTGGCGACCGTAAAATGAGTATCCAAACCGGCTACGGCGCCGAAGGCGCCTTGCCTGATATTGTTACGCAGGACATTATCCAAAACGACCTTAAGCCCCATTTTAAACAAGGCGACTATTATGGCGGCCTTGATGCTGGTACCAACAGTATTATCAAAGCCATGAGAGGTGAGTATAAAGCCGCTAAAAAACCAAAGCAAAGCAATGGCGGCCCGGCTGGTTTTATAGTCATTGTTATAGTCGTAATTATACTGATCCTGGTGTTCCGTAACCGCGGCGGCGGCGGGGGCAGACAGATCATTGGCCGTCGTGGAGGTGCAAGCCCATTTTGGTGGTTCCTGGCCGGCAATATGCTTGGCGGTGGAGGACGAAGCGGCGGTGGCGACTGGGGAGGTTTTTCCGGTGGCGGCGGTTCTGGCGGAGGAGGGGGCGGCTTTGGCGGTTTTGGCGGCGGAAGCGGCGGCGGTGGCGGCTCAAGCGGCAGCTGGTAATTGAACCATGATTGGCTTGATTTAAGGATAAAAGGATATGACTATCGCAACTCCACTTCAACCCGAAAACAACATTAAGTATCAAATAAAATTATTCACGAGCCTTGTATTCCAGAATAGGTTTATCGTCATGGTAATCCTGCAATCCTAAAAATCAAGGTTCAAATCTATAAACATTAATGAGTAAAGATCTCACCTGGAAACTACTTTCATCATCATACATCCACAAAGGCCCCTGGGCTACCCTCCGCATCGATAAATGCGAAATGCCAAATGGCAAAATAGTTGAAGATTATTATGTACTTGAATATTCAAACTGGGTTAACGCGGTAGCCATAACCGAAGATAATAAAGTATTGATGGTGAAACAATACCGTCATGCGGCAGGTGTTATCTCGCTCGAAATTCCGGGTGGCGTGATTGATGCAGGTGAAGAGCCCGTACATGCTATTCGTCGTGAGTTGCTGGAAGAAACCGGCTACCAGTTTGATGAATTTGAGCTGATTTGCACCGTATATGGTAACCCCTCAACAGCTAATAATAAAACATTTACCTATTTCACCAAAGGCGGCAAAAAGGTGCAAGGCCAACACCTCGACGAACTGGAGGAACTGATTGTTGAAGAATACACCATTGAAGAAGTAAAACAACTACTGCTCAATAACGAAATAAAACAAGCTATGCATTGCGCGGGTTTGTTTTATGGGATGATGAAGTTGGGTGTGCTGTAAATGCGCCAGATAATCTATATTTTTTATCTAAATATATTTAGGTAAATTTGGATATGCCACAGGTAAATTACAAAGAATTCATTGAAGTTAATCCGGAAGTCAGGTTTGGTAAACCTGTAATTAAAGGTACACGCATTACCGTATACGACGTACTGCAATGGCTTGCTTCCGGTTTAACTTACAAAGAAATCACAGACGATTTCCCTCAGCTAAATGAAGATCATATTTTAGCTTGTTTGGCTTATGCGGCCAATAAAGAGAGAATAATAAAGGTTGCCTGATGGCTATTCTTGCTTCTAAAACCATCCGCATTGTTGCCGATGAAAATATCTCATGGCGTTTAAAAAAGCTGCTCTCATCATGGGATATTTTACCTGTAAATGAAATCACGGCACAAGAACGCTTAAGCGATTTCAAGATCTGGCAATTTGCTAAAGCAAACGATTATTCAATTTTAACCTTTGATGAAGACTTTTGGGAATTGCAGAATCTTTATTCTTTCCCTCCTAAAATAATATGGTTACGCATTGGTAACGTGAACACACAGGCGATTGCCAACCTGTTATTAAAATATGAAGAATCAATAATTCATTTCATCAATGACGACAATTTGGGTGTGTATGAATTATATCTGTAGATAAAACAAGCCATGCACTGCGCCGGTTTGTTTTATGGGATGATGAAGCTGGGAGTGATGTAGAATTGCGATATTTTTACTTTTTAGGTATCTTAGCATAAGATGAAAAACATTTTAGATATACCAAGAACAGCGATGGAGGTATTTAACCTGCTGCCAGAGGGTACTTTGTGTGAAGTAATCGACAACACACTTTATATGTCACCTTCACCTACTACAGACCATCAACGAATTTTATTTGATCTTGCTTACCAGCTTAGGTCATCAACAAAAGATGCCGGATTAGGTGAAGTATTTATTGCTCCCTGCGATGTATACCTGGATGCAGAACAAAGCGTAGTGCAACCAGATATCATCTATATAAAAAAAGAAAATACAGGCATAATTCAAAGGAAAGGTATTTTCGGCGCTCCCAGCCTGGTAATTGAGATACTTTCCTCAAACAAAAATTACGATAAAGAGAAAAAATTTGAGCTTTACAAACGTAATTCCGTAGCTGAATATATCATTGCAGACGCTGACACTAAAGATGTATTACATTATCTGTTGGTTGAAGGCAACTATCAATTACAACCTAATTCATCAACAGGCCGGTTGATCGTTAACCAACTTTCAATAACGCTTTCATTTTAAACTATTCCGGGCAATTATCCTTGCGCCTTGTATCAACTATATAAATAATCTTCCAGCCATCTTCGGTTTTCATCAATTGAAAAACATCCACTCCGCAATGGCTGTATTTATCATCCAAGTAAAACTTATATGAGGCCCAAACGCTGGCCAGCGGACCATCAATTTTAATATCGGCAAAAGTTATGCGTTCGTCATAAATACCTTTGTGCGGCGAGCCAACCGTTTTAACAAAGTCATCAGGGTTTTCAATTTCCAAAGCTGTTGAGCCATCCTTTTTGTTGGCTACGCTATGAAAAGCGATTCCTTTAGCAAAGGTAGATCTAAGCATAGTGCTGTCTCCCTTGCGCATGGCGTTAAACATCATATTAATGGTTTGCTTAATAGCATCCTGCTCCGTTTGCTGGGCGAAGGATTGGAACGATAATAAAATAAATACTGCGAGGGTAAGTTTTTTCATACCTAAATATACCTTATTTGTAATCAAGTTGATATGCTGATTTAATCATTTGCTGATAAGAGAAAAAAGCAGAACAACCCAATCGGTCTTTCTTCATTTTTAAACTGTGCTGACATTTTATCTGAGGGCCTTCACTACTTTGCGACAAGCAAAAATCTATCAAATGAAAAAGTTACCTTATTATATACTTGATGTATTTACCGACCAACGATACAAAGGCAACCCACTATCGGTAGTGTGGTGCGAAGGCGAGCTGGAATCATCTCAATACTATAACATTGCCCGCGAATTTGGTTATTCCGAAACATCCTTTGCGTGGTACGCTGATGCTGAAAAGTTGTTTAAGGTACGTTCATTTACTCCGGGCAATTATGAGGTTGGCGGCGGAGGTCATAATTTGCTGGGCGCTGTATCCCTGGCTTTGCTTAAAGGATGGGATATTTTTAACGGTCAGGGTGCTGAACATTGGGTAACTATGAAGAATGAAAAATTGCCCGTTGTGATCAATGAGGAAAACGGCCTGATACTGGTAGCAGTAAAACAGCAGGCCGCGAAGAACCTCGGTACTGTTAGCCCGGAAATTGTGGCGCCAGCACTCGGCTTAGAAACAAGCGATCTGGAATTAAATAACTGGAAGCCTACCATCATGAAAACGGAAGTAGCCCATACCATGGTTCCTGTAAAAAACAGGGCGCTGCTTAATCAGGCTATACCCAACCCTGATAAGCTCAAGGAAATTTCAAAAAAATACGGCTTTGAAGGGTTTTACTTATTTACAACCGATGTTTCAGAGGCTGGCTATCTAACCGAAACACGCTTTTTTAACCCGGCATATGGCATTGACGAAGATCCGGCTACAGGCACAGCTGCCGGTCCCCTCGCCGGATTTTTGCAGCAGGCCAATTATATAAACATCAACCAGGATTATAAAATTTTGCAGGGAGTACTGGTAAATCATCCATCTACCATTCACATCAGGGTAACGCCCGAAAATGTTTTGGTAAGTGGTTCATCGGTAATTGTAATGGAAGGTACGTTATTTTTATAAACGATGTATCACTGAATTTTTAGAGTTACTGCATAGTTTCTTCCATCAAAAAAGCCCTGCATAAGATGCAAGGCTTTCGTATACTAAAAGTCATGTGTATTACGACATCTTTAGTTTCTTCTGAATATCGGCAACATACCCTTTAAATTTCTTATCGGTATCAATCAAATCTTCTACAGTTTGGCAGGCATAGATCACGGTTGAGTGGTCACGACCGCCAAAGAAATGACCGATTGATTTCAATGAGCTTTTGGTATGGGCTTTAGCCAGGTACATCGATATTTGACGGGCCTGTACTATCTCACGTTTGCGGGTCTGCGATTTCACCATTTCGATAGGTACCTCAAAATACTCGCATACCAGGCTCTGGATATACTCCATCGAAATTTCTTTAGATGAGTTCTTCACAAAGTTTTTCAACATTTGTTTAGCCAGGTTCAAATCAATTTCCTTACGGTTAAGGGTTGATTGTGCCAGTAATGACACCATGGCGCCTTCCAGCTCACGTACATTATTGTCGATATTATGGGCAACGTATTCGATCACATCGTTTGACAGGTCGATACCGTCCTGGTAAATTTTGTTTTTCAGGATAGCCATACGGGTTTCCAGGTCAGGGATCTGTAAATCGGCAGATAAGCCCCATTTAAACCTCGAAAGCAGGCGTTCTTCCAAACCAGCCAGGTCCTTAGGCGCTTTATCTGATGTAATGATCAGTTGCTTGCCTGATTGGTGCAGGTGGTTAAATATATGGAAAAAGAAATCCTGTGTTTTTTCCTTACCGGCAAAGTTGTGTACATCATCCATGATCAGCACATCAATAGCCTGGTAAAAGTTCACAAAATCATTGATATTATTATGCTTTAAAGCATCAACAAATTGCTGGGTAAATTTTTCGCATGAAACATACAGTACCAGTTTATCGGGCAGCGTACGTTTGATTTCGTTACCGATAGCCTGCGCCAGGTGGGTTTTACCCAAACCTACACCACCGTAAATCATTAAAGGGTTAAATGAAGTACCTCCGGGTTTAGCGGCAACGGCATAACCAGCAGAGCGGGCCAAACGATTGCAGTCACCTTCAACAAAGTTTTCGAAGGTGTAGTTACGGTTAAGCTGAGGATCTACGTTCAACTTTTTGAGCCCGGGTATAACAAAGGGGTTTTTAATATCCTTGTTAATTGAAATAGGTATCGGCATACTCTGATGTTTTGAATCAGCGCCATTTCCGTTTGAAGGCATGTTAGTTGTGTATGGTTTACTTGATGATTGCTCAACAACTATATTATACTCTAAACGTCCTTCGTCGCCCAATTGTTTTTTGATTGTCTTGCGCAGTAACCCTACATAGTGCTCTTCAAGCCACTCGTAAAAGAATAAACTTGGTACTTGTATGGTTAATACGCTCCCTTCCATTCTCAAAGCTTTTATCGGCTCAAACCAGGTTTTAAAACTCTGGGCCGGTATGTTGTCTTTGATGATCTGAAGGCAGCTATTCCAAACGTTCGTACAAGTTTTTTCCATATAAATAAAAGTAAAATATTGATTTCCAACCCCCAGCGAAACAACTTTTGGCCTTGCTACGGAACATCGAATATTGCCAAAAAAAGCTTATAAAAAAATTAAATTTTCACTTTTTTAACAATTGACTATTTACTAACAAATTCGATTTTTTAATGAATTTTTTGTATGGATAACATAATTTTTGATATAAAAATCACAATCCGAATATTTCTCAATTGTTTTTTTCTTTTTTTGAAATTTCAAAAAAAAGAATAACAAAACTGTCAATTACAACCCTTAGTTATACGCCAAAACATGGGTAATGTTTGCGCTTTTTTGGTGGTTACTGCAAACAAAAAAATAACGCACTGGTTTAGTGCCTTATAAAAAATAAAAACCAGGTCTGTTTGATTTGTGGCACGCTATAACACATGCACGGAAGCCACATCACGACGCTAATACTCTCCAAAAACACCGCGCAATACATCGGCGATCTCTCCAAGGGTAGCATAGCTTTCTACCGAAGTTACGATAAAAGGAATTAAGTTTTCAGTACCGGCTGCAGCTATTCCCAAAAGGTGTAAACTTTTCTCAACATCGTTACTATTACGCTCCCTTTTTAGCTCAGCAATTTTTTCCGACTGCATTTTTCTGATCGCGTCATCCACCCTAAAAACATTAACGGGAGCTTCTTCCTGCTGGGTAAACCGGTTAACACCTACTATAACTTTTTCGCCGGTTTCAATCTCCTGTTGGTACCGGTAAGCAGAGGCCGCTATTTCCTGCTGGATATAATCCTGCTCTATGGCTTTTACCGCGCCGCCCATGGCGTCTATCTTATCCATATATAATTGAGCAGCGGCTTCTATCTCATCTGTCAATGCTTCGATAAAGTATGAACCGGCCAGCGGGTCAACCGTATCGGTAACACCGCTTTCAAACGCGATGATCTGCTGGGTGCGCAAGGCTATTTTGGCTGCAGCTTCTGTTGGTAACGACAAGGCTTCGTCATACCCATTGGTATGCAATGATTGTGTGCCCCCCAGCACGGCAGCCATGGCCTGGTTGCTTACCCTTATAATGTTATTAAGAGGCTGTTGTGCTGTTAATGTTGAGCCGCCGGTTTGCGTATGAAAGCGAAGTTTTTGGGCGCCGGCATCGGTAGCCCCCAATTGTTTGGTAATATGCGCCCACATGCGCCTGCCGGCACGGAACTTGGCTATTTCCTCAAAAAAATTACTGTGACAGTTAAAAAAGAAAGAAAGGCGCTTAGCAAACACATTAATATCAAGTCCCTTATCCAGCGCGGCCTTTAAATAGGCTTTGCCGTTGGCCAAAGTAAATGCCAGTTCCTGCACGGCGGTTGAGCCTGCTTCGCGGATGTGATAACCTGATATGGAGATAGTATTCCATTTGGGCACCTCTTTACTGCAGTATTCAAATACATCGGTAATGAGCCGCATGGATGGCGCAGGGGGATATATATAGGTGCCGCGGGCAGCATACTCTTTTAATATATCGTTTTGTATGGTGCCGGAGATTTGCCTGAGATCTGCTCCCTGCTTTTTGGCCAGGGCAATGTACATGGCCAGCAAGATTGGGGCCGTGGCATTAATAGTCATGGAGGTAGTGATATTCTTAAGTTCAATACCCTCAAATAAAACTTCCATATCCTTTAACGAATCAATGGCTACCCCTACCTTACCCACCTCACCTTCTGCAAGGGCATGATCGGAATCATAACCTATTTGTGTAGGAAGATCGAAGGCTACCGAAAGTCCGTTTGTTCCCTGGCTTAGTAAATAGTGGTAGCGCTTGTTTGATTCTTCGGCGGTTGAAAAACCGGCGTATTGACGCATGGTCCAGGGTTTGCCCCGGTACATATCTTTTTGGATGCCGCGGGTAAAGGGGAACTCACCGGGCAATTCACTCATATTTGAAGGTTCGGTATAAACCTCCTTAATTTCGATACCCGATGTAGTGGTAATTTTTTTATCCCCGGCCATAAGCTTAGTATAATTCTTCCATGTCCTGCCTGATGAGCCCAAGTGCCACATCATAAGGGTTATCTTCCAGCTTACTTAAATGCACCAGGATCACCTTGCTTAGCTCAAGCGCCGATGTATCCGGCGGTAAAGCTTTTACAGCATTATTGATCATATTAATGGTATCATCTTTCACTCGTTTTACCACATTCCAAACCCGGGCGCTTACATAAATTTGCTGCGTAATGTTATGCTGAAACTCGTTGCGCACCTCGTTAACAATAATAGCCTGCAATTCGGCGGCAGTATCGGCCGATCCGTTAAGGCGGATAAGTAAACTTGCAGGATTAACCCTTTCAATAAAAAGTACAACCCTTTCATAGGCCTGTAAGCGCAATGGCAGGGTTTGATTACTGATGGTACGCTTTAATTCCAATAACTGGATACTTTCTGATTTATCAAGATATGGTTTAAACAGGTAAAAAGCGATATACACAACGCCTAAGCCCGAAATAGTGTACTTTAAAATATCAAACAATAAAGATAGAGTAGGCATGTTTATAATGTTATACAGGGGTCATAAAATTATGACATTAACAAAAATCTGCATTTTACGTTATATTTGTGTGGAATAAATAAAAATAAAGATGAGTATAGCTGTTGAAGCTGCTCCGGTTTCTTTTACACCGGGCGCAGTAAAAGAACTTTTTAAATTGAAAGACCAGCAAGAAATAAATGACGAATTTGGTTTACGTGTTGGTGTTGAGGGTGGTGGCTGTTCGGGTATGAACTATATTTTAGGCTTCGACATGAAAAAAGACGGCGACCAGGAATACTTAATTGATGGCATAAAAGTTTTCATGCACAAAGCGCACGGTTTATACCTGGCCGGTATGCAAATTGATTACCAGGACGGATTAAATGCCCGTGGTTTTACTTTCAACAACCCTAATGCTGCCAGCACCTGCGGCTGTGGTTCTTCTTTCTCGGTTTAATTAAGCCCGATTAAAATATAGGAAGCCGTTTCATTGTAAAACATGAAGCGGCTTTTGTTTTTGAAGGGCTGTAACAATAATACGGTAAATCATTAAGCGGTATATATATTTAGTTAACGAGTGATATTTAAACCCACTATTTAATATCAGATATCGTTTTCCTGATCCAGTCTGGCACCGTTCCATCGCCATAACCCTGGCTGTTAAACCGTATAACCCCGCCCCTGTCAATAACCAGGCTCACCGGGCACTTATCAACTCCATAGTAAGAAAACAAAGGCATTGAATCGCTAACCACATGGTATTTAAATGGCGACACTTTCAGAAATCGCTCCACCTGTTCAGTTTTATCTAACGAAATTGCAATAAATACAACATCCTTATTATCCTGATAAGCGTCGACAAGGTGGTTCAGTTCGGGCATTTCATATCTGCATGGGGGGCAGGCAATAAACCAAAAATTGAGCACAACTATTTTCCCTTTCAGCTCCGCAGCGGTAATTACATTACCGTTAACATCTCTCATATTGAAAAAGCTAAAGGCATTGCCCGTTTTAAAAAACCTGGTTTCGGGCGGCTTATTGGCATTAGACGGCAAAACACCATCAGCAAGCGGGTCACGTTTGGTTAATATAAAAGCAGAGCTATCACTATCATGCTGTACAGGCTTCAACATATATTGGCCGGTTGCCATCAGTTCACGCCATTTAACATAAGTATATTTCTCGCCTTTGGCATTGGTAACTACCGTTTTTTGATTGAAACCATATTGTTCTATCGGCCGTGTTATTTCAATCTGACCATATGCGCTTGAAATACTAAAAACAAGCAATGAGATCGCAAACAGGAAATAATAATTTTTCATTTTAAGGTTTAAATTCAACGGAAAATTATAACATAAATACCACGTTACCAAATCGGGCCTTTGGCCACACCAATCACAAAAATTAAGTTAAATCAGCATGTAACAAACTGGTATAATGCATAGTCATAACAGCAAGTTTTTTATATTTATACCATGCCGGTAAAAACCTCTTATAAAGAAAACATTTCAATTGCATTACAGTCCATAGCCGGCAACAGGCTGCGCACCTCTTTAACCGCGCTGATCATAGCGATAGGTATCATGGCACTTGTAGGTATTTTAACGGCTATTGAAGGCATCAGGCAGTTCACCAACGATGCTTTCGCCGATCTTGGCGCCAACACATTCACCCTGCAAAACCGCGGCGAGGGGTTGAACTTTGGCAACGGCGGGCACCGTAAAGTGTATCCGGCCATTACTTATGACCAGGCTGTGCGTTTTAAAAATACTTTTAAATTGCCGGTAGCTGTAGCCATTAATTTAGAGGTAATTGGTACCGCGGTAGCCAAATACGGCAATCAAAAAACAAATCCCAATATATCCATCTCGGGCTCAAACGAAAATTACCTGGTTACAGCGGGTAAAAAGCTGGCTTTCGGGCGTAATTTTTCCGCTTCTGAGCTGGAACATGGATCAAACGTGGTCATTATTGGCGATGAGATCAAAAAGAAGCTGTTTAAAACCGAAGACCCGATAAATAAATCGATATACCTTGGTACCGATAGGTTCAGGATAGTTGGTGTATTTGCATCAAAAGGTTCAAGCTCATTCGGTGGCGATAAATTTTGCGTGATCCCGGTATTGAAAGCTAAACAGATAGACAGTACCAAGAATGCGTCGTTCACGGTAACTATTAAAGTAGCCAGTCCCGGCGCCCTTGACGCTACCATTGGCGAAGCTACCTCCTTATTCAGAAACGTAAGGGGGCTTAATGTAATTAACCAGGATAACTTTGAAATAAGCCGGAGCGATTCCATTCAAAAGGAACTATCAGGCCAGCTTGCAGGTATTACCGCCGCCGGCTTTGCAGTTGGCATCATCACACTCATCGGTGCCGCCATCGGGCTTATGAACATCATGCTGGTATCAGTAACAGAACGCACACGCGAAATTGGTGTGCGGAAAGCTATAGGGGCAACTCCGGCAATTATTCGCAAACAATTTTTGATAGAGGCCATAGTGATCTGTCTTATAGGCGGTGCAGCAGGTATGATACTGGGCATGGCAGCAGGAAACCTTATTGCTGTACAAATAAGCGGATCGTTTGTGGTGCCATGGGGATGGTTATTCTTTGCAGTGGTGTTGTGTACGTTTATTGGTTTGATATCAGGTTACTACCCGGCAAAAAAGGCAGCAAAACTGGATCCGGTGGAAGCGCTTAGGTACGAATAAAAACGATTGCAAAATCTTAGAGGCTGCCTACAAACAAAAAACGTCATTGCGAGTAACCGTCAGGGAAGCCTGAAAAAAAAGTAATGACATGTAAAATATATTTTAGCGGTGTTGCGCGTGGGCCGCGTTAGGGATTGCAGTGTAAAGCCCGGAGCGTGTAGAGGGGTTGCGGGCAGGAAAGGCGAGGACTTGCAACGGAAAGCCCGGGCCGCAGGCAACGCCCATGTTATAAAATCCATCAGAAAAATACACTTAATAATCAATAACTTACGATCACGCCATTATAGGAACGAAGCAATCGCGAACCATACAGGGCGGACCTGCTAATCGGGGATTGCTTCGTTCCTCGCAATGACGCTTTTCTTGTTGGATAATACCTGTTTAAAACAACATCTTATTCTTAAGCGGATAGTCGACAAGCAATTTTTCGATATAGGTTGTTCTCAGCGCATCACCAAATGCCGTGGCGTGCCTTAAGTGGTGCATATCGCTTGAAATAAAGTCTATCAAACTATTATCAACCAAATCTTCGGCCATCTTTTTTATCTCTTTGCCGTAATACCCGGTAAGTGATATGGTATTGAGCTGAAAGTCAACACCCCAGCTATGCAGATTTTTCAGTTTATCTAAATCAAGATACTGATAGCGCTCGGGGTGGGCCAAAATAGGTTTATACCCTTTATCATGAAGCTTTTGAATTACAGTGTAAGTATTGGGCGGTTGATTTATAAATGAAAATTCAAATAATACATAGTTGTCGCCCATGGTCATGATCGGGCCGTTCTCTACACGTGCTTCAAACGTTTCATCAAAATAGTGTTCGGCAGCAGCTTCGACAGGTATATCAATCCCTTGTTTAACCAACTCAGCTTTTAGTATGGTAAGCGCATTTCCTATGGTTTCGGGGGTGTTGCGATAAAAATCTATCATGATGTGTGGCGTGGCAATAACTTTTTTTATCCCCAGTTCCATCATCTTTTTTATCAATTCTACCGAGTCTTCAGGCGTTTTAGCGCCATCGTCAATTCCCGGTAACACATGCGAGTGCATATCAACCATGATTCCCTCATAGCTGAGTTTTGATTCCCTTACTGCCTTCTTCTTCTTAAAAAGCCCGAACATTTTTTATCTATCGTTATACTGACTGTTGTAATATTGCTGGTAATGTCCCGATGTTACATCATTAAGCCAATCTTCATTAGCCAGGTACCAATCAACTGTTTTTTCCAAACCTTCCTCAAAAGTTATGCCCGGCACCCAACCTAAATCGTTTTTTAATTTGGTTGCATCGATAGCATATCTCAGGTCGTGCCCGGCCCTGTCTGTCACAAAAGTGATCAGCTTGGCCGATTCTCCCTCAGCTCTGCCTAATTTTTTGTCCAATATACTGCAAAGCAATTTGATCAGGTCGATATTTTTCCATTCGTTATGCCCACCTATATTATAGGTTGAGCCCGATTTGGCATTATGAAATATTACATCAATTGCCCGCGCATGGTCTTCAACCCAAAGCCAGTCGCGGATATTTTCGCCCTTACCATATACCGGTACAGGTTTACTTTGCTTGATATTATTAATTGCCAGCGGAATGAGTTTTTCCGGAAAATGGAATGATCCGTAATTGTTTGAGCAATTTGATATAACGGTATCCATACCATAAGTATCCTGGTAGGCCCGCACAAAATGATCAGAACCTGCCTTTGACGCCGAGTATGGCGAATGCGGATCATAGGCGGTTTCTTCGGTAAACATGCCGTCTTCACCAAGCGTACCGTATACCTCGTCGGTAGAAACATGATAAAAACGGGTTTGATCATATTTTCCTTTCCAATGCTCGCGGGCGGTATTCAACAAATTTACCGTGCCTACCACATTGGTCATCACAAAATCAAGGGGGTTAGTGATAGACCGGTCTACGTGAGACTCGGCAGCAAGATGGATCACCGCATCTGGATTTTCAGCCGCAAAAAGTTCATTAATAAAAGCAATATCAACAATATCTCCCTTTACGAACTTATAATTAGGTTCATTTTCAATATCCTTTAAATTGGCCAGGTTACCCGCATAAGTAAGCTTATCTAAATTAACAATGCTGTAATCAGGATAGTTTTTCACAAACCTGCGCACTACATGTGAACCAATAAAACCAGCGCCCCCTGTTATAATGATCTTTTTCATTCCCTGCTGTTGATATTAATTGAACGGATTTTGAGCAATATATTTTTCCCACGCCCAGGCCGACGACATCATTTCGCCAATACCCAGTTCGGCTGTCCAGCCAAGCTTGGTTGATGATTTAGTAACATCGCCCCAAACCTGCTCTACGTCACCTTCACGGCGCGGGCCAATTTCATAGTTCAGTTTTTCGCCTGTTGTACTTTCAAAAGCATGAATTACTTCCAACACTGAAGTGCCATTGCCTGTGCCCAGGTTAAATACATCATAACCTTTAAATTCGTCTTTTTCGGCAAGCCTTAACGCGGCTACGTGGGCTTTCGCCAAATCAACTACGTGAATATAATCGCGGATGCAGCTACCATCAGGCGTATTATAATCATTGCCAAAAACGGTTATTTTTTCGCGTTTGCCTATGGCAGTTTGTGTAATAAAAGGCACCAGGTTTTGTGGCACGCCTATTGGCAACTCTCCAATCAAAGCAGACTCATGGGCACCCACCGGGTTAAAATAACGTAGCGATATCACTTTATAATCGCTGCCGGAATTTACCATATCAACCAAAATTTCTTCGGCTATTTGCTTGGTGTTACCATATGGCGACTGTGCGGGTTGTACCGGGGCATCCTCTGTAACGGGTAATTTTTCGGGCTGTCCGTAAACTGTACAGCTTGATGAAAATACAAAATTAATAGCCTTACCGTAATAAGCTTCGAGCAGGTTAATAAGCGAATAAAAATTATTCCGGTAATATTTCATTGGTTTTTTTACCGATTCGCCCACTGCTTTAAAGGCTGCGAAGTGGATGATCCCACCTATTTCGGGTTCGGCAAGTGCAAGTGACCTAACGGCGGCTTCATCGCAAAGATCAAGCTTATGAAATACCGGGGTAAAGCCTAAGATCTTTGTAAGCTGATCTAATATTTTAGGGTCGGAGTTCGACAGGTCGTCAACGATAATGGGGTCATACCCCGCGTTAACCAGCTCAACAACGGTGTGCGAACCAATAAAACCCAAACCGCCTGTTACTAATATTTTCATGGTTTAAATAAAGAGTATATTTGAATGTTTGGCAAAGTAAGCAGATTGTGACAATTCATCCGCTTTTATATTATAAAAAAGGCCAAAAAAATTAATTTCCGGCCTCGTTACCCTTACTTATTGTAATAAGTAAAGTCTTTATGGTTTATTTCGTGTTCGGGTAATGATTTGAAGTATTCTAAGGTGATCTTCAAACCTTCACTCCTGGATACTTTTGGCTCCCAGCCCAATATGGCTTTGGCCTTGGTAATATCCGGGCGGCGTTGCTTCGGATCGTCCGTTGGCAAAGGCAGGCTGATCAGCTCCTGGTTGGTGCCCGTTAGTTTAATGATCTCCTCGCCAAATTGTTTTATCGTGATTTCATCCGGATTGCCGATGTTCACAGGCTGGGCGTAATCGCTGTGCAGTAATCTGTAGATCCCTTCTATCAGGTCATCTACATAGCAAAACGACCGTGTTTGTGAGCCGTCGCCAAACATCGTCAGCGGTTCGCCCCGCAGTGCCTGCCCTATAAAAGCCGGTAATACCCTTCCGTCGTTCAGTCGCATCCTTGGGCCATAAGTATTGAAAATCCTAACGATCCTGGTTTCCAGCCCGTGGAAGGTATGGTAAGCCATGGTAATAGCTTCCTGAAACCTTTTGGCTTCATCATACACCCCTCTCGGGCCTACCGGGTTTACATTACCCCAATATTCCTCTGGCTGAGGGTTGATGTTCGGGTCGCCGTATACTTCCGAGGTCGAGGCGATCAGCATCCGTGCCTTCTTGTTTCGGGCCAGTCCCAGCAGGTTATGGGTCCCCAGTGAGCCTACTTTCAATGTCTGGATCGGAATTTTCAGATAATCTATCGGGCTGGCCGGTGAGGCAAAATGCAGGATATAGTGCAGTTCGCCCGGTACATAAACAAACTTGGATACGTCATGGTTATAAAACTCAAAGTTCTCCAGTTTGAACAAATGTTCTATATTCCTCAAATCGCCGGTGATCAGGTTATCCATCCCGATCACATGATAATCTTCCTTAATAAACCTGTCGCACAGGTGCGAGCCTAAAAAACCGGCCGCTCCCGTAATCAGGATCCTTTTTCTTGCTGTCATATTGCTACTATCTTACGGCCTATACTGTTATAATAAAATCCATAATCTTTCATCCTGTCCAGGTCATACAGGTTGCGTCCGTCAAAAATAACCGGCGACTTCAGCTTTTCCTTCATAAAGTCAAAATCCGGCGTGCGGAATACCGGCCATTCTGTCACGATCAGCAGGGCATCTGCATCTTCAAGGGCATTGTACCGGTTGGTAGCATAACTTATCTTATCGCCAAGTAGTTTTTTAACGTTTGGCATGCCTTCCGGGTCGTAGGCGGTTACTGTTGCCCCGGCTGCTAATAGCTCATCGATAATGTACAGTGCCGGTGCTTCGCGGATATCGTCGGTCTCCGGTTTAAAAGCCAGTCCCCACAGGGCAAAATGTTTTCCTTTCAGTCCGCCTTCACCATAATATTCGCGCATTTTAACCACCAGTCGTTTCTTCTGAGTTTCGTTCACTTCCATCACCGAGTTCAGTATCTTGAAGTCGTATTTGTTTTCTTCGGCTGCTTTGGACAAGGCCTGCACATCTTTAGGAAAACAGCTGCCTCCATAACCTACACCCGGGAAGAGGAAGCGTTTGCCAATGCGGCCATCTGCCCCTACCCCCTTGCGTACCATATCAACATCAGCCCCTACCAGCTCGCACATGTTGGCAATCTCGTTCATGAACGTGATCTTGGTGGCTAAAAATGAGTTGGCTGCATATTTGGTTAGCTCGGATGAGCGTTCGTCCATGTATAATATAGGGTTGCCCTGACGCACGTAGGGTGCATATAAATCGCCCATTACCTGGCGAGCTTTTTCATCCGTTGTACCGATCACTACCCTATCCGGTTTCATGAAGTCTTCTACAGCTACGCCTTCGCGTAAAAACTCGGGGTTGGATACCACCGCAAACGGAACATCGGTATTGGCTTTCATCACTGCGGTTACCTTATCCGCCGTACCTACCGGTACCGTTGATTTGGTTACGATCACTTTATATTCGGTGATCAGTTTGGCTATATCTTTGGCAGCGCCAAGCACATAGCTCAAATCGGCTGCCCCATCGGCGCCCGGAGGCGTTGGTAAGGCCAAAAAGATCACTTTGGCCGGGGCTATTGCTTCGGCAAGGTTGGTGGTAAAGGTTAGTCTTTCCTGTTTAATGTTACGCAGAAATAAAATATCAAGACCCGGTTCATAGATCGGCATCTCGCCATTCCGCATCTTGTTTACTTTTTCTTCCACAATATCCACACAGGTTACTTCATTTCCCGTTTCGGCTAAACAAGTTCCCGTTACCAGGCCCACATAGCCTGTGCCAATTACTGCAATTTTCATAGTGTTAAATGTGTTTTAAATTAAGGTTAGCAATATTTGTATGATCAACCATATAACCAGCTTATTATAGCACCGGGCGGGCCATAAAACTAATATTGTAATTATTGTTATTACTTTTATGCCCGGCTAAGATAATCATTCAGCGTTAAAATTGATGTTATTATATAATATAGGTATCAAATTATATTCCCTTTTTATCCGTTTTGCCTCGCTATTTAACAATAAGGCAAAACTTTGGATTGCAGGACGTAAAAACATTGTTTTTGTACGTATGGATAGCAGTGTTTGGTTTCATTTTGCTTCACTTGGCGAATTTGAGCAAGGAAGGCCCATACTGGAAGCTATGAGAAATTTACATCCCGTAAAGAAAATAGTAATCACCTTTTTTTCTCCTTCGGGATATGAGATCAGGAAAAACACCCCATTGGCCGACTATGTTTACTACCTGCCTTTGGATACCGCCCGAAACGCCCGCAGGTTTATTGATGCTATTAACCCCGAAATTGTCATTTTTACTAAATACGAGTACTGGTTCCATTTTTTTAATGAAGCAAACAAGCGTAACATCCCCCTGTATATCGTATCAGGCATCTTCAGGCCCGAACAGGTATTTTTTAAATGGTATGGCGGTTTTAACCGCAAAATATTAAGCCTGGTAAGCCACTTTTTTTTACAGGATAACAGCTCTAAGCAGCTATTGGAAAACATAGGCATTACCAATACATCGGTGAGTGGTGACACCCGTTTTGACCGCGTTTGGGCAAATGCACAAAATCCTAAACAATTGCCCCTGATTGAAGAATTTAAAAACGGACACAAACTGTTTATCGCGGGCAGCACCTGGCCGCAAGATGAAGCCCTCCTGGCTAAACTGGTAATCCAATATCCCGACTGGAAATTCATCTTCGCTCCGCATGAAATACCAGAAGAAAAGATTAATAACTTAATAGAGTTGCTTCCGGAAGGAAAAGCCATCACGTTTTCACAGCTAAAAACCGAAGCTGAAGGTTTGAAGTCCGGAGATTTTATTAACCAATCGCTTACATCTAACAATCTTCAATCGCTGGTGATAGATAATATTGGCATGCTTTCATCGCTTTATGCTTATGCCGACGTTGCTTACATAGGTGGCGGCTTTGGTGTGGGAATTCATAATACCCTGGAGGCAGCCGCGTTCGGTCTGCCGGTTATTTTTGGCCCTAATTATCAGAAATTTAACGAAGCCAAGGAACTTATAGCCATTAAAGCCGGTTTTAGCATCTGCAATGAAACAGAATTAAAAGATATTGTTGGCACACTGGTTAATGACGAGGCGTTTTATAATATTACCCGTAAAAAGGTATTTAATTATGTGAAGGAAAACGTAGGGGCTACGGACATGATCATGAAGTATATCGATAAATAAAAAAATGTCATTTATCATATGAGGAACGGGTGAGAAATCTTGTACACCCGGTAAGTAAACCATGTATGGTGGATTTGCAGGAAGCAGAAGACTTCTCTTCGCGCCCCGCTTCGCCACCTCCGCCGTTCATCGAAATGACAATTTTATAAAAAGACTATTCCATCATTCAAAACAAAAAATGGTTGTTTACTGTACAAAAGCGATAAATTCTTAATATTGCCTTAATGGGGTTTTTACATCTGCCCGGCTTGGGCAAAGCACATTTTCACGAGTATGGTACCGGTCAAAAGCCGCTGCTGGCCTTTCATGGCTATGGCATGACAGGGAAGCAGTTTCATGTACTTGATCAGTCTATCCTACCCCAATATCATATCTATGGTTTCGATCACTTTTTTCATGGCGAAAGCAGGCTGGATGGCTGGACAGAACGACAGATCGTGGCCGGGATGCCCAAAACCATGGTACGCAGCTACATGGAAGAATGGTTTAAGCTTTACGGCCGGCAACGTTTTTCGGTAATGGGCTATTCTATAGGCGCCAATCTGGCCCTGATATTGGTTGAAGAATATGCCGATATGATTGATGATATCATTTTAATGGCCCCTGATGGCCTGGCTGTATTTAAAGGCTTTCATTTTATATTACATAATAAGCTTGGACGCGCAATTTTCCGTACGGCTACAAAAAGCAAATGGCTGGCACCTTTTTTAGTTAAAAGCATGAAAACCGTTGGCGCTATTGACGAAAGCCTTTACAGCATAGCTTATAATGAAATTGATACCGAACAAAAACGGCTTGACACCTATTATACCCTAAATTTGATCAGGCAGTTAAAGCCTGATGTGCAGAAAGTAGCACAACTAATCAATCAGCATAAAATTAAATGTTTGCTGATATTTGGCAGGCATGATAAACTTTTCCCTAAATCGGCGGCAATGCCATTTTTAGGAATGCTCCATAATGCCGAAGTGCATGAAATTGAACTTGGGCACTGGTTGGTTACAAAGGCACTTGACGAGTATTTAGTTAAATAAACATGGTACCTTCGCGTAAAAAGAAATTTTGGAGTAAACTATTCATCCGTTGCGTAAAATGGTGGATCGGCCGTAATTTTAAAGAGGTTAATGTACAGCCCTTTGAGCCACGCCCGGGCCATTCAATATTGCTTTTGACCAATCATTTCAGCTGGTGGGATGGTTTCATTGCTAACCGGACAGCTGTTTATGATCTCAAAAAGCAATTCTACATTATGATGCAGCAGGACCAGTTCGATCAGCATCGTTATTTTCGGTACATTGGTGCTTACTCTATTCAAAAAGGGTCAAGGGCAATACTCGACTCGCTCAGTTACTCGGCCGGGATATTAAATGATCCTGATAACCTCATCGTGATATTTCCGCAGGGCGAGCTCTATTCAAACCATGAAACGCATATACGTGTTGAAACCGGTGTTTATAAACTGATGCGACAGATAAAAGGCCCCTGCCAGGTGGTTTATCATTGTACCCTGATCGATTACTTTGAAAGCCTGAAGCCCCGCGCCTATGTTCATTTGTTTGATTTAGGCGTTGCCGGCGAACTTACTTTTGAGCAGTTAAAGGAGAACATTAATAACGCGCATCAGCAAGCGTTGAAGAACCAGATCAATATGGAGCACTAATTAATTGACACTAATTTCCCGAATTATATCGAATGACGCCAATTACATTTGATAAGCCATCATCAAAATTCGTGTAATTCGATAAAATTATAACCAATATACAAAGCATTCGTGCAAACTCTTTAATTCGTGTAATTCGATAAAATTGTCGCCGACATGCAATACATTCGTGTAAAATATGATCCGCAATAAAGAAAACTTTTTCATGACCCGTATTGTCCATTATTATATTAAATGGATAGTTGGCAAAACGTTTCATGAACTATTGTTTAACGATATTGTGATTGATAAAAACAAATCGGTGCTGCTGATAGGCAACCATTTTAGTTTCTGGGATGGGTTGATATTATACTGCGTAAACGATAAATTGCTAAAGAAAAGGCTACATGTCATGATCCTGGAAGAGACTGCCCGTAGCGAGCGCTTCCTGAAATATGTGGGTGCTTTTTCAGTAAAAAAAGATTCAAAAAGTATCATCCAATCACTTGACTATGCGGCCGGATTGCTTACCGATCCGGCAAATTTGGTTTTGATGTTTCCACAGGGCAAACTGTATGCTAACTTTGTTACCGGCATAAACTTTGAAAAAGGGGTTATGAGAATCATTGAAAAAGCAAACGGGAATTTCCAGCTCGTTTTTGCTTCAACTTTTATTCAGTACTTTAAACATAAAAAGCCGGCGGCAACCGTTTATTTAAAAAGCGAACCAGAAAATTACACCGGTAAAAGCATAAGTAAATTACAAGAAGCTTACCAAAGGCATTATGAAGCCTCCAAAGCACTGCAAACCGAATTTGATATATAAAAAGTGACCATAGCTATATTAATAACCCTCTTTTTTATCATACTCAGGTTTGCGGTAACGCTATTCAATTACATCTCCAACCCTAAACTGCCCCATATAGGGCGGTATTATTCGGATAAAGTTTCTATCCTGATCCCCGCACGAAACGAAGCCGAAAACATATTAACCCTGTTAAATTCCATCCATCAGCAAGATTATAACAACTACGAGGTTATTATTTATGACGATGATTCAAGCGATGATACTTACCAGGTTTGTACTGAATTTGCCGCCGGGCACCCTCACTTCAGGGTGTTAAAGGGAGGTAAATTGCCTGATGGCTGGATGGGAAAAAATTACGCCTGCCACCAAATGGCTAAACAGGCCGATGGTAAATATCTGCTGTTTTTGGATGCCGACGAACAAGTTAGTAACCGCCTTATCAACAGCGCGGTACACCGCATGCATTTGCACCAACTGGGTTTATTAAGCCTGTTTAGCAATCAAACCATGCTTACCCTCGGCGAGAACCTGGTAGTGCCTCTTATGCATTTCATATTGCTAAACCTGCTTCCTTTACGCCTGGTATATATATTAAAAAACGCCTCAGTAGCGGCCGCCAGCGGTCAGTTTATGTTGTTTGATGCTGCCATTTATCATAAACACCAATGGCACAAAGCGGTAAAAAACAAGGTGGTGGAAGATGTGGAGATCATGCGCCTCATAAAAGCGGAGCGTTATAATGGTGAGGCACTGCTGGCCAACGGCATGATCAGCTGCCGCATGTACCGGGGCTATGGCGAAGCTATAAACGGGTTCAGTAAAAATTTCCTGGCGGCGTTTAACTACAGCATCATTGGTTTTTTGGTGTACATTACCATCACTATTGCCGGTCCGCTGATTATCCTGACAACCCTGAACATGCCGCTGATACTTTTTACCGCAGGCCTGATTTTTCTTACACGGATCATGATCTCCCTTTCGGCCGGTCAAAAAGCGGAGTATAACATCCTTTTACATCCTGCTCAAATGTTTAGCCTGCTCGTGGTAGCTGTTTTATCCATCCAAAGGTATCTCACCAAAACCACGGTGTGGAAAGGGCGAAAAATTTGAAACCCATAGCATCCGATAATTCTGTCCGGGCAAAAAACAGGATCTGTATCATAGTTATTTTCCTGTTTCATTTGGTGGGGTTGGCAGGCTTTATTATCCCCTCATTAACCGTATTATTTATAACCCTGGTACCATGGCATTTACTATTGATGCTTGGGATTATCGTTTATAGTTATGACAATTTTGACAGCAGATTTCTGCTGTTTGCATTGACCACCTTCGTGATCGGCTTCCTGGCCGAATATATCGGTGTACATACCGGTTGGCTCTTCGGGCATTATCAGTATGGCCGAACACTTGGTATCAAACTATTTGAAATTCCCCTGATGATTGGGGTAAATTGGTTCCTGCTGGTCTATGCCGCAGGCATTACCTTGCAGCGAAGCCGCCTAAAAAGTACATTAGTAAGAATACTTTCAGGAGCTACGATCCTCACCTTGCTCGATGTACTGATTGAGCCTGTTGCCATACATTTTGATTACTGGCACTGGCTGGATGCCAGCGTTCCGTTTAAAAACTATGTTTGCTGGTTTGTGTTGAGTGCATTGCTGCTTTTTATATTTGAGCAGTTTAAATTTAAACGCCAAAGCATTGTTAGCCCGGCATTACTGATTGCACAGTTTGTGTTTTTTGCTGTTTTGAATTTGGTGTATTAAGCTGGTCATTAATCAATAACTGATTTTGTATCTTTGTTTAAGATGAAAAAGGATATACACATTCAAGAAATATTTCCTAAGTATTTATTTTGGGACGTGGACATCGCATCTCTTGATATCAATCATGATCAAGATCTCATCATTCCGAGGGCATTGATGGCAACTACCTCATCAACTTTTGCAGATGATATATTAAGGCTCGAAGCTATTTATCCCAAAGCAGTTATTGCACGTGAATTAAAAGCCACCAAAGAAAAAGTGAGTAATCAGGTTTGCTTGCTGGTTGCACGCCGTTACCACATTAAACAGTTTTTACGATTTGCCCAATGAAGGCTGTTGATGATAATTTATTTAAAACCATTTGCGAGCTTCAACAACTGCCTTCGCTAAAGGCAAGTGTTTTAGGTGGCGGTACCAGCCTGGCCATCCGTTTTAGCCACCGGGTGTCTAATGATATTGATTTTTTCTTTCCGGGTATTATAGGCAAAATTGGGTATGAATTGATCAGAAAGGAAGTTGAAGCTTTTTACGGAGAAGCCGTTTTTGCGATAGACTATCCATGTGATATAAATGACCAGTTTTTGTTTCAACGTTTTTTTATTCGCAGAGACGATACAGCAATTAAAGTAGAAATATTGCAGAATATGCAGGTTTATAACACTCCTGAAATTATTAACAACGTTAAGGTTATGAGCCTAATTGATATTGGGCCATTAAAATTAATAACCGCATCAAGCAGGGCAAATCACAAAGATATTTATGACCTTGATTATATTACCGATCACGTCTCTTTAAATGAATTGATGAACCTACTTACGCGTAGAAGAGAGTTATATAATAGCAATGAACACAAAACTATATTTGACCAGGATGGGGATTTTGATCCCATAAATGATCCCGGGCTATTATTAAAATTTGAACAACCGCCAAAAGGTAGCAACTCCAGACCAGGGCATTCCAACCCCCGTATTGATTTTATTGAGGGACAAAAAAACTGGCCGTCTGCGAGAAGTAGTTGGCGTCGGAAGGTAAGAGCTTATTACAATAGTATAGGTAAGGAGTTTCCAGGCATCCAATCCCTTTAATAACTACAACAAATAAAGTTGACTACCAAAGATCATCAAAATCAACGCAATCATTACAATCAACGTTATTTTTGCCGTAAATTTGCAGCACCATGGGAGATTATCAGTTAAAGGTTACTATTGACCAGGATTCGGGCTTTTGCTTTGGGGTGGTTTATGCCATTGATATGGCCGAAGAGATTTTAGAAGAGGATGGCTACCTGTACTGCCTTGGCGATATTGTGCATAATGACGAAGAGGTTGAACGCCTGAAAGCAAAAGGCCTGCGCATCATTGAGCACGGCCAGCTTAAAGATCTCCATAATGAAAAAGTGCTCATCCGTGCCCATGGTGAAGCTCCCGACACCTACCGTACGGCTTTAGAGAATAATATCACCCTTATTGATGCCTCATGCCCGGTAGTGCTTAAACTGCAAAACCGCATCAAAACATCATACGACTCGAACGAGAAGATCCTGATTTTTGGCAAGCACGGTCATGCAGAAGTGGTTGGCCTGCAGGGACAAACCAATAATGAGGCGATAGTTTTCCAGGATATTGCC
Organism: uncultured Mucilaginibacter sp.; assembly: GCA_966212355.1. Lineage (GTDB taxonomy): Bacteria > Bacteroidota > Bacteroidia > Sphingobacteriales > Sphingobacteriaceae > Mucilaginibacter. The sequence goes on from CBIHRB010000028.1 coordinate 45,068, forward strand.
GAGCTGGACAATGTAGAACTGCCGCATAACATTACGCTGTATAGCCAAACCACCAAGAGTATGGATAAATTCTACTCGGTGAAAGACGAGCTTATTTCACGTGGCTATGCCCTTAAGGCTAATGATACTATTTGCCGCCAGGTAAGTAACCGGGATAAAGACCTGCCCAAATTTGCAACGCGCTTTGATAAGATTGTTTTTGTATCGGGCAAAAAATCATCAAACGGTAAGGTGTTGTATGAAGTATGCCGCAAGCACAATCCCAATACTTACTTCATATCCTCAACCGACGAGCTGGATAAAAACATGTTTGCGCCAAATGATACCATTGGTATTGCCGGTGCAACATCAACCCCGATGTGGCTGATGCAGAAAGTAAAAGCCGCTATAGAAAGCTTTTAACAGCACGCTTTTTGCTGTAATAGGTAACATGCAAAAAAGTCCGTCAAATATTGGTTTAGTTGTGGCCGCACTGGTAATTGGCTGCTGGGCAACAAGCATTACATTACTGATGCAGTGGCATTTCAGCTTCAGCAATCCTCTTGTTTATGTACTGATGCTGGTGCAGATGCACCTTTATACCGGGCTGTTCATCACCGCACATGATGCTATGCATGGTACAGTTTCGCCTGATAAGGGCTTAAATAACTTTGTGGGTTACCTCAGCACTTTCCTATATGCCTCGTTCTGGTACCCGCAATTGTACACTAAACACCACAGGCACCATAGCCACGTACATACCCATGAAGATCCGGATTATCATCAGGGCAGCTTTTTTGCATGGTATGTACAATTTATCCGCAATTACCTGTCCATATGGCAAATTGTAGTGATGGCTGTTGTATTTAATATCCTGAAGATCTGGATCCCACAGCCAAACCTGATTATGTTTTGGGTTGTACCATCATTGCTGAGCACATTACAGTTATTTTACTTCGGTACATATCAGCCCCATAAAGGCGAACACGATAACCGGCACTTTGCCCGGAGCCAGCGCCGTAATCATTTGGCTGCATTTTTTAGCTGCTATTTTTTTGGCTATCATTATGAGCACCATGAATCGCCGGGCGTACCATGGTGGAGCTTGTGGAAAGCTCCGTTGCCGAAAAGCAGAGATTAATCAAGCCATAACCCGCAGTTCATCATCGTATCCATTATTAAGCCCGGAAAAAATCGTAATGACGTATAAAAATATATTTTTAGGGTTGTTGCGCAGGCAGCGTTAGATTGCAGCGGAAAACCCACAGCCTTGTGCAGGCCTTAGTGCGTACAGGCAAGGCGAGGATTTGCAGCGTAAAGCCCGGGCCGCAGGCAACGCCCATACCATGAAACCCGTTTAAAAACAATTAATAATCAACACCTTACAACCACACCACGATAAAAACACCAACAATCCCCTCAAACGGACAGGTAATCGTGCAAATCTCCCTGCAAAAGCTGGGGATTGCTTCGTCCCCTATAATAACGGGAGTATATGTGACAGGGAATAAATAAATCTTACACCTCATTTATTTGTAAATTGTGACCACCGTCATAACTTACGGGGCATTTTTTGCTATTTTTGCGCCTACAGTTATGGCTAAAAAAGGAATTTTACTGGTTAACCTGGGCACCCCGGATAGCCCCAGCACAGCAGATGTAAAGCGTTATTTGAATGAATTTTTGATGGATCCGCGGGTCATTGATATCGGGGCCATTTCACGTACCCTTTTAGTTAAAGGCCTTATTGTTCCGTTCAGGGCACCTAAATCGGCCAAATTGTACCAGGCCATCTGGGACCCTAAAACAGGCTCACCACTGTTACATTACAGCGTTTTACAACAGCAGGCCTTGCAACAGCGCCTTGGCGATAACTATATGGTTGAGCTGGCTATGCGTTACCAAAACCCTTCTATCGAATCGGCTTTGGAGAAACTTAAGGCAGCCCTCGTTGAAAGTATCCAGGTAATCCCTTTGTTTCCGCAATATGCTTCGGCCAGCACGGGGTCTGTTTATGAAAAAGTGATGGACATTGTTGGTAAATGGCCAACATCGCCAAATATTACGTTCATCAACTCTTTCCATGATAATGAGCTGATGATTGAAACTTTTGCTGATAACGCTCAAAAATATAACCCGGATACCTACGATCACGTTTTATTTAGCTTTCACGGACTGCCGCAAAGGCAGCTGATTAAAGCCGACCATACGCATAACCACTGCCTTAAATCGGCCGGCTGCTGTGAAACGCTTACTGATGCCAACAGGTTTTGCTATTCGGCACAATCACATCATACTGCGAAACTGATAGCTGAAAAAATGGGCATTCCGAAAGAGAAATATACCATCTGCTTTCAATCGCGCCTGGGCAACGACCCATGGGTGCAGCCTTACACCAGCGAAATTGTAGCCAAACTGGCCGGCGAAGGTAAAAAGCGCCTCCTGGTATTTTGCCCCGCCTTTGTAGCCGACTGCCTTGAAACCGTATATGAAGTAACTACCGAATATGGTGACGAGTTTAGGGCGCTTGGCGGTGAGCATGTGCAACTGGTTGAGAGTTTGAATGATGCCCCTAAGTTTATTGATGCTTTAGTGCAGATGGTAAACCCATCTTAAGCGTACCTCGGATCGAAAGATAATCATAGCCTAACGGAATGCATGCGTTAGGCTTTTTTATTCATAAAAAAAGCATCTGCCCATTGCTGAACAGATGCTACACGATTTTTATATAATTAATAGTTTAAGCTACTTTTACATTTACCGCATTTGGGCCTTTTCTGCCTTGCTCTACATCGTAGGTAACGCTATCGTTTTCACGGATAGAGTCAACAAGACCTGACACGTGTACAAAAACTTCTGCACCGCCATCAGTTGGTGTAATAAATCCGAAGCCTTTAGTTTCATTAAAGAATTTTACTGTTCCTTGCATTATATTTTTATTTAAGTTGCAAAGGTATGCATTAATATGTTAACAATTAATTAAAAATAAGGCAATTACACATTTATTGTTTCAGCAGTATAATCCACCATCAAAACCTACTCCCTAAAAACCGGGTTACCCGTCGCCACGGAAACCTTTAATTCTTAATATTTTAACCTAATTACTGCTGCAATGCCACACTGCTGTAAACATGATATTCGCCGGGTTGCAGCGTCATAGAATATGGCAATGATGTTACATTGATACTGGTTTTGCTAATGTTATCATACCAGGTTCCGGTAGCCGGGAAGCCGATGCTGCCGGTTTGCGGCACCACGTCAAAATTGCCTACCACCTCAACATTCGCGCTGGCATCTTTTAATTGTATAGTTTTAATTGCACCACCGAGGCCGTACGTATAATTGGTTGAGGCAAATACAGCGTTCTTTTCTTTCATCTTAATCATTTTTGAGTAAATGCTGTATAAATGCCTCCTGTTTGGATCGGTATTATAGTTCCAGTAGATGGGTTTATTGCCGGTGCGGCCGCCCTGGTTAATACTTACATCGTAACCGAGCTCGCCAAACTGCCACAGCATCTTAGGTCCCGGAACCGAGAACAGGAACGCGGCTGCCATTTCTTCGCGCGCCAAACCTGTGTTTTTATCTTTTACATTGTAGCTGCCAACCGCATTGCCATAACTTTCATTCTTAAACTGCAGGCGTTCCTCATCATGGCTTTCAAAGTAGCCCACCAGGTTATACGGCTGCGTAAACGTATGCTGATCATAAAACAAACCCTGAAAATTGGAGTTGGTCAGCCAGCCCATAGTAGCTTCGTTGGCATTATAGTTCAGGTTGTTCCAAAGCATCATGCCTTCGCCGGCCAGCTCTTTTTCTTCCTGGTTAGCCGCAAAATGTTCCAGTATTACGTAGAAATTATTATTATCGATGCTTTTGATGTAGTTGTTATAATCTTTCCAGATGGCTACGCGACTGTCATCATATTGGCTCCATGCGTTCACGGCTGCATCAGACGTGCCATAGTTAACCTGGGTAAAACCTTTTGAAAGGTCGAAGCGGAAACCATCGATCTTATACTCCGTCATCCAGAATTTGAGCACATTTTTTACAAAATATTTAGTGTCGGCGCTTTCATGGTTAAACTGGTAACCTACATTGTAAGGATGCGTTGGATCCACATTATACCAGGGATTGTTGGCCGCAGGTTTGCCTGCTGTTGTATTAAAATACATCTGTACCATTGGCGATTGGCCAAAGGAATGATTAAGCACCATATCCTGGATCACCGCTATACCCCGCGAGTGGCACTCATCAATAAAAGCTTTCAATGCGTTTTTGGTACCGTAGTATTTATCAGGCGCAAAATAAAAAGACGGGTTATACCCCCATGAAAGATTACCTTCAAACTCATTAAAAGGCATCAGTTCAATAGCATTAACACCCAGGTTGGAGAGATACTTCAGCGTATCTGTAAGGGTTTGATAATTATGTGCATCAATAAAATCACGTACCAATAATTCATAAATAACCAGGTTCTTTTTATCGGGGCGGGTAAAGCTGTTATTTTTCCAGGTATAAGCTGGCTGATTGGCCTGAAAAACGCTTACATTACCGGTAGTTTTCCCGGTTGGATATTTTTTTAAGTTAGGATAGGTATCTGCAGAAATGTATGAATCGTTATCAGGATCAAGCACCTTTTCGGTATACGGATCGGCCACTTTTAATGATTTATCTATATAAAACTGGTAGCCATATTCGGTAGATGGGTCGATGTTATCAATTTGCAGCCACCAGCGTTTACCATCGGGTGTGTTGTTCATAACGGCTTTGGTGTCATTCACATCCCAACCGTTAAAATCACCTATTACCGATACTGATTTTTTGCCCGGTGCATACAGGTTAAAAATTACCGATTTACCCGAGTTGATAAAGGTAACCCCATCTTTTGCACCCGCCGGCAGCGCCTTCCCGGTGTTCACCACCGCATCACCGGGAACGTTCCCGGAATTGCCCGGCAAAACTTCTTTCTTTTTGCATGAAGTAAAACCGGCCAATAAAAGTCCGGCAAGTAATAAGTAAACATTCTTGATTGTCATATCTCGTTATAATTGGTTTTTGTGCCGAAACAATGTATAGCCTACTGGTTTTCAGGCAACATCGCATCAGCGCCGCAATATCAGTAAAATATTTGGTAAAATTACCCTCCGTTAAATTATGTATTTATCAACCGAAATAATTCTCTTTGAACTATTATGCAAGGAAAGCTTTAAAGCCCTCCCTACCGAGGGAAGGCTTGAGTAGGAATAATTATTTCGCCGGCTTAACCCCTTCGCTGGTCATTACCACCCGCTTAATGCTGCCATCTTTATTGTAGTACAAATAATCGATACAAACCGAGCGGTGAAAACTACCGGCATCTGGTACCAGCGCGCCGTTATGATATATAAAATACCATTTGCCTTTAAACTCTATTATAGCCTGGTGATTGGTATTAGAATTTCCAGCTATTTCGTTAATGATTCCTTTATATTCCCACGGGCCATTGATACTCCTGCTCATAGCGTACGCTATTTTTTCGGGGAACTCATAAGCATAAGATAAATAATACCAGCCGTTACGCTCGTGGATCCACGGCGCTTCGGTATAATGCGGCAGGGTGATGGTTTTAATCTCGCCGTCAAGCTCGGTCATGTTACTTTTCAGTTTAGCATAATAGCAGATGCCGTTACCCCAAAACAGGTAGGCTTGTCCGTCTTTGTCAATAATAACTGTCGGATCAATATCATCCCATGAATGCTTTACGGCTTTGGTCATATCATTGGTAACCAAAGCGCTGCCACGAGCATCCTTAAACGGCCCCAACGGACTGTCAGATACCGCTACACCGATAGCTTTACCGTGAATAGTACCATGCTCAACAGCCACATACCAATAAAACTTACCATTCCGCTCTATCACCTGCGAAGCCCATGCATCATCCTTAGCCCATGTAAAAGCCTTAACATTCATCGGCGAGGGATGCTCTGTCCAGTTCACCATATCGGTTGTAGTGAAGCAGGTCCAGTCGTGCATGGTATAGCCGTTATGGCCGGGAGCAGCTTCATCATGTCCGGTGTACAGGTATACCTTATCCTTATAAACCATAGCCGCCGGATCGGCCGTATACTTGTGCCTGATGATGGGATTACCATCCGAATGGAAAGTGGTATCGCAGGTTGTGGCATTGGCATATGTCAGGCTGCCAAGTGTTAGGCCTAATGCAATCAAGTATTGTGATATTTTCATATTATAATGTTAATGCAACATGTTCAGGCGAATACGCTTAACCTGCGCGGGGTTCAACAATAACAGCCGCCCAGCTCCAGCCGCGTGGCTTTTATTCCCAGGCCTTTGGTCTGCTACTCCAGCTTCGGCGGCCAGAGGCCGCTTGATAGTTACCACCCGGCTGGAGCCGAGCGGTGGCGGCTAAGTTATAAAGCAATAACTATAGACCGCTATTCACTTCCCCACTACCGGCCATCCGCCAACCCAATCCAGTTTCTCAATCCTTAACTTCGAGATCCCCCTATCCGCCGCGTCATAGCCGTGAAAGATAAGGTAATCAACCCCATCAAAAGTGCTTACGCAGTTATGTCCAACACCGTACCAATCCTTATCGCCGGCCAGCAGGATACTGCCCCCGTCTTTGTTCATGGCTATGCCCTCTTTATCCAGGTATGGCCCTTTTAGGTTTTTTGAACGACCGATAATCATTTTGTAGGTACTCTTCGGCCCTTTACAGCAATAATCTATCGAGGCAAACAGGTAAAAGTATTGATCGTGTTTAAAAATAAATGGGGCTTCTATAGCATTACCGCCGGCATCAACCGGGTTACCATCAACAGCAGGGAGGTTTTCTGATGCTACTTTTCGGCGTGTAGCAATGGTTGGAATGTTGTTAATATCCTCTGCCACGCTCAACCGGTCTTTATTCAGTTTCACCAGTTTAAGGCCATCCCAAAATGAGCCAAAAACTAAATATGGCGTGCCGTCTTTATCCGTAATTAAATTAGGGTCGATGGCATTCCAGTTGGTTTTGCCGGGGATGGATTGAATTACCTTACCATGATCAACCCATTTATATGCCGGATCATTGGTATGTAACGTCGAATTAGTTGCTACGCCTATGGCCGAAGTATTTTTACCAAAGGCCGATACAGAATAAAACAAGTAATACAGCCCCTTGTAAAAAGAAATATCCGGTGCCCAGATATGCCCTTTAAAACCGGGAATAGCGTCAACAGCCCACTGCGGAGGTGCAGCAAATACCGGTTTTTCAGCTTTCCAGTGTACCCTATCTCCTGACGACCACATGGCGATACCATTACCCGTACAGAAGATATAATACGTACTATCCTGCCGGATCATCACCGGGTCGTGTACCGATATATCAGTCCTTAGTTCCTGGGCATTACTAATAATGCCCGGGAACAATAAGGATATGATCAGTAAGATCTTTTTCAACGTTTATTTGTTTTTCAGCCTTACTATTTTGAATGAATATGGCTCAACTGCCAGCTTTAAAGTATTGCCTGAAATATCAACAGTACTTTCAACAGGGCTAACTGCTGTAGGTGCGGTCAATGAATTTTCGGCATCCTTGTCGTCGGCTTTTAGTGTAGTAACCGTGGCCTGTTTTTGATAACCTTTTGAGCCGGTAATCTTAAAGCTTACATTTTGTGCCGATGAACTGGTGTTCACAAATTTGATCACCAGTTCATTAGTATTCTTATCTAAACAGGCAGTAGCATAGCTATCATTTTGGCCGGCTACAGCTTCATTGTTTAAGGTAAGCGGCACTACATCGGTACCTTTATTTAACGAAAACAATTGCTGCACATAGTAATTTGGTGTGGCATAGCTTTTCAGGTTATCAAACCAGATGAGGTTTGGTGTCCACTGCCAGCCTTCCACATGCGCAAAAAGTGGGGCGTACGATGCCATGTTCACCACATCAGCATTACGCTCCAAACCGGTCATGAAGGCCGCTTCAGATAATGCACATTCCCAATTGTTTTTGTTATCGGGGTTCACTGTGGATTTGCTTTGTGCAGCGTACTCACCGGCGAAAATCTTCGGGCCTTTACGGTCATAGTTATCATAACGGCGGGCATTATCCCTAAACCATTTTGCAGGCGCATAATAATGCTCATCCAAAATATCGGCACCTAAACCGCGGAAGGTTTTATTTAACAGGTCAAACTCTTTACCATCGGGTGATGGGCCTAAAGCAGACACGATCTTGATATCCGGATATTTAGTTTTGATGGCCTTGGTGAAAATTTTCCAACGGTCGATATATTGCGGGCCCCACTGTTCATTACCCACACCGATCATTTTTAAATTAAACGGTGCCGGGTGACCGAGATCGGTACGCAGCTTACCCCATTTGGTACTGGCATCGCCATTAGCAAACTCAATCAGGTCGAGCGCGTCCTGTACGTAAGGATCAAGTTTATCCAAAGGCACCAGCTCGCCGGTGTTGAATTCGCAGGCCATACCGCAATTCAGGATAGGCAGGGGCGAAGCCCCGATATCCTCAGCCGTCATGAAATATTCCATAAAACCCAAACCGAAAGTTTGGTAATAATCAGGTGTTGGGCGGTGCTTAAACTCAGTATTCCAGCGGTTAATGATGTTTTCGCGTTTATCAACCGCGCCGATAGTTTTTTTCCACTGATAGCGGTTGCTCAACTCGCGGCCTTCAACAATGCATCCGCCGGGAAAGCGTAAAAAGCCGGGCTTAAGATCAGCCAGTCGCTGTACCAGGTCGGCACGCAGGCCACCCGGGCGGTTTTTCCAGGTGTGCTCTGGGAACAGGGAAATCATATCGAGGTCAATTACGCCCTTGCCGCTCATCCAAACATACAACTGTGCTTTCTGCGTTGTAGCATCCGATTTAAATTTCACGCTGTAACGGTTCCATTCTTTATCAGTTGGCGTAAGCTCAGCTTTACCTATAATGTTACCGTTATCGCCGTGCAGCTCTATGTTCAGTTTTACATCGGTATCGCCATCTTGTTTGGCCATTACCGAAAAGCTGTATTCCTCGCCTTCCTTAACCCCCATCCCGCGGAAGCCCTCGTTAGAGAAACCATAGAAACCCGCATCACTTGTGATGTAGCTTTTTATAAAGTGCGCATTCTCCGGGCGTTCAATAGCACGGTTTATTACTTCTGTACGGCCATCGCCGCCGTCCTTTTTATGTTCCTTCCATCCCATCAAAGGCATATTGAACTCAAACGAACGGTTTTTTACTAATTCGGCATAAACACCGCCATCGGCAGCAAGGTTAATATCCTCAAAAAATATCCCATACATGGTAGGCTGAATGTGTGCCTTCACCTTATCAGCCGCTATAGTATATTGCGTTTGCGCATGCACCGCGGTAAAAGTACCGGCAGCACATAGCATTAAAAAAGCTCTTTTTAGCATCGCTTATTTATTTGGAGAATTTGTAAATGGTGACCGTATGGTAAGTTTGCCCTGGCTTTAACACCGTTGAAGCAAACGCCGGCTGGTTTGGCGCATCAGGAAAATGCTGGGTTTCCAAACAAAAGGCCGAACGATAAGGATAAGCTTTGCCGCCTTTGCCATCTTTGGTTTCGCCGGTTAAAAAATTACCTGAGTAAAATTGTAAGCCGGGCTCTTCAGTGAATACCTCCATAGTAATGCCGGTAACTGTACTTTTAACGGTAGCAATTGGGGTAGTAAGATCATGTTTGTTCAATACAAAGTTATGGTCATAACCCTTACCGTTTTTCAGTTGTTCATCGGCAATCCCAATGTCTTTGCCAATGGTTTTTGAAGTGGTAAAATCAAATGGGGTGCCTTTAACAGGCTGCAGTTTTCCGGTTGGGATAAGCGTGGTATCCACAGGCAAAAAAGCGTCGGCATTTATTTGCAGTACGTTATCAGTAATGGTTGGATTACCGGCGCCATTGAGGTTAAAATAAGCGTGATTGGTTAAGTTAACAATGGTAGTTTTATCGGTAGTGGCTTTATATTCAATCTTAAGCGCGTTATCATCGCCCAGGGTATAAACCACCGTTGCAGTTAAATTGCCGGGATAACCGCCTTCGCCATCTTTTGAAATATAAGTAAATTCCAATTGCGAAGCGCTCAGTTGCTTAGCCGAAAATACCTTTCCGTAAAAGCCGTTGAAGCCGCCATGCAGGGTGTTCACACCATCGTTAATATCCAATTGGTAAGCTTTGCCATCCAACGTGAATTTACCTTTGGCAATACGGTTACCATAACGGCCTATAATGGCACCGAAGTACGGTTCCTTTGGTTTTTGATAGCTTTTCAGCGAGTCGTAACCTAAAATAACATCGGTAGCTTTACCGTCTTTATCAGGTACCAGCAAGCTTACCAGCCTGCCGCCATAATTGGTAACGGCCACTGTTGCACCGCTGTTATTTTTCAGGGTAAAGAGTTTAACTTTTTGTCCCTGTACATCGGCCTCAAAATTTGCCGAATCGGGTATTGACTGGGTAGTTACCGAGGTTGAATCTTTCACGGTTGAATCAGTTGCTTTTGGATTACCGTTACAAGCCGCAAAAAGCGCTGCCGAACAGCTTAACATCATTAATAAATTCTTGTTATTCTTCATAATTTGAGGTTGTTAGCTTGCTTTTTAAAGCATTTTGCCGTTTAACTATTATAATTTCAGGAACAAATAAATTGGTTTAACTAATGGTTTGGGAATCAGTGAGACCAATGTATAAAAATTAATTTATAATTGTTAAAAAAACACTTAAAATATTTAATTAAAAAAAGCCCGCCTCGCGCGGGACTTTCTTATTCAAAAATCAAATATTTCAACTAATTACCCGCAGCTTTGGCATGGTCGGCCAGGAACTGCGCAAGTCCGTTATCTGTAAGCGGATGTTTTAGCAAAGCGGTAATAGCACTCAGCGGACCGGTTATCACATCGGCCCCAAGCTTAGCACAGTTAACAATGTGCATAGCATGACGTACCGAAGCCGCCAGGATCTGTGTTTCATAACCGTAGTTATCATAAATCAGCCTGATATCTTCAATCAGTTGCAAACCATCTGTCGAGATATCATCCAAACGACCAATAAATGGTGATACATAAGTAGCACCAGCCTTAGCTGCCAGTAAAGCCTGGCCCGCCGAAAACACCAGCGTGCAATTGGTTTTGATACCTTTTTGCTTAAAGTATTTTAATGCCTTTACGCCATCTTTTATCATGGGCAGCTTTACTACAATGCGCTCGTGAAGAGCAGCCAGCGCTTCGCCTTCGGCAACCATCTCGTCAAAAGTGGTTGATATAACTTCGGCACTTACATCGCCATCGGTAATTTCACAAATGGCTTTGTAGTGGTTAATGATATTTTCATGGCCGGTAATACCTTCTTTAGCCATCAATGATGGGTTGGTGGTAACGCCGTCTAATACACCCAAATCGTGGGCTTCTTTAATTTGTGCCAGGTTGGCTGTGTCGATAAAAAACTTCATTTTATAAATTATTGTACTTACCAGAATTTAGCATAAAGCATGGTAAGCAGGATCAATGTAACTACAATTAATGCCATGGTTGATTTCTCAACCTTGAACATACTGCGCGGAATTTCAAATGCTTTCGGATTAACTTTCGGTCCGGCAAGGCTGATAGCCACCATCACAATAATGGTGAACATGAACGACAGCCCCATACAAATCAGGAACGGAATTTCATAACCGCCCTTACCGTTAGGGAAAGCCGTATACAACAGGGTTTCGTTACCAAACAATTTTGGCGCATAGTTATTGAACAGCACCGACATGCCAAAGCCTGTTAAAATACCGGCAATAGCCGCGGCCCCGGTGGTACGTTTCCAAAAGAAACCCAAAATGAAAATGGCGAAGATCCCCGGGCTGATAAAGCCGGTGTATTTCTGAATAAAGGTAAAGCCGCCTTCGCCGCCTATGCCTAAAAGATCTTTCCAGGTAAGTATGATCGAGAACACCAAAGCAGCCAAAATGGTAAGCCTGCCTATAAGTACCATGTTCTTTTCGCTGGCTTCTTTACTGATATGTTTTTTGTAAATATCGAGCGTAAAAATGGTACTGATACTATTAGCCTTACCCGCAAGCGAAGCCACAATAGCAGCCGTTAAAGCCGCAACCGAAAGCCCTTTTAAACCGGTTGGCAAAAAGCCCAATATAGCCGAGTAAGCATTATCCGAATTAAAGTGACCGCCTGATGCCATTTCTTGTTGCAAGCCACCGTTTTTGTATAATACGTAAGCAGCAATACCCGGCAATACCACAATAATAGGCATAGCCAGTTTCATTAAACCTGCAAAAAGGATCCCTGTACGGGCAGTTTTCAGGTTAGCGCCCAAAGCCCTTTGCGTAATGTATTGGTTACAGCCCCAGTAGTTGAGGTTCACAATCCACTGGCCTGCAAAATACATGGCAATACCAGGCAGCGCAAGGTATTTATTGATCTCTGCCTGCGGAGCGCCCGGCTTAGGTTTAGCCATCATCATTTTAAAGTGATCAGGCGCGTCACTCATCATTTTATTTAAGCCCGCCATGGCATCTTTGCCCAAGCCAAAATGCTCGCTCACCAAAGTAAGCGCTATATAAGTGGTAGCCAAACCACCAACAACCAATACCAATACTTGTATAACATCGGTAAAACCGATCACCTTCATACCGCCAAGAGTAATGAACAATGCAAAGATTGATAACGCGATAATGATCTCGTGCAGGTATCCGCCACCCATTAAGTTATTGATGGCCAAAGCACCCAGGTAAAGTATAGAGGTTAGGTTAACCAGCACATATAACAACAGCCAGAAAATGGCCATGATAAAACTCACCGTTTCATTGTACCGCGTATGTAAAAACTGCGGCATGGTGAAAATCTTATTCTTAAGGTATACCGGTATAAACCACACTGCTACAATAATCAGCGCAATAGCGGCAACCCATTCGTAAGCCGCAACGGCCAAACCAACCTGGAAGCCCTGGCCGCTGGTACCTATAAATTGCTCGGCCGATATGTTTGAAGCAATGAGCGAAGCCCCGATAGCCCACCAGGTAAGTGAACCCTCGGCCAGGAAAAAGTCGTGACTATCGGATACGCCTTTGATCTTTTTACGGCTGTAAACCCAGTACCCGTAGCTCGTAACTACAATAAAATAGATTACGAAGATCACGTAATCGATAGTGGAAAATTTGTTCATTATTTGGTTTAAAATTTAGTTTAGCGCCCCACCCAACCCTCCCCTAAAGGGTGAGGGCTTTTTAAAGCATTGGTTAAGTTTATATTCTTCTCATTTTTTTTAACCGGAACTTGTGAAATTAAAGCATTAACAGCATGTTAAGCTAATTCGACAAATTCTTTAATTCTCTGAATTCGAGTTCAGACAAGTCCGAAATCGCGCATCCGAAATCTCAAATTCATAATGGCGTTGCCTGCGGCCGGGCTATCCGCTCATACTGAGCAGGCCTTAGCCACATGGCCGGTATCCGCTGCTATCCCTAACGCAACAATCGCAGAACTTAAGACTTACGAAGTTTTAAAAACTTCGTAAGTCTTTAAAAAGCCGCCGCCGCTCGGCCCCAGCCGAGTGGCTATTATCCCGAGCCTCTGGCCTGCTACTCCAATCCCGGCGGCCAGAGGCCGCTAAATAGTTGCCACTCGGCCAGAGCCGAGCGGCGGCTATCTTATATTTTTTTTCCAAGTCTCCCTTCAGGGGGAGATTTAGAGGGGGCTGGGGCTAATTATAAGCCGCGTCATTCCACCTGATCTCGCTCCTCAGCTGATCAAGTTTGGTGTCTTTACCAATACGTAAAAACTCGATGCCGGCCATATCAGCAAAATCATTGATAAGCTCGGCCGACAGGTTTTGGCTGTAAGCGGTATGGTGCGCGCCGCCGGCATAGATCCAGGCTGCACAACCGGTTTTCATATCGGGCAGTGGTTTCCAAAGCACCCTTGCAACCGGTAATTTCGGCAGATCTTCAACCGGCTCAATGGCTTCAACCTCGTTAACAATTAAACGGAAACGGTTACCCATATCTACAATTGAAGCATTAAGCGCAGCGCCACCGGCTACATTAAATACCAAACGCGCCGGATCAGCCTTGCCACCAATACCTAAAGCATGTACTTCTAACGCTGCTTTGCCGTTAGCCAAGCTGCTATCAACCTCCAGCATGTGTGAGCCTAAAACTAATGCATTGTTTGGATCGAAGTGGTAGGTATAATCTTCCATGAAAGCGTTACCGCCTGGCAAACCGGCACCCATTACTTTAAATGCACGTACTAAGGCGGCAGTTTTCCAGTCGCCTTCACCGGCAAAACCGTAACCATCGGCCATTAAGCGCTGCGAAGCAATACCCGGTAACTGGATCATGCCGTGCAGGTCTTCAAACGTATCGCTGAAACCTTTGTAGCCGCCGTCCTGTAAAAACTTACGTAAGCCAAGTTCAATTTTGGCAGCGTCATAAACCGACTGATACCTTGCGCCGCCTTGTTTAAGATCATCGACCATGGTATAAGTAGCTTCGTACTCATCGGTAAGGGCTTTAACTTCCGCATCGCTGATGCTGTCAACAACAGCAACCAGATCGCCAATACCATATGTATTTACTGCGAAACCAAATTTCAGTTCAGCCTCAACTTTATCACCATCGGTAACAGCAACAAAGCGCATGTTATCGCCAAAGCGAACAAATTTAGCGCCTTGCCAGTCGTACCAGCCTGCTGCTGCACGGCTCCAGCTTTCAATGTCTTTCAATACTTCGCTATCCTGCCAGTGACCAACAACTACTTTGCGGTTAATGCGCATACGTGATACCATGAAACCGAATTCCCTGTCGCCGTGGGCGCTTTGGTTCAGGTTCATGAAATCCATATCAATTGAGCTCCATGGAATATCACGGTTATATTGGGTATGCAGGTGCAGCATCGGTTTTTTAAGGATGCTTAAGCCCCTGATCCACATTTTGGCAGGCGAAAAAGTATGCATCCAGGCAATAACACCAATACAGTTTTCGGCAACGTTAGCCTGCTGTAAGGTGTTGTAGATTTCTTCGGTTGATTTAACAACTGGTTTGTACACCACACGCACGGGGATATTGGCAGCACCATCAATACCTTTAGCAATTTCCTGTGAGTGCTCGGCAACTTTTTTCAGTGTTTCTTCTCCGTATAAATTCTGGCTCCCGGTAATGAACCATACTTCAAATGTTTTCAGATCGATCATATATGTCAATTAGTGAATTATTGAGTTAGTGAATTATTGAATTTTAATTTATTGAATTTTGATTAGTTTTTTGGCGACAGCTTAAATAGTGCCGCACCATGTTTGTTAATTTTTTGCTGATAGCCTGAGCTGTACCGGCCAACATCCTGTTTTTTCCACAGGTCACGTACAGTTACTTTACCTTTCAGGCCAAGCTCTTTAAAATTCAGGGCAATAGATTTGTCATCATCGCCAATATTGAAAAAGGCTGCATAAATATCCTTACTGCCGGGAATCTGCGAATACCAGATCATGGCGCCATCTTTTTTGTATAACTGCTTAGGGTTCGATCCTTTTTGGTTTACGGCAATTACCTCATCGTTGGTAAACAGCTTCAACTCAAAATCACGATTTTCGGGCATGTTACCACCTATCATCAGCGGCGAACGGAAGATGCTCCAGAAGGTCATGTGGGTATATTCCTCATCCTCGGTAAAGCGGCTGAAGCGCTCCTGACCTACAGGTCCACGTTTACTTAGCTTGCCAATCTGGATCATATCGCAATCGGGCCAGTGACCGGGGCCGCTTACGCCTTCCCAGCTTTTAGCGTATTCAAACATGTGCAGGATCTCTTTCCAGTTATCCCAAAAATCGTCGGCCATGCGCCACATATTGGCATATTTGGTAGCGTGAGCCGCTTGCGCAACCGGAGTTTCACCGGGCGAAAGGCTTAGCACAACCGGCCGGCCGCATTGCTGAATAGCTTTTTGATATCCTTCAACCTCGGCGTTGCTGTATGGGCGCGAGAGATCATCTACCTTAATAAAATCAACTCCCCATGAAGCATAAAGCTCCAGCAGCGAGTTCAGGTATTCCTGCGCGCCGGGCTTTTTCATGTCCAAACCATACATATGGTTCATCCATGGGCATTTTGAGTTGGTATCGGCTACCATATCGGCAGTAATGCCATTGGTACCTTTAACCGGCGATTTTGACCAAACTGCTTGTCTCGGGATCCCGCGCATTACGTGGATGCCAAATTTCAAACCTTTACTATGGATATAATCTCCCAGTGGTTTAAAGCCGTTGCCACCAAAAGCCGAAGGGAATTTAGTAGGCTGCGGTGTAAGGCGGCCCCATTTATCCATAGTTAACCATGGCACGTATGAGCCATCCTGTAAACGCAACTGGAAAGGGTTGCCGATATTGCTGCCCGGAGGGTTATCGTACGACCATAAAAAATCCACCACCACATACTCCCAGCCATATTGCTTCAAATGCTCTGCCATATAATCGGCATTGGCTTTTACTTCATCTTCATGCACTGCCGAACCAAAACAGTTATAGCTGTTCCAGCCCATAGGCGGTGTAGCTGCTACCTGTGCCGATAACCGGGTGCAGGCGAAAAAACAAAGCAGCAGGAAAAAAGAGAAAAAGCGGAGCTCGTGCGATTCCTCTCTTGAGAGGGGTGTAGGGGTGTGTTCATCGCTTTTGTTATTCCGGGCGCATAACACACCCCTGCTCCCGCTCTTATCCATCGCGCCCCCTCTCAAGAGGGGAGCTAAAAACGTTTTTATCTTTCTCATGCTTATTGTCCGTAATATGAATCAGGTCCGTGTTTGCGCTCGTAATGTTTTTTTATCAGCGCATCTTTTAAGCGGGGGGCGCTTCTGTCAATTTGCTCGGTAAGGTAGGCCATCTGGGCTACGGCTTCCAGCACGGCGCTGTTGTAAACCGCCTTTTCGGCAGTTTTACCCCAGGTAAACGGCGCGTGGTTACCCACCAACACCATTTCAACCTCCTTATAATCCAGGCCTTTTTCCTCAAAACATTCCATGATCTGGAAACCGGTTTGATACTCGTAGTTACCTTTAATCATTTCATCATTCATGGGTGGAGCGCAGGGAATGTCAACCGTTAAATGATCTGCATGGGTAGTACCAAAAATCGGGATATCACGTTGCGACTGTGCCCAGGCAGTGCCGTAGGTTGAATGCGTATGCACAATACCGTTAATGCCTTCCCAGTGTTTATAAAGTACGGCGTGTGTTTTGGTATCGCTTGATGGGCGCAGATCACCCTCAACCGTGTTACCATCAAAATCAACGATTACCATTTTCTCTGGCGACAAATCCTCGTAAGGTACACCGCTTGGTTTAATAGCGAATACACCTAATTCCCTGTCGGCGGCGCTTACGTTACCAAAAGTGAACAGCACCAGGCCCAGTTTGGGCAGCTGCATATTGGCATTATAGGCACTAAGCCTTATATGATCATATTTACTCATGTCTTTTATTATGCGTTTTGCAGTTCAGGATTATTTTTCAAAGCAACTTCGGCAGCTACAAACTTGCCCAGTATGCTGTATTGGTTATAGCGTTGCTGATAAACTTCTTTCAGCGCGATGTTTGGCTCATATACCACGTCAAAGCCGCGGCCCATGGCTGTCATAGCTTCTTCAATAGTTGGGTAGATGCCGGCAACTACTGCAGCAAACATCGCAGCGCCCAAAGCACAGGTATGTTTAAACTGGTGAATGCGGATAGGCATGCCCAAAACATCGGCCATCATTTGCATCACGAAAGGTGATTTTTTTGCCACACCGCCGATACCGATGATTCCTTTAACCGGGATGCCCTCGCTGATAAAGCGATCAACAATGCTCTTGGCACCAAAGCAGGTAGCCTCGGCAAGCGCACGGAATACCCGTGGTGCATCGCTGCCCAAACCTAAACCGGTGATAGCGCCCTTCAATTCCTGGTTAGCATCCGGGGTACGTCTGCCATTAAACCAGTCGATAGCCAGTTCATTACTTTCTTCAATTGGCAACAATGCTGCCTGCCTGCTTAGCTCAGGGATGATCATTTCTGAAATCTCCTCTTTCAACGCTTCGGCAGTGGCCGCGTCGATTACCTGCGATTGTGAAAGCAGGTTATTCAACGGCCAGGCCAGGATATTTTTAAACCAGGCATAAGTATCGCCAAAAGCCGATTGACCAGCCTCTAAACCTGCCATTCCCGGAATAACCGAGCCATTCACCTGTCCACAGATACCGCGTACCAGTTTGCCTTCCATCTCTGATGTTGGCGCAACCAGAATATCGCAGGTTGATGTGCCCATTACCTTGCTCAGGTGATAAGGCTCAATCTGGCCGCCAACAGCACCCATGTGCGCGTCAAAAGCGCCGGTACCTACAATCACATCGGTTGAGAGTCCCAATATCTCCGCCCACTCCGCGCTAAGGTTTCCGGCTGCTTCATCGGCCGTGTATGTATCTTCATATAATTTATCCCTGAAACCGGCCAGTATCGGATCAAGGGAAACAAAAAATTCTTCGGGAGGCAAGCCATTAAACTCTTCAGCCCACAATGCTTTGTGACCTGCGGAGCAACGGCCCCGCTTAATAGCCTTAACATCGGTACCACCGGTTAACAGGAAGGGAATCCAGTCGCAATGCTCCACCCATGAGGCAGCAGCATCACGTACACTTTTATCAACCCTTAGCACATGCAGCAGTTTAGCCCAAAACCACTCAGACGAGTAGATACCGCCAACATATTTCAAATAATTGGTATCAAATTTTGTAGCATGCTCATTGATCTGTGCTGCTTCTTTAACCGAAGTATGATCTTTCCACAACACAAACATGGCGTTGGGGTTAGTTTCAAAACCCGGAGTTAGGGCAAGCGGTGTTCCTGTAACATCAACCGCCACAGGAGTTGAGCCGGTGGTATCAACAGAAATGCCTTTTATATTTTTTGCGATGGCTTCACCGCCGGCCTGCGCTATACAATCTTTAATGGTAGTTTTCAGCCCGTCTATATAATCCTGCGGATGCTGACGGAACTGGTTTTCGGCAGGTACGCAATACTTGCCGTCGCGCCAGCGGGGGTAATTAAATACTGATGATGCTATTTCTTCTCCGTTGGCCGCGTTCACTATCACGGAGCGCACGGAGTCAGACCCGTAATCAACCCCGATCACTAATTGGTTATTGCTCATATAAAGATTTATAATTATTGTCGAAATAACACTTAATTTTTGACAAAGAAAAATTTTATTTAAAATTTTATTCAGATAAAATGCATTATTTACTTAAAGGAACCTTTTGGCCTGTAAAAAAGTCATTACATAGTTCAAGTGCCTGTTGAAAAAATTGCCGGTTCGTCTATTCAGCCAGGTAATAATTAGTGTTGTTTTAACAATATAAAATAAGCTCTGCACACCGGATTGACTGTTTTGAAATGGTAAAACGTTTAATTTACTTATAAAGTATATAGAATTGCCCCTACTAAAAATGGATGCGTCGGACCGTGAAGATCAAAGCACATCTTTACCCTGTAACAGCACTTTTTCGGCAAACAATAAAAAAAGCGGAACAGTCAATCACGACCAATTCCGCTTAAAACTGTAACAAAAACTATCTGATTATTTAACGCCATTTGCCGCGTCGATGATCACTTTAGCAACGGCCTCAGGCTGCGAAATGAAGATGACGTGGCTGCCTTTTACCTCTGTTACTTTTGCACCGGCACGTTTGTACATAGTACGCTCAACATCGGGAACAATGCTTTTATCTTCGGTGGCCACTATAGCATAGCTTGGTTTGGTTTTCCATGCTGCTTCGGCAACAGGCGTAACAAAACATTGAACCGAAGTCGGCCCCTGCGAAGCAAACATGAAGTCGGCTTCGGCTTTACTCAGGTCGCCGGCAAAACCGCCATGAAATTTGGCCTTATCATAGTAAACAAAACCTTTATCATCGGGCGGTAAAATACCGTTCTCGGGAGCAGGAGGTGCCGACTGTACCCATTTTATCGTATTTTCCCCTTTATCGGGCATAAACGCGGCTATATAAACCAACGCTACTACTTTTGAATTATTCCCGGCTTCGGTAATTACCGTACCGCCATAAGAGTGGCCTACCAATACCGTCGGGCCATCCTGTTTATCCAGGATCCGGTTGGCGGCGTCAACGTCGTCCTTTAAAGAAGTAAGCGGATTTTGCACCACGGTAACATTATAACCTTTTTTGGTAAGGATATTATACACGGCCTTAAAGCCCGAGCCATCGGCAAAGGCGCCGTGCACTAATACAATGTTTTTTACGGCCTGTGCCTGGGCATTGGCCTTAAAAGTAAAGGCAAACAAGCAGCCCAATAAGATAGTCGCCGCAATTAAATTTGCTTTTAAGCGGCCTTTCATGAATTTTGTGTTCATTTTTTGCTGGAGTTTAAGTTTCATAAATAATACTGTTGACAGTGTCATTTCAAAGCCTGTTCCAAAAACACAAAACACTATTAATCAATGTATTAATCAAAATACAGCTACCCAACATTTACGATATATCGGGTTTTACATGATGCCTTCTCCATATATCATTACCCACTGTTAGCTATTCGCCATGGCAACAATATCTTTTCCATCTAATACCCAGCGACCAGCACCGCGGTTTACCGTATTGATCATGGCTTTGCCAACTTCCTCCAGCGTAATAAAACCTTTAGGGTAAATAAGGCGGCCTATGGGGTACATCCAACTGATGTATTTATAAAACGGCAATGTATTTTTTGCCCCCTTAAAGCTTTTCATAAATCCCGGCCTGAAGTTGAATACCTGTTTGAAGGGCAGCTTCATCAAATCATTTTCGGTTTTGCCTTTTACCCGGGCCCACATACTGCGGCCTTTTTCTGTACTGTCTGTACCGGCACCGGATACATAGCAAAAAGTCATATCCGGATTAATGCGGCTCAAAATTTCGGCCACGTGCATAGTGAGCAGGTAAGTTATTTTATAATAAGCTTCTTCGCTCATCCCTACCGACGAAACACCTAAACAAAAAAAGCAGGCATTGTAACCTTCTAACTGATCCTGAATAGGTGTAAGGTTAAAAAAATCAGCATGTACAATTTCCTTTAGTTTAGGATGGGTTACGCCGCTTGGCTTACGGTTAATAATCAATACAGCTTCAACCTTATCGCTCAATAAGCATTGATGCAATACACCCTCGCCCACCATGCCGGTGGCTCCAGTTATAATAACCCTTATTTTATTAGTTGTTTCCATGATACTGATGTAGCCGATTATACCTTTAAAATATTGTATCTTATTGCAGATTTATTTACCTATTCCTATACCGTGTGTTAATTATATGTTACAATACAAACAATTATATAACCATAACGCTTTAACAATAAATTAGTTGAAATGCCAGGATGGTTAAAGTTAACCTTAAAGATCGCCGGAGCGCTCGTTGGTTTAATTATAATTTTGTTTATTGCCCTTACTGTTTATGTTAATAATAATAAACAGAAGGTGCTGGCTATGATCACCTCCGAGCTTAATAAAAACCTGAACGGAACGCTAACTATCGGCACTATCGATCCAACATTATTTAAAGGTTTCCCAGGGGTATCTGTCGAGCTGAAAGATGTAGTATTGAAAGATAACCGTTGGGCACAACATCATCATACACTACTTACCGCCAAAGATCTTGAAGTATCAGTAAACGCTTCTGCTCTTTTAAAGGGCGAAGTGGTAATCAATAAAATCGATATCAGCAATGCCGATATCGATCTGTTTACCGATAGCACTGGCTACAGTAATGCAT
This sequence comes from uncultured Mucilaginibacter sp., assembly GCA_966212355.1. GTDB lineage: Bacteria > Bacteroidota > Bacteroidia > Sphingobacteriales > Sphingobacteriaceae > Mucilaginibacter. The sequence continues at coordinate 66,851 of CBIHRB010000028.1, forward strand.
CTATATTTAAAACAAAACCTAAAGTTGAAAAAGACCCGAAGGAAAAACAAACCGGTTCATCAACCCAAATCAAAAGGTTTTCGTTAAACAAAGTAAATTTTGTGGTTGATGACCGCCACGCTTACAAGCTTTTCAAATTTGCTGTTAATGATCTCCGGGGCCGCCTGGATTATCCTGCCAAAGGATGGAATGCCGGCATCGACATGAACACCATGGTAAACAGTTTTTCCTTTAATACCCAAAAGGGAAGTTTTATGAAAAACAGGCTGCTCAAAGGTCATTTTGATATCAGCTATGATTATGACTTGCAAATTATTAACGTAGCGCCTAATAACTTAAATATAGGTGATGACACTTTCAATGTCGCTGCCAGGTTTGAACTTAAGAAAGCCGAAACGCCGTTTATTATCAATTTAAAAGTTAATCATATTTTATGGACCAGCGCAGCTAACCTGCTTGCGGCCAACATCACCAAAAGCCTCAAAATGTTCGACCTGGAAAAGCCTATTGATGTTACCTGCGACCTGAAAGGGGCTTTGGGCGTTAGCGGCGATCCATCTATTTATGTTACCGCCAAAGCAAAGAATAACGTGTTGAAAACCCAGGGAGGCATAATCGAAAATTGCAGCTTTAACGGAACGTTCAGCAATAACTATATTAACGGCAGGGGCCTGGGCGATGAAAATTCAGTAATAAAGCTTTACCATTTTAACGGCAGCTATAAAAATATCCCCTTTACTATTGATACCGCGTTTATCAACAACCTGAATACACCGGTCGCCACAGGGATTTTCAGGTCGCGTTTCCCGGTTAGCAAGCTCAATCCTATCATCGGTGATGAAAGCCTTAAATTTACCAGGGGAATTGCCGATCTGAAACTGGCTTATAAGGCCGACATCGTGAATTTCAAATTCACCAAACCCTATGTTACCGGCAATGTAGATATAAAAAACGCCGATGTAACTTACCTGCCCCGCAACCTCGTATTTAAAAACAACTCCATTGCCTTAAAATTTACCGATAAAGACCTGTACATTAACAATATCCGCATGCAAAACGGGAGCAGCGTGGTTTATATGCAGGGAAAAGTGAGTAACTTTTTAAACCTGTATTACACTGCGCCCGAAAAGATCCTGATAG
>CBIHRB010000029.1:0-62829 GCA_966212355.1 uncultured Mucilaginibacter sp.
AAACGTATAACAGGATTTAGCATTTAATCTGTAAACTTTTTTTAGGACGAGACAACCTTTCGGAGAGCACAAGTCATCTTCCCACCAGGCAACCGCACAAGACTCGCGCTAAACGTGGCTGACTTGTGTCTTTCATACAAGCTCGGTTGCCCATCAGACAGTTATTCTCTACTCACTTAATCAACCACTCACTTGCAAGCCACCAAGTCATTTGCCGATACAAACGTTGATTTTACCGGAGCCGAGAAGAATAGCGACGCGTGATGGTCAAAATCGGCAGCATCGTCGGTAGTGGTATAAAACTTATTTTCGCCGTTCCGACTAAGCTTTTGCTCAATTTCGGGGTGGCGGTTTAAATAACTAACAAGGCTTTTAGCCACGATATCGCCCTGGCCAACTACATTCACGCCTTCGGGTAAATGCGCTTTAATTTTTTCCTGGATGATAGGGTAATGCGTGCAAGCCAGTAAAATGGTATCGATGTTGGGCGATTGCGCCATGATCTGGTCCAGGTACAACTGCACAAAAAAATCCGCGCCGGGTTTGTCATATTCGCCGTTTTCAATTAACGGCACCCAAAGCGGACAGGCCTGCTGGTAAACTTTTATGTCGGGGAAAAAATTCTGGATCTCCAGCAGGTATGAGCCAGACTGTACTGTGCCCTTTGTACCAAGTACTCCAATTTCTTTGGTTTTAGTATAATCGCCAATAACCTCGGCCGTAGGGCGGATGACACCCAATACCCTTTTCGACGGATCACCTATCTGTTTAAGGTCCTGCTGCTGAATGGTACGCAACGCCTTGGCCGATGCCGTATTACACGCCAGGATCACTAAGGGGCATCCCTGGTCAAACATCCACTGTACGCATTCCCAGGTATACTGGTGTATGGTGCTGAATGAGCGGTTGCCATAGGGTGCACGGGCATTATCACCCATATAAATATAATCATAGCCGGGCAGTTGCTCAATGATAGAACGGAAAACTGTTAACCCGCCATAACCCGAATCAAAAATACCAATGGGTTGATTTGACATACACAAACATAAAAAAAGCGCCCCGTAATTACGGGGCGCTCCTGTATAATTTACTTAAAGGTGATTTTATTTTAAACCTAATTTCAATTTCACGGCAGCCATCAGGTCGTCGCCCGCAGGAGATACGATCATGCTAACCTGTGATGAATCCAGTACATAAGCATAACCTTTTTCTTTAGCTACTGCCTGTACAGCCTGGCTAACTTTATCAATAATGGGTTTGCCCAATTCTTGTTTTTTAGCATCAACTTGTTGCTGAGCGTTGTTTTGGTAATCGTTCATGCGTTTCTGGATATCCTGCAATTCAGAAGTTTTTGCTGAACGGGCAGCATCTGTCAAAGTTGAACCGTTTTTTTCCAGATCGGCACCTTTGGTTTGTAACTCATTGTTCATAGTGGTTAACTGATCAATGAATGTTTTTTGATAGGCCTGTAATGTTGTAGAAACAGTTTTAGTTTCAGGCATCTGATCAATAACCTGGCTAAAATTAACATAACCTATTTTTGTTTGCGCTTTAGCGAAACTACCCACGAACAACATACCTGCTGCAACTAAGGCGACTTTAAATAGTTTTTTCATTTTGTTTTGTGTCCTGTGTTTAATAATGGATAATAATTATCTGTTTGTTTTTGTAACGTGTATCAACAAATTACTTATGAACTAACCGCAGGAGAGCTTACAATGAACAGGAACATTTGACAGCTACCCTTACCCCGGCTAAAATAGCAATGTGTAATTTAAATGGCAAACATAAAAAAAGCGTCCCGTTTAATCAGGGCGCTTTTTTTATGTCATTTGTATTTCTTATTTCAAACCTAATTTTAATTTCACAGCTGCCATCAGGTCATCAGCATCAGGAGATACCAATAAAGTGATCTGTGATGAATCCAATACATAAGCATAGCCTTTTTCTTTAGCTACAGCCTGTACTGCCTGGGTAGCTTTATCAATAAGCGGCTTACCTAATTCCTGCCTTTTAGCATCAACCTGCTGCTGGGCATTGTTTTGGTAATCATTCATACGTTTTTGAATATCGGTAAGCTCGTTTTCTTTAGCAGTACGTACAGCATCGGTCATGCTTGCCCTTTTTGACTGGTAGTCCTGGCCTTTTGTCTGGTACTCATTATTCATTGTAGTAAGCTGATCAATAAATGTTTTTTGATAAGCTTGTATCGAAGCAGTTACAGTTTTAGTTTCAGGCATCAGATCAATCAGCTGATTGAAGTTGATGTGGCCGATCTTAGTCTGAGCATTTGCAAAGCTGCCCGCAAATAACAAACCTACTGCAACTAAGGCAACTTTAAATAGTTTTTTCATTTTCCTTTTTCTGTGTTTAAATAATAGTTCGATTTATTTTAATTCAAATTATTTAGCAAATACCCCGGGTTTTAGTCCCAATCTGGTTATAACATCCGCGCTTTTATCATACCGCGGGTTAGCATATAGCATAATAACCTCGCTGTTTTTATCAAAAATCATATCCAGGTTATCGCCTTCGGCAATTGCTTGTACAGCTTTAGACACCCTATCCTGAATTGGTTTAATCAGCGCTGTGCTTCTTTGTGAAAGCTCACCATCCGGACCAAACTTCTGGCGTTGAAAATCTTTCGCGGCCTTTTCTTTATCAACAATTTCGGCCTCACGGCGTTTTTTCATATCAGGGGTCATCAGCACCTGGTCGGCCTGATAAGCTTTATACAGGCGGTCAATTTCCTGAAAACGGCCATCAACTTCCTTCTGCCACTGATCAGATAATGCAGCTAATTGCTTTTGTGATGAGGCATACTCGGGCATGTGCTTTAATATATACTCCGAATCAACATAAGCAAAACGTTGCGCATAAGCGCCTGCAAAAGCAGTTAACGTTAAAAAGGCCACTAAAATTATCTTCTTCATATATTCGGTACGCAATTTAATTAAATCCGCCGGATAAACTCTGAGAAATTGTAAAATGGAACTGGCCTTTATTTGCATCCGGTTGTCCCGGTATTTTATCAAAGCCATAACCATAATCTAACCCCAGTAAGCCAAATATAGGCAAAAATATCCTTGCGCCCACACCTACCGAACGCCTTACGTTAAACGGATTAAACTGGCTAAACTGGTTCCACGCGTTACCGCCTTCGGCAAAGGCCAGCAAGAAAATTGTTGCCGACTGGCTTGCGATAACCGGGTGGCGAAGTTCCAGTGTGTATTTATTATAAATAGCGCTACCGGTGTTTGTATTTTGAGTTTCGTTTGAGCCCTCAGGTACAATTGAGAAGTTTTGGTAACCACGTAAACCGATGATCTCACTACCCTGTAAAAACTGGTAGCTCTGCATACCGTCGCCGCCTAATTTAAAGCGTTCAAATGGCGATGGGCCAACTTCATGATTATACTGGCCAAGGAAACCAAACCTTACCTGCGACATCAATACAAATTTGCCTACCAGTTTCGAGAACCACTGTGCATCGTATTTAAACTTATAGTACTCAACAAAATGGTAACGATCTTCGGGGGTGGCTATTTTATAATTGATGTTATTAAATAATGAGTAAGGCGGCGTAGCCTGTATCGTAAATTTAATATTTGAACCCTGGGTTGGGAAAATAGGCGCATCTATTGAGTTACGTGTCAACTCCTGGGTTAACTTAATGTTATAAGAGGTACCGTTAGTAAACAGGTAACCGGTATAGTTATCAAGGCTGTAATGATCAAAGTTAAGTGAGTAGTTTAACTGGAAATAGTTATCAGGCCATTTTAAGCGTTTACCCAACGTAACGCCCACACCGTTAATACGCAATTTGTTGTAGTATGGGCTTGTTTTTGGATAATACTGCCCTGTTGAACTTCCCTGCGTATAAGCCGACAATGCAAAGTAGATTGGTTTTTTGCCACCTAACCAAGGCTCGGAGAATGTGAACGAGAAGTTTTGATAGGTACGGCCGCTGGATTGTCCCCTTAAGCTCAGCTTCTGGCCATCGCCTTTTGGCAGTGGCTTGTAAGCTTTAAGGTGGAAGATATTACGGATAGAGAAGTTATTAAAGGTTAAACCCAGGGTACCTACCAACTGGCCACCACCAAAACCACCCGAAAGCTCGATCTGGTCTGACGGTTTTTCAACTACGTTGTACACCAAATCAACAGTACCATCCTGCGGATTGATGTTGGTTGGTTTAGGTTCGGTTTTTTGCTCGTCAAAGTTGCCCAGCTGGCCAATTTCACGCGCACTGCGAATCAGTAGCTCTTTGTTGAACTTTTGACCCGGTTTTGTTTGGATCTCACGCATTACCACCTTATCGTTGGTAACGTCGTTACCTTTTAACATAACGCGGTTAATGGTATACTGAGGGCCTTCATAAATCCTAACATCAACATCTACGGTATCATTATAAACCCTTGTTTGTACCGGATCGGCATTAAAGGTTAAGTAGCCATCATTAAGGTAAAGCGATGAAACGTCATCGTTACCCGGAGTTGGGCCGCTTAAACGCTTGTTCAATTCATCTTCGCTAAATACATCGCCTTTTTTCACATGAAGGATCCTGTTTAACAAATCGGTGGTATACTTGGCATTACCCGAAAACTTAACATTACCAAAGTAATATTTAGGGCCTTCGTATACCTTTAGCTTTACGTTTACGGTTTCATCGTCATGCTTCCAAACTGAATCACTCAGGATCTCGGCATCGCGGTATCCCCTGGCCTGCATTTTTTCAACCAGGTTCTGCTTATCTTCTTCGTATTTATCCTGTTTAAACTTCTTCGATCCAAACAGGTTATACCATTTACGCTTGCGGGTTTTACTTAAAAATCCGCGCAGTGTACCTGTTTTAAATGCCTTGTTGCCTTCAAAAATAACGTCGTTAATTTTAACCTTGGTCTTTTTATCAATGGCAACATCCAATATAACGCTGTTAACATCGCCCTGGTCTTTACGCTGGGTAATGGTAACGGTAGTGTTTAAGAAACCTTTTTCGTTAAAATGCTTTTTAATTATAGCTGTAGTTGTGCTGATAAGATTTTCATTTACGATCTTGCCTACACGGTCGTTCAATTTTTTCTGAACATCTTCAATTTCGCCTTTGCGAATGCCGGTTAAGTGCATGCGTGATAAACGCGGACGCTCCAATACGGCAATCTCCAAATAAATAGTATCCATATTAATTTTGGTGATGTTTAACTGAACATCATCAAATAAGCCCTGTTGATATAAGGTTTTAATTACCTCGGCATTACGCTCGCCCGGCAGGTTGATACGATCGCCTTTGGTTAATTTGGATAACTGGATCAGGATGTCTTTATCAAGATATTTTGCGCCACTAACAGAAATGCCACCAATAATATAATCTTTAGGATTAAGATAACTTAAACTATCAGCCGGTATCGATTTTGTAAGCGTAGGCCTCGGCCCATTGGATATCTGGGCGAAAGCCGTAGTAGCCAAAACCGAGAAAAGAATAGCAAAAAGAAATTTATACATTCGAATATTTTAGTGGGCTAAAAATAATTTATACAGTTGTTAAAATTTGTTAAAAGTAAAAATTTAGTTCACCTGCTCACTGGTTAGGCCAAAACGGCGCTCGCGTTTCTGGAAATCAATTACTGCTTCATACAGGTCTTCTTTCCTGAAATCGGGCCATAATTTGGTTGTAAAATACAGCTCAGCGTAAGCAATTTGCCATAATAAATAATTACTTATACGGTATTCACCGCTGGTCCTGATCAGCAGTTCGGGGTTTGGCATATCGCCTGTAAAAAGGTTTTGTTCAAAAACCTCTTCATTAATATCTTCCGCATTCAACTCGCCGTTTTTTACCTTTATGGCTATATTTTTTGCGGCCCGTACAATTTCGCGGCGCGAGCTATAGCTTAAAGCAAGTGTAAGCACCACACCTGTATTGCCGGCTGTTATTTCAATAGCGTTATTAAGTTCACGAAGGCATTTTTCGGGCAGTGTGTCCAGATCGCCGATGGCATTTAGCCTGATGTTGTTTTTCATAAAGCCGGGAACCTCTTTATGAATAGTGGTTACCATTAACTCCATAATAGCCATAACCTCCAGCTTGGGGCGGTTCCAGTTTTCGGACGAAAATGTATATAAGGTGATATATTTAATACCTAATTTATCGGCCCCCTCAACAACATCCCTAACAGATGTTACACCGTTGTGATGGCCAAATATTCTTAATTTGCCTTTCCCTTTTGCCCAGCGCCCGTTGCCATCCATAATAATAGCTACGTGCTGTGGTAGTCTCGACAAATCAATCTGATCCAAATAATCCATATTACTCCTTATCAAAAGCCACCCTGTACAAACACAATTGTGTAAAATTTTTCATCAATACTATGGTCTGCGATATTCGGTTGTTAGACTAATCAATTATTAATTACCCGCATCTGCCATTTTTGCTACGCAAATTGACGGATTTTTCAGGGTACAAAGGTAAAACTTACTTTGTATTTTTTTAGTATCCCGCGTTAAAAGAAAATGTTATTGCGAATAATATAATAAAACTGCTTAAACAGCTATCAAAACCATGATTTTTCATAATATTTGGTTTAAAGCTCAAAAAAATAAAAAAGCCGGCAGCCATTATCTGCCTGATAATGAAAGCTGCCGGCCTCAAAAAACCGTCTGTAAATTTGCTTACAATTGCGTTACACTTTTATATTCCTTTTTGTTTAAGTGCGTCAACATCGGCGGGCATAATATCAACTATAGCGTATTGCTGAATCCCGGTAATAGCCAGCTCATCAAGCGTACTCACCAAATTACTGTATTGCGATTTATCGCTTGGTTTTACCAATACTATCATACTCTTGCCAGAACTATCATGTACTTTTTTATTGGTTTCGATAATGGCCTTTCGAATGCCATTGGCACTAAAGTCGGTAACCAAGGGCGCGATGATGGGTTTCTGTAACTCGCCCAAAAAATACATGGCCTTATTATTTTTGCCCAAAACAACAGTCAGTGTTCGGCTTGCCGGAACCGGCATTCCGTCGCCGCCGTCATCTGGCATAGCCAAATCCATAGCTTTTGGTTTAGCCAGCGTGGTGGTCATGATAAAAAAGGTAATAAGCAGGAATGCAAGATCGACCATTGCAGTAAGATCAACGCGGGCGTTTATTTTTTTGCGTTTGTGCTTTCCGCCGCCATTTTGGGGAGATGAGTTTAATTCGGCCATGACTTTAAAGATTTTAGGTTAACAATCAATTACAATACTAAATTGTAAAATACAATATAAAAACAGAATTAAATATTTTATTTTACAATTTAAAACGAATTAAATATTGAATTATTATCTAAAGAGACGCAATAAATCCACAACACTTGTTACAGGCCTAATGTAATTAGAAGTAGCAGTTTGCTGTTACGAAAGTAAATGAGATTGTAAAGTTAAGGAAGAAGTAGGTATCATGCGATTTAAAGTCGCCGCGCTGAGAACCAACGGTACCGATATAATTACCCGTTTTTTCGCCCGAACGATCAGAAAGCGCGGCCGCTGTAGCAGCCATTTTACTTTTATCAGGATATACCCCGCTTACATCATCCAAATAGTCGGTAAATGCGTAGCGATAGCCCATATCGGCCATAACTGTGAACTTGCCGGATAAATTATACTTGATACCTAAACCATACGGGATTACGACAGTGTTATTACCATAAGGCTTAGCCTGGCCTTCGGTTTTTAGCCGCCTTAAGCCAACCTCGTGCCCGTTAAAATCCTGTGCACGCGGCGCGTAAGATGTAATACCTATACCTGTAAATATATAAGGCGTGTATTTGTTTCGTCCGGCATCAGGGATATAGTTCATAAAGTTAAACTCGCCCACGAGACTTACCTCCCGCAATTGATCTTTAAAATTGAGATTACGATCACGAAACTGCTGATAGCCGGACCGGTTGTCATAAGCCGATATATTACCAATGCCGATATTCAGTTTAGCCGAAAAATAGCCATCAAAATTTCTTTTACCAAAGATACCTGCCGAAACGCCGCTCACTTTAACAGGGTTATTAGGGTTAAGATCACCGATGTACCCCGCGCCGCCTATCGATCCGCCTATTTCCCAGGTTTGGGCCTGCAGCTGATAAGTAAAAAACAAGAATATGGTAAGAAGTAGAAATTTAGGCATTAATCAAATTTAGTAATTACGGGCATCAAGGCCCCAAAGCAGTTTATTCCTTAACGTAGTTAAATAGCTTTCATTACTAAGGCGAATTAAATTTAACTGAAAACTGGCTTTTTGAACATGAAACTTAACTGTTTGATCTAAAACTTCCGTCCGCGAATCGCAGGAGATGATATAATTAGCGCTGCGGCTTTCCACCTCAAAACAAAGTTTGCTGGTATCAGGGATCACTATAGGCCGCACGTTAAGGTTATGGGGCGATACCGGGGTTACCACTATACTATTTGATTGCGGGAAAATAATAGGCCCCCCGCAGCTTAATGAATAAGCTGTTGAGCCGGTTGATGTTGAGATGATAATGCCATCGCCCCAGTATGAATTTAAAAACTCATCGTTCAAAAATACATGGGTTATAATCATGGCGGCATCGTCGCGCTTATGGATGGTTACATCATTAAGGGCAAAATTATTGCTGCCAAAAACATTGGGGTCCGAGTCGACGGTAAGCAATTCGCGGCAATCGCAGGTAAACTGCCTGTTCACTACGGCATGAATGGCTGCCGTAATATCACTTTTATTAACGCTGGCCAAAAAGCCCAGGCGGCCAAAATTGATACCGATAACAGGGATCCCCGAATCACGAATCAAGGTAACCGTATCAAGCAGGGTGCCATCGCCCCCAAGCGTTATAAAAATATCTATAAAGCCTTTTAAGGTTTCGGCGGGGCGCAACACTTTATATTGCACTGTGGTTAGTTTATCCTGCAAATATTCGTGGAGTTGCTGGTGTACATAAATATCAACACCGTGCTGTGCAAGGCTATCAAAAACCTGCTGTATAAAAGGTAAAACAGATGGCTCATTAAACGGCCTGCCGTAAACTGCTATTTTCATTTTTTAAAAAAGCGAATATCGAACTTTGAAAGTACATTAATGCAGCAAGGCATAAATAATTAATACCGGCATAAACTAAACACTACAATCCATCCATCACCATACATTTTTCTTATAATGGCAAACTGTGCACTATTGTTTGCTTATATTTCCTAATAAAGCCATTTTAATTGCTTTAACAGATAAATAACTTCAAAGTAAAATAATTAAGTTTAACTATTTTGGCCTACCTTACCAACACCAATTTTAAACAACGGTTATTTTATTGATGGATAAAACTTTTACCCAAAAACTATCGGAGATACAATCAATAGCTGATGACCTTCCTTCTGCATTAATAATTCATGAGGTTGAAACACTGCAGATAGTATATATGAACAGTGTGGGCCTCGATATACTGGGTACCACGCTCGACGAACTGCAGGCTATTGGCCCGGATGCTTATTACGTTAAATATTTTAACACCGAAGACAGCAACGAATACGTACCCAAAATTTTGCACCTGATAAAAAGCAAAACACAGGAGCAGGTATCCTATTTTCAGCAGGTACGTGTACCTGATAACCCCGAATGGCAGTTATTTGTGAGCAATACCAAAGTTTTTGCACGCAATGAAGCGGGCGATGCTGCATACCTGTTAACCATTGCCAGCAGGCTTGATCCTGTGCATCATATCACCACCAAGGTAAACAGGCTTATGAATGAGAACGCTTTTTTACGCCATAATAACCTGTTATTTTTAACGCTTACCCGGCGCGAAAAAGAAATTCTGAAATATATTGCCATGGGTATGAGCTCGGCAGAGATCAGCGCGAAACTGTTCATAGCCCCGGCTACGGCCGAAACGCACCGTAAAAACATCAAAAACAAACTGCACCTGAAAAATAATTATGATGCAGTAATGTTTGCGCAGGCTTATAATTTAGTTTAAAGTCGGAAGTTCTGAGCCTTAAGTCAGTAGTTTAAATTGTGCGAAAAAGTCATGCACAGCCGACTCAAGGCTTCGGACTAATGACTTAAGACTTAACACTACAAATTAAGGTAATTCATGAGCGAATCATACCTGTCGCGGGTGGTATCGTTGATATCGGTATGATTAAAGGTAGCTTTGATATCGTACTCATATCGAAGGAAGCTGGCAGTTATGGCTGAAATATCCTGCTTGTTGATCTTAAGGGTAACTTCCATCCGGGTTGAATCGGGAAAGGACTGAACATAAGAGCTCAGGATCTGCGCGTTGTCTGACTCAACTATTTGCGCCATGTGCGCAAGCGAATTATTTTTATTACTGATCTCCAGTACGATAATGCCGCCCGGTTGCGATACCGAAGTTATTTTTGCGAAATATTCTGTAATGGCGTTAATGGATATCAGGCCAAGATAATTGCTTTTAGCGTCAAGCACCGGTACAATGGTAAGCTGCTGCTCATAAAACAGGCGGATAACATCATAAATATGCTGATCTTCCAGCACGTAGGGATTAACCAATGAAAGGGCCAGCGCACCTATGGGTGTTTGATAATCACTTTCGGCTATCAGGTCATCCTCGGCAAGCAAGCCTAAAAACTGCTCTTCATTTACAATAGGCAAATGCCTGAGGCGAAACTCAATCATACGGTCAAGCACTTTCTGAATAGTATCAGAAGTGTGTACCGGCGGTATCGAGTCAGCTATCAGGTCAAGTGCTATCATCTATGCATTTACTTTGGTTTCTAATTTAGCTAAAAACTGTTTAAGTAAAGTATTAAATTCTTCCGGGTGCTCCATCATAGGGGCATGGCCGCATTTATCAATCCAATGAAGTTCCGAATCGGGCAGCAGCTCATGAAATTCAACAGCTACCTCGGGCGGTGTGATCTTGTCATTTCGTCCCCATATCAAAGATACCGGGATAGTGATCTTATGCAGATCTTTTTTCATATTGTGCCTGATGGCCGATTTTGCCATGGCCAGCAAGCGGATCACCTTATGCCTGTCATTAATGGTTTGGAAAACATCCTGCACCAGGTCATCGGTGGCTATAGCCGGATCGTAAAATGTAAATTGTACTTTTTCGCGCACAAAATCAATACTTTCCCTGCGCGGAAAAGAGCCGCCGAAAGCATTTTCATATAAGCCCGAGCTACCGGTTAAAACAAGGGCCCTGATGTTTTCGGGATGCGTGGTTAAATAAACCAATGCTACATGCCCGCCAAGCGAGTTACCCAATAAGGTAATATTGCTAAGCTTTTTAAACTTTATAAACTTATGTACAAATTTCGACAAACTTTTTACCCCGGTACTGATCAGCGGCATGTCATAAACAGGCAGCATAGGGATAATAACCCTGTACTTTGATTTAAACTCATTAATAACACCATCCCAATTGCTCAACGCCCCCATTAAACCATGCAGCAGTAACAGCACCTCTCCTTCGCCCTCATCGATGTAACTAAAACCGTGTTCCTCTTTAAGCACGAACTCCATATAAAATACTAAAAATTAATTTTTCAAACTTATCTTATACCAAAATCGCTTTCAGTACAAATTCCTGTTATTCCGCTGTAAAATTAGTTTATTACGAACGACATTTAGCAAGTATAGTAATTATTTACCAATGTAGTAATGTTAAGCTTTTATTAAATAAGATTAACATTAACACGACATTGCGCAAAAAAGCGCCGTACTAATTAAATGGTAAAAACTTAACCCAATAACTGTTTAACCACCTCTGATATTGTTTTACCATCAGCCTTGCCTGCAAGCTCTTTACTGGCCATACCCATTACGCGGCCCATGTCTTTTACCGATGTAGCGCCTATCCGGCCAATGAGCTCTTCAAGGTAGCCTTCAATTTCAAACTTGCTCATTTGCTGCGGAAGGTATTCTTCAATAACCAGCATTTCGGCTATTTCAACCTGGTACAGGTCGTCGCGGTTTTGCTCCTTATAAATATCGGCCGATTCCTTACGCTGTTTTACCAGCTTTTGCAATACTTTAATTTCTGCATCTTCGGTTAGTTCATCGGCAGCGCCTTTTTCGGTTTTAGCCAAAAGCAATGCCGATTTAATGGCACGCAACCCCTGTAAACGATCTGCCTGCTTGGCAAGCATGGCCAGTTTAATGTCCTGGTCTATTTGTGTAATTAATGACATATGTTTTATGTTAGTCCGGAAGTCCGATGTCGGAAAGTCCGGAAGTTTTTCTTTTTAGTCCGGAAATCCGATGTCCGGAAGTCCGAAGGATTTGTTTGGTTAATAAAGCAGCCTTGTCTTACTTTCGGACTTTACTGACTTTCCGACTTCAGACTTCCCTCCTACCCCCTAAATATCGTACCTGCGTTGGCTTGCGCTGCAGGCATGATCACGAGGTCGTTAATATTAACATGAGCCGGTCGTGATGCAATGAACCAGATGGTTTCGGCCACATCTTCGGCCACCAATGGTTTAAAACCATCATAAACTTTTTTGGCCCTTTCCTTATCACCCTTAAAGCGCACCTCCGAAAACTCGGTTTCCACAGCCCCCGGATGTATCGCCGTTACCTTAATGCCATGAGGTAAAAGGTCAATCCGCATACCTTTATTTAAAGCATCAACTGCATGTTTGGTAGCGCAATATACATTTCCGTTGGCATAAACTTCCTTACCGGCAATTGATCCAAGGTTTATAATATGCCCCCTACCATTTTCTATCATCCAGTTTGATACTACGCGACTTACATACAACAGACCTTTAATATTGGTATCAATCATGGTTTCCCAATCATCAATGCTGCCTTTTTGAATAGGATCAAGCCCCTGGCTTAAACCGGCGTTATTAACCAGTACCGTTACATTCTTCCATTCGGCCGGCAAAGCTTCCAGGCTGTTAATGGTATCTTCGCGGTTACGCACATCAAATGACGAAACCGCAACTTCTACGTTATACTTATCATTCAGGTGTTTGGCCAGTTTCTCCAACCTGTTTAACCGGCGACCGGTTAATACAAGGTCATAGCCTTCGCGGGCAAAAACGTGTGCACATGCCTCGCCGATGCCGGCGGTAGCTCCTGTAATTAAGGCAATCTTACTCATAGATATTGATAACTATAAACAGCGAAATTATGTTTTTTAGTTTAAAATATTGTCGGTTGGGAGTAAGGATGTTTTTTGAAAGGGAGGATTTTACCCACCCCATTATCGGGTTGAAAACGCAAGTCTATCTTATGCTCTCATTATAAATGAGCGCGAGATTTAGGAAAATTACATTCTACTCAAAAATCAAACTAAACATAATGGTATGTAAGCCCAACCTGCTGAGGGGCGCCGAATAAGGGTTATACTCGCGCATCAGTACGTTGCCTAATGAATTGGAGATCTTAATCTCCGGCGAAAGCTTAAAAAATTCAAAATAAATATCACAACCCACGCCCGCCTCATACGAGGCGAAGCCACCTACGTTTTTAACCAGCTTCTCTGAAAGGTCAAGATTGGCATCCGCGTTTTTCTTAGAGCCTATGGCCTGGGTATATTTCAGGCCACCTACAACATAAGCCCTGAAATCGCCCAGCCTGTCTGATTTTAATTTCAATTGCAGGGGAATGTCAACCGAAGTGGTTTGTACTTTTTTATCCACATCTTCCGAGGGATCGACATAAGAATAATGCAAAGCCCTGTCGGCAAAAATTAATGATGGTGTGGTGCGTACCTCAAGGTGCTCAGTGATCCTGTACCGGGTTAAAAAGCCTACTCCGAAAGCCGGTGAACTTTTTGAGCTGATGCTGTTAAGCGGCCCTTTAACCTGCACACCGTTCTCATCTAAAAACGCGTTGCGAAAATTGGGTTGATTGACGATCTTAAAATCGGTGCTTACATACGTGAAACTGAAGCCAAAGCTCAGATCCTGCTGATCGGCACCGCCACCCCATGCAGGTACACGCTGAGCAAACAATAAATTGCTGCTAAAAATAAGTACAACTACAAGCAGGTAACGGTTTATAATCATTTAATACCGGTGTATATTGAACAGATACCAAACGTTAAAGGCCGGCATTTGGTATTCTTAAAGCCTACTTTATCCATCAAACCCACAAAAGCCTGCCCATCCGGAAAAGCAGCTACCGATTCGGGCAAATAGCTATATGCCCTTGCATCTTTACTAAACAATTTACCAATCCCCGGGGTAATATAGCTGAAGTAAAAATTATACAACTGCTTTACCGGGAATACTTTAGGCTTTGAAAACTCAAGCACCACCACCTTCCCCCCGGGTTTTAGCACCCGGATTATATCAGCAAGGCCTTTTTCCAGGTTTTCAAAATTACGTACACCGTAGGCAACTGTAACAGCGTCAAACTCCGCGCCCTCAAACGGCAGTTTTTCCGAATCGCCCAGTTTTACAGCAAATTTATCGCTTAAACCCCGTTTTGCTATTTTTTGCTCCGCGATGTCAAGCATCCCCCTTGAAATATCTACACCAATAATTTTTTCTGGTTTCAGGATAGATAAAGCCTCAAAAGCAAAATCGCCGGTACCGGTAGCAACATCAAGTATCAGTTTGGGTTTATCCTTTTTTAATTCGTTGATGGCCTTTTTACGCCAGATGATATCAATACCAAGCGACATGAAATGGTTAAGGAAATCATAGGTTTTTGATATATTGTTGAACATATCTGCTACCTGTTCTTTTTTGGTAGCCTGCTCGTCATGGTACGGTGTTATGGTTTTGCTCATCGCGGCAAAGATAATGATTGTATACCGAATGCCTTAACACTAACCAGCGTGAAAAACGAATACTGAAACAGGGCTGACAAGTTACCTCACCCCGACTTCGCTACGCTCGTCACTCCTCTCTGCTTCGCAAAGAAGGGATTTTAATTTATATATTTTCTTACCCTCTTTATCCGAAGGATAGAGGAGGATGGCCCAACGCAGCGCAGGCCAAATGGACCACCTATGCCTTGCGCTGTAACTAAACCGATTTTATATCACTGCAATTATGTAAATGTTAAGTCAATTCATTATTTTTAAAAACCAATTTCAGCCGGCACACTCCGGCAAATCACATTTAAAAATTTGTTTCCTTATCCTTATGAAAGACGAACAAGAATCCTCGCGCCGCAGTTTTATTAAAAAACTCACCACTGCAACCGCGGCCGTAGCTGCCGGATCGGGCCTTTTAGCCAGCCAAAGCCAGGCCAAAACTTTTTCCATCCAGAAACGCCTCATCGGCAACAGCCCTAACGATCAGGTAAACATCGCCCTGATTGGCGCCGGTGGTATGGGCACCCAGGACACCATCACCGCCCTGCAGGTGCCCGGTGTTAAACTGGTAGCTGTATGCGATTTGTATGACGGTCGCTTAAAAGATGCCAAAACCCGCTGGGGAGCCGACATTTTTACTACCCGGGTTTACAAAGAGATCCTGAACCGTAAAGACATTGACGCCGTAATTATTGCCACACCCGATCACTGGCACCAGCAAATTTCTGTTGATGCCATGCACGCCGGTAAACATGTGTATTGCGAAAAACCGATGGTGCACGCCATTACCGAAGGCCCGGCGGTGATCAAAGCGCAAAAAGAAACAGGGATGATATTCCAGGTAGGCAGCCAGGGTGTATCATCATTAGGTAATGAAAAAGCGCACGAGTTGTTAAAAAGCGGCGCTATTGGCGAGTTAAACTACGCCGAAGGTTTCTGGGCCCGCCGTGCACCGCTTGAGGTTTGGCAATACCCCATCCCTGAAGATGCCTCGCCTCAAACTGTCGACTGGGAAACTTATATCAGCAATACCAAAAAGCGTCCGTTTGATGAAAAACGCTTTTTCCGCTGGAGAAATTATACCGACTATGGTACCGGCATGGCAGGCGACCTCTTTGTTCACCTTTTTTCAAGCCTGCATTTTATAACGGATTCCGTAGGGCCTAATAAAATTTACGCGTCGGGCGGTTTACGTTTTTGGAATGATGGCCGCGAAGTGCCTGATGTACTTTTAGGCACTTTTGACTATGGTAAAACACAGGCACACCCGGCCTTTAACCTTTCGTTACGGTGTAATTTTGTGGATGGCACCAGCGGTACCACTTACCTTAAACTGGTAGGCAGCGAAGGTTCAATGGATATAACTTGGGATAAAGTGACGCTTAAACGCAATAAAGTGATGGACTCTGATGATCCATTCTATCTTGATAAACTCAAAAAAGCAGGTAGCGGTTATGCCGAACGCAAAAAAATGCTACCGCCCGAAGAGATCACGTATGATGCCGAAAAAGGATACAAAGGTGGGCCGTATGATCATATGGTGAACTTTTTTACCGCTATCCGCAATAAAGGCAAGGTAACTGAAGATGCGATATTTGGCTATCGCGCGGCGGCCCCTGCCCTGCTGTGTAATGACAGCTATTACAATAACAGCCCCATGTTCTGGGATCCGGAAAAAATGCAGGTTGTCAAAAAATAAAAATTCGCAGCAAATACCTTATTATGAAACAACAGTTTAAAAAATTGGGTTTGGTACTGGCTGCCGCAGGCTTAGTTTGCGTGCACACGTCAGGGATTCCGGTTCATAACGCTAAACTTCCTAAACAGGCTACTCCTGCAAAAGGTACCTGGATAAATTTATTTGATGGCAAAACACTAAAAGGCTGGCATGGGTTCAACAAAAAGGGGCCTGTAAAAAACTGGACCATTGTTGACGGTGCCCTGGTTTGTCTTGGTGCAGCGCAGGGTGATACCGGCGGAGATATAGTAACCGATAAAGCTTACACCAATTTTGAGCTCTCATGGGAATGGAAGATAGAAAAAGGCAGTAACAGCGGTGTAATATATCATGTGGTTGAAGATCCGAAATACCACGGCCCTTATGAAACCGGCCCCGAATACCAGATCATTGACGATGCCGGCTGGCCTGAAAAACTGGAAGACTGGCAAAAAACAGGCTGTGATTATGCCATGTACCTGCCAAACGCTTCAAAAAAAGTAGCCCCGGTTGGCACCTGGAACACCAGTAAAATTATTTTCAACAACGGACATGTTGAACACTGGCTCAACGGCAAAAAGATTTTAGCTTTTGAAGCCTGGACCAGCGACTGGAAAAGGAAAAAAGCCGAAGGTAAATGGAAAGATTATCCCGACTATGGCAACGCCAAAACCGGGTTAATTGCGCTGCAGGACCATGGGCATAAAGCTTATTTCAGGAGCATTAAAATAAAAGAATTATAAAATTTATAGTTTTTGCTTCGTACCTTCGCGCAACAGTTTTATCTTTATCAAAAAACTCATTGGGGGTACGAAGCAATCCTTAACAGCAGGCAACCATGCAATATCGCCGGCAGAGGACCGCTTCGCCGTTCCGCCTCCCAATGATCGGGAAAGATGAATTATCTTTTTAATCCCCCGTTGAATATATAACCCACAATGAGTTTTTTTGTTTGCTTTTTATCTGTTAATTAGCCAGTTGCAATAAATTTTCTATATCCAGCCTGCGGGTAAACATGGTCAAATTCCCTTCCTGATCTATAGGCCATTGTTCTTTAGGGCGGTCCCAGTAAAGCTCAACCCCGTTTTGATCAGGATCGTTAAGATAGATGGCTTCAGATACACCATGATCAGATGCCCCTGTAATATTGTAACGGGCATCAATCAGCCTTTTAAGTATAATGGCCAGGTCTTTCCTTTCGGGATATAAAATTGCTGTATGATACAACCCCGGTGCGTATTCCGGGGCAGGCGAAGCGCCTTTGCTGTGCCAGGTATTTAACCCTATATGGTGATGATAGCCGCCGGCCGATATAAAGGCGGCCTGATCGCCGTACATTACCATTTTTTCAAAGCCTAACAAACCACAATAAAAATCAAGCGACTTTTGCAGATCACTTACTTTTAAATGTACATGGCCTATACGGGTTTGAGCGGGTATTTTATAATCGTTCATGTTGTTTCTTGTTGGAGTTGGAATGTTGTAAAGTTGGAAGGTTGAAATGTTGTAAAGTTTCAATACTCCTCACTATTATCACCATTGACTATCACAAATTTAAGTTATTTCGATCATGCTCGTGTCGGCATGATGTAAAAACATGTTTAAACACTCATTGTTTTGATTCCAGCTTTTATCCAAAGCAATATGCTGGTTTGAATACAACATAAACCATCATAATATCGACATTCCAAAACATTTCAACTTTACAACATTTAAACCTTGTAACAAACAAACCAACTTTATAACATCCAAAACAAAACCCTACCTTTGCAGGATGATCGTAAAATCGGCCGAATTTATTTGCAGCAACAGCCAGGTAAGCAAGTTACCTCCACCCGTAAAGCCAGAGTACGCTTTCATCGGGCGCTCAAATGTGGGCAAATCATCCCTTATCAATACCTTAACCGGTAAAAAGGGCCTCGCTAAAACATCGCAAACTCCCGGCAAAACGCAGCTGATTAATCATTTCCTGATCAACGAGAGCTGGCACATTGTTGATTTACCCGGTTATGGCTATGCCCGCGCATCAAAAACGGAAAAAGCCAAATGGGATAAATTCATCCATACTTACCTGGACAAGCGCGAAAGCCTGCAATGTGTAATGGTGCTGATTGACAGTCGCCTCGAGCCACAAAAGATCGACCTTGAATTTTGCAACTGGCTCGGCGAAAAAGGTCTTTCATTTGTGCTGGTATTCACCAAGGCCGATAAACAATCGAGCATTAAAACCGATCAAAGCATTGCCAAATTCAAAAAGGCCCTGCTGGCTACATTTGATGAAATGCCACAGTTTTTTATCACATCGTCAGAAACACAGCAAGGCCGCGAAGAGATCCTTGAGTTTATTGATGTAGTAAATCAAAATTTTGAAGTGCCGCAGTTTTTTGGTTCCCCTCTTGAGAGGGGGCGCGAAGGATAGCGCGACGGCAGGGGTGTGTTATGCAAGCGACAAACAACGCGTCTGCTAAGATACGAAGAAACACACCCTTACACCCCAATCGCACACGGCCTTTTTAACTATTTTTAATATTGATCAACATGCCTCGCACTATCATCCCTTACAATCCCCGGCTGAAAGAGTCGGCGCGAAGACTAAGAAATGATAGCACAATTGGTGAAATATTACTCTGGAAAGAGTTAAAGGGCAAACAAGGTTATGGCTATGATTTTCATCGCCAAAAGCCACTGTTAAATTATATTGTAGATTTTACTGTTTTGAACTAAATTTGGTAATAGAGATCGATGGTCAATATCATAACCACGAAGAAACATATAAACTGGATTTGGTACGTGAGCAAGAACTCGAAAAATACAATTTAACAATTATCCGTTTCACTGAACTGGAAGTAAGAAAGTAAATGGCCAACGTTTTAAGAACAATTGAGCAATACATAGAAAACTTTAAAGAAAATAACGTAGGACACACCCCTTACCCCTCTCAAGAGGGGAGCACGATATCATGAAAAAATACTTATCCTTAGTAACCTTTGCCCATACCATCTTCGCCATGCCATTTGCATTTATCGGCTTCTTTTTGGCGGTAACTACAACCCAGTATCATTTCGACTGGCTAAAGCTGGTTTTGATGGTTTTATGTATGGTATTTGCCCGTAATTCGGCAATGGCCTTTAACCGTTACCTGGACAGGGATATCGACATTCAAAACCCACGTACCAAACAGCGCGATATCCCGGCCGGCCGGATCAGCCCAAAAGCTGCTTTAACATTTGTTATTATCAACTGCCTGCTGTTTATTACAGCTACCTGGTTCATCAACAGGCTTTGTTTCTTTTTATCGCCGGTAGCTTTATTTGTGGTAATGGGCTACAGCGCAACCAAACGTTTTACCGCGCTCTGCCATCTGGTATTAGGATTGGGTTTATCGCTTGCTCCTATCGGCGCTTACTTAGTGGTCACCGGTCAATTTGCCCTCACACCTATATTCTTTTCACTATCCGTACTTTGTTGGGTAAGCGGATTTGATATTATTTACGCTTTGCAGGATGAAGACTTCGACCGCAGCCAAAACCTGCACTCCATCCCCGCTTATTTGGGTAAAGTAAATGCTTTAAGGTTATCTACGTTTTTACACGTGCTTTCGGCTATTTTTATTATGATGCCAGCAATTGAAACACATGTAGGCTTCTTATATTATATCGGGATCGCTTTCTTTTGCGCTATGCTGATCTATCAGCACCTGCTTGTAAAACCAAACGACCTGAGCCGCGTTAACTTTGCTTTTATGACTACCAATGGCATTGCCAGCGTAGTATTTGCTGTATTGTTTTTGCTCGACAGGATATGGATTCACTAACCGCCCTCCAAAAGTTTCGGCAATATTTTGAAAGATATGTTCTGCTTACCGACGGAGAGTGGCTGGCTTTATCGCAATACCTAACGATAGATGCCTTAAAAAAGAAAAGGTTTTATGTAGAGGCCGGTAAAGTGTGCGATCATATCGGCCTGGTGGTAAAAGGATCCGTACGCTATTACCATGTTAAGGATGGCGAGGAAATAACCGGCTATTTCAGCTTTGAAGATGAAATGCTAAGCTCATACAAAAGTTTCCTCACCCGTACCCCCGCCGCAAATTGTATCCAGGCACTCGAAGATTCAGTGATTGTAAATTTAAGCTACAAAAATCTGAAAGAAGCTTGCATGAATGAGTTGCTTGGTTTTAAGATGGAGCGTTTTGGTAGATTAACAGCCGAACACTATCTCATCTGTTACGAAGAACGTATTACTTCCTTTATCACCCAATCGCCCGAAGAGCGTTACAGCGATCTTTTACAAACAGGTGGCGAAGCATTATACCGCATCCCCCAGCATTATATTGCCAATTATTTAGGGATTACCCCGGTTTCGCTATCGCGGATCAGGAGAAGGATCATGAAAATAAGCGCTTAGGTTAAGGTGAAAGGTAAAAGGTTTTGGAAGAGCTGAAAGCCGAAGGCTTAAGCAGAAAGCTAATAATAATTCAAACATCCGGCTAAATCCGAAATCCAACATTCGAACTCCGAAATCAAAGTAATCCGAAATCGAACATCCGAATTCCGAAATCAAAGTAAATCCGAAATCCAACATTCGAACTCCGAAATCGAACATCCGAATTCCGAAATCCCCCAATTCCTTATCTTTTGTTAACGTTTTGATTTACAAAGGCGGCCTACCTTTGTAATACACAAAACGAAAAAGATCATGCATACTATATTAGGAGCCGGGGGCCCGGTAGCGAACGCCCTTACCAAAGAATTAATCAACCATAACGAAACCATCCGTTTAGTTAGCCGCAAACCGGTTAACACGAATAACGACAATAAAGTAACCTGGCAAAAAGCCGATCTGCTCAATTACGATGAAGTACTGTCGGCAGCAAAAGGATCGACAGTAATTTATCTCGTTGCCGGCCTGGTTTACGATAAAGACATCTGGCGGGCGCAATGGCCGGTGATTATGCAAAACGTGATCAATGTTACCAAAGCCACCGGTGCCCGCTTAATATTTTTTGATAACGTTTACATGTACGGTCTGGTTAACGGCGCTATGACCGAGGATACTCCCTACAAACCCAATAGCGCCAAGGGCGAGGTTCGTGCAGCAATTGCCGAAATGCTCATGAATGAAGTTAAAGCCGGCAATATCAACGCAACCATAGCCCGCGCACCTGATTTTTATGGCGCCCCGGTCAACAGCTTTATTGATATGATGGTGCTGAGCAATTACGCCAAAAAACAAAGCGCGCAATGGATAGGCAATCCGGATTGTAAACACAATTTTATTTATGTGCCCGATGCAGGTAAAGCTATGTTCATGCTTGGACAAAATCCGGATAGCGACAACCAGATCTGGCACCTCCCTACTCCTCCTGCCATCACCGGTAAACAGTTTTTGGCTATTGCCGCCGGGGTTTATAAAGTTAAACCCAAATATACGCGCATTAATAAAGTAATGCTATGGATGTTTGGTCTGTTTAAAAAAGTGGTAATGGGTACTGTAGAAATGTATTACCAGTACGATCACAATTATATTTTCGACAGCAACAAATTTGAGAAAGCGTTCAACTTTAAACCAACAAGCTACGAAGACGGCATAACTGAAATATCAAAAACGCTTCATAAGGGCAAGTCGGAAAAGTCCGAAAGTTAACATACAACTTTCGGACTTTTCTATTAGGAATCTTAATCAAGGTCTTTTCAAACCTCATACTTTTCTTTCGGACTTACGGACTTTCCGACTTGCGGACTTTCTTGCAGACTTTCCAACTAAAACTGCATATTTGCATATCTGCACATCTAAAAATCATGATCCACAAAAAAACGAGAACATATATCCCGGCTTCCCTTGATATTAAATGGGAAACCCTTGAGCCTTTTTATAAAGAATTATTAGATCGTCCAATCCACTCAGTTGAAGAACTGGAGAAATGGCTGCGCGATAAAAGTGAGCTGGAAGCAGCTTTGGAAGAAGATTTCGCATGGCGCTATATCCGCATGACCTGCGATACCACCAGCGAAGACCTGCTTCAAAAGTTCCAGTATTTCGCTACCGAAATTGAGCCTAAAATTGCTCCATATAGTAACGAACTAAATAAAAAGCTGGTCGCCAGCGCGTTTGTTGATAAACTGGACGGCGAAAAATATTTTATTTTTTTGCGGGCTGTAAAAAAAGCGCTGGAACTTTTCCGCGAGGAAAATATACCGGTACAAACCGAGATCCAGGTGGAACAGCAGAAATATCAGTCCATCACCGGTTCTATGTCTGTTCATGTTGATGATAAGGAATTTACTTTAGAACAAGCGTCCGTATTTCTAAAAGGCACTGATCGTGCAAAACGCCAGGAAGTTTGGGAAAAGATCACCAGCCGCCGTTTACAGGATAAAGACAAACTCGATGAACTTTTCGACCATTTGCGTAAGCTTCGTCACACAGTAGCAACAAACGCCAATTTTGAAAACTTCCGCGATTATATGTTCCAGGCTTTAGGCCGTTTCGATTATACGCCGCAGGATTGTTATGCTTTTCATGCAGCTATCGAAACCGAAATAGTGCCTATTCTAAGAACCCAGGCCGAAAA
This sequence comes from uncultured Mucilaginibacter sp., assembly GCA_966212355.1. GTDB lineage: Bacteria > Bacteroidota > Bacteroidia > Sphingobacteriales > Sphingobacteriaceae > Mucilaginibacter. The sequence continues at coordinate 23,067 of CBIHRB010000029.1, forward strand.
GCGCCGCGAGGCTTTGCACTTACCTGCCCTTAAGCCATGGGATATGGATGTGGATATTTCAGGCAAACCAGCCCTTAAACCATTTCAGAATGGTGATGACCTGATCGAAAAATCAATCCAGTGCTTCAGCAATATCAACCGCTATTTAGGCGAGCGTTTGGAGATCATGAAAGATAACGGTCTGTTTGATGTAGAAAGCCGTAAAGGCAAAGCCCCGGGTGGTTACAACTATCCGCTGGCCGAAACCGGCGCACCTTTTATTTTTATGAATTCGGCGAATACCTTCCGCGATTTGACGACTATGGTACATGAAGGTGGTCACGCGGTACACACTTTCCTTACTGCCGATCTGGAACTAAATGATTTTAAACATTGCCCATCCGAAGTTGCCGAATTAGCCTCCATGTCGATGGAGCTGATCTCGATGGATAACTGGAATGTGTATTTTGATAACGAGGAAGATCTTAAACGCGCCAAACGCGACCAATTAGTTGACGTTTTGAAAACCCTGCCCTGGGTGGCTGTGGTCGACCAGTTTCAGCACTGGATCTATACCAACCCCGACCATACCGATGCCGACCGTACAACCGCCTGGATCGAGATCTTTGAACCATTCGGCGCGGGCTTTACCGATTGGAGCGAACATCGCGAAGCATTAGCAAATCTTTGGCAAAAACAGTTGCACATCTTCGAGGTTCCATTTTACTATATCGAATACGGCATGGCCCAGTTAGGAGCCATAGCTGTATGGAAAAACTACAAAGAAAAGCCGGAAAAGGGCTTACAACAATACTTAGATGCTCTTAAACTTGGTTATACCAAAACCATTAAGGAGATCTACGAAACCGCCGGGATCAAATTTGATTTTAGCGCAGCTTATGTAAAAGAACTGGCTGAGTTCGTTAAAGCAGAGCTGGATAAGTTGAATTAATCAACTCATAAAACAATGCCGCCGCTCGGCTCCTGCCGAGTGGCAACTATTTCACGGCCTCTGGCCGAAGTACGCAGGCCAGAGGCCTGGAGATAACGGTCACTCGGCTGGAGCCGAGCGACAGCAGAGCTTTCCCAATGAGTGGAAAGCTCAAACCATACATTACCACGGGTTACGCTCCGCTAAACCTGCGGCAACTTTTTTATTTTACCCCAATACCCTATTATATAACTCCCAATAATCCTTCACCATTTTATCGCTCGAAAACTGCGAATTTGCCCAGTCGTAGCAATCAGCCCTGCTAATCTGATCGAGCCAGTCAACTGCTTCGGCGGCGTCATCAACTGTATTAACTAAAAAGCCGGTCTGTGCATTTTTGATTAATTCGGGCATGGAGCCACGGTTAAAAGCTATAACCGGTGTACCACAAAGCATGGCTTCGGCTACGCTTAAACCAAATGGTTCATTAAAACTAATAGGATGCAATAAAGCATAAGCTTTCCCTAAAAGCTCCCGGCGCTTATCAGGCCCGGCATGGCCTATATACTCCACATCGGCACAAAGCAATGGCTCTATCTTTTCCTTAAAGTAATTGGTATCCTGCACAATGCCTGCGATCAGCAGTTTTCTTTTACTTTTTTGGGCGATATCGATAGCTTCGGCAGTTCCTTTATCGGGATGGATACGACCGAAGTACAACAGGTAGTCATCCGGCTGCTCATAAAACTGAAAATAACGGGTATCGATGCCGTTGTATACCGTGGCTAAATAATCAAGCTCAGGACTACGGTCGGCATTGCTGATGGAAACGTAGTGCCCCCGGCCATTATATTTTTTATAAACCGGGATGATCTTTGATGATGAAAACCCGTGAATGGTAGTGAGTAGCGGCGTTTTAATCAGGCCAGAGTATGTGAGCGGCAAAAAATCAAAATTATTATGAATGATGTCGAACCGACCGGCCTTTTCCATCAGGTTACTGATATGCATGCATTCCAGCACTTTGGCATCCTGTGTTCTATCTTCCTCATAACCTGTGTCGCAAATGGCATCAAGTTTACCTGCGGTTATCGAATCGCCCGTGGCGAAAAGGGTTACCTCCGCCCCCATTTTGATGATCCCTTCGGTTATGTTTGATGCTATTTGCTCCCAGGGCCCGTAGTGCCTGGGCGGTGTGCGCCAGGCAACAGGGGCTAATACAGCTACCTTCATTTAACAGATCTGCATTTTTTGGCCGTATTTATTGTATTCATATTCCAGCTCAAAAGCTTTCAATACCGTAAGATGCGATATCAAATAAGCCAGTGTACTTTCGGCTCCCTGGTTACGGTTAATGCCGCCAGGCAGTAAACCATCGCAGCAGCCTTTGGTTTCATGGTCATATAACGGTGCCCGCAAAGTATTTTCACCCAGGAACCATTTATAGCTCAGGAACATTTTTTCAATATACTGCGGTATCCTGAAGATCTGGTATGCCTGGAAATGCATCAGCACCATAGCCATGGTTTCAATAGCCTGTTGATCAAATGTAGGGAATGTGCCGCCACGGTAATACCAGCCATCGTTACCAACAGGACTTAAATATCCGTTTGATAAAGTAAGCCGATCAAGGAAAGCCATAGTTGCCAAAGCTATTTTCCTGGCCTCTTCATTACCGGTGATCTCGCATGAGTGCAGTAAGGCCAGTGGCAGGATGGCATTATCGTAAGTCATCTTTTCCTCAAACCATTGCCAATCGTCAGACTGGGTGTCGTTATAGGCATCAATCAATGGTTGGGTAAGGTTGGCCAATATTTTAACCATACCCTCGTCTGTAGGATAAACCTGCAGGTAAAGACTGATACCAATTATAGTATTGGCCACACCCCTTAAATGTTTCAGTGCTGAAAAATGCGGCACCGATTTGTGGAAGATCTCCAGCGCGAATTCTCGGTATGAATTGCTGGCCGCGCAGCCAATCAAATGGCCAAGGGCCCAAATGGTGCGGCCAAATGAATCTTCCGACCCAACCTCGTCCAGGTAGCGCCTGTCAAAACTCAGGAAGTTGCGGAAATTACCATCATCTGTTTGCATATAGTGAATATAGCTCAGGTAAATGGGCAGCAGTTCAAATGCTTCACGGCTTCCGTTGCGTTGGTAGGCCATCAGCGCCATAATGAGCGCACGGGCGTTATCATCCAAACAATACCCTTCTTTTAAATTCGGGATCCCGTACTTGGCATGTTGTACAATCCCGGTATCATCGGTTAGCCGCAATACGTGGGTTAAGCTGAATTTCGGCAAGATCTCCGGGTCAACGATGCTGTTGCGCAGAATTTTATCGCTGAAATCAAAACGAACCAGTGATTCCCGGGCCACTTTAATAAATTCGGCACCGATAACCGGCCAGCGTAAATGCAAACCATATTGGTACGCATTTTCCTTCAGCTCGTTCAGCACACGGTCCTGGTCAAGCAATTCGATAACAGTATCGGCCAGCGCTTCCGAATTTTTAAAATCAAATAACCTGCCGCGTTTATCGGCCAGCAATTCGGTAGCATGCCAGTATGGGGTTGATACCACAGCTGCGCCTGCACCTACCGCATATGATAAAGTGCCGCTGGTGATCTGTGCTTCGTTTAAATATGGTGTTACATAAATTTCGCAAGCTGTTAAATAATTTACCAATTCCTCTTCAGACACAAACTTGGCAATAAATGCCAGGTTCTTCGAAACGCCTAACTGCGCCGCAAGCGATTTCAAATGATCGCGGTACTCCTCGCCCGAACTTTTGATAACCCCGGGATGTGTATTACCCAATACCACGTACATCACATCAGGATGCTTCGCTACTATTTTAGGCAATGCTTTTATTACGGTTTCCAAACCTTTGTTGCGGCTTAGTAAACCGAAGGTTAACATCACCCTTTTGTTTTTAAAAGACGATAAGTTTTTAACCGGATTCTCGGCGGGGGCTTCCACATCGGGCACGCCATGCTCTATGATCTGGATCTTATCGGCAGGGATCTCATAAATATTGGTCAGGAAATCTACAGCACGTTTGCTCATCACCACAACCTTTGATGATTGCTCGGCAATTTCGCGAATAATGATGCGCTGCACATAGCTCGGATCTTTCAATACCGTGTGTAAAATAGAGATTAATGGCTTTTCGAGACGATTGATCAGCGGTAAAATATAAATGCCGCTTTCGCCACCGTAAATACCAAACTCATGCTCCATGATACATACATCGGCATTACTGGTGTTGATATAATTGGCTGCACGGATATAATCTTTCTGGTGATTTTGGCGAATAATATATTTTACCTCCTCCGGGTATTCATATTCCTGCAGGTTTTCAGAATCATTAAGCGCTACAACGAAGCCATTTTCTGCCAGAGTTTTCCTGTCGGGAAAGTTGGAGCTAATGGCACGCATGAGGTTACAATTAAATGTTGCGAGCCCGCATTCGCGGGGAGGATAGGTTGATATATATGCTATTTTCATATGTAGATTGTGTATAGATACCTGGATAGTTTGCTTTACAACATTTAATTAATTGTAAAAGCAGGGTGACCTTAAAAAGATGCATCAGTGACCTTATTTATTGCCTTTAGGACACTGAAAGCATTGTTTTTATAGGCATTGCTATAAATACACAAACCATACCAATTTAACTCAAACTATAATCTATAAGAATTATGGAGGGGTTGTAACAGGCAATTTACAGGGAAGAATAGCGCAGGGTCGCCCCGCCACCCAACGTCGATGCGCTTGCCAGCCATCTCTGATTCGCAAAGCAGGAAAAGAAATACCTGTTGGCATTGCGATAGCGCAGTAGTGGGATTGGGCGTTAGGCGAAAGAGAAATCCTATACGCCATCGAGGCTGGATTTGCATGGTTTCTTAACTGTTCGCAGAAGATTTCACCTCGTTCGACAAGGAGGAATGTTATATTTTATTTACAGGTATGGAAATCAATGGCCTCAATGATCACATCGCATGCTTTCCTGATCTCCTCATGGGTAATAACAAGCGGAGGCGCCAAACGCATCGAGTTGCTGCAATGTAAAAACCAGTCGGTTATTACCCCGTTTTCAATACAACGGTCAATTATCTTTTTATTAAGGTCGAAGTTTTCCAATTCGATGACCATCATGAGGCCTTTGCCCCGTACCTGTTGTATAGCCGGGTGTACAAGCAAATCCCGAAACAAAGCTTCCTTTTCAGCTACGCCGGATACCAGATTATTATCCAGCAAAAACTCCAGTGCGGCCAAACCCGCCGCGCAGCATACCGGGTGCCCGCCAAAGGTAGTGATATGACCAAGGATCGGATTTTCCTTCAACGCGTCCATGATTTGGTTTGATGAAATAAATGCGCCTATCGGCATTCCACCGCCTAAAGCTTTTGCCAGTAACAGGATATCTGGTACGATACCAAAATGCTCAAACGCGAAAAGCTTTCCTGTGCGTCCAAACGCCGCCTGGATCTCATCGAGGATCAACAGCGTACCGGTTTCGGTACAACGGGCGCGTAAAGCCCGCATATAGGCAAGATCCGGCACACGGATGCCTGCCTCACCCTGGATGGTTTCAATGATCACACAGGCGGTTTCTTCAGTTATCAGCATAAGATCTTCCGGGTTATTAAAACGGATGAAATTTACGCCCGGTAATAAAGGACGATAAGCTTGTTTAAACTCCTCATTACCCATAACACTCAATGCGCCATGTGTGCTGCCATGATATGAGTTAAGACAAGCCACAACCTGCTGCCTGCCTGTAAAACGCTTGGCAAGCTTTAATGCCCCCTCAACGGCCTCGGCGCCCGAGTTGGTAAAATATACTGACCGGAGGGGCGCCGGTAATACCGAAACAAGCTTTTCGGCAAAGCGAACCTGCGGGGTTTGTACATATTCGCCGTACACCATCAGGTGCATGTATTTATCAACCTGCTGCTTTATCGCATCAATAACATAAGGATTGCTATGCCCAAGACTGCTTACCCCGATGCCCGAGATCAGGTCGATATAAGGCTTGCCCTCCGCATTGTACATATAAATACCTTCGGCACGCTCAAATTCAAGCAATAAAGGAAAATTAGTGGTTTGCGCGTTATTGGCTAAAAAAAGCTGGCGAAGAGTAGACATAGCAATTAGTGAATTAATGAGTTAGTGAATGAGTGATTGCCTAATCGTCGCAAAATTCAACATTTCGTTCAATAAGCCACAAATAAAAAAGCGAACTTAAAATTCGCTAATTCAATAATTCACTAAATCACTAATTAATTCATAGCAATTAGTGAATTAATGAGTTAGTGAATTAGTGATTGCCTAATCGTCGCAAAATTCAACATTTCGTTCAATAAGCCACAAATAAAAAAGCGAACTTAAAATTCGCTAATTCAATAATTCACTAAATCACTAATTAATTCCCCGCTCTTTCGCTGCGTTCGCTAAGTTGTTTGATGAGCTCATCGTTAAATTCCTGTTCGCTTTTGTACAGGACACTCACCTTTTCGGGTGGTAGGATCTTGGCAAAGGAATCGCGGTAGCGTTTACGGATCCCAACCAGCTGGCTTTCGTAATAGATCTCCTTATCTATTTGCTCGGTGCCGTTGGTTGATGAAGTAGAGTTATTTAAACGCTTCAGAATGCGCACAGCAGTAAGTTCCTGCTGGTACTGATTATAAAGCGGCCAGAATTTGTTAGCCTCTTCATCGGTAAGATCAAGCTGGCGGCTGATATACCTGTTACGGGCAGCCTCAAGCCTTTTACCCATAGCGCCCTTTTTGTTGCCATTAGGACGTACCGGGTTAAGTTGGGGCCTTGAGGGCGTTTGAGCCGGAACAAAGCGGTTAACCTGCCCCACAGCTTCATAGCCTAATGCCATAACAAATAACACAATACAAATATGCCTGATCAATTTACTCATTAAATTTTTTCCTCTGTTTAATTATCTATATAATCCGACAGATCTTCGTCTGCATTACTTGTGTTGCTTTTTTGGTTTGCATCTATCAGCGTACGGGTATCGCTCGCGTCCATGTGTAACTGAAGATAGCTTTTTATTTCATCAACCGGCACCGATGATACCTGCTCATGCAAGTAAGAATGGTTATGATCCGGCGCCTGGATATCTCCCCTGAAAATAACACCCACACCTAATATTAAAGCAAAGCAGGCCGCTGTAGCATACCTGATGGTTGGCGACAACCAAAGCCTCCTCACTATTCCTTTTTTCTGTACAGGTTTTGCTTTGTTAATGCTTATAACATTATCAATCTCCTGCTCCTCTTCAACTTCAGCATTAACTGTTTTATCCAGGATACGCTGGTTAAGCTTATCAAAGTAATCTATCGGTACAACAAAGCCTTCGTGCTCGGCATTTATTGCTTCCTCAATTGCTACGCGGCTTAGAATATTGGCACTTAGCTCCTCAAAATAATTTTCAGGAACAGTAAACCCTTCATCGCCCATGGCTTCCTCAACCGCGATACGGCTTTGGATGTTGCTGCTCAGTTCATCAAAGTAATTTTCGGGTACAGTGAAGCCTTCATCAGCCAGGTTCATGGCCTCCTCCACCGCTACACGGCTTTGGATATTGCTGCTTAACTCGTCAAAATAGTTTTCGGGCACCGTGAAACCCTCTCCCGCATTCATGGCTTCATCCACCACAATACGGCTTTGAATATTGCTGCTCAGCTCATCAAAATAATTTTCGGGAACGGTAAACCCCGAATCACCGGCGCTAAAAGCACGCTCAATATTTATACGGCTCCGGATGTTGCTGCTTAGCTCGTCAAAGTAATTTTCGGGTATGGTATACCCTGCAGATGGATAGTTTTTTAATCCCTCAAGCCTTATACGTGTTGTAATGTGCTGCGCTAACTCATGGAAATAGCCTTCAGGCACTGTGAACGGGTTAGTTTTGCTAACCTGTTTCAGTGCGATGAAATCATCCAGCCATTCCCTATTGTCCATATCGCTTTTCATACACAACTATAGATTGGTATAGTGCTAAAAGGTTTAACGTAAATTAAAAAATTAATCCCTGCCAAGCAAATGAGCTTCTATCTTCTTGACTGCCAGGTGAAACGAAGCCTTTAAAGCCCCCACGCTGGTACCCAAAACCTGCGACATTTCTTCATACTTCATGTCTTCATAATATTTCATATTGAAAACAAGCCGTTGTTTTTCGGGCAGGGTAAGCAGTGCTTCCTGTAGCTTACGCTGCGCAGCATCGCCGTTAAAGTAGGTTGAGTCGGCCAGTGTATCGGCCAGCTCATAAGCAACATCATCCAACGAAACATTATTTTTTTGTTTTTTCTTATTCAAAAAAGTAATGCATTCGTTGGATGCTATCCTGTACATCCAGGTGTACAGTTGCGCGTCGTTTCTGAAACCGGCCAGGTTTTTCCAAACCTTTACAAAAACATCCTGAACCAGATCATCAGCATCATCATGATCAACAACCATGCGCCTGATGTGCCAGTATATTTTTTGCTGGTATTTTTTCAACAACAGGTTAAATGCCTCATTCCGGGTTTTTTCGTCCTGAAACTTGCTTAATATCTCTGAATCTTCAACCTGTACCGACATTTTTAGAATTTTATTAATGTTAAAGGTTTAATTAACCTTTTTTGTTTTTTCTTTCTATCACCTTTTTCACCGCTGCCACAATATGATCTGCATCCAGGCCGTATTTGGTCATCAGTTGTTCAGGCGTACCGCTTTCGCCAAAGCTGTCATTTACAGCTACGTACTCCTGTGGTGATGGATTGTGCACTGCAAGCACCTGGGCAACGCTATCGCCTAAGCCACCCAAACGGTTATGCTCTTCGGCAGTAACTACGCAGCCTGTTTTGGCAACCGATTTCAAAATAGCCTCTTCATCCAACGGTTTAATGGTGTGGATGTTGATGATCTCGGCATCGATACCCTGCTCAGCTAAAATTTCGCCTGCAAGGATAGCCTGCCATACTAAGTGACCAGTAGCAAAGATACTTACATCAGCGCCTTCGTTCACCATCCATGCTTTACCAATTTCAAATTTTTGATCGGGATCGGTAAAGATAGGAACAACCGGGCGACCGAAACGTAAGTAAACCGGGCCATCATAGTCGGCAATAGCAATGGTAGCGGCTTTAGTTTGGTTGTAATCGCAGGTGTTAATTACGGTCATGCCTGGTAACATTTTCATCAGACCGATATCTTCCAAAATCTGGTGGGTAGCACCGTCTTCACCCAAAGTTAAACCGGCATGTGAAGCGCAAATTTTAACGTTTTTGTTTGAATAAGCTACCGATTGACGAATCTGATCATAAACCCTGCCTGTTGAAAAGTTGGCGAAAGTTCCGGTAAAAGGGATTTTACCGCCGATGGTCATACCGGCAGCAATACCGATCATGTTAGCTTCAGCAATACCTACCTGTACAAAACGCTCAGGGAATGCTTTAATAAAATCGTTCATTTTTAACGAACCGATAAGGTCGGCGCAAAGTGCAACAACCTGGTCATTTTTCTGGCCTGCTTCCAGCAACCCGGCGCCAAAGCCCGAGCGGGTATCTTTTTTATCTGTGTAAGTGTATTTTTTCATGATGGGCCTCACCCAACCCTCTCCGGGGGAGAGGGCTTTTTATTTATCTTGATTAGTATTTTGTTAATTTATCTCTCCCTTACCGGGGGAGCCGGAGGGGGCTGTATTAATAATCGCCCAGTGTTTCCTCTAACTGATCTAATGCCAGTTTAAGCTGCTCATCATTTGGCGCAACACCGTGCCATTTGTGGCTGCCTACCATAAAATCGACACCGTAACCCATTTCGGTATGCATCAGGATCATGATCGGTTTACCCTGACCTGTGCGGCTTTTTGCTTCTTCAAGTACTCTAACCACATCGGCCATATCGTTACCTTTCATATCCAATACATCCCAGCCAAAAGCTTCCCATTTAGCGCGAAGATCGCCTAATGAAAGTACCTGTTTGGTTGGACCATCAATTTGCTGACCGTTAACATCAATTGTCGAGATCAGGTTATCAACATGATTGTGCGGGGCAAACATCGCAGCTTCCCAAATCTGGCCTTCCTGGATTTCGCCATCGCCATGCAGGGTAAACACCAATGATTTATCACCGTTTAATTTTTTTGCCAATGCGGCGCCGATAGCTACCGATAAGCCCTGGCCTAATGAACCCGAAGCGATACGGATACCCGGAAGGTGTTCATGTGTAGTTGGGTGACCTTGTAAACGCGCGTTCAGTTTACGGAAAGTTGCAAGCTCGGCTTTATCAAAATAACCGGCGTGTGCCAGTGTACTGTAAAACACGGGCGAAATATGGCCGTTTGACAGGAAGAAAATATCTTCGCCAACTGCGTCCATATTAAATTTAGGATCGTGGTTCATTACCGAAAAATACAATGCGGTAAAGAAATCGGTACAGCCCAATGAGCCGCCCGGGTGGCCTGATTGACAGCCATGTACCATGCGTACAATGTCGCGCCTGATTTGTGACGCGGTTTTTTCTAATGTTTGTAAGTCTGCTTTCATTAATGGAATTTAGGAACTGCTAAAGTAGCTATTTTAATTGTGTTTTCAACACTTATTTTACAAGATCGAGCACTTGCTGAGATGAATTTTGAGTATCAACCTTATTGATCACATGCGTAATAATCCCCTCTGTGTCAATTATAAATGTGGTACGGGCTGTACCCATATACTTTTTGCCGTACATGTTTTTTTCAACCCATACACCGTAAGCTTCAACAATTTTAAGCTCATTATCGGCTATCAGGGTAAATGGCAGGCTATATTTGGTTTCAAATTTTTTGTGCGATTTTTCATCATCCGTGCTTACCCCTATCACCTCAAAACCTTTGCTTAAAAGCGACTGATAGTTATCCCTGAAATCGCATGATTCGGCAGTACAGCCGGGGGTATCATCTTTAGGATAAAAGTAAAGGATCACATTTTTGCCTTTATAATCGGCAAGGGATACTTCTTTGCCGTTTTGATCTTTAGCGGTAAAAGCAGGAGCTTTATCGCCTTCTTTTAATGTTGTCATGGCTTATTTAGGTACTTATCTGGAAAAATCGGCGGAAAATTCCGAAAAATTATTCTTGTTATCAACTAAAGTCAACTTAAACACGTGTTTACCGGGTGCAATATCGCTATTAAAGGTGTAACTTAATATTTTAGTTTTATAATCATGCTCCATTAGCACCCATTTACCATCAATTGTGCCTGTATAGCTCTTAATTCCTGATAAATTATCGCTCATTCTGAAGTTAATACTGCGGGCAGCCTTCATATTGCTCCCGTTTTTGATATTGAGCGGGCGAATAACCGGGGCTACCGTATCTACCTTGATATAATAGTCGCCAAAGGCACTCACCTGCGATATCACATAGCCATCTTTAAAGTAACCGCCCTGGCAGCCGCCCCATGAACTTACAATAACCGCCTTATCAGTGTACTTGCCCAGGTCAACATCGGGCTTAATCCAGATCTCATAGCTATCATGAATGGGCGTAAGCCGGTTATGGATATGGTGCATGGCCGAATAAGCCCCCGCGGGTCTGGCTGATGCTGAATATTGGAAATCAAGGTCATCATAAAGGTTACCCGGCATAATGATCACTTTCACTTTGTCGTTGCTAAACTCACTTCGCTTGTCATAGTAAAACATAGTACCGGTAGGTTTTACAGGCTGTGGGTTTGTAAACGGAGATGATTTAACCTTAAGGTTAAGCGATGCTGTATTGCCCGCCACATCCTTTACAATATACTCCACATCATGCGTCGCGTTATCATCAAACGTAATAATGCCGTTATTTACCGATTGCGGATACAATGAAATCCGGCTACCGGGCAGGATGAAACATTTCTGCATCCATCTGCGGGATGATTCAAATGCAGGGTAATCTATATAGGCATTGATAGCATGGGTTTGATCGAACGCGAAACGTTCAACCGCAAAGGTATATACGGTTTTTCCATCCAGTTTTAGCTCTATTGAATAAACGCCGTTATGATTAAACGATGTGCTGTTCATATCGGTGGTATTAATCCCGAATCCGATATTACCGCTCAACTCCAGCGTTTGCGGTTTAATGAGGTGATAATTACCGCCAGCTCCGGTAACGCCTAAAAACTCTTTAGGTGTTTTTTCGCTGAAAGGTTTCCCGTTCAAGTGATAAATCCCGATAGAAGTGATTGTTGGCGGTACTTTATCCGGAATAGTTAAACCAAACAGCTGTGCATTGATAGTTTCCTCTGTTTTACTGTCCCTGATCTCAAAGTGCACATGCGGCCCGGCCGATGCACCGGCATTTCCTGAAATGGCTACAACCTCATCTTTTTTAACCGGCACCTGTGTTGGTGTAAGTTTAAAATCGGCTTCGTAGGTTTGGTGCTCATATTGATATTTCTTTACCAGCTCAATAACCGCCGGACTAAAACTTTGCAGGTGACCATAAACCGTAGTATACCCATTGGGATGGGTAATATAAATAGCCCTCCCAAACCCACCAAACTGTACACGTACCCTTGATATGTAACCTTCGGCAGCGGCATGTACAGGGTAGCCGGTACGCTGATTGGTTTTAAAATCGAGCCCGGAGTGGAAATGCGCAGGCCTCAGCTCGCCAAATGAACCGGCTGTAGTGGGCGGCGTAAGATCAAGCGGATACCTGAAATAATTTTGCGGGTATTGCCTGTTTTGTATAATATCACTTTGTGCAAACGTGTTTGAATAAAGCGCCAAACACATTGCACCTGTAATCAATAGTTTTTTAATCATGCTTATTTAACGTAAAAATCGAGCATTTTCTCATCTTCGAGGTACCCCTCAAGTTTGTCGCCGATTTTTACTTTTGATACACCTGGTGGGGTGCCGGTAAATATTAGGTCGCCCTTTTTTAGGGTGATGTATTTTGAAACAAATGCAATGATGCTCTCAAACGAGAAAAGCAGGTCGCGGGTATTACCCTGCTGACGGGTTTCGCCGTTGATATCCAGCTTAAAGTTGATATCATAAACAGATTCAAACTTTGTCTTAGGTACAAACGTGCTGATGGGCGCCGAGCCATCAAAGGCTTTAGCCAGTTCCCACGGAAGGCCCTTTTCTTTATGACGTGCCTGAACATCACGGGCGGTAAAGTCAATACCTAAGCCAATTTCTTCATAGTAATTAGCGGCAAATTTCTCGCTGATGTGCTTGCCCTCTTTACTGACCTTCAAAACCAGTTCAATTTCATGGTGTACATCTTCCGAAAAATCGGGATGGTAAAAAGGCTTATTCTCTCTTAATAAAGCCGTATCGGGCTTCATGAAGATAACCGGCGTTGTGGGTACCGGGTTATTGAGTTCTTTGGCGTGTTCGGCGTAGTTGCGGCCAATGGCAATAATTTTCATAAATGAACGCTATAATCGCCAAAGCTAAAAAATTTGATGGGTTTGGGGGAAGGTTTATAATGTTGTATTAATAATTTGACGTTCCCCTCAAGTAAAACTTACGCAGGCAAGTTGCGTACCTCCGGCACGCCCAAAATGGGGTTCATTCAATTGCTACAAACCTTTTGCCCCGCTGGGCAGTCAAAAATGAAAAAATTAAGTTTAATCGATTTTAATTAATAACCGAAATCCTTTTAATAACGGATTCGGTACCGGCCACAACGCGCACAAAATAAAAGCCGCGGACCAGCTTATTGCTGATGGGGTAATTTAGATTATGATCGCCGGATTCAACCCTTTGCGAAAACAGGGTAGAAATATCGTTGCCCAGCACATCCATTATTTTAATGGTTACGTTGGTATTGCGCGAAATGGAATATTTAAGATTGATCTGGTCGGTTACCGGGTTAGGGTACAATTGTACATCGCTCAGCAACTTATCATCCGGTCGGGATACATTCAATTTTACACTTGAAGTAACAGCGGGCTTTAACGGAGGAAGCGAAAGATGCAAGCCATTCTTTAAATAAGACGTTTTGGCGGCTTTAGTTTTACCCCTAAGATACACGGTATCAGACTTTAGCGAATGGCCATCAGCAACAAAGGCGAAGTTCACGAAAATTGCCATCGCAATTATCACGACCCATGTGTAGGTATAAACATAAGAATATGTAAAATTTCGCCTCATTATTTAGTATGATTCTACAAAAGTATAAATAATGCCCTCATCCCATTAAATATTAATGTTTTTGTAAAACTTTTTAACAAATTTTAACAAAATGCACAGTCTTATTGTATAACAGACACATAATTTCCTTATACGTTTAATCATTGTAATGGTTTAACCAAAAAAATTAATATTTTTGCCATCTCTAAATCATAAAAGTGTCAAATCATAAAGATCTGCATAAACTGTCGGCCGCGGGCTTTCTAATCAGTTTAGGAATAATTTACGGTGATATTGGTACCTCCCCATTATACGTATTCAAGGCTATAGTTGGCCAGCGTCAAATTTCAGAAACATTAATTCTTGGAGGTGTTTCGCTCATTTTTTGGACATTAACCCTGCAAACCACTTTAAAGTATGTGGTGATAACCCTAAGGGCTGATAACAAGGGCGAAGGCGGCATTTTCTCGCTGTTTTCATTAGTACGGCGTAAAGCAAAATGGCTTATTATACCGGCGGTCGTCGGGGGCTGCGCCCTTCTGGCCGATGGCATTATTACCCCGCCAATTACCATATCATCGGCCATTGAAGGTTTGCAAACCTATTATCCTAATTTGCCTACTGTATATGTGGTAATGGCCATTATTACTGCCTTATTTATCATACAGCAATTCGGCACATCACTGGTAGGTAAGGCATTCGGGCCTATCATGTTCGTTTGGTTTACGATGATGGGCTTTTTAGGTGTAACCTATATTATACATGATCCATGGGTTATCCGCTCGTTAAACCCGTACTATGCCATTAAATTACTTACGTCGAGCTCAAGCGATGGTGCCTTCATTATACTGGGTGCTGTGTTCCTGTGTACTACAGGTGCCGAAGCTTTATACTCTGACCTTGGTCACTGCGGTAAAGCCAATATCCGTGTGAGCTGGGTTTACGTTAAGATTTGCCTTATCCTAAATTATTTAGGCCAGGCAGTTTGGCTGTTACAGCGTAATGGTCACGTTATGGACCTTAACGCCCAAAACCCTTTTTATCAAATCATGCCAACATGGTTCCTGATCTATGGCATCGGCATAGCTACAGTAGCGGCTATCATTGCCAGCCAGGCGCTGATATCAGGTTCGTTTACGCTCATTGCCGAAGCTGTGAGGCTTAACCTTTGGCCAAAAGTTAGGATCAACTACCCATCCGAGCAAAAAGGACAGCTATATGTACCCAGCGTTAACTGGCTGCTTTGGGCAGGTTGTTTAGGTGTGGTGCTGATATTCAAACACTCGGATAAAATGGAGGCTGCTTACGGTTTAAGTATTACCGTAGCTATGCTCATGACCACCATACTGGTATCCAAATTCCTGAAACGCAAAAAAGTACCCAACTATATCATTAATACGTTTTTGGCGGTTTACCTGCTTATTGAAGGAACCTTCCTTACCGGTAACCTGCATAAGTTTTTAGATGGCGGTTGGTTTACACTGTCGATAGGTTTTGTGCTGTTTACTGTAATGTGGACCTGGCATACCGCCCGCAAGATCAGGAACCGCTATGTGAAATTTGTTGAGATAGAAGACTATTTTGACATCATAAAGGAGTTAAGCTCTGACGAAAGTGTGCCCAAATATGCTTCGCAGTTGGTTTATTTAACCAGCGCCAACTTCAATTCAGAAATCGAATCAAAAATTGTTTATTCCATACTGCAAAAGCAACCTAAACGTGCCGATGTTTACTGGCTGGTACACGTTGACGTAGTAGACGAACCTTACAAACGCGAATACGAAGTTGACCATTTAGTGCCAAACAAACTCATCCGGATTGACTTTAAGCTCGGTTTCCGCGTTGAACAGCAAATAAACCTGCTATTCAGGAAAGTAGTGGAAGATCTGGTTAAAAAAGGTGAGGTTGATATTACCAGTACCTACAAGTCACTGAACAGGCATAAAATTGTCGGCGATTTCCGTTTTGTGGTGATCGAAAAAATCTTCTCACGCTCACACAACCTGTCCTTCATCGAAAGATTTATAATGGATTACTACAAACAGCTTAAAAAAGTGAGTTTATCCGAAGAGCGCGGTTTCGGCCTCGACCTGAGCTTTGTAACGGTAGAGAAAGTACCGCTGGTACTTGCCATACCTGAAGCAATTGAAATCCACAGGGTTAATTAAATTTCCCTTTCAAATATTGAAAGCCTTCCGGAAACGGGAGGCTTTTTTTTTATATTCTGCCGCGGGCTTCCAGCCCGTGGTGTACTATGGTTTGAGCTTTCAGCTCAAGAGGAGTGTAAGCTGAAAGCTTACCCCATGTTACCCACAGGCTGAAAGCCTGCGGTAGTTTTATTGTTTTTTATAATCCCTTTTCCCAGGCCATCCGCATATATTTCTGCACCTCATCATTAATATCTTCCTTAAAATACATCCTGAAGTAGTGATTATACTGATCGGTGCCTGGTACCTGTTTTATTTTACTAAAACACAGGTTATCGTCATAAACCTGTTTAAAGGGAAATACCACATCAATAAAGTTTTTACCTAATTGGGTAACATAAGCAAAGTTTATCCTTGCTCCCAATGCGATCATGCTTTTGGTAGGATATACTTTAATTTCGGCAATTTGCAGGTACTCGTCAACCAAATGATCAAACAGCGCTATGGTGTGGGGCGTTTTGCCGCTTAGCGCTTCCGATAGTTCTCTGTCGCGGCATGAATGTACCTGGTTGGTAGCGGTAAATTCCCGTTCGCATAAAGGGCAGGTCCACATAAGTTTTACGCGGTTTTGGTTTCTTTGCCCAACACGCTGTTTTTATAGCTGTAGGTGGCATAAATTATCAAACCAATCACCAGCCATATCAAAAACCTGAGCCAGTTGGTATAGCCAAGTTCGGTCATGAGGTAAAAACAGCTCATCAACCCCAAAACAGGGATAAGCGAGAAGTTTTTAATAAAGCTGTAAACCGCAATTACGATGATCAGAATAAAGAAGAGATAATTGGGGAAGTTGTACAGGAAACCATCAAACCCTAAATAATATTTCTTAGCATCGCTGATATCATTAGTTTGCCTTAGCGCAGTATTGAATTTATCCTCCTCTATATCTTTAAAATATTTTTTAGCAGAGTCGGGCCGGGCGGTTACATTAGCGTTATAAAGCTGATTGGTAGTTTTAAGCAGGCTCAGCTTGTCGCTGTTGTCCATATTATCAATGATGTCGGCCCTGTCTTTCAACTTTTTAAATTGCACCATCTCAACCTGGGCAGCAGGCTTAAAATAAGCTACTGAGCCTAAAATAATGAGAGTAAGAATCGGTATGATAAATTTACCATTCACATACGGTAAATGGAATTTGCCTTTAACAGCCTCTTCACGCGGCAGCAGCAGTACACCGCCGCAAACCAGTACAAATGCAAACAGGGTACCTATACTGGTCAAATCGGTTACTTCGGTAAGGTTCATGAATAAAGCCGGTATCGCCACTACAAAACCGGTCACCACGGTGGCAAAGGCAGGTGTTTGATATTTTGGATGGATACGTGAGAATGCTTTGGGCAATAAGCCATCGCGGCTCATGCTCATCCAGATCCTCGGTTGACCTAACTGGAATATCAGCAATACACTTGCTGTAGCAACAACCGCACTGATGGAAATCACATAGCTTATCTTGTTTAAACCCACTTTTGCAAAAACAAAGGCCAATGGGTCGCCAACCTGCAGGTCTTTATAACTTACCATGCCGGTAAGCACCAATGCTATCAGGATATACAACACTGTACAAATCACCAGCGAATAGATCATACCGCGGGGCAGGTCGCGCTGGGGCCTTTCACATTCTTCGGCTGTGGTCGATATCGCATCAAAACCGATGTAAGCAAAAAACACACCTGATACGCCTTTCATAACGCCACTGAAACCGTTAGGCATAAATGGGTGCCAGTTGGCAGGTGTTACATAAAAAAAGCCTACCACTATAACCGCTATAACAATCACTATCTTCAAAACCACCATGGCATTGGTGGCCTTTTTTGTTTCGCGGATGCCCACATAAACCAGGTAAGTGATGATGATAACAATTAAAAGGGCTGGTAAATTGGCTATGAGTTTAAAACCGCCTATGCCCGGCGCCTGATCCCAGGCCAGTGCTTCAGCTTTTACTTTATCACCGATATCGGCGAGGTTTGCCCCTGCCGCCTGAACCTGCTCATGCCCACGCAGGGCCGAAACATAGTCCATAGTCAGAAACTTGGGCATGTGGATATGAAAACCCTCCAGCAGGTTTACAAAATACTCGCTCCAGGAAATGGCTACCGCGATGTTACCAATGGCGTATTCCATTAACAGGTCCCAGCCAATGATCCATGCTATCAATTCACCAAAAGAGGCATAAGCGTAGGTATACGCACTGCCCGCAACCGGGATGCGCGAGGCAAACTCTGCATAACAAAGAGCCGAAAAGCCGCAGGTAACAGCGGTTAAAATAAACAGGATGGAAACCGCAGGGCCGCCGTGGAAAGAAGCTTCGCCAATTGTCGAAAATATACCTGCCCCCACAACGGCAGCTATACCCATGAGGGTGAGGTCTTTTACGTTAAGTTCTTTTTTGAGTTGGGATGACGTTGTACCGGGATGCTCACTATCACTAAAACCACATTCAACATCATTTAAAATTTTTGCTACCGACTTTTTACGAAAGATACTTTTCGACATGTAGTTTAATTAATAAGTGCTAACCAATCTCAAAATTAATCATTTTTTTGCATTGAATAAGTATATGCTTACTTTGCAACATGAAGATAGGAATAAAAGACGTGTTGCACAGGATCCGCCCTTTTTTTATCCTTTACCTTATCGTTTTAGCCACCTGCCTGACTATCAAACTGCTATTTACCCGTGAAGCTATTTTTTTTACAGTAAATGGTTGGCACCAACCCTGGCTTGACGCCATTGAACCTTATGTTACAGATATCGGCGACGGCACCACAGCAGTGATAGTATCACTTGCTATGCTTTTATTCAGCTACCGCAGCTGGCTGTTAATGGCCTCAAGCTATGCCATAACGTCCATCGCGGCACAAATCCTTAAATACATTTATATCGCTCCCCGGCCAAAGCTATACTTCGCCAGCCAGTGGACCAGGGTACATACCGTAGAAGGTGTTTATATATTGGAGAAATACAGCTTTCCGTCCGGACATACGGTGAGCGCTTTTTCTGCCGCGCTGGTCATAACGTACCTCTGTAAAAACAAAGGCTGGGGAATCCCAGCCTTGTTTGTTGCCATAATGGTTGGCTATTCAAGAATTTATTTAACCGAGCACTTTTATGAAGACGTGCTTGCCGGCTCGGCTATTGGTGTGTTTGTTACTATATTTTGGTTAACATGGCTTGATGGTAAACAGTTCATCAATTCGGCCAAATGGAACAGGGGCTTGCTCGATAGCGTATTCAAAAAAGCCCCTGTCGCCAATTAAACTCCAGCTTCCAGTTGACTGTTTTTACGTTTGATCACGGTTAATACGATAATCAGTATGATAATGGCGCCGCCGCCATAAATACCTATTTTGGCCGGGGCAGACATGCCTTTTGCATCAGACAAATACTGATCGCGGCGATCTAAAGTAGGTGCGATTTTTATAGAACCTGAAAATTGTTTCAGTTCGGCCTTTGCCAGTTCAAGTCTTTGCTCCGGATAGTTATATTCAAAAGTATAGGTTACGTCCTGGGTATATAGCAGAATAAAATTTCTTAACTCCGGAGATTCGCCGGTTGAGCCGCTGTTATCAATCCTGAGGGTGAATACCTTTCCTTCCAGTTTGCCGATAGTGGTATCACGCGGATACATTACACTGCCATTAACAGATTGTTTTTGAATCCCTTTGATGTAGGTTTTAAATACATCCTTCAAGTCGCTCTCTTTATTTAAAGGTTTGGTATTAGCGTTTGGCACGCGTAAAACAAGAACATTACCTAATGATGCACTACCCTGGTAGATCTGCTGCCCTAATGTATCCTTCTTAGTAAAGCCTTCGGGTAGCGAAACCGTGACAAGGCTATCTATCTTTACAGGTTTAAGTGCCTGGCTAAAACCTGTAAGCGAAAACAGTACTATGCTTAAGCTTAAAATTATCTTTTTCATATTTATTTAACTTGAAAAAGAAGAATAAGTTTTAACTAATAATATATTATGAGATTTACATGAAAGTTAAATGATTTATAATCAACAATATAAATACGAGCTGAAAGCTTAAGGCTGAAAGCTTTTCAAACACAAAGCTTTTCGCTTTCAGCCTTCGGCTTTGCGCTTAAATAAAGGCTTTAAGTTTATTCAAAAGCTCATCCAGACATACTTCTGCGAAGGCAGTTGATGAGTCGGACACACCATATGGAATAATGAGTTTATTGTTATGCACAATTACCCCGCATGAATAAAGCACGTTAGGTACATAGCCTTCCCGCTCATCACTGTTGGGGATTAGCAAAGGCTCGTGCAGGCGGCCAATTTCAACCGTTGGGTCGTCCAGTTTAAGCAGGCTTGCACCCAGTACATAACGGCGCATGGGGCCAACGCCATGGGTTATCATGATCCATCCGTCGGGTGTTTCAATGGGCGAGCCGCAATTACCTATCTGCACAAACTCCCAGCTAAATTTAGGCTGTTGCAGCATCACCGGCTTTTCCCAGATATTGATCTTATCCGAGTACATGATATAGTTATTGCATCCGTCTATCCGCGATATCATCACGTATTTGCCATTCACCTTGCGCGGAAACAAGGCCAGGTTTTTATTCTGTGCGCCGGCGCCGTACAAAGGCATGATCTTAAAGTTATAAAAATCAGTTGTTTGCAGCAGCTTAGGCATAATCAGCGAGCCATCATAGGCGGTATAGGTAGCATAGTACAGTTTGCTGCCGTCATCGTTGGTAAACTGTACAAAACGGGCATCCTCAATACCCTTACGTTCATATTCGGATATCGGGAAGATCACCCTGTCGGAAATATCGGTATCCAGTGAAAAAACAATTTCATAATAGGAGTCTGCAAGCCAAAGTACCTTATCATACTCCAGCCGCATCATATCGTCTTCCTGCAGTTTTTGCGAATCCATAATGATCCGGCGCAGGTTGGCGTACTCAAAATGATGATCGAGCTTTGATTCCAGCTCGCTTATAACATCAATATTAATTTGCGTGATGGCTGCTTTTTCAAAAAAAAGCTTTTTATTATAAACTGCATTCCTCACAATTTCGGCCTCATCAATGTAACTGCCCGCAGGTTGTATGCTGATGTTGTTATCCTTATCTATCCAGGCACGGCGAAAAGTTATGGAAGAGATATGTCCCTCGCCTACCGCCCGGAAACTGATGATCACCCTGCGCTGACCGTCTTCAAGCTCGGTTTGGTCAGGATCTTCAACTATCGAGGGATTAAAGAAGGCGGCCGATTCAATAGAATATTCATGGGTAAAGTAAGAACCTATAAGCAGCTTGCGGTAAACGGTAAGCGTATCAAAATCAATATTGAGCTCTAAAAACAAGGGCTTAAGTTTGCTGCAATGCCTGTTGAGCACCCGGGTAATATTACGGTGCCTTTTGGAATATTCCTGCAGCAAGGGCGATACAATGCCAAAAGCATCATCTTCGCTGATTAACATTACACGCTCAATAACCTCTTTGGCGCGATCGTTCCCATTAAAAAAAAATCTTGCTATTACACGTTTCGGATCTGGATTTACCCGGATGGGTTTGCGTTCGATAGAAAGTCTCATACAATGAAGTGGTAGCTTTTAGTTTGTAACACCAATCGGCGCAAATTGATTTGCGCTTTTTTAATTTAAACGCAAGATTTAAAAAATGACACTTTACAGGCCGCTATAAAAGCCTATCTTCATACTTTATTAATCTTCGGTACGGTACTTTGCCTGCCGTGAATAATCTTGATCCTGTAACCCTTATTGATAGTTCCTGTAAATGCACAATTATGAACGTACTAATTGTTGAAGACGAAAAAGGCCTTGCGCTTGAGGTTGATGAATTTTTAAGCCACGAAGGTTTTACGGTTGAACATGCCCGCACCAAAAAATCGGCATCTGAAAAAATCTTCGTAAACAATTATGACTTTATCCTGCTCGACCTGGGCTTGCCCGACGGTGACGGCTTCGACCTGCTTAAAATGCTGAAAGGCATGAACGAGCGCGAAGATGCCGTAATTATCCTCACTGCCCGCGGCGCTGTTGACGACCGGGTATCGGGCCTTGAACAGGGTGCCGACGATTACCTGGCAAAGCCGTTTTCATTAAACGAACTATTAGCCCGCATGCACGCCATTACCCGCCGCAAACACCGCCTGGAGAGTAATGACATTAATGTAAAAGGTTTAAAGATCAACATACAGAACCGTACCGTTACCTACAATGATGAGCGTATAACCCTCACCAAAAAAGAGTTTGAAATTTTCAACTACCTGGTGCTTAACAAAAACAGGGTAATATCGCGCACCAACCTTACCGAACATGTTTGGGGCGATGTATTAGAAATAAATTCCGACTCCAACTTTGTGGATGTGCACGTTAAAAACCTGCGTAAAAAGCTATCGGCTTATATTCCTATAGATTGGTTTGAAACCGTAAGGAGCATAGGCTATCGCATCAATATCTGAAATTAGCAGCCTCATGAAATTACAGGTAAAACTGGCCCTTTATAATACGTTAACCAAATTAGCCATTATACTTTTCACTGGCCTGCTTATCCTGCTTTCTATCGAGAAGATCTCGTATAATCATGTAGAGCTCAGGCTTGAGGAAAATGAAAGGGAAACGCTTAAAAACCTCAGTTCAAAAGAGATTAGCAGCAAGCTTGCTAATCAAAAGCCTTATACTGATTATAATATTTTAAAAGAGGAGTTCATTATTATAACCCCTGTTAAATTTGAGCCCACCGAAACCAAAGCTGTAAAGTTCACAACCGAAACCCGTACCAGCGACCTGGTCACGCAAACTTATCGTATCCTGACTCATCAGTTTAATTTTAACAACCATACCTATCTGCTTGAAATTGGCGTGTCAGTTACCTCCATTGAGGAATTAAAATCCATCATTAAACGGTTTACCCTTTTAACACTGGTAATAGCACTCGCCCTCACACTGGTAAGCGACCTGGTGTTTACCAAATTTTTGCTTGCCCCCTTTTATAAGATCATCGACCGCAAGCTGATCAAAGTAAATGATCCCATGAACTTTGATTATGAAAAGATCCAGACCACCACACAGGATTTTGAACTGCTTGATGACAGTATCAGTACACTCATGAAAAAGATCAGTAACCTGTTTGCTCTGGAAAAACAGTTCATTGCCAATGTATCGCATGAGTTACTTACGCCTATATCAATTATCAGTTCCCGGCTGGAGAATATTTTATTGCAGGAAGAACTTAGCGAAGCCGGCGAAAACAAGATGCATGCTTCGCTGAAAACATTAAACCGGCTTAAATCTATTATTAACAGCCTGCTGCTCATCTCAAAAGTTGAAAACAATCAGTATGACAAGGCCGACGTAGTGATGATAGCAGGCGTAATTATGGAGATCCAGGAAGAACTGGAAGACCGGCTGGAGGAAAAGCACCTCACTTTTAACAACAACATCAAATATATTTACTCCATTATGGGTAACCGCCCGCTGATGCATACCCTGCTGTTCAATCTCATCAACAATGCAATCAAATACAATAAGCCCAAAGGCAGCATCACCATTGCCGATGAACTTAAGGATGAAATTTATATACTTGAAATTACCGACACAGGCCCGGGCATGGACCAGCAACAAATAGAAAACGCTTTTAACCGTTTTGAAAAATTTGAAACTGAAGAAAAGGAAAGTTATGGCCTTGGTTTAGCCATTGTAAAAAGCATTACCGCCTTTCATAGCATCAGGGTAAAAATAGACTCGATAAAAGACCAGGGCACCAGTATATTCCTCATATTTGACCGCGAACCGGACTTCACTTAAACTTCATATTGTGCCCATACATTTACACAGTTTATTTTATAAGTAAATCCCCTATTTAACTATAGAGGCCGTTATCCCGATGGAAATGGCCTTTTTTTGTTTGTAGAGACGCACATGATGCACCTCTACAATGAGAATACTCTTATATCATCTTATTACGCTTAACCAGATACGTGTTCAGGATATGATGATAACCTTCATGAATATCAGCGTCAACCAGGTCAATATGATACTGCGCACATTTTAGCTCCAACTGGTGGCGGTATTCTTTTAACGATACCTTGTAGGCGTCGCGGATGCGGGCCGGGTTCACCCTCAACTCATCACCGCTTTCGATATCAACAAAATGATGGGGACGGTTATCAAATTTAAACTCAAGTTCCTTTTGCTTATCAATAACATTAAAGATCACCACCTCATGCTTATTAAACTTTAAATGCTGAATTGCCGCAAATAAAGCTTGCTGTTTTTCGGCATCCAGGTTATTCTCCAGCATATCGCTAAAAATAATCACCAACGAACGCTGATGAATTTCCTGCGCTATATGGTGCAGCACGTTAGTGATATTGGTTTGCGTGTTTACTTTAGGACTGGCATACATTTTTTCCAGCTCGGCATATAAATAAAACAGGTGCGTAGTGGTTGATTTTGCCGCACTGATCCAGTCTATTTTATCCGAAAAAAGGCAAAGTCCAAACGCATCGCGTTGTTTTTTGAACAGGTACATCAGCGATGCTATGGCATAAACAGAAAACTGAAGTTTATTAATACCCGTTTCAGGAAAGTTCATGGATGATGAAGTATCCAGCAGCAAAAAACAGCGAAGGTTAGTTTCCTCTTCAAATTGCTTTACAAACAATTTGTCGGTACGGGCCAGCAACTTCCAGTCGATATTTTTTACCGACTCACCGTTGTTATACAATCGGTGTTCGGCAAACTCAACTGAAAAACCATGAAAAGGGCTTTGATGCAAACCGGTAATAAAACCTTCAACCACCTGCCGGGCCAGCAATTCGAGATTGGCCAGTTGCCTTATTTGCTGATCATCGTTTAATTTGGGCATAGGCTAATATAGGGCATAAAAAAAGCGTTGCAAAATTGCAACGCTTTTTCATTAAGTATGTTGTGTTAATGCTACAGTAGATAGCACTAAATAAGCCTCTTTGAGTTATGCTAACTGTTTTACCAGTTTATCAGTTAATACTGATTTTGGCACAGCACCGATTTGTTTATCAACAATTTCGCCATTTTTGAAGAACAATAAGGCAGGGATGTTACGGATACCGTATTTTACAGATATGCCTGGATTGTTGTCAACATCTACTTTACCAACAACAGCTTTGCCTTCATATTCTTTAGCAATATCTTCAACTACCGGACCTACCATCCTACACGGACCGCACCATTCTGCCCAAAAGTCAATTAATACCGGTTTGTCTGATTTCAGGACAAGCTCGTCAAAGTTTGCATCAGTTATTTCTAAAGCCATGATTTCTATTTTTTTTAAATTTTGTACTTACAAATATATGCTATTCAAATTGCTTGCCACAAGTGTACTACTGACAATGTGACAATTATATTATTATAATCCAAGCCCTTAACGCGGGCATGACCATTTGTCGCATTTGCACCCCTAAATACCATCTTGCGACATGACGTATTAACACAAATTACCTGTTTCCAAAGCATATTTACAACTATAGCGGCGGGTTACTTTTTAACATTGGTGGTATTAATTAACATTAATTGTCCGAATCAGAATTTACAGAATTAAAAAATTAACAGAATGAACTGGTTAGTAAGGAAGCGACTTGTATAATTTGCCGAATTTGCTAAGTATTCTGAAAATTCACTAATTCTGTAAATTCTGATTCAGACAATTACTGCAATCATTAAATCAACAGATAATGATATGGGCGTTGCCTGCGGACAGGCTATCCGCTCATACGCCTGCAGGCATTGCGCTCGTGGCTGGTATCCGCTACTATCCTTAACGCAAAAAAGCGATAAATGTAAATTCATCGCTCTTCTATTTTATATTTTATAAAGTCTCCCCTTTAGGGGAGATTATTCGCAATTAATTTGTTTTAGCGCTCATGAGGGCTACGCCGTTTAGAGGGGGCTTATGCACCTTTTAAAGTAGCCATACCGCCGTCAGCAATCAATTCAGCACCGGTAATAAATGTTGAATCATCAGAAGCGAAGAAGGTAACTGTTTTGGCAATTTCTTCGGCTAAACCGAAACGACCCATTGGGATCTGTTTTATCAGTTCGGAGCCCATGCCTTCTAATTGTTCCTGGGTTAAACCTAATTTATCGGCAGTATGTAACGGTGTTACAACAGGGCCAGGACTTACAGAGTTAACCCTGATACGACGTGGCAACAACTCGGCAGAAATGTTTTTAGCTAATGAAAGCAATGCTGCTTTACTTGCTGCATAAACAGTTGCACCGGCCATACCAATATGTGCGTTTATTGAAGTGTTAAGGATGATAGAACCACCATCATTGATCAATGGCAATAATTGTTGAATACTGAAGTAAGCACCTTTAAAGTTAATGTTCATGATATCATCAAACATCTGCTCGCTCATTTGCTCAGTTGAATTGAACTGGCCAATACCGGCGTTAACAAACACGATATCAATTTTTTCGGCAATAGCTTTTACTTTTTCGCCAAGTTGTTTTACCTGGTTCATGTCGCCACTGTCGGCAATTACGCCTTTTGCATCGGCACCAAGTGTTTCAAGCGCTTCGTTGATTGATTTCTGGTTTCTGCCGGTGATAATCACTTTTGCACCTTGTGCGATAAATTCCTGTGCTGTGGCCAGGCCTATACCACTGTTGCCGCCTGTTATTACTGCTGTTTTTCCTTGTAACTTTTTCATTATCTTTGTTATTGATACATCAAAGGTACAGTGAGTTATAGCTCCCCACAAGAATGCACCATTTTGTGTGCAACATACTTTTTGGTAGGTTATGAGCTGGTTTGATGCAATCGACATATCGCCTTTTTCATTATGACAAAAAACAGACATTCCGATCACTCCTGCACTATGGCAGCAGCCCTAAGTGTGATTAGTGGTAAGTGGAAACTGAGTATAATAAACCAATTATTAACCGGCCAGAAGCGTTACAGTGAGATAAACCGGGCAATCCCCGGCATGACCGAAAAGATGCTTTCACAACAGATTCGCGAGCTGGAAGAAGACGGCATAGTATCCCGACATATTTTTCCCGAAGTACCACCAAGGGTTGAATACTCCCTTACCCCCATCGGCCAGGAATTATCATCTATATTTTATACCCTCGAAAGATGGGGCAGCCATTACATGACCGTTACTAATGCCAACGGCGAGGTAATTCTGCCTGATTATACTTGTTATACTTTAGTGAAGCAGGACGATGAGGTGGTGAAGGAAGAAGTGTAAACGTCCTAACCGACCTTGCGCTCGTTTGCAACGAGTGCTTAAAATGGTTTCGCGATTGTATCGCAAGTTGCGTTATAAACGCAAACCCAGGCTACGCACTCGTTACAAACGAGCGCGAGTTAAAAAAAGCGCGAGTTAAACACGGCATCCGTTAAAGATTGCTTTTATATTTTTTATTAGGGCGACGGCTGGTATGGAATATTGAATATACAGTTATCAGCCTCTTATTGTTGTTTACTTTGTAGACTATAAGAAAAGGGAAATCATCAACCTTACATTCCCTAAAATCAGATTGTTTATTCGGATATAAAAGCGGGTGGTTTGCTATGCTGTTAAGCTTCTTAACAACAGAAAACTCCAATCGGTCACCTAAACCTTCTAACTGTTCATCGTACCATTTCAGGGATTTTAAAAGCTCCATTTGTGCCTTTAAAAGAATCTCAACAGTATATAACATGAATATTATCTATTCCTGATATTGTTTTTAAAATTCTCAAATGATACAATTTCAGCTTTACCGCTTTCATACTCATCAACACGATTTTTCATTTCATTTAAAAAATCCTGATCCTCCCATAAATCAAGTTCGTCCTGTATCTCACTCTCAACCATAGTGTATATAGCAGCCACTTTTTTATCATCAGCAAAACGGATATACTCCTGCAGTCTTTCCCTAATAACTTCTGTTTCCATAATTAACGATCACTTGTTAAACAAATTTAACTTATAAATTCAACTATACCAAGCCAGCTTTTATCTTAACTCAGCACCGGTTCTTCATTAGTTAAACTATGTATCCCTGCCATAAAATCATCGCTTGGGTTTACCTTAAATGATTTGGATGACAGCTCAACCAACATAACTTCTTCCCTATCCCTGATCTGGAAACGAAGCTTACAGTTTTTTACCGGGTACCTTTGGTTATTGTCATCAATCATGTGTTGAATATCATCAAGCAGTTTGCTGTTAAGCATGTTCATATCAATGCAAACCGTTAATGATTTGGTGAGCTTATCACGCATTTCTGATAGCAGGTCCATCACCGCTATGCGCAGGTCCCAGTTATCCTTCTGGCGGAATTTTTCTTCGATAGTTCCTTTAATATGCAGGAAGTAGCCTTCCATCATCATATTACGGAACTTCACATAGTCATCACCAAACAGCGCAAACTCGTATGATTCATTGTAATCCTCAAACACAAAAGTGCCGAATGGCTTACCCGTTTTAGTCATTTTATGCTGAACGCTTGATACCAGGCCGCCTATCCGCAACTCACCGCGGCGGCGCAGTTCGTTAAATGCAACCATGGTATCTTCACCACCTTCACCCGAGCGGGCTTTTTGCATCAGTTTCAGGTCGCTGATGGTAGCATTACAGAAGCGTTTAAGCTCAACTTTATAATTATCCAACGGGTGACCGGTTAAATAGATCCCGATTACCATTTTTTCGTACTTCAGCTTTTCTATCAGCGCCCATTCTTCAACATCGGGCATAGCCGGCTCAGGTACATATGACGCTACCGAACCTCCAAATAATGACGATTGCGAGCTGCTTTGCACATTTTGATAATCGTTGGCGTACTTAATGAGCCGTTCAACACCGGTTAAAGTGCCCAATTCAGTTTTGGCAAAAAATTGTGAGCGGGCTATCCCGAAACCATCAAACGCACCACCATATACCAGGTTTTCATATGATTTACGGTTAACGCTGCGTGTATTTGAGCGACGCGCAAAATCGTATACCGTTTCAAACGGGCCGTTGGCATTACGTTCTTCAATGATACTTTCTACCGCTTTATCACCCACACCTTTTACACCGGTTAAACCAAAGCGTACCTGCCCGCGTTTGTTAACCGCAAAGGCCATGTCCGACTCGTTGATATCCGGCCCCAATACCTCAACGCCCATACGGCGGCACTCCTCCATAAAGAAGGTAATTTTTTCAATGTTATTCTGGTTATTTAAAACCGCCGCCATATACTCTGACGGATAGTGCGCTTTTAAGTAAGCTGTTTGGTAAGCTACGAAAGCATAACATGTAGAGTGCGATTTATTGAACGCATACTGGGCAAATGCTTTCCAGTCGGTCCAGATTTTGGTAAGTTTATCTTTTGGATGGCCTTTAGCTACTGCCCCGTCCATAAACTGGGCTTCCATCTTGTTCAATACTTCAATCTGCTTTTTACCCATCGCCTTACGCAAAACGTCGGCATCGCCTTTACTAAAGCCCGCCAATTTTTGCGACAGAAGCATCACCTGTTCCTGGTATACGGTAATACCGTAGGTTTCGCCCAGGTATTCCTCCATGTCAGGTAAGTCGAACACAATTGGTTCGCGGCCGTGCTTACGGGAAATAAAGTTTGGTATATACTCTATCGGCCCCGGGCGGTAAAGTGCGTTCATGGCAATTAAGTCTTCAAACTTATCGGGCTTAAGCTCGCGCAGGTACATTTGCATACCATCACTTTCAAACTGGAAAGTACCATTGGTATCGCCACGCTGATAAAGCTCATAAGTTTTTAGGTCATCGAGCGGAATGTAGTCGATATCTATTACCACGCCGTGATTTTGCTTGATCATGCGCAGGGCATCCTTAATAATGGTGAGGGTTTTTAAGCCCAAAAAGTCCATCTTAATTACACCTGCATCCTCAATTACACGTCCGTCATACTGGGTTACCAGCAGGTCTGAATCTTTGGCGGTGGCTACCGGTACAATATCGGTCAAGTCATACGGAGCAATGATAATACCCGCGGCGTGTACACCGGTATTACGTACCGAGCCTTCCAGCTTTTCGGCCTCGCGAAGCACCTGGGCTTTAAGGTCGTTACCGTTCAGGATCTCCTTCAGTTCCGGCACTTGCTCAATAGCATCCTTGAGGGTGATACCCAAGGTTTCCGGTACCAGCTTCTTCATGGCGCTTACATCGGCCAGTGGCATATCAAGCACGCGGCCTACGTCCTGGATACTGGTACGGGCAGCCATGGAACCATAGGTGATGATCTGCGCTACCTGGTTTTTACCATATTTATCAACCACATAGTCAATAACCCGTTGGCGACCAGCGTCGTCAAAGTCCGTATCGATATCGGGCATCGATTTACGGTCGGGGTTCAGGAACCTTTCGAACAGGAGGTTATACTTTATAGGGTCAATATTAGTGATACCAATACAATAAGCTACCACCGATCCCGCTGCCGAACCACGGCCAGGACCAATAAATACTCCCATATCACGACCGGCCCTGATAAAGTCGGCCACGATCAAAAAGTATCCCGCAAAACCCATGGTACGGATGGTGAACAACTCAAAGTTGATCCGCTCTTCGGCCTCCGGGCTGATGTCACGATAGCGCTCCTTGGCACCCATAAAGGTGAGGTGCTTCAGGTATTCCCACTGGTTTAGCGTATCGGCATCGGGTGTATTATGGATCTTAAATTCGTCGGGGATAACGTAATTGGGCAACAGGATATCGCGTTTCAGTTTTAACGTCTCTACCTTATCCACAATTTCGTTGGTATTATCTAATGACTCAGGCAGGTCATGGAACAGTTGCCCCATTTCTTCCTGTGTCTTAAAATAAAACTGGTCATTAGGGAAACCGAAACGATAACCTTTACCCCCTTCTTCGTCGGTAGCAATCGGGGTGCTTTGCATATCACCCGTATTTACGCAAAGCAAAATATCATGCGCGTTCGAGTCCTGCTGATCCACATAATGCGAATCGTTTGAGCAAATTACCTTTACGTTATACTTTTTAGCATACGTGAGCAGTACCCTGTTAATTGTCTCCTGCTCCGGAATTTCGTGGCGCTGCAGCTCAATGTAATAATCTTCCCCAAACAAATCAAGCCACCATCTAAACTCTTTCTCGGCATTTTCGGGCGTATCCTTTAAAATGGCCTGTGGTACCGATGCACCAATACAGCAGGTGGTCGCTATGATACCTTCATGATATTTCAAGATCAGCTCTTTATCAATACGGGGCCACTTGCTATACAGGCCCTCCATATACCCCAGCGAGCATAGCTTAACCAGGTTTTTGTAACCCGTAGGGTTTTTAGCCAGCATCAGTTGATGGCGGCGAACATCCTTATTTTCTTTGGTGAACTGCTTTTTATGCCTGTCTTCAACCACGTAAAATTCGCAGCCCACAATGGGTTTTACATTATGTTTGCCGGCTTCGGCCACAAACTTAAATACGCCGAACATATTACCATGATCGGTAATAGCGAGGGCCTTCATTCCGTCCTTAGCGGCTTTTTTATACAGCTTGGATATATCGGCTGCCCCATCAAGCAATGAGAACTGGGTATGTACGTGGAGGTGAGAAAAATCAGGCATAGTTAATCCGTTTCGACAAAATCTTTATGAAGTACAAAGTTATTCAAAAAAACAAGTTTATGGTTTTGGATGTTCAAAAACAAAAGCGGCCAGCCCCTCCCAACCCTCCCCGGAAGGGAGGGCTTTAAAGTCTCCCCTTCCGGGGGAGATTTAGAGGGGGCTTGTGGCGTATTATTTGCATATATTAAGCAACCTTATCTTCACCTTTGAAATACAAATACAATTGAAAAAAATACTACGAATAACCCTTAAAACGATACTTTGGATACTGGTGAGTGTAGTTCTGCTGGTTATCCTTGTAGTAATTTTGATACAGGTTCCCGCTGTACAAAATTTCGCGAAAGATAAAGCCGTAACTTTTTTACAAAATAAGATCCATACCAAAGTTAAGATTGGCCATATCAACCTCGGCTTGCCCAAGCTGCTGGTACTGGAAGATGTGTATTTTGAAGATCAGAAAAAAGATACCCTCATAGCCGGCGAAAAGCTAAAAGTTGATATCAGTATGCTTAAACTGCTGCACAGCGAGGTTGAGGTGAACGAGGTAAACCTACAGGGCATCACCACCAACGTAAACCGGGGCGCCGACAGCGTATTCAACTTCGACTACATTATGAAAGCCTTTGTAAGCGAACAGAAAAAAGAAGTTAAGCCTACCGATACCACTTCAACCATGAAATTTTCTGTTGATAAGATCATTCTTGATAAGATCAACATAAAATATAAAGATGCCATCACCGGCAACGATGTAAAGTTTTTGCTTGGCCATTTTGACACCCGCGTTAAGGATTTTGACATGGATAAGATGAAGTTCACCATACCGAAAATTACCCTGAGCGATGTAAATGCTAAGATCATCCAAACACCAACCGGCCCGCCGCCTCCTGATACAGCCACAACCCCTTTAAACATGGATTTGAATTTAGGGGTGATCGATATTTCCAAAATCAAAGTCGATTACCAAAGTGCCGAAATGGGTGCCAAGGTAGACTTGAGCAAGTTTTTGGTAGAGATGGATAAGATCGACCTGAAAAACCAAAAGGTTGGCATCAAAAACATTGAACTGAGCAATACCAACGCCGGATTGACCCTTGCCAAACCCAAAACAGTGGTTAAAGAAGTTGTTAAAACAATTAAAAAACTGGATACACTGGTATCATCACCAACCAAATCGGCATGGAGGGCTACTATTGGCAAGATTACTTTCACCAACGATAATATCAAGTTTGACAATGAGGCGGCGCAGAAAGCTATACCCAAAGGCCTTGATTTTGGCCATATGGACATCCGCAGTCTTAATGCCGAAGCCGAAAATATCTCCTATAGTCCTGATACCATTTCGGGCAAAATTAACTCCTTTACCTTTACCGAAAAAAGCGGTTTAAAGATCAATAAGTTTCATACTGCCTTCCTGTACGGGCCAACTAACGCGTACATGAATGATTTGTTACTGGAAACGCCGAATACCACATTGCAAAAGTCGGTACAGGTACGTTACCCTTCTATTGATGCCATCACCAAAAACATTGGCGTGCTGGGTATCAATGCCAATTTGGATGGCAGCCGTCTGGGCCTAAAGGATGTTTTACTGCTGATGCCTACCATGGCGACTATGGAACCGTTCAAATCTTCACCGGGTACAGTGCTTAAGATCAATGGCCGGGTGAGCGGACAGGTGAATAACCTCGAGATCCCCAACCTGGAAGTCACCGGCTTAAGCAGCACCCATATCAAAGCATCGGCAAAAATGAAAGGCCTGCCTGATGTAAACAAGGCAACATTTGATGTTAATATTGCCGATTTCAGCACCAGTCGTAGTGATATAATCAGGCTTGCCCCGGCCGGCAGTATCCCACCCAATGTGAGTATTCCCGAAAAAATGAACCTGAAAGGTAATTTTAAGGGGAGCATGTACACCTTTAATACCAAAATGGGCCTGCGCTCAAGCTATGGCGCGGTTGACCTGGTTGCTGCCTTAAAGAACGGACAGAATAAAAACGCGGCAACCTATACTGCCAACATCAAGGTAAATGAACTTAATGTAGGTGCTTTAACCAAACAACCACAAATGGTTGGCCGTATAACCATGAATGCCAATTTAAAAGGTAAAAATCTCGACCCTAAAAAGGCAAGTATAGCTTTTAATAGCAATGTTGCAAAGGCTTATGTTAAAGGTTATACTTACCAAAACCTGGTAATGAAAGGCACTTCAAGTAACGGCGCTTATACCGCTATAGCGACAATGAAGGATCCTAACATTAATTTCAGTCTGGATGCCAAAGCCAATCTCAACAAAAAATACCCGGCAGTTAAAGCTACCTTAAATGTGGATAGCATCAACCTCAAAAACCTCAATTTTGTTAAGGACGATATGCGTTTTCATGGCAAGATCGTAGCCGATGTACCCACTGCTGATCCCGATTACCTGAACGCCGATATTAAAGCAACTGACCTGTTGGTAGTAAATAAAGGCCAGCGCATCCGGATGGACACTATCAGCCTCATCTCTACAGCCAGTACCGACAGCAGTACGCTTCGTTTAAAAACTGCTGTTATGAGTGCTCACATGGCCGGTAAATACAAGCTTACACAGATAGCTCCGGCCGTGCAGGATGTGATCAACAAATATTTCAATACCGCTATCGCCGGCGGGCAGCAGGTAGCTGTAAAAACTAAAAGCGGCAAAACCATAAAAGCCAAACCTGCGCCTGTGGTTAAATATTCTCCGCAGCAGTTTACATTTGAAGCTAAACTGGTTAAAACCCCGTTGCTTACCCAGTTTGTCCCCGAACTGAAACAACTCGACCCTGTTTTATTGAACGGCAGCTTCAACAGCCAAACCGGCGAACTTATTGTTAAAGGCTCCATACCTAAAGTGGTTTACGGCACCAATACGGTTAACAAAGCGTCGCTTAACATTAACACCGCCAATAATGCGCTTAACTATAATTTTTCGGTTGATGAAGTTAAAGTAGGTTCGTCTGTCGATCTGTTGTATACCAGCATTTCCGGCGCTGCACGGGATAATAAAGCAGGCATAAGCTTACAGATCCGCGACGTGGCTAAAAAGGAACGTTTCCGTGTAGCCGGCACCTTCAGCATATTGCCTGATGAATACCAGTTCAGCTTTAATAAAGACGGCCTGCTGCTGGATTACCTCCCATGGGCAGTAAGCGACGATAACTTTTTACAATACGGTTCAAAAGGTATATTGGCGCATAACTTCACCATCAGCAACAACAACCAGATCCTTAGTGTTAACAGTAGCACGCAGGAGTTTAACAGTCCGCTGAATATCAAGTTCAACAATTTCCATATTGAAGCGCTTACCAAAATGGCCAAACAGGACTCGTTACAGGTGGGCGGTACCATTAATGGTGATGCTACGGTAAGCAACTTCCAAACCAGTCCTGTATTTACCGCTGCCATCAACGTTAATGATTTTAACTTTAAGGGCGATACGGTGGGCAACATTGCCCTCAAAGTAAATAACCAAACCGAGAATGCCTATGCAGCACAAATGAGTATAACCGGCAAAGGCAACCAGGTTGATTTGAATGGAACGTATTACACCACGCCCGAAAGCCGTTTTGATCTCGACCTGAATATCGTGAACCTGAGCATGAAGAGCATCGAGGGATTTAGCTTTGGCAACCTGCGTAATGCCACGGGTAATATTACCGGAGCACTCAAAATATCAGGCACTACAGATGCGCCTTCGGTGCGGGGAGATATCAACTTTAACAAAGTGGGCTTTAATGTGGCTATGCTTAACTCCTACTTCCGCATGCCGCAGGAAAGCATTACGTTCAACAATGAGGGCATCCGTTTTAATGATTTCACTTTGGTTGATTCGACCGGCAATAAGGCTGTGGTAAGCGGCAGTATCTACACTAAAACTTACACCGATTTTGCCTTCGGCATGGATATCAACGCCAATAATTTCAGGGTCACCAACTCAACCCAGGCTGATAACAAACTTTACTATGGTAAACTGTATGTGGATACCCGCATCAAGATCCGCGGTAATATGACTAAGCCGGTGGTTGACGCCAACCTTACTGTTAATGACAAAACCGACATGACCTTTGTGCTGCCCACCAATGACCCGGCGCTGGAAGACCGGAAGGGAGTTGTTGACTTTATTGATAAAGATGCCCCTAAAATGGATTCCATCCTGCTGGCCAGGCAATTGGATTCGCTCAAGAAATCGGATGTTACGGGTTTGGATGTTTCTGCAACCATCAACGTAAATAAAAACGCAGCGTTTACTATTGTAGTTGATGAGCGAAACGGCGATATCGTACACCTCAAAGGCGAGGCCAGCCTGAATGGCGGCATTGACCCAAGCGGTAAAATAAACCTTACCGGTACTTATGTGGTTAACTCAGGCTCGTACAACCTGGCTTATGCAACTGTTAAGCGCACTTTTAACTTTAAAAAAGGCAGTACCATTGTCTGGACCGGTGACCCAACCAGTGCCAACATTGATCTTACCGCTATTTACGTAGCCAATGTACCGCCAATTGACCTGGTTTCAAACCAGCTTTCGGATGCGCAAAATAGTACGATGTACAAGCAAAAACTACCTTTCAACGTTAACCTTAACCTGAAAGATCAGCTGCTCACGCCAACCATCAGCTTTGACATCGTACTGCCAGACAGCTCTTATTCTGTATCATCCGATGTGGTAAGTACAGTCAATACCCGCCTAACCCAGATACGGCAAGACCCCAACGAGCTTAATAAGCAGGTATTAGGTGTATTGGTGTTGGGCCACTTTATTGGTGATAACCCGCTGCAAAGCCAGGGCGCAAGCACCACAGTTGAGGGCACTATCCGCAACAGCGTAAGCAGCCTGTTATCCGATCAGTTAAACAGGCTGGCAGGAAGTTTAATATCAGGAGTTGACCTGAATTTTGGCTTAACCTCAGGCGAGGATTACTCATCGGGTACAGCCACCAATCGTACCGACCTCAACGTTGGCCTGTCCAAGCGCTTCCTAAACGACAGGCTTACCGTAAGCGTTGGCAATAACTTTAACCTGGAAGGCAATCAACCAGGTCAAAAAGCGTCGAACATCGCGGGCGACGTATCCATAGCCTATAAACTTAGCAAGGACGGCCGCTACACCCTGCGTGCTTATCGCCGCGACGAATTTATTGTGATCCAGGGCCAGATCATTGAAACCGGTGTAGGCTTTACCTTAACGGTTGATTATAACCGCTTCCGCGAGATCTTCCGCAAGCGTACCCCTGAAGAACGCAGATTGCGCCGCCAATACAAACAAGAACAAAAAGAGAAAAAAGAAAAACAGGACGAGGCAGATAAAGCATTGGAGCAAAAAAACATGCAGCAGCAACAGGACAATAAACCGCAAACTACTTCAAACTAAGCCCATGACCAAACATTTAAAATATATATTGCTTTCATCATGTGTTTTACTGAGTGCCTGCAGTACCACTAAATTTCTGGCTCCGGGCCAAAAACTATATACAGGCGGTGAAGTAGTGATACAGGATTCGGTTTTAAAGAAGAGCGAGAAAAAAGCTTTAAGTGAAGAACTTGAGGCTTTACTAAGGCCCGTGCCTAATAGTACTATATTAGGCATGCGGTTTAAACTTTGGCTGTACTTTAAAACCAAAACCAATAAAACCAAAGGGCTGGCCCACTGGCTTAATAAAAAGGGTGAACCTCCCGTACTTGTAAGTTCAGTAAATCTTGAGCAAAACAGCAATATCCTTCAAAACAGGCTGCAAAACGAAAGCTACTTCCAGGCGCAGGTAAGTGGTGATACTATAAGCAAAAAACCAACCTCAAAAGTTGCCAAAGCGGTTTACACGGCAGTAACCGGGCCGGGGTACAAGATTAGGAAAGTAGTATTTCCACAAGGTAACCGAACTATCGACACTGCCGTTGCTGGGACATCTGCAAAAACGCTGCTGAAAGTTGGCGATAAATATAACCTTGATGTAATTAAAACCGAACGTTTACGAATAGATGCCCGCCTGAAGGAAGAAGGCTTTTATTACTTTGCTCCCGAAGATCTGATCATGCATGTGGATAGTACGATAGCCGGTCACCAGGTTGATATTTTTGTGGCTGTTAAAAATGAAACGCCCGGTCGCGCTCAAAACATTTATACCATCAACAATATTTATGTGTATCCGAGTTACTCGTTAAGAGATACTTCACTCATGAAAGATAAAGCTATTTTTTATAAATGGTATAATATTATTGAACGCCGCAACACAGTACACACTTATACTTTTGCCAATACGGTATTGATGCGCCCGGGCCAGGTTTATAACCGTACGGCCCATAACAATTCGCTTAACCGCTTCATTAACCTGGGCCCTTACAAGTTTGTAAAAAACAGGTTTGAGGATGTATCAGCCGATTCATCGAAGCTGGATGTTTATTACTTCCTGACCCAGTACAAAAAGAAATCACTATCGCTTGATATTTTAGGGCGCACCACATCAGCCAATTACACCGGTACACAGGTAAATTTAAACTGGCTCAACCGTAATGCCTTTAAAGGTGCCGAGGCTTTAAAAGTAACCTTATTTGGAAGTACGGATGTGCAGGCAGGAGGGCAAAATGCCGGCTATAATGTGTACCAGGCCGGTATTCAAACCACGTTGTCGTGGCCGCGCTTTATCGGGCCTATCTATCCAAAAGCGGCTGATGCCTACATTCCGCATACAAATCTGAGCCTCGGATATTCTATTGTAAACCGCCAAAAACTATACAACTTAAATTCATTTAACCTATCATTTGGTTACCAATGGCGCGAAACAGAACACCGTTCGCATGAACTCAACCTCATCAATTTTCAATTTGTAAATCCATTAAGTGTATCTGACGAATATAAGGCAAGTATCAATCCGGCTAATGGCCCTGTTAATCCGGCCTTAAAGCATGTAATTGATAAGCAGTTTATATTGGGCCCAAGCTACAGCTATACCTTCACCAATACCAACGAAGATTACCGCACCAATACGTTTTATTACAATGGCAAAGTAACCCTCTCAAATAACATATATGGTTTGGTAACCGGTGCCGATAGTGCCGGTGGAAAACCTAAAAAACTTTTCGGCGCGATATTTAACCAGTTTGTAAAGTTCGAAAACGAGATCAGGTATTTCCATAAAACCGCACCCAACAGCACTATTGCCACAAGGTTCATAGTGGGTGTTGGTTTACCTTATGGCAACTCAACCCAATTACCATATAGTCAGCAGTTTTTTATAGGCGGACCAAACAGCCTGCGGGGATTCAGGGCGAGGGCCATCGGGCCGGGTTCATTTGACCCACAAACCGGCTTAGGTACCGGAGGTTTCCTGGCAGATGAATCGGGCGATATCAAAATAGAAGCTAATATCGAATACCGCCCAAAATTGTTCAGCATTGTACGTGGCGCATTATTTGTTGACGCAGGTAATATCTGGCTGCTGCACTCCAACAGCTTACAACCGGGAGCAGTGTTCAGCAAGAAATTTTATAACGATTTTGCCGTTGATGCCGGCTTCGGCTTAAGGTTTGATTTAACGGTACTGGTACTTCGTACCGATTTGGGCATCCCCCTTCGTACACCGTATGTACGTGCTAATGAGCCGCGCTGGGATTTCAACTTTAACCGGAGTGTATTTAACCTCGCAATCGGGTATCCGTTTTAATTTTACGTCCCAATGTAACGAAAGTTAATCTTAGCATACAGCATAGTGTCAAACAGCACAATTAGCCAAAAGCTATTGTTCTGTTTGCTTTAATATGCAATCATTCATATAGCCGTCTATTTTACATTGGATCGGCTCCTTCGCCGTTTTCAAACCGTATTCGATACATATCATTTCTTTTTAATTTTATCACGTAATATAAGCAACACAAAAGCCTTATGCTCCGTATCATTGCATATTAATAAAAAACAGCGATGTTAAGTTGATACAAATTATAG
>CBIHRB010000030.1:0-62785 GCA_966212355.1 uncultured Mucilaginibacter sp.
TAGCAGATTTTCATCATAGGAGATTTCTCACTCGTTCCTCGTTTCGAAATGACAACGTTTCTTTAGATATAGACAGCTATCAGTACATCTTTCTGTAAAACTCCTTAACCTTTACTGCCGGATCAGCAGCAAGATTCATGGCTGATGATATCGCAATACCATCGATTCCCGTTTGAAGCAAGGGCTCAACATCATCCGGCTGGATGCCACCTGTTGCTATCACCGGGATATTCAGACCCAGTTTCTCCAGTTGGCGATATCCGTTAAAACCAAGCGGGTGATGCCCAACAGGCTCCTCTGTATTAGTGAATGCAAATGGCCCGTAAACATAATAATCAACCACTCCGGTACTTTGTAATTTCAATAATTCATCAGCACCTGCCGCTGATACCCCAAGAGTTTTATCCGGACCGATAATCTTGCGGATACTGGCCAGATCGGCATCACTATCATCTATATGCACACCCTGCGCGTCAACGCGGTCAATCAAGTCGTAATGATTAGCGATGATCAGGGTCGCACCCCAGTCGTCACAAATTTCGGCTATTTCGTTTATCTCATCAATCAGCTCATCTTCGGGTTTGGTAAGGCAACGGTATTGTACCCAGTTTGCACCCGCGCCACAAGCTATCTGCACTTGTTGTACGTGGCTAAAACCAGGCAGGTCATGTGTAAGATAATGAAATTTAGAAATGTATTTTTTCATTTTATAAGTCCGAATTCGGTCAAGCCCTAAAATCGGAAAGTTTTTAATTATTAACCGAAAGTCCGAAAGTTTTGTGTTGTAAACTTTCGGACTTTCCTGACTTCAGACTTAGTTTTTCAGTGCTTCGCTGATAGTTTTACCCACACAACCATCAGGGGCCTGGATATGCAGTAGCGATGCTACAGTAGCCGAAATATCTGTCATATGTGTTTGGCGGGTAAGGCTGCCATGCTTAATGCCCCAACCCATAAATACCAGCGGTATGTGCGAATCGTAAGGGTTCCAGGTGCCGTGTGTAGTACCGGTTGGCCCGCGATCGTTTGTACCATGACCGGTATACCATGCCGGTTTCAGAATGATCTGGATAGCACCGCTATGCT
Source organism: uncultured Mucilaginibacter sp. (assembly GCA_966212355.1). GTDB lineage: Bacteria > Bacteroidota > Bacteroidia > Sphingobacteriales > Sphingobacteriaceae > Mucilaginibacter. Next base: position 1,087 of record CBIHRB010000030.1, read on the forward strand.
CGGCATTATAACCATTGATGATCATACTGCGCAGCTCATCGGGAACGTTGGCTTCCTGTATTTTTTGCAGTTCGATTGCATAGGCAATGCCTGGTTGTTTCTTCAGGTATTCGATACAGTCTAACTTTATAGCCTCTTCGTTAACGCCTGCTTTTGCAAGGGCCGCGTTATTAAAATTAACCTGGTAATTATCCATACTGATGATCAGGTTATCTACTTTGTATTTATCGCTGATCATCGTGTTCATTTCTTTTGCGGCTTTGCCCTCATCCCAAACACCTGCCGGGATGTTGTGGTCTTTCAAAAAGTTAGGGTTATGGGCAGCACCATGGTCGGCACTCAGGAAAACCGAATAATTGCCTTTACCTACAGTTGCATCTAAATAATTAAAAAACGCGGCCAGGTCCCGGTCAAGCCTTAAATAAGTATCTTCAACCTCAACCGAGTTAGGGCCAAACTGATGACCAACATAATCTGTTGATGAAAGGCTCACCGCTAAAAAGTCGGTTACGGCATTTTTACCCAGTTTTTCGCCTTCAATAGCCGCTTTAGCCAAATCAAGCGTCATGGTGTTACCGAAAGGTGTTGAGCGGATCATACCGATACGGCCTTTATAAAGCTCGGAAGTTTTAACCGGTAAAGTAGGTGTAGCGGCGCCTGCAAATTTCCCCTCATAACGGTCGCTGTTATCAGGTGCGCTTTGTATGTAAGTATCAACAGGGTATAGCGGGTTCCAATCTTGCTTCAGGTATTTTTCGGCAATTTTTTGGCCGTTGAAAGTTTTAACCCAGGCAGGCAGGTCATTCATATAATAAGTACTGGTGATCCAGTTACCGCTGGCATCATCAAACCAGTAAGCAGCGTTGGCCGAATGGCCCGCGGGAAGGATGCCGCCACGGTCTTTCAATGCTATCCCGATAACTTTTGAGCGAAAGTTGGTAGCCAGCCTCAACTCATCGGTAACCGTGCTAACCAGCAAGTTGCGGGGCGACATTTGCCCAGCTTTTGAACTGCTGCCAACGGCTACAACCGCGCTGTCGTCGGTACAATACATGGATTTACCCGTAGCCTGGATAATAAAATCGTTACCCACTATGCCATGTATGGCGGGAATAGATCCGGTATAGATACAAGTATGCCCGGCAGCTGTTACCGTTGGGATATAGTCGATATTGGTATTTTCGCAGGTGAAGCCTTCATTAAGCATGCGCTTAAAACCGCCGGTTTGATAACGGTCATAGTAGCGGTACAGGTAATCCCAGCGCATTTGGTCAACTACCAAACCTACAACCAGTTTTGGGCGGGGAATTGATGCCGATACCGGGGCAGCAGTTGTAGTTTTCTTTTTTTGGGCGGATACCGAAACGGTAGCGAAAGAGAGGGAAATAAGCAGCAGATGTTTAAACTTCATCGCGAAAAAATAAATTTAATTGCGCCAAATATCAGCAAAGCATTTAAAATGCAATATGATGTTTTTGTTAAATATAGAGGATTGTTACAAGAGCCCCCTCTAAATCTCCCCCGGAAGGGGAGACTTTAAAGCCCTCCCTTCCGGGGAGGGTTTGGGTGGGGCTGTGTTTACAAAGTGTTCAAAACTTTGTAAGTTTAACAAACCAATCATTAAACCTATAATCAATGAAACGTATCCTTTTATTGCCGCTGTCACTGTTGGCCTGTTCTGTCATCGCTCAAAATAAAAATCTTGATGTTGTTGCTACTGATGCAGGTAAAGTATCAGGCTTAACCAATCAGGCGGCGATGTGCATACTGTGATTCCTTCCATCGCAAATAATTACAAATGCTGACAAAAACACTTGGATGGGGAAAATCTTAAAACTGATGAGACAGCCAGGCTTAAAATGTTAGTGGATACCATAAAACAAAAGGGTATAAACCCGTAATAATGTAACAAAAAATTCCCTTCTTAAAAATTTGGATAATAAAACTTAAATCACTTATCTTCGTTAATTACCAAAACGCAAGACTATGTAAGCAGAGGGCTTACATAGTCTTGTTTGCTTTTATAAGCATTGCGTCCTTTCTTAAAACAGGGAAGGGCGGTTTTTTTTGGTTGATTAACAGTAATAATATTAATTAATTTTTGCGTTATGGCAGAGGTATCATACTATACCAAAGATGGTTTAGAGAAATTAAAAGAAGAACTACAGAGATTAAAAACAACCGGCCGTGCCGATATATCAAAAGCTATTGCTGAGGCACGTGACAAAGGCGATCTGTCGGAAAATGCCGAATACGATGCGGCTAAAGAAGCGCAGGGCTTACATGAGGCCAAAATAGCCCAGATGCAGGAAACACTGGCCAATGCGCGCCTGCTTGATGAATCAAAACTTGATGTATCGAAGGTGCTTGCATTGTCGATAGTAAAGATCAAGAATCTGAAAAACGGCGCTACCATGAGTTATCAGCTGGTATCAGAGAGTGAGGCCGATCTTAAAACCGGTAAAATCTCGGTAGCGTCGCCGATAGCTAAAGGCCTGCTTGGCAAAAAGGTTGGTGAAAAAACCGAGATCACCGTACCTGCAGGTAAAATTGAATTCGAGATCCTGGAAATAAGCAGGTAATTTAATTTAGGTGAGTGGTTGATTAGGTGAACGGTTAAGAAATTAAAGAAATGGATCACCCAATCTAATTATCTAACAAAATCAACCACTCACCAAATCAACGTAATCAACCATTCACTATCTATAATTAACCACTCACCAATAATGACCATCTTTTCAAAAATAGTTGCAGGCGAGATCCCTGCTTATAAAGTGGCCGAGAACGATGAATTTCTGGCTTTTTTGGATATTTTTCCGCTTACGGAAGGTCACCTGCTGGTGATCCCAAAGAAGGAGGTTGATTATCTTTTTGATTTGGACGATGATACTTATATAGGTTTACAGGTATTTGCCAAAAAAGTAGCCCTCGGTTTAAAAAAGGCTGTTCCCTGCCCCCGGGTGGGAGTAGCGGTTATGGGCCTTGATGTGCCCCATGCGCATATCCATCTTATACCCATGAATGATATGAGCAGCATTAACTTTTCACTCCCTAAACAAAAATTCACCCCCGAACAATTTAACGCCACCGCCGAGAAGATCAGACAGGCAATCAGTTAACAATTGGGATAACATTAATTAAGCTATTAGCTATAAGTTTTGCTCATGCTGCTTTTAGCTTATATATAAACAAAAAGGCCTCATCATAATATAAGTGACGAGGCCTTTTTATGTTTAAAACTCTACATGTGCCCTTAATGAAAATACATTTACCGGTCCCCTGTCTTTATTATAGGCGGGGTTGAGCAAAAACTGGTAACCGGGTGTAAGCCAGAATTTTTTTTGATACGCGTTTATTTTATAATCAAGTTCGGCAATAAATTCGGTGCCGTAATTAAGCTTGCCATCGCCTATGATGAAACCGTAGCCGCCGGCTGCAAGATAATCACGATGGGCGTTTGAGATGCCGTTGGCTACAAAAGCCAGGCCCAGTTCGTCATCGCCGCGGTTCCATGAACTTCCTTTAAGTACGCCGCCAAAACTCAATGAACGGTCAATCTCGGTAAAATACCATGTTTGGGTTTTACCATCATTATAACTCACTTTGGCAAATACCCCAAAATCTTTGGTCAGATATTGGTCGGCGCTGATGCCGAAACCATATTTGTGCCTGCCATAAGCTTGTGTGGTATCAACATTGGGGGCAACGGGACTTTGCGCAAGCGCCAGGCGATAATCCCCCATTTTGCCATTGTTACGGAAACCTAAGACCCTGAAGGTACCTTTTTGGCCGTTAAGTGTATAGCGTTTTTCGTATTCTACGGTCTGGGTGTTTGCTTTACCAATTTTCTGATCCCAGATAGCTCCGTTGGCGGTAGTGGTTGACATGGTAAAGGCAAAACGCAAAGTCCAGTTAGGTTGCCCTAATTCGGTATGGATCCCCATAACATACCCGCGGGTATTGGCGGGATAATCCCATGCGCCGTTATCCATTAAGCTCCAGTTCATGAACTGCGTACGCGGATCATGGCTAAATTCATTGCCGTCATAAAAATCGGCCATACCAAATTTACCTACGGTAACCGAAAAGTAACGCTTGCTTTTTAAACCGGCCAACTGGTTGGCATCATCGCCGATAGTGTCTTTATCCTTGCCCCATTCAAAGTTTTGGGTAAAATATAAGCGGGCGATATAGATCTTCGGCTCTGCGCCGCCTACACGAAAAGTTTCGCCATTAGGAAAACCTGCCGCACCAAGCGTTTTGCTCAGGCCTGAGCCGCCCGAAAGTTCGGGGTTAAAATAGGCTTCGGCACCTTTCCAGAGCCTTGCACCGCCAAAAAGCGTAGTGGTAATTGAGCTTTGTGTTTCTTCTTTGGTAAGTAAACTGTTATCGCCGTTATAATCGGCATGAAACGATGGTTTGTATTGGGTAATTACCGTTTGCTGGAAATGGAAGTTGAACCGCTGACGTTTAACTGTATCCTGCCCCAAAGCAACGGCGGTAATTAATACGGGTATTATAGTAAGTATAAGTTTTTTCATGGGCTGTCAATTTTGGCGCAAAAGTAAGCTTTCGCGTTAACTTGAACCACATTCGTCAAAAAACTGTTTTAAATAATACTCCATAAATGTGTGCCTTTGTTCGGCAAGTGCCTTACCGGCAGGCGTATTCATTTTATTTTTAAGTAGTAATAGCTTTTCGTAAAAGTGATTAATAGTTGGTGCGGTAGTGTTTTTATATTCTTCCCTGGTCATGTTAAGGTTTGGCGGGATCTCAGGATTGTACAATTCGCGGCCTTTAAAACCTCCATAGGTAAAGGCGCGGGCAATGCCGATGGCTCCAATGGCATCCAGCCTGTCGGCATCCTGTACTACAGCCAGTTCGGGCGAATGAAAGGACGGTTTATCAAAGCTGGCCTTGAACGACATATGCCTGATGATCTGCTGCACATGCTCAGTAACACCGGTATCAACATTCATGCTTTGCAGGTAGTTGCCGGCAGTACGCGGACCAATCTCTTCATCGCCGTTATGAAACTTACTGTCGGCAATGTCATGCAGCAGGGCAGCAAGTTCAACTACCAGCTGATCGGTTTTTTCTGTTTGGTTGATGAGTTTCGCGTTTGTCCAAACGCGGTGAATATGCCACCAGTCGTGACCACCTTCGGCGTCCCTGAGCGTATTGCGCACAAAATTTGCAGTGGCTTCAATGAGTTTATTATGTTCCATCTTTTGCAAAGATACTAAGCAAAAGACAGAACAACGGGGTTGTGTATAAAACGTTAAGCTGCGGCTATTTTCTCTGTATCGATGAGTTCGGCAACTTCAATCTCCAAAATAGCGGCGATCTGAAAAAGCCTTTCGACGGTTATTTTTGTATAGCCTAACTCAATTTTGCTGTACGCGTTTTGCGATATACCCAGCTTGGCGGCAAGGTACTCCTGGGTGTAATTCAGTCCTTCCCTTGTATGCCTTATGTTGGCAGCAATGGCTTTGATTTTGAAATTTAGCGCATCTTTCATCCATTTACATATTAATTCGTTTATAAATAACGAAAATAATGGGGTTATGGATTTCAAAATTTTTAATTTTTTTAATGGCTAACCAATTGAAAGGCTGATATTTTATACTTTTTTAATTAAAAATTAACAACCCCTTGTAACAGCAAGTATAAATACATAGGTTTTAACAACCATATTAATTAATAATAAAGACAAAAAAAGCGACAGACTTTGCGGTCTGTCGCTTTCAAATTCCTTTTTTATTTAAAAAAACTACTCGCCTAAATCGTAACCAACAATTACTGTAGGCAATAAAGTAGCCGTTTCAAGCGGCACCTGGTTATAAGATATGATTGGCTTGCGTTTGCTATAATAATCAAATGCCGCCTTTATAGTAGCATTACTTGTATTTGCCGGCGCATTAAAGTTAATGGAAAACGGCAAAATAAAATCATGCAGTTTTTCGTGATCGGGGATGATCCATTTATGGTTTGATTTTTTTAGCGCCTCAATGATGGGTACTACCAGTATGGCATCATCCGCATAGTAAACAATTATTTTTTTGATCACGCCTTTTTCATCAGCGGTAAACTTAAATACCGCTGTTCCGCTTGCTTTCTTTTTAATGATTTCGGGTGATACAACAAGGCTGTCTTTAAAAAAGCGGTTCATGATAGGGCTGCCGCCCTGAAACGGAAATGCCAATTGTGCTTGTGCCTTAACCAATACTGATGATAAAATAAGTGTTATAAATAACAGGATCTTTTTCATTTAATTTTCTTCTTTCGGTTCGCGTTTGCTGCCCTGGTATAATTCATACTCAAACAGGCGGCAATCAAGCTTACCATTATAAAATTCAATTTTACGGGCTGCCTTCAAGCCTATTTTTTTGGCCAGGTCAGGATTGCCCGTAAAAACATAACCATTATACCCAAGGCATTTCTTTTTCAGAAAATCGCCTATACGCTTATAGGTGATCTCGAGCTTAGTATGTACGCCCAAACGCTCACCGTATTCGGGGTTAAACATTACTACACCAGTTTCTGCCGGAACCCCGGTATCTTCAAAATCACAAACGGCAAAATCGATCAAATGTTCTACACCGGCCGTTCTGGCATTTTTGCGGGCGATGTCAACCGCGTCGTCAGAGATATCGGTGGCAATGATCTTAAAGCCGGTTTCTTTTTTTGCTTTATCTTTTAAATTGCGGCGTTCGGCAAAAAACACGGTTTCATCGTAACCCAATATGTGCATAAAACCATAATTCATCCTGAACAAGCCCGGAGATTTGTCAGTAGCCAGCAATGCTGCTTCAATTGCCAGGGTGCCCGAACCGCACATAGGGTTAATGAACGTGCTTTTCAGATCCCATTTAGTAGCCATAATGGTTGATGCTGCCAAAGCTTCGAGCATTGGTGCTTTACCCGGTATTTTACGGTAACTGTGCTTGGCCAGTGTTTCGCCCGATGTATCCAGGAAAATTTCAGCGCGGTCATCCTGCCAGTAAAGATGTATCAGGGTTTTATTAACCTCCGGGCCCGAATCCGGCCTGATGCCTTTGATAGATTTGATCCTGTCGGCAATGGCATCCTTTACCTTTACGTTGGCAAACAGCGGCGTAAGGATGTGCTCGTTATTTACATTTGATGATACCGAGAAATACCCGGTAAAATCAATCAGCTTTTCCCATTCAATGGTTACCAGCCCATCATAAAGTTCTTTCGGGTCGCGGGCGGTAAAAGTTTTTAACGAATACAGGATCTGGCTTGCACAGCGCAGGTTTAAATTAAGCGGAATGGTATCTGTAACGGTACCTTTTAGTTCGACCCCTGTGGGGAAAACACGAACCGGCTCATAGCCTAAAGCTTCAACTTCCCGTTGCAGGTAGGTTGAAAGCCTTTTGTTACATGTAATTATGATTTTACTTTCGGTGTGGAAAACTTGCATATTAATTCGGTAAAATTAAGAATTAAAAAGCCCCTATTTTAATTTCTTAACTATTAACTTTACATTTTAAATTATTTGAAGACTAATTATGGAAGTTAAAGGTAAGGTACATGAAGTGTCGGCCACTCAGCAAGTAACCGATTCACTTAAAAAACGCGAACTTATACTTGAATATATTGAGAACCCTCAATACCCTGAATATTTAAAGTTTGAAGCTATACAGGATCGTTGCAATTTACTGGATAACGTAAAGGTTGGGGATGATGTAGAGGTTTCTTTTAATCTTAAAGGTCGCCCGTGGACAGATAAAACCGGCAAAAAAAGCTATTTTAACTCATTGCAGTTATGGAGGGTTACGCCGCTGGCTGCTGCTAACAACGCGCCTGCCGCACCGCAATATGCAGCTCCGTCAGCTGATATCAGCTCATCGGCCGATGATGACGATCTGCCATTCTAAACAGAAAAGAATAAGCAAGATATTTCAAAAGGTCCTGATGAAGGGCCTTTTGCTGTTTATATGATTTCATATTATGATATTGATGCAGCATCTGTAATATGACTGATCAAATAGCTTGTCATGTAGTAACAATCAAAGAACGAGCAAAATAATATGGCAACAATTCAAACACAATCTTTACTCACCTGCCCTGCTTGCGGACATCAAAAGGAAGAAACTATGCCCACTAATGCCTGCCAGTACTTTTACGTATGTGAAAACTGCCAGACCATGCTTAAGCCGCTTGCCGGGGATTGCTGCGTGTATTGCAGTTATGGAACCGTAAAATGTCCGCCGGTACAAGCTGGAACTTCCTGCTGCCGATAAACTGGTCATATCTCCCTAAAAGTTATCCTTCTCCCTTACGCAACATATCCGCATATTCATTCGGAAGCGGGCTGTCTTCAACTGCCTGCGCAGCCTTTTCAACATCATAATCAACACGTATAAATTCAACTTGAATGCTGTTTGGATCAGAAGCAGAACTTATTTCGCTAAGCGTTAAAATCACATAACAGCCATCAGGGTTGCCATCTTTCGGCTTGCCGACAGAACCCAAATTGATAACGTGCCTGTAGTTGTTGTTATCATTGGTTTTGAGTATACGATGATAAGGCTTGTGCGAATGGCCGACACATAAAATGTCAGCATTTACTTCACTCATCATTTCTAACACATAACTTTCATCAGTATCTTCTAAAACGTATTCGTCAACACTTCGGGTGCTGCCATGAGCCAGTACGATGTTTAACGCATCGTCATTTAATTTAAATTCCAGCCGGATATGAGCGGGAAGTGAGGCAAGATACTTCCTGCCATCAGCATCGATTAAATGATAGGCGTAGTTTTTACCTGGCTCGCTTAAACTTTGCCCGGTTGTTATCAGTTTTTTGATCTTAAGATCGTGGTTGCCTGCAAGCGTTGCAATATTGCGCTTGCGGATTTCAGCAATCACCTCGTTGGGCCAAACATTGTAGCCAACGAGATCACCAAGGCAATAAACAGCATCGACGGAACGTATATCCAAATCTTTAAGCATGGCTTCCAATGCCGGCAGATTGGCATGGATATCAGAGAATAAAGCTATTTTCATTATTCTACAGCAGTTAAAGTTTTAGAGGTGTAATATTTTTTGCGGAAGTAAAAAGCGAGGTTTACCAACGCGATCAGGGCAGGCACTTCTACCAGTGGCCCAATAACCCCGGCAAACGCTTCACCGGAATTAATGCCAAATACGCCGATTGCTACAGCAATCGCCAACTCAAAATTGTTACCGGTGGCAGTAAACGCAATCGACGTACTTCTTGAATAATCGGCGCCAAATGATTTGCCGAGGAAAAAGGCGATCACAAACATGATAGCGAAGTAGATCACCAGCGGTATCGCGATCCGGACAACGTCCAGAGGAATTTGGACGATCAGGCTGCCTTTGAGGCTGAACATCACCACAATAGTGAATAGTAAGGCGATCAGCGTTATGGGGGAAATGAACGGCACATATTTGGTTTGAAACCATTCTTCGCCCTTTATTTTGATTAAGGAGTAACGGCTGATAACACCGGCGGCAAACGGTATCCCTAAATAGATACCAACGCTTTTTGCAATTTCGCCAATAGTAATATTGACGGCCAGTCCCCGCAAGCCAAATAATGGCGGCAATACCGTAACGAACAGGTAAGCATAAACGCTGTACAACAAAACCTGGAAGATGCTGTTCAAAGCGATCAGCCCGGCGGCATATTCGCGATTGCCCTCGGCCAGTTCATTCCACACCACCACCATCGCGATGCAACGGGCAAGGCCAATCAGTATCAAACCGACCATGTAAGCCGGATGGTCACGCAGTAAAGTGATTGCCAACACAAACATCAGTATCGGGCCAACTATCCAGTTAAGCACCAGGGAAGCACTTAGTACTTTGGCATCCTTAAATACCTGTCCCATGTTCTCGTATTTCACTTTGGCAAGCGGCGGGTACATCATCAGGACCAGGCCAATAGCCAGGGGGATATTAGTTGTTCCGCTTGAAAAGGAATTGATGAACCCGGAAGTTGAAGGGATGAAATAGCCAATCCCTACGCCAATTGCCATAGCAAGGAAAATCCAGAGGGTTAGGTAACGATCAAGGAAACCTAATTTTTTACGTTCGGCCACCGGGGCACAGTTGTTTGCTGACATGTGATTTACTGTATAGTTAATGTTTTAATGTGAGGTACATATTAAAACAGATCTTATTTAATGAATTATTGCATTAAAGCAATATTACGATTGACATTCGCAAAAAAAAGCTCAGCAACAGCTATCATCACAATTTACCTCTACAAAAAACCTGGCAAGTAACGTTCTGTATTTTGACCAGGTTTGATTGTTGATACAGTAACACATACTGGTGCCTTCTATTTTTCCTTTTATGATCCCCACATCTTTCAATTCTCTCAAATGTTGGGAAATGGTAGGTTGCGCGAGCCCAAGCAGATCGACCAGATCACTTCCGATACATTCATTGGCCTTGACCAGGTGTTCAATAATTGCAATACGGGCGGGGTGCGCCAATGCTTTTAACATTACCGCCAGCTCATTTTGTGCATCCGTAAAATTCGCTGTTTTTGTTACTCCCATATTGTAATATTGCGATTAACTGGTGAATTAAAAAGCTTTCGCTTATTTATTTTTCAGTTCCTTTAATCTCATGCTAAATTCTCTTTTACAAAGTTCGCCGAATAGATTTTTATCATATCTCTCACCTCGCGGAACTTATCCATAACCTCTTCAGGTGTGCCTGTCGCTTTTGCAGGATCAGGAAAATTTTGATGGAAACGTTTCACATTGCCCGGGAAAAACGGACAGGCTTCATTGGCGTTATCACAAACAGTGATCACCATATCAAATGGAATGGCCGAATATTCGTCCACATGGTTTGACGTGTGTTTGGAAATATCAATGTGGGCTTCAGCCATCACCTGTACAGCTTTAGGATTAACGCCATGTGTTTCAATCCCGGCACTGTAGATCTTTGCCTTTTCCCCGGCATAAAACCGTAAATAGCCTTCAGCCAACTGGCTACGGCAGCTATTACCCGTGCATAGTACTAAAATATTCTTCATGTTCTCTCTTTTAGTTGATCCCTGCAACCTTACTTCTTCGTTCCAGTAGCAATACATCCCGCCACATACCGTTCATCTTGCCGACTTTTTCCCGGTAACCGATTTGCCGAAACCCGTGCTTTTCATGTAAAGCGACGCTTGCGGCGTTTTCCGGGAATATCCCGGCCTGTAATGTCCAGATATTTTCCGCTTCGGTATCGCTGATCAGTTTTTCGAGCAAAGCCGACCCGACTTTTCGCCCCTGATAGGCTGTACCGACATAAACACTTACTTCGGCAACACCCGCATAAACGCAACGGCTTGAAACGGGTGTTAACGCAACCCATCCTGCAATTTTTCCATCAACTTCTGCAACAAAACGGTGCTTTTCCATGTGCGCTTTATTCCAGGCAGGGCCATTTGGGGCACTTGTTTCAAACGTAGCGTTTCCGGTTGCAATCCCTTCCTGGTAGATATACATAACGCTTTCCCAATCACTGGCTGTCATCGGTCGTATTTGCATCATCGTGGTTTTAAAGTGACAAGTTATAGAAATCGTTTGGTTTTAACAGCAACCTGAACCTGGTGCACAGCATGCAGCAGCAACAGCAAGGTTTTTTAATTCAACTTTTTGTTTTGCTGGTGCAGGGGTGCAACATTCTTCGCCTTTATCATTTGTGCCGCAACTCCCCCCTCTTGTGATGGCTTTGCATTGAACAGCATCCGGCCGCAGGTCAACGATCAGGTTTTCGCCATCAATGATAAAATCACCAGGGAACATTTGGCGTGTGTCAAATTCCGAATTTCCAAATTCGATTTTAACCGTTCCAAGCGGGTTAAGCGGCAGTGATTTTTCGACAATAGCCACAATAGATAAGGCCTTGCTTACTTTCATCGATCTTTCCTGTTGCTCGTTTTCTGGCTCCCAAAGCTGTACGATAATTTCTGTCCAGCTATTCATAATACCGCCGCAATCAACAGAAACAATCGGGGCCTGTTTGATCTCGGTGATGTGGTAAGAGGCATCTACCCATTTATTTTCCGCATACTGGAATTGCAAGTTCAAATCAGGGTTCTTTACCAGTTCTTCTTTGAACTGGCTCCAGTTCAGGCTATCTGCTTTGTTCATGGTTTCGTTCTCCTTTACTTGTTTTATTGCAATATTACGATTGAGTTATTCAAATTTTTTTAGCAACAGGATTTGGCTTTACTGTATGACCGCATAAACAGGACTAACTGGTTTTCCAGTTTTTCCCAGGCTTTCGGCTCGATACAATAACATACGCTCACCCCTTCAATAGTACCCTGTATCAACCCTGCGTTTTTTAATTCCTTTAAATGTTGTGAAATTGTAGGTTGTGCCAAACCAAGTTCATCCACAAGATCACCGCAGATACACGCATTCGTTTTGATCAAATATTGCAGGATGGCAATGCGGGCAGGGTGCGCCAATGCTTTCAGCATTATTGCCAATGCGTTTTGCTCATCTGTGAATATTTCTGTTTTTGTAAGGCCCATATCAATCGCAATATTACGATTGATTTTTTTATTGTACAAATAATATTTTGCTAATCTTTTTAAAAGGGCTTCAACATTAACGTAATAATGCCGTAGAAAACAACACTTTAATATTAATTACATTTGTTAAATTTTGTTAAATGCAATTTTTGTGTGCGGATTTAGGATAATTTTGTTTGTTAGTAAATGAAGAAAAGGAGCATAGGTTTAATTATTGGCTTAATGAGCTTTGCGCTGCTGGGCGTAATGGCTATGCAATTTTATTTTCTAAGGCAATCATACCAGATGCAGTCCGATTCGTTCGACCGCCAGGTGAGGGAGGCTATGAACAACGTGGTAGATAAAGTTACTCGTCAGGATGCAAATAACTTTTTGAAAACCAAAACCCAGCAAGCAGCCATCAGTACCGATAATGAAGAAACAGGTATCAGCACCATAAAAGTAACAGGGTTACCTAAAGAAAAAAAGCATTCTACTGCCCGCGAAAAGCGGATTGCTTTACTCCGTGACAGCTTACAGCGCATGATCCAGCGTAAAAAAATGGATGATGAGCTTAACGGCTTACTACAAACAGAAGGCACGGTTGATTTTAAAGTACGTGTTGAGGAATATACAGACGAGTTTGGTGTAGTACATGAGCAACTTACGCCCGAGATAGTGCATACCCGTATTACCCGCAGGGTAGGTCATCCTAAAAAACTTCATAAGTATGATACCCTGAGGTATGTCTACGTCGACCCTCAGTTTGGCAAACAAATGATCTCGGTACCGCGCATCAATCCGTTGTGGGTACAGGAACAAACCCGTAAGCAAAAGGAGCGGCAGGTTCAACAGATAAAAAAAATGCTGGAGACCGATTCGCTTGAAAAAGCTAACAGTTTGAGCAATAAGCCCACAGTTATTGAGAACCTGGCCGAAGAATACCGTAAATCGGGCGAACCGTTGAATAAACGGATCAACCCTTTCTGGATAGATTCGTTACTGCGTTTTGAGCTTCATAATAAAGGCATTTTTCTGCCTTTCAGCTACGAAGTTACAACTGCCAACAGCGACTCGCTGATATTTTCAAATGCAAGCGACAGCCAGGGCGAAAAGCTGCCTGTGTTTGTGGCGGCAAATACTTATCAAACCCCTATTTTCACCAAAGAGGTGATCAACGACCCCGGAAAGATCAGGCTTTCGTTTCCGCAAAAAAACTCGCTGATCTTAAGCAATATGACTGCTACAATGGCTACAACCGGCGGCCTTACCATGGTGCTGATCCTTTGCTTCGGTTATACTATATTTTCGATATTGAGGCAGAAAAAGATCTCGGAAATGAAGATCGATTTCATTAACAACATGACCCACGAATTTAAAACCCCGGTGTCAACCATCATGATTGCCAGTGAAGCTTTAAGGGATAATGAAATTGCCGAAGATAAAAGCCGGGTAGCCCGTTTAGCTAACATCATTTTTGAAGAGAATGCCCGTTTAGGCAGTCATATCGAGCGCGTATTAAACATTGCCCGCATTGAGCGTAACGATTTTAAACTGGATAAAAAACCGGTTGATGTAAACGAGATGGTTACCATAGTGCTTGACAGTATGGCGCTCAAACTGCAAAAATGCAATGCTAAAACCACACTGCACCTTGATGCCGAAAAAGCCTATATTATTGCCGATGAGCTGCATTTTTCGAACGTATTGTATAACCTGGTTGATAACGCCATTAAATACAGCAACGAAGCGCCTGATATAACTATAAGTACTTTTGTTAAAAACGGACAGATTGTTATTAAAGTAGCTGATAAGGGTATAGGCATGAGCCGCGACCAGCAATCAAAGATATTTGAACAGTTTTATCGCATCCCTACCGGCAACGTGCACAACGTTAAAGGTTTTGGCCTGGGCTTAAGCTATGTTAATACCATAGTAAAACGCCTGAACGGCACCATAAGCGTGAAATCAGAAAAAGAGAAGGGCTCGGAGTTTGAGCTGAAGTTTGCAGTGGCGTAGATCTACGAGTCGGGATGTCCGAAAGTCCGTAAGATAAGCTCAGCCTATCTCCCGACATGATTAAAGAACTTCCGGACTTTCCGACCTCGGACTTCCGGACTAAAAAACATATGAAGAAAATACTACTGGTTGAGGATGATGCCAATTTGGGCCTGTTACTGCAAGACTACCTGCAATTGAAAGGTAAGTTTGATGTGGTTTTATGTAAGGATGGCGAAGAAGGCCTACGCGCCTTTACCAAACAAACATATGACTTGCTGATACTGGATGTGATGATGCCAAAAAAGGACGGCTTTACACTTGGTAAGGATATCCGTAAGATCAATACCCAGGTACCTATTATTTTTGCGACGGCCAAAGGCATGATTGAAGATAAAACCCAGGCCTTTAATTTGGGTGGAGATGATTATATTACCAAGCCCTTCCGCATTGAGGAATTACTGCTTCGTATAAATGCGCTGTTAAAGCGTACCGATAATATCGGCAAAAAGGAAGAAGAAAAACAAACCTCCTTTAAAATTGGGAAATATACGTTTGATTATACAACCCAGATGATCATGACAGCAGACAACCAGCAAAAGCTATCCACCAAGGAGGCTGAATTACTGCGCCTGCTGTGTGTGCATAAAAACGAAGTGCTTACCCGCGAAGAAGCCCTGTTGAACATCTGGCACGATGATAATTACTTTAACGGTCGGAGTATGGATGTATTTTTGAGCAAAATTCGTAAGTATCTGAAAGATGACCCTAATGTGGAGATCATCAACGTACACGGACGGGGGTATAAGCTGCTGATTAACTGAACTCAGGGTTAGTTTGTTTTGAAAAAATTATTTGTGTGATATAAGCCTCAAGGGAGGCTTAACCAAGTTAGCTATGTAACCACATATTTGATTTTATGGGTTAATTAAACCAGGAAGAAGAAACCGCGCAAACCCGCTCTTTTCACTAATGTGCTCCAAATTTCATCCACACAAAATATCCCACCCAAAGCAGGATATTGGAATAAACGCCAGCCAGCACATCGTCCATCATTACACCCAATCCACCGCCAAGATCTTCCATTTTGCGTACGCCAAGTGGTTTCACAATATCAAAAAAACGAAACAGTACCAATCCAGCTAAAAGAAAATATAAGTTAGCAGGGATAAAAAGCATAGCTATCAGCATTCCGGCAACCTCATCAATTACCACACGCGAGCTGTCTTCGCCCCAGTCGGGTTCAACCTTATTGCCTACAAATACGCCAAGCGCGGTAACAAATATGGTAATAGCCAGCAGGTACCATGGGTTTTGCAATGCCGGGCTCTGCCACAACAGCCAGATAAAGCCACAGGTAACTATAGCGGCGTAAGTCCCCCCGCCTTTTAAAAAACCGATGCCGAAAATGGAAGCTATTGTTTTATTTAAGAACATTTAATTTGTATCGTTATTTCAATTTTTCTCTATCCCGCACAGAAGCACTAAATATTGCTTTAAAATCCCCTCTTGAGAGGGGGGAGCGGTGGAAAGTGTGGCTGCAGGGGTGTGTTTCTCCAATATTTATTATCACATTGTTAAACACACCCCTCCACCCCTCTCAAGAGGGGAATCGCGCTTGGCCTACGCTTTCTTAGCTGCACACTGCCAACTAAAAACTGCCAACTGAGCTACTGCTTATCCAGCACATCCTCCGCGGCTTCAGCTACTTTGGGTTCAATGGTATGCCTTTTAGGAAAGTTGAACAGCAGTGACGTTAATACCGGAATGATAAATAAGGCTACAGTAAACACCGAAGTGAAAATATCAGCGCTTTCTCCTTCCATCAATTTTGAAAATCCCGCTTCCGGATAAAGGTGGACGAATAACGATGAGGCCAGTTTAATCCCCAGTACGCCAATCACGATAAAAGCTACAGTTTCCAGGAAAGTGAATTTTTCCATCAATCTTACAAAAGCCTGGGCAACAAATCGCATAGCCAGGATGCCGATAAACACGCCAATATAAATTAACATCTTATGGTCGGTAAATGCAACAGCTGCAAAAACGTTATCAATGGAGAAGGCAAGGTCCATCAGCTCCACTAAAGCTATGGTTGCCCACAAATTACCTATCAAACCAACGGTTGAACGGTAAAGCCAGTTTTTGTTTTTATCAACCGTTTCTTCTTCAGCATCGCTGTCGTCCTTTTTTAGTTTGCCTTTAAAATAATTGAAGCTCAGGTATATCAGGTAAAGGCCTCCAAGTGGTTTCAGCCACCAAACAGATACCAGCCATGCCGCTAAAAACAAACAAACACCCCGTAAAACATATGCACCTATAATACCATAACGTAGTGCTTTTTTACGCTGATGCGGAGGCAGGTCAAGTACCATGGTAGCCAGTACGGCGGCATTATCAACGGAGAGCAGGCTCTCAATAACAATCAGGTTTAGGACAATCAATAGGCCGGCCTTAAGGTCGGGGCCAAGCAGGTAATGTAAAAACTCCATAAATTATATAATATCGGTATTAAGCATTGCTTTTAAAATATTGGCCTGCACATCCACGTCGCTCAGGCTTTGTAAAAAGTTGATGTCGGCTATTTTTTTGTAGTTTTCGGCTAACAGGCTTTTTATTTCGGGCGGCATGTAAGCTTTCGTGGTCACTACATCGCTTTGCAGCTTATCAATTTTGTCCTGCAGCTCATGCATCAGTTTTTCCCTTTTTGACAGATTGCTATTATGCTCGATGCCCGAAAGCTTTGTAACATCGCAAAATAGGAATAAATTATTGGCAGGCGAAAATAAAAAGTGCCTGTCTTCATCCATAAATTTATACACTTCCAGTATCAGGTTACCGGCTTTTAACCCACAGTAAAACTCTGTACGGAACTCGCGTTTTAACAATACCCCCATCAGCTTACGCTGAATAGTAGCATAGTTATTATGATAGGTATCATTATAGTTATGCTGCACAAGTTCATTATAAAGCTCGGGAGTTATGTTATAAAAAAAATCGGAACCATAGCGCAGACTGAAGGCATTGATATTTTTGGAGAAAGGATAATCAGCCGAGTTATCTGAAAGTACCTGGTAAAGCTTACGCAAGGAAAGGTTCACTTTAAGCGCCTGCCTTTGCCTGTCAATTTTGAAATTCTGCTCGGTAAGTACATTGTCGTCCATCTTATCAATCATCTCCCGGGTAAGCTGGATCTCGTCGAGCACAAGGCTTACATTGTTCTCGTTGTTCTTCTTGATCTTGCGGAGCAGGTCGACCAGACTGGTGGTAAATTGCACATGAAAAAGTTCCAGCTTATTGATATCGATTTCGGGATTGGTTTCAAAAAGCTTATGGATAACCTGGGTACGCAGGTAGATCTTGTAAATGAGTTCATCTTCAAAAAACACCGACAGCAGCTGAAGCTTGCTGAGCATCCTGTTCGAGCTATTTAAAATATTTAGCCTGTTTTCATCCATCAACGTACAATATCCCTTTTATAAATGTAAAAATACAAAATTATGAGATTGAATGTTGAGGCGTATGTTACGAATAAAAGGGAGCATATTTGGATTATTGAGTTTAAACAACAGAATCTAAATTGAACCCAAATTTGCGTTAGGGATTGAAGCGGATACCGGCCCGGAGCGTAATGCCTGCAGGCGTATGAGCATAAAGCCCGGCCGCAGGCAACGCTATGATTGATTTCGGAGTTGGGATTTTGGAATTCGGATTTCTTTTAATATCATACCTGAGCTAAATAAACTAAGGATTGTTTTATTGGTTTAGCATCCGGGCAATTATCAAATTCTGTAAATTCTGATTCAGACAATGGCGTTGCCTCCGGCCGGGCTTTTCGTTGCAAGTCCTCGCTTTTCCTACCCGCAAGCCTTATGCACACTGCGGGCTTTTCACTGCAATCTAACGCGCCCCACACACAATCCCTGATACCAGTATCTATTCCCATCAAAATAAATTATATTTACATAAAGGTGTAACCTGGTCTGTAAAAGTGTGGTCACAGCGGTTATATAATGCAGAGCAAGCTTTCAGATATCGAACTTATTGAGCAAACCCTGGCGGGGAACCAATTCGCGTACGCTGACTTGGTTAAACGGCACCAACGTTTTGTTTTTACACTGTCCATGCGTTTTGCAAAGGGCCGGGAAGATGCAGAGGAGATTGCGCAGGATTGTTTTGTGAAAGCTTACCGCTCGCTGGCATCGTTCCAGGGGCAGTCGAAATTTAGTACATGGCTGTATAGTATAGTTTATACTACAGCTATGACATTTTTAAGAAAGAAACGGGTGGATACCGATTCGATTGATGATGAAGGTACATTTGTGCAGATTGAGAGCCATGAATCGGCATATGATACCAACAACGCAGAAAACAAATCGCGGTCATATTACCTGAACCAGGCAATTGAGCAATTACTGCCCGATGATGCCACTATTATTACCCTGTTTTATAAGGGGGAGCAATCGTTAGAAGAAATTGCCCAAACAATGGGTATTGAAACAAATACCGTTAAGGTTAAACTATTTAGGGCACGCCAGCGTTTGAAAGAAAAGCTGGAGCGCAATTTAAAACACGAGGTGAAAGAACTGATATGAACACCATCGAAGAAAAACTTTGGAACTATATTGATGGTACCTGCACACCGGCTGAGCAGGAAGCCATTGCCCGGCTTATTGAGGAAGACGAACTGTACAAACAAAAGTACACCGAGCTGCTTGTGCTAAACCAGGAATTTGCTAACCTGGAACTTGATGAACCATCAATGGCCTTTGCCTATAATGTAATGGAAGCTGTCAGGGCAGATCAGGCACTGGCACCTTTAAAATCAACTATAAATAAAAAAATTATACTGGGCATTGCGGCCTTTTTTGTGCTAAGTATATTGGCCCTGCTGGCAATCACCCTTTCAAATGTCCAAATTTCAGGAAATCCGTTCAGTGTTGTAAACATTAAACTACCTGCAGATTTTAAATTGCCCGCAGCCAACACCATTTTCAATAGCGCTTTCATGAAAAGTTTTTTCGTGTTTGATGTAATTTTGGCGCTATTTTTAACTGACAGTTACCTGCGTAGAAAAAAAGCTGCAAAAGAGGCATAAAGTGTTCACTTTTCTGTATGCCAATAAAAATCATGGTGTCTTTTTGACACTTAATTGCACACATTTTGTAAAGCGAACTCCCCTTTAACCTATTGTTAATGTATCAACAAGGATACATTAAATAAAAATTTAAAAAGTTTCAACTTTTGGCACAGGGATTGTAATAAGATTCACGAACTGGTAAACTTACCGGTTTAATTGTGATAAGGTTTAGGTTGAAAGTCTCCCGACGCAAGGTTGGGAGGCTTTTATTTTTTAAAGGCAATCCCTTCCTGAAACCCATAACAAAATCTCATCTAAAAGCTTCCCCGAATAGAAATTATTTAAAGAAATAACTGAGATGTAGCAGAGCTGCGAGCTTTGTTCCTGCCGTAAAAGCTATTCCATTAACAGGCGCCTGGTTTTTTAACCGGGTAACTGTTTCAAATTGAGTTTCCTGCCACTTTACATTGAACAGGTTATTTATGGTTAAGCCAATTTCATATTTGGGTTGGGTATAATTCAATACCAGGTCATTAATGAAATAGCCCCTGGCAATCAGGCTGTAATCGGCATTTGCTGCGCGGTCGCCAAGACACCGGTAGCGCAGGCTTCCGTTAAAGCCGTATCTAAAAATATAAGTTATGCCACCCGTGCTGCTCCAAACAGGTGCTAAAGGAATATAGTTTGCCCCTGCCGGGTCATCCAGCGAGCGCCCGTGTGCGTAATTTACATCCGTATCAAAATACAAGGATTTGAACGGCTGGTAACGTCCGGACAGGTCAAAACCAATGCGACGGGTACGGCCGCTAAATTCTATCGAACCGCCATCACCGGCATATACATATTCTTTTTGCAGGTAACTGTACCATAAGGCAGCGTTAAATAACAGGTTTTTGGCAGGTTTAAATACTGTGCCCAAATCGGCACCGTATGCTGCGGGCAAAGTTTGCACCCCTCCCTGAGCTACAACCACCCGTGTATCATTGGAGTGAAAACCTTTCCCGGTTAATAAATAAAGCTGGGTTTTGTCATTAACCTGGTAATAAAAATTCAATTTGGGGCTCACTACATTATTATTGGCGGTATAAATACCGATACCGTTAAGCGTGCTGTCGGCTGCCAGTTTATTATTATACCGGTAATAAAACTGATCGAACCTTAAACCGGCATTCATGGAAAACTTTGAGCCGAACCGGAACATTTCATTCAGATAAGCCCCTGCATTCAATTCGGTAATGTCACCCAATTTAATTGGATCGATAACCGTGAAGTTATTGACCGTATGAGACAGTTCGGAACCTTTGGTTATATCCAACCGGATATTGATCCCTGCTTCGGTTGTCAGCCTGGTGCTGCCTATATAGCCTTCATGAAGGTAACTGCCGTTATAGCCGTACAAATTGCGCGATTCCCGTTGACGGATCTCATCACCATGGACTGTATCTGCCAGATAAAACGTAAAATTGGTATGCAGATCAAATTTATACCGCGAATAATAAAATTGATTTTTGAAGATGTCATGATTTGAAAGCCCGGTTAAAAGCTGTGCATTCACATTGATGCGCGATGTTGTTCCTCCTTCATTGGGATCAAGCGCACCATAAAAACCAACGACACCTTCGTTTACCGCGCTTTCCGGAATCTGGCCTGATGCTTTCCATGCACTCGATAAAGCAGAAGTGGTAACCGTTAGCCAATTATCAGCGTTTAACCTGCCATGATATTTGGTGAAAAAATTGAAACGCTTAAAGTGTTGAGGGTTATCAAAATAACTATCGCTGTAGCGGTATTCTGAAGCGGCATACCAGGACTGGTTATTGACTTTAGCTTTTTCGCCGAGCAGGTTGACCATGCCAAATACCCGGTATGTATTAAACTGTCCGCCTTCTATTTTGATTTGGTTAGCACTGATCGCGTTGGCCGTGTTAAAGTTCACAAATCCGGTCACGGCGAGGTCGCCTTTTTCTGCATTATACATGCCTTTTTGATAATTGGTGCTTTCAATCGTTTCGGGGATGATAAAATGACTATCTGCATAACCCTGTCCATGTGCCTGCGATACCATATTGATCGGCATACCATCAACGCTCATATTGATGTCGGTACCATGATCATTGTCAAATCCCCTCAAAAATATCTGCTCCGCCTTGCCGCCGCCCTGGTGCTGGCCAATAAACAGGCCCGGAACTATACGCAGCACTTCCTGCGAATTAGAAACCCCGCGTAATTTTATATCTGTTTCGCTGATGGCTTTATAAGGGTTCGGGTTATTAGCAGTGATTACCACATCGGTTAATAAGGTCTGTTTGGGGCTCAGGCATATCAGGGGCTTAAGGCCATGCCCGGTAAGTGGAATAACTTTTTTTTGGTAGCCCACTGCGGTAATTGTAAGGGACAGTGCCGCCGGCCCCACGTTTCTGTAAAAAAAGTATCCGGTTTCGCTGGTAATAGCTGTTTGGTTTACCGGATTTAAAACAACGGTAACACCGTTAACCGGCACACGGGCGACGCTGTCAATAACCGTTCCCGAGATAGTTTTTTGCTGCGCATACAGCCTTGTGTTACTCAATAATAGTGATATGCTTAAGACAAATATTTTAAGTTTCATACTATCAATTACCCGGCGAATATTCTGCTGATTAAGAATAAACGTGCGGGTACTTTTTCCCCCGTGTAAACGTAATGGCAAACTTTAATTTAAGACGGTGTGCATAGATGAACGGCCTTTTTTTAATGATGAACGGATCATCTATTTCAAATCAGAGCCTTTTCTTCTTCTTCTTGTTTCTAAAGGATTTCCCCTTTCAGTTAATTGTATGGGTATTTCATCTATACATTTAGCCCGGTCACCGATTGTTTATTCTTCTGTAAAAACCGTTTGTGTTACTTTACCGCATGTCTCGAATTAAAACGATTTCGATCACCCTGCATTTAGCCGGTTGGATAACACTTATGGCCATCCCGCTGATCTTTTTGCATAGCGGCAGCGGGTTTGGCGATATCATGATCCTTTTGCACAACACCGACTACTGGTTGTTCGGACTTACTTTTATGATCGTTTTTTACAGCAACACTTTTTTTGTTCAGTGGCTGCTGCTCAATAAAAAATACGTTTCCTATAGCCTTGCTGCATTTATTTTATTGTTTGGGGTATTTTGTATCCGCCCATTTGACCGGTTGCTTCATATCCATGAAAAAGAGAGTACCGGCGGCCCGCCGGCGAAATATACATCCTTCATTCAGCCCGGCAGTGAAAATCAGCCGGGCAAAGCACCGGGGCAAGGCTCCGGTTTGCCATCCTATCGGGACAGGCCTTTAAGCAGGTCGCCATTTAAACAGCCGCTGGATATTACCAGTTTCTTTATATTTTTTACACTTCTTGCCTTTAGCGGAGCTACTAAGGTCATCCGGAAATGGCTGCTTACCGAGCAAAGGGCTGCCCGGGCAGAAGCAGACAAAGCAACTGCCGAACTCTCCTTTTTGAAAGCGCAGATCAACCCCCATTTTCTATTCAATACGATGAACAATATTTATACGCTTGTTTTAACGAAGGATGATCATGCGGCAGACAGCGTGATGAGGCTTTCAAAAATTATGCGTTATGTTACGGAAGATATAACTGAAAACTTCGCCCCGCTCCAGCGCGAAATTGATTGTATTACCAGTTATATTGAATTGCAGCGTTTACGCACAGGCAGCCTTACCATTGTTGATTTTGAGGTAGATGGCGATATTGACGGAAAGCAAATAGCCCCCCTGTTGTTAATGACCTTTATTGAAAATATTTTCAAATACGGTGTTAGCAAACATGAAAGATCAACGATCACAATCAAACTGGCTATCCGCGAAACAACCCTGTTTTTTTATTGTAAGAATTGGATTTTCAGTTCAAATAACAGCGAACAAACCGGCACCGGCATAGGGATCAAAAACACACGCCGCCGTTTAGAGCATTTGTATAACGGCAAGCATATATTAAATATCAGCAGTGATAACCAGGAGTATATTGTTCAGTTAACCTTACAAACTTAAACATGATATTAAAATGTATAGCCATTGATGATGAGCCTTTAGCGTTAAGGCTTATTGGTGAATATGTATCGCGGTTTGCAACCCTACAACTCATCAGAACATTTGAAGACGCGATTTCAGCGGCCGAATTCTTGAAAAGCACAGCGGTCGACCTGGTTTTTTTGGATATCAATATGCCTGATATCACCGGCATTGACCTGGCAAGGTCGCTGACGGTAAAACCCATGATCGTTTTTACTACTTCCTACCGGAACTATGCCTATGAAGGATTTGAGTTAGAGGCAATAGATTTTGTTGAAAAACCAATAGAATTTGAACGTTTTACCAGGGCGGTGGAAAAAGCGCTTTTGTTTCATCAATATAAGAACCGGGCAAACGAAAAACCGAAAGATACAGACGAAAACCTGTATGTGCAATCGGAATACCGGGTTATAAAAATTGATTTGAACGCCATCGGGTATATTGAAAGTATGGAAAATTATATCCGGATTCATTTAACCAACAGCAAGCCTGTACTTACGCTGATGCCATTAAAAGAGGTATTGAAAAAGCTGCCTTCTGCAAAATTTCAGCGCATTCACCGCAGCTATATTGTTCCGGTAGGTAAAATAAGATCCTTACAGAATCGTAAAGTGCAATTAACAGGTATTGAATTGCCGGTAAGCGATGCTTATTATGAAGTTATCCGTGGTTTGGTTACTTAAGCTTGTTTTTTTTATACTCATCACCCAATAACCAAAGAACAGAAGCCATCGCAAAAGTATACGGCGGCTTCTGTTCTTTGAGTAAACTAAAAGTTTTGGTCATTGTTATTGCCGGAAATAACCGGCGGCTCCCATATCTTCAATTAACCCGGTAGCTTTAGGCTGCCAATTTAAGGCCGCACGTGTTTTTTCGCTGGATGAAGGGCAACCCAATGACCCAAAATGCAAAAACCAGCCAAAATGTGCCGCTGCTTCATCACCTGTTTTGCTCAGTACAGGCAAATGCAAACCCTGACCAATTGCTTCGGCAATTTCGCTAAACGCGATACCTTCTTCGGCTACCGCATGAAACACACGAAGCTCAGGTTGCTTTTCTATGATCAGGCGATATAGAACCGCGGCATCTGAACGGTGAACGGCAGGCCAGCGATTGCTCCCTTCAGCTATATAGGCCGATTCTCCTTTTTCCCGGGCCATGTTAATGATCATCGGTACAAAACCGTGGTCGCCCTCACCATGCACACTCGGCGGCAGGCGCACCGTATAAGCTTTTACACCTTTTGCGGCCGCAGCCGCAGCGGCCTCTTCTGAAGCTACGCGCGGAATAACATCTGATCCTGCTGGCGGTGCGTCACCTTCGGTAACCAGCCGGCCGTAATTCAAAAGCCCCACTCCGGAGGTAATAACCAATGGCTTGCTTGTCCCGGCCAGTGCATTGCCCAGGGCTTCGATCACCTTCCTGTCGGCCTCACAATTGGCCTTAAACTGTGAAAAATCATGATTAAAGGCTGTATGGATTACAGCATCGCAAGCGGCAGCGCCTTGTTGAATAAGTTTCAGGTCGTTGATGTCGCCACGGTATACTTCAGCACCGGTTGATGCTAATTGTTCAGCGCCTTTATCTGAACGGACAAGACCAAGTACCTCATGGCCCGCCCCTAAAAGTTCTTTTACTATTGCTGAGCCTACAAACCCTGAGGCTCCGGTTACAAATACACGCATAAGTCAATGATTTTATTTGATACAAAATTCTCCAATAAAATCATGCTAAAGATGGTCATCTGACCATAATTTCAATTAGCGCTGAAGTTGCGCATGGCGGATGCGGGTAAGGGTTTTTATGGAGATGCCCAAATAAGCGGCAATCATGCGCAGGGGCAAACGAGCCAGGTAATCGGGGAAGGTATGCACAAAATCCTCATATTTTTCTTCGGGCGTCGCGCTTAATGAAATCAGGATCCGCTTTCGGCTGTAATGGATATTACGGGCAATAAGGCCTTCGGCAAATTTTTTCAGTTGCGGCACCTCTGCCAGCAACATATCGAAATCTTTTTTTTGCCAGCAAAGTATTGTGCTGGGTTCTACTGCTCCTATGCTCACTTGTGAGGGCACCTGCCGGTCATAACTTTCAACATCAAGCGTCCAGCTGTTTTCCGGTGCAAATTGCAGGATATGCTGATTGCCCCCTGCCGAAATATTGAACGTGTGCAGTAGCCCGCTTACAACAAATACCTTGTGCCGGCAAATTTCGCCTGCGCTAAAAAGGAGCTCGTTACGGCGCAACTTTCTTTCCACCGCCAGATCACTGACCCGGCGAACCGCCTCTTCAGGCAGGTCGCTCCTTCGCAGATATGTTTCAAATTCCGGATACATCATCCAAAAATAATAAACATTTCAATACCAAGCGGGCTACCACCAAAGCATGAAACTTAAATGTTGAACACTTTTTCCGGCTTCTTTTTGATATGCGTATACCAAAAATCGCGAGACCTCACACCCCAGATAAACCGGTTTACATCGCGTTGTTGTGATATTTCACTGCGCTTGCTTAAGTAATATAGTTTATGGGCATTTTGTTTAAGAAGCCACCATAAACGCAGCGACAAAAAATGGCTGGTATAACCGCTATAAAGATCATACAGCCTTTTTACAAATTTAGGGTTCTTGTTTGACTTAAATTTTAAACAATAAGCTATCCATTTGATATCCTGTTTTAGCTTTTGACCTTTAGTTTCCGCCTTTCTATCCTTTACGGTGCTACTTTCCGCATGGCGACGATACTTAACGAGGCACTTTGGTATAAAATCTATAGTGCCAATATTTACAGCAACGTAACTGAGCCACCAATCGTGATAAAACTCTTTATTAAAAGGCAGGGCGTGCTTCAGCAAATCACGTCGCGCCATAATTGCATGGCCGGAAACACAATTTTGCAGCAGGAAAACTTCCGGATCATTGCCTTTATAAAAATTATAAACATCCGACATTTTGTAGTTGTAATTACTCCCGCTTTCATTAACAACTTCCGAGTTATAATAACAAAAACGTTTGCCATGTTCATCAATAAACTCCGAATCATGATAAATAAGCTGGTTATCACCTATTGCATTTACCTGTAATTCGATCTTTTCAGGGTGCCATAAATCATCCTGATCACAAAAAGCAATGAGTTCGCCTTTTGAATAGCCAAAAGCTATTTCAAAGTTTTTAGCGAATCCAATGTTATGGTCATTTTTATAAACATGAATCCGGGGATGCAAGGCTGCATATTGCTGCAGAATACCATATGTGCTGTCTGAAGAGCAGTCATCAACTGCTATAATTTCAACGTTTTCATAAGTTTGTGTAATCAACGTGTCCAATTGCTGACGCAGGTACTTCTCTCCGTTGTATGTGCACAGTACAATAGAAACAAGAGGGGTGTCTGTCATAGATGGTAAACTTTTGTTCATTACTTTGTATTAACGTAAACTTTTAACGAATAATTACAATGCATTCATTTTTTAACATATTTAACCCATCGGAGTTAACTTATACGATATATTTCTGAAGAAAACTTCAAGCAATATTGATGCCTTTTTGCGGCCGCACTAAAACAGGCATAACCGGCAGATAACCAGATTTTTTGTATTATCACAGAAGGACGGGGAAGAAGCCTTTACAATTGTATATATGTTTTTATATCTTTGGGATTTATACCCAATAACATAATTGTGTTACAAACAGCTTTCATTTTCTTTAATCAGTATTATAGTTTCTTGCTTCAAAAACAAGGTTTTGCAGTTTAAATAGTCGCCGGGAAACAATTAATACCAAATCATCAATAATGACATTACCGCCCCATTTTAAAGGCAACGGGAAAATTGACATAAAGGGTGAATTACCTCAAAAAGCATGTAGCGTTAACGAAAATTTTATCGTAATTAATAAATACTAATATTTTATTATCCGGTAATATGGAAGGATATCATAGCCTGATGTGTGCCGACAAAAATTATATTGAAAAACTATATCACGCGTTATTAAACAAGGTAAAAAGTATTGGTTTCCGCTATTCCAAATCATGTTTGCCAATTATGACGATTTGTCTTCGTTTGCGAACTAAGGTAAAGACTTGTCAAAAATGAATTTTGCAAAAAGATTTGCCCGGCGATACAATACCTGATAAGCCCTTGCACAACAAGTTAACCGGTAATTAAACCTTATTCACAAACTAATCTGTATATATCTATGCATGCCCTAAAATATTTTACAAAATCAAAGCAGAACTACAAGCTCACTATTTGCGCCATCATAAAAGACGAAAATGCTTACCTTGAAGAATGGATAAATTATTACTTATTAATTGGAGTAGAGCATTTTTATCTCTATGACAACGAGAGCAAAATTTCCGTCAAAGAGACGTTGAAGAAACTGAAGTTAAGCTCCTATGTAACTGTTAGAAAAATAAAAGGGCAGGGGCAACAGATGAATGCTTATACCGATTGTGTTAAAAGGTTTGGTGAATCCACCCAATGGATGGCATTTGTTGATATGGATGAATTTATTGTTCCCAAAACATATCCATACAATCTGTCCGAGTTTCTTGAAGATTATAAAGAATATGGCGGCCTCAATGTTAACTGGCTTATATTTGGTTCAAGCGGCCATAAAAAACGAACTAATAAACCACAATTGGAGAGCTTTGTATTACGATCGGAAACAAATTTCCCCAAAAACCGCCATACTAAATGTATCATTCAGCCAAAGTTTGCCGACAAATGTGATAACCCCCATTATTTTTTTTACAAGGACGAAAAGTTTGCGGTAAATGAAAACTTTGAGCCGGTGGTAGGTGCGTTTTCAGATGTGAGTGTAGATAAGATTCAAATAAATCATTATTACTGCCGGTCAAAAGAAGAATATCTGGAAAAAATTAGCCGGGGGGCCGGTGATATGGTCAGGGTCAGAAAAATGGCTGATTTTCACGAGCATAATGATGACACAAACGTTGTACAGGATACAACGATACTTGAAATAATTAAAGTTAAAACAGAAGAATTAAAAATGGAACCTGTGGAATAACTTGTAAATCGGGTAAAAAATCGACTGCCTTTTTCCGAGCAGTCGATTTTTTTAAAGTCATTTATTTTAAATAAAGTTTAATATTATTCTTTAATAAAAGCTAAAAGATCTTTGTTGATGGTTGCAGCCTCGGTAGTAGGCATACCATGCGGGAAACCCGGATAGGAGATCAATTTACCATTTTTCAGGTGCTTTATAGATTTTAGCGCCGAGTTTGCAAACGGAACGATCTGGTCATCTTCCCCGTGTAAAACAAGTACGGGAATATCTACACTTTTAAGGTCTTCTGTAAAATCTGTTTCCGAAAAAGCTTTAACACAGTCGTAATGTGCTTTTATACCGCCCATCATACCCTGGCGCCACCAGTTGTCCCTGATGCCTTGTGAAACTTTAGCGCCTTCGCGATTGTAGCCGTAAAACGGAATAGTCAGGTCCTGGTAAAATTGGTTCCTTTGGGTTGCAGTACTTTCGCGGATCCCGTCAAATACTGCAATCGGAACACCATCCGGATTGCTCTCGCTTTGAACCATAACCGGAGGAACCGCGCTGATCAGCACAGCTTTGGCGATACGTCCTTTTCCATATTTTGCAGCATAGTGGATAACTTCTCCACCACCCGTAGAGTGACCGATGTGGATTGCTTCCTTCAGGTCAAGCGCCTCGACAAGCTCGGCAACGTCAGCTGCATAGGTATCCATTTCATTACCTGTTGCGGTTTGGCTTGAACGTCCATGGCCGCGGCGGTCATGGGCTATCACCCTATAACCTTGTTCAAGGAAAAAGAACATCTGAGCATCCCAGTCATCGGCAGATAGAGGCCAGCCGTGATGGAAAACTAATGGTTGCCCGGTTCCCCAGTCCTTGTAATAAATTTTGGTTCCGTCTTTTACTGTAATTTTACTCATTTTGTTTTTCAATTATGGTGATTAATAAAGCGCTGAAGATGCAGGGCGTTTTTAGCAAATGATTATCAATGTAACGCCTTTAGGCTTTTCTTTGGATGTTTATTTATCCGCAGGTAAAGCTGACGGCATCCAAAAATAGTGAATTAAGGGAGAGCCTTTCAAAATCGTATCGAAATTTACCTGGATGCGATAAATCGGCTATTTTTTTGACGGAAAACTTGACAACGTTTATCGTCGCTAAAAATCATTTATAAAAACCACGTTATAGTATTAGACAGTTGGATTATCTGTACAGAGATGCAGCGAAGCTTGTAGTTACCTAAGTATTTACCCGTTGATTTCCAGCTTATATCCCTTGCCGTGTATATTCACCAGTTTAATAGCCGGATCATGCTCCAGTTTTTTGCGCAGTTTTGATATGAACATGTCAAGGCTCCGGCCAACAATTACTCCCTCGTCTTCCCAAATCTCTTTTTGAAGCCTGCTCCTTTCAATAATCACATTTGGCGACCGGGCAAAGATGAGCAGCAGTTTACTTTCCTTTAAAGTAAGTTCGGTTATCATTCCGGCACTATGCAGCTGCCGCCTGGCCGGGTTAAATATTATATTACCCATTTTAATATCATGCTCCGGGGCAGAGCTGTTTATAACTCTATTTTTCCGGCCTTTACCTGATATTGAAATAACAAGCCCGATAAATGCCAATAAGGGTATACCGCCAATCAAATAGTCTTTTTGAGGTATATTCAATCCCCGGCTTTTAAACTTGAGGTTGATCACGTAACAGCTTTTAGGCTGTTTCCGCCCCGAGCAGGGCATTATGTTGTCCTTTTTATTTTTGAAGATAGCATAGCCAAATATCACATCCTTCCCTGTACAATTCAAAACGCTCACAATATAGTCGTTAGCCAGGTTGTCCTTTGCCAGCGCGCTGCTGATTGCTTTTTCGAGCGAATCGGGCTGAAAAGAAAATTCATTCTCAAACCGTAACTGGTACTCATTTTCGGCAATCTTTTGTACCGGCATCACACGCGACGTACTATCACCCGAATATAATAACACCTCATGTCCAATTTTCCGGAGCAGAATTTCCTGCCGGGCCATATCAAAGTCATCCTTACCGGTAAAGCTGAAAGCAACACATAAAAGGGTCATGAGCAGCAGGGAACCAAGCCCCAGCAAGCGTTTGGTTGTCTTATTCATTGGTTGTTTGGAACCGGCCATATTCCCGGAGATTTAATTTACAAAGTTTACAATTTTATTTACAATATCGGCAATAACAAACGCGCTGAAGCTGAGTAGGTTTGCCAATTAAATCAATTATGCTATGTTAAAAAAATACGCAATTATCCTGTTGCTATCCATGGCCCTGCTCCCGGCCGCTGCACAGCAAACCTACCATTTAGATATTAAAAAAAGTAAAGTTTTATGGGATACCCGCAAAACCATGGGCGGCCATTACGGCTATCTGCTTTTTAAATCGGGAAGCCTGGAGTATACGGCTGCCGGTGAACCTAAAAGCGGTGCCTTTAGCCTGAATATGAACACCATGCACAGTACCGATCATGCCGATGCGGCCGGGAATAAAAAGGTAGATGAAGAATTGAAAAAAGAAGGCTTTTTTGCAGTAGACCGGTACCCGGAAGCAACCATGGTTGTTAAAGAAATTACACGCGTTGGCCAGTCAACCAACTTTAAAGTCACCGGCATCCTTACCATAAAAGGGATCAGTAACCCCATCGAATTTATGGCAGCTATCATTAAAAAGAACGATATCACCAGCGCTAAGGCAAATACCACAATTGACCGCATCAAGTGGAAAATCGATATGCAGCCCAAACGGGAAGCATGGGACTTCTTTTCGGCCGTAAAAAACACAGTTGTTACCGACGAGATAGCAGTTTCATTGAATCTTATATTTACGGCTGATTAGCGTACTGTTGCAGGCAGGTACAGGCCTTTTTGTAATATTACCGCTTAGCACAGCATCTTGTCTCCATGCGAATTGATTGTAACAAATGTGGTGTCCCAAAATTTTAATTCCCCATAAAAAATTGGAAAAACACCCGGGCCCTTTTTTTTGAAACAACAGAATGTTCCAAATTTTAAGAGTGAAACACGAAACGCATTAAAACACTATTACCACTGATAATCAATGCTTTAACATTTTCAATGAAACATGGTCAAATAGCTGACAATCAATGATTAAAACTTTAAAGAATATAAAGTTAATGTTTCAACAGTGCTTTTTCGAAGGCTTTTATGCTACCGTTTTTTTGATGTTTTTTGAGCAAAAATAAACCTGAAAGGTTTTGGAAAAAAAATACTGACAAAACAGCGCCACCATTTTTTATGGCTAAAAGTTGTTGCTTTTGCGAGCAAAATCCTTGGCCAACTTCGGCCAGTGAATGAGCTGAAGTTGGAAACTTCGGGGATATCCAATCGCGGGTTACGCTATCGCTAAAACCGCGGCAGCCTGCTTTTATGCCTTCATTACATTCACCCTATCCCCTTTCCAGTCGGGAAACAGTATATGATCATTATTTATCGCAAGATGCTTATCAGCTACTGAGCTGAACACACTTCTAAAGTCGGTAGTTACCGCAAGGTCGCGGCCATCTTCAAGGTTTTCAACGGCGAGCGGTTTTACATCGCCATACACTAAACCGCCGCTTACATCATTACCTAAAACAAAGTTACATGAGGCACGGCCATGATCGGTACCACCAGTCCCGTTTTGATGTACGGTACGGCCAAACTCGGTCATGGTCATTACGGTAACATCGTCCTGGTGGGTGCCCAGATCGGTCCACAGGGCCATTATGCTGTTGCTTAGGTCGGCAACATTCCGGGCGAAGATGCCGTTTTCGGTTCCCTGGTTAAAGTGGGTATCCCAACCGTTTGATTCGGCAAAGGCTACTTCCAGCCCCACATCCATTTTAATGAGCTGGGCTATTTGTTTCAGCGAATTGCCCAATGCCGAGCTGGGGTAAACAGCGCCATTGGCAGGTGTATAATTTTTAACATCGGTTTTCTGCAGCATTTTCATCGCCTCAAAACTTTCCTTTCCGGTTTGTTTCAGTAAGCCTGACGCGGTTTGATCATACAGATCTTCAAAACTTTTTGCCGCGATATTGGCTCCGGCAGGATTGCCCCGCATTTGAATGGCAAAATCCTGCAAATTGCTGATGGCTACCGAGGGATTGTCGCCATAAAAAGACCGTGGCATGGCTGATGTCATGCTCACGGCCGTAAACGGAGTAAGCGCGTCATGCCCAAGCAAACCCACAGCCCGGTTAAGCCAGCCGCTTGAGGTGCCTTTATTAAATGGAGTGCCCGACTCCATATAATCCTGTGCATCAAAATGCGAACGGGTATTATTAGGCGAACCTATGCCGTGAACAATGCCCAAACGTTTTTCGCGGAACATGGGTTCAAAGGCCTTCATGGCAGGGTGCAAACCAAAACGCCCGTCCAG
The DNA here is from genome assembly GCA_966212355.1 of uncultured Mucilaginibacter sp. Lineage (GTDB taxonomy): Bacteria > Bacteroidota > Bacteroidia > Sphingobacteriales > Sphingobacteriaceae > Mucilaginibacter. Next base: position 34,151 of record CBIHRB010000030.1, read on the forward strand.
GTCTATCAGCGGATTACCTGTACCACTTTTGGCAGCCGACATGAACAGGTTTGGCCGGGCAGCTTTCAAATAATCGTCGGTAAAGGGGGTAACAGCCATCAGGCCATCCATAGCCCCCCGCTGAAAGATACATACCAGCGTTTTTTTCTTTTTATAGGGCGATAAGATTTTTTCGCTCGCGGCTGCCTCGGCTAAAAAACCGGGTATGCCGCCCAGTAATCCTACACCTAAAAGGGCCAGTCCGCCCGATTTTAAAAAGCCTCTTCTTGATACCATTTTTAAATCCTCCTGCAATTAACGCCTTTGATATTCGGGTGAACCAATGATAACGCCAACCACCTGCGCCAGCATAGAATTATTGCCGGAGGTGCTTTGCATCGCTATAAAATTATTTTTCCGTTTGCCTTTTAAACCCGCCTGCTGATCCATCATTTCATCATTGGCTGTTACTGGTAGCGCGGTTGCTGCAGGAGTTTTAGCGCTGGCTTCGCCAACCTTTTCCATAAGTTTGGGATCGTTAAGCATAGGTGTAAGCCGCTTGATGGTTTCATCAAGCTTACGGCCCGGCATAATGATCTTGCTATAAGTGATGAGTGCGGCCTGTGCGCTTTCGGGCTCGTGATGATTATTGAGTGCTGCAAGATCAACCTTTACACCAGGGATCCGGCCCGATGCCAGCGCCAAACCAAAGTTCATACGATTAAGCAGCGCGCCGGTATTAATCCAGTATTGGCCTTTATCGGGGAAGCCGGTCGGGGCCTGGTAGTAGTACATTTTTTCGCCCATTTTATTGATCCAGTTAAACAACTGGTAAGGCTGGGTAATATCGGCATGCAATGAACGCACCGAGCCTATGGCCAGCTCAAAGGGGGATTTTGTTTTTTCCCTTACGGCTGCGGCGCTCCAAAATTCAGGCGCATCAACCATGGTGATCAATACCTGTTTAATATCACCATCTTTATTCATAAAGGTGCGGGCCATTTTATCAATAAGGCTTTGCGGCGGGTTATCGCTCACAAAGCGCACAGCTATTTTCTTTGCTATAAACCTTGCCGTAGCTTGTTGATGTGCCAGCATATTAAGCAGTTGCACGCCCTCCTCGTACCCGCCTCGGGCTGCAAAATGATGGCCTAATACCGTCTTTTCACCATTATCATGTTTGTTAGGGTTAAACAGAAAATCGCCCTCATGCACAAAACCGCGGCTTTGCAGTTTTTCATCCCCAATACGGTTCATGAGTTTTTGGCCCGCTTGTCCGTAAGTGCCCATTGGATAAATCGACCAGCCGGTAAGCACTTTAGCTGCCTCGGTAACATCCTGCTGGGTATAGCCGCCGTCAACGCCAAGGGTATGCAGTTCCATCACCTCGCGGGCGTAATTTTCATTAAGCCCCTGTGCTTTTTTTGCTTTGTTTAGTTTGGGCATATTGGCAAAACGACCTGTATCCGCACCTTGCATTTGCTGCATCAGCCGGCGGCGAATCGGCCCCTGCTCCATGTTCTCCTTGTTCCCCGAGCTGCTGAAATTATCCAGGTAATATAGCATGGCCGGCGATTTGGCAGTGGCCAATAACAGATCACTAAACTTCCCTAACGCGTTCGGACGGATCACATCGCGCTCATAAGCGGGGATATATTGCGAACAGTCGTTTTTCACTATAGATACATTGAAATGATTGAACCAAAAGCTGGTCATTACTTCCTGTAATTGATTATTGCTGTAAGCAGCTCTTAATATTTTTTGGTTGATGAATTGGCGTAACAGCTCCTGCTCGGGCTTTAATCCGTTTTGCTGCATGTAGTTTTGCAACTGATCGCGATAAGCTTTGCGATCTGTTTTTACCGAATCTTTATTAACTATACCATCCCTTACAGCCATTCGCAAAACCTGCGCGCCTTTGGGGTATTGGGCAACAACTTCTGTATTGCTCAGTTTTAAGGCATCGTATTTATTTAAGCGTTGATTAAGGGAATCATCCGGTAGTTGGGCGTCCAACTGTTGGGCAAACCACTTTTCGGGGCCAATTTTGGATACTTCTTCTACTTCGCCCGGGGTTGCCCCATAAGTAAAACGGCTCAGTAAATGAGCCGCGGCCTGTTCGGGTGTTAAACCCGCCTGTTTATAGGGAAATTTTAAACTTGCATCAGGATAGCCCGGCAAAAAGGCAGTAAATACGGTAAACAAACACAACAACACAACAAAGCCACACCAGTACTTAACAGCCTTTTTCATAGTATCCGGGTTATTAAATTAAAAATTTAACTTTTGCACCAGTATGACCATAAAAAAGCCCTTTGGTTTAATTTAATTGTCAAAGAAACTTATATGTGTATCCATTTAAACTAAAACTCATCTATATTGTCAATAAATTAATTATCTGCAAAAAATAAAAAAATATGAAAAAACTACTGATGCTACTGGCCCTTGCCTGCGGACTAAACTACGCAGCCAACGCACAAAAAAAGGTTGAAAAAACGCCTGCTCAAAAAGCGGCCAACAAAACCGAGCACCTGCAAAAAAACTTAAAACTTACTGCCGATCAGGCTAAAAAAGTGAACGTTATCCTGCTTGCCCAGGCAACAAGTATCGATAGCCTGAAAAAACTGAAACAGGATAAAAAAACCAGCCACCTGGCCGATCAAAAGATTAAGCAACGCGCTACCGCCGGCTTAAATAAGATTTTCACCCCCGAACAACAAAAAGCCTATGCAAAATTAAAAGCCGATAAAAAAGCCAGGAAAGACGCGGCTAAAGCTGATGAATAAACGAAACCAGGGCTTTCAGGGTTAAGGGGCACCTTGACAATTATAAATTTAAGAGCGGGATGTTTTCCGCTTTTTTGTTTTGTGTACTTTTCTGCTTATCTTAAATAATCCTAATTTTAAGATAAATCGGTGATTATAAAATGGCTTCTAATCTATTGGCAAAAAACAAACATACCATACTGTACGCGGTAGCACTTGCTCTGCTGTTGTTTTTGCTGAAATGGCTTGAACTTAAACTGATCATTGTTGATAATGCCTATGAAATTTACATGGGTGCAATAGCAATATTTTTTACCGTATTAGGAATTTGGCTGGCGCTTAAACTTACCAAACCTAAAACAGTTGTTGTAGAAAAACAGGTTTATGTAAATAACGGACCTGAATTTATCATTAACCAGACAGAGGTGGAAAAGCTTGGCCTCAGCAAACGCGAGCTTGATGTTTTGCAATTAATGGCCGAAGGGTTAAGTAACCAGGAAATTTCAGAGCGTTTATTTGTATCGTTGAATACCATCAAAACACATTCGGCAAAGGTGTTTGAAAAAATGGAGGTTAAACGCCGCACTCAGGCCGTGGAAATGGGGAAGCGGCTCAGCATTATTCCTTAACCCGCTTCATACTTTAGTACTAATGGCAGCATATTTTTAAAAATCACCCTAAAGTATGAGCCCGAAAAGTTTCTGACAAGCCAAATTTGTGCTATCAAAATATAAACGATATGAAAAAGAATGTATTTGTTTTTGGATCAATCTCCGGCCTCATCATCGCCGCTACCGGGGGAATTTCGGGAGCCCTTTGCTATAACAACCCCAACTTTCAGGGCAACATGTGGGTGGGCTATGGCTCCATGTTGCTGGCGTTTTCGCTGATATTTGTAGCCATCAAAAATTACCGTGACAAATACAACGAAGGCATAATTAGTTTCGGCAAAGCTTTTATGATCGGTCTTTACATTGTGTTGATCACCTCAACAGTTTATGTGATTGTGTGGTTAATAGAGTTCTATAACTTTTACCCCGATTTTATGACCAAATACGTCGCCCATGTTTTAAGGGAAGCCAAAGCCCATGGTGCTACGGCTGCCGAACTTAAGCAACAGGAAGCAAGCATGGCCGGTTATGTTAATATGTACAAAAGCCCCTTCGGCGTAATCGTGCTTACTTATATGGAGATATTGCCCGTTGGCCTGGTGATTGCGCTGATAGCAGCTTTGATCCTGAAACGTAAGAATGCCAGCCCGCAATTGGCTACAAGTTAAAATAACTACATCGGTATAACTTTATTTCGTCCGCGAGTAGGTAAAATCCGGAGGCCTCTGAAGGTGAAATGACAATAGGTGTGGAGGGCTTGTCATCCTTAGTGATTGAATCCATGGACTCTGAAGGTTAGATGACAAAGAGGGCCTGTCAGTCTGAGCCTGTCGAAGACTCGTGCAGAGGCCTACCCGCCATACTTCGACGGGCTCAGTATGACACCCATTTTTTTTCGTTGTCATGGGCAGCCTGTCGAAGGACGCGCGCAGAGGCCCACCCCGCTATGCTTCGATAGGCTACCCATGACATAATAAAATTAAGGTCATGCTGAACTTGTTTCAGCACCCCACTCGCTAAGCAACCATGCTAATCAAATTTGCCACTTTTCTTGTGAGGTGCCGAAAGTTCGGAATGACTAAGGAGAGATGTCATACTACCTTCAGAGGCCGTCGGATTTAAACACTCCATGACCCCATTTTTTAATATGTCATTAAGCAGCCTGGCAATCGCACGGGAGCATAACCGCCCTGTATAGTATACGATTGCCACGCTTGCGTAATGGCATAATTGTAAATTATTGATTATTAAGTGTATTTTTTGATCTGTTTTATAAGCTTGGGCGTTGCCTGCGGCCCGGGCTTTCCGTTACAAGTCCTCGCTTTTCCTTCCCGCAATCCCAACCCGCGCTGTGGGCTTTTTACTGCAATCCCTAACGCAGCCCTCGCACAACATCCTTAAAATAAATTCCTTATGTCATAACTATTTTTTTCAGGTTGCCTTGATGCTTACTCACAATGCCATGCCGGATAAAGTATTTATTCCTAAATTGGCCCAATGATATTTGATTTCAGGCTGAAGGTTTTTTATACGGTTGCACAACGGTTAAGCTTTACCAAAGCTGCATCCGAGTTATTTATCACCCAACCGGCGGTCACCAAACATATCAAGGAGCTGGAGCAACAACTCAGCGTACAGTTGTTTAAACGAAACGGCAATAATATTTCCCTTACCACTGCCGGCAAGATCCTTGAAAAATACGCCGAAAAGATTTTCCAAACCTATACCGACCTGGAAACTGAACTGGCCCAGCTTAATAACCTGGAGGCCGGTACGCTGCACATAGGAGCCAGTACTACCGTGGCGCAAACTATTTTGCCCAAGCTGCTGGCTATGTTTAAAAAAACATATCCCAAGGTTACTTTCAACTTTATCCAGGCCAATACCGATCAGATCTCGCAACTGGTGTTAGCCGAAAAAATAGATATTGCCATTGTAGAAGGGGCTGCCCATTCGCCGCAATTATCCTATACCGATTTTATTAAAGATGAAATTGTACTGGTAACCAGTGCTAACAATAAGTTATCCAAAAAGACCGAGATCACTCCCAAACAATTACCCGCTATCCCATTGGTTTTAAGGGAAGCCGGATCGGGCACCCTGGATGTTATCTTTAATGCCCTGGCCGCCGTGCAGATCAACCCGAAAGACCTGAACATCGAGATTCAACTGGAGAGCAGTATCGCCATAAAACAATACCTTTTATACTCAGAAACAGCGACATTTCTTTCCATCCAATCGGTAGTAAGCGAGTTAAAATACAACGAGCTCACCATTATTGATGTTAAAGGATTAGAGATTTTCCGCACTTTTCAGTTCATACAATTGCATGGCAAACACAGTAAATTGATTGAGCTTTTCAAACGTTTTTGCCTTGCCAATTATAACTTAAAGTAATCTTATATTACTTTATATCATTTGATTGCCGGTTAGTTTAGCGGCAAATTTGATTGCTGAATCAAAGGCGATCATACATGGAAAAAATTACTACCGATATCTGCATTATAGGCGCGGGGCCTGTTGGTTTATTTGCTGTTTTTGAAGCCGGCCTGCTAAAAATGCGCTGTCATCTTATTGATGTGCTGCCACAGGTTGGCGGCCAGCTTTCCGAAATTTATCCGCATAAACCTATTTATGATATTCCCGGTTATCCTGATGTTACCGCACAGCAACTGGTGGATAATTTGATGCTGCAGATAGCCCCGTTTCACCCCACCTTTAGTTTGGGCGAGCGGGTAGAAAACCTGCAACGCAATGATGACGGATCTTATAACATCATAACCAACGACGGCACAACCGTTCATTGCCAGGTAGTAGTAATTGCCGGCGGCCTTGGCTGTTTTGAACCCCGCAAACCGGAAATTGACCGCCTTACGGATTTTGAGGGAAAAGGTGTAGCCTATATGGTGAAAAATCCCGAACATTTCCGTGATAAAAAAGTAGTGCTTGCAGGCGGCGGCGATTCTGCCCTGGACTGGGCTGTTTTTCTGAGCAACGTAGCCGAACGGGTTACCCTGGTCCATCGGGGGGATACTTTCCGCGGGGCGCCAGATAGTGCCGAAAAGGTTTTTGAACTGGCCAGGGAAGGCAAGATCGACCTGGTCCTCAAGTCAAATGTAGTTGCCTTAACCGGCGATGACCGCCTACGGGAGATCACCCTGCTTGACCGGGACCAGCAGGTAAGTCATATTGAAGCCGATCACCTCATTCCGTTATTTGGCCTTAGCCCTAAGCTTGGCCCTATTGCCGACTGGGGGTTGAATATCGACAGATCGGCCATCGCCGTAAATACAGTTGATTATAGCACCAATATTGAGCGCATTTATGCCATTGGCGATATCAATACCTACCCGGGTAAGCTTAAACTGATACTCTGCGGTTTTCATGAAAGTGCTTTAATGGCCCAAAGTGCTTTCAAATATGTTTACCCCGAGCAAAAACTGAGTTTTAAATACACCACCGTTTACGGTGTAAGCGCTTTTTAGCCATGATAAATTTAACCATAATTGACCGCGACGGAGGCAGCAGGCCCGTTGAAATTCCGGAAGGTATAAACCTGAGCCTGATGGAAGTATTGAAGGCATCTGAGTACGATATACTGGCCACCTGCGGCGGCATGGCGCTTTGTGCTACCTGTCACGTACAGGTGATAGAAGGTCCCGAAGAGTATTTTACTGCTACAGATACCGAGCTCGATGTATTGGATACGCTACCCTATGCTCCACCTGCAAGCCGACTGGCTTGCCAGATCAGGATCTCTGAAGATATGGATGGCATGGTATTTAAGCTGGTGGGAGAGGAGTAAGCCGGAAGTCTTAAGTTCTAAGTCTTAAGCCGGATCAAAAAAGATTTGTATCCTTATTCCCAAAAAATGCAAGAGCTTTTTTATGATCTCATTTTATCAAGCCGTTTTAACAGCTTCTGAGTAAAACATAAAACGGCCCGGGCAAGCCGGGCCGTTTACTATATCCTAACAGAAGATCAAATTAATGACCTTGCTCATGTACTTCTTCTTCCCTGAACAGTTTCGCGCTGAAATAGTCGTTGTTCATACGGGCAATGTTAGTCAATTTAATTTCCTTAGGACACTCGGCTTCGCAGGCACCGGTGTTGGTACAGCTGCCAAAACCTTCTTCGTCCATCTGGGCAACCATTGATTGTACACGGCGATAGCGCTCCGGCTGACCTTGAGGTAACAAACCTAACTGGGTGATCTTAGCCGATACGAACAACATAGCCGAGGCATTTTTACAGGCAGCAACGCAGGCACCGCAACCAATACAGGTAGCCGAGTTGAAAGCCTCATCAGCAATAACTTTAGGGATTGGGATAGCGTTACCATCAGGTACACCGCCGGTGTTTACCGAAACATAACCGCCAGCTTGCTGGATCCTGTCAAATGCAGAGCGGTCAACCGCTAAATCTTTAACTATTGGGAATGCCTGAGCGCGCCATGGCTCAATGGTGATGGTTTCACCGTCGTGGAAGGTACGCATGTGCAGCTGGCAGGTAGTGATACCGCGTTTTGGCCCGTGCGGGTGACCGTTGATATATAATGAACACATCCCGCAAATACCTTCGCGGCAGTCGTGGTCAAAGTTAATTGGCTCATCGCCTTTGTGGATCAGGCTTTCGTTAACCACGTCGAGCATTTCAAGGAACGACATGTCGGGAGAAATGTTCTCAGCTTTATAGCTTACGAATTTACCCGCGGTTTGAGCATTTTTTTGACGCCATACTTTAAGCGTCAGGTTCATATTTCCGTTACTCATCTTTGTTTTAGATTTGAGTTATCGTTGTTTTGTTGATTGGGTGAGCGGCTAATTCGGTGAGTGGTTTTAACTTAATCAACTACTCACCTAATTAACCATTCTCTAATTAAGCATAGTTTCTTTGAGACAGGTGAACTGCTTCAAATGTCAGCTGCTCTTTATGTAACTCTTCCGGTTGGTTCTCGCCTTTAAACTCCCAGGCAGCTACAAACGCGAAGTTTTCGTCATCGCGAAGCGCTTCACCATCTGGTGTTTGTGATTCAACCCTGAAGTGGCCGCCGCATGATTCTTTACGCATTAAAGCGTCGTCGATCATCAGCTCGCCAAGTTCGATAAAGTCGGCCACACGACCGGCCCTTTCTAATGAAGCATTTACTTCCTCATTTTCGCCGGTTACTATCGCGTTTTTCCAGAAATCGGCTTTCAATGCCTGGATCAAACCTTTGGCTTTTCTCAAACCTTCATCTGTACGGGCCATGCCGCAATACTCCCACATAATGTGGCCAAGTTCGCGGTGGTATTCGTTAGTGGTTTTAGTTCCTTTTAACGACAATAATTTGTTTACGTGGGCAATCACGTCCTGTTTGGTTTTTTCAAACGCCGGGTGGCCGGTATCAACCTTTTTAGGGCCAATTTTAGCCAGGTAATCGCCAAGGGTATAAGGAATCACAAAGTAACCATCAGATAAACCCTGCATCAGTGCAGATGCACCAAGGCGGTTAGCACCGTGGTCTGAGAAGTTACACTCACCTAAAGCATATAAGCCAGGGATAGTAGTGCTCAGGTTATAATCAACCCAAAGTCCACCCATGGTATAGTGAACCGCAGGGTAAATACGCATTGGTTGTTTGTATGGGTTTTCATCCGTGATCTGGATGTACATATCAAACAGGTTACCGTATTTAGCTTTAACGGTTTCTTCGCCTAAACGTTTAATAGCATCGGCAAAGTCAAGGAATACCGCAAAGCCAGAGCCGCCTACGCCTCTGCCTTCTTCAACCATTTCTTTAGCGTTACGTGATGCCACGTCGCGCGGAACAAGGTTACCGAAAGCCGGATATTTACGTTCAAGGAAGTAATCGCGGTCGTCTTCTTTAACCTGGTCTGCTTTCAATGTGCCTTTGCGCAATTGCTCGGCAATTTCAACAGTTTTAGGTGCCCATACCCTACCGTCGTTACGCAGTGATTCAGACATCAGCGTTAACTTAGACTGGTGATCGCCGGTTACCGGGATACAGGTTGGGTGAATTTGAGTATAGCAAGGGTTACCAAAGAAAGCACCACGCTTGTGTGCCCTCCAGGCTGCTGTTACGTTTGAGCCGATTGCGTTTGTTGACAGGTAGAATACGTTGCTGTAACCACCGGTACATAATAATACCGCGTGACCTGCATGTGTATCGATAGCGCCGGTGAGCATGTTACGGGTAACAATACCTTTGGCATGGCCATCGATAGTTACCACGTCAAGCATTTCGTGGCGGGTGTACATTTTTACTTTACCGGCATGGATCTGGCGGTTAAGGGCAGAGTAAGCGCCTAATAAAAGCTGCTGTCCTGTTTGGCCCCTCGCGTAGAAAGTACGCGATACCTGCGAACCACCGAATGAACGGTTATCCAGCAAGCCGCCGTATTCACGGGCAAAAGGTACACCTTGTGCAACGCACTGGTCAATGATGTTTACCGAAACTTCGGCCAAACGGTGAACGTTGGCTTCGCGGGCACGGTAGTCACCACCTTTAATGGTATCGTAAAATAAACGGAAAACACTGTCGCCGTCGTTCTGATAGTTTTTAGCGGCATTTATACCACCCTGTGCAGCAATAGAGTGCGCACGGCGTGGGCTGTCCTGGAAACAAAATGCCTTAACGTTGTAACCCAGCTCGCCTAAAGTGGCAGCTGCCGAAGCGCCTGCCAAACCGGTACCTACAATGATGATATCGTATTTACGCTTGTTGGCGGGGTTAACCAGCTTCAGATCAAATTTATGCTTGCTCCATTTTTCGGCTAATGGGCCTTGAGGAATTTTAGCATCTAATGTCATCTCTTCTTTGTATTTATGTTTGTGGCTTTAGGCCAGCTAACTTAGTGAGCTCCCTGGGTTGATAAATAGTAATAATAAACCGGCATGGCGGCAAAAAGCAGCGGAATAATAACCGCAAACAGCCATGTGCCAATAAAGTAAACTACCGGTGTATATTTACGGTGTACCCAGCCCAGCGTACGGAACGCGCTCTGGAAACCATGTAACAAGTGAAATGCTACAGCACCCATGGCTATTACGTAAAATATAACGTAGATAATGTTGCTGAAACTGTAAGCAACACGCGCGTGCAGGTCTTTTACCCTTACAACTTCCACATTGTTTTCGGTTGATACCGAGTGGCTGAATTCGGCATTGGCCGGTGTGTAATCGCTAACTTTGGTTTCGCCGGTTGCCAGATCGGTGCGGTACTCTTTAAAGCCCATGGTTTTGTCGTTATGATAACGGAACCAGAAATCGCCCATGTGGATAACGATGAACAGGAACAGGACTGAACCAAGCAGGCCCATGTTTTTTGATGACCATGAGGCATCAGATTTTGCCGCTACCGCATAGCGTACAGGGCGGGCTTTACGGTTCTTGACAGTCAGGATCAAACCGTATAGTGCATGCACTAAAATGGAAAGGTACAACAGGTATGCTATAACTTCAATAGGCGGAAAATGCGTAAGGAAGTTGGCATACACGTTAAAACTGAAACCGTTATCGTTGTTAAACAACAACAGGTTGCCGCCTACGTGCACAATTAAAAAGGTACACAGAAACAAGCCTGTTAAAGCCATGATCAGCTTTTTGCCCAGCGACGAGTTTAAGGTTTGTTTGAATTCGCTCATTATGAATTGGATTTATTAGGCAAAAGTATTTATTAAATAACAAAACATAGAAGAGGTTTTGGCTTATTGGAGACCAAAAAGCTATTTAGAATCAATCTAAAATAATGCCCTGGTATTCAACATCCAAATACAATACGATGACAGGGAAATTGGTGAATTTAGTGCATTTTGTAGATGAAAATCAGGCTATAGCCACAACTTTATCTTTCAAAACGGCAAAGATCCTGTCGTTTTGAAGGCTCCGGATAGCTATCCGCCCGGTAAATTTCCCGAAGGATGGTAAAATTCCCTGTTTATTGCCGAAGGCAAAGCAAGGCAAGGTAATGCTTTGACGTGCCCGGCCGCTTAGGTTTACCCCTGGGTGGATATGCCCGCAAAAAACGTAACCTGCTTTTTCGTCCCCGTCATTAGCAAGCGGATGGTGCATCATGAGAAAGGGGCCAATCAGCAATTCGTCGTGCAGTTCGATATTCAGGTTATGATAATGCTTATCTGCAATGATATCATGGTTGCCGCGGACCAGGATAATCTGTAACGCGGGAAACTGGCTGCGCCAAAGGATAAACCAATCCCAATCGTTATTCATATCGCTGTGGAACAGATCGCCCAAAAAAATTAACTTTTCCGGTTTATACTCATAGATCAGATCGGAGAGTACGGCCAGGTCACTTTGCTCCATATCCCGTGGTATTGCTATACCGGCTTTACGGAAATGGCCCACTTTGCCCAAATGCACATCGGCAATTATCAGGGCCTTTTGCTGATACCAGTAAATAGCTTTTTGTGGTAATAATAAAAGATCCTGCCCCAGCAGGCTAAAAGGAGTAGCCGCACTTATCATTAAGGCAAAGTTAATAAAAGCCCCCCGGCCCCTAAAGGGAGGAGCAATAATTTTTTTTAATCAAGGTGTAACCTGTTTAAAAAATGTGTGGTCATAGTTTACAAATACACCACAATGGCGTATTTACAGAGAGAAAAAACAGTATTACTTAATTAAAAAAACAAATATTATGGGACCTGGACAATTAGGCGTATTAGCCGGAATAATAATTCCCCTCAGCTTATTCGCGATGATCTTCGGCATCGTTTACTTAAACAAACGGGAGAAATTAGCAATGATAGAACGAAACATGGATCCGAGGAGTTATAAACCACAGTCGGCTCCTTATCAAAATTTAAAATGGGGTTTGCTGCTCATCGGTTCTGGTATCGGTTTATTTTTAGCCTATGTTTTAAATCGCAGCATATTCAATAGTTTTGATGATGATGTTTTCTTTTTATATGTATCACTGATCGCTATTTTTGGAGGGGCCGGCTTGTTTTTATCATACCGCATCGAAAAAAGAGAAGTGCTGGATAAAGAAGAATTGTATAAAGAGAAATAAGAAAATCGCTCCCCGGGGCAAATTGGAAAACCCAGACTTACGAAGTTTTAAAAACTTCGTAAGTCTTTAACCGCGTTATTGGATCCCCTGAAGCTATCATATCGCTTTACCCTATCCCGTACCGTTCTTTAAATAAAATTAAGTGATGGCACTCATGCCCGGCCAGCATAAATACAAATGCTGCAACAGTAAACAAATGGTTACTGGCAATACCGTTACGATTTAGCTGCTCATTGCTGAATGCTTTAATCATATAAAGATTTGCCTGGCGCAATGCACGGAACTCTTCGGCAAGGTCTTTTATATTTTGACTGTTAAAATCGGCATTGTTAACATACACATCCTGATCAAAACCCGGCAGTTCGATATGATTACGTGAAAACACCAGGGCACGATAGGCAAAGGTACGTTCGGTATCTATCATATGGCCCAATGCCTGCTTAACTGTCCATTTGCCGGGTGCATAAGCATATAGTCCCTGCTCATCGGTTAAATTACTGAATACCTTGTAACTGCTGTCCATTTGCTGTTCAAGCATATCAATTACATCATTGTCGCCAACAAGGCCCACATATCCCGCTGCAAATGGCGAATAATCACCTGGTTTTGGTTTTGTTATCATTGCGCGTGTTTTTTAATACTATCCTGAAAGTTGTTCCTTTACCTATTTCCGAATCCTTCACAAAGATCTGCCCGTTATGGTAATTCTCTATTATGCGTTTGGTGAGCGACAAACCCAAGCCCCAGCCGCGTTTACGAGTGGTATACCCGGGTTGGAAAACGGTATCAAATTTAGAACGGGAGATGCCTTTGCCGGTATCTGTAACATCAATAAAAATCTGGTTTTTAACTTTATTGCCGCTAATCTCAACCTTAATGCTTCCTTTACCCTCAATGGCATTAACAGCATTCTTCAGCAAATTTTCCAATACCCAGTCAAACAGGGGGATATTAAGCCCGGCCCTAAGGTGAGGATTACCTGTCATTTCAAAACTGATGTTTTTGCTAACACGTACCTTGAAGTAATCAACAAAATCTTTCACTACGGCATAAACCCCGTGCTCATCCAATACTGGTTTGGAGCCAATCTTTGAAAAACGATCGGCCACAATTTCGAGGCGCTTTACGTCATTCTCCATTTCGGCCACCAGCACATCGTCTTCGGCATTAAATTTCTCCTTCATCAGCTCAATCCATGCAATAAGCGATGATATAGGCGTACCCAACTGATGAGCAGTTTCTTTGGCTAAACCAACCCAAACCTGGTCTTGCTCTGATTTACGCGATGAACTGAAGGCGGTATACGCCATCAATAGAAATATAGCAATTACCGTGAGCTGCACATAAGGGAATAAACGCAGCTGTGTAAGCAGCGCCGAATCTTTATAGTAAACATAATTATCCTCGTCCAAAACTTTAAACTTTATGGGCGCATGCTGGCCTTTCATGTATTGCAGTTCTTCCTTAAAATAGGTGGGGTCGTATTTCTTTTTTTTATTATTTTCAGCTTCAAGCTTAATAAATGTTTTGGTGGTATCCAGCCCGCGCTGCAAAATGATATCGCCCTTTTCATCAGTAATAATTGCAGGCACCGTTAAACTGTCACGTACGGCATATACATAGTTAAAAAAGTCGTCATCATCTGAGTTTAGTAACTGCCTCATGCTCATTGCCCAAACCTGCGCGCGGGTACGCTCAGATTTTGAAATGTTACGTACCAGGTAACTGGTGTAAAATAATGAACCGCTGGCAATTACTACTGCAAAGGCAAGAAGTAAATATTTCCAACGTTTTTTCTGTTGATATGGGTTCATGCTGGGCACAGCCCAAATAACGTAAAATTGCTTTGTAAAATATAATTTTTGTTGGAGGTAGTCCGGAAGTCCGCTGTCCGAAAGTCCGTAAGTTGAAAGGTGAGGATTTGCATGTGGTCAAACTTTCAGATTGTAGGCTTTTCTGCCTCTACCATCCTTCCGACTTTCGGACGGCGGACTTCCGGACTTTCCGACTTAAAACCTATCTTTGCCCCCATCATGACCGATAAAAAAGTAAGAGTCCGTTTTGCGCCGAGCCCTACAGGTGGTTTACACCTTGGTGGCGTGCGCACCGTGTTGTTCAATTATTTATTCGCCAAAAAGCATGGAGGCGATTTTGTTTTGCGAATTGAGGACACCGACCAAACCCGCTACGTGGAAGGTGCCGAAGAATATATATCAGACTGCCTTAAATGGTGCGGTCTTCAGCCCGATGAAAGCCCGGTTGCCGGCGGCCCTTACGCGCCATATCGCCAAAGCGAGCGTAAACCACTTTACCGCGAATATGCCGAACGCCTGGTTATGGAAGGCCATGCTTATTATGCCTTTGATACCGCCGAAGAGCTGGACAAAAACCGCAAGGAGATCCCCAATTTTCAGTACGGCCTGGCTTATCGCCATACCTTAAGAAACTCGCTTTCATTGCCTCAGCACGAGGTTGATGCCTTGCTTGATGCAGGTACGCCGCATGTGATCCGCATCAAAATGCCGGAGGGTGAAACCGTGAGTTTCAATGATATGATTCGCGGATATGTGAGCTTTGAAACCGGCCTGGTTGATGATAAAGTGTTATTAAAAGCCGATGGTATGCCTACTTACCACCTGGCCGTTGTGGTTGATGATTACCTGATGAAGATCACGCATGCTTTTCGCGGCGAAGAGTGGCTGCCTTCGGCTCCGGTACATTTGCTGCTTTGGGAATACCTGGGCTGGAAGGCCGACATGCCCCAATGGGCACACCTGCCGCTGATTTTAAAACCGGATGGCCATGGCAAGCTGAGCAAACGCGACGGCGCCCGACTCGGTTTCCCGGTGTATGCCATGAACTGGTTTGATGCAAAAACAGGCGAGTTGACGCCGGGTTTCCGTGAATTAGGTTTTTTACCGGAGGCTTTCCTGAACCTGCTGGCAACTTTGGGCTGGAACGACGGTACCGAGCAGGAGATTTTTACGCTTGACGAGTTGATCGAAAAATTTTCGATAGAACGCGTCAATAAATCGGGCGCCAAGTTTGATTTTGAGAAAGCCAAATGGTTCAACGCCGAGTGGATTAAGAAGTCTGAAGTCGAAAGTCTGAAGTCGGATGTTATAAAAGTATTTGCTGCTAAGGGTGTTACTGTTAACGATGACGACTATCTTGGAAAAGTTATCGGTTTGATCAAAGACCGTTGTGTATTATTATCAGATTTTTACCAGCAGGCAGGTTTCTTTTTTGAGCAGCCCAGGGAGTATGACCTTAACGCGGTAAAACCTAAATGGACTGACGCGAAAACAGCGTTTTATCAGGCGTTCATCGCCTTGCTAAATAATGAGGCCGCTATTGAAGCGCACGACCTGGAAGCTAAATTCAAAGCCCTTGCCGAAGAAAAAGGCCTAAAAGTTGGCGACGTGATGCTACCATTCCGCATTATGCTGGTTGGCGGTAAGTTTGGTCCGCATGTATTTGATATTGTCGCCCTGCTTGGTAAAGAAGAAACCATCAGCAGGATTGAAAAGGCGCTTGTGCAGTTTACCCCCCCCGCCCCCTAAAGGGGGAGCTTACTTACGCCGGCTCTTCGGGGAGCATCAAGAATTTATGTCATTGCCGAGTAAGCAATGGGGAAGCCCGAATGGTTACTCGGCAATGACATATTATAGTTACACCGCCAGTTTCACCAGCTTCTCCCCTTCCAAAACAGGAATGGCGGCTGTCAAATCAACCTGTAAGCAAAACTCGATATCTTTTTCGATGCCTAATTTTTTCAGGCGTTCGCCGTGAGAGGTTTTCTTGAGATACTCGTTGATGTCGTTTTTGCCAACCTGGAAAAGATCATTGGCAGCTATCGCGGCATCGTCCGGTGCAAATCCTTTATCTTTTAACTGCTCAATTACGGCGCCGGCAAACAGGGTATCCTCCAAATTAAAATTGTTTTTCCAGCCGGCACACACCAGCAGCACATTTTCGTTTTGGGTATTAAGCCAGTGGCTTAAAGCTGTAAGGTTCAGGAACGAACCGATAACAATTTTTTTTGCACTGCGCGATAAATGCAGTGCATGTGTGCCGTTGGTAGTGGTTAACACTACTGTTTTACCGGCCACCTTTTCTTTGGTATATGAAAATGGCGAGTTGCCAAAATCAAAACCTTCAACTACCAATCCGTCGCGCTCGGCGGCAAGAAGGTAATCCAGCCCTTTCTCTCTATACGCGGCACATTCCTCAACTTGTGATACCGGTATAATAGCCTCAGCACCGTTTTCAATACCATAACATATAGATGATGTTGCCCTGAAAATATCAATAACCACTACAATGTAGTCTTCCACATTAAAAAGAGGCAGTAATGCAGGGGTTAGGCAAACGTGTGCCCCCCGGCCCCCTGAAGGGGGAGTTAGAGTAATTGTATTTTCAGACATTTTTGAATTTATATTAGTGAACTGTACAAGTAGTTCCCCCTTTAGGGGGTTAGGGGGCTTTATAAAACGGAGGTTTTACAATCTGCGCTTTAATTTTATTATCCCTGATGCTGATATAGATCTCGGTACCTTCTTTGGCGAAAGCGGTATCTACATAGCCCATACCGATAGCTTTTTGCAAGGATGGCGATTGAGTGCCCGAGGTCACTTTACCTATAGTATTGCCATCGGCGTCAACAATCACATAATCATGGCGGGGGATACCGCGGTCTATCATTTCAAAACCTACCAGCTTGCGGCTTACACCGGCTTGTTTTTGGGCTTGCAGGGCTTCGGCATTAGTGAATTCCTTATTGAATTTGGTTACCCAGCCTAACCCGGCTTCAAGCGGTGAGGTAGTATCATCTATGTCGTTACCATACAGGCAAAAGCCCATTTCCAAACGTAAGGTATCACGTGCGCCTAAACCAATTGGTTTAATTCCGAAAGGTTCACCGGCTTTGAAAATGGCATCCCAGATCTGCTCTGCATATTGATTTTCAAAATAGATTTCGAAGCCGCCGGCACCGGTATACCCGGTAGCCGATATCAATATATTGTCAACACCGGCAAAAGTTCCTTTTTTAAAAGTGTAGTATTCCATGGATACCAGGTCAACCTCCGTAAGGCTTTGCAAGGCTTCGGCAGCTTTAGGGCCCTGGATAGCCAGCAGTGATGTACGGTCGGATATGTTTTTCATATCTACGCCCCTGGTGTTGTATTGCGAGATCCAGTCCCAGTCTTTTTCAATATTTGAGGCATTAACCACCAGCATATAGGTTTTCTCATCAATCCGGTAAACCAGCAGATCGTCAACAATACCACCATTTTCATTGGGCAGGCATGAGTACTGCACTTTGCCATCGTATAATTTTGAGGCATCGTTACTGGTAACCCGCTGAATCAGGTCAAGCGCGTTCTCTCCTTTTAAAATGAATTCGCCCATGTGGCTTACGTCAAAAACACCAACGGCCTTGCGCACGGTTTCGTGTTCGGCGTTAATACCTGTGTATTGAACGGGCATGTTATAACCGGCAAATGGAACCATTTTGGCACCGGTTTTTACGTGGATATCGGTTAATGCGGTATTCTTCATTGTCAACTTAAATATTGGCCGCAAAGGTAACTATTATGAAGCGTAATCAGTACCGTTGATTGGTTTTGATTTTTGGGGGATTACACCGATTGATTTTTGATTTCATCGATTACACTGATTTTTTCATGTCTCCTCAGGTTTCTTGCAGAGGATCCTGAGGTTCAACTTATCAATCTAACTGGATATTCGGAACAGCGAACCAGCATGGCGTATACATCAGGGTGCTCCGCGAGAGACCCTGATGGGACGTTAAAGGCAAGTGCACCGGAGGTGCAAAAGGTTTGTAGCATGAAAAGTTATAAAAATATCCTTTGCCCCAGCGGGGCAAAACAACTTAGACTGTGAGAGATCCTGATGGGACGTTAAACAAAAAAGCCGGTTAACGTTGCGTTAACCGGCTTGAGCTATAAGTTAGCTACTTTATACTTTTTTAATCGTTTCCATCAGCACCGGGATCTTAGGTACTTTGGGATAAGTTTGAAATAATTTACCATACTTATCATAAATGGCTATGTATGGGGTGGTTTGTACGCTGTAAAACTTTTGCACAACGTAGGTATAACCCTCGGTACCGATAGTAATGTTATGGTATTTGGCCAGGTCAAAATCGCGCTGGAAAGTTTGGATCCCTTTAAGCATCGGCATAAAGGTGATCATCACTATCTGCACATTTTTTAATTTGGGCAGCTCGGGTTTCAGATCATACATCAGGTGCTGGCAATGGCTGCAATCGGGCGAAAAATAGATCACCATTACCGGTTTGTTTTTTTTTAGGTTGGCAGGAGTAACGTAAACACTGTCTGTAGTGAGGATGTGATATGGCGGCAAGCCGGAATTAGCAGGTGGCGTTTGTGCCTGGCTGCACCCGGCGGCAATAATCAGACAAAGCAGTAAATACAGTTTCTTCATTATTTTAATTAGCATTTAATAAGCATAGTTACAACATTTTTAGCTTTCAAGCAATTCAATTTGCCATGCGATATGTTCTTCAGTTACCGGGAATAACGCATTTTCGCGCACGGTATGATATACGGCATCAAATATGCCGTTATAATTACCTTTGGGTGACTTTATCCACTCCACGGTCTTCTGCCCGTCGGCCCCCATGAGCACCAGTTTACCGTCGCTGCCTTCAGGCTCGATGCCAAAACCTTCGTCGGTAGGCATCATGTCGGCATCAAGCTGTGCTTCCTGAACATCGGTACGCATTTTTACAAAGCTGCCTAATGTTCCATGTACCACAAAGCCATAAGTATGCTCGGCAATGAGCAACCCCGAGGTAAGATAAACATTCAACTGGTTAGGATATTTAAGGTGAATATTAAAATAATCATCAACCTGCGAGTTTGGCCTGAATGCAGCGGTTGTTTTTTCATAGCTCAATGGCTTGCCGAAGATACTGATGGCATTATCAACCAAATGCGCGCCCAGATCATAAGTAAGGCCACCGCCCGGAACGCCCGCCGTTTCCTTGAATTGTTTTGCACCGATGGCCATGCGGTACCTGTCCAGCCTGAAATGAACTTCAATAAGCTCCCCTAACCTGCCGCTTTCAATCACCTCCTTTACCGAAAGGAAACCGCTGTCATAACGGCGGTTTTGATAAATCATCACTTTCAGATCAAGCTTTTTACCCAGATCATACAGCGCTTTCACCTCGCTTGAAGTTACAGCGGCGGGCTTTTCAATCAGTACATGCTTACCTGCATTCAGAGCTTGTACAGCATAATCAAAATGGGTATTGTTAGGCGTGTTTACGATGATGAGCTCTATTTCATCGTCGTTAAGCAACTGATTGATGCTATCATAGCTGATCACATCAGGGTATTTTTTGCCGGCTTTTTTTTCATGGCGCTCAACCACGGCCTTAAAAGTAAAGCCCGGATTGGTAGTTAAAAACGGGGCATGAAAAATCCTGCCCGACATTCCATAGGCCATGAGGCCGGTTACTATTGGTTTCGACATATTAAAGTAGATTTTGCTGTGTTAAAAGTATCGTTTTAGCTACACCTGTACAAGGGAATTAAACAGAAAAAGGGAGATTGTTACATCTCCCTTTTTCTGTCCTGAATTAATCAATCGCTGATTACTTCATGCCTTTTTGAATAGCTTCAATTTCGGCTAAATGGTGTTGGATAACAGGTAATGTTTTAGCTGCAAAGGCTTTAAGGTCGGCATCTTTGCAATTTTTTGAAGCATCTTCAAACAGTGATTCAACTTTTTTATGGCCTTTAACCATGGCATCAACATAGTCCTTGTCAAAATCAGCGCCTGTTTTGGCTGCCAGGTCGGCTTTCATTTTCTGGTGCTCATCATCAGGTGCCGATGGCAGGGTAATGTTTTTGGTTTTGGCTATGGCCATTAGTTCGTCGTTTGCTTTACTGTGGTCGGTAACCATCATTTTAGCAAAATCTTTTACTTTGGCATTGGTTGCCTTTTCGCTGGCCAACTGGCCAACAGCAACTTCGGCTAAGCCGGCATTTGCCGCTTCGGTTGCAAATTTTGCATCATCGGCGGTAACGGCAATGCCTGTAGCACCGGTGGTAGTTGTGTCTTTTACTTTGTTGGCACTGTCAGCAGTGTCAGTTGTTGCAGCTGCTGTGCTATCGCCGCTGCCGCTTTTTGCTCCGCCATTACAGGCCTGGAATGATAATGCCGCCAGGGCCATCATTGCAATTAAACTTAACTTTTTCATAGTAGTGTTTATGTATTTGTTTTTACAGTTAACATTTTTTAGTTAATTAAGTTTGATTTTCTTATTTGTAAAATAAGAAACAACAGGTAATTGGGGTACCGTTTGTTAATATTTAGTTTTTAATAAATATTTAACATTTGTTTAAAAGCACTTTTATAAGTTGTGGTTTATAATAACGCGACTAAATTATACCTGATATGTTAATAGGATCATTGTTTTTGGGCAAAGTGCATGAGGTTAACGGGCAGTGGATAGAGACCAAATTTGTGGTTATTGGCATTCCGCTGTTCCCAACCAGTTCCATGCTGGTAACCCGGTCGGCCTGGCGAAGCCGCAATGGGTTTAATATTCCGCTCAACCATCAAAGCATCGTTGCCGGCTATGCGCGCATGCTTTCGCTTATTACAGCTTTTATAGCTTTTATATTATTTTTTATTGAGCGTGATTCAACCGCTTCTTTGATTGGAGTAACGGGTTTATTATTATGGTTATACTTTTATTTTGTATTCGGCAGTGCCGATACTGCAGAAGCAGAAGAGCGCAAAAAAATGGGCGACTTAACCGGCTTGTATATCAAGCCCGAGTGGCTTGATCATGACGATGCCTACAGGATCTATGAACGTCTCGAAAAAAAATATCGTACGGAGTTTGACGGAGCCGAGTGGCTCACCGATTTGCAGCAAAACGAAATAGCGCCGGCCAAATTGCCGCTGCTGTATGCACTTTCGCGATTCAATTATTCGTTAGGAGCCACCGAATGCAATAAAAAATTGTTTGAAAAGGCGGATAGCTTATACTTGTGATACAGACTTTTGCGTTTATTTGCTTAAACCTTATTTACCATGAAAAACCTGATCATCGCTTTGTTGCTTTTATCATCAGCCACTGCATCTGCGCAGCAAAAGCTTAACCCTGTTTTGAAGAGGCAGCTTGATAGTGTGCTGGTTCTTGATCAGAAATATCGGGAGGCATTAACCTACTTAACGGATCCGAATAAAAAAGATTCGGTGTTAAAAACATTGCCAGTTAAACCTGAAGCAGCTGTCGGCTATTACTGGAAGCTCCAAAGCCAGGCCGATTCGACCAATTTGATTTTTATCGAGAACGTATTTGCAAAATACGGCTATCCCGGCAAATCGCTTGTTGGCGAACCAACCAACGAGGCAGCCTGGTATGTAATCCAGCACTCGCCTAAAATAAATCAGTACATGCCCCTCATGAAAACCGCTGCCGAAAATAAAGAACTACCCTTCCGGCTGTATGCCATGATGCTCGACAGGCAGTTAATGTATGAAGGCAAGGAACAGATTTACGGTTCGCAGGCTACATCTAAACCATTGCGCAATGGCCAAAAAATTGGCTATTATGTGTGGCCTATTAAAGATGCCGCTACAGTGAATGAGCGCCGTAAACAGGCCGGTTTTGATCAAACGGTTGAACAAAATGCCAAAAGGTTGGGTTTTGATTATAAGGTTGTAAAAATTGAGGATGTGAAATGGTAGCTGTGTGAGTAGGATAAAATCAAGAAACGTTATATAAACATCAGTCTGCTCTGTTTGATCGTCCCAATTTTTTTCTTCGGTTTTGAATGGATTGCTAACCGTGTTGGTTATAAGTGTCAAGTACAAGACTTCTTGAAAACTGGTAAGAACCGCTTGTCTGGGTTAGGTGCTAATCATTAAGTATTGTTTCAGTTCCGAATACTTCCTTTTTTATATGGCTTTCTTTTCATTAGCTTTATCTTATGTTTAATTGGCTCAAAAGAAAAAAGTCTATCTATAATAATTGGGATTTTGGAGATATAGCGGATTTTGATATGATTGAAAACCCCGACTCTCGCCAATTTGTTAATAAAGATGGTACCCGGGTAATATACGTTTCGGCACTTCACGTTAGTGGCGGCGATACTTTCTTAACTGATTCTTTCGCCGGTAAACCAACTATAGTGAAAAATGCCGATAGTTGGCAGTTAAAAGGGGCAAAGAAATCAAAAAATCAAATACTTGTATGTGTTATTTCTGTAAGCAAACAAGATGATATCGAGTGGGCAAATATTTTTTTTGATTCTATCGCTCCTTGTTAATAATCAAACTTATACACTACCGTAAATAATATTTTTATTCTACCTCTTCTTTCAACTTCGATACAATCAAATAATGAAATAGTATTCCTTTAAAAATCACGTCCCCTATCAAAAAGTTTACACCCTGCATTCCCCCGCATCATATAAAAACATAACTTTGCCCCTGCAAAATTTAATACCATGAGTTTCAGAACCGAACACGATACCATGGGCGAGGTACAGGTACCTGCCGACAAATACTGGGGAGCGCAAACCGAACGCTCACGCAACAATTTTAAAATTGGTCCGGAGGCGTCAATGCCAAAGGAAATTATCGACGCTTTTGCATATCTGAAAAAAGCAGCCGCTTATACCAATACCGATTTAGGTGTATTGCCTGCCGAAAAACGCGACCTGATTGCACAGGTGTGCGATGAGATCCTGGCCGGCGAACTGGCTTCGGAGTTTCCGCTGGTGATCTGGCAGACCGGCTCGGGCACGCAATCAAACATGAACGTGAACGAGGTTGTTGCTAACCGTGCACACGTATTACAAGGCAATAAACTGGGCGAAGGCAAAACCTTTATTCACCCGAATGATGACGTGAACAAGTCACAGTCATCAAACGATACCTACCCAACTGCAATGCACATTGCGGCATACAAGATCCTGATTGATGTAACCATCCCGGGAATCGAAAAACTGCGCGATACTTTGCAGGCTAAAGTTGAGGCCTTTAAATCAGTAGTGAAAATTGGTCGCACCCATTTGATGGATGCTACCCCGCTTACCTTAGGCCAGGAGTTTTCAGGTTATGTTTCACAGTTGAACCACGGCTTAAAAGCATTGCGTAATACGCTTGATCACCTTTCGGAACTGGCCCTTGGCGGTACTGCTGTAGGCACGGGTATCAATACACCTAAAGGCTATGATGTAAAAGTTGCTGAATACATAGCTCAGTTCACCGGCTTGCCATTCATCACTGCCGAAAATAAATTTGAAGCCCTTGCCGCTCACGATGCCATTGTTGAAAGTCATGGCGCGCTGAAACAGATCGCTGTTTCATTAATGAAAATTGCTAATGATATCAGGATGCTGGCTTCTGGTCCGCGTTCGGGTATTGGCGAGATCCATATTCCGGATAACGAGCCGGGTTCATCTATTATGCCGGGTAAAGTTAACCCAACCCAAAACGAAGCTGTTACCATGGTAGCTGCACAGGTTATGGGTAATGATGTGGCTATCTCAATCGGTGGTTCAAACGGTCATTACGAGTTGAATGTGTTTAAACCGGTTATGGCAGCTAACTTCCTGCAATCGGCAAGGTTAATTGGTGATGCCTGCGTATCGTTCAATGATCATTGCGCTGTAGGCATTGAGCCTAATTATGATGGCATCAAAAAACACCTTGAAAACTCACTAATGCTGGTAACTGCACTTAACCCGCACATCGGCTACGAAAACGCGGCTAAGATTGCTAAAACAGCTTTGAAAAACGGCAGTTCACTGCGCGAAGCAGCCATAGGCTTAGGTTTACTAACCAACGAGCAGTTTGACGAGTGGGTACGTCCCGAAAATATGATAGGCAGCTTAAAATAGGAGCCTCACCCCAACCCCTCTCCTTTGGAGAGGGGCCTTTTTATTTTTCGCTTATGCAAGAACGCTATAGCTTTCGCTTTTTATCTTTCCGCTTTAAGCCTTTCGCTTTGGGCTTCCCGCTTTCCGCTTTTAGCTTAAAAAAAGTCTTTCGCCTCATAGCTTTCAGCCTTCTGCTTTCAGCTTTCAGCTCTTGTACCATGAACCCGGATAAACAAACGCCCGGCGAGGGTTATTTGCAGGGAGAGTGGAAACAGGACTCAATACCTGCGCAAAAAAGCCTGGTAACCTATTCGCTATACGATATTAAATTCAGCTGTGATTCATTTCTTTTGAAGATTAGTACAGTTAGCAAGGTTAGCTATGGAGCTGATACCTGTATGAGCAAAGGCCACTGGGATGAGTATATCCGGGGAACATATTCGCAAAAGCAGGACACCCTGCATATCAAAGGGCAGTTTTGCAATGCTGATGGCTCGTATAAAAATGAGCAGGGCTGTTTCAGGTTTGGCGATTATGAAGAATATTTTAAGGTTCATCAACAAAGCGATTCGCTGATCAGGTTTATAAGCACATCCAACGTAATACCTATTAACGCACATTTGATAAAAAGAACGACCTGCATTCCAAAACCATTGTAATGAAAACACAAACCTTAAAAAAACTTTTATTGCTGGTGGCGATATTTTATATCCCCCTGCAAAGCATGGCCTGGGGCACTAATGGGCACCGCATTTGCGGGCAGATAGCCGATAGCTACCTAACACCAAAAGCCCGCAAAGCCATACAGGCAATTCTGGGCGATGAAAGCATTGCCATTGCCAGCAACTGGGCCGATTTTATTAAATCAGACCCGGCTTACAATTACCTGTATAACTGGCATTTTATCAACCTGGAAAAAGCTTACAGCTATCCGGACCTGCAGGCTTATTTAAAGGCCGACACGATTACCGATGCCTATACCAAGATGAATTTCCTGGTGGACGAACTTAAAAAGAAAACCACTACGAAAACCAACAAGCTACTTTATCTGCGCATGCTGATCCATATTGTGGAGGATGTGCACCAGCCGCTGCACACCGGTCACCTGAGCGACAAAGGAGGTAACGATGTAAAAGTACAATGGTTTGGTAAAGAGAGTAACCTGCACTCGGTTTGGGACAGCGAGCTGATTGACCTTCAGCAATTAAGCTACACCGAGTATACCGCGATGATAAACCACACAACAGCCGCTCAGCGTACTGAACTGCAAAAAGCGCCAATGAGCCAGTGGATATATGAAAGCAACCAGATGGCTGATAAGCTATACGCCGAAACTAAAACCGGTGATAAACTTGGTTACAAATATAACTTTAGCCATATAGCAACCCTTAACCAGCAAATGGTTAAAGCCGGCGTACGTTTGGCCGGTTTGCTGAACCAGATATTTGGATAATTATTGTTGAGAAAGTTGAAAAGTTTTAATGTTGGAAAGTTGTCTGCTATTGTTCCGTTTTCAAATTAAAACACCGGCTATAACCTTACAACATTAAAATTTTTTAACATTACAACCCTCAAAAATGAAAATACTAATGGTATGCCTGGGTAATATATGCCGTTCGCCGCTGGCGGAGGGGGTTATGCAGCACCTGGCAGATGAAAATGGACTTGGCTGGGATGTTGATTCGGCGGGTACCGGGAGATGGCATGTTGGCGAAGCGCCCGACAGACGTTCAATCCGCGCAGCACGGAACCATGGCATTGATATCAGCAAACAGGTTTGCCGCCAGTTTAAGCGTACAGATTTTGACGAGTTCGACCATATTTTTGTGATGGACCGTAATAACCTGAGCGATGTGCTTGATATGGCCCGCAACGAAGAACAGGCTGCCAAAGTAAAGCTTCTTTTAGGTGATAAGGTTGTCCCCGATCCATATTATGACGATAACCAGTTTGAACCAGTTTTTGAGCTGATTGAGCGTGGATGTAGGGATATTATTAAAGAGTTTGCCCCACCCAACCCTCCCCGGTAGGGAGGGCTTATAAAAATTATGAAGTCTCCCCTACAGGGGGAGCCGTCAACTTAAGGAGAAAACGCCTAAAAAGCGAGGGGAAGTGCGATTCCCCTCTTGAGAGCGGGTGGAGGGGTGTGTTACTCTACACGCGACTTATCACTTGTATAACACACCCCTGCTCCCGCTCTTTTCCAACGCGCCCCCTCTCGAGAGGGGAGTTTGATGCGTTTACGCTGAATTACCCTCTTAAATTGACGGCTATGCCCTACAGGGAGATTTACAGGGGGCTACTCACCCTAAAAAATGGTACATCCTCGCCATACCAAAACACAATCCCCTCACGCGCAAAACCAGCCTTGATCAATACCCTTTGTGATGCCGCGTTTTGAGGATGGGTAACGGCGCAAATCTCTTTTAGCCCCATATTCTTTAAACCATAACTGATCAGTGCTTCGGCCAGTTCGGTAGCTATACCTTGCCCCCAATATTTAAGGTGCAGGCGGTAACCCAGTTCAATGCGGCTCTTGTCATAATCACTTGGCTTGAGGGCGCAAACGCCAATAAAATCATTATCGGCAATATTGAAAATCCCCCATCTCCCCAGTCCTGATCCATTTTGGTACTCCTTCAGCGTATCTTTAAAAACCTGTTTACTCTCCTGCGGGGTACGTTTTTTAACATATTGTGTAAGCCGGTCATCGGCATCTATTGCGGTAACAAGTTCTTCATCTTCGGCTGTAAATTCACGGATCAGCAAGCGCGGTGTTTGAGTGATAATATTCATAGGTTTTCAAAAATAAATTTTTGAATTGATTGTACAGGTAAGTTGAGTGTCATATAAAAGGTAACCGGATTTATTTTGCCCCTTTAAGAGAAGCTCAATTATGCTACAACCCTCATTTACCGTTAAATTTTTATACCTTGCATAATTTACTTATAAGATATAGTGACTTTCCAGGATTTTAATTTTAACGAGCAATTATTTGAAGGTGTAGAAAGCATGGGCTTCGTAAACCCAACACCCATACAATCTATGGCCATCCCGGCCATTATGGAGGGGCGCGACCTGATTGCCTGCGCTCAAACCGGTACCGGTAAAACCGGTGCTTATTTGCTGCCTGTTTTAAACAGCATCAGCAAAACAAATAAACACCATACCAGTGCCCTTATACTTGCCCCAACCCGCGAGCTTGCCCAGCAAATAGATCAGCAGGTTGAAGGCCTTGCCTATTTTACCGGCATCAGCTCTATTGCTGTTTTTGGCGGCGGCGACGGCATTGTTTACGAACAGCAGCGCCGCGGCATCCAGAATAATGTAAATATTATTGTAGCTACCCCCGGCCGGCTGATAGCCCACCTTACATCGGGCGTACTGAAGCTTAACCACCTTACCCATTTGGTACTTGATGAGGCCGACAGGATGCTGGATATGGGCTTTTCTGACGATATCATGAAAATTATCAGCTACCTGCCAAAAGAGAGACAAACGCTGTTGTTTTCGGCCACCATGCCGGGCCGTATCCGTTCATTGGCCAAAGCTATCCTTAAAGATCCGGAGCAGATCAATATCGCTATTTCACAGCCGGCCGTTGGTATCGATCAGCAGGTTTACAGGGTTCATGATCAACAAAAAACGCCGCTGGTACAGCATATCCTTAAAGATTCGGCATTTACAAGCATCATCATCTTCGCTTCGCGCAAAGAAATTGTTAAAGCATTATACAAAGAGCTTAAGGCCATCAAGATCAACGCCATGTCGTTCCACTCCGATCTGGAGCAGAAAGAACGCGAAGAGATCCTTCTTAAATTTAAAAACAAGCAATTACCGGTTATCATCGGTACCGACGCCCTTTCGCGCGGTATTGATGTGGAGGGCATCGACCTGGTGATCAACTACGATGTTCCAGGCGATCCGGAAGATTATATCCACCGTATCGGTCGTACGGCCCGCGCTGCTACCACAGGCACTGCTATTACCTTTGTTAACCACCGCGACGAGCGCAAGCTTAAAAATATTGAAAAACTGATTGAAAAGCCTATCAAGCTTATGGCGCTACCGGATGAACTGGCCGCGATACAGCCCCTAAGGCCCGAACCGGCACAAGGTGATGCTAAAAAGAAACCTAATCGCCGCTGGGGAAGAAAGAAGCCGAAACAGCAGAATACGGGTGGGTAATTAAGTATAATAATCAAACGTAAAAAACCGTCATTGCGAGGCACGAAGCAATCGCGAACAGGCAGAGGGGCATACATGTCCGCCCTGTAAAGTAGGGGACTGCTTCGTGCCTTATAATGACGTGCCTGTAAGACATTCATAATCAAGCTGCATTTTGGAGAGTA
>CBIHRB010000031.1:0-59113 GCA_966212355.1 uncultured Mucilaginibacter sp.
ACAATCTTTTTATAACAATAACAAACTTTACCGGACAACAGTGAATTTATTTCGGCACCCCACATGCTAAGAAATACGCATGCTAAGCATGTCGCACACCTGCCCTGTGGGATCCCGAAACAGGTTCGGGATGACGGAAGGTATTTATTCTATTTCCAATTCTTCCTTTAAGTCTTTCATTGTAGGATTAATAGATTTAATCAAATTGATCTTCCAGTCCTTATGCCAATTCTTCAGTTGTTTTTCCCTATTAATAGCATCTGTTATTCTATGAAAATGTTCATAATAAACAATATCGTACAAGCGATATTTCTTTACAAATAATGAACCTTCTCCATTAATATGTTGCCAAACTCTTGCACGCAGATCACTCGTGACACCAATATAAAACGTAGTACGATAGGTATTGGTCATGATATAAACATGACCTTGTTTGTCTGGCATTTGTGATTTAGTTATGTATGCTAATTTATTCTATTCTATTAATAAAAATAAACTTTATCACCTAAATACTTAGCGCATGGGGTGCCGAAACAAGTTCGGCATGATGGGGGGAGTAGTATCTTACCCTCCCATCTCCTCCAACCTCGCATAAATCTCCACCATCGCTGCCTGGTCTATCAGGCTTTTGATACGATGCGGGCCGAGCATGTTTTTATCGTTCCGTTCCTGTTGCCATATACGGTTAGCGTCGTCAACAAAAAAACGAAATTGTGTTTTGTCTTTATCAACATGATATAATTCCTGGTAACCACGAAGTAAAACTGCATTAAACCAGTAATTGCCGGGCAGCCGGTTGTTACGGTAAAAATATTGTTCAGAAGCTTTGGCAATCCGGCGGGCCTCGGTCAGGTATTTTTTATCATGGGTAATGTTATAAAGCAACACATTAGCCTGCAGCATAGTACCCGCATTATAAGTATAAATGGCCGAATCGATCTTTAACGACGGCACCTTTATGTTGTCATAAAATAAGCCGGATGGCGCCTGCAGGTTTTTGTTTGTCCAGTTATAAGCCAGCAAAGCGGTATCCAGGTATTGTTTGCGGCCTGTTGCTTTATACAGTTGCAAGGCCACCAAAATCCCCGGACCATTTGAGCAGGTGTTTTTACTTTTCCGGTTGCCCTCTTCCCAATAAAAACCACCGCCTGCCTCATTGGTATAACCGGTTAGTAAAAACCGGTAGATCATTTTGGAGGTTTCCAAATATTGTTTGTTATGGGTACGGTTATAGGCATCCATCAGGGCAATGGCCACCCACTCGTTATCATCATAAAAACGCGAATCCTGTTTTTCCTTTGCTACCATGGCCTGGTAAGCCGGTGCAGGTGAACGTGGTGAATAATATTGCTGGATAGCAACCATAACAGGCTTAAGATATTGTTTGGAAGGTTCCAGCACTTCCATTTCATTAGCAGCCTGCACCAGGGCACAAAGTGGCCACAAAAATGAATGGTTGCCCTTATTCTCTGCCGAATCGGTAGTTTCAAGGTACAAGCCGTTCTTCGGATCAGCAAAATAGCTGTTGATGTTTTGATTAATGATCTTTATCCGCTCTTTGTAGTTAGGTGTTTGGGCACTCGTATTAAAAGCGACGATAAGACAAAGCAGGGCAATCAATTTAATTTTCATAGATAATTGTATTTGGGACAGGTATAACTCAGGTGCTAAAATAAGCCATAAAAGTGCTTGAATCCTTTTATGGCTTTTATTGTTACAAAATTGTTGTTTAAAATTTACCGGCCGATTTCAGCGTTGCGGCAGCTTCAACCATCATCACACCGCTTAACTGGGTAGTAAGGTCTGTTGTTCCCGATGGTTTCTTTTTCCAGTCGGGGCTGATCATGAGCGATGGACGTTCGATACCTGCTGTATAAAGTGTTTCGGCATTAAATTTCAGGAAGCTGATATACTTAGTCCTGTCGGTTTCAGCAATATCGGGGTCGAGGGCCAGCAGTGTAAGATACCTGATCAGGATTCCTTTAAATAAACCACCGTCGCCCTGCCCTTCCGATTTCAGGATGCCGCCGGGTGAAATATCTGTATCATTAATGGTGGCATTGGCTGTGTTTACCGCATCGGTAAGGTAGGCAGCATCTTTGGTAACGTGATAAAGTTCTAATGCAGCCCCGATAAACACGCCCTGGTTATAGGTAAACTTCCACTTGCTGATCTGCCCGTCGCCATTGGCGTTGATACCATCCCAGATAATGCCCGAAGGATCAAGCAGGGTTTTCTTAAGCCATGTATATAATCTTTTTGCTGTCGCAAGATCAGCCTCATTTTTTTCCAAAGCATATAAACGGGCCGCAAAGATGATGGCCGGAGCATTTGCAGGTGTATTTTTATAATCCAACTGATTTTTACGCCAGGCTATGCCGCCTCCCTGGTTACTGTTTTCACCGGTTTGAATATCTGTCCAAAGCGTGTGGGCTGCCGTTAGATAAGCGGCATCCTTCGTAGCATTGTAAGCCCTTAATATAGCCAGATCCAGCCATTCCATATCATCGTAAAAATTATTGGAAAGACCGCCGTTAGTAGTTTTTATCCCGGCCAAAAGCGAGCTCATTCTTTGCTTGTAGATATCATTATTAGTGCGCAGGTAGGCATCGGTAAAAATATCAAGGGTATGGGCATTAGGCCAGTAATTAAACGTGGTACTGCCGGCATTGTTCGCCACAAAATAATTTCCGTTTGCCGATATGAAGGTTGTGTATGTTTTTTCCTGTAATGAATCGGCTGTTTCGGCGTACTTATATTGCACCTTTGCCGAAGCTTTATTGCCGTACAAGGGGAAAGGTTTATCCTTCAGGCACGACGAAAAGCTTGCTGCCACTCCTCCCGCGAGGGCAACGACAGCTAAATTTCTGAATACTTTATTTTTCATAAAATATGGTTATTGTGAACCTGCCGCCGGTAAGGCGACAGGTGCTAATCATTAATTATTTAACAGTAACAGTGTGGGTATAAGCAGCCGCATCGGCGCTAAAGTCGACTACGATATCAGCGTTATGATTATCGGCAGCACCGGTAAACTTAAAGCAGAAATCATATTGTGAATTGTTAACCGGCACCATGTACCAGAATGATTTGGCTGTATTGGCATCCGGGCGACTGTTATCCGAATTTTTGCTGCCATAAAACTGGGTTGAAGTATTACCCGCAGCATCTTTAAAGGTAAAGCGGAACTTGTAACGCTCATCCCTACCCCACGATTCCTGGTGAAATACAATAGAAGCGTTATCTATTTCCCATTTACCACCGGCTTTGTAAGGCAGCGGGAACCATACTTTATTATCTGCCGCAAACCATAAACCAACCTCGGTTACTTCGGTTATAGTAGCCGATGCAGATGTAAAGTCAACTACGATACGCTCAACTTTTGTAGCGCCGGTTACGGTAGTGCTACCATCTTTCAGCAGCTTAATACCATCGATAGAATAGGTAGCAGGCGTGCCTGTGTTACGCTCGGCGAAGTGATAAGTACCTGCTTTTAATGAAGTCCAGGCCTCAAATACACCAGCAGCAGTTTGTTTAAAATGTACCGCTTTGCTTAAGTCTTCGCCGCCTTCGGTAGCCGAACCTGTCAGGTACAGATCGGCAGGAATATCAGTAAAACCCGCAGCACGCTGCACTTCAATAATGCTCGATGCAGTTGCTTTAACAACGTTGATGCCTTTTGATGACATTACGGTCCATTTCAATTTACCTGTAGCCTGCGGTTGGATCCCCGCTAAATCGGCCACCTTATTCAGGTCTTTATAGGAGATGGTAAGTTTGTTGTAGAGTCCGTTAGCATCTGAAGGAATAGTATAAATTGGCTTTGAAAAATCGCCGCCTTCTTTATCAAAAGCAACCTCGTACAAAACCAGGCCATTGTCTTCGGCATGGGCTTCGGCCCATTCAAATGTGGCCGAACCGGTTACCGGCTCTAACTGGATGAATTTGTTATTTGCAGGAGCAAACAGGTTGGTTACTGCCGATACCTGTGTATGTTGTAAGGTTTTATCCTTTTTACAGCCTGTTACCATTAAAATGGCTATGATGCCTGCCATGAGGCAGTATGTAATATTTTTCATGATCGTAATTGATTATAATGTCTTTTTATAAATAATTAATGATTTACCAGCCCGGGTTTTGCGTGAGGTTAGGGTCAACAGCGCGCTCATCGCGAGGGATTGGCCACAGGTAGTTTTTACCCTTATCAAAAGTGCGCAGGTTAGCCCTGATGTAGCCATTATCAACCGATGCCGGACCAAATTTTGCTCCGTGCGCCCAACCATTCAATACGGTTTCGGCAGTATGCCAGCGGCGGATATCAAACACGCGCAGGCCTTCCATAGCCAGCTCTACCCGGCGCTCGTTACGTACAATGTTCCGCAATTCTGCCTGTCCGGTTGCACTGAAGTTAAGTGCGGGGGCATCGGTAAAACCGGCACGGGTGCGAAGCGCTTTAATGGTTTTATCCCAAACACCGGCATCCAACTGGCCAAGCTCATTTTTGGCTTCGGCGTACATCAGCAGTACATCGGCATAACGGATCAGGATGAGGTTTAACGCAGATTGGAAGTTTACGGCAGATGCAGGGTCGTAATACTTACGGGTATAATAAGCGGTAGGCGAGCTTACTTTGCCAGGCGCGTATTCATCGGGCTTGGTGGCTCCAGGATCATCGCCCGGTTTGGTGTAAATAACCTGTACGCTGTTATCCGGTTTTTTCCATTTATAACCGTTATACACCACAGTATAGGTAAGCCTTGGGTCGCGGTTTACATACGGATTGTTCTCGTCATAGCCCGAACCCGCATCGGTAATCTTTTTACCATTTTCCATCAGGTAGCTGTCAACCAGTTCCTGTGTTGGGGCAAGGGCGTTTAAGCGGGCTCCAACAGCAAGCGGGGCCATATCAAAAAAGTTACTGTATGTTTTCACATCCGGCACATACTCCAGATCGAGGATCACCTCGCTGTTGTATTCATTCTGCGGTAAAAACAAACCTTCGTACGATGGGAACAGGCTATATGTACCATTGCTGTTATCGTTCATCAGCTTTTCGCAAGTGGTTGCCACATCCTGCCAGCGACTTTCATATAGCAGCACCCTGGCTTTAAGAGCGATGGCTGCGCCTTTAGTGATCCGACCCCTGTCGGCATCTTTATACGCAGTATTTACCGGCAAATCAGTTGCGGCAGCGTCAAGTTCTTTTAAAACAAAATCAACTACCTGAGCCTTCGGCGTACGGGCAATAGTTTTTGATTCATCAATGCTAAGGTCTTTATCAAACAAAGGCACATCGCCCCACCAGGTTTCCAGCATAAAATAATGAAAAGCACGGATAAACCTTGCTTCTGCTTTCATACGGGCTTTCAGCGTTGCATCCATAGCGGTTACCCTGTCTACATTCTCTAAAAAAATGTTGCAGGTTTTGATACCACTGTAGTGAAATCCCCACTCCTGTTTGATACGCCCTAACGACGGATCATAGGTACCCGCGGCAAGCGAGGCAGCACCCTGGTTGTCACCGCGGCCATTGTATGCATTGTCCGACGCTCCTTCATTGTAAAAGAAATAGTCGTTGCTGAACATTTGCGAATAAGCGGTATTAAGCACCGCGCCGGCTTTTTCGGCGGTAGTCCAGAAATTGCTGTCGGTGAACTTATTGGTAGGCGCCAGATCGAGTTTTTTACAGGCCGATAAACTGGCAAGTAACACTAAAAAGGCGGTTTTATATGTCGAATATTTTTTCATGATGGATAGTGTTATAGGGTTACATCTAAACCAAAACCGTAGTAAATTGGCGTTGGGTATGATCGCGCGCTGTTGGCACCACCGGCCCCCAGGTTACTGTTAAATTCGGTCGATTCAGGATCGATAAATTTCACGCCCGAAAACGTAAGCAGGTTTTGGCCCGATACATACGCCCTCAGCTTTTGTAAGCCCAGCAGTTTGGCCCAGGCATTAGGAAGTGTATAACCTACCTGTACATTCTTTACGCGCAGGTACTTGCCATCAAACAAATACATATCCGAACCACGCCTGAAGTTGTTTTCGTTTGACTGACTGCCGCTGGCCGCGAGGCGAGGAAAGCGGGCATCGGGATTTTGAGGTGTCCAGTAATCAAGCTGATGCTGATAGATAACCTGCGAGTAGTTTACGTGAAACGGCTCAACCTGCTCGCCCCTGATAAACATGCTGCGTTTACCTACGCCCTGTAAAAACAGGTTAAAGTCAAAACCTTCATAGCTTACATTGTAGGTAAAGCCGAAAGTTAAGCGGGGGAACGGGTTACCGAAAACAAACTTATCATTATCATCAATTACGCCGTCGCCGTTAACATCAACATAGCGGTTATCGCCGGGCGATACGGTTAAACCGGTTGGCTTAGGGCCTGTTTGAATATCGTGAAGGTTTTGGAAATAGCCGTCGCGTTTTAAAGCAACATATGAGCCTATCGGCAAGCCTACGCGGTTGATCACCTGCATCTCATCATAGCTTTTTAGCTGATCGCCGCCCTCAAGGTAAAGCACCTTGTTTTTGCTATCGGCCACGTTGAAGCTAAAGGAGTGTTTAAAGTTTTGCGTAGTGAGGTAATAGTTAACTGTTAGCTCCCAGCCATGGTTTTGTACTTTACCAGCATTATAACTTGGCAAACTTGCGCCAAATGTCCCCGGTACAATGGGCGGCAGCAGGATATCGCGGGTGGTTTTATTAAAGTAGTCTATAGCAACGGTAAGGCTATTTTTCAGGAAACCTGCATCAACCCCAATGTTAAGTGTCGCAGCACGTTCCCAGCGCAAATCGGGGTTGGCGAAAGCTATAGCCGTACCACCCACGCCCGAGTTGTTAAAGCCATAAGCATTTTGGAAAGGGCCGTAAGTGCGCAGGTATTGATAATCGCTAACACTTTGGTTACCCAAAATACCGTATGACGCACGCAGTTTCAAATCGCCGATGTTGTTACGATAGTTTTGCATGAAGCGCTCTTCGGTAAGGCGGTAACCACCCGATACCGATGGGAAGAAAGCGCCGCGATTTTGCGGTGCAAATTTTGATGAAGCATCTACACGAAAATCAAACTCACCGTAATATTTGTTCATGTATGAATAACTCGCCCGGCCAAATAATGAATTAAGACTGGTTTCGGTAGTTCCGTTATTAGACGCAGTTGAGCTGGGGTCGATAATAGTACCTGTGGTAGGTGTGCCCAGTTCAGGATCGGTATATTTAAGATGGATGCTGTTTGCCTTAGCCGTGGTAGATTCGTTAGCCACACCTACCAATACATCAACATTGTGCGATTTATTAAAGGTTTTAGCGTATTCGGCCAATAACTGGGTATTGGTAAACAGGTTCTTGTTATTATCATCGTTGGTATTCCTGTCGGCGCCATAAGTACCTGAAGGATAAAAGTTAACCTGCTTAACCCTGGTAAACTGATGGTTTGCGAGCAAACGACCGCCAAAAACAGCTTTCAGTTTAAAATCTTTGGTAACAGAAAGCTCGGCATTTAAGTTTCCAAGCAGGTTGTCATCATCATGGGTACGGTAACCGCCCTGCTCCAGGATGCCAAGCGGGTTAAACTCTGTGAGTACATCATTGGTTAAATACCGTCCCTGGTCATCTTTAATTTTATAATAGGTAGGCGTACGGCCGGCATCAACTATAAGGGTACCTGTGCTGTAAGAATGTTCACGAATTTCGGAACGTGAATAAGCGAGGATGCTCGTTAATTTCAGTTTACCATAGTTACTGGTCAGGTTCATGCGGTAATTGTAGCGCCTTAAACCGTAATCGGGACCAACCAGGTTGCTCCGCTGATCAGTTACCCCCGCCGATACCAGGAACGATGTTGTGGCATTGCCTCCTGTTAAACTCAGGTTATGACTTTGCTGCCATGAATCTTTCAAAATAGCATCCAGGAACCATTGCTGGTCGCCCTGTTGCTGAAAATCACGAATTTGCTGCGGACTATAAATTGGCTGCAAACCGGCATTAACCATCGCCTCGTTGCGCAAAATGGCATTTTCATAACTGTGCACAGGTTTGTAACCCACATGTGGCGATTGGATACCCGCCTGCCCATTATAATTTACGGTAGTGCGCGAATTATTTTTACCTTTTTTGGTAGTGACTAAAATAACCCCGTTAGCCGAGCGCGAACCATAAATGGCTGCCGAACCGGCATCTTTCAATACCGAAACACTTTCGATATCCAAAGGGTTAAGCAGGTTGATGTCACCGCCTGTAATACCGTCAATAACCACCAGGGGCGTATTATCATTAAGCGTACTTACCCCCCTGATGTTCACATTGGCATAAGCTCCGGGCTCGGAGCTGGTTTGCTGGATGATAAGGTTGGGCGAAGTGCCCTGCAAAGCCTGTGTTAAGTTTATGGACGGTTTTGATTCAATAGCTTTCGCGCTGATCTGGTCTACAGCGCCTATAACATTGGAGCGCCGTTGGGTACCATAGCCTACCACCACTACCTCATTAAGCGAAGTACGCTCGGGGACCAACTGCACGTTCAGCGTAGCCTGGTTGCCGATGGGCTGCTCTTTTGTTGCATAGCCTATAAAGTTAAACACCAGTACAGCGTCAGCATCGGGCGCATCAATGGTGTAATTACCGTTAATATCGGTTACGGTGCCAATGGTTGTACCTTTAACCCGCACGCTTGCGCCGGGTATAACTAAGTTGTTTTCGTCGGTAACTTTACCTTTAACTTTGATGGGTTGCCTGGGGCCATGCTCAATGCCCCCTGTGTTACTCTCAATCTCGGGCTTTTCATCAATAACAATAACATCGTCAATGATCTTATAGCTGAGATTAAAGGGCGTTAAAACCTGGTCAAGTACTTCCCTGATACTTTTGTCTTTAACCTTAAGGCTTATAACATAGGTTGGTTTAAGTACATTATCGGCATAGGCAAATTTGATATGCTTTTCGTTCGAGATCTTATCCAGCGCATCGGTTAGTTTGGCATTTTTTAATTTGAGCGTAACCGATACCTCCAGAAATTTTTGCCCGAACGAGTTGTTTGCCACGGCCGTAAAGCACATGAGGCAAACCACAAAGCAGGCAAGCGAGGTAATTTTCATTAATATTAATACATGACGAATTACTCCATTTGAAAATAGAGATATATTCATAGATTTGAGAAAATTAAAGTGTTTGAAATTCAAGTGCTTCGTTCTGAATTGGACCTCTAAACGCTGCACTTATTAATAACCCGGCATTTTAGTTTAACCCTGTCAAAATCCCTTTTGAGCAGGGTTTTTTAATGTATTTATGTTATCATAGCTTGTATTTAGGTTAACTGATAATTGGTATATCTCTTTTATTAATTGGTTTTTATGTTAACAACCCTTGCCTTTTAGCTGATAAGCCAGGCCTTTCTGCACAGCTTTTCCCTTCACCAGTTTCGATATGATCTTCATAATATTTTCCAGCGAAACATTGGTAAAATTGGCTGTAATGGAGCAACGCGCCAGGTTAACATCGGCCTTTACGGTTACGTTGAAATGGCGGTTAATGGTGTTGAGCACTTCGGGCAGTGCCATGTTTTTAAATACCAGTTCGCCGTCTTTCCAACTACTTAGTGCATTCACATCAACCTGTTTATTTTTGGTAATAGATAGGCCATCCTTATTAAACACAACCTCTTCGGCGGGGGTTAAAAATGTAGTTACACTTTTTGCCTTGCCTGCGGGAGTAACCACCCCTACTTTTCCACTTAAAACATCAACCTTTATAAAGCGCTCGTTAGCGTAGGCTTTGATATTGAAACTGGTACCCAATACATGGGTGCTCACCTGCCCCGTATGTATAATAAAAGCTTTGGCCGGGTCGTGGGCCACATCCAAAAAGGCCTCGCCTTCAAGTTTAATCTCGCGTTTTTCGCCACGGAACGTTTCAGGGTACGTAAGCTTACTGCCTGCGTTTAACCATATTTTAGTACCATCGGCAAGGGTAAAGTTTACAGTTTGCCCGTTGGCAGCAACCAATTGTTTACTGGCAATCGGATCCAAACGATCAAGCAGCGCATAACGGTAGTGATAGGCTGCAGTTACTGAAATACACAAACCCGCAAGAAGCGAGGCGGCAACCATCCATTTTTTTGATTTACCTGATGTTTTCTTTCCCCTGTTATCTATAGCTGCATTGATCCTGCTGTATACGCCATCAGCGTTAAATTCCACCTCATCACCTGCCTCGTTTTGTACGCCGCGGAGATCGAGCTCGTCGAAATATTTATTTACAAGCTCTTCCTGCAAATGCCTGTTATTTGCACCGGATTGTTTTTTTCTGAAAGGGAATTTTGCCATGGTTTATAATTGCAGGATGCAATTAACCGGGGTAGCCCCCAAAGCAACTGAAAATATTTTAAAAAAAACCACCAAAAACATACAAGTAATTGATAATAAGAAATTTATATTTATTAAATTAGATAATTAATTATTTCCTGCTACACCTAAACACTTAAAAAAACAAACCGATGCCTACCGAAAGATCACCTTACAGCACCTATGCAATGACAGAGGGCGAAATTGTACATAAGATAAAAGGTCACTTAAAAACTTGGAACCTAATTTCAACGGCTTATAATTACGCGATTTATATATTGGGGTTCATTTCTATATCCACCTCTGTTTTTGTAGCTGGTTTTATTGGAGTTAAGAAGGAAGATTCAGCTCTATTAGCAGTATGTCCTCAAATATTAAAAATATGTGCAATTGTTTCAAGCATTTCATTAACATTATTAACAGCATTCAATATCGTTCGTAAATCAAACGACACCAGAAAAGCATGGCGCATTCTTAATACCGCATTGTTATTTTATCATTCAGGGAAATATAGTATAGATAAATTAATAGAAGAATATTATAGAGGCGAAGAGGTAATTGGTACGGTTGACTTTAACTTTAACAGCAAACAAGATGATGCTACAGGAAAGGTTAGTTTCGACAACACAGATAGTAAAGTGAAGCCAGAAAAGAAAAATAAAACACGAGGAAATAATCGCTGATTATTAACACCACTATTTGCCAAACATATGCAGCAATACCAGTGCCACTACCGACGGCAGATAATCGGTTAAACCGGTACGCAGGTATCTTAAAGCGATAGTGATCTGGTTTTCGACGGTTTTGATGGAGATGTTTAGCCGGGCAGCTATCTCTTTATTGCTGAGATATTCTTTGCGGCTCAGGGTAAAAATCTGCCTGCATTTTTCGGGTAATTGGGCTACACCATCTTCCAATAAATGAGCAATATCATCCTGGAACAATTTACTATCTGCCGAATACTTTTCAACAAGCGTTTCAATCACCGCAAGATCTACCGATGCCTTTTTTGTGCGCAGATAAAATAACACGCGGTGCCTGATAGCCACTTTGAGGTAAGCCTCAAGCGAAGTGATATTTAGCTGATTGCGCTTTGTCCACAGATCAATAAATAGTTCCTGCACCAGGTCTTCACAAACATCCTTATCCCTG
Source organism: uncultured Mucilaginibacter sp. (assembly GCA_966212355.1). Taxonomy (GTDB): domain Bacteria; phylum Bacteroidota; class Bacteroidia; order Sphingobacteriales; family Sphingobacteriaceae; genus Mucilaginibacter. The sequence goes on from CBIHRB010000031.1 coordinate 11,496, forward strand.
AAAAGATTATAAGCAGCGTAAAACAACTTCGACGAATATTTATGGTACAGAATTTCAAATGCCTTACGGTCATCAAGCCTTAACTGCTCCAATAACCGGGCATCGGGCCACATTTGATATTCCTTATCGTGAAGCATAGCGGCGGTAAAACGGTTTACTGATTGGTAGGGCATATTTACAAGAAAATTTTTAAATAAAAAAACTTTTAATATTCCCCCCGCTAAACAGGTTACCTCATCAGCTAATAAAACATAATGAAATAGTGGTCGATACACTGGTTTTAATTGATTGAATAGTTGCCTTTCTCTTGCCCCACCGCTTCTCAATATCTAACTTTGTATTATGCCAGTCACCCAAAATATAAAGGTTGCCGTTGATGCGGTAGTATTTGGATATACCTCCAAGGAGGGATTGTCGGTACTGCTCATCAAACGCAATATCGAACCTTTTAAAAACAGTTGGGCATTGCCTGGCGGCCTGGTGGCCGACCATGAATCATTAGAGGAAGCCATTCAGCGTGAGCTAAGGGAGGAAACCGGCGTAAACATCACTTACCTGGAGCAACTGTACAGCTTTGGCCAGCCGGGGCGCGACCCGCGTAACCGGGTGATCTCCATAACTTATTATGGCCTTGTACGGCCGGATGCCTTTGTTGTTAAAGCCGCTACCGACGCCAGCGATGTAAACTGGTTCAATATCAAAAAGCTCCCCGCCCTGGCGTTCGATCATACTACCATTATCAGCGTAGCGCGCGAACGCCTTAAAAGCAAAATGCTTTACCAGCCCGTGGGCTTTGAGCTGCTTGAAGAAAAGTTCCCCTTTTCTGAACTCGAAAAACTCTACCTCGCCGTGCTCGACCGCCCTATCGACCGCCGTAACTTTAAAAAGAAGATCACCAAATACGGCTTCCTCGAAGAAACTACCGAAAAACAAGCCCTCGAAGGCGCCGGTCGCCCGGGTAATCTTTTCCGCTTTAACGAGGAAAAGTATTTTCAGCTGAAGAAAGAGGGAATTAGTTTCGAGATATAATCCCAGCCCCCTCTAAATCTCCCCCGGTTGGGGAGACTTTAACTATTTCGTCGTCCCGAATTTATTTCGGGATCCCACATGCTATGTCTCCGCTATGTTTGCGCCTCGGCTTGTGGGGTGCTGAAATAAGTTCAGCATGACCCCATTCGTCATCCCGAATTTATTTCGGGATCCAACAGGCTTAGTCTCCGCTATGCTTACGCCTCGGCTTGTGGGGTGCTGAAACAAGTTCAGCATGACGAGCTTATCAAAGATTTCTAAAAAAATAATTTGCGTATAAAAAACACATATTCATATTTGCGTACAATTAACACAATATAATAAAACAAGGGTAAGTATAGGCCAAAGGCCCCGGATGATACTGCCGACCTGGCCTGGTTTAAGCTCGCCGACCTGCCTTTTAATGATAAAAGATGGCTCTGTAAGCGAAGAACACGTTGAATTGTTTAATTTCATCACCGGCAAATACCTTAAAAACTAAAGCCATGAAAAAGGAAAATCTGATCCTCTTAGCCGACGCATATAAATACGCCCACCATAAATTTTACTACCCCGGCACCACCAATATTTACAGTTACCTGGAAAGCCGCAGGGGCATGTTCAACGAAACTGTTTTTTTCGGTCTGCAATATTTTTTGAAGGAATACCTGCAGGGACCGGCCTTTAACCAGGTTGATCTGGATGAAGCTGATGAATTTATGAAACAAGTTTTCGGCAGGGATGATGTGTTTGATTGCAGCAAGTTTCAGTACATATTAGATAAATATAACGGTCACCTGCCAGTACGCATCAAAGCCGTGACCGAAGGTACCAGCGTACCAACCGGCAACGTGCTTATGACCATCGAAAACACCGACCCTGAATGTTACTGGCTCACCAACTTCCTCGAAACCCTGCTGATGCAGGTATGGTACCCTTGTACCGTGGCTACGCTTAGCCACGAGGTTAAAAAAGTAGTTACCCAATATTATGAGGACACCGCCACACCCGAAGCTTTCGGCGGGATTGGTTTTATGCTGAATGATTTTGGTTTCCGTGGGGTGAGCAGCGTGGAGAGTGCCAAAATTGGCGGGGCTGCCCACCTGCTTAGCTTTGCAGGCAGTGATAACCTGGCAGGTTCCGGCATGGCTATTAAATACTACCATGCAGAAAAGGTGTACGGACTAAGCATTCCGGCTACTGAACACAGCATTTGTACCCTGCTTGGGCAGCAAGGCGAACTGGAAGTATTTAAACATGTGCTGCGCAGCTTCCCCACCGGTGTTATTGCCTGTGTAAGCGATAGTTTCAACATTTTCCGCGCCTGCAGCGAATACTGGGGCGAGGATTTGAAAGAAGAAATCCTTAAACGCGATGGCACCCTGGTGATCCGCCCGGACAGCGGCGACCCGGTGATGACCTTATTGGAGATCTTTAACATCCTGTTCGATAAATTTGGCTTTACCACCAATGCCAAAGGTTATAAAGTGCTGCCTCCCCAGGTTAGGGTGATCCAGGGTGATGGCGTTAATTATACCGAGATCGGTGTAATTTACGAAGCCCTTAAAGAAAACGGTATCAGCGCCGAAAACCTGGTGCTGGGCATGGGCGGTGCGCTATTGCAAAAGGTCGATCGCGATACGCAAAAGTTCGCCCTGAAATGCAGCAGTGCTGTTATTGACGGAAAAGAGGTAGCTGTTGAGAAAAGTCCGGCCGAAATGGATGCCAACGGCAACATCACCACCAGCTTTAAAAAGAGTAAAGGCGGCAGGCTTAAACTGGTAAAAACAGCCGAAGGTTATAAAACCATTCAGCAGGACGAACAACCTGAACTTGCCGACCAGCTCCAAACCGTTTTTGAAAACGGCCATATCATGAAAGATTTTACTTTTGAACAGGTGATTGATACCTTGCAACACCAATAAATAACGATAACAAAAAAAGCTTTAAGCCTTAAGCATTCTGCTTTCAGCTCATATATAAATGCTCAAATGAAAAAATTACTATTCGCCATAACCGGATATGAATACCTTGCCGAAAAAGTGCTTGCCCTTGGCCATTGCGAACGCGGAGAAATTGAAGTAAGTCATTTTACCGATGGCGAGCGCTATCAGCGCATCCTGTCAAACGTGGAAGGCCGCGAGGTGCTGCTGATTGGCGGTACCGTGAACGACAGCGCCACGCTTGAACTGTATGACCTTGCTTCGTCGCTGGTAAGTTATGGCGCCGATTCGCTTACGCTGGTGATCCCTTACTTTGGTTACAGCACCATGGAGCGCGCCGTTAAACCCGGCGAAATTGTGACCGCCAAAACCCGCGCCCGCCTGCTTTCGGCCATACCCAAATCAAACCGGGGCAATAAAGTGATGCTGTTCGACCTGCATAGCGAGGGCATCCAGTACTACTTTGAGCAGGACCTGTACCCCGTACACATATACTGCAAAGATATTGTGATTGAAGCGGCCACCCGCTACGGCGGCAACAACTTCGTAATGGCCAGCACCGATGCCGGCAGGGCTAAATGGGTTGAATCATTGGCTAACGACATGGGCGTAAATGCCGCCTTCATCCTCAAACGCCGCCTCAAAGGCGACTATACCGAAGTAAGCGCCATCAACGCCGACGTAGCCGGAAAAACGGTCATCATTTATGACGACATGATCCGTTCAGGCGGCAGCATCGTAAACGCCGCGCTCACTTATAAAAATGCCGGTGCCGGGGATATCTATGTGATCACCACACACGGTTTGTTTGTGAACGATGGCATTGGGAAGTTAAAGGCCTGTAGCGCTATTAGAAAGCTGATCTGTACCGACACGCATGTGAATTGTAAGGATTTGGAGGGGGATGATTTTGTAGAGGTGAGGACTGTGGCGGGGTTGATTTGTGGGTGAGGGGATAGATTCAATATATTTTTATTAAATAGTAATATACAAATAACTATTTTACATTTGAGCATTAAAACCTTATTCAAGTGACTGACACAGAAGAAAAAAAAAGCGACTTAACCAAGGATTTCAACGAAATCAATAAAGAATTTTTAAGCCAAATCGAGAGTATAAGAGAAGTATTACCGCTTATGATGATCTTTATTAATGCTAATACCGATAAAGCCAATAAAGACCTAATTAACTATGTAAAAGCAAATGGCAAAAGCGATAAAGATGAAAAAGGGGAAATCTTTTATACTTTTTCGCCAGAAGCGTCATACAACGTCAATGCCTTACAAAAAAATGCGGAAATAGCCGCTACAGCCTCAGATATTATCCCTAATAGCTTATTTGTATCAATGATAAGTCAGTATGATTGCTTTGTTGGAAAGCTTATAAGGCATATTTTCGAAGTTAAACCACAAATATTAAATACCAGCGAAAAAAACCTTACATTTTCTAAGCTAATTGAGTTAAATAGTATTGAAGAAGCGAAAGAACTAATTATCGAAAAAGAAGTAGAAGCTGTATTAAGGGAAAGTCACTCAGCTCATTTTGATTGGCTTGAAGAGAAGTTAAAGCTTGAACTACGAAAAGGCCTTCCTGCTTGGCAAACGTTCATTGAAATTACAGAAAGACGGAATTTGTTTGTACACTGCAATGGTGTGGTTTCCAGTCAATATTTAAGTACATGCAAAAAAAACAAAGTTTCAATCGGTGATGATGTAAGAATCGGAAAAGAATTAAGCGTATCACGAGAATATTTCGAATCATCTTTTAAATGCTTATATGAAATTTCAACGAAATTAACTCAAGTGATTTGGAGGAAGCTTATTCCTTTGGATTTAGAGAAAGCGGACCAAAGCTTAAATGATGTCTGTTTTGAACTTATCAAAAACGGCCAGTATACCTTAGCTGATAATTTATTAGACTTTGCGACACAAACCTTACCGAGGCATTATAACGAAGAAACCAAAAACGTTTTTATCATTAATCAAGCACTATCTTTAAAATTAGGTGGCAACAAGGATAGCGCAGAAAAAATAATTACGTCAAAAGACTGGAGCGCTACGAGTAACAAATTTAAAATAGCAAAAGACGCTTTATTAGATGACTTCGAAAGCGTAGGACGTTTAATGAAAATAATCGGCTCAAATGGAGAAATTTCAAAACTCAGCTACAAAGCTTGGCCCTTATTTTTAGAATTTAGAAAAACTTCAATTTTTACTGACGTCTATAAGGAGGTTTTCAACGAAGATTACACATCATTGGAAACCCCAAAGAAAATGCTTGATCAGATAATTGCGCAGGCAGCAAATAAAAACAAGCAAAAATCAATATTAAATATCTCTTCTTTTTTAGAAGTCACCCAATATATTTTTCCGACGTATCAGTTTACCCCATATAAAGCCGAGGCATTTATTAACTCCATCATCGAGAAAAACAATATTACTAAAGCTCAATTTGATAAGGCGTTAAAAGATAATGTAGATATAGTAAAAAGCTTCAATGACCATTTAGTAATCACGACTCCAACCAATTATTTAAACCCCTACACAATGATCAGACATTGCTTATTTTTATTTGATTCAATTTCGTTTAAAGGTCTTTTATTTGATGTACAGATAAAAAATTTTGAGTCATGGCTAAAAAACAACAATAATAAACCATCTATGACAGCAGCCTTACCGAAGATATAAAAGCCCTTTGCTGGCGCGCGTGCCACGTGTTCTCAAATATTAGGAAAAGTCACGAGTACTCAACCCACAGTTCCCCCGCTGCCGCAAGCGTCCTCGCTTGTGGCCCGCGTTCAGGTCTTCGACAAGACTAAATACCCTGCATAACTTAGCATGATAACCACAAGCGAGGACGCTTGCGGTAGCGTTTGATTTAAGCTTTCAGCTTAATTTCATGATGGCAGTATCGTTTATTGCTATTTAGGCCCTTATGCTGGTGCGCGTGTGTCGCACGTTCTCAACACTACTGTCTTATAGTTCATGGTCTTTACATGCACAATTTCTACCTTTATAAATACCATGCTAATCCACAAAGAAGTCAAAGATCGCGAACTCTACGTGTATATGAACGGCAAACTCATTTACAAAAGATGGCTTGATACCGGGGCATCAAAAGTATTTGACGTAATGGCCTATGATAAATATACCCTTGCGAGTATCAAGAATCCAGAGCAGCAGGAAAAATGCGAACAGGTAGCAGTTAGTGCCCTATTAAAATTAAAAGCAACCGCGGATGGCGGAAGACGAACCGGAATATTGAGCGGGTACAGGCCCGATCATGTTTTTGAATACCCCGAAAACAATGGCAGACTTGAAGCATTCATGGGTGATATTACCTGGTATAATGGACTTGCTATTGAGCCGGGGGAAGAAAAAGTAGTAACTGTTAGATTTTTGTTCCGTCCGCAAATAGAACAATATCTGAACATGGGCCGGAAATGGCGAATACACGAGGGCCCGGTTTGCATTGGAGAGGCTGAAATAATCGATTTATTTGAAGCCTCCTAAAATGTGTTAAGCTTTCAGCTTAACGGCATAACGCTTTCAGGCACTTACCTTATAAAAATGCCTGATACTCGTGCGAGCCAGGCACCCCGTTTTATTTAACACCGGCCTGGCCATCCGGCGAACGCCTCCATCTGAAATAAGCATCCAACACTTTAAGCGACGCAAGGTCTGGAACAGGGCCGGTATGCGCCGTTTGGGAAAAATACATTACTACCGGACGGGCAGGGCTGTAGGCCGGCCATTCGGGCTTTCCGGCACCATTAGGGTCGCCATACTTTGCAAAGTTTGTCCAGTAAGTACTCATCGCATCCGAAATAGCCAGGTCTGCTTTAGCCTGCGCACCTGAAGCATTAAGCAGGCCGAACACGTAAGCCACTTCCTGTGCATGCGGTGATCCATAACCCGCCTGCGGAGAACCTGCCGGATACTCGGGGTGTTGATCAAAATAATAATAAAAAACCTTGGATTTACCCTTTTTTGCCTGTAATGTAGCCCAACTCCAGGTATGCCAGCCAAACGCTGCATCACGTGTTAAGTCGCGCGCGGTTTTGGCTACCGTACCGGTGCCTGGCGGATAAGCCTTAATAAGTTCATCGGCGAATTTTCCATAACGGTTTTTTACCGCGGCGATATAGTCATCCGTAGTTTTAGGCGGCGAAAAACTGGCTCCTTCATCAGAATTGTAGCCAACCAGTATCGGTATGTCGTTGTACTTCCCGGCTTCGTAGAGCCTGTACTGATCATCGGGAATTACCCAGCCATCAACAATGGGCCATGCAAGCCCGCGTACAGCAGGGAGCCTATCAGCATCAACTTTTCGCAAATTGTCAATTGAGGGATACCCGGCACCTTTAGCATATGCTTCGCCGGCAGCCTCGGCGTCATGCAGCTTTTTCATATTTTCGCCCGGAAAAGTTGTGGTACGCGTTGGGCCGAATGAGCCCCCGCTTTCGGAAATGGCCCCGCGAAACAGTCCTTTAGCCAGCGGGCTTGCACATAACATACTAACCGCGATGCCTCCCGCCGACTCGCCAAAAATAGTTACCTTGCCAGGATCGCCCCCAAAGGCCGCGATATTTTGTTTAATCCATTTAAGTGCTGCTATCATATCAAGAAGGCCGTAGTTACCGGATACGCGATTGGGGCTTTCGGCGCTCAATTCAGGATGCGCCAAAAATCCAAGCTGGCCCACGCGATAGGCGATGCTTACCAGCACCACATTTTTTTTTGCCAGATTGGCACCGTTATAAGCCGGTTCGGCAGTGCCGCCGGCATTGAAAGCACCGCCGTAAATCCATACAAGGACCGGAATTTTGCTATCGGGCGATTTAACAGGTGTCCAAACGTTCAGGTACAAGCAATCTTCACTTTTTCCCGACACTGGGTTGCCCCCCTGCATGGGTTCCGGGGCAAATTTGTCGGCCAGGCGCACACCATCCCATTTTGCGGCGGGCTGCGGAGGGCGCCAGCGCAATTTACCAACCGGAGGAGCGGCAAATGGAATGCCTTTATAAACTGTAAGGCTGTTTTCAATGATACCCTGCAGCTGCCCTTCATTTACCTTAACGGGAGCCGGTTGTGCATCGACAGCTACCACAGTAAGCACTGAAGCAAGCATAAAAATTAAACGTCTCATAAAATGCGATTGGGTTGTTCAAAACTACCATTAAACCGCTAAATCACAATTGTGTGCACAAATAATATAATAAACTTACCGCAATGGTGGCAGTACTTTGTCACCATCAAATTCAAACGACCTGCTTTATCTAAAAAAGCATCAAAAAATGGCTAAAATATACTCAAAACTCAGCCTTATCTTCAGCAACACTGAAACACCTAACAAACATTCTATAAAGTTTTAAATACTGATTATCAAAAAGTTAACCATATTTCACGCAAAAACACAAACCGCTGATTATCAACGAATAACATTTTTAACCCGTTCCGTTATTTTACACTTAAAAAATGGAACACATGGATTTTCAAAAAAAGGAGCACCAGCCTTTTTTCATTTTTTTTTCGGGAATCAAAAAATTGGGACACCTCATTTGTTACAATGCTCCTGGTCATAAATGCGCTTGCACATTATTTAAGAAACAAAAAGGGGCAGCAACCTGCACCAGGCGCTGCCCCTTTTTGTATAGGCAAACCATTTAATACCGACGATTAATCCACCCGGCTCTCCCCGCTCCCAAATATCATCCTTAGTGCCTGGTCGCGTGTTAAAAACGCCACCGCCCAGTTATACAAAGTTTTAATTTTATTATTATAATTCACTAAGGACATCAGGTGGATAAATAGCCATACAAATAAAGCCGCAATACCGCTAAGGTGTACCTTATGCTTAAACAGGTCGACCACGGCATTATGCCGGCCAACAATGGCCATATCTCCCCTGTCGAAATATTTAAATGGTTTTATGGCTTTGCCTTTTGCCATGGCTATAAAGTTCTTGGCGGTGTTGCGACCCATTTGTATGGCAACCTGTGCCAGTTGCGGGTGCCCTTTTGGATAAACCGGGTCGGTTATTTGCACACTGATATCGCCTATGGCATATACATCTTCAAGGTCTTTAACCCGGTTATATTCGTCAGTGATCATGCGGCGGCCTAAGCCTAAACTACTTGCAGGGATGCCCTCAAAAGTATTGGCTATGATACCGGCAGCCCAAATCAGGGTTTTGGCTTCAAGTGTTTCACCATCGGCAAAGGTTATCACACCGTTGTTAAAATCGTTTACATGGGCGTTTAATTTAACTTCAACGCCCAACTCAATCAGCGCCTGGCGGGTTTCCTTGTGGGTTTTATCGCTCATGGGGGCAAGCAAATGAGGGCCGCCATCAACTATGTAAATTTTACCTTTGGCATTTATTAGCTCGGGGTAATCCTTTTTCAGGATATAGTTTTTCATTTCGGCAAGCATACCAGCTACTTCAACACCAGTTGGGCCGCCCCCGGCAACTACTATAGTTAAAAGCTTTTGACGCTCTATCGGATCGGTAGTAATGGCCGCCTTTTCCATTGTTTTAATAAGGCTGTTACGCATCCGGAGCGCGTCGTCAATTTCTTTAAGGGAGATGGCATTTTGTTTGATGCTCTCAATCCCGTAAAAATTTGTACTTGCACCGGCCGCGAAAACGAGGTAGTCATAAGATAGCTCGCCATTACTCAAATAAAGAATCTTTGCCGCAGGATCAACCTTAACCACGGCTGCCATACGGAAACTCAATCTTTTATCCCTGAAAAGCTTACGGAAGGGATAGCTGATACTTGATGGTTCAAGGAAACTGGTTGCCACCTGGTAAAGCAGCGGTGTAAAATAATTGTAGTTATTCTTATCAACCAGGGTAACATCATAATACTTGTTTTTATATAGCTGCTGTGCAATGTTGAGCCCGGCAAAACCACCGCCAACTATTACTATCTTTTTTTTGCCGTTTTGGGGTGTTATACTTGTCATGATACTTAATATTTTATAGGCAGGTAAAGCAGGATCAGGGCTCGATCTGAAAAATATTCCGGCTTCATTTGCCTCGTTATTCTACTATAAATTTACTAAAGTTTATGGCAACCGGCCCCATGTTAGTGTAAATATTACACACTTAAAAACCCATTCGGTTCGGCTGCTTTACCTCACCTATGCAATACAAAATTGCGCAGTAATACCTGATTAAAAATGGCTAAAGTTCTGATGCTTTTGTCTATTTTACGGTTCGGGAGAATTAATGATTCCGGTATGACAAATCGCAATCAAAACTGTTAATTCGAAGAAGATTTGAAAAACTAACTAAAGTAATTATATAGAGTCTACTAATTTCATATAAAATATTTGAATAAAGTTAATAGGCAATCTTTAGATTTAAGCTTTGGGCTTTGTGCTTTTAACTTTCAAATCAAGATACCTGACAACTATTTAACCAGGTATTGAAGATTAGAAATATGAATGGGTGCAGGTTTATATTTCAATGAATATCCCTGGCGTGCTGATAACACCGCTTTAATTTCAGACATAATCGATAAAGCTATCTCCTCGGCCCCCTCAGCGCCTATATCCAAGCCTACCGGGCCATAGATGTTGTTCAATTGTGCCTCGCTGATAGATATGCCTGCATCTTCAACTTCTGCCAGCATACGTTCCAGTTTCTTTTTAGGGCCGAGGATGCCGATATAAGGTAACGATGTAGGTAATAGTTCTTTAAGCAGCGCTACCTCATAGTTATAATTGTGGGTCATCATAACAATAGCCGTACGATCATTGATCTTTATATGTGATAATACATCGGCTGGTTTGGCAGTTACAATATTTTGAGCAAACGGGAAGCGTTGCTTAACGGCATAATTAGGCCGGCCGTCTATCACGGTAATATTCCAGCCTAAAACCGCAGCTATTCGTGTTAAAGGAATCGCGTCGTTACCTGCCCCCACAATCACGAGCGAAATCACAGGTTTAATATGTTCTACAAAAGCGGTATACTCGGTATCAGCCTGATAAAACCGTATTTCTGATCGCTGTTCTTCCAGTACCCTTCCGGCATCACTTACCAAAGCAACCTGGTATTGCAGGTGCCCGGAATGGCTTACCGTAAGTTTATCTTCTATAAGGCAAAGGCAAGTGCCAAGCTGTGTCGCTTTTCGGTCTTTAATAGAAAACACGGTTGCAAGTACGGCATGCCGACCATTGCTGACGATATTTTTCAACAGACTAATTGGGTTATTGATATCGCTGGTTATGGGTTCAATAAGAATATGGATAATGCCGTTGCAGCCCAATCCTACACCCAGCTTGGCATCGTCATCGTCGGTAGTATCATAGGTTACCAATAAAGGTTGTTGCTGCAGGATCACCAGGCGCGCTTTCCGCAGGGCATCACCTTCCAAACACCCGCCGCTGATGGCGCCGGTAAGTTGCCCGTCCTCAGTAATCAGCATACGCGCACCGGCCCGACGATAGGCAGAGCCTTCCACCAATACAACAGTAGCCAGGGCAGTTTTTTTTCCCAGCGCATATGCCTCATCATAGGCAGCAACAATATCAATGATCTCTTTCATCAGCAGCTTTACAGCTATATCAGTTTATCGGGTGTTATGGGCAGTTCCCTTACCCTTTTGCCCGTAGCGTTATAAATGGCGTTTGCCAAAGCAGGAGCTACTCCTATCAACGAAATTTCGCCAATACCTTTGGTGCCTACCGGATTTAAAACCGGATCGGGCTTATCAATAAATATGGCTTCTATCTGTTGGATATCGGCATTTACCGGCACGTGGTAATCAGCAAAGTTACCATTAATATAGCGCCCGTAGCGATCATCAAAAACAGCTTCTTCGGTCATGGCCATGCCTACACCGCCAACCGCACCGCCAATCATCTGGCTGCTGGCGGTTTTGTGGTTAACTATTTTTCCCGCATCAACACAGGCTACAATCTTTTTGATCTTTACCTGCCCTGTAAGCGGGTGTACATGCACTTTGGCAAAATGTGCCGAAAACGAGTACATAGAATATTTTTGCGCTTCGGGATTGCCTTTTGATTCCTGTGTAAGCTCAACCGACGGCATATTGTTTTGCTTTAACACGGCAACATAATCAATAGGCTCCATGCTATCGGCAGGTTTGCCAGCCATGGTGTACAGCTTCTGTTTCAAAGCCACACACACATCATGCACCGCCGAACCAACAGATGATACCGTTGCCGACCCACCCTGCGTTGGCGCGTTAGGAAAAGCCGAATTGCCCAGCTCAAACGTGATCTTATCCGCAGGGATTCCCAAAGTATCAGCAGCTATCAACACCATTGATGTGCCGGTGCCCGGGCCGATATCGCTCGTGGCACTCTGAATGTTCACACTGCCATCGGCCGTCAACTTTATTTTAGCCACGGCATTGCCCCGGTATGCGCCAAACGCACCGCAGCCTATCCCGTAGCCTACCAGCCATTCGCCCTCTTTATTGGCGCCGGGTTGGGCTTTACGATCAGCCCAGCCTATGGCCTCGGCCCCTTTCTGGTAACATTCCTTTAGGTATTTGCTCGACCATGGCTTATTCCGTTCAGGATCGGTATCGGTATAGTTTCTTAGTCTTAACTCTATAGGATCGAGGTTAAGCTTGTAAGATAGCTCATCCAGCGCCGATTCAAGTGCGAAAGAACCTGTAGCCTCTCCCGGACCACGCATAGGCGCAGGCACGCCTACATTTAAAGGCACTATCTTATAAAGCGTATTTACATTAGGGCTGTTATATAAAAACTGCGATACATTTACCGCCCCTTCAGTAAATTCTTCATAAACAGCTGTTTGCGAATGCGATTCATGGGTAATACCAATCAACTTACCATCGGCAGTAGCGCCCAGTCCTATCTTTTGAATGGTTAAAGGGCGATAGCCTACCTGCGTAAACATCTGTTCGCGGGTGAGTGTAAGTTTAACCGGGCGTTTTACCAGTTTAGCTGCCTGTGCGGCTGCAATTTCATGCGGCCAGGTACGTAACGAAGAGCCGAAAGCTCCACCAACAAACCTCGAATTGATCTGCACATTATCGGGGTTAAGTCCGAATGCCGCAGCTATGGATCGCTGGGAACCTTTTACGCCCTGCGATTTGGTATACAGTGTAACTTTATCATCCCCATCCCAAAAAGCGGTGGTAACGTGCAACTCCATAGGGTTATGTACTTCTGTGGGAAGCAGATATTCCTCCTCAACCATTACCGGGGCATTTTTATAGGCGTTTACCTCACCGCGCACATAATCTTTATAATTACCTTTTTGCGGGGTTACCCCTTTATCTATGTTTTTATGAAAATCCGTTTCAAAAGGCTCGGTATTGTAAGTTGCTTTAACCAGGCTTGCCGCGTAGGTAGCCCGTTCAAAGGTATCAGCAACTACCAACGCAATGGGTTGCGCGTTAAAGTAGATCTTATTATCATTAAATAACTTAAGCCCGCGTACCGGCCTTTCGGCGCCGGCCTGGTAGCCAGGTACTTTTGGCGCATTAAATGGCGTAATGACAACAAGCACCCCCGGCGCACGCTCGGCAGCCCTGGTATCAAGTGCAGTTACTGTACCAGAAGCAATGGTTGCCGATACCAGCACCCCATAGGTGAGGTTGGGGACTTTATACTCACCGCTGTATTTAGCTCCGCCGGTTACTTTTAACCGGCCATCAACACGGCTTAAGGAATCGCCAATTGCGTCTTTTTTCATGAAGATCAGTATTAAATCTATTAGCTAAATAGTCGTTAATTATGTTGCAAGGCCGGTGGCCAATTTTAAGGATTGTACAATAGCATTAGGCGCAAGCTTTAACTTAAACTTATTGTACTCATAAGCTTTAGCTCCCTGCATGGCAATTTGCGCGGCCTGCTTAAAATTATCTTCAGTAATAGCTTTACCTTTTAAAAATGTTTCGGCAGCGGTTAAACGCCATGGCTTATGTGCCACTCCGCCCATGGCCAGTCTTGCACCTGTAATAGTATTATTTTCGATATGCAAAGCAGCAGCCACCGAAACCAGAGCAAAGGCATATGATGTACGGTCGCGGATCTTTAAATAGTAAACATGCTTGTTATAAGCAGACGATGCTGCAGGCAGATCAACTGCAGTGATCAACTCGCCTTTTTGCAAGGTATTATCAAGTTGGGGATTGTCACCTGGCAAACGGTGAAAATCACCGATCTTAATGGTTCTCGGGCCTTTTACACCCGTTACGTGGATGGTAGCATCCAACGCGGCCAGCGCCACATTCATATCGCTGGGGTTAACTGCAATACATTTATCGCTGGCGCCAAAAAGGGCATGCATGCGATTAATCCCCTCCAGCGCTCCACAACCACTTCCGGGAGTACGTTTATTGCAAGGCATAGCAGTATCAAAAAAATAAGGACAGCGGGTACGCTGCATAAGATTGCCCCCAACGGTAGCCATATTGCGCAACTGCGGCGAAGCGCCGGCATTGATGGCCAGCGCCAGCAACGGGTATTGCGCCTTTATATAAGCGTGCTCAGCAACCTCACTATTGGAGGCTAAAGCACCGATGTGCATACCTGTGGCCGTTTTCTCTATCTTTTTAAGCGGGAGGCGGTTAATATCAATCAGCTTATCGGGTACCACCAATCCCATCTTCATCATATCAACCAAATTAGTTCCGCCTGCCAAAAAGTAACCGTTTGGTTCTTTTGCCAATGATTTAATGGCGGCAGCCGTTTCGGCCGGTCGTGCATATTGAAACTGGTTCATACCATACCTCCCTTAACTTCCTGAATTGCTTTAATAATATTAGGATAAGCGCCGCAACGGCAAATGTTACCGCTCATAAACTCCCTGATCTCGGTTTCAGAACCGGCATGTCCCTCTTTCAGCAAAGCCACGGCCGACATGATCTGTCCTGATGTGCAATATCCGCACTGAAAACCATCGTGCTTAATAAAAGCCTCCTGCATGGGGTGCAGCTCTTCCTCTTTGGCAAGGCCTTCAATAGTAGTTATCTTTTTACCATCATTTGTTAACGCCAAGCTCAGGCACGAGTTAATGCGTACGCCATTTACATGCACCGTACAAGCGCCGCACTGGCCGCGGTCGCAACCCTTTTTTGTACCTGTAAGATCGAGGTGTTCGCGCAGCACCTCCAGTAGGGTTACACGCGGTTCAACCATCAATTCGTGTTTTACACCGTTCACCTCCAGGTGCAGGGCTTGCTTTTCAAAAACACCGGCAAGTTTCTCATCCCATTGGTTTTCGGCCGCTTTAACTACAGTACCCGGTGTTAAGGCAATGGCCGTTAACAGCGATGTTTGCTTAAGAAAATCACGGCGCGTTCCGTTTGAGATGTCTTCGCCGTCGGTTGGAGTGCAGGGCTTTATTGTAGACATAGGTACAGCGATTTATAATTACACCAAGATAGCACTTTTAATATCAATAACTCCGTAACAAATTTGTTTTGAACAATGAAAAATCCAATTATATCAATCACCGCTTTTAATATTTCTTCTAACAAAAATTTAGGGCTAATTTTAAGCAAATACTTCACCATGAAAATGATCCCACTTTTTAAATGCCGGAACTTACACCAGGCCGTTGGGTTTTACACTAACGTGCTTGATTTCAGGATCAAATACCCAGAAGCCACCGCTGAAGACGGCGTTATTGACCTAATAAGCGAATTTGGAGAGCTGCAGTTAACCGTATACGAAAGCGACCGCTTATTTGGTTCGGTGGTAAATGTTTGGGTTGATGATGTGGATAGCCGGTTTACATATTACATATCCCGCGGGTTGGATACCTCTGCTAAAAAAGAGTCGCCCGTTCACCAGGGACCGACCGACCAAACCTGGGGAACGCGCGAGTTTTATGTTACGGATATTGACGGCAATACTTTACGCTTTTGCCAGCCGCAACGGTAGATATTTATCGAATTACCCTAACCGCGGCGGGGGCATTAATCACCGATTTCACTTTACCATCAGCCTGCTTAACATGTTTAATTTTCACAATACCATATGGCGTTGGATAAGTTCCTTGTACAAAGCTCAGATCGCCCAAATGAGGTTCAATCTTAATTACCTTACAACCTGGCGCTATTATCTTTACACCCAACACATACTCAGTTAACCACGGTGTTGGCCCTGATGCCCAGCCATGCGAAAGACTATGCCTGAAACCTTTATAACAATAAGCGCCATAATCACCATGGATATCTTTTTTACCATCGGGCACCAAGTCATCTATCCGCGAAGCGTTGGGCAGCCAGTCGATATTAAAATCTTCCCAAAAAGTAGTAGCGCCAAGGTTCAGCATCGGGCCCCAAAAATTACGGATAGCGTCAATGCCACCCTGGTAGTCGCCGGCTTTGGCTTTGGTCAACAGCATATAATAACCAAAAAACGTTGAGTAATTGTGTACTCCATCTTTAGAAAGAATATCGTTTGCTTTTTCGGCAGGGAGTAAACCCGATAAGCCCAATAAAGCTACCGCCTGTTTTGAACCGCTGGCATCCGGCACATTGGTTTTTAGTTTAGCAACCGCGGCTTCGCATTTTTTTGCGGTGGCCGGATCTTTCAATATTTTGCAGAGTTCGGCACCGGCATTCAGGGTCATGACCAGCATGGCCTGTAAACCGGCATGAATAGCAGGTTTATTTTCGCTCGATGGCCAGTCCAAAAACCGACCGGCGCCGTCCAGCTTTTCGCTGCCATTTGCATCAACCTGTACAGCGTACTGATTCAGCAACTTTACCAGGTAAGCTTTCTGCTGCTGCAGATATTTCAAATTACCGGTATGCATATACCAATCGCGTTGGATCAGGATCCACCACATGGAATAAGATACCATTCCGTTCATATAGCCCGGCAATGGCGTAATATCGCGGGCCAAATCAAGACTTTTGGGTACTACCGGATTATCACCAAATACAGCGACAATGGTTGATGTTTCGGGATGCATATCGCCTACCCAAACCAGCCTGTCGCGTTTAATACCGTCCCAAAGATAATCCTGCATATTGAGGTGTACGGTATACGCACCGGTAAGCCATATTTTGTTAAGCAGCGTATCACTGCATTTAAATGAGCCGAGGTAAGGGATATCGCGGTAAACAAAAATGGCCCTTGCTTCTTTCAGCTTAAGTTGACTGTTATCGTCCACCAAATCTATCCGTACAAAACGAAAACCGGTGTTGCCAATTTCCAGCTTACCCAACCATGGCAGGGCCATGATCATGTCGCGCATAGCATGGTCGTTATTAGCGCCTTTTATGGTATCGATGTTTGACATAGCTTCGCTCGCCGATTCGCCAAAACGGATACGCACCCTCACTGGCTTGCCACCGTTTGATTGATCGGTTACCAATTGCAAACCGCCGTGTAATTCCTTACCAAAATCAAGCAATAAACCGGGCTTTCCCTTTTCATTACTTTGAAGAATGCACAAGTCATTACCTGAAAGATTGGCTTGTCCATTACCTTGCTTCAGCAGTTTTTCGGCATTGATAATATTGGTAGCTGCATCGGGCGATTTCCAAAGGATGCGGACCGGTGAAAGATATTTCCTCACCATTGCTGTCGATTGCGCTTCGGCAGATCGCTTAGCATCAAAAACCGGGGGGAGCTTTTGGGCCTTGCAAATAAAACAGATGATAGTCAATATGAGTATACCGATGATTTTCTTCATGTGAAAATACCTTTTTGCCTTTTATAATTTCCCTCTGAAGAAGGAACACAATGGAAAATGCCACAGCAAAGGTGTATTTCGCACTGCTTTATTAGTTGCCCGGTTAAACGCAGTCTTTTTCATTGATTCAAGTTCGTTAACCGCACTTTCTTTGAAGATATTACGGGAGACTAAATACAAAACAATACAGATTTATCGTAAAAGCCGGTAAGTTTATAATTAAACAATACTAACGCTTTCATCATGATCTGGCATCCTGTACTATCTTTTTTAATACATTATATTATCGATGGTATTTAACGCTCTCCTCTGGAGATCTTACTTCAGGAAAAAGTAAAAAATGTGCCGAAGTTGCAAAAGATTTGCATGGCAATGGAATTATCATAAATAATTAAACTTACCATGAGCAGGCTGAATAATATTGCAGAGATAATTATTTTACTTTTCGCTCATGATCTTCCGTTTGCATCCGGAAGATCATTTGAGCCGAAAAGCGTTATTTAAAGGGGGGAGATCATTTTATCTGAAATGCGATCTCAGCATCCAGGCCATGCCCTCGTGTGTTTCCATCAAGCCGGTAATAAAATCGCTGGTACCGGCGTCATTAAACTGGTTAGCGAAGGGGTTGATATTACCGCGGATAAACTCGATGATGCTTTCATGGTCTTCAAGCAATTCTTTCAAAAAGCCCGGGCTATCATTTTTGTGATCGAGCTTTTCGGTTAAATGGGTAAGTTGTAACAGCTGGGTTAAAGTAGCCGGTGCGTAATGACCTATTTTACGGATGCGTTCGGCCACACTGTCCATAATCTCATCAAGCTCGTTGTATTGTTGTTCAAAAAACACATGCATTGAATGAAAGTCGGGACCTTCAATATTCCAGTGGGCATTACGGGTTTTGGTGTACAGTACAAATTCGTCGGCTAATAATTTGGCTAACTGATCTGAAACAGCCTGGCGGTCTGCTTCGTTAATTCCGATGTTTGTTTTCATGATATATGTAATTTGTGATTGCTATTTCTTGTTATAACTTATTCATATTGGGGCGAATGCTTACACATGCTGAACTGCGTTTTTACTGGGCCAATATAACGTAAATGCGGTTACCTCAAAGTAAAAAATCAACGGGGCATAATGATCATGGTATGTGTATGACAAATGTCAACTAATAGATGACAATACAGGCGCGGTAGACACCAGCGTCCCGCGGATCATAACCTTCGTAATATGCAGATTTCCCGGAGTGTTATCATAAAACTTAGTGGTATCACATTTACAGCTGCGTCGAATTAGTTATGCATAAGCAATCATTAAAGCTTTTTTCAGGTAGAGATCTATCAGGACAGGATCATTTCAATATGGTCGATACCATCCTCATCATAAATTTCACCATCAATTTTAAAACCCGATTGTTCATAAAATTTTACAGCATAGTACTGTGCCCCTATCCGGATAGGCACATCTCCATAGATCTTTTTAGTTTGATCGATGGCGGCCTGTGTTAATATTTTACCTACACCTGTACCGCGTACTTTTTTGCTGCTTACTATACGCCCAATTGATGCTTCGGCATATGATTTACCCGCGGGAACAATACGGGCATAGGCCACCAGGTCCTGGTCATCATTAAACAGCAACAGATGGTGGCAGGCGTAGTCTTTATCATCGGTATCTAAAAACACACAATTTTGTTCAACTACAAATACTTCGCTCCTGAGCTTTAATAATTGGTACAACTCGGTAACAGTTAAATCGTTAAAAGCTTTGCAAATTTGGGTGTAGTTCATGGTGTTTGATTTTTCTCACGCAAACGCACAAAGTTTTTTGGGCCATTTGCTTGTGTGGCTAAAGTAAATATTTCTGAGAAAAGCAGAAAGCATGGCCGGTTACTTAAAAAAAGTCATCCTCAACTTGCTTTGCGAATGCACAGGACAGGCCATCCGCTAAGCAATGATACCCGATATCATTAACTTAAAAAAATCATTGCAAAAGGGGCTATCATTTAAGATACCGAACATTAACCGGAGCAGCATGCACAGCCCGTTCCCGTGCCGAGTGATAGGTTAGTGTTGTGTTAGTGTTAGTGGTTGCGTTGAGTGCTATTTTATTTTTTGTAATTGTCGCTGTGGTTACATTGCCTGTTAATTTAAGTGCCTGGTTCAGCAAAGGATCGGTCGGATCCCCAAATTGTTTAAGCGGGAGTTCGGCAAATTCATCAACCTGATAATCGGGTACCAGGCCGCTGCTGTAGTCCCCGTTTCCGTTGGCATTATATAACTTAAATACAAGCGGATGAATTATCAGGTTTACAAGTGCGGGCTTACGCTCATCGGCAATAGCAAAACTGGCCATATCTTTCCCTAAAGTTGTTTGCCCTATTTGTATAACTGAAGCATAGGGCTTTAGCGCATTAATCAGCAGCTCGGCCGATGAAGCAGTTGCGGCTGTAGTGAGCACTATTATTTTTTCGGGGGATATGCGCCTGCTTTTAATTTCTGAGAATGCCCGGGGCTGATAATCGTTTTCGATCATGATTTGCTGAAAAGTGCGATTGCTGCGCCCCCCGTTTTTATTCGCCTGATATATAATAAATGTTTGGTTTGCTTCGGTAGGAGTTAATACCCCTGCTATCTTGGCGACAGAAGATACGTCGCCGCCGGGATTATAACGGAGATCGATAATGAGGTTTGAAATTCCGGCAGCCCCCAATTTCGACAATGAATCAAGTATATTCCGATCAAATACACCGTTAAAGGCATCATAAAAAACATAGCCTGTTTTTTTCCCTGCCCAATTGAACGTTTTGGTAAGATATACAGGCTGTTCGGTAAAATAAAGGGCAGATAGGTTAAGTGTTCCTATGTTGATAAAAGTGCCGGCATTTAACCTGGCTAATTGCAGCTTGATATTGCTGCCCTTTTTTAAAATGTGCTGCACATTATTGCTGGTGGTATTGTTAATGGCAATATCGTTAACAGCGGTAAAAAAATCGCCCCGTTTTAATCCGGCCTTGTCTGCTGCACTGCCTGGCACCACCAAAGTTACGGTAGCTGTTAGCGCTCCGGGAGTTGCAGCATTGGTCAATAAGGCATAGTCGAACCCGTAAAACCCAAACGAGGAGTATTCTGTTTTCACCTCAGCCGGATCATCAAGATAAGAGAACCTGTCGGCACTGTTAAGCAGGCTTTTAAAAAATGAGGCGACCGAATTATTTTCCGAGGGATCTTTGGGTAAAGTTTCGTTCCAGTAATAGTATACCCGCATACTATCCAGGATCCATTGCTGGTTGGCTGGCAAATTACCGGAGATGACATTTTCCTTTTTGCACGACAGCGCAACAATCATTATCAACACTAAATAAAAAAACGGTGAGCGGGCATTAAACTTCATTTTTATCAATTTGAACAGTTCACGATTACTATACGCATAATAAGCGACTGTTCCCTATCAAGGTTGATAATTTTATGCCGATATGTAATTTTCACGAATTGATGAGATTATACGTTATATACTGTTCTGCTTCGTATAATTACAATGCTTCCATGGGCAATAAAACCCTCCTCCTCCGTTTAAATATGTCAAAAGTGTCGAACAGCTTCACAATATGGTTATCACAAAAAGCTGCAGGCTTGTGGATAGCTTTTATAAACGCTTCATTTCCGCACTTCCGCTTTTTCTGATGCTGATGACCTTAGCATTACCGGTATAGGCCACACTGGCAGAACCAAACTGAAAATGCTACCGCCAACAAAAATCTGGTTAATACGCTCATAGGGTTTAGTTTTTTGCCCGCTTTAATGTTCCATGTAATATATCGCCCTGGTAATTAACCGTCAAGGCAATAGAATCGCCTTCGGCGTAATATTTGCCACCGTGCAGGATTGGTTTGCCGTCATCATTAGTAAGGCTGAAACTGAAATTAACACCATCGGTCTTACCTTCAGCAACAGTTTTCGGGGGGCCTTCCGCAGTAGCAGTGCCGGTTAGCTGATCACCGTTTACCTGAAATTCGTAAGTTACCGGGTAAATATTACCATCAGGCAATTTGATGCTGCCCTGCCATTTGCCGGCAAGGCCGGCAATAGCTGCAAAACAAATCAGAATGGCGCAAACCATCAGTACTGTAGTTAATGTTACTTTTTTCATAAACTTTATTGTCTGCTATTGATACTTATTCATTTTCAAGGCTTCGGGCCGGCAGCAGTGCGGTACTGCACACAGTGATATATTACCAGGCAGAACCCGTTTAAAACCATGCCATCGATTTAAAATACTAAACATCAATACATTACAATAAAATACAAGGATTATAAATGTATCAGAATCGTACAACTGATGTCCGCTTCCATAGCGAATTACCCATGTGATAAAGACACATTTACCTTGTAAAAATCACATTTCCGGCTATCAAAAAAGAACAGGCACTCCTAAGTAAATTAACAGGTTAACCGGCTATTCTGGCATGCTCAAAAAGCTCCGGCTATCCGGCGTGGCTAAAAAAAATCAAAAACCCAATAGGGAATCAGCTCGTCATCGGCGTATTACCAGTAATAAAGAAAGAAAACACACCACCACATGGCCGATACGATCACCAAAGCGTTACTTAAAAAATATTTTGAAGGGGCTTGCTCCCTTGATGAAAAAAAGCAGGTTTTAAAATATTTAGAGCAGGATGATCAGTCGGTGTTGGATGAATATATTATGGAACAGGCTGCAATAGGCAACCGGATCGAAAGCCCGGCATCTTTAAAAAAACAGTTTTTTAACCGGCTCAGCTCAGTTATTGATAAACCCGAACAACGTAAAATAATAAGTTGGAAGCCCGCAACAACCTATCGCGTTGCAGCTGGCATAGTTTTACTTATAACCATTGGTATAGTTTACTGGCTTACCGGGAATAAAAAAAATGAAAAAATGCAACAGATGGTTACCATCCATAACCGCGAAAATTTCACTCATAAAATTGTGTTAAGCGATGGTACCCGGGTTTGGCTTAATCCTAACTCTTCTATCAGCTATAATAAAAGTAATTTTTCAGATAGCAGCAGGGAAGTTACCATGACCGGCGAGGCTTTTTTTGATGTAAGCCATGATGCGTCTAAGCCCTTCAGGGTTACATCAGGCAATATCATTACCCGTGTTTTGGGTACTGCATTTAATATAACAGCTTACAAAAACGAAAAAAACATCAATGTGCTGCTTGTGCGCGGGCGTGTACAGGTATCGTCAGGCAATCAACACCTGGTGCTTACGCCCGGACAACTGCTTAGTTACAACAACAGCAGCACTAATATCAACGTGCATAATATTCAGGTTGATGGTAAAATGGATGCGTTTACGAGTGGTAAAATGGTTTTCGACAATATACCACTATCCACAGCAATTAATCGCATAGCCAATACATACGCTATACATATTGATTTTAAAGACAGTTTATTACTTAAAAACAAAATGATAACCGGAGCTTATGCACGCAACACAGCCGACGAAGTATTGCGTAGGGTACTGTTTATACACGGATTAAAATTTAAAAAGAAGGGAGAGCATGAATATAGCATAAACGACTAACCCTATGTTAAAAAATTGGGAACACCGCGGCAACGGTATCCCCTAAATTTTGAAATAAGTCCTCGAAAAACGTTATCAAAAAATTTATGTACGTATTTACTAATAATAAATTCTTCAAACAAAAAAAATTCCATTTCACAGTTCAATTACTCTTTTTTATTGTTTTTTATTCGATATCCAAAGCCAATGCGCAGGCAAATATCAGTCAGCTTCGCAACCCTGTAAGCCTAACTATGGCTTCAACCAATTTAGATGAGGTGTTGGTTCAATTGAAAAAGCAGTCGGCTTATGATTTTTTTTATGATAAGGAGGCCGCTAAAAAAATAAAAGTTAACAACCTTAAATTCAGCAACGCCCCCTTAGGTATCGTTTTAACCGATCTGAAGAAAAATCTGGCGCTTGAATATAATCTTGAAGGCCGGGAAATATCGGTAAGGATAGGAAAACGTCCGGTACAAACTTCGGCAAAACGGCAAAAAGATGGCAAAATTACCGGGAAGGTGCTTGATGATAAAGGCGAAACACTACCCGGTGCAACAATTAAGCTTATAGAAGCCAATAAAGCTATGCAAAGCGGCCCTGATGGTTCATATTTGTTTGTTGTACCTCCGGGAACATACACCATTGAGATCACTTACATTTCCTTTCAATCACAACGAATCTCGGGCATTGTTGTAAATGAAGACAAAAGTACACCATTGGATATTGCACTTAAACCTGCCCCAAACGCGTTGAGCGAGGTGGTTATTAGATCTGATTATAAGAAGGCCTCTGTTGAAGGCTTGTATGCACGCCAAAAAAACAACGCTGCGGTATCTGACGGTATCACTGCCGAGCAGATCAGCCGTACGCCGGATAACAATACTGCCCAGGTACTTACCCGCGTAAGCGGTCTTCAGGTATCTCAAAACAAATTTGTGGTAGTACGCGGAATGAGCGACCGGTATAACAACGTGATGCTGAACGGCTCACAACTGCCCGGCACCGAGCCCAACCGCCGCGATTTTGCTTTTGATATTATCCCAAGCCCACTGGTTGATAATGTAATTGTTGATAAAACCGCCACCCCTGATCTCACAGGCGAATTTTCGGGGGGATTGATCCAGATTACCACAAAGGATATACCCGATGAAATTTTTTTAGAGTTTACCGTTGGGAGCGGTTACAACAACAGAGCCACAGGCAAGGATTTCATAAGCGGGTACCGCGGTGCTAAAAATTATTGGGGCTTTGCCAATGACTACCAGCGTAAACCAACAGGTATGAGCCTGATTGATTATAATAACCTTGCTTTAAAAATTTCAGGAGGTACGGCAACTGCTGATGAAAAAGCGCAGGCCGCCAGGTTTTTAGGGACACTGCCCAACAACTGGGCTTTACGCAAATACACCGCACAGCCTATTCAAAATTACCAGTTTACAGCAGCACACAGTTTCCCGTTTAAAGATAATTCAACCCTTGGCATTGTTGCAGCATTAACCTACCGTAATGAGCAGCTGGCAAATGAGCACAATGTTTATCAATCATTTATAAGCGACTATAAAGGGACGGATTATATATTCAATACCCTATGGGGAGGCAGTGTTAACCTCGGATTTATCAACGGCACCAACAAGTTCACTTTAAAAAACACTTATAACCGCCGTTTTAGCGATAAGTATTTTACCTATGCCGGCATTGACGGTGAAAACAACAACTCAAAGATTGACAATTACAGTGATCAAACCGTTATAAATGAATTATTTCAAACCAATTTTACCGGTGAGCATGTTTTAGGCAAACGCAAAATAAAGGCTGATTACGGCTTTGCACTTTCAACCGTAAACCGCGATCAACCGTTTAGCCGGGTTATGGACAGGGTAATAGCCAACGGAAGCTCAAACCCGGATGATTACTTTACTTACAACTTCAGCGACAGCAATATAAAAAATGGCAGTATCTATTATTCGGATTACGCCGAAAAACGATACACCTGGCAGGCAAACATACAGGTGCCCTTTCAACTGCTAAAACTGAACCAGGCTTTTAAATTTGGTTACCAGGGCAATTACCGTACTGCCGATTACCATACAGATTTTTACAGGATAAAGAACTTTGGCGACAACGGTACAGGTAATAGCCGTTACGATGGTTTAGCATATTACGATGTATATAACTCAGCCGAATTTGCCAAAGGGAACCTGTACTTGTTCCCTACCATTGCTGATGGTAACGGTATAGCTGATAAAACAGTAGGCACCGGTTACAAGGGGCGTCAAAACCTCGATGCTTTTTATGGTATGCTTGATGCCAAGCTTACCAAACAAATAAGATTAATAGCAGGGGTAAGGTATGAGCACAACCAGCAAAAGGTATCTACCCGTACACGCCGGCCGGTACCGGGTAACCAGGTAGCTCCTATTGTAGACAGCCTCCTTATTACAAAAAAAGATGACTGGCTGCCATCCGCAAATGCTATCTACGCCCTAACGTCTAAAATGAATATCAGAGCTGCTTATTACAAAACGGTTGCCCGCCCCGATTTCAGAGAGCTCTCTTATTTTAGCTACTTTGATTTCGACCTGTTCAGGTCTGTAAGGGGATCAAACCTGAAATCAACTATCATACAAAATTTTGATATCAGGTATGAATATTATCTCTCGCCTGGTGAAATCATATCTGTATCGGGCTTTCATAAAGATTTTAAAAACCCTATCGAGGTTCTCTATCCAAATCAGGTCCCGAGGTCTTACGTATATAGCAATTTAAAAAGCGCGAAAAATACAGGCTTTGAAGTAGATGTACGAAAATCATTAAATTTCATTTCAACATCTTCGCCCTTTTGGTCAAACCTGTACCTTTCGGGCAATTTTACCTACCTCAAAGCCAGCGTTGACCTGGGCTCCGTGTTTGCTGTTAATGACAAAGGAGAGCCCGTACCCAGTAAGCGCGACAGGCCTTTAACCGGGCAATCGCCATATATCGTTAACGCGGGGATTCTTTACACCGGAAGCCATTTTGGTTTTAACGCTGTTTACAACCGGTATGGCAGCAGAATAGTTTACGCATCACCAAACCGTGCCGAAGACCAGTACGAAAACGGCAGGGATGTGATAGATCTGCAACTGAGCTACAAGTTCCTGAAAAACAACAAAGCTGAGTTCCGTTTAAACATCAACAATTTGCTCAATAGCCAAATGTTTTATTATGTAAATGCTTATCCGCCGGGCAATAAAACTCACCCGGAGCAAACACCCTCTGTTGATACGTATCCCGGTGATAATACGCCGCCTCTGCCCGCAGCCCAACTTGATCCTAAAGGCACACGGTATAACCCAGCTTATGACACCAAAATATTTACATGGAAGTATGGCACTACTTCCACGCTAAATTTCATTTATCGCTTTTAATTGTAACCATCATATAAATTTTAAGAAGAAAGGAAAACAAAAATCTACCTGAAAAACAAGAAGCCCGAGTTGCTTACCGGCTTAAAGGTGAAGCGAAAAAACACTTGAATAAAAAGAACCAAATTTCTATTTATTTAAAAAAACACACTATGAAAATGCAATTTAAATCCATCAGTTTATTAGTACTTGCTGCGGCTTTAGGCTTTAGCAGCTGTAAAAAACAGGAAGGCGTAACTGCCCCGCAAGGCGATTTTGACCGCTCATCAAAAGCGTTGTTCCCTGATACCCATACGCTGCCAACAGCAACCGGTACTATCAGCGGCCTTATTACCAGCAACATTACCCTTACAAATGATAAGGTATGGTTTATTAACGGTCCTACCTTTGTTGACAGCACTGTTACCATCACCATACAGGCAGGTACTTATATCAAAGGTTTGGCAACAGCCAACACTACAAGCGGCTTCCCTTCATACCTGGTTATCAGGAGAGGCGCCAAAATTGATGCACAAGGTACTACTGCCAATCCTATCGTGTTTACATCGGCTAAAGCAAGCGGCCAGCGCGCCAAAGGTGACTGGGGCGGTATTGTACTTTTAGGCAAAGGCCCAACCAACCAGGCTAAACCGCAAATTGAAGGTATCCCTGCCGGTCAGATTCCTGCGGGCTTAGCTGGTAAAGACGCAATTGGTTATGGTGGTTCGACCGAAACTGATAATTCAGGTATCCTGAAAAATGTACGTATTGAATTTGCCGGTGTTGTTGTAAGCGACGGTAACGAACTAAACGGCCTTACCTTAGGCGGTGTTGGTGCAGGTACTACATTGGATCATATCCAGGTATCATATGGTGCTGATGACGGTTTTGAGTTTTTTGGTGGTTCAGTAAACGCTAAATTTCTGATCTCTTACGGCAATGACGACGATGACCTGGATTTTGATCAAGGTTACCAGGGTTCAATTCAGTTTGCCCTTGCTGCTAAGGATCTAAACTTTACTTACTCATCAAGCCCTAACGGTATCGAGAGCAATAATATCTCTTCTCCTATCGTTACCACCGGCGGTGCATTTGCAAGCCGTGTAACACAACCCGTTTTATCAAACATTACCTTTGTTGGCGGCGCCACTGCCGGTCCAACTGCAGGTATTGGCCATCTGTTCCGTGTAAATTCAAGCTACAAAGTGCGTAACTCAATTAATTTTGGCTTTAATAACGGAGCTACTTTGATCAACACTACCGGCAGCGAGTATTCAAACAGCTACGTTCATGGATACACATCAGCTGTTACAGGTGCTGCTTTAACTTCAACTGCAGTAACTTCATTAACCGGTGCAAACCCTAATACTACAATTAAACTGGTTGCTCCGTTCAGCGCTTCTCAGGATTGGAGGATCCTTACAACAGCGCCAGCCGGTATCAGGACCGGTGCAGTATTCACCGGTTTAGCTGTTACTCACCCAGGTGGTACTTTCACCGCGTTTGATACCACACCTACTTATTTAGGTGCATTTGGTTTACAAACTGCCGCTCGTTGGGATAGCGGTGGCTGGGCTTCATATGAGCCTTTCACCAATGCTTACTAATTAAAATTTATCCTGACCGGTTATAATTAAAAGATCTGAGTACCGTGAGTTAACGCTCACGGTACTTTTTAAATTAATTTTATGAAAAAAATCAAACTCCTGTTTTTAATTACACTTATCAGCCAGTTCTTTTTTGCCTGCAAAAAAGAAGGGGAACTTATTGAAGCAAGAAGCTACGGCAGCTTTAACATCAGTTCAACCACTACAGCAGATGTAGGTGTGCTTTTAATTGATGTTGATGGTAAAATAACAGATACATTGAAAGCACCATCTGCTACTAAAAGTATCAAGGCATACGTTGGTAACCATAAAGTAAAGATATATCAGCCAGGTAAATCGGGCAATCCGGTAATTGATACCGCGCTTAATGTAAAAGACAATAATACCAAACTGACCTTTCTGTATACCGGCAGTTTAAAAATTATTGGCGGCGGCTACGATGGCAGTATAACGCCAGCAAAGGGAAACAGCCTGGTGCAATTTGTTGATCTTGAAAAATCACTACCTGCGTTAGTAGATATGAAGATATACGAAGTTTATTTTAATGATGCGGGTGATCTTTTTTCGGATGAAGTGGCCGTGGTTAAAGGAATAAATAAAACAGGATTTAACAACTACACAGAATTGCCGCCGCCTAAACATGGTGATCAAAGCCTTGGGGGTTATTACTTTGAGCTTTTCGATCCGATAACCAACAATAAACTGGCTGATCTTTTCACAGAGTTACCGACAATCATATTCGAAAATCAGTCGTCGCAATTCACAGCTAACAAAGTCATGTCATTAGGCATCATAAAAGACCCGGATGCCGGTGTTTTCACTACTACTATCATCTATGATACCCAACTCAAATAACCCCAATTAACAATCAGCATAAAAAAGAAAAAGGCCGGTTCCAAATAACCGGCCTTTTAAAAAATGCAATTTATCCATCAGACAATTTCTTATCCGGATATCTGCAAAAATACATTTTTATATCGTTTAATTTAGTGTAATTTTAATATTAACCTTAAGTATAAATTTATCAAATAAATATTCATTAAGGCAAGCTACACCGTTCATTACTAAACTAAGCAAGTAGCAGCTGAACTAACAGCACCACAGTTAACGATGATAAATTACCTGTTTGATAAGCGAGTTTAACCTGTTTCCTTATTTCTTTTGATGCTTCATTCAAATGGTTGTCCACCGTTTTTGATGAAATACCCAGGCTGAGCGCGATATTTTTGTAGCTGAGGCCATCTTCCTTAAACATGCGATAAACACGCTGTCGCTTTACCGGCATTTTATCAATAATTTCTTTAACAATGTTTTCGTATTCCTTTAATTCGGCCGAACCTTCCGAGCTAACCGACACAGCTGCCAGGTATTTTAATTCATCCCTGGCAATTTCCTGCCGGCACCTTTTCCGCAGTTCATCCCTGAAAACGTTACGGGCATATACGTATATTATGGGTGTATAATCGCCATGGTCTTCCAGTTCATCAAGTTTCTCCCATAGCTTTATATATGCTGTTTGTAATATATCATTGGTTTGTTCCTCATCTCGTGTCAGCTTTAAAAAAGTATTCCTGAGATTGTCAAAGGTATCGCTGTAAATTTCTTCAAAACGGGTTAACCGGGCAGGTTTATCAGCTAATTTCATATGCAGGTTTTACGTATGTAAATTATTCTCCTGATATTAACTGAATGTTAAAAGCTTAAGATATTTTTTGAATATTGTTCTTTATAAAATAAATAAAAATAGAAAACTTTGTCCTGAAACGGCTGCCTAATGGTTTACGAGCGTATAAATATCAAGCATGCAGTTCATATAATCTTTGTAATGTTTCCTGATGATTGATTTTATATCGTCATCCAGGATCATCAAAACCTTTGATAGTGCGTACAGCTTTTTTTCAACAATGCGTTATTCCTACCTGGTAAAAAATTACTTTCGCAGCCTGATAATTATCATTCTATTGCCTAACATGTCTGCATCTCATTATCTGTCGCCGGTACAGGCCGATCTTGTACGAATTGTTTCAAAATATGTGCTGCTTGAAGAAAGCCGGAGAAATTTAAAAGGCCGTTGCCCTTTTCATAAAGATCAGGCGACATCGCTAATGGTATCGCCCGAAAAAAACATTTTTCAATGCTTTGGTTGCGGTAAAGGTGGGGGTCCCGTTGAATTTGTAATGGCCATTGAACAAAAAACCCGCGAAGAAGCGATTCAAATGATAGCAGGGAACAATTAAGTTTTATAATAAAAAAACAGGGTAGCTATTCCACTAACTGCGCAGCTCTCTGATTTCAACAGCGCAGACATCCGTTTTTCGTTCTTAATGACGAATATTAATACAGCTTTTTAACCGCCTTCATCCACTCCCGGGCAATAAGCTCATGCCCGGCGGGCATGGGATGAACACCATCCCAGATCCAATGCTCGGCTTTGGCTTTTTGCAATGCCTTGTTGAATACATCCTGCAAAGGCACAAAAATGGCGTTAAATTTTGACGCAAGTGATTTAACTATAACCTGTCGCTTTTGAACTTCTAAGGCCCACAGATCCGGGTTCTTGCTCACCATACCAACTGATAAAATAAAAGGCTCTAACATGATCAGCTTAACATCGGGTAACGCGGCTTTAGTTTGTGTTAACAGTCTGTCATAAGTATTACCGAAATCATCGGCGATTGCTTTATCGCCCTGCATTATTATCCTGTGCACATCGTTAATGCCTATCAGTATGCTTAATACATCGGGCTTGATATCCAACGTATCTTTTTGCCAGCGTGATGCGAGATCATTTACGGTATTGCCACTGATACCCCGGTTAAAAAATTGGTAATCCCTACCAGGATAGTCAAAGTTAATGCGGGCTGTTATCAAATAAGCATAGCCCTGCCCGTAAACATGGTTCCAGTCTTTATCATAGCTACGGCCGCCATCGGTTATCGAATCTCCCTGGAACAGGAATGTTTTTCCAGCGCCATCATCAGGCAGATAGTAATCATCTTTTGTTGATGCCGATACTAATCCAGGCGTAGCCATTGCCGCTGCGCCGGCCAGTGACGCTTTCTTTAAAAAGTTTCTCCTGCTGTTGCTCATATGCTGCTTACTAATTGATATGATTTGCCTTTTTCTGTATTGATCACCAGCTCGTACCCTTCTTTCACTTTAACCGGAGTAGCACTTAAACCTTTAACTGTCAGTTTAGATTTAGATATAATATGGCAGGTGCCTCCTGTTTTTGATAACACTTGAGCGGTCACAACCTTGCCCGCTGCCCATTTCATGCCAATTACGAAGGCGCCTCTTGCTACCAAACCTTTAATTTCACCATTGGCCCAGGCATCGGGCAATGCAGGTAGCAGATGTACATTACCATCCTGGCTTTGCAGCAGCATTTCGGCTAAACCAGAGGTACCACCAAAGTTACCATCTATCTGGAACGGCGGGTGGGCATCAAACATATTGGGATAAAGTCCCCCACCCTCGCTGTAGTTATAGCCACTTTCGCCGGTTAAGCGCAGCAGATCGCGGTAAAGTTTGTAGGCATGGTTGCCATCTCTTAACCGGGCCCAAAGGTTTACTTTCCAGGCCAGGCTCCAGCCGGTACTTTCATCGCCGCGCAACTCTAACGATCTTTTAGCCGCGGCTGCCTGCTCTGGGTTTGCGGCTATCGAAATTTCATTAGCCGGATAAACTGAATATAAATGCGACACATGACGGTGATGCGGGTCGGGCGATTCCTGGTCTTTATACCATTCCTGCAATTGACCTTTGCTGCCTATCTGGTAAGGGATCAGCTTTGCTTTTTTGGCGATGAGTGAATCCCTGAAAGCGGCATCAACACCCAATACCTTAGTTGCTGCTATCAGGTTATCAAACAGATCGCGGATGATACCCATATCCATTGTAGTAGAAACAGAAACATCCCCGGTTTTACCTTCAGCATAAATAAAATCATTTTCGGGCGACATCGACGGTGCAGTTACTAAATGGCCCTGACCATCGGGCACCAACCAATCAAAAGTAAATTCGGCAGCGCCTTTCATTAATGGGTAAGCTGTGTTTTTTAAAAACGCTTTATCGCCGGTATATAAATAGTGCTCCCAAAGGTGGCGGGTTAGCCAGTCGCCCCCCATTGCCCAGTTTGCCCATTTAGGGTCACCATGACCAAGGTCACCTACCGGGTTAGCCAAAGCCCAGATATCTGTATTATGGTGAGTTACCCAACCCTTAGCATGGTAGAAATCTTTAGCAACACCAGCGCCCGTTTCCGACAATCCTTTGATCAGTTCAAATAAAGGCTGGTGCATTTCAGACAAATTACAGTCTTCAGCCATCCAGTAGTTCATTTGCACGTTGATGTTGCTGGTATAGTTTGAGCTCCATGGCGCACGTAATTCCTTGTTCCAGATCCCTTGCAAGTTGGCAGGTACGCCCGGTGTTCTTGAACTGCTGATGAGCAGGTAACGGCCATACTGGAAATACAGAGCTTCAATGCCTGGATCGGCACCCTGATTCTTATTGTAAAGCGCAAGTCTTTCATCAGTAGGCAATTCGGCATGACTGCCCTTGGTGTCATTAATTTTAAGGCTTACCCTGTTAAAAAAGCGATGATAATCGGCCAGGTGAGCGGCAAGCAGCCGCGCATAAGGTTTGGCAGCAGCTTTATCAAGATTTTTAGCCGCAACCTTTTCGTCGCCGTCAGGGCATTGGTTATATGCTTTAAAACTGGTGGCAGCGGTAACATACAATGTTAAACTTGATGCTCCTTTTACGGTGATCCCGCTTGTATCGGCAGTTATTTTACCATCACTGCTTACGGCCTTTGCCAACACCTCGTACCGCATGCCCCTGCACTTATCATCGTCGGCATAAACTATCGGATTTTTTGAATTAACATAGCTTGGCTCAACATGGGCAGGCGCTTTGCCGCTTAACAGTAGTACCTTGCTTTTCAACACTTCTTTTTGAAAACGAAGCTGGCTGCTTGTATTTATTTTAAGGTTTAACTGTTTAGTCTTATCAGCCGTAAACCGGATAACGATAACCTTATCAGGCGCCGAAGCAAAAATCTCTCGTTTGTAACTTACTCCGCCAACAGTATATTTTGTTGTAGCAACAGCGTTGCCGATATTCAGATCGCGATAATAGTTGGCGCTGTTATCGCCGTTGTATGTTTGTTTGATATGCAGATCGGCCATAGGCAGATAGCTTTCAGAGTACAAACCTTGCATCTTTTTTGTCAGTTCATGCGCCTTTTGATAATCTCCTTTAAACAACGCTTCCCTTACCTGGGCCAAATACTGAAATGCACCGGGATTTACATTTTGCTTCACCGGCCCGCCCGACCACAAGGTAGATTCATTGAGTTGCAGCAATTCATCATCAACACCACCAAAAATCATGGCTCCTAACCTGCCGTTACCAATAGGTAAAGCTTCCGTCCATACCTTTGCGGGTTGTTTATACCATAAAGTATTGTTTTGGGCGTTTGCATTAAACGCAGCCAGTTGCATGCATAGTGGTAAAACTGCAGACAGGAGTGTTGCTTTCAGAGCTTGGTTCATAAAATAGGTTAAAATTGTTTTTACAAGTATACCAATGCAACAGCTATAAAAAATAATGCTTATTGGCATTTTAATATACAAAAACGGGTTACAGCAAACAAAAAAACCCGCCTTGCGGGCGGGTTTTCCTTATTAATTTTCAGTCAGTTATAGTGTATTATCTTCTTTCGTTATAAACCTGGAACTCGGCTATTGATACCTGGTGATCGGCCTTATCTATCGAGATGCGAACCTTACCAGCCCATACCCTGTCAAAACGATGAACTTTAATCTTGTTAGCATTGTCACCGTCAAACAATGGCTTCCAGCTTCCGTTCAGGTAATATTCCAGGCGATAATGTGAAATATTCGCTTTTTCTTCAGCAATAACAATGGTGTTCAATGCCTGATCTTTCTTAAAATCTATCTCGTACCATGGATTTTTAACTGTTGGATTTGACACCCATGAGCTATGAAAATCATCATCATTAGCAAAATCCATAATAGCCGAATCATCGCTCCAACTTGAACTTGCAGGCTGATTTTTTGCAATGTTTGATGAAATGATCGGCGCATCCAATGTAGAAAGCTTAGCTACCGGGCCTTCGTTTTTCCAAAGTTTACCTATCTCTTTAAGCGCGGCAAGGGCGTTATCGTCAAATAAACCATTGCGGTTAGGCGCTACGTTGAGGATAAAATTACAGTCGACGTTGTTCAGCGGTTTCAGGATATCGTTAACCAGTTTAGCAGGCTCCTTAACCGGAGCCGCCGGGTGCTTTGTTTCCCAAAACCAGGTTGACTGCAGCGGTAAACAGGCAATGGCCGGCATCCGGTTATCTTTAGTTGATACACGTTGTCCCGCTCCCATTTCATAAGTTTTGATATCGGTATAATACATGCCTTCGGCAGGATATTTGGCACCGTTAAGGTCCATCACCAAACAGTTTGGCTGTAATGATTTTACCAGTGTGTAAATCTCTTCAAACGGTATGTCATCATATGAGATCCTTGACCAGGGAGCATCCCAACCATCAATGATCAGGGCCGATATCTCGCCATATTTGGTCATCAGCTCAGTGATCTGAGCTTTAACCATATCGATATGCTTTGGCGTGATCATGTTTGGCCTTAACCTGTGGTGGGTATCCAATATGGAATAATACAGGAATACTTTTAGTCCGTTAGCCCTAAACGCATCGGCATATTCTTTAACCACATCCTTTTTCAACGGGCTGTTCATCACGTTATAATCGGTTGTTTTGGTGTCCCAGATACAAAAACCGCTGTGATGTTTGGTGGTGATGCAACCGTAAGTCATGTTGGCCGATTTTGCCGCCTTTGCCCACTGGTCGCAATTCAATTTTTTAGGATTGAAGATGGTTGGCAAAGCATCAGGATCGGCCCAGTCCTGATCCATATAGGTTGGGATGTTAAAATGGATGAACATACCGAAACGCAGGTCGACAAATTCCTGCTGAAGCCGGGCAAGCGGTTTTACAGGCTGCTGTGCCGTTTGTGCTTTTAGTGAGAGGGACGCAGCACAAATCGCAATAAAGCAAATAGCTTTTAACTTAAACATGATTGGTTGTTGCTTAAATGTGATAAAACGTTTTAACAATTGCAATATCACATTTAAATTTAATGTTTAGATTATCGGAAATTGACATTACATTCAGCTTATTTGGCGTGGCTGCTGTAGATTAAAACTTGCGCTCGTTTGCAACCTACCGTGTACCCATATCTTTTTATTAGAAGAAAATGTCATTTCGAACGAGCAAGCGCAGGGAAAAGCGGGGCGCGAGGAGAAATCTTATACTCCTTTCAAGGCGGAATGGCTGCTTGTAGAAGATTTCTCCTCACCTCCCGCGCACAAAAATCCACCCTGGTTCGTTCGAAATGACAAAAAGTTTATTTAGACGCGACGTTTAGCAAGATGTGGGTACACGGTAGGTTGCAAACGAGCGCTTAACAGGGTTTGGCGATTGCATCGCCCGGTTGCGTTACAAACGCAAGCCCATTTTAAGCACTCATTATAAATGAGCGCAAGAAGTTATGTTTTTATTTATAGTCCCACTTAAAACAAATCCGGATAATCAGTAATCACACCATCAACACCTAAACTTTTAAGCTGTTCAATTTCCTTTTTGGTATTTACTGTCCATGGTAATACTTTAATCTTTGCATCATGGCATTTCTTTACCAGGTCGGCATCAACCAGTTTATAGTCCGGGCTGTAGATGAATGGGGTAAAACCCAAATCGGCCATGTTATCTTCAAACGATTTTTTGTTTTCGATAAGATAAGAAGTACGTACATCGGGGTATTTTTTGTGGATAATCTGTAGTGTGCGTTTATCAAACGACTGGATCACCACGTAAGGCAGGATCTTCTTTTCGATCAGAACAGCCATCAGCTTATCCGCAAATTCATCCGGACTTGGGTTATAAATACCGTCACCTTCGGGTGAGCATTTGGTTTCGATGTTGTAGAATACCGGCTTTTTATGATTTCCCTTAATATAATGCTGTACCGAATCAATCAATTCAGACAACAGCGGCATATAGGTTTTGATCTTTTGCTGGCGCGGAAATTTGCTGTATGGTTTTGAGCCTACATCATACTTTTTCAGGTCCTCATATTTCATTTTATAGAGGATCAGGTTTTTTGATTCTTCCTTGCTGATTTCCTTACCATCGGGCGTAAGCGAAAACAGCGGGTTGACATATTCATCATGCGATAAAACCACCTGCCCATCCGCGGTAATATGCGTATCCATCTCCAGCGTGGTAACAACACCAAGATCAATAGCGTTTTTCATAGCCGGAATGGTGTTTTCGGGCCTCAGTCCCCTTCCGCCGCGATGTGCTTCGGCACTGAATGAGGGGAAATCTGCATTTTTTAGTTCCATCTTTTTAACAACAGTAAAGCCTGATAACAAGATAAGACTTATACCGGTAACAATGTTCAATTTATTTTGCATCTAATTCGCTTGAATATTTATTTCCGAAACGATCTGTAGCTTCAACCCTAACTTTATTAACCGATGGCTCAAAATGCGCTACAAACAGGTGACTTGTTTCATGAGGCTCCACAAAATGCCGGCCTGCCGGTAACTGATCACCTTTATACAAACTTACCGATAAGGGATCATATCCCTGTTCTTTTGACAACGCTCCCATCGGTTTGTCATCTAAATAATACACAACTTTCCACTCGGGGTCATAGTTCCAAACGTTGGCAATGAGGCGCATCTGGTCGGTTAGTTTTTCGGCATAAACACTGATCTGGTTTTCGGCAGGCAAGCCGGTGGATTTATAGTACCATTTCAGCTCGGTACCGTTAACCGAATATACGCCATAACCCCGTGGAGTACCGTCAACGCAGATGGGGCCTGTCCACCAGCCGCCGCATACTGTGCCGTGGTTATGCTCAAAAATGCCATTGGTGATATTATTATCATGGTAATGCGTATGGCCCGACATGATATGTACATTGCTGAAGCCATTCAAAACTTTATAAAAATCCTGGTTATTTTTTACCTGATTATAAACCGGGATATGCAGGTTGATGATCAGCAACTGATCTTTCTTAACGTATTGCAGATCTTTTGCCAGCCAGTTTAGCTGGTCTTCGGTGATATAGCCATCGTACTCTCGCTCGACACCCAGGTAACGAACATTATCCAATACTACATAATGAGCCTTGCCCCGGTTAAATGAATAATAAGTTGGCCCATAAATCTGCTTAAAAGTAACATCCGAGGTTTCATCACCGCCCATACGGTAATCCATATCGTGGTTACCTATGGCCTGGAAAAATGGGATTCCCATTTGAGCCACTGCCTCATTATAAGCGGGGAAAAGCTCATGGTTATCCCATACGATATCGCCTACACAAATGCCGTGTACCAGTGCGTTTTTACCTAATGATTTTATGGTAGCAATGGTATCCGGAACCGAAGTATCCATCATCTGCTTTACATCCTTTTTGTTTTTCACCTGCGGATCGGCCCAGATAATGAAATGATGGTTATTGTCATCTGCCTTTAAAGCCTCCAGTTTAAAATCAAAATGCGAACTGCCGCCTATGTTTTCGTAATGCTTAGCTACGTTATAATCTGTTTTAAACTCGTAGCCCGAGGGTGTGCTCATGAAAATGCTTTTGGCTTTTTCATTGGGAGTAAGCTCGTAATTACCCTTGTCATCAGTAAGCACTACCGAAAAACCGTCGGATATCACTACGCCTTTAATTCCTTTTTTGCCTGATGTAACACGGCCTTTAACTGTATCCTCTTTTAATATTTGAGTAAGAGCGTCGGCACGCAGCGAGATGAACGCGCCGCCCGTTATAAGACCTACGCCCTGTAAAAATGATCTTCTGTTCATTTGGTAATATTTTCGAAGCTCAAACAGGTGCTGAGCTTTGGTAGTGTGGAAGAAAAAAGGCCGGTGATAAATATAAGTTCCCCTCTTGAGAGGGGGCGCTTTGGGTAGAGCGTTGGCAGGGGTGTGTTTTGCGACTTGCTTATCGAAGCAGAAACACACCCCTCCACCCCTCTCGAGAGGGAATCGCACTATCCGACGCTTTTTATTCTTATCAATTTACCACCGGCCTTTATGCTTTTTTAGTTCTGAATTGTTGTTACGCCTGTAGTTGTTTCAATTGTGCTTATTGGCGATGTCAATGTAAGTGTAACGCTGGTAACAGTTCTGCCGCTTACCCACCTGCCGGTAAGGGCATCATAAACACCTCCTAACTGGCTAAATAAACCATCGGTTGGTAAGGTGAGCTTTGAGGTATTGGTACCGCCTCCATAAAAGCCCTGGTCAGTACGGGTTACCGGGTTAATGGTACTATAGTAATCGGTATTGGTAATGCGGTAGCCAATCTCCGGCGGACCGGCAGAATAAACCGTACCGCCGCCACCGTACATGATCACATCAAGCGGAACGCTTGAGGCATTAACTGTTATACCTGCAAAAACGGCAACACCAGCCACGTTACCGCTGTTAGCTAACAGGTTGGTAGTTACATTACCGAAATCGGCACCCGGCACTTCGGCATACATGGTGCTGTTGATCCAGTTTGATGAGCTGATATCGGTTGAGCCTTTGCCCCAGATATTTTTATTGCCCCCTACGTAAAAGAACTGGCCTTTTTTAACTGTGCCCGATGTAAGGTTAAACTTGTAAGTTTTTGCCAAACCTTGAGCCCAGCCATTGGCAGGTGCCGGGTTAGTGCCTGCATTATTACAGGTTACAATGGCATAATTGGTTACTGAAAAGTCGATATCCTTGGTTGCCTTGAACTGGATATATTCATAATCTGCATCACTGCCTGAAGGATTGGTAAGGTAACCGGTTATGATGATCGGCGATGGTTTGGTTGCTGCAAGCGTAAATACATCATCAATAGTACGCGGCCAAAGCTGAATTTTGGTATCGGTGCCTGAGGTTACCGCAAACGGGATGCCTGTAAAATTAGCGCTGAACGGTAATTCGGTAGTTGCGAAAGCAGCGTTGGCTTCTGTATGCATTATTATTTTGCCGAAACCGTCATTAAGTGTTTTATCACCCGAGTAGGTTTCGCCCTGCTGCGGCTCCGGGTCGGTTACTGCCTTAGCTATCGTAACCAGTGTACCTTCGTAAACATCGGGCGATGCCAGCAACGTTGCTGATGGAACCGACTGCACTTTAACGGCTTTATTCGTGGCAACTTTATTCACTGAGCTTTCGGTAAGGCCTTTAACACGCATGCTACCATTTACTTTGGTAAGCGTAGCGCCCTCAACCTGTACTATTACCGAATCGCCTGGAAAATAATTTGCAGCTGCGCTGCCTATTTCAAGAGAAATCCCCCTAACTGCATTTCTCCTGTTATTTTGTACTACTAATACACCGGCCGGACAATTGCCTGCCGCCGCGTTTGAAATCACCACACCTACTATTTCCTTTGCTCCGCCCATATTGCTGCTGCTTAGCACAACATCCGAGCCTTTGTAAATTCCTTTCAGGTCAACAACGGCAATGATCGGGCTTAACGTGCCTTCGGCATAGTTATTCTTTTTGCATGAATTTATACTGATAGTTGTTACAAGCACCAGTAATAAATATATCTTTTTCATTTTATGGATCTCTTAGTTTAAAACCAGTTTGCTATTGTTTTTGCCACCATACCTGTGTACTAATCTCATCTGCACCCTGCGCTGCCACAGCAGCCTTGTAACTATCGGGATTGGCCGATTGTACATAAACCGGGTATTGCAGCCTTGCCGGCATAATGCCGTTATTCCTTAAACCGTTACCTTTTGGCAATACCGGATGACCGGTACGGCGATACTCAAACCACTGCTCAAAATCGGTGTAAAACATGGAGTAGTATTTTTGAACATGGATCATCTCCATTTTTTCATCAAGCGGAGCGGCATTGTCCCAAACAATATCGGCGCCTGCTAAATAGGTATCTATAGGAGTTGTATAAGTCGGGATCCAGAAAGTGATACCAGCCTGTACACCATTTTTGTAATAAGAGGCCGCATCTCCTGCGATCCAGCCCTTGGCAGCAGCCTCGGCCAGGATAAATTGCAATTCTGAATAGTTCATAATATTGCCCATCAACGGATCGTTCATCAATGTATTTGCTGATGTAGTTGACTGGAAATAGGACTTAATACCGATATTTTGACCGGGAGCATAACCGCTCGGGATACCCTGAATACCACCCTGGTAACTTGAAATTGACCAGCGATTGTTAACCAACCTTGGATCGGCCCATTTAGCGAGATTATTCACAAAAAATTCGCAAAGGCCGGGTTGCCTCCAGTCCTGCTCACGTACGCCACCTATAAATGGAGAGGTTAAAGCACCGGAACCCGTCCACCTTAAAACCGCCGACTCGTCATTACTTGCCATGATCGGATAATCGGCAGGGTTAGTATCAACAATCTGCTTGATCTTGGCTATCACTTGTGCAGAAACATCGGCTTTACCCGATACCCTTAACAATAACCGTAGATAGAGCGAATTACCAAACTTGCGCCACTTTAAAGCATTACCGTTAAATACCGGATCACTTCCTGCTACAACATTTGCTGAGGCATTAAGCAGGGTATCAGCTGCTTCCAGGTTTTTGAAAATATCCAGGTAGATCTCTTTCTGCTTATCAAACTTAGGCGTAAAGTTTCCGTCTTTGCCTTTGTTTGAATCAAAGTAAGGCACATCACCATAAGTATCGGTAAGCAGGGAATATAACCACGCCTGGCAAATAAGTGAAATGCCCATATACGTTTTGTTGTAGGTAACCTCCTTACTGGCTATGCTATAAATATCTTTAAAGTTGGTTAACTGTGTATACCAGGCATTCCAGGTAGCATCGGCCCAGGTGCGTTTGATATCATACCTGAACACTTTGCCTTCCGAATCGCCGGGATCAACAGTAACCTGCATCAGTTCGTTATTGAAATTACGAGCGCGAAGCATATTAGTACCCAAAGTGTTTACCAGCGCCGGTGCCAGCAATTGCTGAGGCAGGGCATTTGGCGTACCATTGGGATCGGTATTAAGCTCAATAAAATCTTTTTTACATGACGACATAATGCTAACGAACAACATCATCATTGATATAAGTATATATCCGTTCCTTTTCATATTGTTAATTATTAAATGCCAATAACTATGTTAAAACCAAATGTGCGGGTTGATGGAAATTGTGCAATCTCAAATCCCTGCACAATGTCACTACCGGAGAGTGTTCCAAATTCAGGATCGAAGATTGGCCACTTAGTCCAGATGTACAGGTCGCGTCCATATACACCTACTGTAGCGCGCGTTAAACCTAGGCGTTTAACCAAACGCGGGCTCAATGAATAGTCAAACCTTGCTTCGCGGAATTTCAGGAAGTTGGTTGAAAACGTATTGCCTTCAGCATTATCAATGCCATAGTGTGAGCGATAGTAGCCGTCGATATCTGTTGCAATAACATCATTCGGTCTGTAGCTTCCATCAGGGTTTTGGATAACGCCTTTACCAATGATACCATTGTACCTGCCCGGTAAAGTAAGTGTAGTTTTACCCTGCTCGGCCAGTTTATAGTTTGAAAGCGAGTATGATACGCCACCAACCTGCGCATCAAACAGCAGGTGCAAGTTAAATTGCTTATACCTGAAATCATGCCCCATGCTTGCTTTCCATTTAGGGATAGTATTGCCCAGATAAACCAGGTCGTTTGATAGTTTGGCAAACCCTGTCGACGCGTCATATACTATCTGCCCGTCGGGCGAGCGTAAATAGCCACGGCCAAACATATCACCCATGCTGCCGCCTACCCGTGCTACGATCTGGCCGCCGCCGGTTGGGCCGTTACGCAGCACTACCGCGCTATCGGCAAGCTGTTCAATGGTATTTTTATTGGCGCTGAAGGTTGCAGTAACATTCCAACTAAACACGTTGGCTTTGCGCACAGGCGTACCGTTCAATGTAATCTCGATACCCCTGTTGCTTACCTTACCTACGTTAATAACTGCCTGGCTATAACCCGACGACTGATCAACAGTACGGCTCAGAATCTGATTTTTAGTATTGCCGCTATATAAAGCAATATCAAAACCTAAACGGTTGTTGAACATCCTTGTTTCGGCACCAATTTCTAATGTAGTGGTGCGTAAAGGCTTCAGATCGGGGTTTGACAGCGTACGCGGGTTTTGCAAACCACCTGCATAAGTACTACCTGCCGATACATAGTTAAATGAGGTTTGATAAGGGTTTGTTGTGCCACTACCAACACCAGCAAGTGATGCCCTCACTTTTGCATAATCGATAAACTTAGGCAGCTTGAATGCCTCAGATGGCAAAAAGCTCATGCTTGCCGATGGGTAGAAGAACCCTACCTGATCGGTACGGTTTGCTGTAGCCAGCGTGCTGATCCAGTCCTGGCGGGCTGTTAAATCCACATACAAATAGTCTTTAAAAGATGTCGACAATAAGCCGTAGAAGCTGTTGATAGCATATTTTGATTTATACGGCAGCGTAACCAGCGGACCAGCATTGTTAGCCATTGAATATACACCCGGATATACCAGTGAATCGGCACGCACCTCATCGCGGTTATAATTATTGCGGAGCATACTGCCGCCTGCTGTAGCGGTAATGTTAACATCGTGGGTTATTTTCTTGTTGTATTTCAGCAGGAAATCGGCGCCTTGCTCTTCCGAATAAATGTTTTGTGTACGGTACGAGCCTTTCGGGTATTTACTTCCGGCATCATATGGACGCTGCTGTGCGCGCTGCTCATAGCCCATGTCTAAAGTAGCACGAACCTGTACGCTAAACTCTTTTGTGACATTATAAAGTGCCTCTACGTTTCCTGTAACCGAGTTACGGTTTGACTTGTTGATAAACTCATTTGATACTGCGTAGGGGTTTTCAGGGAACGAGCTGAAAGGATAAAATATGGCTTTACCATCCTGCCCGTTTTTCCAGTAGTTTTTTAACCAGTTCAGATCGGCATTGGGCTGCCAGAAAATAAACCAGTACATCAATGACTGATTACCATAGCCCGCGCCAGGTAAGTTATCGCTGTTTTTATTATTGTAATTTACTTTTGCATTGATGGTTAACTTATCATTGATTTTGGAGTTAACCGATAAAGCAATGCTGTTACGGGTATATCCTGTGTTCGGGGTTATCCAGTGATTGGTAACGTTGGTTGCCGAGAAACGGGCGGTTGTTTTATCGCTGCCGCCGTCAACACTTACCGAGTTGGTGAAAGTTTGGCCAACATCAAAAAAACCACGGATCTGGTTTTTGTATGGCACCCATGGCGTACGTGTTGTGCTTTGTTTTTGAGTAACCGGGTCAAGCTGATAAAATAATTGCCCATCAAATTTAGGTCCGTAAGCCGAACTTGTCGAGCTGGTACTTGCACCATCAGGACCGGCACCGTACGAATAATAACGAGAACCCGCCGTACCTTGTCCGTATTCATATTGCAGATCGGGCCAGCGGTTTACACTTTCAAGGCTTGCATTTGAGTTAAAGGTGATGCCCAGGCCACTATGTTTTTTACCCG
Organism: uncultured Mucilaginibacter sp.; assembly: GCA_966212355.1. Taxonomy (GTDB): domain Bacteria; phylum Bacteroidota; class Bacteroidia; order Sphingobacteriales; family Sphingobacteriaceae; genus Mucilaginibacter. The sequence goes on from CBIHRB010000031.1 coordinate 55,259, forward strand.
ATTTTGTGGTAATGATAATGGCACCGTTAGCACCGCGCTGACCGTAAAGTGCCGCCGCACCCGGACCTTTTAGTACGGTTACCGTTTCAATATCCCCGGGGTTGATATCATTCAGGTTGCTGCCATAATCAGCAGGCATATTATCACTGCTGGTGCCGTAGGCCGATTCGCCTGAATTACTTGTACGCCTGCCGCTGCCCTGGTTAATTACCACACCGTCAACCACTATTAGGGCTTCGTTATCACCAGTAAGGTTATTTTCACCACGCAGGATAATTTTATTTGATCCTGCCGGACCGCTGTTTGAACGGATGAGGTTTAAACCGGCTACCTTGCCTGATAATGCATCAGTCCAGTTACCCGAAAGGGCACTGGTTAGCTGATCACCTTTAATAACCGGGGCTGAATAGCCCAAACTTTTATCTTCCCTTTTGATACCAAGCGCCGTTACCACAACCTCATTAAGTTTATTATCGGCCGGACTAAGCGTGATATTTAAAACAGTGTTTGCATTTGAGCTAACTCTTACGTTCTGAATCCTTTTTGTTTCGTACGAGATAAAGCTTGCCTCGACCGTATAAGTACCCGGCACAATATTTAACGTGTATGAACCGTCAACACCGCTGATAGCTGTAGCCCCGGTTCCCGGAACTTTCACAGTAGCACCGGGAAGTGGTTCTGATTTTTCATCAACCACTTTCCCTTTAATGCTACCCCTATCCTGTGTTTTTGCAATGATGAGGATATTTCGTTCCCCTGCCGCTCTGTAAGTGCAGGTAGTTCCTTTTAAAAGCAGGTCAAGAGTTTCGCCTATAGAGCGCTCTGCTTTTGTTACATGTATTTTGCGTTTATCATCAAGCAGGCTATTGTTATAGCTAATGGAGATGTCGCTTGATTTTTCAATTTGCTGAAAGGCATCCTTTAGCATGGTGCCCTCGGCACCAAACGTGATCCTTTTGTTTGTTACTGTTTGAGCCTTAGCGTTTATGCCGCCAAAAGGCAATTGTAAAAAGAACAGCATGGTTAATAACCATAACTTTTTCATATATTTACTTTAATTTATACTTGTCTAACCGTGAGTTTAAATTGTCAAAATTCTGAAGCCTGGGGTTGTTACCAGCAACGTCCAGGCTTTTACCAATAGCCGGGTAAATACTATTTCATTATGCTTCCTCCTTTTTGATTATTGTTTGAAATAAATAGCTGATTGCCTTTTTGCGTGTAGCCCAATCCGGATAGCGCGCTAAGAGTTTCCATGGCATCTGTCAATGTCATTCCCCTTAATTTGGCTGTAAGCCTTACATTGCCCAGGTCCTGTTCTGTAAACCTGATCTTAACGCCGTAATGATGCTCAAGCGAAGCGGCTATCTCCCTGTAAGTTGTGTTATAGAAAACAAATTCGTTATTGATCCATGAGCTTACTGCCGATGCATCAGTGTTGTTAAATGTGTAGATACCGTTTTGGGTGTTGATGCTGATCTCTTCATTTTTTACCAGGTATTTAACCATTTGAGGTTTTCCCTGCACATTGGCCATTACCCCTACTTTACCGCTTTGCACGGTCACAGCTACTTTATGATCAGCCAGGTAGGCTTTAATATTAAACGAAGTACCCAATACCACGGTGGTAATGTCACCGCTTTTAACTACAAAAGGCTTAGCCTGGTGAACCACATCAAAAAAAGCTTCGCCGTTAAGTATTACATCACGTTTTTCACCGCTAAAGTTTTTGACGTATTTGAGTTTACTGCCACCACCAAGATAAACTATCGAACTATCGGGCAATTGTATTTTAGAATGCTTGCCATCGGCATTGCTGATCTCCTCATAAACCAAAGCCTGTGATTGTTTGAAATACCTGTATCCAAACCAACCGGTAGTACAAATAAGCAGGCAGGCAGCAGCATAAGTTACCCAGTTGAATTTAAGACTGCGTTTAATTACAGGTGTTTGAGGCTGGGTTATATGTGCATTAATCTTAGCCCAGGTGCTTTCGGTGTGTTTGGGCTGTTTAAAGTATGCTTTGGATGCTTCCAGGATCTGGATGGTTTCGCTGAACTGGGCAAGGTTTTCCGGGCTCTCCTCAATCCACTCCTGCAATTGCGTTAAGCCATCATCGCTGATGGTTTTTTCAAAATATTCAATTATTAAGCGGTAACTATTATCTTCCATTAAATCTGTCTCTGAACTTAAAGACTGATTTTACGTAGCCGATACGTAGCCGAAAAAGTTAAGTTTACATTAAGAAATCATTAACTACCATATAAGCTCGGTTAAGAGAAATCAAGCCCAATTAATAAAAATTGTCATTTCGATAGAGCAGCGGGGGCCGAGTACCCGGGGCGAAAGAGAAATCTTCTACGTCAGAAACGACAATTTACAGAGTTCATAGCAGGGCGCAGAAGATTTCTCCTCACTCCGGCATCGCAGCCCCCCCTGTTCGTCGAAATGACATTTTTTTAACCAGAACTCACATTAACCCTCGGAAGTAAAATTGTGCTGCCCTTTTAGCAGCTGGCGGAGTTTTTTGATAGACTGGTAAAGTGTGGTTTCAACTGTACGTACAGAGATACCCAACACTTTGGCTATTTCGTTTTTGTCGAGATTATCGATACGGCTCATGAGCAATACCTGCCTTTGGCTGGTTGGCAGCGTATCAATCAGGCTTAAAATTTTATTGTACGATTCGCGGCCCGAAAGGATTTTGAAAGGGTTATCCCTGTCTTTTAACACATAACCCTGCAGATCGATATCTTCGATAGAATGTACCGGATCTTTCTTTTTCTGGATATGATTTAAGGAGAGGTTTTTGGCGGCAACAAACAAGTAACTCTTTACATTAAGAATGGCAGTATCGCGGTTATCCCAAAGTTTAATGAAAAGATTGGCAGTAATCTCTTCGGCAACCGTATAATCTTTAGTGTACACCGTGCACAGCTGGCATAGGGTTTTGTAATAACGGTTAAAAAGAGTTTCAAGGGCAACGGGGTTGCTTTGCTGTATAAGCCCCATCAACGCTTCATCAGTAAGTGCAGGATACATGCCAAAGAGTTGTTTTGCCTCAAATGTAAGGTTGCCATATTAGCATAATGTTAAGAGAGAACAAAACAGCAGAAATGGTTTTTAATATAATATAAAAGCGTCATTGTGAGGAACGAAATAATCCCTCGATTTGCAGAGCCGATCTGTATAGTTTGGGATTGCTTCGTTCTTTATAATGATGTAATTCAAAAACTATCGTCATGTTGATTACTTGTTTCAACACCTCACTCGCGAAGCCACATGCTAAGCAAATCGCCTACCTTTCTTGTGGGGTGCTGAAACAAGTTCAGCATGACGGCGTGGAGATGTCTTTCACCTTCAGAGGCCACCTGATTTAAACACTCAGCATAACAATTGTTTTAAACTTGCTACATCTATGGCAAGAAGAAAACCTCTTTCAAAGGGATACTCACCGGCGAATTATCGGGGTTAGTATCCATAATATCTGCCATATACAACCACCATTTTTTCATAATGGGACTTCCAGGCAAATGATAAAGGGCTTCCTGATCTTCAACTTCCATCACACCAAATAGCCAATGCGTATCCTCATCTAAAAAAATAGAATAGTTACTGATCCCCACATCTTTAAGCAAACTGCTCAATTCGGGCCAGATGGTATCATGACGCACCTTATATTCAGCCGTTTTACCTTCATGAAGTTTCATTTTAAACGCTACTCTTGCCATTGTAAATAGTATTTATATATGTTATTAAAAGAGCTTAAGGCTTAAAGCAAAAAGCTCAAAGCTCGTATGTGTCCTGTCCTGAAATAGGTTGACAAAAAGGTTAACAACTAAGCATGACAAAGAT
>CBIHRB010000032.1:0-58341 GCA_966212355.1 uncultured Mucilaginibacter sp.
CTTTTTTTTCAACAAAAAAGCTGTACCATGATTTATGATACAGCCTCTTTTTAATATATTGACATTGTGATTTTTATTACTGGGCGATATAAAATGATTTTTGATCGCCATCCTGATAAACATGGATTGATTTTTTAACTACCTGTTTGTCGGCAGTGATCTCCATAGTGTATTCACCATCTTCCAAACCGGTTAATACATAACCCTTGCTTACGTCAGTTTTGCTTGGCACAATGTCTTTCAATAAAAGCTCATTGTCTTTATTGTAAACCTTTACCGTTGATCTTCCGCTTTCAGATTTTGCAAAGTTCACTTTCAACCCGCGGTCGTGATCAAGGGCCTTAAAGCTTACAACTTCTTTAGCTTTAGGGGTAACATCGACTTTGCCTTCGTCGGCTTTGGCTGCTGTGGTAGCAAATACACCTGCGGTTAATAATACAAATAAGGCTGATAATTTTATTGAGGTTTTCATGATCGTAAGGTTTTAATGTTTAAATATGTTGTGCTGTTGTTTTCAATGATCAAATGAACAACATATATTTTGATCACAAAAAAGTGTTATACCAGCTGTAGATATATATAGACAAAGTCTCAAAAGCACTCGGCAAACCCGAAAACGCCTTATTTATCGCTATTTCAGGCGTTGGTCGGAATTTTGGGGGAGTTGGTAGAAAGGAGTAAGCGATTGGTCAGGCCTGGGGTGAAAATCGCATATGAAAAGGGGATGAACAATAACTATCCTATCAAATGTTTACCGGCCAAAGCACGGCAGAAGGCGCGACGAAAAATCTTAGCCGTTTTTCCGAGAAAACGGGTCTTAACAAAACAGGCGATGAAAATTCATCGCCTGTCTTAAATCTTGTTTAATCTTAATGTATTAGTACTGCCAAAGGTTAAGCTCCCAGTCAAGAAGGGATTTCTTAACCCTTTCTGATTCGTAAAGCTTATCAATGCCCTGAGCATAATCTTTTATACGCTCATCTTTGTCGTTACTTTCTTTAACGATATAACTGGTAAAGATGCGTTTTATAAACACGTCGTCAAAGCTCAAGCCTGTGGCATCACTGTTACGGCTAACCACTTCTTTGGTTGCAAGTACCGCACGTGCTTCAGGAAAATAGATCCAAAAAGCAGGCTGAAAATCAATGTCAAGTGTACCTGTACCTTTAGGTTTAACCAAGGGAGCAATACCTATAATCCGGGGCTCAAATACGGAGCGCTGTTTATCGAAGATCCAATCTTCCTTAATGCGGAATTTAAGTACGCTATCCGGATTAAACTCACCTGCAACAAGCGTAGATGATATAACGTTATTATCCTTATCGCGCTTTTCAACCACGCTGCTGTCAGATGCTAAACGACCACGGGCCTGTGCACCTGTTAAGGGAGTAGTAAAACCATCGCCATTGGGATCATCCTTTTTACCCGGGGTTGGGTCATATGCTGTAAGCTCGCCTTTGGCTATGGCGTCAAGCAATACATCAATTAAACGGCCTTTGGGTGAAGCCAGGTACTGGTTCATTTTTTCGCGTACATCAATTTCGCGCCAAACGCGTTTGGCAAATGCTACATCATTTTCACGCAAGTTAGGATACGGCGTAACCTTGGCGTTTAAAATATTGTTCTTTTTGTAATAGCCGTCAAGCGGCCTGTCAAAAGGTTTTGCAGCAATTTTACTTGCAGTATCAAGGGGTTGCTGGCTGGTAACATTATCCGGCTGAACCTGTACAGGTTTCTGAGTTGTTTGCCTGGCAGTGGTTGTCTTTTTTGCCGGCGGCCTCTTGGTGCGCTTTTTTTGCGCATAAGCGCTTGCACAAGCCAGGCACAGGATAACAACTAAAATTCTCTTTTTCATACGCGTTTAATTTGCGGATAATACAATCGGGTCAAGTGACCTCGGTGAATGGTCAGGACCTACCGCAACGATATCCTTAAATATAACAGTAGTTCCTGGTGTAACTGTATTTAAAGCACTACGCATAGCGCCGGTTAATTCACCGCCCGAGCCTGATAAAATAATGGCATCCTGGCGCGGTTTTACAACCAGCATTGTAAAGTGCGTTACGTTAAATTTAGCATCAAAGTCAAAGTTATCCAGCTGGGCAAAAAGCCGGTCCTGTGCTCTGATGTTGGCCGAACTGGTGTTACCTCCGCTTTTACCTGCAAACTGTGGTTTAGGGTCAGGGATCCTTTTGATACGGAACTGTGTTGAGCCCAATACCGCTCCTTTTGCACCACTAACAGAAATTGTAGCTTTGCCTATGCTGTTTACAATAGCTGTATAATGCCCGCCCGAACCACTCAAAGAACCCGCACCACTAAAATGCACGTTTAAGTCGCTGGCTGCTACGCCTGGCGCAGATACCGAAATAGGATTCGGTACACCGATATAAAGTACGTTCATTTTATCAGGAGAAATAACTGCCGAAGGCCTTGCAACTGTATATTCCTGCTTAAAAGGATACGAATCATTTTTACCGGTTGTATTGTTTTTAACCGTGATAAAACCTTCTACGGTATGTTTTCCTTCGCCGCTCGCGGTAATGGTATAATTCCCCTTACCATCTGTAACAGATACCCTGCTGCCATTAACAGTAATATCTGGATTTGATTTTGAATCGTAAGCAGTTAAAAAGATTTGGGCGGTATATGGCTGCCCGGCAATGACATAGCTGCTTGGAGCTACCACTACTGCGCTAAACTTATCGAGCGTAACCTGGGCCTGGTCAATTTTACCTAATAATTTTTTAACTACTTCGTTTTCGGCGTTTTTGCTATCAGCTTCAATTTTGGCTAAAGTAGTGAGGGCCGCGCCTAAAGGTATGCCATCACCAAAGTTAGCTTCCTGCCATGATTTTTTAACATCCCCATGCGGTTTAGGTGCTACGGTATTTAGTGAAAACTGTACGCCTGCGCTGTCTTTACCCAAAGCTACCATCAACCTTTGACGGGTTTCATCAATTTTAGCTTTCAGTTTCTCCCCATTTTTTTGATTGATCATGATACGGGGCGATATATCCAGGTTATCCCGGGCATCAACGTCATCAATTTCCGGGTTAATCCCGCCACCTTCCTGAATCAGCTTCGCTTTTAGCTGTTCAATGTAGGTATTTAGTTCTGCAGCTATAGCACTTGCCTGTTTAGCTTTATCATAAATAGGTTTAGCCCTTTCAGGTTGTTCCTTCAATTTTGTAGCCTCAAAAGCGCTGTATGTGTTTTGCAAACCAGTATTAACATTCCTGGTTGATGCATCCAAACTATTTGTAATATTCTTAAACGCGTCCAACAGGCTATCCGGTACGTTAAGGGCAATGAGGCCCAATAGTACCAGGTATAGTATACCTATCATTCGCTGTCTTGGGGTTTCCTTACCTCCGGCCATCTATTATAAATCTTTTCTGGTAATCAATTAATTAATTATATTAAACACGCGGCTGGTTCATAGCTGTAAGCATGTTACCATAAATGGCGTTTAATGATGCCAGGTTTTTAGCCAATCGACCTACCTCTTCCTTAAACTGTTTTGAATCATCCATTGATTCATTGAAGTTGTTCATGGTAAGCGAAAGGTTCTGGTAAAATTTATTCATTGATTTTAAGTGCGCGCTTGAATCTTGTAATTCCAGCTCGTACACCGCGTTAAGTGCCGACAGGTTTTTAGCTAATTGGGTAACCTGGTCATGGTAAGCTTTTGAATCAACATTTGAGTTAGCCATTTCTGTTAAATTAGCCGATGCCTTGTCAAAAGAAACACTTAGTTTTTCATAGCTTGCGGTTGCATCTTTAACTTTGCTTGTAAAAGCAATAGTAGCTTCCCCCGCGTCGGTAACACGTGATATAGCAGCTACTTTATCACCAAATGTACGTAACCCATCACCAAGGCTGCGCACCAGCTCCGGGCCAATTTTTGCATCTTCCATCATTTTATCCAGCGCAGCAGTTGTTGAAGGGCCTGTATTACCGCCGCCTCTTACTGTGGCTTTTGGAAGCTCGCCCTGAAAGTCTTCATTTAATTCAGGATACACACGTGCCCAGTTAATTTCTTTATCTTCTCTCTGAAATCCTAATATAAAAAACAGTATAGCCTCAGTTATAAGTCCCCCTGCTATCCAGTAAGTGGCACCGGGCCAATGCAAAATCTTAAACATTAACCCTATAATCACCACAGTAGCACCCCATGATACGATGTTGCCTATTCCGTAAGGTTTTTTCTTTCCAGCCATAATAATTCAGAAGTAAACTTTTATTTTTTAATTTGATTTGCTTGCGTTTAACTAACTCTTGATTAGCGTTTATCTGTAATGTCGCGTCCTAAATATTTAGTGACGCAGCGGAAACCGATATATGATTTAGCAGTGTCCTGGTATTCGTAGGTCCGGGTTGAGTTTTGAAGAAAATATCCGATATCTTTCCATGAGCCCCCGCGTACAACTTTACGTTTCAATATTTCGGGGTCGGTAGACTTAGCTTCGTAATTGAATGTTGGTGCAAGGTCGTGTACAAATGTTGACGCTGATTCGTCAAAAGCGGATAATGTCCACTCGGCTACGTTACCTGCCATATTGTATAAACCATAATCATTAGGAAAATATGAACGTACCGGCACAGTATACGCGCCGCCATCATCGGTATAATTACCACGACCCGGCTTAAAGTTAGCCAGTAAACAACCTTTTGCATTTTTAATGTAAGGCCCTCCCCACGGATAATCGGTACCTATCCTGCCGCCACGTGCCGCGTACTCAAACTCGGCTTCCGTAGGCAAACTGTAAGGTGCGCGGTGCGGTAAACGGCGCTTATCTTTATAAGCGTCATTATAGCGTGTACGCCATACACTGTAAGCTCTCGCCTGCCTCCAGGTTACCCCTACAACAGGATAATTACGGAATGCAGGGTGTGAAAAATAACTTTCAACCATAGGCTCGTTGGCGGCATATGAAAAATCACTTAACCAAACAAGCGTATCCGGGTATACCGCCACGGTGTCGCGAACAATGAAGTCGGAACGATGTTTTGTTTTATCGTTATGATGATCTGCGGCATCGCGCAGGGTAAACAAAGCATAGTTATATTTAAGTAAGCGCACGTCAACCTCATTACGGTCAAACACACGGTCATCACCCTGGTAGTACATACCCTGCAATTTTTGAGCATTGTTTGCCTGGTTGCCTTTACTGCTCCAGATAGGGTTTTTCTTTACAAACTCCCAGTTGATGAATTTTTTACCGCCATTATTATTACCGGCGCCACCTTTGGGCTGAATGAAATACTTATTATCGTTGATATAATTGGTAATGGCTATTGAATCGCGCACCCAGTTCACAAACATTTTGTACTGACTGTTGCTGGTTTCGGTTTGATCCATAAAAAACGGAGAAACAGTAACCTGTTTAGTTTGGGCTATCTGGGCAAAGGTTACGTCCTGATCGGTTTGACCCATAAGGAAACTGCCACCCGGAATATAAACCATTCCGTAAGGCACCTCGGCCCTGAATGATCTTGCAGGAACCCCTACAACCTCCCCCCGGTCACCGCCTCCGCGGCCACAACCACTTAATACACCACCTGCTAAAACAATTATTAAAAAGTAGATCTGCTTCATTTTACAATCAAAATCAGTTATATAACTATAACACAATGCAACGTCCGAATATATTACATTTTACGCAATGTAAGCTATAAAAAACGATAATTTGGCTTCTTGAATCGATAAACTGTGTACTTATCTTCTCAATGCCATACAAAACGCTATATAATTAACAAACCGCTAACCAATTGTTAACATGACAATTAGTTAGCGGTTATACGGGTAAATATGGTAAAAAGTTGCAGCCTGGTTAAATAAATTTCTAATTTATTTATTCACAAGCTTAACATACTGCTCAATAGCCATTGTCATTGACGGCGCGCCGGGGGTTGGAGCTGGTATATCCAAAATTAAGCCAGCCTCAAGCACTGCCTTATGAGTAGTCGCCCCAAAAGCGGCGATGCGTGTATTGTTTTGCTTAAAATCGGGAAAGTTTTTATACAGCGATTGTATACTTGACGGGCTAAAAAATGCTATAACATCATAAAACACATCGGCGAGGTCAGAAAGATCGCTGCAAACCGTGCGGAAAAGCACAGCTGGGGTAAAGTTATAACCGTTCTCCAGCAAAAAACGCTGTGTTTCTTCGGCAGCGACATCCGAGCATGGGTAAAGGAATTTTTCCGACGAATGCTTTTTCAAAACCTCTGCCAGGTCAGCAGCGGTTTGCTTGCCAAAAAAGATCTTACGTTTACGGTACTGAATGTACTTTTGAAGGTAAAGCGCTATGGTTTCTGAAAGGCAAAAGTATTTCATTTCAACAGGCACCTCAAAGCGCATCTCCTCGCATATGCGAAAAAAATGATCGGCCGAATTACGACTGGTAAAGATCACAGCGCTAAAATCAGCTAAATTGATCTTCTCTTTTCTGAAATCCTTTGCGGGCACACCCTCAACATGAATAAATGATCTGAAATCAATTTTCAGGTTAAGCTTTTTAGCCAGCTCGGCATAAGGATTTTTATCATTTTCGGGCTTAGGCAAAGTAACCAGTATGCTTTTAACCTTTTTCTTTCTATCTTCCAATTCAGTGCTTTTAATAACCTAAATTTTAATATTCAATGCCTTTATTAAAATCAAAACAGGGCAAATTTCGAGGGCACAAAGATACGTAAATAAATAAAACTTATGAAATCGAAAGGTAGAAATTATATTTACGCTGCTCCTGATGTATTGCCATATAAAAATTATGATGATGATAATGAGCGTAACTGTAAGTAATACAGGAATGTATTGTGCGCCAAGAAGGCTAAAACAAATAACCACCGGCAAAAAAACAAACGCAATATTAAAATAGGTAAGATGCAGAATATTAAGGTATTCGCTCACCAGCTTATTAATATCAAACACAAATCCTAAAAACTTGAGTATTAAAAACTTGAGCGAAAATAATGCAATAATGACTATGGTAAGAAAAGTAAACAGGCCGCTTCCCGCTATTTTATAATAAACGCCTTTGTACGCAGCCAGTTGATATAAAAACAAACCGAACGTAGCACAAAATAACAAAAACAAGCCCAGGAAAGCCCACGAACTAACCGGGCTCTCTTCTTTACCAGCTATCGAAAGTACGCGTTTGCTGTAAAAAGAGGCAAATACATTGCTGACATCTTTGCCCAGGGCAAGGTTAAGGATGGCTGTATACAACAGCATAGCAATAATGAGCACAATAACCCAAGGGTCACGCGAAGGGCGGTTATGCCCTTCCATGACCCTGCTCTTTGACCTGGAATGAAGATCGAGAAAGCCGTAGCCATGATATAATTCGCGAGCAAAAACGCTATCGGCATATTCGGCACGCATGGCCGCATCGGGCACCCTGAGGTAACGCATAGCAATAGAGTCTGCAATAAATTTATCTCTGTTTTGCATGGCATAAGCCACCGAATCAAGCACCGAATTGCCGGGACGAAAAGCGCGTGTTGGTGATTTTAAAGGCGTATCAGCCACTATTGAATCCTGTTGCGCAAAAGCAGCAGTACAATTCAATAAAAACAGCAGGCAACACCAAATAACCAAACAGATCCTCAAAGCTTAAAAAGGGCTTATTATTTTTTGCAAAAGTAGGGTAATTATCTGAACCAGAATTTTATCAATTAATATTTTTTTGAATTTAATTCAAGGCCCTGCCCCCGGCATTTTACTAATTCAGACTTATTCGGAATTCAGATTGGGATAAACTACCTTATTCAAAAAATATAATTGCGTTACCTTTGCCGCATGGCAGGCATTTACATACATATCCCCTTTTGCAAGCAAGCTTGCCATTATTGCGATTTCCATTTTAGCACATCGTTAAAGTACAAAGATGAAATGCTGCATGCTTTGATCAGTGAGATCAAACTGCAAAAAGGTTACCTCAGCGGTGAAACCATCGAAACCATTTACTTCGGTGGCGGTACCCCTTCTGTTTTGGATGGCGATGAAATCAGCAGGATCATCAACACGGTAACCGAACTCCACACGGTATCGTCCACAGCCGAAATAACCCTGGAGGCTAACCCCGATGATCTGAAACCCGACAAACTCAAAGCCATTAGGCAAACACCGGTTAACCGCTTCAGCATAGGGATCCAGTCGTTTTTTGACGAGGACCTGGTTTGGATGAACCGTGTACACCGGGGGCAGGAAGCCGAATCATCGGTAAAACGCGCCCAGGACGCCGGTTTTGAAAACATTACAGTCGACCTGATTTACGGTTATCCCATGCTCAGCGATACCAAATGGAAGCAAAACCTCAATAAGGTGTTTGAGCTTAATGTTCCACACGTATCTACTTATTCGATGACAGTTGAACCGCAAACTGCGCTGGCGGCCTTCATCAACAAAAAGAAGCAGCCCCCCATGAACGAACATCAAAGTGCCGAACAGTTTATGGTATTGATGGATGCAATGCGAGAACATGGGTTTGAACATTACGAAATCTCCAACTTTTGCAAGCCTGGCCAATACTCCCGGCATAATTCAAATTACTGGAAAGGGGTAAAATATTTAGGCATCGGCCCTTCCGCCCATTCTTATAACGGCGATACCCGGCAGTGGAATATAGCTAACAACGCGAAATATATGCAGGCGCTTGAAACCGGAAAACTACAGGCCGAAACCGAGGAGCTAACCGAAGCTAACCGCCTGAACGAATATATCATGACCTCATTACGCACTGTTTGGGGACTTGAGCTAACTAAGCTTAACCAGATAGCTAAGGGAGCATCCGATGAATTACTCAAAGCTGCCGCCGAATATTTCGACAGGGAATGGATCATACAAAAAGATAATGTTATTTATCTTAACGCAACGGGTAAACTGTATGCCGATCATATAACCGCCGGATTATTTTTCTAAACCTTTGAGGTTTTTTAAAGTCAGTACTTTGTTACAAAGCAAATTGATTTTAAAAACTGTTTATATTTATCAAATCGTATTGTTTTATATACCTGCAATTATGAAAAAAATACTCATTATCGCTTTATCGTTTATAGCTATTACCATAGCCCCAAAAGCTTTCGCCCAAAAAACTGTGGGCGGTACCGTCATGTCGCCTGCTAAAAATATCGTACAAAATGCATCCGGCTCAAAAGACCATACTACGCTCGTAAACGCTATTAAATCTGCCGGATTGGCGCCTACCCTATCAGCAGCCGGTCCGTATACCGTTTTTGCACCTACTAATGAAGCTTTTGCCCAGCTTCCTGCCGGCACTGTTGACAACCTGATGAAACCCGCAAGCAAGGCTAATCTTATTAAACTGCTTACTTATCATGTGGTGCCCGGCAAATTAACCTCGGCCGACCTGCTAACCAAAGTAAAAGAGGGCAAAGGCAAACTGGAGCTTAACACACTGAGCGGCGGTACGCTTACTGTGATGTCGCAGGGGGCAAAACTTTACCTTGTTGACGAAAAAGGAGGTAAATCATTCATCACCATAGCCGATGTTGCCCAAAGCAACGGCGTTATCCAGGTTGTTAATTCAGTTTTGAAACCCAATTAAGTTAGTTGCAGTTTGTAGTGGCAGAAGCAGTTAGTGGTGGCAGTTGTACAAGTGGTACACTGATTAGAGGGAGATAGCCAAAATATACTTTTTTGAATACACTCCATGAGACTGCACCTGCAACTTCCTACTGCCACTGCAGCTCCGTATTGCTACTGCAACTAAAATACAACTGTCAGCACAATTTCAAAATCGGCACAAATCGTTTACATATTATTTACAAAGAATTAATTTTGCTCGTTAATTAATTTGTGAAAATGAGTATAACGCTTACACCCATTGACAGTGTAGACAATATAAGCAAGGAGGATTTTGTTAACAATTACTTAAATCCGCGTAAACCGCTTATTATCCGCAAAGCTACCGAAAGCTGGCCCGCCCTGCAAAAATGGACTTTTGAATACCTGAAAGAGGTAGTTGGAGATAAAACCGTTCCGCTTTATAACAGTTCAAAGGCCGATCCGTCCAAAGCTATCAATGCATCTGCAACTGAAATGAAGTTTGGCGATTATATCGATCTTATCCAAAAACAGCCTACCGATTTAAGGATTTTCCTGTTCGACCCAATTAAACATGCACCCAAACTGCTGGAAGATTATCGTTCGCCATCTGATTTAATGGGTGGTTTCCTGGATAAATACCCCAATATGTTTTTCGGCGGCGCCGGTTCTGTAACATTTTTACATTACGACATCGATCTTGCGCACATTTTCCATACACATTTTAATGGCCGCAAACATGTAATGCTATTCGACCAGAAATGGACTGAGCGCCTGTACTGCATCCCCTTTGCTACCTACGCTTTGGAAGATTATGATATCGAAAATCCAGATTTTACCAAATTCCCGGCACTTGACGGCATTGAAGGCCAGGAGGCCATTTTAGAGCACGGCGATACCCTGTTTATGCCAACCGGGTATTGGCACTGGATGAAATACCTCACCGGTTCATTTTCGATATCGTTACGCGCCTGGGATAAATCATGGGCCATTAAAGCCAAAAGCTTGTATAACTTAACTGTACAGCGCAAGTTTGACAACCTGATGAAAGCGCGCTTTAAAAAGGATTATATGGACTGGAAGGAGAACCTGGCTATCAAACGCGCTAACAATGCCCTTGTAGCGGGAAAGCCATAATATTGAGATATATTTATACTACTTTGGGGTTTATTTCGTTATTTTGAATGCTTTTAAACGAGTAAGAAACAATATTGTAACTTTATTTTAAAATAAGCGTAATCCCCCTAAAGTAATAAACTATTATGTGCTTCATTCTTAACCCGATCGATACGGTTGAAAATATTTCTCCCGAAGACTTTAAGAAGAATTATTTAGACCCTCGTCGCCCGCTGGTTATCAAAGGGCTTACCAAAAGCTGGCCTGCCCGCGAAAAATGGACACCCGAATATTTAAAGCAGGTTGTTGGCAATAAAGTAGTGCCATTATATGATAATTCAAAGGCCGATCCGTCAAAGCCCATCAATTCGTCGGCAACTGAAATGCCCTTTGATGAATATATCGACCTTATCCGCAGTAAACCAACCGAGTTAAGGATCTTTTTCTTTAACATATTTAAGCAAGCGCCGCAGCTTTTGGATGATATAGTATTACCTAAAGACCTGATGGGAGGCTTTTTGGAAAGCATGCCTGCCATGTTCTTCGGCGGTTCAAACTCGGTTACTTTTTTACATTACGATATTGACCTTCCGCATATTTTCCATACCCATTTTGGCGGTCGCAAGCATGTGATTCTGTTTGAAAACAAGTGGAAACGCCGCCTGTACTGTATTCCCAATGCTACCTATGCACTGGAGGATTATGATGTACTAAATCCTGATGTCAAAAAATTCCCGGCACTTGACGGCGTGGAGGGCATTGAAGTTTTCCTGGAACATGGCGATACCCTGTTTATGCCAACCGGCTACTGGCACTGGATGAAATATGTTGATGGTTCGTATTCCCTGAGCCTTCGCGCATGGGATGCCAGTATAAGCCGTAAAGCGGCAAGCTTGTATAACCTGGCCGTTAAAGGTGGTGTTGATAGCGCTCTAAAAATGATGTTCAAAGGCAAATATGCTAAATACCGCGAAGGCCTGGCCGTTAAATGGGCTAATAGGGAACTGGCTGCGGGGAGACCTTTTTAAAGTCGAAAGTCTTAAGTTTTTAGTCTTAAGTCATGATATTGAGTAGCGATGGATTATTTTATCCATCGCTATTTTGTTTTACTATTCATAACCATAGGCCGGGTCTTCACAACTTGCTTACAAATGCGGGTGAGGACGCGTGCGCAGGAAGAGGTCATTTTGGATCCTGAAATCTACGCCCTCATGACTGAATATCTATCCAATCTGTTTTTTATAGTAATCCTTAACCGCATCGGGCAAAAGATGCAGGTATAAATCAGGCTCTTCCCTGATCCTTGCCGCTGGCACCGGTACAATTTTGCAGGGTTCTTCATAAATGACGCTTTCACAATCCAGGAACCGCCCCATATAGGCGCCATAAGCCTCGGAAGCAAATATCACATCAATAGGCGGCAGCTTCTTTTTAAGATAGCTGGCCCAAAGTCTCGACATATTTTCTATCGAGTCGCCCGCGCCCGGCAGCATAGCTTCATCATAGCTTAATAATACAGGTTTAACCTTGTCATTACCTGCGTAAGTTTTTTCGAGCCAGTCAAGCCTGATATTTCCATCAATGGGCTCATCATCGCTGGCACCAATAACCACTACAAGCTCATCACAATGGTCAAGCGCGTAACCAATCAAAGCCATATGCCCAATATGCAACGGCAAAAACTTCCCAATGATCAAACCTCTTTTCATGCAGTAATCTTTTTGAGATCCGAAATTGCAAACCCTCCTTTAAGAGAGGTGTTTTGAAATGTGCGTGCGTGTCGTCCATTAAGTGAATAAACACACCCCTCCTCTCCTCTCAAGAGGGGAATCGCGCATTCCCTGCGCTTCTGAATCTCTACATTATTCTCCTAATCTCTTGTCTCCAATCACTAATCTCTCTACGAAGTGTGGTCACAAACTATCTTCCATTCACCCTTAATTTTCCTGAACCATAGCGTAAAATAGCCGCTTGGCGTATCTTTTTCACGGGTTAATTTCCATCCACCCAAAACAAAAGCATTGGTTGCATCCAATACCTTTAGCTGTATAATATTAAAGCTAAGCTGCCCCATGGCAGCCTTATCCGGATAAGTTTGTTTGTAATGATCAAGTGTTGTTTGCCAGCCGTAAGCGGGCGCCGTTTTTCCTACAAAAACCAGCGAATCTGATTTCCAGTAAGTTTGCATAAACGCTTCAATATCGCCCCGGTTCCAGGCCTCCTCCTGTGTGTGCATTACTTTCAGAATGGCTTGCCTGTTCTGCGCAAAGCACCATGTAGCAGCAAGCATAAACACAACATTCAGTAATATTCTCTTCATATAATAAAGGTATACAATTTTCTGAACCACGATTTGCCCGATTAACAGATTGCCCGGTGTTACATCGGCAAAGTAAATCCATTAATCCGAAAAATGACTAAAATCATGGTTCAAACGCAAAATAAAATTCAACTTAATACAGTATATTTGGTTTTCATCGGCAGTAAAAAAAACAAATCAACTATGGGAAATCAGGTATTGAGCTTCGGCGAAGTTTTATGGGATGCTTTTGGCGACGGAAAAAAGGCCGGTGGCGCACCCATGAACGTGGCCCGGCATCTGGTACAGCAAGGTGTAAAAACAGCGTTTGCGAGCTCAGTGGGTATGGATAATTCGGGCGATGCACTGATAGGCTTTTTAAAAAGCAATGATCTGTATTCGGACCTGATTCAGCAGGACGACGAATTTCCAACCTGCGAGGTTACCGTACAGCTTGATGAAAACAATACCGCCACTTATATTATTCCCCAACCCGTTTCATGGGACAACATTGAACCGTCAGTCATGCTTACCAAAGCGGCCCAGGCAGCCAGGGCCATTGTGTTTGGCAGTTTGGCTTGCCGCACCGCTACTACCCGCGAAACACTGTTAAACCTGCTTGATGAAACCCCGGCGCTAAAAATATTTGATGTAAATCTTCGCCCGCCGCATTACACCCTGTCAACTATTGAAACATTGGTAGCCCGGGCCGACGTAGTAAAAATGAACGAGGAAGAAGCCAACCTGCTCATCGGTGGAAGTAGTGCTTCCCTGCGCGATCAAATTGGCGAGTTCCGTTCCAAATACCATAGCCAAACCATTTGCGTAACCCGCGGCGAGCATGGCGCATTGGTATGGCACGACCATGAATTTTATGACAGTCCCGGGTGCCCGGTAAAAGTTGCCGACACGGTAGGCGCCGGCGATGCCTTCCTGGCAACATTTGTATCCGGCTTGCTTTCAGGCAAACCCATGCAGCAGGTGGTAGATAAAGCCTGCTCTGTTGGCTCATACGTAGCCAGCCAGCGAGGCGCTAACCCGGTATACCCGCCTGAGCTACTGAATAGTTTGGCGTATATTTAAGCCGAAAGCCTTAAGTCCGAAGTAAGGAGTCAACATATTGAAAGGTGTTAAAGTAGACGCTTTAAATGTTTTTTTGACTTTTCACTTGAGACTTCAGACTTAAAACTGGCGACCTTACGACTTAAGACTTAGAACTTCCGGCTTAAAATCTAATTGTCATACTTAACTAACAATTTATTTTATCACTTCCGCAGCGAAACTTTTCCTAAAAATATTCCGTTCCTTTATGTACAGAAAGGATAAAATATGCGCGGTTTTGGATTTTCCAAATTTAAGCCCAACCAAATCCCTAAAGGCGGATTTGACGAATTGTTAAAATTATTCCTTGAGTTGCTCAATTATACATCGGGCGATGCAGGCGAAGCTTTAGCCTGGCTTAACGAACTCGATAAACAATATAACCTTACCAACGATGATTATGGCATGGGCGATTTCATCGATGAACTAAAGCAAAAGGGTTATCTTGACGAAAATAATGAGAATGGCGAGTTCCGGATTACGGCAAAGACAGAGCAAAGCATCAGGCAATCTGCCCTGGAAGAGATTTTTGGTAAGCTAAAAAAATCAGGGAAAGGCAACCACCGCTCGCCGCAATCAGGCCAGGGCGATGAAAAAAATGCCGAACGCCGCGAATTTGAGTTTGGCGATAGCCTTGATCAGATAGACATGACCCAGTCTATCCACAACGCCCAGGTTAACCACGGTATTGGCGATTTCATGATGACCGAACGCGACCTTGAAGTAGAGGAAATGGACTACAAAACCCTTACTTCAACTGTGCTCATGATCGATATTTCGCACTCCATGATCCTTTATGGCGAAGACAGGATCACCCCGGCCAAAAAAGTAGCTATGGCCCTTGCAGAACTGATCCGTACCAAATATCCTAAGGACACGCTGGATATTGTTGTTTTTGGGAACGATGCATGGCCAATAACCTTGCAGGATTTACCTTACTTACAGGTTGGCCCTTATCATACCAACACCTATGCAGGTTTGGAGCTTGCTACCGATCTGCTCCGACGTCGTAAAACGCACAATAAGCAAATTTTTATGATTACGGATGGTAAGCCAACCTGCTTAAAGGAAGGTACCAGGTATTATAAAAACAGTATTGGTTTGGACAGAAAAGTGGTTAACAAAACCCTTAATATGGCTGCCCAATGTAAGAGACTAAAAATACCTATTACCACATTTATGATAGCTAAAGACCCTTATTTGCAGCAGTTTGTTCGTAAATTCACAGAAACAAACGGCGGCAAAGCCTTTTACAGCTCACTGAACGGTCTTGGGGAGTACATTTTTGAGGATTATATCAGGAACAGGAGAAGAACTGTAAGGTAAGTCTTTAGTCGGCAAGTCCGGAAGTTCGGAAGACGACAACAACTGTTCTTTAAATTAAAAATAACTTCCGGACTTGCGGACCTACCGACTTTCGGACTAAACAACACTTTCGGACCTGCGGACTTTTCCGACTTCCGGACTACAAAAACAGAATGAGTAAATTATTAGATATAAAAACCCTCGGCCAGTTAAAGCAAACAGGCTACAAGAGCCGTTCGGTTAAAGACGAATTACGCGCTAATCTTATTGAACAGCTTAAAAAGCGCGAAGGTGGCTTTGAGGGCATCATCGGTTTTGAAGATACTGTTATCCCTGATCTGCAAACTGCTATCCTGTCACGTCACAACATTTTACTGTTAGGCTTACGCGGCCAGGCAAAAACCCGTATAGCCCGTTTGCTGGTTAACCTGCTTGATGAGTATATTCCATATATTGAAGGATCAGAGTTATTTGATGACCCTTATAATCCCATCTCCTGGTATGGTCATAACATCATCACACAAAAAGGTGACGATACCCCAATCGCCTGGATCCACCGCTCTGAGCGTTATACCGAAAAGCTGGCTACCCCTGATGTTACCGTAGCCGACCTGATTGGTGATGTTGACCCTATCAAAGCAGCTACTTTAAAATTAACCTATTCGGACGAGCGTGTAATCCATTTCGGTTTGATCCCACGTGCACACCGCGGCATTTTCGTGATCAATGAGTTACCCGACCTGCAGGCTCGCATCCAGGTATCGCTGTTCAATATCCTCCAGGAAAAAGATATTCAGATCCGTGGTTTTAAACTGCGCTTGCCATTGGATATCCAGTTTGTGTTCACCGCCAACCCTGAAGATTATACCAACCGTGGTTCGATAGTAACACCGCTTAAAGACCGCATTGAGAGCCAGATTTTAACACATTACCCGCGTTCGGTTGAAATTTCGCGTAAGATCACCCAACAGGAAGCATCCCTTACCGACGATCAGCGTATCGCTATTGAGGCTGATGGTTTGGTTAAAAACCTGGTGGAACAAATTGCTTTTGAAGCCCGTAACTCTGAGTATATCGACAAAAAATCGGGAGTATCGGCGCGTTTAACCATTTCGGCCTATGAAAACCTGATCAGTAATGCCGAACGCAGGATGATCATCAACCACGAAAAAACTACCTTTGTACGTATTACCGACTTTTTAGGTGTGATCCCTGCCATCACCGGTAAAATTGAGCTGGTTTATGAGGGCGAACTGGAGGGACCAGGCAAAGTGGCCAATATCCTGATAGGTAAAGCCATCAAAAGCTTACTGCTATCGTTTTTCCCTGACCCGGAAAAGGCAAAGAAAGCCAAAGCTCCTAACCCATATGCAGCTATCATTAACTGGTTTGGCGATGGCAACAATGTAGCTTTGGTTGATGATATGCCCATGCAGGAATACAAAAAAGCCCTGGAAGAAGTTGTGGGATTGAAGGACCTTGTAAAAAAGATCCACCCGCGTTTGGGCGAAAGCCAGCAATTGCTGCTGATGGAATTTGTACTTCACGGCCTGTCGGAATTTTCACAATTGAACAAAGGTTTCCTGGATAATGGCTTCGCGTTTTCGGATATGTTTAACAGTTTATTTAACTTGCAGCCCGATGACGATGACCTTGATATTGACGACGACCGGTACTAAAATATATGGCGCTATATGATTTTTAAAGCGCTAAGTATATTGTTCTGGATCATAATTGAGCTGCTGGCCGACCGGTATGTTTTATACGGCATCCGCGGCGCGTTCAAAAAATGGCGACTGCTTCAATCAAAAGCATTCGCCATTTTTTATTGGAGCTTTTCGGCTTTATGTGTGGCCGCGCTTTTAACTGCCGGCTATATTACCATAGCGGGCACGGGTGTACGTGCAGCCTGCTTGTTTATAACATTTATCCTGCTCATCTGTAAATTTACTTTTATACTATTCATTTTTGCCGATGACATCAGGCGGAAAATTGCCCTGAAAAGGAAAGCAACTGCTACTTCATTTTCTATCCCAACTGCTCCTGCCGCTGCAACTGCTACTCATATTGATGCCATTCCCCGGTCCGAGTTTCTTTTAAAAGCAGGCTTGTTTGCCGCAACCGTT
Source organism: uncultured Mucilaginibacter sp. (assembly GCA_966212355.1). Taxonomy (GTDB): domain Bacteria; phylum Bacteroidota; class Bacteroidia; order Sphingobacteriales; family Sphingobacteriaceae; genus Mucilaginibacter. The sequence goes on from CBIHRB010000032.1 coordinate 17,522, forward strand.
CCCCTGGCTGCTATTACAAGGGCTATGCCCAAAGGTTCATATGATTATCATGTACTCTATCAAACTATGTATCTGCCTAATCTGCCAAAGGCCTTTGACGGCTTAAGGATCGGGCAGATCTCAGATATTCATTCAGGCAGCTTTTATAATAAAAAGGCGGTGCTCGGTGGTGTTGAAATGCTGCTGAAAGAAAAACCTGACCTGATATTTTTTACCGGCGATCTGGTTAACGATGAAGCATCGGAAATGACCAGCTACCAGGACATTTTCACTAAAGTAAAAGCCCCTCTTGGTGTTTTTTCGACCCTGGGCAACCATGATTATGGCGACTACGGCGACTGGAACTCCCTGGCGGATAAAAAGAAAAACCATGATGACCTGATAACCACCCATAAAAACATGGGCTGGAACCTGCTCAGGAACGAAAATCGCCGTCTAAAAATCAACGGAGAAGAAATAGGGATCTTAGGTATTGAAAACTGGAGCGAATACAGCCGCTTCCCCAAATACGGGCGCATGGACCTGGCCGTAAAAAACACCGATGACCTGTCGGTAAAGCTCCTGCTCTCGCACGATCCATCGCATTGGCGGGCCGAGGTATTACCTAAATACCCACAAATTGATGCCATGTTTGCCGGGCATACCCATGGCATGCAATTTGGCGTACGTACCCCGCATTTTCAATATAGCCCTATAAAATATGTTTATAATGAATGGGCTGGTCATTACCAGGAAAACAAACAACAATTATATGTAAATGTAGGCTTTGGTTTTGTTGGTTTAACCGGCAGGGTTGGAATATTGCCGGAGATTACGATATTTACACTAAAAGCCGGCATCGATCCTTCGCAGCGCATTTCTTAAACGGTCAGGTGCGGGCCGGCAATCATTACCGATGAAGAAATTATTACAACCAGTTTTAGATTTTCTGCTCTTCAGTAATATTTTCATGTCGCTTTGTGCTGTAGCACAGGCGTTGTTAACCTTTCACTTAATAGGATCAAAACCTGTGTTCCCTGTATTGGGCTTGTTATTTACTTCAACCCTGGGTATCTATAATTTTTGTATCCTCATCACCCGTCCAACTAAACCACAACGGTCGCCTTACAAAAGGGTGCGATGGTTTTTTGCACACTATAGGCTGATGGTGACCTTTACTATAGTTTCGCTGCTGTCGTTGATCCCGCTTTTCTTTATCATCACTACCGAATCAAAGATCCTGCTTATATTTCTCAGTGTTTTATCATTTGGCTACGGTTTACCCCTGTTTAGTGTAGGCGATCACAAGTTTGGCTTACGAAATATCCCCGGTTTAAAACCGTTTTTAATAACCCTGGTATGGACAATGAGCTGTGTACTGTTCCCGGTATTGGAATCAATGCATAATCACCTAACCGATATCAGCATGCGCGATACTACAATACTCATAGCTAAACGCTTTTTGTTTATAGGTGCGCTTACAATACCTTTCGATATCCGGGATCTTTTCGACGACCGTAAAGTGGGCCTTAAGACCATCCCGGTAGTTTGGGGCGAAAAAAATGCTTATCTGTTTTGCCAGGTATTGCTCACCGGCTACATTGTGCTCATGTTCCTGTTCAGGCAAAATGGCTTTAGCCTTGATTTCTTTGCACTCACACTTACCATGTTCCTTACCGGCTGGCTCATCTTCAGGTCGGCCTGGGAAAAAAACGAGTATTATTACTTTTTTTATATGGATGGCGTACTGATTTTACAGTATGTAATTGTAGTAGCATTTAACGCCGTTAAATATTTTCTTCACTAAGCCATGGCTGCCAATTATAATAACTCGGCATGGTTTTATGATTGGCTTTCAAGAATAGTTTACGGCAAAGCTTTGATAAACGCGCAGGTTTATTTATTAGGCTTTGTTCCACCAAAAAGTAAAATCCTCATCGCCGGCGGCGGAACAGGCTGGATCTTGGAAGAGCTTGCTAAAGTACACCCGGCGGGCTTAAACATCACTTACGTTGAAATTTCGGCCAATATGACATCACTCTCGCAAAAGAGGCAAATTGGCCAAAACGTGGTACTCTTTATTAATGATGCAGTTGAAAATGTAAAACTCGCCGCCGACTTCGATGTCGTGATCACCCCTTTTTTGTTCGATAACTTTGTGGATGAAACGGTTGACAATGTTTTTAACCATTTGCACAACCTGCTCAAACCCGGTGGCCTCTGGCTCAATGCCGATTTCCAGCTTACCGGGCGCTGGTGGCAAAACGTGTTGCTCAAAAGTATGTTTGTTTTTTTCAGGCTGCTTTGCGGGATAGAAGCAAGCAAGCTGCCTGCCATCGAAAAACATTTTGACGCTGTGGGATACAATGTTGTTGGGGATAAAACCTTTTTTGGGGATTTTATTGTAGCAAGGGTATATCGGCAATTATCTTGAATATGTTATTGCGAGGAGCAGCATGGGCTAAAGTGTCAAGGGCGACGCGGCAATCTCGTAGCTATGCAGGTCGGACATGCATTAGATACGAGATTGCCGCGCTTCGCTGGCAATGACATATTTTCAAAAAAGCCTATTACAAAATTGCAAACAGCCTATTCAAAACTGCAAACTGAAAACTACTGGTTATAAACAAACTTATATCCAATCCCCCTTACTGTTTGTAAGTACTGCGGCGAATCGGCATTGGTTTCAATCTTTTTACGCAGACGAACGATGTGCATATCCAGGGTGCGGGTATTTACATCGGCGTTGTAGCCCCAAACTTCCATCATTAGTTCTTCGCGGTTTATTACCTTGTTTTTGTTTTTAAGGAAATAAAGCAGAATCCTGTTTTCGAGAATGGTCAGCTCTATCTTTCTTCCATCACGGATGAGGAGGTGCGTATTAGGCAGGTGCTCCATGTTGGCAAACCGGTATGATTCAGGCTTTTCGCTGTTAAGTGAGAACTTGATTTTGTTTTCAATCAGTGCTACCAATACGTCCATGTTATATGGTTTGGTGATATAGTCAGATACCCCAAAGTTATAGGCCTCTATCTTGTCAACATCCTGGGCCTTAGCGGTCATCATAATGATGAGTTTATCGAACCCTTTTTCGCGAATATTGCCGCAAACTTCCGAGCCCGGTTTGCCGGGTAGCATCCAGTCTAACAGTACAATATCAGGCTGCTCGGCCAATATCATGGTTTCGGCCTCATTACCATTACCGGCTTCCAGTACCTTGTAACCCTCTGATTGCAAACGCTCTGAAACCAGGAAACGCAGGTTCTCGTCATCTTCAACCAGCGCAATTTTAATTTCTTTGTTCATATCTTAATTTTCGTATGGAAGCGTAACTATAAATTCCGAACCTTCATTAACCTTACTGTAAACGGTTATTTCGCCGTTCATAAAATTAACCAGTTCTTTACAAAATGCCAAACCCAGGCCAACGCTCCCGTTTTGATTGTATTGGTTTTCTATCCTGTAAAACTTCTTAAAAACGTTATTCAGTTCATTTTTTGGTATCCCTATCCCCTTGTCAGCAAACGAAAACACAATATTGCGCTTTTCCTGTGAAATATTGATGAACAACTCCTTTTGCTGAGGGTGCGAATACTTGTACGCATTTTCAATAAGGTTTTGAAAAACACTCCCTAATAATACCGGATCGGTATAAAAAGTTTCAACCTTGTTGATTTTAAATTTAATATTAAAATCAGCGTACTTTATTTTAAAGGTATCAATATACCGGCTAATAAAGTTCTCTATATCAATTTCTTCCTCTTTTAGCGTAATGGATTTATTTTCAATCTGTGTAAATGAGAGCAGTTTGTTCATCAGTTCATTCAGCTTATCAGCTTCCTCATCCAGTATCTTGCCATAATGACGGCGCTGCCTTTCGGTAAGCTCACCATCGCCGCGCAAATTTGAACCGGCTATTTTGATTACGCTTACCGGTGTTTTAAACTCGTGGGTAAAGTTGTTGATAAAATCATACTGAAGCTTGAACAGCTTCATATTCACGTTCAGGTTACGGTAAATAAGCCAGCCTATTAGCATTAAAAACAGGGTCATTAACAATACAATAGCTCCGATGGGCATAAAGCGGCGGTTAATTTCGGCAGTTAAATAGCCCTGTGCCGAACTAAAGAACAGCTTATAATCAGAAAAAGCAACCGGCAATGACACCTCGGTAATCAGCTTATCGCCCTCGCTGTCAATAGGGTCATATACTACTGGTTGAATGGATACATTTTCGTACAGCTCGGGATGCGTATTTTTCACCTTGATCAGGTACGGGTCGAGGTAAAAGGTCATCATGTTTTGCTTGTATGAAGCACCTTTGCTGTTACCCAGCATTTGCATGTCACGATAAATACGAACATCCTCGCGCCTTAGAACATTGGTATAACTTATCTTGTCGGGTTTCACATCCCAAAAAGCTTTAAAAAGTTCATCCTGGCTTGACACGCGTGACGTATCTGAAAAGGCTATATAATTACTTAATTTAATAGCCATCTCTCTGAAATCATCTTCATTGACTGTTCTCCGCTGCTCGGCCCCGTACACCTTGTCATTAACGTGCCAATACTGATAAACCGCCTTAGCAGCTATGTTCAAATTATTTTTGCGCACGGTCATCGTAGTTTTGCCGCCAATGAGGGCATCATAAAAGATGACCCGGCGCACAAAATTATAATCATGAAAAACAGAGGCTGCATATTTACCTGCCGATGCCGAATCAAGAAAACCCTGGTAAGAGGTTATTTCAGGAATCTTATTCTGAAAAAACTCATAATAAGGCTTAATGGTTTGTTCCAGTACCTCTACCTTTTTTGAGGAAAACTCATTTTCAACATACTTGGCAGTAAGGTTGTAAGATATAAACAAAGCAACCACAAAAGTTATGGATATGAATACCAGGAATATGGTGATCAGCGTAAAATTTTGCCGGTAAGCGTTTTTCTGTACTGCCATGTCGGCTTATGGTTTAACCCGCATATTCTTATCCAAAAACTTCTCTATTTCGGCATACATTTCCATGCGGTTGTGCTCATTCCTGAAATATGCCCGTTCGTTGGGTTTTAAAAAGTATTTTACATCTACGTTCCGTTTACGCAACTCACGCACAAACTGGTTAAGCTCACTGATATTGGCCCGTTGATCTTTGGCACCCTGGAATATAATTAAAGGAACCTTAATTTTATCGGTATGAAAAACCGGCGATATCGCCCTTAACTGGTCTGCGTCAGTTTCGGGGTTGCCAACAATTTCATAAGTCATTTTTAAATATGGCTTAAAAAATGGCGGCGCATCTTTGATATAGGTAAAAAAATTGATGAGCCCGTATTGTACAACAGCACAGTTATACAGTTCGGGATGGAACGACACCCCATAAAGTGCCGAAAACCCACCAAAACGACCACCAAATATGGCAATCTTTTTAGGGTTGGCAATTTTGGTTTGGATGAGCCAGCGAACACCATCGGTAATATCATCCTGGATCTTGCCCCCTACCTGTTTATATCCCGCACTCCTGAATGCTTTGCCATATCCTGTTGATCCCCGGTAATTAACCTGAAAAACCGCGTAACCACGATTGGCCAAAAACTGTACCTGGTCATCATACCCCCAGGTATCACGCCCCCAGGGACCATCGTGCGGCATCACTACTACCGGGTAATTTTCATTTTTATTGCCATGGGGCAGCGTTAAATAGCCATTGATCAGCAAACCATCGCGTGCCTGGTATGATATAGGCTTCATTGCGCATAGCTCTGCCGGTACAAGGCTTGAGTTGATCTCGCTTAGCTTAGTTAACTTGCCGCTGCTTTTTTCAAAAAGATAATATGAGCCGGGGTTACGGTCGGTATAAGTGTTGAGAATAAATTTATTCTCGGAACTATCACGGTCAACCACTCTGATCTCATTGCCTTTAAGCTGTTGCTTAATGGTTTGGTACATTTGCTCAACATCGGGTACAAGAAAATGTTTACGGGGGGTAGCCTCATCCCAGCCGGTAAACTCAATACGCCGCCTGTTCCTTGAATATTCAAAGCTGGTAATATCGGCCTTACTGCAACTAAAAATTGTCCGTTCTTCCTTCCCATTTTCGGCATTGATCTCAACAAGGGCCATTTTATCGCGGTTAACGTTCGAAAGCGCGTAGAAATAATTTTTGTCCCCGGTAAAAGCTATTGGCCTTACCGTATTTTTAAAATTGTTTTCGATAACAGGTTTAAAAGGTTTATCCTCACCCTCCCGGAATAAAATGGTTTCATTAACCCCATCTGATGCCTTTTCCAGCCTGATCCTGCCATCGGCATCAGCAAACCATTCGGTAATATTACCCGGGTTAAGCAGGTAAGTCTTCATTTCGCCGGTTTTTACATTAAGGCGATAAATATCAAAATTACCCGGATCGCGCTCATTGGTTTTAATGGTGATGATATCGGGTTGCTGACGATTGCGGTTAACCAACCCTATCCTCACATTACCCAGCGATAATATAGTGCGGCTTTTATTGGCAGCCACATCAAAGGCATACATTTTAACCGAATCGGTAGCGATAAGATCCTGCGAAAAAACAAGCTGGTTATTGTATGTCCAGAAATAATCACCTCTGATTGAATAGTCCTCAAATTGAGTAACCATCCGTTCCTTGCCATCGGTTAATGACTGTATAAATATGTTTTGCTTATCTTTAAATGGCTTAAGGTATGAAACATATTTACCATCGGGCGAAATTCGGTAAAAGCTCCTTTCTGGTGTTTTAAAAAAGTCAATAATAGGTATTTGCCTTACCTTGCTCCTGTTGCAGGAAAAGAAAGCGATGATGCAACTCACAATAAGAAAAAATCTGGCCCGGCTCAACATAGCTACAAGTATCCTATTTTATTCACGTACTCAAATTAGATAAATAAGTTCGATGTTATCAAGATGTCACTACAATTTTACCCTTATATACCGTTATATAAATAATATGGCAAACCGGCTTAAGCAATCCTATTAATTGATTATTTTTGAACAGATGAGGGCTTTATATATTGTTATTATTCTTGCTTTTTGCTTTAGCGGCAGGCTGCTTGCACAGGACAATGAACTGTTGCTGGCCAGGCAATACAATGCTAACGGCGAACCGCAAAAAGCACTCGAAATTTATCAAAAGCTATACAAGCAAAACAACGAGAACTATTACAGTGTATACGTAAATACACTGCTCAATCTTAAGAAATTTGATGAAGCCGAAAGCATCACCAAAAAACTGATCCGCCGCCATCCTGATGATCACCAGTATGCTATAATGCTGGGTAACATTTACACGCAGGAAGGCAATATGGCCAAAGCCGACGCTATTTATGACGACCTGATCAAAAGCCTCCCGGCCGACCAGGGTGAAATAGCTGCCCTGGCATCCCAGTTTTACCAAAGCGCTAATACTGATTATGCAATCAAAATTTTTCAGCAGGGACGGAAACTGCTTAAAAATGATAACATGTTTACTTATGAGCTTATTAACCTTTACCGTTTTAAGCGCGACAAAATATCACTCACCGACGAATACCTGAACTTTTTACCCCAAAATCCCAACTTCATAAACCAGGCCGAAAATGCTTTTTCAAATGTATACGAGGGTAGCGCCGATTATGATATGCTTAAAACAGCTTTGCTGAGGCGCATTCAGAAAGATCCGCAGCAAACTATCTATGCTGATCTGCTTACCTGGCAATACCTGCAGCAAAAGGAATTTGATCTGGCCCTTAACCAGGCACTGGCCCTGAGCCGCAGACAAAATGACGATGGTAACAGCATTTATGACCTCTGCCGTACCTTCATTGCCAATGAAGCTTATGACGAAGCCATCCGCGGGTATGAATATATTATCAGCAAAGGGAAAACAACGTCCTTATACATCCCCTCAAAGATTGAATTAATCAACACCAAGAACCTGAAAGTAACATCGGGCAAATACCTGCCCGAAGATTTGCTTGGACTTGAAAAGGATTATAACGACCTGCTCACCGAATTTGGCCGTAACAGTAGTACCGCCTTTGCCATGCAAAAGCTGGCAAACCTGCAAGCCTTTAAACTTCACAAACTTAAGGACGCTCAAAAACTGCTGGAAGAAGCTACCAGGCTAAATGATATCAGGCCAAACCTGTTAGCCGATTGCAAACTTGATTTAGGGGATATTTACCTGCTTAACAACCAGCCATGGGAAGCAACATTGCTTTACAGCCAGGTTGAGAAAGATTTCCCGGCTACTGCCATTGGGCAGGATGCTTTATTCAGAAATGCGAAAATGGCCTACTACACCGGTGATTTTACCTGGGCAAAGGGCCAGTTGGATGTGCTGAAGGTTGCCACATCTCAATTAATAGCAAATGATGCACTTAACCTGTTGTTGCTGATACAGGATAACCTTGCTGCCGATAGCAGTGGGGCAGCGCTTAAAATGTACGCCCGGGCCGATCTGCAGATCTTTGCCCAAAACCCCGAAAGGGCAGTAAAGATATTGGACAGCATTGGTAAAAAGTTCCCGAATAATGCTTTAGAGGATGATATCATGATGTCGAAATCGCGCATCCTGATCCAGCAAAAGGATTATGCCGGCGCGGTCCCCTTGCTGAAAAAAATACTTGAAGAACATCCTGCCGACTTGTGGGCCGACGATGCCGTATTTATGTTAGGTGATATTTATGAAAACAGGCTAAACGATAAAACCACTGCCAGGAACTACTACCAGAAAATCATAACCGATTATCCCGGCAGCCTTTGGATCAACGAAGCCCGAAAACGTTTCAGAATATTAAGGGGCGATAAACCGGACGCGTCTTAAATATGGTGAGTGGTTGATTAGGTTAAGTGGTGAGTAGTTGTCTAAATTGCTGCTGTTCTGAGCGTGCCAACCAGTCACCTACTCACTGAATCAACCATTCACCCAATCAACTTAAATAACTAATTTTACAACATGATTGTATACAACGATACCATAATAATTGACGAAACCATTCATGACGAATGGCTTAACTATATCAAAACCATCCATATCCCGGCTATCATGGCTACCGGGCATTTCAGCTCGTACCGCATCCTGACTGTTATTGATTCGCCAAACGAAGGGGTTACCTATTGTATTCAATACTATGCTGATAGCATTGAGCATTTTCAGCAGTTTTACATGAACCACCTGCATAAATTTCAGGCTACCCACCAGGAAAAATTTAACGAAAAGTTTGTGATGTTCAATACCCTGATGGAAGAAGTGGAGTAGGATTAAATTGCAGCTTACTTCGCAAACATCACCTTCATAACAGTTACCTGCTTTATACAACGTGCGGGTTTCTTTTCGTCCTGAACAATAATTCGAAATGGCCCATCAGCCGGGACTAAGGGTTGGCCATCAACTTTATCAGCAAGGATAATAGCGCGGTCGGTAAAACCTTTGTCCAGTTCGGCAAGGGCAAAAAGCACCTGGTAGCCGTCACTGGCTTCTACCAACAGGTATTTGGCCAGGTTTTCACCGCGCAAATCCGGGCCTAAGGTAACACCGGCTTTTGCCAGGATCTCTGATACTATCACACCTGAGTAGGTGTGGTCTTTTCCGTCGCGGTCTTTACGGGTAACTGTTGTTTGCTTGTATTGCTGCAGATCGGCATTGCCAATGGTAAGGGGGGTTGTTACCTCTCCGGTTACTTTTACTACAACTTCTTTTGTTTGAGCCCGGGTTGTTAAACCGGCTATCAATAGCAGCAATATAAGGGTGTATTTTTTCATGGGCGTGATGTTTAATTTGTTATTGATTGATGCGGATCGGCAAAGCGCTTATCCGTTATAAAGGTAGAATCGGTGAGCATGTTGAGAAAGGCTGTCAGTTGCTTTTTTTCTTTAGGTAGAAGTTTAAGCGAATGCTCTCCTACCACATTTGATTCACCCTGCAAAAAAGCACTTAGTGATACAGATTGTTTAATATGTTCGCTGTAGTGGTCAACAACTTCGTTGAGCGTTTTAAAACGGCCATCGTGCATATATGGCGCGGTTAAGGCAATATTGCGAAGGGTTGGCACTTTAAAACGTCCCCTGTCGGTAACCAAACCAGTGAATGCCGCCATGCCTTCGTCTTTTGAAATGCTGTCGAGTCCGTTGTTATGAAAAAGTTCAAGATAGGTTTTAGGGCCGCCATGGCAATGGGTACAATTTGCTCCGCGGATTCCCTTTTCCGGGTCTGGGCCACGGTTAAAGAGTTCCATTCCTTTTAGTTCATCATCAGTGGGTTTATATGCATTGCGCAGGTATTGATCATAATGGGAATTGGCGGAAATCAGCGTACGTTCAAATTGGGCTATCGCTTTCGCTATGCGCTCACGGGTTATTGTGCTATCGCCATAAACAATTTTAAACAGGCCGGGATATAGTTTAGTGCTGTTCAGTTTTTGGACCGATACTTCCACAGCCTGTCCCATTTCATGCGGATTGGTTAATGGGAAAGCGACCTGATCTTCAAGACTTGCAGCCCGCCCGTCCCAAAAGAATTTACGTGCCCATAGCAAGTTAGCCAATGACATGGAATTGCGCGTTGCCAACCCATTGTTGACACCAATACTTAAAGCCCTGCCATCGGTAAATGCCTTTGCCTGCTGGTGACAACTACCACATGATATAGTATTGGTTGCAGATAGTTTAGGCTCGTAAAAAAGTAATCGACCTAAATAAACACCCTGCCGGGTAGTGGGATTATTGGCAGGTACATTGATCCTGTTGCCAAAATTGGCCGGGTAATTAAATACATAATCGCCTATGGGCACAACCGGTTCTGTACCGATATAAGCGGTTAAGGCCGTTACAACAAGTAAAAGACACGGTACAAACCAGACCTTACCCGTGCCCAGGAAAGGTAATCGTTTATATTGTATATGACTTTTTCTCACGCTATTCTTCTGACGATGTTGGGTTGAAGACTACTTTACGAAGACTCACGGAGTTTTGAAAACTGTAAGTCTGGATTCTACGGTTAAAAAAGGGTGTGATGCTGAGCTCGTCGAAGCATGGTGGGATGGGCCTCTGCGCACGTCCTTCTACAGGCTCAGGATGACCCTAATGTTGTTCCATCTTCACTTATCTCGATTTCTTCTATTCAGAATGACAAACACTTATTGTTATCCAATACTTCTACAAAACCTATCTTAAAATTAGTAGTTAAAAATCACGTTAGCAAAGTAATTCCGGCCCATTTCGGGATAACCTTCAACCAGGGTATAATTCCTGTCGAAAAGGTTATTTACACCACCTTCAATAACAAAGCCCTTAACCAATGTGATGTTCGCTTTTACATTGGTTAAATAAAATGCACCTGATATTGCGCCGTAGCTGGTACTGTACCTTTTTGAGTTGTACTCTTCAGATGCCAGGAAATACAATTTAGCAAGCGGCAAATACTGCAAGGATGCAAATACTTTGTTTTTAGGTATATCAGTAAAATGAATTTTCGGGGCTGAAAGGTTATTACGTACTATTAAAGTATAGTTAGCATCAACCCTCAATTGCGGAATAATTGGATAACCAACCGCAAACTCGGCACCGTAATACTCGGCACGGCCCACATTTTGCACCTGAGATTGGTTTGCTTTGGTCACCGGGTCAACGGCTACGTTATTTACAGTCTGGATGCTGTTATTAATTTTGCTGTAAAAACCCGATGCCTGTATCGATAGTTTACCACCAATAAGCGAGTGATAGCTCAAATCATAATTCAATGCGTCTTCGGCTTTCAGATCAGGATTAGGGATAGCAGTGCCAAATTTGTAAGAATAACGGTCTTTAATAGTAGCGAACCTTGTTTTGCGCGCTACCGAAAAACTTAACGAATTGGCATTATCAATATTATATTGAATTAAGCCCTGAACATTCCAGGCTCCGTTGCTGTTGGCAGGTAAATCGCTGATAGTACTATTGGTGTATTGCTGGGCCTGTGTGCTGCGCCTGTCGTTATAGGCTACACCGGCATTTACTTTCAAGGCCGATGTTATATGGTAAGTATCTTCGGCGCCAATATAAAAGTTATTGTCAGCATCGCGGCGGGTTGGCTCACCAATGTTGTGCTCGCGGTGCACATCCTGTTTAAAATGAGCCGCTACACTGAAGTTGTTATTTTTCAGATCGGTATTTTCAAAGGTTACGTTGCCGCCTAAAGTATAATCATCATAAATACTTCTGAAGGCATAAGGCTTGGTGATAGTATTGTATGATGCATTATCGTAGCTATCAATCTCGTTTTTAAACTGATCATAATACCAACGGGTTTTGATCACGTTTGTGCTGTTAAGTTTATTATTGCTCAACAAGTACAAACCGCGGGTATCCCAGTTTGGCCATTTCCAATAGCGCGGGTTTTTAAACAAGGGGTTTTGTGTATCATCACCGGCATAAACGGGGGTTCCTTTGGTGCCATGGTGATAAGTATAACCAACGGCATATTCCTGCGATGCTGTGGGAGTAAAACCAATTTTACCGCTCAGGTCAACGTCATTGCTGTATGAGTTGTCGCGATGACCGCCGTCTTCGTTTTTAACGGGTGTAAACTTTGAAGAAAGCGGGAAATAGTCACGTTTTAATTGCGAGGCTGAAACCTGGTAATAGAATTTATCAAAAGTACCGCCAATATTGGTATTAAGCCTGTAACCACCGCTCAGGTAACCGGCAACGGCATTCAATTCAAATGGCTTAGCGGGTTTACGGCTGATAAGGTTGATAGCACCGCCTTCGGCATTGGGGCCAAACAGCACAGATGAATATCCCTTGGATACAATGATTTCTGATAAATTAAAGGTATTGTACCGTGCAAGGTCAACATAGCCATCATAAGGCACATAAAGCGGCACACCATCCAGGTAAACGGGTACCTGCCTGATATCAAAACCGCGAACGTTAATGGCCGACTCATTTCTTGGCCCTACCGCGGTAAGGATAACACCAGGCAACAGGTTGAGCGCATGCGAAACATCGTACCTGTTATACAGGTTAAGTGTATGTTCGTTTAATTTACTTGACCTTACGCTATCTTTTAGGCCAACGATATTTACCTGCCCAAGATTAAAAACACGTTTGCCCGTATCTGCTGATTGAGCAGCAACTTTATCATAGCCAAACATTATTAAAACAATAAAAAACAGAACTAAAACGGGTAATTGTTTCTTCATATAATAACTATCGTTATGTTTTAAAAAGCATAACGCAAAAATGCGGAATAGATTCGATAAATCAATCCGCTATCGATGCTGATTTTCGATTCATGGTGATAAAACAGCAAAAACTTTTACTTTTTGCTGTTTTCCTCTAAAAACTGAAAGAATTTTTGCTGCAGATCTTTAAACTCCCCGATAATTTCCAGCCCAAATGGTGTAACCAGGGCCACCCCGCCGCCTTTTCCTCCTCTTTTTGAAATTACGAGCGGCTGTTTAAAACCATCATTCATATGGTTCACCAGATCCCACGCCTGCTTGTATGACATTTTCATTTGTAACGCGGCCTGCCTGATGGAGCCCGACGCATGGATCCGCTCAAGTAACTCAACCCGGCCATGACCAAGCACTTTGTCGTTATCTATTTCCATCCAGATGCGGCCATTAAGATTAAACGAAGGAGTTTCCATTAATTAAGTAGGTTATCAGATTTACTAATGCTAATTTACTCCCGCGCCTTTTTTTGGGCGCGCAGCATTTGCCCATAATCCATGCGGCACACCATGGCATTAACAGTGCTGGCTATTCGGTTAGCGCGGGTGACTTCAGTTTTGGCACTTTCTATCCATTTAATAAAATATCCCCGGTGGCTTTCGGCAAGGCTGTTGAAAAACTCGCCACCCTCAGGTTCATATTCAAAGCACTCCAACAGATCATCGGGAATAATGTATTTAAAATCATCATCGGGTTCAAGGCGTACCCGGAGCATAGCGCCGCGATGTTTGTGGATGGCTTTACAGATCTCTTTTCGCAAAGCCATGATAAAATTCCCTTCGCCCATGGGCATCAGGGCCATCCCGCGCACCTCAAACTCATCAAGCCTACCCTTTACACGAAATGATTTTTTATTTCCGGGTTTCATATCCTGTGCCACATCAGCCGGGATTTCAATGTATGTCCACCCTGTTTTTTCGCCCTGTTCGGCAAACTGTAATATAATAGTATTAAAATCAACCATAAGTATTATTTAACGGCATATTGTTATCATCAAGCCTAAAAAATATGCGAAAATGTTAAATGTTTGTTAAATCGTCATATTTAGTTGTATCGGCTGTAACGTAATGCATGGTACCGATGTCTTATGAGTATAAAAACAATTTAAAAATTAAGAACCTAAAAAGCAACAACAATATGAAAACTTTAAAATCAATCATGCTTGGCTTAGCCTTATTAGTAATAGGCACTGCTGCAAAAGCAACAGATAAAATAGAAGGCGACAATTTAACCAAAAACTACGCTATCAACACTTATATAGATGCCATGACCCGTGGTAAAATACAAGGTTTTAGCGAAGTGGTAGATCAGTCGGCAAAATTCAGCATGCTGCGTGGTACCAAAGTATTAAGTTTTAGCAAAACCGAAGTAGTTGACTTATTAAAAGCCAACAAAAATACCGAGCAGGATTGCATTACCAGCACCTCAATTGTTGAAAGCAACAATGACCTTGCGGTAGTAAAAGTTGATATGAAATACAGCGACTTTACCCGCTGCAATTATGTAACCGTTACCAACACCGGCAGCGGCTGGAAAATCACAAACGTTTACAGCGTTTTTAAATAAGCAAGTTTTAGTTTAGTGTTTAATATGTAAGTAGGTAAAGGCCCCGTTGGTGCGGGGCCTTTTTTATTTATTTCACCAGCGGATCAAGCACTTTTTGCCATTTGTCATAACCTTTGCTGTTGAGGTGCAGGTAATCGTTATTAAACAAACTTGAATCCGGGACTGTAGTACCCGGTTTGTAAATAGCCGGAACGAGGTCAACATAATAACTTTTAGGTTTACCCTTCAGATAGTTTTTCACCAGCTCATTCGCTGCATAAACCACATCATAATATTTTGCGCGCACCGGGCTCGGTTTAATCGAAATAAAATAGACCTCGGTATCTGGTAATTTTTGATGGATCAACTCCCAAAGCTTTGCAAATGAAGCTACCACAGCCTGCGCCGATTTACCGGCCGAAATGTCGTTTTCGCCGGCATAAATAAAAATTTTGTGTGGCTTATAAGGAAACAGGATATACGGCGTGTAATAATCAGCTACCTGCCATAATTCACAACCGCCTACCCCTCTCCTGATGATTGGCTTGCCAGCGTAACGTTGCTCCAAATCAGTCCACATACGGATAGATGAACTGCCGATAAACAAAATGCCACCTGCTTTTGGAAAGCTCAGGCTATCCTGATGTTTAAATGCCCTGATCTCATTATCAAACGGGAAACCCTGCTGGGCCGATACACTAATGCTGAATGCAAGGCCGATGAAGAGTAAAAAAGACTTCAGTTTCATTACGGAGTAGCTATACGTTCTTCAAAAAATAAAAACGGCAATTGGTTTTCAATGCCTTTGATGATCCAAACTGGTCCATCTTCTGCATGCAATATAATTTTTATTGATTGATTTTGCTGCTTTTCGCATTCGGCTAATACCTGTAAACATGATCCGCATGAGGTAATTGGCTTTACTATTGGAAAATCATCCGAATGCGCGGTTACTGCCATGGCTTCAATGGGGTCATCGGGGTGATTGGCGCCCCAGTTAAACAGCGCTACACGTTCGGCACATAAACCTGATGGATAGGCAACATTTTCCTGGTTGCTGCCATAAATAATTTTACCGCTTTGCAAACGAAGTGCCGCACCAACACGGAATTTTGAATATGGAGAATGTGAATTTTTTAATGCTTTCTGCGCTTCGAAGCACAACTGCCTGTCGGCTTTATCAAGATCGGCCAATGACTCATATTCATCAAAGGCTATTTTAATTTCGTGACTTATCATATGTTATCAACCCTTGTTAAAAAATCGGGGGAAACAAGATAAGGAAATTTTTCAATAAGAACCCTGATTTTTAGGATTATTTGATTCCCATGATAAAAATTGCCTGATTAAAGTCTTTCCTTATGCAACGCATTTCAAGGAAATCCTTCAATCAGGCAAATCAAGTTCTTAGTTTATACCGCTACCGGCAACTCTTCTTCAGCCTCGGCTTCTTTAGCTATTGTTGGGTTGATACTTTCATCATCCTTTTCAACCCGCAGGTTGTTAACAATATGCATTTGGCGGGTTGGCGTGTTTTTGCCCATAAAATATTCAAGGAGCGCCTTAACGTTGGCATCCCTTAATATTACCGGGTCAAGCCGCATGTCTTTACCAATAAACAAACCAAATTCTTCGGGCGAGATCTCACCTAAACCTTTAAAGCGGGTAATCTCGGGTTTATTGCCCAATTTAGCTATTGCGTTACGGCGTTCCTCGTCGCTGTAACAATAAATGGTTTCCTTTTTATTTCGTACGCGGAATAACGGTGTTTGCAATATGGAAACATGACCGGCTTTCACCAGGTCAGGAAAGAACTGCAGGAAAAAGGTCATCAGCAACAGGCGGATGTGCATCCCGTCCACATCGGCATCGGTAGCTATCACAATGTTATTGTAACGTAAAGCGTCAAGACCGTCTTCGATATTTAAAGCGTGCTGCAGCAGGTTAAATTCTTCGTTTTCGTACACCACTTTCTTGGTTAGGCCAAAGCAGTTAAGCGGCTTACCCTTTAAGCTGAACACGGCCTGGGTCATCACATCGCGTGATTTAGTGATAGAACCACTGGCTGAGTCACCTTCGGTGATGAATAAAGTAGTATCCTGTTTGCGTTCATGCGTATCGTCAAAATGTACCTTACAATCTCGCAGTTTGCGGTTATGCAACGATGCTTTTTTTGCACGCTCGTTTGCCAGTTTTTTAATACCGGCAATATCCTTACGCTCCCGTTCTGATTGCAGGATCCTTTTTAGCAGGCCATCAGCCGCTTCTGTGTTTTTATGCAGATAATTATCAAGCTCCTTTTTAACAAAATCGTTAATAAAGCCGCGCACAGACGGACCATCCGGACCAATATTTTGTGAACCCAGCTTAGTTTTGGTTTGCGATTCAAACACCGGCTCCTGCACCTTTATAGCAATGGCGGCAACAATTGAAGCCCTGATATCCGATGCATCAAACTCTTTTTTATAAAACTCGCGCACCGTTTTTACCACAGCTTCGCGAAACGCCGCCTGGTGCGTACCGCCCTGAGTAGTATTTTGACCGTTAACAAATGAATAGTATTCTTCGCCGTATTGCTGGCCGTGGGTCATGGCTATCTCAATGTCTTCCCCTTTAAGGTGGATAATTGGGTACCGTAAAGTTTCAGCATCCGTATTGCGGGTGAGCAGGTCATAAAGGCCACGCTCCGAAAAATACTTTTGATTGTTAAAGTTGATGGTAAGGCCTGCGTTGAGGAACACATAGTTCCAGATCATACTTTCTACAAACTCCGGGATAAACCTGTAATGCCTGAAAATGGTATCATCGGGTATAAAATTGATAGCGGTACCATTACGCTGGGTGGTATCTTTTTCACTCTCATCACGAATGAGCTCACCTTTGGCAAATTCGGCCAGTTTGGTGCGGCCGTCGCGGTATGATTGTACTGTAAATGAGTTGGAAAGCGCGTTAACTGCTTTGGTACCCACCCCATTTAAACCTACCGATTTTTGAAATGCCTTGCTATCGTATTTGCCGCCTGTATTTATTTTGGATACACAGTCGATCACTTTACCCAAAGGGATACCGCGGCCATAATCGCGTACCGATACCTTATGGTCGCTCATGTTCACCTCAATGGTACGGCCCGATCCCATTACAAACTCATCTATCGAGTTATCTATGATCTCCTTGAGCAATACGTATACACCATCGTCATAAGCAGAGCCATCGCCCAGTTTACCAATATACATACCGGGACGTAAACGGATGTGCTCCTTCCAGTCGAGGGAGCGGATACTATCTTCACTATAATTAACTGGTTCTGCCATGTATATAACGTAGAAAATTTAAACAGCGTAAAATACGCCTAACTGCAAAAATAAAACTTCCCGCCTGAATTAACGGAGCGCAGATATCAACTTATTAACATTGGGGAATTATATAAATAAAAATGTCATTTCGATAGAGCATGTGGTGGCTTATGGGGATTGGAGCGAAAGAGAAATCTTATACGCCATACAATGCGGCTTTCATGGTGTAGGAGATTTCTCCTCACCTCCGACACACTTCCCCTTCCCGTTCGTTCGAAATGACACAGCAGAGAGATTACTTTTCTGTATCTCCCTACGGCTTAAACTTCAAACAATTACTTGCCCTGTCCACATTTTTAAAAAACTCGGGGCCTTTATCATTGGTAAAACAAACGGCCATAATGGTACCGGTATGGTTACGCTGTAATGCGATAAGCAGCGCGTATTTATAATGCTTGGTTGCGGGTAAATCGAGCAGGTTTAACAGGTATGACTTACCTGCATCAGCTTTATACCTGTTTAAAACGTTAACCGGTATGCTCCGCATAAAGTTATCCCGTTCGCCGGAAAAAGCAATGGCGTGCGCCCTGCTCATATTTATATATATCGAGTCGGGGTTTTCGGTTTCACGGTCAATATCATACTGCCCCTGTTCATAGCTGGTATAGTTTTGTTTCTGAGATTTTACCTGGAACCACACTTCAAAATCCTGCCCCGGTAATTGCAGTGCGTAGTCAAATGAAAAATCTTCATCGTTAGGCGCCGGAATCTCTTTAAAACCCCTGGGCGGGGTGTAAATTACATTGGCCTGGGCCAAAAGCCTGGAAAATTCCTTAAACTGGTCTGTAACGGGCTTTGATTTCGAATAACCTGGTTTACTGTTTACACCGGTATGCTTCCTATTATTTTGAGCATATAAAGGCCGGGCTTTTATCTGGGCCATACTTTTTGTAAAGCACAGCAATGATAAAGCCATAAGTAATAAGGGCCGGTTTAACTTCAAAATAGTTTTCATTTAAGGGGCAGCCAGGAAAAAAAACCTGGTTAAAGCACCATAGGTAAATATATAAACAAATAATTAATCATCACCCTCCGCATTCAAATAACCGCTGCTCTTTAACGATAATATCAATTAATTATTTGTTGCATTAATAATTTTTACGCATGTGATTTGTAATTGTTGCAAGTCTACCCAAACGTAACAATTTTGTTATAAATCAATTATAGCAAGGCATTAAAATGTAATTCACTTCATCTGCACATCAACACATAATCCGTATCTTTACCAATCCAAAAGTTTTTATTGAATAATGAGTGAAGATCTGCATCAAAACGATACACCAAACCCTAATGAAGAAAAACTACACACCGTTACCTCACTCGATGGGTTATATGAAAATTGGTTTCTTGATTATGCATCCTATGTAATTCTCGACCGGGCTGTTCCGCATATCAACGATGGTTTAAAACCCGTACAACGCCGCATCCTGCATTCGTTGAAGGAAATGGACGACGGGCGCTTTAACAAAGCCGCCAATGTTATCGGTAACACCATGAAATATCACCCACATGGTGATGCTTCTATTGGCGATGCCATGGTGCAAATAGGTCAAAAAAACCTGCTGATTGATTGCCAGGGAAACTGGGGCGACCCGGTAACCGGCGACTCGGCGGCGGCACCGCGTTATATTGAAGCACGCTTATCAAAATTTGCGCTCGATGTTGTTTTTAATCCGGATACCACCGTTTGGCAGGCCAGCTATGATGGTCGTAACAAAGAGCCAATTACCCTGCCGGTAAAGTTCCCCTTGTTGCTTGCACAGGGAGCCGAAGGTATTGCGGTAGGCTTGGCTACCAAAATATTGCCGCATAACTTTATAGAATTGATCGAAGCATCTATCGCTGTATTAAACGGTGAGCGCCCTAACCTCATGCCTGATTTTCCGACAGGAGGCATGGCCGATACTTCTTTATACAACGAAGGCCAGCGCGGCGGTAAAGTACGGGTAAGGGCAAAAATTATCGAGCGCGATAAAAAAACACTCGCTATTACCGAAATACCTTTTACCACCACTACCGGCAGCCTGATAGATAGTGTGATCTCGGCCAACGATAAAGGTAAGATCAAGATCAAAAAAATTGAGGATAATACCGCTAAGGATGTGGAGATCATTATCCATCTCGCTCCCGGTATTTCGCCCGATGTAACTATCGACGCGCTTTATGCCTTTACCGATTGCGAGGTATCTATATCACCAAATACCTGCGTGATACAGGATGATAAACCGCGCTTCATGAGTGTGAACGACATGCTTACCGAAAGCACGTTCTTTACCAAAGATCTGCTCAAACAGGAGCTGGAAATCAGGCTGAAGGATTTGATGGAGAAGATCTTCTTCAGTTCATTACTTAAGATCTTTATCCAGGAAGGGATGTATAAAAATCCTGAGTACGAAAACTCGGGCAATTTTGAAGTGGTGTTGGAAGTGTTGAACCGCCTGTTTGAGCCTTTCTTCCCGCAGTTTTATCGTACCATCCAGCCCGAAGATTATAAAAAGCTGATAGATAAACCTATGAGCAGCATCACCCGCTTTGATGTTAAGAAAGCGGACGAGCAAATGAAGGCGCTCGAAAATGAGATAAAACAGGTAAAACATCACCTGAAACACCTTACCGAGTATACTATTGCCTGGTTCGAAAAACTGAAGGATAAATATGGTAAGGACAGAGAGCGCAAAACCGAACTGCGCACCTTTGATAAGGTTGAAGCTGCACAGGTAGCATTGGCTAATATTAAGCTATATGTTAACAGGGCCGATGGCTTTATTGGATCAGGCCTGAAGAAAGACGACTCGGTTGAATATGTTGGCGACTGCTCGGATATTGATGAGATCATCGTTTTCAGGGGTGATGGGCGATGCATGATCACCAAAGTGCAGGATAAGGTTTTTGTAGGCAAGGATATTATCCACGTTGCTGTATTTAAAAAGAACGACGAGCGCACCGTTTATAATATGATATACAAAGATGGCGAAAGCGGCATCAGTTATATCAAACGTTTCTCGGTAGTTGGGGTAACCCGCGATAAGGAATATGACCTTACCAAAGGCACCAAGGGCTCAAAAGTGTTATACTTTACCGCCAACCCCAACGGTGAAGCCGAAGTAGTGAATGTACAGCTTAAACCTCACGCCAAACTTAAAAAGCTCCAGTTTGATGAAGACTTTGCATCGATAGCTATTAAAGGCCGCGGTTCGATGGGTAATATCATCACTAAATACCCTGTTAAAAAAATCATACTGAAAAGCAAGGGTGTATCAACGCTGGCCGGACGTAAGATCTGGTATGATGATATTTTAAAACGCCTTAATGCTGATGGCCGCGGCAAATACCTGGGCGAGTTTGATGGCGACGACCGCATTTTGAATGTATTGAGCAACGGTATTTATGAACTCACCAGTTTTGATCTTAACAATCACTTTGATGATAAGATGATCCTGATTGAGAAGTACGATGCTCAAAAGGTTTACTCGGTGATCCATATTGATGGCAAGTCGAAAAACTATATGGTTAAGAGGTTTACGTTCGAAAACGTAGCACTTGGCAAACAGGTTAGTATCATCAGCGACGAGCCGGGTTCAAAACTGGTACTGATAGCACAAGCCGCTCCTTTAGTTAATGTAGTGCAACTCAAAGGCAAAGACCAGACACCCGAAACTATTGAACTTAACCTTTCCGAAGTAATTGATGTTAAAGGCATGAAGGCCATGGGTAACCGACTGTCACAGCATCCTATAAAATCGGTTGAGTTAATTAGTGACGGTACCGGAGAACCAGAAACTACCGAAGAAGCAGAAAGTGAAGTGGCAGAGATTACCGCGGAGGCTTCTGAACCAACCGAACCAACCGAATTAGCCGAAGAAACAGAACAAGAAGAAAAACAGGCAAAACCAGCGGAACAAACAGGGGATACTCCTGCGAAACCACCAAAAAAGATAGATTTTGAGATCACTAATCCCGATGATATCGATATAAATGACCAGGGACAGTTAGGGCTATTTTAACGCAAAGCCACCGGTAACAATAACCGGTGGCTTTTTTATTGAAGTACAGATTAACCCTCTTATTCAATACTCAAGTAATTAGCAAAAAAACATTTTACAGTTATAACCCCCCTTGTTTACAGCCGCATTTTCATTATTTTTGAATATTACTAAATCTTATATCATAAACAGGCATGTACTTCGGCGGTGGCAATTATTATTATATTATATTGATATTAGAGGCATTTTGTATCATTCATAGCCTGCGGCGCGGCACCCAGCAAAAATGGCTTTGGATTCTGATAGTAATACCGGTATTTGGCTGCTTGTATTATATCTACAGCGAAATACTCTCCAACCGTGGTATCCGTGCACCCCAAATAAATGTTGAAGCGGTAATAAACCCCGGTGCTAAAATCAAACGACTTGAAGATGAAGTAAGGTTTACTGATACGTTTGCCAACCGTGTTAAACTGGCAGATGCCTATCTAGAAGCCGGGCTTACCGATAAAGCACTCGAAATATATCAAAACAGCCTTACCGGCGCCTTTGCGGAAAACGAACATGTGATGGCACAGCTCATTGTGGCTTACTTTGAAAAAGGCCAGTATAACGAGATTATCCCAATTGCTAAAAAGCTTTACAAACTACCACAATTTGCCCGCTCAAAAGCACACATCCTGTATGCCAAATCGCTTGAGTTTACTTACCAGGAAGAGCAGGCCGAAAATGAGTTTAAATTGATGAAGGGTCGTTACTCTTATTTTGAGCCACGTTATGAATATGGCCTGTTCCTTACTCGTGCGGGTAGAGATGATGATGCCTGGCAAATTTTCACCGATATGCTGAATGAGCAATCGCATTTGAGCCCTGTTGAGCGCAAAAGCAATAAGGTGTGGTTTGCAAAAGCTAAGGATGAAGTGAAGAAGTTGTCGACAGTAAGGAAGATGGCGTAAGACTCGTTCAGATACAACATTCTTTCTTAAATCGCTCCCGACCAATAAAAACTGATTGTCATTTCGACGAACAAGTGAGGGAATACCCGTGGGCAGTGAGGAGAAAATCTTATACGCCCTGTATAAATCATACATTATCGCTCTGCAAAGCGTACAAGATTTCTCTTTCGCCCTACCGCGCACTCTTCCCCCTGCTCTATCGAAATGACATTTTTTTAAAAGCATCACCCCCCTACCGTCATCCCTAAGTCATACTGACAACCTGACACCATCGGGTTAAAAAATTGTTAAGCCACAAAACGCAAATAACCTTTTGCTGACATTAAAACAGTTTAGCCTGTCAATACTTGCCATAATACCCGCTTGGCATAATTGATGTTGCATATCGGGCTGAAAAACTTAAATAAAAATAAACAGTTATAACTATGTCATTAAACATTAAACCGATCGGCGATAGGGTTGTAGTGGAAGCTGCAGCAGCCGAAGAGAAAACCGCTTCAGGTATCTTCATTCCTGATACTGCCAAAGAAAAACCTCAACGTGGAACCATCGTTGCTGTTGGACAGGGAAAAGTTGATGAGCCTTTAACCGTACAAGTTGGTGACCAGGTTTTATATGGTAAATATGCAGGTACTGAAATTACCTATGAAGGTAAAGAGTACTTAATTATGCGTGAATCAGACATCTACGCAGTACTTTAATCAATTAATGGATTAGTGAGTTATTGAATTAGTGATTTATCCTTTTCAAACTCGTTAGTTCAAAACAGACAAACAATCAAAAAATAATTATTGGTAGTGAATTCAAAAATCACTAATTCACTAAATCAATAATTCAATAATTAAAAACATGGCAAAACAAGTTAAATACAATGTTGAAGCACGCGACGCCCTGAAACGCGGTGTTGATATCCTTGCTAACGCAGTAAAAGTAACCTTAGGCCCTAAAGGCCGTAACGTAATCATCGACAAAAAATTTGGCTCACCGGCCATCACTAAAGACGGTGTTACTGTTGCTAAGGAAATTGAATTAAAAGACGCCCTTGAAAACATGGGCGCACAAATGGTAAAAGAAGTAGCTTCAAAAACTGCCGATATTGCAGGTGATGGTACTACTACTGCTACTGTTTTGGCTCAGGCTATCGTAACTGCTGGTATTAAAAACGTAGCTGCCGGTGCAAACCCAATGGATTTGAAACGCGGTATCGACAAAGCTGTTGCTTCTGTTGTTGAAAACCTTAAATCACAGTCACAAACTGTTGGTGAAGACAACAACAAAATCAAACAAGTTGCTGCCATCTCTGCAAATAACGACGAGGTTATCGGTTCATTAATTGCTGAAGCAATGGAAAAAGTTGGTAAAGATGGTGTGATCACTGTTGAAGAAGCAAAAGGTACCGAAACTGAAGTTAAAACTGTAGAAGGTATGCAGTTTGACCGTGGTTACCTTTCTCCTTACTTCGTAACCAACGCAGATAAAATGGAGGCTGAATTAGAAAATCCTTTCATCCTGATCTACGACAAAAAGATCTCTTCAATGAAAGAATTGCTTCCTATCCTTGAAAAACAAGTACAAACCGGCAAACCATTATTGATCATTGCTGAAGATCTTGACGGCGAAGCTTTAGCTACTTTGGTAGTTAACAAAATCCGCGGTTCACTGAAAGTTGCTGCTGTTAAAGCTCCGGGCTTTGGTGACCGTCGTAAAGCTATGTTAGAGGATATCGCTATCCTTACCGGTGGCACTTTAATTTCAGAAGAAAGAGGTTACAAATTAGAAAACGCCGACCTTAGCTACTTAGGTACTGCTGAGAAAATCGTTATCGACAAAGACAATACTACTATCATCAATGGTTCTGGTTCGGCAGAAGAGATCAAAGGCCGCGTAAGCCAGATCAAATCACAGATCGAATCAACAACTTCTGATTACGACCGCGAAAAATTACAAGAGCGTTTAGCCAAATTATCTGGCGGTGTTGCTGTACTTTACGTAGGTGCTGCTACCGAAGTTGAGATGAAAGAGAAAAAAGACCGTGTTGACGACGCTTTACACGCTACACGTGCCGCTGTTGAAGAAGGTATCGTAGCTGGCGGTGGTGTTGCTTTCATCCGTGCAGTAGCTGCTTTAGCCGATCTTAAAGGTGATAACGAAGACGAAAACACTGGTATCCAGATCATCCGTCGCGCTATCGAAGAGCCTTTACGTCAGATCTGCGAAAATGCTGGTATCGAAGGTTCAATCATCGTGCAAAAAGTTAAAGAAGGTACTGCCGACTTTGGTTACAATGCACGTACTGATAAATACGAAAACCTGATTGCTGCAGGTGTTATCGACCCAACTAAAGTAAGCCGCGTAGCTTTAGAAAACGCTGCTTCAATCGCTTCCATGTTGTTAACTACAGAGGTTGTATTGGCTGATGATCCTGAAGATGAAAAAGCAGGCGCTCCACCAATGGGCGGCGGCATGGGCGGCATGATGTAAGAGCCCCCAAGCCCCTGAAGGGGTGTATAGAAACTTATATACTTTCAAAACCCTGTATGCAAAAGCATACAGGGTTTTGTGCTTTAAAAGAGGCTGTTATAGTCATCCTAAGGTAATTCAATGGTCATTAATTAATCATTTGATTAAATTTTCAAATCCTCGGGGTGTAGTAATACGTAGTTTTGCATAACAAATCTGATACAGCGCTAATCAGGCACAGGATTTGAATAATGCAGGTCATGAAAAGTCTATCTCAAAAAACTAAACAAATACAAAGCACCCTGGTTGAGTGGGTGTTGTTCAAGGGCCCCGAGCTCTTCGTGTCTTTATACAGTTAACGGATAATTATTAACTTTGCGCCCAGTTATGAAACTGGACGAATTTTACACTGAGTTCCACCATTGGCTTATTAACCGCGGCCCTAATTATGTAGGTGGACTAATCATATTTTTTATTGGGTTATGGTTTATTAAGTTTTTGCGTGCAAGGCTGCGCATGCGTATGATGAAGCGTGGCATCCATTCGTCACTGCAGCCATTTTTCTTAAGCCTAACCATTACAGCTTTATATGTTTTACTCATTATTTGGGTAATGAACATCATAGGGCTTGAAATGAGCATTTTCACTACCATTATCGGCGCATTCTCAGTAGCAGCCGGTTTGGCGCTGTCGGGCACTTTTCAAAACTTTGCGGGTGGTATACTTATCCTGTTGTTAAAACCTTTTGAGCTTGATGACAGTATTGTAGCCCAGGGCCAGGATGGCAGGGTGGTATCTATACAAATGTTTTATACCGTGCTTATTACTGCCGATAACAAAACTGTCATTATCCCTAACGGCAAGCTGTTTAACGAGGTTATTGTAAATATAACGCGTGAGGGCCGCCGCCGTCTTGATTTTGAATTGCGTGTAGGCTATAACAATGATATAGAAAAGGCGAAGGCCATCATGACTGGTGTAGTAAATGCCAATAAAGATATCCTGCACGATCCGGTCGCACGGGTAGGCGTTATCAGCCTGGATAACCATTGTGTAAGGTTTACCATTAATGTTTGGGTTGATCCTGCCGATTTCCTCAATGCTAAAATAAACCTTCAGGAACAAATGCTTAAAGAGCTTGCCGCGGGTGGCGTTAATTTCCCTAAACCAGGATTTTGATAAGAAGCAGGAAACCGGAAATCAAAGGCGCTTCAAAACGCTAATTCTTTCACGAAGGTGGAGCGGATCATCAGTAATGCCTTCGGCTATTAAAAATCAGTAAACATTATAACACATAAAGCTTGCTTGTTAAAGCAGGCTTTTTTTATCTTAGGGAAATCAAACCCTTGAAAAAATATGAGTTTTAAAACCCAGCTCAGTTCAATTTTTATTGATGAAAATAATATTCCCCCCGAATTCCAAATTGAAGAAGTACACCAGCGCGAGTATCTGAGCGGTGGCGAAATGAAACCATGGAACGGCGAAGTAAGTGAAGTTTACTCACCTGTTGGTTTTTGGGCAGAGGACGGTACTTTTACCCGTAAGCTCATAGGTACCTACCCGGTTTGCACCGAAAAAGAAGCTTTTGAAGCCCTGGATGCTGCCCTTGAAGCCTATGACAATGGCCGCGGCGAATGGCCCACCATGAGCATTGCCGACCGTATTAAATGTATGGAGCGCTTTATTTACAAAATGAGCGAACAACGTACGCTGGTGGTAAAACTGCTGATGTGGGAAATAGGCAAATCATACGCTGATTCGGCTAAAGAATTTGACCGTACTATCGAATACATCAATGCCACCATCGACGCGTTAAAAGATATTGATCGCCAGTCGTCACGCTTTGAAATGGCCGAGGGGCTGGTGGCTCAGATCCGTCGTTCGCCCCTGGGGGTAGTGCTTTGCATGGGTCCGTTTAATTACCCGTTAAACGAAACTTTCACTACGCTGATCCCCGCGCTGATTATGGGGAACACCATTTTATTTAAACCGCCTAAACACGGAACACTATTGCATTACCCATTGCTAAAAGCCTTCCAGGAATCATTCCCTAAAGGAGTGGTGAACACCATTTATGGCAGGGGCGCAGTGGTAACACCCGGGCTGATGTCATCGGGCAAGGTGAATGTGCTGGCTTTCATTGGCTCAAGCAAAGTGGCAAATGATTTGAAAAAGCGCCACCCTAAAATTAATCGCTTAAGAGCTGTTTTAAGTCTGGACGCCAAGAACGCAGCCATAGTCACCAAACATGCCGACCTGCAGCAGGCTGTGAGCGAGTGCATTTTAGGCTCGCTGTCATTTAACGGCCAGCGTTGTACTGCTATTAAAGTGATATTTGTACATAAAGCCGTTGCTGATGAGTTTTTAAAACTATTAAGCGAGGCGGTTGCCAAACTTAAGTTCGGACTGCCCTGGGAAAAGGACGTAAAACTTACCCCGCTCCCCGAACCTCATAAACCGGCTTACCTTACCGATATTGTAAATGACGCCTTAGCTAACGGCGCAAAAGTGATTAACAAAAACGGAGGTGAAACATCGGCTTCGTTCTTTTTCCCGGCCATAGTTTACCCGGTTAATGAAAACATGAAACTGTACCGCGAAGAGCAATTTGGACCGGTGATCCCAGTAATTCCATTTGAAGATATTGAGGAGCCTATCGCTTACCAGATAGATTCGCCACATGGTATGCAGGTGAGTATTTTCAGTAATGATGCCAGGGAAATTTCCTCACTGATCGATCCCTTTGTGAATTTAGTAAGCCGCGTAAACATTAACAGTCAGTGCCAGCGCGGTCCGGATGTATTTCCGTTCACCGGGCGCAAGGACAGTGCCGAAGGTACACTTTCAGTACATGATGCCTTAAGGTCGTTCTCAATCCGCTCATTAGTTACCACTAAAATGACCGAAACCAACAAAAACATCATCAACGAAATTGTGAATGACAATGATTCCAATTTCCTGAGCACGAAGTTTATATTGTAGGGAACCGTAGAACGTCATGAGGAGTTGCCCCCAGGACAATCCTGAAAAAGGGCTACGATACGTATTACGAATGACAATTAACAACTTACAGTTATACAACTACAACTATAAGACACGAAGCAATCCCGATTTACAGTCGCCCTGCATGGTTTGGATTTGCTTCGTGTCTGTTTTACCACAACAAAACGGTGACCAAATAACGGCCAACCACATCATTACCGCGCTACCCTACCATATCTTCACTCGTTTATCCGGATCTATCCACATCTTATCACCTTTCTTAATATGAAAAGCTTCGTAAAATTCAGGCACATCGGTAAACGGCCCGTTAACGCGCATAAAACTGGGTGCATGTTCATTGGTTAGGATCTGGCTCGAAAGCGATTCTTTCCTGTCCTGCGTAAGCCAGCCTAATGAGTATCCTAAAAAATAGCGCTGTAAGGGCGTTAACCCGTTAATAAGTTTACCCTCTTTATATTGCTGTGTTTTTTTGAACGCGTCAAGACCTATTACAATGCCGCCAAGGTCGGCAATGTTTTCACCCTGAGTAGCTTTGCCATTTACATGCAAACCATAAATGCTGTAACCATTAAACTGGTCGATAAGCATTTTGGCACGTTGACTAAATTTTACTGAATCCTGCGGTTTCCACCAGGCTTTAAGATTTCCGGCAGCATCAAACTGGCGACCCTGGTCATCAAAACCGTGGGTCATTTCGTGGCCAATGGTTGAGGCGGCAGCATAGCCGTAAATAATGGCATCATCAATATTCTCATCCTTATAGCCGGGAATAGTAAAAATGCCGGCAGGCAATACAATCTCGTTGTTTGACGGGTTATAGTAAGCGTTATAGGTTTGAGGCGTGATGTCCCATTCAGTACGGTCGACAGGTTTGCCTAATTTAGCCGCGCTGAAATTATGCCACCATTCGTTTGCCCGTAATACGTTGAGGGCGTAAGGGCCCCGGTTAATTTCCAGGGTTGAAAAATCCTTCCATTTATCCGGGTAACCAACTTTAGGGACTACTTTTGATAACTTGTAGTAAGCTTTCTCCTTGGTTTCGGGGCTCATCCAATCCAGTTTTTCAATATGTTCCTTAAAGCTGGTGCGCATTTCTTCAACCAGTTTTACATAACGCTCTTTTGTTTTTTCGGGGAAATATTCTTTTACGAAGATTTGCCCTAATACCTCGCCCATTAAACCATTTTCAGTATCCAACACCCTTTTCCAGCGTGGAAGTTGGGCTGTACTGCCATAAATCACCTTATCATAAAACCGAAACACCTCCTGATCAAACGGTTTACTGAGGTATGGCCCAAAAGCAGTGACCAGGCTCTTGCGCAGGTAATTCTTCCAGTCATCTATAGTAAAAGTTTTTAGTGCTTTATTAAGCGCCCTGTAATACTCAGGCTGTCCTACAATTACGGTATCGGCATTTTTGTAGTCCATCTTTTCAAAAGTGGGTTTCCAGTCAATATCCGGGGCCAGCTTGCTCAGCGCGGCAAGTGGCATTTTGTTATAGTTATGATAAGGATCGCGTAGGTCCTCCAGTTTCCGGCTGCTATCAGCCAGGAAAGTTTCCAGCGAATAAGTTTTCTTAGCGGCCGCAGCTGCCCTATCGGCAGGCAGGCCTGCCAGTTTAAATATGGCGGGCAGGTAATTATTTTGATAGTCGGTACGGATGGCTAAGCTATGCTCATCTTTATTAAAGTAGTAATCGCGGTTTGGCATACCAATGCCCGATTGGTATAAACCCAAAGCCATCTTTGCACTGTTCTTAGCATCCTGCCCGACATAAGCGCCGATAGGCTGTGTAACGCCAATCCTTTGTAAGTGTGCGAACTCCTCAACCAGGCTTTTGATATCCGTTATCCGGTCAATTTTATCCAGTTCATCTTTCAGTGGTGCAAGCCCCTGTTTTTCGATGTTAACGGTATCCATCCCGCTGAAATAAAAATCGCCTATTTTTTGGGTGTTGCTGCCTTTAGGAGCATTAGCCTTAAGCGCATCCTCGTTGATCTTTTTCATCTTGTCTCGCAGTTCTTCCTGCACAACATTGCCGATGCCCCAGGCAGCGTACGCCGCCGGAATAGGATTTTTGCGGAGCCAGGTTCCGTTAGCATATTTAAAAAAATCGTCGCCGGGTTTTACGGTGGTATCCATATTATGGATCACGGGGTCGCCGGCTTCGTAAGCTTTTGTTTTGTCGGTTTGGCTGCAGGCGCTAAGTAAGGTGCCGAGCGCGGCGGCAACTATGGATAAGGATTGGGTTTTTCTGTTCATTTTTTAGGTGTGTGTATGAATTAAAATACAACAACTGTATGGTAAAATAGAATTTAGGACAGCTTATTTTTTAAAATATGATAATTTATTATATCTCCTGGAAAAAACCTGCTAAGGAAACGTTAAAATAATAACAAATTTTACGAAGTGTTTCCAACCTGATATCAATAATACCTGATTCAAGCCGGGCGATATTTATGTGCGTTTCGTTAAAAAACTTTTCCTGGGTAACCTGATTTTGTTTGCGTAAGGTTTTAATCTGTAAAGCAACTTTGCGTTTAAATGCACTATTAGTGTTGTTAAGGTATTCAAAATCAGTTAAAAGCATGACTGGATCGGCTAATATGATACTTTGTATTTTTTGTGCAAGCTAAATATAAAATAACACCATTACATTTTATATGCAGATATTATTCTTTTATAAAAATGGGCGACTAACGTTTAAACATGAAATATTAATGCCACAATTTTATAATTATGGCAAAGGATTTGTATATAGATATTCGCCCTGTATCATCTGTGAAAAAATAAAAGATTTAGTAACATCTACCTGTGAAAAATTAAATTGAATTCTCAGACGCCCAAGTTGAGATTTTTTGTTCTTTGTTTTGGGTTTAATCAATAGTTTAAATTAATTAGGGGAAAGGGAGCTTCAAAAAAAGCTCTCTTTTTTTGTTTATAAAAATTACTATGCATGCATAGTAATTTTTATATATTTATGCTTTTAATTATACCCATGTATTTTGAACTGACCGAAGAACAAAAAATGATTCGCCAGGCTGCGCGCGATTTTGCGCAAACAGAATTGAAGCCAGGTGTTATTGAACGCGACGAACTGCAAAAATTCCCCACCGCCCAGGTTAAGAAACTTGGCGAACTGGGTTTCCTGGGCATGATGGTATCCCCGCAATACGGCGGCTCCGGTATGGATGCCATATCATATGTGCTGGTGATGGAGGAACTTTCAAAAATTGACGCATCCACCTCAGTAATTGTTTCTGTAAATAATTCGCTGGTATGCTATGGATTGGAGAAATATGGCAGCGAAGAACAGAAGCAAAAATATCTGGTACCGCTGGCCAAAGGCGAATGCATTGGCGCTTTCTGCCTTTCGGAGCCGGAAGCCGGCTCTGATGCTACGTCACAAAGCGCTACAGCCATTGATATGGGCGATCATTACCTGCTTAATGGTACTAAGAACTGGATCACCAGTGGAGGCAGCGCATCTACGTATATTGTAATAGCGCAAACCAATGCCGAAAAAAAGCACCATGGTATTAACGCTTTTATTGTTGAAAAAGGAATGGCGGGCTTTACTGTCGGCCCTAAAGAAAACAAGATGGGCATCCGCGGCTCGGATACCCACTCGCTGATGTTTGCCGATGTTAAAGTGCCTAAAGAGAACCGCATTGGTGAAGACGGTTTTGGGTTTAAGTTTGCCATGAACGTACTGGATGGCGGCCGTATAGGTATTGCGTCGCAGGCTTTGGGTATTGCGTCAGGTGCTTACGAACTGGCAGTGCAATATGCTAAGGAGCGCAAAACTTTTGGCAAATCACTTGCCGATCATCAGGCTATCCAATTTAAGCTGGCCGATATGGCTACCGAAATTGAGGCAGCACGTTTAATGTGCCTTAAAGCAGCATGGTTTAAAGATCATGGAAAACCCTACGCCCAGGCTTCATCAATGGCTAAACTCTACGCGTCTGAAGTAGCTATGCGTATCACTACCGAAGCGGTGCAGATTCATGGCGGGTACGGTTATGTGAAAGAATATCACGTTGAACGCCTGATGCGGGATGCAAAAATAACCCAGATCTATGAAGGAACATCTGAAATTCAAAGAATTGTCATTTCGCGCGGATTGTTGAAATAACGGCGCTGTTTTTATACCTTTGAAAGTATATAGATTAAGTAGACTATATATTTAAGTATGACTTTCAAAAATATTATAGCCGGTATTTGCGGATTACTATTTCTGCAAACCGGCTTGGCTCAAACCAAACTAAAAACAGGTGTGTGGCGCGGCGCGCTTAAAACTAAATCAGGCACCGAAATCCCTTTTAATTTCGAAGTCAACAACATCGGAAGCAAACAACAATTAGCTATCATTAACGGTGCCGAGCATTTTAAAGTAACAGATGTTGCTACCAAAGGCGATTCCGTTTTTATCCATATGCCGCTGTTCAATTCAGAATTTAAGCTGAAACTTAACGGAGATAGCCTTAACGGCAACTGGGTAAGGCACCTGTCGGATAATGATCTCCTTGTTCCGTTCAGCGCCCGGCCTAACACTTCATGGCGCTTTTTTAAGAATACTGAAAACCCGGCATTTAATATCGGAGGCCGCTGGTCGGCGGTGTTTGGTGAGGACGAGGGCCGCGATACCACCGTTGGCGAATTTAAGCAGGACGGTTATAAACTTACAGGTACTTTCTTAACCACCACCGGTGATTACCGTTATTTAGAAGGCTCGGTAAGTGGTAATAAACTTTACCTCTCTACTTTCGACGGTGGTCATGCCTATACTTTTACTGCTACCATTAGCGATGATAAGACCTTAACCGACGGTAAATTTTTCGCCGGCTATTCATCTGTGCAGGCATGGACTGCTGTAAAGGATGAAAACGCCAAACTGCCCGATGCATATTCACTCACTTCATTAAAGCCCGGGTTTAAAAAATTAGCTTTCAGCTTTAAAGATCTTGATGGGAAAACTGTTTCGCTTGATGATGCAAGGTTCAGAAACAAAGTGGTAATTGTACAGATATTGGGCTCATGGTGCCCTAACTGCATGGACGAAACTGCTTATATGGTTAACTACTATAACAAATATCACGATAAAGGTGTTGAGGTAATTGGCCTGGCCTATGAGCGCACCACTGATTTTGAGAAATCAAAGAAAGCGCTGCAGCAGGTAAAAGAGAGGTTTAAAGTACCTTACCCGCTGCTGGTGACCGGCTATACCAGCGATAAAAAACAAACCGCCCAAAGCCTGCCTATGTTATCAAAAGTGGTTGGCTTCCCTACCACCATTATTATCGATAAAAACGGCGACGTACAAAAGATCCATACAGGTTTTAGCGGCCCCGGTACGGGGGAGCATTATACCGAGTTTATCAACGAGTTTGAGAAATTGACGGATGATCTAATCCAGGCCCCACCCGCTCCCTAAAGGGAGTGCTTATATGCACGCGCGCTTTTCAAAAGAAGATTTTAAACAAAAAACGCATTGCTGTCGGCAATGCGTTTTTTGTTTATGCTTAAAAAGGAGGGCTTAAAGGCAGGCCCTTCCTTTAAGGAGCGGGAGGAGCGACCTCAACGCCAAAATACGCTTCCAACTCATTTAACGTTGATGAGCTGGTTGCAATATCTTTAATGATCACGCCTTTTTCCATCAGCAGGATCCGGTCACACACATCGGTGATGTGGTTAAGATCATGGCTGGATACTATGGTAGTTACACCCTTATTCCTGTTCAGATCTTTCAGCAGGTTTTTAAGCCTGAACTGGGTACTTGGGTCAATATTGGCAAAGGGCTCATCCAGCATCAGCAATTGAGGTTCCTGCAACAGGCAGGCCGCTACACCAACTTTGCATTGGTTACCTTTTGACAGGTCGCGGATGTACTTCCCTTTCTTCAGGATCTCGCCATTAAAAAAATCGGTCAGGCTAACCAACACCTCGTCAACATATGTGCGGTTATGACCATGCAGCCCTCCTATAAAATAAAAATATTCTTCGGGTGTAAGGTAGTCTATCAGGAAACCTTCATCAAGATAAGCAGCGGTGTAATCTTTCCACTTCTCATGACCGGCTACAGTTTCTGCGTTTGAAAGGATTTCGCCACTTTCGGCGCGAATGAGGTCGAGCACCATTCGGAACAGCGTGGTTTTGCCTGCGCCGTTATTACCTACAAGGCCAACGCTTTCTCCTTTGTTAATTTGCAGGGCGGGTACATCTACAACGGTAATCCCGTTATAAACTTTTTTTAAATTTCTTACTTCAATCATGGTTATTTGTTTCTGAAGCCTTCGGCAACTGTATAACGTTTCTGTATAAAATCCTCCTCCAGTTTTTTAACCCAAAAATCGCGGGTTAAAATGAATATGATCCCGGTACCGGCCAGCATGGCCAGGCCGATGTCCGCGTGTTTGAACAGTGAGAAGGGAAGATAAATAATATACGGCGTGATCATCAAGGGAAACGAAATAAGCATTTGCGTTGCACCCACCCCTTCCCAATTGAACGATGCACCTTTTGACAGATCTATCCGTTTGGCATTGCGGTTAGCAAAAAACAGCACAATGGTTGTGTTGATGCCGATATTCCACAGGTACATTACAAAATGTACCAGAACAATGCGCCAGCCAAAATAAGCATAAGGCGTAGTCAATATAAAAGCCACGGTTGATACCATAGTAAACAGCAGGTATTTTGCCTTTAAAAAATCGCGGAAATTAATTTTGCTCACTAACAGGCCATCAAAATGAGCGCCCTGCCAGCTATACATGAACTGCCCATAACTGATAATAAAAATACCCGTCATGAACATCCCCACAAAAATATACCAGGTTTCGCCGTAATGGCTGTTGGTATAAAATATAAGCCCGTAAAACATAAAGAACAGCCCCATGACCAATGCCGATCGTGGCCGCTTATTACGGAAAATCAGTTTCAGCTCGTTTGCGGCAAGGTCACCAACCTTACCAAACCTGTTTAACAGCGGAAACTCCGTACTGCTTTTATAAGCCGATGCCTTGCGTGAGCTCAGCTCTTCGAGGTACAGGTTTTGCTTTAAGTAGGCAAAATTGATGTAATACATGGCTGCTGCAAGCACAACAGGCAGCAATACAAACACCGGTTTATTGAGCAAATGGCCAAAATACAGATAGGAAATATTGCGTACCGAATAGAGGTGAAATCTGAAATCGCCGGCAATAATAAGGATGAGAGCCGCTGCGAAAACCAGGAAAACCCAACCGTTAAGATTGGCTTTGCGTTTAATAAACAAGGCCATGTAGTTATTGAAAAGCATGAAACCGATAATAGCCAATATAAAAGCCAGCGCAGGCAAAGCGCCCGAATCGGTAAGGATTACTTTTAGAATAAAAGGTACAAAAAGTATAATGGGCCACAGGTTAAAAACCGAGAGCATTGCCGTAAAGGCCAGATAGCCGACCACCGCATTCCTTTTTATCGGTAAATGAAGATATGGTTGCACCCGTAATGTTGGCAGTTCCTGCAATTGCATGCGCATCATTAGGTCAAACAAAAAATAAAGCAGGATGATACCGCAAAAAGAAACCACTATGTCATCATGCGGAAAAACCTGGCCCAAAATTTCATTCAAAAACAAACCGGCAAGCAAAATACATCCAAAAAGATAAAGAATAAGTAAGGCCATTACCACACGGATAGCAATACTTTTACCTGTGTTTTTTGACCGCCAGAAAGCTTTAAGTTCGTGCCCGAGAAAGGTAGTGATCATAAGTATAGACAGTTAAAGGTTAAGGCATAGGTTTTATAAAGCTAAAAGCAGAATGCACAAAGTCCAAAGCTATAAATTGTTCTATATAAAAGCTACAGGTACGGTGCGCAAAGCCTAAGTTATAAATTAATTAATATTGGTCAATTTGTTATATGATATTAATTAACAGGTTCTATAAAGCGAAGCTTAAGTTAGTATTTATACCTGTCGCCCCAAAGTTTTCTTAACTTTTCTTTTGATTCGTTTTCGCGCGCATTGTTACCGGGGTCGTAAATTTTTGTTCCGCGGATAGCATCCGGCAGAAAATCAAGGTCGGTAAAATTACCTTCGTAGCTATGGGCGTATTTGTAATCCTTGCCGTAGCCAATGTTTTTCATGAATTTGGTTGGGGCGTTACGTAAGTGCAGTGGCACAGGCAAGTCGCCGGTTTGGCGCACCAATGCTATAGCCGCACCAATAGCTGTAGTGGCCGAATTACTTTTGGGCGATGTTGCCAGGTAAATAGCGGCCTGCGATAATATCAGCTGCGATTCGGGCATACCAATCTTATTAACCGCCTCAAAACAACTTTGTGCAAGCAGCAAGGCATTGGGGTTAGCGTTGCCAATATCTTCGGATGCAAGGATCAGCATACGGCGGGCAATAAACAAAGGATCTTCGCCGCCCACTATCATACGCGCCAGCCAGTAAACCGCACCATTAGGGTCAGAGCCCCGCATGGATTTGATAAAAGCCGAAATGATATCGTAATGCTGCTCACCGGTTTTATCATAGAGCGCCATGTTTTGCTGTACGTGCTCCAGTACAACTTCATCGGTGAGTACTATCTCAGGCGTGTCAAAAGCGTTTACCAGCAGTTCAAAAATATTGAGCAGCTTGCGGGCATCCCCTCCCGAAAGGCGCAGCAAAGCTTCGTAATCTTTTATGGTGATGTTTTTACCCTGCAAAACCACATCCTCTTTCATCGCCTTGTTCAGGAGGTCGATGAGATCGGTTTCGGACAGCGATTGTAAAATATACACCTGGCAACGCGACAGCAAAGCCGAGATAACTTCGAAAGATGGGTTTTCGGTAGTTGCGCCTATTAACGTAACAATGCCCCGCTCTACAGCGCCTAACAATGAATCTTGCTGCGATTTGGAAAAGCGGTGGATCTCATCGATAAATAATATCGGTAGCACCTCGCCTTGTTTCTTTAACAACGATGCTCTTTCTATCACCTCCCTTACGTCTTTTACGCCCGAGTTAATAGCACTCAAAGCAAAAAAAGGGCGGAATAATGATTGTGAAATAATATAAGCCAATGTAGTTTTACCTACTCCCGGCGGGCCCCAAAATATCATCGACGGCAAGGATCCCGACTCGATAGCTTTACGCAGCACTGCTCCCGGCCCAACAAGGTGTTTTTGCCCAACATAATCATCAAGCGATTTGGGGCGCATACGTTCGGCTAATGGCGGGAGGTTATTCATAAAAGTAAAATTCAGAAAAGAAAACGCTAAATCCTAAAAAAATTAGTAAAATAGCGTTTGTGCTTGAGCAGGGTTTCAACATCCCCTCTTGAGACTATCGTGTGGACACATTTTTAAAGGATTGTCATTTCGATAGAGCAGCGGTGGATTGAGTGGAGGAGCGAAAGAGAAATCTTCTACATCAGGCTCTATAACTATAGCTGTAAAAGCAGGGCGTAGAAGATTTCTCCTCACCTCTGGCACACAAACCCCACCCCTGGCTCGTTGAAATGACATTTTTTTCTATCAACGATAAGATTAAAAAAATGTGTCCACACGGTAGCTCTTGAGAGGCGGCGACGAAGAATGAGCGGTAGCAGGGCTGTGTTTCTGCGGTAGACTTATCAAAGCAGAAACACACCCCTCCGCCCCTCTTGAGAGGGGAATCGCACGGCCCTTCGCTTCTTATTTCTTAAATAAATAGTAGTATCGACTGTGCGGTAACAAAAAGCGACCAAATGTAATTACTTTAATCCTGAGTAACAGGCTCGTGATGTGCGTGGCATGCTTCTGCGCAATCGATACAGGCTTTGGCACATTCCTGGCAATGGTCGTGCTGATGTTTACCGCACTCAGCGGCGCAAAGGCGACAGATCTCCTCGCATAAAACCAGGTATTGGTGGGCTATAACTGAATCCCTTTGCAATAAGCGGGCTCCCTGGACACATATGTCAGCACAGTCCCGGTCAAGACTGATGCAGTTGGTCATCATTTTAACATCATCTTCGTGCAGGCATGCAGTAGCACAATGTTCGCAAGCTAAGGCGCAATCCAATAATTTTTGAATTATAACGCGGTGATCATGATTTTGCATAATGGTAAATTTTAATTATTACTTAATATACTACCCTTTGCAATTAAAAAAAGTTTGAATTAATTTGAATTATTCGGTTCAGATTCTGCAAGAATCAAAAAAGGCCGCTTCCATAATGGAAGCGGCCTAATATATATTGAATTTTTATTAATTACTGTTGGTTCGGGTTTTGGTCGCTGTTGTTATCTTCGGGATCATCAGATGGAGTGCCTACAATTTTGTAAGCTTTATTGCCGTCATCCTGAGTTTCCTGGTAGTAATAACCATCAGGGGATACAAACAGCTTTTCACCATTGATCTTGATCTTGCGGCAATCCGGTGGCAATTGAGTTACAATGTCGCCAATTTGCGGGCCCTGATCAACACTGCTACCATCGCCGTTGCCCTGATCGGTAGTTAATTGGCCATCTTTACCTGCAATAACGTAAACAGTTGAGCCGTCATCTTTGGTATATGGCTGGTAATAAACACCATTTAACTCATAGTACTGCTCGCCATTGATCATGATAGATTCGGCACCTGAAGGCAGGGTTTTAATCTCGGCCCCTATCGGCGGTTCAACAACGGTATACTGGTCATTGTATTGACGGTAGTACAAACCATCGCTGTAAAAATATTGGTAATCGCCCCACCAGAAAGGATAGTAACCATATGGCAAGAAACCTATGCTAAAACCTAACCGCGGATAATAGAATGAATTATAATAGTTACGGTATGGATAATAATAGTGGCTGCCAAAATAACCGCCGCGGCCACCGTAATGGTAAGTACCAGGATAAACCCTGCGGCCACCGTATGCGTATGAACCGCCTCTGTAATAAGTACCGCGACCGCCATTATAAGCGCGCCTGTCTACAGTAGTATAACTGCGGCTACCGTTATATACGGTACGGCCGGTGCTGCCATAGCTACGTTGAGGCGCTACAGATGTGCCATTGGGCCTTATTGCGTAATCACGACCGCCATAACTGCGTTGTTGAGGAGCGCCCACGCTGCTGCGCGAGTCAGTTCCATAGCTCCGTTGCGGAGCCGCGATAGCGCTGCGTGTGCTACCATTAAATGAAGTTGAGGGGCGGGAAAAACTACCACCAGAAGGACGGGAAAAACTACCGCCTCCGCCACCACCGCCTGACGGTCTTGAACCACCGCCTCCTCCGCCACCACCGCCGCGAGAACCGCCGCCACGTTGTGCATCAGCATTGAATGCCAGGGATAAGCTCAACAAGCCCCCTAATGCAATTGTTAATAGATTTTTATATGTCCTTTTCATGATGAAAGATTTTTTAACAAATCAGCCTGGTATTTTTTTGCTGATATAAATATATAGACTATTAAATGTTTAAACGGTTTAACGCGTTTTTAATTATTTTTCATTCAAAAAGCGAACCAATACCATCCATAGGTACCGGCTATTGTTTTCGCTACGCTATATCCTCGGCAATGAACAAAAAAGGCTGCTCAAACTGCAGGGTAAAAAAACCATCGTGCGTGGTTTTATACCTGTTATTGCCCGTGGCTTCAAGCCCGCTTATTTGTAAGGCCGACGGATGCGAAAGCACTTCAATGAACTCACCTGTGGGTTTCCACTTACTGAAGCCCGAATTAACCGCGTAGATCTTTTGCCGCTCCCTGAAAATCACCAGGTTTATTTTATCAGCATAAAACAAAAAATCTTTCAGGTCCAGCACATCGGTAATTACATTAACCGCCGGGTAATTATGCGTTACCAGGTATTTTAAAGCTGCATCTGCCGCATTGTCACCTCCAGAAGACATCATCTTCACGTCCGACTGCAAATCACCCGCATCACCATCACTTATGATCCAGTCGATTTTAATACCTGATGCATCCAGCTTTTCGGAGGTGTTGGCGGTGCAGATCACGGTCGGGCTCCACTCCAGCAACTGCCCCAGCATTTCCTCATCAAAAGTATCCATGCTTAAAACCAGTAAAGCAGGCTCCTGTTTTTCGCGAACTATATGATGTGATGACATTGCTAATGTAGATGGAACAGATGAATATTAAATGAAAATATAAAGATGAGGTTTTTATTGATTAGTGAAACCAAATCAAAGTTTTATGATGGTAGAATAGTTTTTAATACTGATGTCATTTCGATAGAGCGGGGTGGTCCTGCCGTTGGGGCGAAAGAGAAATCTTATACGCCCGGTAAAGCATTCACCGAAGTTAAAATAAGTCGTATAAGATCGTATGCATGAAACAGTTAAAGAAGAGTTCTTGAAAAAAAGGTT
>CBIHRB010000033.1:0-56642 GCA_966212355.1 uncultured Mucilaginibacter sp.
TTAAAGGTTAAAGGTTAAAGGTTAAAGGTTAAAGGTTAAAGGTTAAAGGTTAAAGTTGAACGGGTCCATGAAGCTTCAGTTTCAAAATATTATCAACAAAAAACCCTTGCATAAATAACTGCAAGGGTTTCAGTATAAAATTCTGAAAATCTTTTAATTCTGAACATTCTGATTCAGAATATTTAGCCCTTTTTAAACTTCAGGGCTAACTGGGCCAGCATATCATCATTAACCGGTTGGGCCGGTTCATCCTTCTTTTTAAAAGGTTTGTTTTGATACTGCTGGTTTTTAGTATGGTCGGGCTTGGTATATTCTTTTTTTT
Source organism: uncultured Mucilaginibacter sp. (assembly GCA_966212355.1). Taxonomy (GTDB): domain Bacteria; phylum Bacteroidota; class Bacteroidia; order Sphingobacteriales; family Sphingobacteriaceae; genus Mucilaginibacter. The sequence continues at coordinate 323 of CBIHRB010000033.1, forward strand.
GATACTCAGGTTTAGGAACAGCAGGCTGTTGATCTGCCGGCTTTGACTGGGCAGCTTTATTCGCTTGACGTTCTGCTACTTTTTTGGCATTCCAGCGGGTGTAAATTTCTTCGAGCTTGCGTTTGGTATACAACGGAAAATCGCCCTGCATCATCCATGAATAATAGCTTGGCTCCGCGTTTAATACGTCTTCAACACGTTTGCCTTTATGTTTGCCAAAGTTTATCAACTCCTCGCCCTGTTCATTATAAACCATGCGACCGGCAAAATCAACTGGTTTGCTTAGGTTGGTAAACACATGCAAAGCTTCAACATCGCCCACAACAGGGATTATTTTATTACCTTTTTTATCTTCCCACTCTACGTTTTCATAACGCTCAATTTGCGCCAGTAAAACCTCCATGGTGGCGCGGGTATCAGCCTCGGCCGAATGGGCGTTTTCAATTACTTTATTACAGTAAAACTGGTAAGCAGCCTTTAAGGTACGCTGTTCCATTTGGTGGAATATATTTTGCACATCAACAAAATGGCGCTCATCTAAACTAAATGATACCCCGGCGCGTAAAAACTCTTCCATAAGCATCGGGATGTCGAACTTATTTGAGTTATATCCGGCCAAATCACTATCGCCAATAAAATCGGCAATATCCTGGCCAAGTTCTTTAAATTGCTTTTCGTTCAGTATATGCTCATCATAAATGCCGTGCACCAGTGATGACTCGAGAGGGATAGGAATACCCGGGTGAACACGCCACGTTTTCACTTCCTCGCTGCCACCAGGGTTAAGCTTGATAACAGATATTTCAACTATACGGTCGGCACCGATATTGGTACCTGTTGTTTCAAGATCAAAGAAAGCCAGGGGGCGTTTTAAATTTAATTTCATTTGTAAGTGTTCAGAGATGCAAAGGTCGCAAATGTCCTAAAATTAATTAGCAGAATAAATTTTTTAATTTATTTAATATACCAATTTATTATTTAATTTGATTATCCCTAATTATCACAATTTGTATGAACAGATTTCTTCTTATTCTTTTGATTTTCATTGGCTTATCACACCTTGCGTCGGCCCAGGACTTTGAAACCGGTATAGAAGGACCGGAAATTGATATGGTTAAATATGATAAAGATCCGCAGGCCAACGCCGTTTTTCTAAACGAATTTGGCAAAACCAGGATTGATGAATATATGGACCATATCAGGCTCATTCATACCTACCATGCCAAAATCAAAATATTTACCAAGGAAGGGCTGAACCATGGCACCATAGAAATACCTATACACAACGGCGATAACTCGGCAGAAGAAGTTAACAACGTTACCGGATTTACTTACTATAAAGATGATAACGGTATTATTCAAAAGGCGGAACTTGATTCAAAGAAGGTATTTACCGTTAAAGACTATAAATACGGCAGCACTGTAAAGTTTGCGTTGCCTGCATTACGGCCCGGCTGCGTTATTGAATTTAAATATGAACTTATTTCACCATACTGGGACCATTTCAGGGGGTGGACATTTCAGGATGATATCCCTAAAATAAATTCGCAATATGAAGTACATATTCCAGGTTTTTGGACATTTAATGCGTCATTGCGCGGGACGCTGAAATTAACCAAAAGTAATTCGGAAGTTGAGCGCGAATGCTTTTCATCGGGAGGCTCAAAAGCCGATTGTTCGCATATCACCTACAACATGAAGGATATCCCGGCATTTGTTGATGAGGATTATATGACCGCGCGTAAAAACTTTTTATCAGCAATATTTTTTGAACTGGTTGAGGTTACCAATCCCTATACCGGCGTAAAAACCGTAGTAACAAAAGAATGGAGCGATGTTGACCATCAGTTGAAGATATCTGATGAATTTGGCGTACAAATGAAACGCACAAGCCTGCTCAAAGAGCGCATTGCACCGGTAATTGCGGGTAAAACGACCGATATTGACAAAGCAAAGATCTTGTATGCCTGGATCAAAAGTCAGATAAAATGGAACGATTATGTTGGGATATACAGCAACGACGGAATTAAAAAAGCGTTGGATACACATGCCGGCAGCATTGCAGATATTAATCTGACACTTATTACCGCGCTTAGTGCAGCCGGCCTAAATGCCGAAGCTGTATTGCTTTCAACCCGCGACCATGGAATGGTGAATAACCTTTACCCGGTACTTAGCGACTTTAACTACGTTATAGCCAGGTTAACTATTGGCGATCAAACCTACCTGCTCGATGCTACCGATCCGTTATTGTCCTTCGGTTTACTCCCTCTTAAATGTATAAACGATAAGGGAAGGGTGATTAGCCTTAATAAACCATCATACTGGATAGAGTTAAGCACTCAGCAAAAAGCGGCCACCACACGGATGTTCGATCTTACACTGCTTGATAATGGAAAGCTAAAAGGTACAATAATCAATTATTACAAAGGTTATGATGCTTATGAAAAACGCAAAGCCATTAAAAAGTTTAATACAGTTGATGAATACGTTGAAGATTTTGATGAGAAACAACCTAAGCTAAAAGTATTTAAATCAGATATAGCAAATCTCGACAGCCTTGACAACCCGCTACGTGAAACCTTTGAAGTGGAGATAGATGCTTTTGATAATACCAATCATGATAAGCTTGCATTTAACCCTTATTTTTGGGAAAAACGCACCACCAACCCTTTCAAACTTGCTGAACGCGATTATCCGGTTGACTGGGCCTTTGCTTCGGACAAGAGGCTTGTTTTGGTGATGCACCTACCTGCACAATACACCGTTGAAACCCCGCCGCAGGTAGTGGCCTATTCATTGCCCAATAAAGGAGGCATGTTTGCCAGCACATTTGAAAGCCAGGATAATAACACCTTTACTTTTTCAAACATTACCCAGTTTAACAAGTCGGTTTATGATTCGGCCGAATACCCTTATCTTAAGGAGCTGTTCAACAAGATCATCCTAACCGAAAAAGGGGATATGATCTTCAGGAAAAAATAATGAAAGCATTTTTAACTACCCTTTTTATATTTTCGGTAGCAACCAGTGTACAAGCACAGGAAAGCTACGATGTATCGCTCATTTCAAAAGATCTTTTGCCTTATGCCAGCTCGGTAGTGCGCAATGAGGAGGTTACGGTTGAGGTTAAGGACCTTGACAACACACTTTGTCATGTAAAAGAAGTTATAACCGTATTAAATAAAAATGGCGACGATGATGTTGATATAGCTATATGGCACGACAAAAGCCGGTATATCAAGGATATAAAAGGCGTTATTTATAACCAATGGGGCAAACCCACAGGCAAATTTTCAGAAAGCGATTTTGAGGATAATACCAACCGTGATGGCTTTTCGCTTTTTACCGACCTGAAGATAAAACATTACCAGCCCAGGGTAGCAGATTATCCTTACACCATCAGTTATGAATATGATGTAAAGTCGAAACAATCACTTGACCTTGAAGGCTGGCTCCCAATCCCTTCGGATGGTATAGCCGTTGAAAAAAGCTCATATACATTAATCTGCAAGCCCGATTTTAAGATCAAATACAAACAAACCAATTTATCTGTTAAACCAACAATAGGTACAAATAAGCAGGGTATGCAAACATACACCTGGCAAACTAATAACCTTAAAGCTCTAAAGCATGAGCCATATAGCCCTGTTTACCGATCAATAATGCCCCGGCTGGAAATAGTGCCCGAAAAATTCATTTATCGAGGTATTAGCGGCTCATTTACCAATTGGAAAGAGCTGGGGCAATGGCAATATGATAAGCTTAATGTGGGGCGTCAGCAACTTTCACCTCAAACTGTGGCAAAGATGAAAGAGCTTACAGCCTCAATAACTGATCCCAAAGCCAAAGCCCGCAAGATTTATGAATACATGCAGAGCAAAACGCATTACATCAGCATCCAGGTAGGGATAGGCGGCTTACAACCCTTCCCGGCATCCGATGTTGATGCTCAAAATTATGGCGATTGCAAAGCCCTGGTTAATTACACACAGGCCTTGCTAAAGGCGGTCGACATTGATTCCTATTATTGTGTGGTATATGCAGGCGCATCCAAGGTAAACTTTCAGACCGATTTTGCGAGCCTTGACCAGGGCAATCATGTTATTTTATGCCTGCCCTTTAAAAATGATACCACCTTTTTAGAATGTACCAGTCAGAACATACCTTTTGGCTTTTTAGGTGATTTCACCGACGACAGGATCGTACTGGCCTGTACCCCACAGGGCGGCAAATTAATGCATACGCCAAAATACACGGCCCAGGCTAATCTTGAACAGCGCAAAGCCAATTTTACATTGAGTGCCAACGGTAACCTGTCGGGCACAATGGTTACCAATTTCAAGGGCACTAATTATGAAGATCGCGATCATGTGATCTACGAGTCGAAAACAGAGCAGATCAAGGATCTGAAGAAGATTTATCCCATTAATAACCTTGATATTGAAAGTGCAGACCTGAAGCAATTTAAAGTTGAACAGCCATACACCACCGAAACGTTAAAAATTTCGGCTACAGACTATGGCTCGGTATCTGACGAAAAAATAATTTTTCTGGCCAACCCGGCCAACCGTGTAAGTTCACCGTTACGTGAGGTCCGTAACCGACATAACGATGTTTACATTAACCGTGGATATACCGATGAGGATGAGATCACTTATACCCTACCCGCAGGATACAAAGTTGATATGCGCCCTAAAAAAGTAAGTATCGAAAAACCTTTCGGAAAGTTTGAATCAAGTGCAACTGTAAATGGGGATAAGCTGGTTTACAGTCGCAAGCTACAGATCATAGATGGTACATATAGTAAAGACACCTATCAGGACCTTGTTGATTTTTACCAGTCAATTGCGGATGTAGATAATGATAACGTTACCTTAGTTAAAGGTAACTAAATATCACGATACCGAGGATAATACCAAGCACCATGATCACATAAAGCATGATCTCGGTGCCTGCGAACCGCTTGTACTTAGTCCAGAATGAGTAATCTTGTTTTTTGTCGGCCATAACAGCGCAAAATTATTGAAAATAAATGCACAAATTGGCTCAAATTTTAACGAATTACGCGAAGGCGATTTAAACTTGATATTGGTGTAATTCGCAAAAATCCTTCAAAAATTTGTGTTACTTAATTCATGCTGGTGGGCGCATTTTCGATTGAGCCAGCCCTCGAAAAGTATTTATATAACGAGGGATCGCGCAGTTTTACGATGATCACTCCACGGCGCGAGCTGGCATGCACAACATACCCATTTTGCAGGTAAACACCCACATGGCTAAATTGCTTTCCGTCGAAATCGAAAAATACCAGATCGCCTTCCTTTAGCTCATCTTCATATTTTCGTTTGATGACGGCAATCTGCTTGCTGGTCATGCGGGGAATGGTGACGCCATAGACCTGCTGTTCCAGCAGAAATGCCAGGCCGGAGCAATCAATACCATCTTTATCAAGTCCGCCAAATTTGTAAGGCGTACCCATCCATTGATCAATAAAAGCGTAAAGGCGACCATTTTGGATATCGCCCTTATCAACCTCCATAATTTCGGAATATTTTGAAGCGATATCAGGCGAGGGATTAACCACCTCACCCGGCTGGCCGCGCATAGCGGCCTTGCGCGAGTGACATGAACTTAATATAAGTGGGGAAAGGAAAAGTATAAACAAATAAAAACTACGACGCAGGTATATGCTCATAAAGTAAAATTAGCTTTAATGTTTATTGAAGAGATACGGATGTTTTTAACATATTAACATGGGAGGAGTCGGTAAGTCTGAAGTCCGAAAGTCCGGAAGTTAAAATGAGTATGCACAGCTCATTAAAACCGCTCCTGATTTTTAGGCATCGTACAAACTTACCGACTTTCGGACTTTACGGACTTACCGACTTGCAGACTTCTAAAATCAACTCTTCACCACCCTTTGGATCTCATCCAGTTTCATGAGTGCCTCAACCGGGGTTAGGGTATTTACATCAAGGTTGTTCAGCGTATCGCGGATCTTCACCAATACGGGGTCATCTATCGAAAACATCTGCATTTGTACAGCTTGTTTCTGCACCTTGCGGATACTTTCTTTGATATGTTCGCCGCCGGTACGTTCGTTTTCCAATTTCTTTAGGATCTCGTTGGCGCGGCTTAACACTTTTGAGGGCATCCCAGCCAGTTTAGCCACGTGGATCCCGAAGCTGTGTTCGCTGCCGCCGGGTACCAGTTTACGTAAAAAGATGATCTGTTGCCCTACTTCTTTAACCGATACATTAAAGTTTTTAACGCGGTTAAACGAGTTGCTCAACTCATTAAGCTCATGATAATGCGTAGCAAACAGGGTTTTAGCCCTTGCAGTAGGATGGTTATGCAGGTACTCAGCAATGGACCAGGCAATGGAGATCCCGTCATAAGTTGATGTACCGCGACCGATTTCATCCAGCAGGATCAGGCTTCTGTCGCTCAGATTATTGAGGATGCTTGCCGTTTCATTCATCTCCACCATAAAGGTTGATTCGCCGGATGAAAGGTTATCCGAAGCCCCCACCCTGGTAAAGATCTTATCAACCAGGCCTATTGACGCCGCTTTGGCCGGCACAAAACAACCCATTTGGGCCATCAATACAATTAAGCCTGTTTGCCTTAACAAAGCCGACTTACCAGCCATATTGGGGCCGGTAATAATGATGATCTGCTGGGTTTCCGAATCGAGGTAAACGCTGTTGGTTATGTACTCCTCGCCTATTGGCAGGTTCTTTTCAATAACCGGGTGACGACCACCTTTAATATCGAGCACCTTGCTTTCGTTTATCTCGGGCTTAACATAGTAGTTTTTGATGGAGATGGTCGCAAAGTTGAGCAGCACATCCAAACGGGCTATCAGTTGGGCATTCAACTGGATTGGCTTAATATATTCGGCCAGTGAATACAGCAGGTCATTATATAATTGTGTTTCAAGCGCCAGGATCTTTTCTTCGGCACCTAAAATCTGTTCTTCATACTCTTTAAGCTCGGGGGTGATATAACGTTCGGCATTAACCAGCGTTTGCTTGCGGATCCATTCGGAGGGTACTTTATCCCTATGGGCGTGGGTAACCTCCAGGTAGTAACCAAATACGTTATTGAACGACACTTTAAGTGAGGGGATGCCGGTTAACTCAGCCTCACGTTTCTGGATCTCGAGCAGGTAACCTTTACCGCCGAAGGCGATCTTACGCAGCCTGTCAAGCTCCTCATTAATCCCCTCGTTCATCACCGAACCTTTCACCAGCATTACCGGCGGCTCGGGGTTCAATTCACGTTCTATCTTTTCACAAATCAGTGCACAGGGGTTAAGCTGCTCACCTATAGCCCGCAACGGAGCACTTTGTGATGATTCCGCAATACGTTTAATTTGAGCTATGGCGGTGAGGGCCTTTTTTAACTGGCAAACCTCGCGCGGATTAGCTTTTTGTAAACCTATTTTTGAGATGAGCCTTTCCAAATCACCTATCTGGCGCAGGTATTGGAGCAGCTCTTCTCTCAACTCTTCATTTTCTATCAGGTATTCAACCACGCCTAAACGATCGTTAATAACCTTGATCTGCTTCAGCGGCATCACAATCCAGCGGCGCAGTAAACGTGCGCCCATAGGTGAGCAGGTATGGTCAAGTACATCAACCAGGGTCATGGCGTTTTCATTGGCCGAACCTACCAGCTCCAAATTACGGATACTGAACCTGTCGAGCCATAGGTACCTGTCTTCTTCTATCCGGCTAATGGCCGAAATATGTCCCAGGTTGCGATGCTCCGTTTCGTTAAGATAATGAATAGCAACACCGGCAGCAATAATACCTAAATTCAGTTTATCGATACCGAAACCTTTGAGCGATTTTACGCCGAAATGCTTGAGCAGTGTTTCGGTAGCGTAATCGCCGCTGTAAGGCCATTCGTCAAGAGCATAGGTATAGAAGCGGTCGCCATAAGTATCTTTAAAATCGCGCGTACGGCTTTTAGGATAGATCACCTCGCTGGGCGAAAAACTTTGCAGTAACTTATCAATATAATCGCTGTTACCCTGGGCGGTCATGAACTCACCAGTTGAGATATCGATCAGGGCAATGCCTATCGTATTCTTTTCAAAATGCAGCGAGGCCAGGTAGTTATTGCTTTTTTGCTGAAGGATGTTATCGTTAGTGGCTACACCTGGGGTAACCAGTTCGGTTACACCGCGTTTAACGATGGTTTTGGTAGTTTTGGGATCTTCCAGCTGATCGCAAATGGCCACACGCTGCCCTGCGCGTACCAGTTTAGGGAGGTAAGTATCCAGCGAATGGTGTGGGAAACCGGCAAGCTCAATATGTGTAGCGGCGCCGTTTGCCCGGCGGGTAAGCACGATGCCCAAAATACCGGCAGCCTTTACGGCGTCTTCGCCAAATGTTTCATAAAAATCGCCCACCCTAAACAACAGCAAAGCACCGGGGTACTTTACTTTGATAGCATTATATTGCTGCATTAAGGGGGTTTCTTTGGTAGTATCTTTAGCCAAGCGGTTACTCCTTATGTTAATCGGGTAAAGTTAATGCATTGACAAGTGTTTTAAGGCATTGTTGAAAAGTTGGGGAAGTGTGGATATATAGCAAATAAGTGTACCTGCCACACTGATTAATCGTATCCGTTTCTGTCGAAGCCCTACCTCGCTACCAACTTCCCGTTCACAATCCTATCCGTATAATCCTGTATCAGGGCTTTGCAATCCTGCATACCTTTTTGCATTTCGGCGTTAGGTTGCGCGGTCATCAGATTTTTCTCCAGCCCTTTATCGGCCACCGCAAAAATGCCGGTGAAGTTTTTGCCATCAAACAGGTAGGTATAATTACCCTGCATAAACTGGTAGATGTTACCTGTTGAGTTGATCACCCGCGGCTGCTCATTGGGTTGGTTACTCACCAAACTTCTGCCCCACGATCTGAAAGGTTTGTTATAGCCAATCAAATCCACAACTGTTGGATAAATATCCATTTGCGATGCCAGGTCGGTACGCACGCCTTTAAGATTGTAGGTATTGTTGGCACTGTAAAACAGGATAGGCACCGCGAAACGGTTAACCTGTTTGCTGTATTCGGGGTAATAGGTTTGACTGGTATGATCAGCCGTGATCACAAAAATGGTATTATTAAACCATGGCTGCGTTTTAGCATAATTGAAAAAAATCCGCAGTGAATTATCCGTATACTGAACACATTTATCAATAGCCAGCGGACCACCCTTAAACCTCGATTTATATTTTTCGGGCAGCTGATATGGATCATGCGATGATAGGGTGAACAGCGTAGCCATAAAGGGTTGTTTCTGATTGCTCAGCGTGCGCCCCATGAACTGGAAAAAATGTTCATCCCAAATGCCCCAGATACCGTCAAAATCTTTATCGTCGTTATATTCTGTACGGCCATAATAATTTTTATATCCCAAAATGCTGCCAAAACCCTGAAATCCCATCGACCCGTTGGCTGCCCCGTGAAAAAACGAAGTTTGATACCCCATACTATCGCAAACCGATACTACCGACTGGATCTGCTGCTTGGCATATGGCGATGAGGTAAAAGCATTTTGAAACGAAGGAATCCCAGCCAATACCGACGACATGGCATGGATTGATTGCCTGCCCGTTGCATAGGCATTGGTAAATATGAGACTGCTGTTGGAGAGTGAATCCAAAAACGGTGTATAGGATTTAAACCCCGGTATATTAACATCACGGTTCATACTGCCCCAATACTCGCGGGCCATACTTTCGAGTATAATGATCACCACATTGGGTTTATTAGCCGGTTTGGTGTTGTATTGTTTTATGGGTTTGATGTTGGTGTTAATATAAGCCTCATCTGTCCAATGCTGGAGTTTGTAGTTATTAGTACCCAGGGTTCTGAAAATAGCGAACGGGGTGTTCAGCACAATATCGCCCTGGTTGGGTACGGTGATGTGTTTATAAGCATCAACCATATTAATAGGTCGTGTACTGTGTGCAAAATCGCCCCTGATGCCTCCAATAACCAGTGTCAGAATAAGCAGAAACGACACTATCGATGATAAGAAATATACTTTTTTATCCCTTACCGCGGCAGATTTTAACTTCACCCGGTTATAGAGCCAGATCCAGCAAACGGAACACAATATAAATATGATGATCACATACCAGTAAGCTTCCGAAAAATGGGTAAACAATAGTTTTTTGTTGCTCTCGTCAGCCAACACATCAAGTGTTGCCTTGGTTGAACGTACCTGACTAAAGCGATAGTAAATGATATCAACAAAGTTGGTAGCGTAAGCAAGTAAGTTGGTAATAAAGTACAGGATAGCCATACCTTTCTGAAACCGGGGCCTGGTGTTTACCGTTAGGGGTAAAACGCTAAACAGGATGAATAAACTGTTAATATAAAGCAGTGCCGTGGTATCAAAGGCCATACCGTAATAGCACAATTTAAGCACCGCCCAAAAGCTGTCAACTGCAAACAGGTGCGTATTGAATGCAAAGAACAATACCCTTGCAATAAAATAAAATAAATACCCCAAAAACAGCCTGTATAAAAGTACTTTATATTCGGCCAACCTCAATTTACTTTCCATGAAAAACGCGTTGCTTTAGTTTCCCCAAAGATTTGACCGGCAGGGATTGATCAAACCCAATTTTTTCCCCGGGAACTAATAAAAAGCGAAAGTAAAAAAAATAGGATAACAATTATTTAATGCTAAATCAACAGTGATTTAATGACATTCAGTTGGCAAATAAGTGTAATTGATATTGCGGGCATAGGCAGGTGAACTGAAATAATGCCAGGATTATTATATCCATCCCCCTGTTGGAAATCTTAAAATTACTTATTAACTTTGCAATACAAAGTACTTTTAAACACACATTATTCTATGGGAGACCATTTAACAACATATCAAAAACTAAAATTATATAGTATGGACCTTTTTGTAGATGAACATTCAATAGTTCGCAAAATTTGGGGCAAGGCAGATACCATCCTGTTCATTTTTGCCGGAGCTGCAGCCGAGTTTGCTTTAAATAAGGCTGTCGACTGGCTTTATTTCACGGGGAAACTCCCGGCCGATCCTTTGGCGCGATTGTTTAGCACCGTAGCTTATTCCCGGCAGATCCTTTTTTCGGAGCATGAAGAAGCTCTAAAGTCCATTGACAAAATAAATGCTATACATAAAGGCGTTGAAACAGCCCGCGGTTCTCAAATACCCGCCTGGGCTTACCGGGATGTGTTATTTCTTCTGATCGATCTTTCCATTCGTTCATATGAGCTATTGGAAAAGCCGCTTAGCATTGCCGAAAAAGCAGACGTATTTGACGTGTTTAATAAAGTTGGAAAACGAATGCAGCTAACAGGTCTGCCAACAGATTATCAACACTACCTGCAAATGCGTGAAGAACATCTTCAAAACAACTTAATTAACAGCGACTTTACCGTTGATTTATACCGTCAGTACAAAAAGCATCTGGGTTTTACCCGTTATCAGATCCTGAAACAGGCACAGCTATTAACCGTGCCCACGCAGGTAAGCCAGCAACTGCCTTTGGGTAAAACAGCCTGGTTGCGACCCATTTTAAAGATATATAAAGCAGTAAAAAACCTAAAACCCGGAAAGTTTTTAAGGGATGCCCTCCTGCCGGTGCAATACAAAATCCAAATCCAGGGAATGGACCGGGCATATGCTTTAAATTAATCCATGAAAACCGCTATTAAACATTTCGGGATCTTTGTGCGGCAGCAGGCGCTGTCCTGCCTGTTCCCGGTTTTGGTATTTGCCATGCTGGCACTTTCGCATTTGTTTACAGGCATTTTGCCCCGTTATGACTTCATGCTGATAGCCTGCCTGCTTATCCAGGCTGCTTTATATTACACCGGGATCGAAACTAAGGATGAAGTACTGGTAATTTGCATATTTCACCTACTGGGCCTGGTAATGGAGCTCTTCAAAGTTCACTACGGCTCATGGGCCTATCCTGAATTTGCTTATCTAAAAATAGGCGGCGTTCCGCTATACAGCGGCTTTATGTATGCCAGCGTTGCCAGCTACATGTGCCAGGCCTGGCGGAGGCTTAACCTGCAAATACAAAACTGGCCTAACCGGCACATTGCCCGCACTATAGGTATTTTGATATACTTTAATTTCTTCAGCAACCATTTTATGCCCGATATCCGCTATGGTATAGGCGTGTTGATCCTTTATTTTTTCAGGCAGTCGGTTGTAGTTTTTCATTTACGGGGACGGGCCTATCGCATGCCAACAATATTATCATTTATGCTGATAGGCTTTTTCATCTGGCTTGCCGAAAATATAGCTACGCGGCTTGGAGCCTGGCGCTATGCCTATCAGCACCATGCCTGGACAGTAGTAAATTATCAGAAAATAAGCTCCTGGGCCTTCCTCGTAATTGTAAGTTTTATCATTGTTGCCGAATTGAAATTACTAAAAGATAGCACAAAACCTTTACCTATACTATCGGCTTAAAAATATTTCACAATGCCAGTTTCGATAATTTCAAGCAAAGGCGCTAAGCCGCAAAGGAGCTTCTTTTCTTACCGTTTTAACTTATGCCTAAAATAGCTTGCTCCCAAAGCCGCCAAATCCGAAATCGAAATTCTGAAATCCGAAATCATAATGAATTATAATTCTCTGATCACCCGGCATGGATTTCCGGCAGCAACTACATTTGCCGGAATACTTTTGGTCACTACACTTCCTGCACCTATTGTCGTATTATCGCCTATGGTGACCCCGGGGCAAACAATTACACCACCACCCAGCCACACGTTGTTGCCAATAGTAATAGGTGCTGCATATTCAGGCCCTTTGATCCGTTCGGCAGCTATTACCGGGTGATAGGCTGTATAGAGCTGAACATTGGGCGCCAGGAACACGTTATCGCCAAAGGTAACACGGGCACAATCCAATATAATGCAGTTAAAATTCAGAAACAGGTTATCCCCGGCTATTATATTAAAGCCATAATCACAGTAAAAAGGCGATTGTATATCAATATTGCCCTTAAAACTCCCTAACAACTGTTTTAAAAGCGCGGTTTTGGTTTCCTTGTCATCATAGCTTGTGGCATTGTATTGTGCAAACAATTGCCGGGCTTTTGCACGGGCAGCAACAAGTTCGGCATCCCCGGCATTGTACAGTTCGCCGGATGTCATTTTTTCAAGTTCAGTCATAGGTAATGTTGCAGGTGCGGGTTACATGCAAATATAGGTGCTTAATATTTAAATCGGCAACTCATTCACAACACAAACTCTGTTATAGTACATTGCATTACCAGGTCATTTGCTTCAATAGTGTGGTTGATGAGCATGGCTTTCGGTTCATTTCAAATTTCAAAAACTATTCCTTTTCTGTCAAGTTATATTAATAGTTAACTTTTCATAAATAAAAAGAAAAAAAATATGAAAAATTTAAGAATAACAGCCGCAGCTATCGCCTTGTCATTAGCCGGCTCTTTGGCATTAGCTAACGGACACCAAGCTCAAAATACCGGTGCATCAGTAACAAAACACACATTGACAACTGATACTGTGCCGGATAAAAATAAAAAGAAACCAAAAACGCCGGTACCCACACCAAAACCAACAGATCCGGTGCCAAGTCCAACACCTACACCAACGCCTACTGATCCAAATCGGGTACCAACTCCTGCGCCAACACCAACACGAAACCCTTCACCAACACCTAATACCCCTAACCCGGCGCCGCAGCCAAATACGCCTAACCCAAATCCTATACCAAATACACCAAACCCGACAACACCAAGCCCGACACCTAATCCGTCGAGCCCAACCAGGCCAAGTCCTGGCCAATAATTACGGATGGGTTTAAAATATGAACGCCCCGGGATATTGCAACCCGGGGCGTTCATGTTTTATTTTTCTAATTGTTATTTAGTTACTCACCTGGGTAAAGATATAAGGCAGATTAGTGAACGTACCACCTAATATCTGCGACGTTTCAATAGAGGCTATGGTACCATCATCATTATAATTTACCTTTTTCGTGGTCATACTATAGGTACCGGTTATCACATTTTTTGATGGATCTATAGAGGTAATTATGATAGAACCCGAACCTGGCTCAACCACACCTACCTGATTATAAGATGTACCGCCAGTTGATGTGAAGTAAGCCATATTTACCCTGCTGGTAGCGTCAACCTTATAAGTAGACAGCGGAAAAGTATTGACATTGGTAGCATTAGCATCACTTAAAGTAATCGTCCATTTTACTCTTTTCAGGTCAGCAGTACCAACTACATTAAATGATTTTGTTTTAGCGGTAGCATCATAATTTATAGTAGCGGTAACATCATCAGGGATCCATGATGTACCATTTATAGTAGCGGCAAGTATTTGGTCGGAAGTAGTGGAAGCAGAAGTAACAACGTCCTTTTTACAGCCCTGGAATATTATAGCTGATAAAACGAACAGCATTAATAGTTGGATTTTCCTCATATATAAATTTTATGCAAATAACGATGTTTAAGAAGTAATAATCACAACTGAAATTACTTTTTTCACATATTTTAACATTCGCCATTACTGCGGCGTTTAATAGTTAGGCCCCAATTATAATACAATTCATTTTATTTAACCATATTAGGCCGAAATTTTTAAACATGATCAACGTAAACGAATATTTTGAAGGTGCCGTTAAATCACTGGCATACACTACTCCGCAAGGGCGCTCAACTATCGGCGTTATTGAGCCCGGCGAATATGAATTTGGCACATCAAGCCACGAAACCATGACTGTAATTGAAGGCACGCTCGAAGCCTTATTACCCGGCCAAAGCCAATGGCAAACTTTTACCAACGGACAAGTGTTTGAGATTGAAGCCAATACCTCATTTAAAGTAAAAACAGAAGTACAGAGTTCTTATTTGTGTACTTATAAGTAGTTGGCAGTTCATGGCCTATAGATCATGGTTCATGGTTGATAGCTTATGGTTAACTAAAGGTAATCACTCTCCCAAATACAATTTAAAGACTTAGTCAATTGATATTCAGGCTTACGAAGTTTCGAAAACTTCGTAAGTCTTTCAGTACTCAGTATTCTGTTAATTCCTTAATTCTATAAATTCCAGTTCAGACAATTAAACTATTCTTTTGGTACTTTGCAAAAGGCATTGTATTGTGCACGTGCGGTACGTGAAAATTCTCCTATCTTATCTCCACCAAACTCTTGCACCTTTGGCACCTCCTGCCGTTA
Source organism: uncultured Mucilaginibacter sp. (assembly GCA_966212355.1). GTDB lineage: Bacteria > Bacteroidota > Bacteroidia > Sphingobacteriales > Sphingobacteriaceae > Mucilaginibacter. The sequence continues at coordinate 15,569 of CBIHRB010000033.1, forward strand.
TGCTCCAATGGCTTTGCTTCCCCAATTAATCCAATTTCAACGATGATCCATGAACCATCAACTATGAACATACACTCTAAATCCCACTAATCACATAGAGAAACACCACAAAATTTAATTTGGTTATAGCTAAAAAGTCAGCTTTAATAAATGTATTGCACAAGTTTGGTATAACTTTATATTGATTCTAAATAATTTTTTTCGTACTTTCATTTTGTACATCATAATATTTGTCTCTTTTTGTTGAGATAATGTTAAATAATTATGATTTAAATAATTGATTTTTTAGAAATCTTTAAAAATTACCGTAAATTTTATAATTTATTTGAGTTTTGGTAACTTCGTGGTTACACCCCTTATAAAATTGTAAACGGTTTAATTTAAACAATGGATCAAACTGATAGCCACCAGGGTCTTTACAGACCGGAATTTGAACACGATTCGTGCGGAACGGGATTTATAGCCAATATCAACGGTCATAAAACCAACGAAATCATCGATAACGCGTTGACCATGCTTGAAAACATGGAGCACCGTGGTGCGTGCGGATGCGACCCCGAAAGCGGGGACGGAGCAGGTATATTAATACAACTGCCCCATGAATTTTTAATGGAAGAATGCTCAAACCTTGAAATCAGCCTGCCGGAGCCCGGTGAGTATGGTGTAGGTATGATCTTCTTACCCAAGGATTCGGCCCAGAAGAAGGCCTGCCGCACTATTATTAATAATGCAATTGAGAAATTAGGTTTGCATAAACTGGGCGAACGTAAGCTTACCGTTGATTCATCGGTTATTGGTGAAACAGCCCGCCAGGCCGAGCCTGATATTGAGCAAATTTATATTGCAAGGCCGCATCATATTACCAACGCAGATGATTTTGAACGCAAATTATTCGTGCTCCGGAGGTATATCAACAAAACTATTACTGAAACGGTAGCCGGCGCTTCTGATAATTTTTATTTTACGTCATTAAGCTGTAAAACAATTATTTACAAAGGGCAGCTTACTACCTACCAGCTGCGTAAATACTATACTGATCTTTCTGATCCGCGTATTGCATCGGGCTTTGCCATGATCCACTCGCGTTTCTCAACCAATACTTTCCCTTCATGGAAACTGGCCCAACCATTCCGCTTAATTGCGCATAACGGCGAGATCAATACCCTTACAGGTAACTTAAACTGGTTTTATGCCGGCCTGAAATCATACGCTTCGTCGTACTTTACTGCCGAAGAAATGGATATGTTGTTGCCGGTGATTGATAACAACCAGTCGGATTCTGCCTGTCTGGATAATATCATTGAAATATTGTTGCACTCCGGCCGTTCATTGCCACATGTAATGATGATGCTGGTACCTGAAGCATGGGACGGCAACGAAGCTATGGATCCGCTTAAAAAAGCGTTCTACGAATTTCACGCTACTTTGATGGAGCCATGGGATGGACCTGCCGCAATTACCTTTACCGATGGTAAACTGGTAGGAGCTTTGCTTGACCGTAACGGCTTGCGCCCACTGCGTTTCGTGATCACCAATGATGGTCGTGTAATAGCTGCTTCTGAAGCAGGTACTTTAACTATCGACGAAAGCACTGTTTTACGCAAAGGCCGCTTACAGCCTGGTAAAATGTTATTGATCGATACTGAAAAAGGCCGCATCATCACTGATGAGGAGATCAAGCAACAAATTGCATCACAACAGCCATATGGCCGTTGGTTAGAGAATTATAAAATCAACCTGAGCGAGCTTTCAGAACCACGTCTGGCTTTCGCCAACCTGTCTGAAGCCTCAGTTTACCGTTACCAGCAGGTATTTGGTTATAGCCGCGAGGATATCGACACCATCATTAAACCGATGGCCCTTGATGGCAAGGAGCCTGTAGGTTCAATGGGAACCGACGTTCCTTTGGCTATCCTTTCGGATAAACCTCAGCACCTGTCAAGCTATTTCAAACAATTCTTCGCACAGGTAACCAACCCACCAATCGACCCGATCCGTGAGCGTTTGGTGATGAGCCTTGCTACCTTTATCGGTAACAATGGCAACCTGTTGGATGAAGATAAAATGCATTGCCATTGCGTGGTATTGAAACACCCGATATTGAAAAACCACCAGTTAGAAAAACTGCGTAGTATCGATACCGGCCTGTTCCACGCCAAAACACTGCAAACATACTTTAAGGCAGATGGCCTGCCAGGTTCACTGGAAAAAGGTATTGCCCGCCTTTGCCGCTACGCCGAAGATGCTGTTGATGACGGCTTCGAAGTATTGATCCTTTCGGATCGTGCGGTTGACTCCGAGCATGCTCCTATCCCTACCCTGCTTGCTGTATCGGCAGTACACCACCACCTGATCCGCAAAGGTCGCCGTGGCGCTGTTGGCCTGGTTGTTGAAACCGGCGATGCCTGGGAAGTGCATCACTTTGCCTGCTTACTGGCCTTTGGTGCTACAGCTATCAACCCGTACCTGGCGCTTTCAACTATTGAAACGCTTAAAGATAATGGCAGCCTTGAAACCAGCTACGATATCAAAAAGCTGCGGAATAACTACGTTAAATCTATTAATGATGGCTTGTTGAAGATCTTCTCGAAAATGGGGATCTCAACCTTACAGTCATACCACGGCGCGCAGGTATTCGAGATCCTTGGTTTAAACAAAACCGTTGTTGACAAATACTTCCACGGTGCAGTTACCCGCATAGGCGGTTTAGGCCTCGATGAAATTGCCCGCGAAGCACTTTGCAAACACAAAATGGGCTTTGAAGCTAAAGGAGCTGACAACCTGTTACCTGAAGGTGGTATCTACCAGTGGAAACGCCGAGGCGAAGCCCACTTGTTTAATCCTACTACCGTTCACCTGTTACAGCACGCCACACGTACTAATAGCTACGAGGTATATAAAAACTATGCTAAGGCAGTAAACGAGCAAACTGAAAAACACTTCACCATCCGTGGTTTACTTGATTTTGCCCACCACCGCGAATCGATCAGCATTGATGAGGTTGAACCTGCAGAAAGCATCATGAAGCGTTTCGCTACAGGTGCCATGTCATTCGGCTCTATCTCGCACGAGGCGCACAGCACCATGGCTATTGCCATGAACCGTATTGGCGGTAAAAGTAATACTGGTGAAGGTGGTGAAGACGAGATGCGTTACGACAAATTGCCAAACGGCGATTCGTTACGTTCTGCCATTAAACAGGTGGCATCAGGCCGTTTTGGGGTAACTTCAAACTACCTGACCAACGCCGATGAGTTGCAGATTAAAATGGCACAGGGTGCTAAACCAGGTGAAGGCGGTCAGCTGCCGGGCCACAAGGTTGACGACTGGATCGCTAAAACACGTCACTCTACTCCGGGTGTAGGTTTGATCTCTCCTCCGCCGCACCACGATATTTATTCTATCGAAGATTTGGCACAGCTTATCTTCGATCTTAAAAATGCTAACCGTGCTGCCCGTATCAACGTTAAGCTGGTATCAAAAGCCGGTGTAGGTACTATTGCAGCAGGTGTTGCTAAAGCTCACGCCGATGTGATCCTGATTGCCGGCTACGACGGTGGTACAGGTGCATCGCCAATAAGCTCTATCAAACATGCTGGTTTACCATGGGAGCTTGGTTTAACCGAAGCTCACCAAACACTGGTACGTAATAAACTGCGCAGCCGTGTGGTACTACAAACAGACGGTCAGCTGAAAACCGGCAGGGATTTGGCAATCGCAGCCCTGATGGGCGCCGAAGAATGGGGTGTGGCTACTGCTGCCCTTGTTGCAGGCGGCTGTATCATGATGCGTAAATGCCATTTGAACACCTGCCCTGTAGGTGTGGCTACTCAAGATCCAGAATTACGTAAATTATTCTCGGGCAAACCTGAGCATATCGTAAACCTGTTCCGCTTTATGGCTGAGGAATTACGTGAGATTATGGCCGAGCTTGGTTTCCGTACTATTCATGAAATGGTTGGCCGCGTACAGTTCCTGAAAGTGAAAGATAACCTGCAAAGCTGGAAAGCTAAAAAGATTGACTTGAGCGGCATCCTGCACCCGGTTACCAACACCAAAGGCATGACCCTGTACAACAGTGAATCACAGGATCATGGCATGGCCAATATCCTTGACTGGAAACTATGGGAAGCTGCGAAGCCTGCTATTGAAGATAAAACCCCGGTATTTGCTTCGTTTGATGTGATCAACGTTGACCGCACCATCGGTACCTTGTTATCTAACGAAATCTCTAAAGTTTATGGTTCGGCTGGTCTGCCAGACAATACTGTTAACTTCAAATTCAAAGGTTCGGCTGGTCAAAGCTTTGCTGCCTTCACCACTAAAGGTGTTTCTTTCGAATTGGAAGGTGAGGCTAATGACTACGTAGGTAAAGGTCTTTCGGGCGCTCAGATAGCCGTTTATCCGGCAGCTAACGCAACCTTCGTACCTGAAGATAACATCATCATTGGTAACGTAGCCCTCTACGGCGCTACATCGGGTGAGCTGTTTGTAGGAGGTATGGCCGGCGAGCGTTTCGCTGTACGTAACTCAGGTGCAACCACAGTTGTTGAAGGTATCGGCGACCATGGTTGCGAGTACATGACCGGTGGTCGTGCGCTTATCCTTGGTAATACAGGCCGCAACTTTGCAGCCGGTATGAGCGGAGGTATAGCATGGGTTTACAATCCTGAAGGTACGTTTGCAGAAAACTGCAATACTGAGATGGTTGACCTTGACCCGCTAAGTGTACAAGACGAAGAGCAGATCCTCACCTTGTTGCGTAAGCACATCACCTTAACCGGTAGCAAGCTGGCGCAAAGGATACTAAACAACTGGAATGAAGCATCAACCCAGTTTGTGAAAGTATTCCCGAGAGAGTATAAAAAAGTATTAGAGAAATTACAATATCAAACCATAGGCTAAGAAATGGGAAAACCTACAGGATTTCAGGAGTTTAATCGCGAACTTCCATCAAAAGTTCCGGCTGCTGAACGCGTTAAAAATTATAACGAATTTGTGAATTTATATACCGAAGAGAAGCTTAACCAGCAATCGGCCAGGTGTATGAATTGCGGGATCCCTTTCTGCCATTCGGGATGCCCTTTGGGTAACATCATACCTGAGTTTAATGATGCCGTGTATCGTAAAAACTGGGAAGAAGCTTACCATATATTATCATCAACTAATAACTTCCCCGAGTTTACAGGCCGGATCTGCCCTGCTCCTTGCGAATCTGCATGTGTGTTAGGCATCAACAAGCCGCCTGTTGCTATCGAGGAAATTGAGCGTCATATCATCGAGATTGCTTACGAGAAAAACCTTGTAAAACCAACTGCGCCGCTTGTTAAAACGGGCAAAAAGGTGGCCGTTGTAGGTTCGGGCCCTGCGGGCCTGGCAGCAGCAGCCCAACTGGTAAAAGTTGGTCACGCAGTAACCGTTTACGAACGTGACGACCGTGCAGGTGGTTTATTACGCTATGGCATCCCCGATTTTAAACTGGAAAAATGGGTTGTTGAGCGCCGTGTTGAGGTGATGGAAAAAGATGGCGTTGTATTTAAATACAACAGCGAGGTTGGCGTAAACGTAGCTGCCGACGAACTGGTACGTAATAACGATGCCGTGATTTTAGCAGGGGGTTCAACAATCCCGCGTAACCTTAACATTCCGGGCCGTGAGTTAAAAGGCATCCATTTTGCAATGGATTTCCTGAAACAGCAAAACAAACGTGTCAGCAATATTGAAGTTACTGCCGAAGATATTATAGCTACAGGTAAAGACGTAGTGGTAATTGGCGGTGGTGACACCGGATCAGACTGTGTGGGTACTTCAAACCGTCAGGGTGCTGCATCTATCAAACAATTTGAGGTGATGTTCCAGCCGCCGGCTCAGCGTACACAGCATATGCCATGGCCTACTTACCCAATGGTACTGAAAACTACCAGCTCACACGAGGAAGGTGCCGACCGTTTCTGGGGTGTTAATACTTTAGAATTTTTAGGCGATGAAGAAGGTAACCTGCGTGCCCTGAGAGTAGTTGATGTTGAATGGGAACAGGATTTTATGGGTCGCCCTGTAAAATTCCATGTAGTTGAAGGTTCGGAGCGTGAAATCCCTTGTCAGCGTGTATTCCTGGCTATGGGTTTCTTACATCCACAGCATGATACTTTCATCAGCCAGCTTGGCGTTGAAATTGACGACCGTAAAAACGTTAAAGCCAAAGAAGGCGTTTACCGTACCAACGTAAGCAAAGTATTTACAGCAGGCGATATGCGCCGCGGGCAATCATTAGTAGTTTGGGCTATATCTGAAGGCCGTGAAGCTGCCCGCAAGGTTGACGAGTTTTTAATGGGTCATTCATTGCTTGAAAGCAAAGACGCCGTTAACCAGTTCGACCAGGTGTTTTAGTGTTAGAGATTGGAGGTTTGAGATTAGAGGTTAGTTATTTTTAACTCACAAAGTAGAAATCTCCTTATCATATTGTTTTAATTATGAAGCCGGGCGTTTGCCCGGCTTTGTTGTTTTTTACTTTTCCAGGTACTCTTTAAGCGAAATACCCGTAATATGTGTCCAACCGGCAACAAAATTTTCTTTTTTGAAGGAATCCAACGGCGGGAAAGTTTCCAGACCGCTATGGGTGAGGATTAATTTGGTACCATTCCCTTCAGGGAACAGTTCCCACGTAACTTCCGAATCGCCTTCGTAGCCATCATATCGCCAGGTATAAGCAATGGTTTTACCCTCAACAACTTTAGTTACCCGGCACAGGTGACGGTATTGAAAATTATTGTTATCTCCCGCCGTAAATTCAAATTCAAATCCTACTACAGGTTTAAATTCGGCAAGGTCGAAATACCATTCTTTCATTTTTTCTTTAACGGTAATGGCTTCCCATACCTTTTGAATGGGCGCCGAATAAACGCGTTCAATTACAAATGGTTGTGTGCTCATAGTTTGTTGTTTTTTTGGTTATCTGTATTTTGTTCGTTGGTTAAAAAAGCGTCGAGGGTATCCAGCTTCTGCGTCCAAAACCGGCGGTATTGCTCTGCCCAGTCTGTAACTTGCTTTAACTGTTTCAAATCGGCATGGCAATAGCGTTCCCTCCCCTGTTGCTTAATAACGAGCAACCCGCATTCGGTTAATATTTTTATGTGCTTGGATACAGCCGGCCTGCTGATATCAAAATTATCGGCCACGGCATTAAGGTTCATTTGCCGGCTGGCCAGCAGGTTAATGATCTCACGGCGGGTTGGGTCGGCAATGGCCTGGAAAACATCTCTTCGCATAGTAACAGAACGGAAATACGAAACCGTTCGGTTACAAATATAAATGAAACCATTTGGTTACGCAATATCTATTTTAATTTTCTTAAAAAGACGCAACACGCACTTACAGGGTGCTACTTTACTTTCAACATACTTATTTACAAGCATATGCAATACACCCCTATCCTCAAATCATTTCATTATTCGCCAAATAAGCGATATGGTCAGCAAGCGGCAGCGCCTATACCATAGGTAATTTTACGTAGTGAAAATTGGGTGATTATACCTATTTCGGGGTATTGCTTTTTACCATATTTTTATCCCACCTGAATGTTTAATGCAATTTAATACAATGGCAGTACGTATAGTATCTATAAAAACCGACAGCGCACCGCACGATAACCGGTATGTGGCCATCGACTCACTTGAATGGATCAACGAGCGGATCAATGTAAAAGGCCTCACCGAAAGGTCGAAACTTTATGACTGGATAAAACATGAGGATGGTGAGGCTTACATTATTGATGACAAAGGCAATAAAACCAGCTTGATCCCTGCTGTTTGCCCCAAGGGCAACAAGTATGTAAAGACTGTTTACGACGAATCGAAACCTGACTATCTGCTCGGCTTACCGGAATGTGCCTGAAAAGTTGCTACCAGTTTTTAAAAGGATGAACGCTTAACCTGGCATTATAATACCGATCATCGCCGGTTACCTCAGTTGTTACCCATGGTGGCAGTTCAAACTCTTCATCCTCGCTGCCAAGTTCAATTTCGGCCATCAGTAAGCCCTGGTTATCGCCTAAAAACTCGTCAACTTCCCAAAGTTTACCGGCATAAGTAATGCGGTAGCGGTATTTTTCCAACTCGGAGGCGGCAAAATTATCAAGCAACTGAACGCCATCGGCTGCGGGAATAGTATATTCAAACTCACTCCGGCTAAAACCTGCTGTACTCCCTTTTATAGTGATATATGCTTCTGTATCAGTAACCCGAACCCTGATTGTTTTCTTTTCATCACTAAAAATGTACCCCTGCCTGAAATGCACTGCTTCAGGCTTTTTTACCTGCCGCCATTTTTCCTGATCTACCAAAAATTTACGTTCTATTTCAATTGCCATCAGCTTATATCAGATTTACTTACAATCTGCAATTTTAGCATTATTTAACATTTGGGCGTTGGTAAATATCATATATTTATAATATATCGAACCTATATGCTAATTGCTAAACCTTTTACAAATTTAACCTGCATTGTATTGACTTTGTTTTGCCTTGGTTGTAAACACCGCAACATTGTTAAACATGACGGCGAAAAAGATCTGATCTCATTTAAACCTGTCTTTGGCATCAGCTATACCGAAATTGCGCGGCGCTCACAAAACGGGCTATCATTTAACCATTTTGGTTACCAGTTAGAACCGGAATGGAAAATGCGATTTGTTTCAAATGATTCTACCAGTATCTATAGCCCAACAAAAAAGCAGTTCATCAATTTCCCCCTTACCCGTGGTTATGACTCTATTTTTAATACAGCCCGCACCTGGCTCAAAGTTAAAACCATGACAAAAGACAGCATGATCATTGAATTGCTCAAGGCCTATGCAGATTCGGTTGATACGCGCGGCGCTAAAGTTTACATGGTTTTTTATGCGGATAAGTATATAAACAATGTACTTCATGGCGATTTAAGCAAATGCAAAAGCCCGAGTAAAAAAGACTCTGTTTACATACAATGGTTAACCGATGCCGCAAACAAAAATCTTAACAAGGCCTTTGCCGCCCGGCAGCCCGTCGAACTTAAAAGCAAAAGCCCGCATGTTACTTTTAGTAAACGCCATACAGAGCCAACCATGCTTAACAACTTCGATACTTCTTATGATTATATGAACCCCGAGTTTGATATTACCATTGATAAAGCCTACAGCAATTTTTACTATTCATTCTCCATGTTTATTGATCCGGCCGGGCAAATACATTATGGAAAACCCCTTACGGTATTTACAGAAAAAAGCTACGAGGAAAATTATATTCACCTCTCTACAGCGGTAATGAACAGTTACCTTAAATACTACCTGAACTTTATTCCCGGTAAAACACTTGGTATAGTGCATACCAGCGAAATAGCCGTTCATGTTACAGGAAACCGGGGCGTGTAGATTTAAGTCACGAGGTTATGTAACCTCCTCGTTTTAGCGTTCATAATAAGTCATATATTTAACAAATACCTATATGATAACTAACAAATCTATAGCAAAATTAACCTGCATTGTTTTGGCTTTGCTTTGCATGGGCTGCAAACAACGTAACATTGTTAAACACAATGGCGAAAAAGACCTGATTTCGTTTAAACCTGTATTGGGTATCAGCTATACAGAAATAGCGCGCAGATCAGATAATGGGCTATCTTTTAATAGCTCCGGTTATCAATTAGAGCCGCAATGGAAAATGCAATTCGTTTCCGATGACTCAGCCAAGATTTATAGCCCGGCTAAAAAAAAATTCATCAATTTTCCGCTTACCCGCGGATATGATTCTGTTTTTAATACCGCCCGCGCCTGGTTAAAAGTTAAAACCATGACTAAGGATAGCATGATCATCGAAATGCTTAAAGCCCACGGCGATTCGGTTGATACTCGCGGCGCAAAGGTTTATATGATTTTTTATGCCGATAATTATATTAAAAACACACTTCATGGCGATTTGAGCAAATATAAAAGCCCAAACCGCAAAGACTCGATATATATAAAGCGGTTAGCCGAAGCTGCCAACAAAAACATTGAAAAAGCCTTTGCAGCGCGGCAACCGGTTGAGCTTAGCAGCAGCAGCAACCGGATAAAAATAAAAAAACTCCATACCGAGCCAACCATGCTCAACAATTTTAACCCATCCGACTATATGCGACCCGAGTTTGACATCACTATCGATAAAGCCTATGCAAACTTTTACTATTCGTTCTCAATTTTTGTTGACCCCATGGGACGGATGTATTATGGTAAACCCCTACGGGTATTTTTCGAAGAAACTCAAAGGGTGAGCAACACCCATCTTTCAAAAGCCGTAATGGAAACTTACCTCAAGTTTTATCTTGATGTGAAGCCAGGCAGTACGCTTGGCATTACACATACCAGCGAGATTGCAGTAAACGTAACCGGCAAAAGTGGCTTGTAATGATATCTGTCCATTTTTTAGCCATTTATCAAATTATCTATATCTTTAGCAGCAATGCTACTTATCAATCGTAAAACGTTAAAAACTGCAGCATTTGGGCTGCTCATCATCATATCTGCCTTTATTTCAGGTTGCGGCAGCAGCCCTTCAGGTAAAAAGAAAAGAGAGCTGATCTCCTTTAAACCTTACAATGGTATCAACTACTCCGAAGTATCCAGGCGTCAAAAAAATGGCCTCTCGTTTAACGAATACGGTTATCAATTGGAGCCGCAATGGAAGCTAAAATTTGTTTCAGACGATTCGATAAGCATTTTCAGTCCAACAAAAAATGCTTTTATTAATTTCCCGCTAACCCGTGGTTATGATTCAATCTTCAACGCAGCGCGCTCATGGTTAAAGATAAGGCAGATTAATAAAGATAGTATAACCATGGAAATCCTGATCCAGAAAGGGGATTCACTTGACGTTAAAGGCACCAAGGTGTTCATGCGATTTTTTGCTGATAATTATGTAAAAAACGTTTTGCACACCGATACCACTACATTAAGAAGGCCCAGCCGTGCCGATACAGTTTTTATCCGTTCGCTTGCCGCTAAAGCAACTGCAGATTATACCAAGGCTTTTGCAGCCAGACAACCGGCTATAATAACCAGCAAAAGCCCGCTGGTAACCGTGTCTCGCCGCACTACCAAACCGGACATACTTAATAATTTCGATAACTCTGATGATTATCTCGACCCTACTTACGACATTGTGATCAAAAATGCCTATAAGGATTTCTATTTTTCCTTCACCATGTATGTTGATGATAAAGGCAGTTTGTACTACGGTGCCCCGCTTGTCGGCTTTAACGGCGACCAGGAAAGAGAGGCCGATTATATTCATACATCAAAAGCCGTTGTGGACAGCTACTTTAAATTTTACCTTAATGTAAAGCCTGGTACTACCCTGGGCATTATCCACTCAAGCATGGTTTCGGTACATGTTGAGGGCAAGGCCAAAGCAGCAGCTAAGTAACAATTGTGCTATTTTGTATAAGCGTATAGCTTTTAGCGTTTAACTTTCGCAAGCGGCTAAAAAAGCATTTGTAAAAAAGTGTTAAATAAACGGCCGCTAAAAATGCAATACGGCTAAATGTTTATATTAGCCCCTGTTACTTCTTTAACTTATATTGATGATCATACGTCGATTTTTACTCCTATTATGCCTGTTAACCGCCTTTGGCGCATCTGTTTTTGCCCAGCAGGATAGCATTCCCCTAACAACCATAATCGAAAAAACCAGCAAGTTTAACAGCAGCTACCCTATCGAGAAAGTTTACCTGCATACAGATAAACCTTATTACGCTGTTGGCGATACCATTTGGTTTAAGGCCTATGTAACCATTGAAAAGCACCAGCCATCGGCATTGAGCCGCATTGTTTATGTCGATCTGATCAACAACCGCGATTCCGTAGTTGAGAGTCAGCGTATTGCAGTAACCAACGGGTTTGCAAGTGGTAACATTGTGCTTAACGGAGATACTTATAAACAAGGAGCTTACCGTCTGCGAAGCTACACCAACTGGATGCGTAATTTTGACCCGGACTATTTTTATGACCATACTTTTAATGTTGGCAATGCCATAGATAACCAGGTGCGCACCAACATTACTTATAAAAGCTCAAGCAAAAAAACAGGCGTTAAAGTTGATGCCACCATCCTTTACAAAGGGCCGGATAACAGTCCGTATGCCAACAAAAAAGTAAACTGGCAGCTGATGAAAAACGGCGACCCTGTAAGCAAAGGCCACGGTATTACTGATGATAAAGGCGTATTGCAGGTTGACCTGCCCGAAAGCCAGGCCGATGTAATTACCGGCGGTATCCTGGTTACATCCATTGACGTTGGCGGCCGTAAAACTATCAGCAGCAGCTTTTCCATGCGTACAGCCGTTAAAGGCTATGATGTGCAGTTTTTTCCGGAAGGAGGGCAGTTAACCAACGGAATCCGCACAAAAGTTGCTTTTAAGGCTATAGCCTCAAGCGGACTGGGCGTAGATATCAAAGGAACTATTGTTGATGATAAAGGCGCCGAAGTTGCCCAGATCAGCAGTGCACATTTAGGAATGGGCATCTTCGCTATTACTCCTGACATCGAAAGATCGTACAAAGCAAATATTACTTTCCCCGATGGATCACAGGCTACCTATAATTTGCCTCGCGTACAATCAATGGGAATAAATATTGCCGTTTACAACAATGATCCAACCAATCTCACTGTAAAAATATCGGCTAACGATTTGTTTTTTCAGCGCAAACAAAACAAAAGTTTTTACCTGGTAGCGCAAAGCGGCGGCGTTATTTACTATGCGGCTCAAACCGTACTACAGAGCACAGTTTATTCGGCCAATATCCCTAAAAGCAAGTTTCCGACAGGTATTGTGCAGGTAACGTTGTTTTCATCTGGCGGATATGCTTTGTGCGAGCGGATTGTGTTTATTCAGCATAACGACCAGATGAACCTGGCCCTTAAAACTGATAAACCATCATACACTACAAGGGGCAACGTTAAGATCACTGTATCGGCAAAAAACAATACAACCCCGGCCGAAGGCAGCTTTTCGGTAGCTGTTGTTGATGATGGCACAGTACCGTCAAATGAAGATGCAGAATCAACCATATTGAGTAATATGCTGCTCACCTCCGATCTGAAAGGTTACATCGAAAAACCGAACTATTACTTCAATAAACCCGATGATGAAAAACTGGCCAACCTGGATATTTTGATGCTTACCCAGGGTTACCGTCGTTTTGATTATGAGGATATACTGGCCGACAAAAATCCGCCTATATACCTGATGCCGGAGCAAGGCATTGACGTAACAGGAACATTGAGGACCAATGCGGGCCTCCCGGTAGCCAAAGGCAGTTTAAGGTTGCTAATTCCTGATAAAAACTTTTCGGCAGAAACAATTACCGATATGTCGGGCAATTTTAAATTCTCAAACGTGAATGTTCCGGACACATCAAAAATTACACTGAGCGCCCGTAACAATCCTAACGGACGCAACATGGTCATATCGGTTAATGGCGAAGCTTATCAAAAACTGAGCAAAAACAACAACATCCCCGATGAGATCCTGAACATTGACAGTACTTTCCGCCCTTATTTACAAAACAGCTATAAGCAATATCAAAGTTCACGTACCATAAAAGAAGTTGTTGTAAAATCGACCAAGATCGTAAAAAAAGCCAGTCATGCCGATTATGGCACCTTCTCTGGTTTACCTATGCAGGCCGATCATGAAGTATCTGCACAGCAATTACAGGGCTGCCCTTTGTTGTTAAACTGTTTATCAACCATGGCAATGGGCCTTACCTATATCGACAACAATTTTTACGTTACCCGCGATTACAATGCCGGTGGCCGCACCCCGGTGCAGGTATATGTAGGCAGCCTGCCTGTTGATGCCAACTTTTTATCGAGCATCCCATCGAGCGAGGTTGAATCTGTGGAGATCTTTTTAAATGATGGGGTAAGCGGCATCAACCGTAGTACCCAAACCAAGGGTGTACTGGTGATTAACAAAAAGGTTGTTAAAAAACAAAAGATAACACTTGCACAATTACAGGAACTTATTCCGAAGCAAAATGTGATCACTTTTGCGGTGCAGGGTTATACCAAAGCCAAAGAATTTTACTCGCCTAAATATGATGTAACCAAAGCAGGCACGCTTGGCGGCGATTTACGTAATACTATTTATTGGAAACCTAACGTAATTACCGATAAAGCAACCGGTACTGCAACCATCAGCTTCTTTAACAGCGACCAACGCGGCTCATACCGTGCTATAATTGAGGGAATTGACGCTGAAGGCAATATAGGCCGAAGTGTGATACATTATAACGTAAAATAAGATAACTCAACCCCGGTTATAATACTTTGAAAACCCTGATCGCTTAAGCAGCAATCAGGGTTTTCCATTTTATACCTATTCAGTGTTTTTTTTAAAAAGCTTTAAGCCTTGTGCATTGGGCTTTTAGCTATTAATAGTTTATATTAGTACAACCAATTTAATTTAAACATTATCATCATGAATTTTCAACTTATCAACTGGCTGGCCGTTGTGGTTGCAGCATTATCCGCGTTTTTAGTTGGCGGTATCTGGTACTCTCCTGCCCTGTTTGCCAATGCATGGATGGCAGATAATAAACTAAGCACTGCCGAACTACAGGCATCCAGCAAAGGCAGGGCTTTTGGCTTCACCGCCTTCTTTTCTATTATTATGGCTGTAAACCTGGCTATGTTTTTATCTCCAAGTACAACTACTATCGCCTGGGGTGCAGAAGCCGGTTTCCTCGCCGGTATCTGGACATTCTGCGCTATCGCTATTCACAGCCTGTTTGAGCTTAAAAGCTGGCGGCTGATATTCATAAACGGCGGCTATAGCGTAGTGTCCTTAACCCTGATGGGATTGATATTAGGTGCCTGGAGATAAGATGATTCACTAATAGAAAACGAATTTATGCGAATTGCACAGATAGTCATCGAGCTTTAATTTGTGTAATTCGAGCCCATCCATTAGTGCAATTAGTGTAGATTCAAAATGACATTGATGTTATACATTCCATGAACAATACTGATGCTTTTTAGTTGAACTTTACAGTAGTCAAACCAAAAAAACATGACCATGGCAAGCACAACAAGTTCATTTGAAAAGACATTCACCATTGGTGGCGACATTACCATTAATCGTTTAGGTTACGGCGCAATGCGTATTACAGGCAGCGGTATCTGGGGACAGCCAAAAGATAGAGAAGAAAGCATTCGTGTATTAAAACGCGCTGTGGAGCTGGGCGTTAACTTTATTGATACGGCCGATAGTTATGGGCCAAATGTATCGGAAGAGTTAATTGCTAAAGCCCTGCACCCATACCCTACCGACCTCCTGATAGGCACCAAAGGCGGCTTATTACGTACCGGCCCTAACGAATGGCCTGTGGACGCCTCGCCAAAGCATTTGAAGGAAGCCCTCGAAGGCAGCCTGAAACGCCTCCAGGTTGATCGTATAGATCTGTACCAGCTACACCGTATCGACCCTAAAGTTCCTGCCGAAAGATCATTTGAGTTTTTGCAAAAAGCACAGCAGGAAGGTAAGATCAGGCATATAGGCTTATCTGAAGTGAGCGTTGAGGATATCAAGCTTGCCCAGCAATACTTTGAGGTGGTATCGGTACAAAACATGTACAGTGTTGATAACCGCAAATGGGAAGCCGAGCTGGAATACACCCGCGATCATAACATCGCCTTCATTCCATGGTTCCCGCTTGGCGGCGGCAATGTACAAGGTGAAGATATGTTAAGCCGGATTGCCGCCAAACACGATGCTACTATTCACCAGGTGGCATTAAGCTGGTTATTGCATCATTCGCCAAACATCCTGCTTATCCCCGGCACATCAAGTGTTAAACATTTGGAGGAAAATATGAGAACCGCCGATATTCAGCTGTCAGATGATGATATAGATGTATTGAACAGTCTGTCTGAAGCACAAATAAACCATTTGAAGAGCTAAAATTAAAAGGATGTCATTAATTTGGCATCCTTTTAATTTTGAATCAAATTGAAAGGATAAACACCGGCAGATATTATGAAACGTTAATCCTAAATGAAAAGTAAAGAAGAAATACTGAACAGCTATAACACTACGGGCAAGGATGGCTTGCCGGAAATATCTGCCGAAGACCTGCTCAACGCCATGGAAGCCTACAAACAACAATGGGCCGAGGCAGCTTTTAACGCGGCAAGGAAACAACGTAACGAAGCTTACGAGTTTGAAACTTTTAATGATTTTATGGCAAGCACCCAGGCTACGGAGCAGGTGCAGGATAACTTCGGTGCTATGATAGCCGCGGTAGCTGATAATGTAGTCGCCAATTTTTTGCCGGATGACAGTTCGATAAATGAGTTCGATTTTAATTTTACGATGCAAGGCAAGGGTTATACTGCTTTTTATGCTAAAGATACTCAGGGATACTGGCAAATGAGCAGATGGGCGGAACAGTAGGCAGTGGGCAGTTTTGAGTTAGCAGTTTGCAGTGAAAATCTGTTTGATATTCTGTGATATTCGCTGTCCGAAGTCCCTGGCTTCGAACAGCAGAGTTTTCTGTCGCTGCAAACTGCACACTAATGACTGCAAACCGCCTTAAACGTCTGCCACTTTAAAGGGCTTTACATCAACGCTTTCCCATACTTTTTGAGTAACATACGGATCATTTTGTTTCCAGGCTTCCATCTCTTCGTCGGTTTCAAACTGTACTATCATGGTTGAGCCTATCATCTTGCCTTCTTCGTTCAGCATAGCTCCTCCTAACACAAAATTACCATTGGCTTTTAAAGCCCTGGCACCATCAAGATGATGAGGGCGGGCGCCTAAACGACGTTCAAATGCTTCGGCATCGGTATAATCATACGCAGTAACGAGGTATTGTTTCATGGGTATCTATTTTAATTGGTATTTAAATAACAGGCCTGCAGCTTTTGCGTCTGCGTGTTTTATCAGGGCCGAATATCTGCAAAACTATCCCATTAAAATAAATTAAAAATTAAATTAAATTTATAACTGTAAAGTTGACAATTTTTACAATATTTGTTTTCCGAAAAAACCAACCTGAATAATGAAGAATAATTTGCACCAGGAATTTATTAAGATCTTTAACAAAGAAGCAGACAACGCGTACTTTTCACCCGGCCGTGTAAACCTTATCGGCGAACATATTGACTATAACGGCGGTTTGGTTATGCCATGTGCTATTACTTTTGGTACTTATTTACTAACCTCCCCTAATGAGGATGGTATTTTCCGCTTCAGGAGTTTAAATTTTAGTGAGCAAAAAGATATCCCGTTGCAAATCAGTTATGAAAAAACCGGCGAAAACTGGTTTAACTTTCCTATCGGTGTTATTGACCGCTTTGTAAAGGATGGTCATCCGTTAAAAGGCCTGGATATGCTATTTTATGGCGATATCCCAATTGGCTCGGGTTTGTCATCATCAGCTTCTATCGAGGTGGTTACCTCCTATGCACTTAACGACCTGTTTAACAGCGGCTATAGCAAGCTCGACCTGGTTAAACTGTCAAAAGATGTAGAAAACAACTTTATAGGTGTTAACTGCGGTATCATGGACCAATTTGCAGTTGCCTTTGGCGAAAAGAACAAAGCCCTGATGCTTAACTGCGATACCCTGGATTACCAGGCGGTTGACAGCAATCTTGGCGATTATGTACTTGCCATTATCAACACTAATAAACCCCGCAAACTGGCCGAATCAAAATATAACGAACGCGTAGAAGAGTGCCAGGCAGCCCTAATGGCCTTGCAACAGCAACTGGACATTAAATATCTTTGCGAGATCAATAGCACTACTTTTGAGCAATACAAACACCTGATAACCGATCCGGTTGTGTTGAAACGCGCAAAACACGTAATTGAAGAAAATGACCGTGTAAAACTGGCCGCAACAGCCCTTGCAGATAACAACCTGGCCGAATTTGGCAGGCTGATGTACGCCTCACATGATTCCCTGCGCGATTTATATGAAGTAAGCGGTGTTGAACTGGACGCTGTTGCCGAATACAGCAAAACCAACCCTGATGTTGCCGGTGCCCGTATGACGGGTGCAGGTTTTGGCGGTTGTGCTATAGCATTGGTAAAAGGTGACACGTTTGATAATTTCAGCAAAGAAATAACCGAATACTACACGCAAAAAATAGGTTACGCCCCGTCTGTTTACAGCTCGCTTATTGGCGATGGTGTAGGCGAACTGGCTTCAGTAGCTAACTAACCGCTTTTTTTAATAGTTTTGCACCTGGTTGATAGTTCATGGTTCATGGCCTGTTATTAAACAAATATTGGCTATGAACTATGGTCTATGAACCATGAACTTAAAAACTATGCGCAAATTAAAATTGGATGAGCTGAACCGGGCTACGGTTGATGAATTTAAAGCACAGGATAAATTGCCGGTAGCCGTGGTGCTGGATAACGTGCGCAGTATGCACAACATCGGCTCTATTTTCCGCACCTCCGATGGTTTTGCCGTTGAACAGATCTGCCTTTGTGGTATTACCGCCCAGCCCCCTCACCGCGAAATTGAAAAAACCGCCCTTGGCGCAACCCAATCAGTAAACTGGACTTATTACGAAACTCCTTTGCAGGCTGTTGAACAATTACGTAACGATGGCTACCAGATCATAGCCATTGAACAAGCCGAAAACAGCACCATGCTTCACGAGTTTAAACCTGCCGAAGATGGCAAATATGCCCTGATTTTTGGCAACGAGGTAAACGGCGTAAGCGAAGAAGTAATGCAAGCGATTGACGCCTGTATCGAAATCCCACAGTTTGGTACCAAGCATTCGTTTAACATTGTAGTATCCGCAGGGATAGTGCTTTGGGATTTTTTTGCTAAGATGGCGATATAGGAAAATACATTATTACAACACGTCATTGCGAGGTACGAAGCAATCCCAAACTGTACAGAGCGAACCTGCTAATCGGGGATTGCTTCGTACCTCGCAATGACGCTTTAAGTAGAAAATCGTTACTTCCTCAGCACATAAAACGACATCTCCTTCCTCGTTACAAAACCAATTTTTTCATATACCTTGATAGCCCTTTCATTTTCACTTTTCACATGTAGAAATGGAATTTCAGAAGCTGCTTTAATGCGTTTAGCCTGATTTAATAACAGTTTTCCTGCAAAACCACGCCCCAAATAATCGGGGTGTGTACAAACAGCGCTAATCTCTGCATAAGGTACAGGGTTTAAACGCTGGCCTGCCATGGCAACCAGTTTATCGCCATCAAAAATGCCCTGATAATGACCAAGTTCAATGGTTCGCTCTATAAAAGGGCCGGGATTGGTTAGTTGAGTAAGCTCAAGCATTTGTGGTACATGCTGCTCTGTAAGCGGCAATAGTTCTTCATCATCAAAATCGGCAGGTATCTCTCCTTCAAATACCATCTGCAGGCATTTGAGGTAATGTACCATTTCCCACTGCTCCGGGATCACAATATCATACGGTGCTATAAATATAAAGTGGCTCTCAAAGGGAATAGCATCATAAAGCAGGTTAAAATTTTCAACAGATATTTCGGGAATAGCAACAAAAGGCGAAACCTCCTTTGGGAAATATTTAGCTATATCATTACCGCCTGCAAAGGCTTTATTACCGGTGCTAAGGGCGTTCCAGGCCGGGTTATCGAGTACATGTTCCATCAAGGCAAAGCTATTAAAAATACCATGCGGCAGGGTTTGGGCTTGTCATTCAATTTTAATTTATTGCTTACATTAGCTTTATCCATTATAAAACGTTTACAATGAATGCCTTTGCTAAAAAACTGCTGATCAAACCAAATTCACGCTGGTTGTTGCAAAATGCGCCCGCAGGTTACCAGGATAGCTTGTCTCCCCTGCCGGATAATGCCAGCCTTGTATTTAACACCGAAGGCGAATTTAACGGTATCCAGCTATTTGTGACCAACAGCACAGAACTGACATCCGAACTTAAGGTAATCACCCCCTTACTTAAAGACGATACTGTTTTCTGGATTATCTACCCTAAGAAAAGCTCAGGTATCCAAACAGATCTGGAAATGATGAGCAGTTGGGATGCCCCGGCCCAATATGACCTGCGCCCTGTAGCATCGGCTGCTGTTAATGAGGTATGGACAGCATTACGCTTTCGGCCGGTTGAAGCTGTAAAAGTTTCTGAAGGACGAAATGAGGCTGTACGAAATAATGAATACGGCGATTATATTGACGTGGATAATAAAATAGTAACCCTCCCTGATTACGTAAAAGAAACATTGGAGCAACATCCGGCAACGCTTGATTACTTTCAATCGCTGGCCTACAGCCATAAAAAGGAGTATGTACTTTGGATCCTTACAGCCAAACAGGAAAAAACCCGCCAGGACCGCTTAACTAAAATGGTGGAAATGCTGCAGAATAAAAAGAAGAATCCTTCGGATAAATAGAAAAACAGGATTATGAGCTACGGATTTTACGACATTACTCTTTATGGCAACTCTGAATATATCAATAACAGAGTTTTTGCCGCAAGGAATAATCTGATCTCTGATCTGTATATCGACTTCCTAAGCGGTGCCAAACCAAAAGGTACTACAAGAATCTCCGCCGATATCGGAACCGAAGATGATGTAAAAGGGTATTTCGGAAGTATCCTCCGTGTTGATGTTTACTTTAATGAAAAAGAGTACCAACTGAGCCCACCTAAAAAGCAGGATCAAATCATTCTGGATACAATACACCGGATAGCTATTCTTTGTGCTGAAAAATATGGGTGGGATAAAACTATTTTCGATCAAGCCTATTGGAAAGTAATCGAAAGTGATTTTACCTATAAAAAGGAGTTAAAAAAGAAGTTCTCTAACGACAAAAAACATCAGGCATCGTTACTACT
This sequence comes from uncultured Mucilaginibacter sp., assembly GCA_966212355.1. Taxonomy (GTDB): domain Bacteria; phylum Bacteroidota; class Bacteroidia; order Sphingobacteriales; family Sphingobacteriaceae; genus Mucilaginibacter. The sequence goes on from CBIHRB010000033.1 coordinate 36,454, forward strand.
GGAAAAAGACGGCAATTCCGCCACTATTTCAGTAAATTTTTACGATCCCAAAGGCGAGTTTATAAAATCGGTTGAATTGCTTAAATCTTTTCATCATGAAATGTATTATAAAAAAGCATTAACCAACAATAAATGGTTTAGCAATCTTGATTTTGGGATACATCTCCGGGATCAAGAAATAATTATTAAAGGCTCGCTTGAAAAACCGGGCTCAGAAACCATATTAAAGCCGATCAAGAACACGCGTGAAGAATTGGGAGGGTATTTAAGATTAATTACTTACCGCGAATTTAAAGACAGATTGGATTTTGTTAATTGGGCAAACCGATAACCATTTAGCCTTAAGGTTAAGTTAAAAGCATAAAAACAAAAGCGCCCTGCATTTTCAACAAATACAGGGCATTTTTATGTTTAGTTTTATTTACCAGCCAGAGCCTTTTTTAGCATTACCATTTTTGATATGCTCTTCGGCAGTTGCTTTGCCCATGATGGCAGCCATTTTGTTACCTTCACTGTCAGTTCCTGTTGCAATGTATCTTCCCGATTTTACGTCGATAACGGGATTGATCATCGGTACATTTTTAGTTTTTGTTTTCACTGAATAAGCGGTGATGCCACTTCCTTTTTCTGTTGCCATGATAAGTTTCTTTTGTTTTTTAATGTTAACCCCATTTAAACTGAATTGTTTTCAGTACAGGTATAATTGGTTTCTATTCGTAAACATGCATCATTTTTTTTTAATTAAAAATAGCTGGCATAAATAATTTGTTAACAGATTTAAGTTTGTGTTAATAACGAATAAACCATCGTATCCTCAAAACGACCGTTATACAAATGATCTTCCTTAAAATAAGCCTCCTGCACAAAATTATTTTTGAGCAATAATTTAATTGAAGCGAAATTCGCCGGACTTACATAAGCTCCTATAGAATGCAGTTTCATCACATTAAAACCATAGTCGATAGCGGCTGTTATTGCCTCCTGCATGAGCCCCTGCCCCTGGTATACCGGGTTTAAAAGATACCCGATCTCGGCACGGTGACTGTCTTTCTCTATCCGCCAAAAACCTATGCTCCCAATATATTTATTATTGTTTTTCAGGCAGATACACCAGGTAATACCATCATTTTTGCCAAGCAGGTCTTCTATCACGTCTATCAGTGCAACAGCGTCATCAATGGTTTTATTGATTGGCCGGTGAATATACTGCATCACGGTTTCGTTCGATCGCATTTCGAACAAATCGGCAGCGTCATCACGGGTAAAACGCCTTAATATAAGGCGCTCAGTTACCAAAACAGGAAACGGATTAAAGTTGGGACTCAGCATAAATAATGTTAATAACCGGCTGCAATAGCGGCAATTTAAATAAAACTGTCCGCTTCGCGATACGCTTTAATTAATGCAAGCTCACCTTCTTTTCCTGTTCCGGCTGTGCCATGCTCCATACCCATTACGCCTTTATAGCCTTTATTATAAATGTGTTTGAATATGTTTTTATAATTAACCTCGCCGGTTCCGGGTTCTTTACGGCCGGGATTATCTCCTATCTGGTAATAGCCTATCTCATCGTAAACCAAATCAAGGGTCGGGATAATATTACCCTGGTTACGCTGAACATGGTACATATCATACAGGATCTTACATGACGGACTTCCCACCGCCTTACAGATGGCATAGGCCTGGTCGGGTGTACGCAGGAACAGATCCGGATTATCGCTTAGCGGCTCCAAAACCATAATAATGCCGTGCGGCTCCAGTATAGCAGTTCCCTTTTTTATGGCTTCAATAACATTGCCTGTTTGCACACCGATAGGAAGTTTCCGCGCAAAATCGCCGGGGACTACCGTAACCAGTTTGCTGCCTATGCGTTTGGCTACCTCAACCGCCTGCTTGCAGGAGGCGATGAACTTTTCAACCTGGTCGGCATTACCTGTTGCCAGCATGTTACTATCGTTGCCCAAGCATGGCTGCACAAAAACGCCCATTGCCATGCCCAGCTTCGCCAGCGTATCACCTATCTTTTTTTGCTGCTCAACCGGCCGGCCGCTCATGCCGTTATCTTCAATGGCACGGAAACCTTTATCATAAGCAAATTTTATCTGGTCGATAAAATCATCGCCTGCATGGCTTTTAAACATGCCGTCGTGAATGCCATAGTTAAGGTTAAAGGGCTTATCGCCGGCTACAGCAGCTGCTTCTCCTGCAGGTTTAGCACAGCCGGTAAGTGTGGAGGCTTTTAAAACACCTGTGGTAAATAGTGAAGCCCCGGCCAGTACCGAGCTTTGAACAAAGTTTCTGCGTTTCATGAGGGTTGTTGATTGGTTTGCGGGCTAAATATAGTCATTGTGACAGTTAATTAAACAGCACAAGGCTTTTACTATCACAATTAATCGGATTATGCACCCCCTTAAACTTGCCGGCCCGTAATAGTATATAGTCGTTACATTGTAACTATTTCGTGGCGGTAGCCCGGAGTGATTGAACCTTTTAGTATTTTAATTGTCATAACAAAAAAATTAACCACAGTTATGAAATTTCAATTAGGCTTTGTTTCCCTTATCACAATAACGGTTGCCTCTTGCTCGGGCAATCATTCAACAAATGATGCCGACACGGCAATAAAAAAGGAAGACACTGCCATGGCTAATGCACCCGACGCGCCGGCTGTAAATATGGAGTATTGCTTTTATACTACTGAAGGTACCGCCAGCCAGGATACTACAAAAGTTAACCTGCATATTAACGGCAATAAAGTTACCGGCGATATGGACTGGCTGCCCAAAGAAAAAGATGCCCGCAAAGGCAGCCTGATGGGCAATTTAAACGGCAATGTTATTAAAGCCTTATGGACTTACGGGCAGGAAGGCCGCACGGATACGCTGAGCGTCGAATTTCAGCTAAGGGGTAACCAGCTTGCCCAAAAGCCTTACAGGTACGATCCCAAAACCGGCAAGCAACAAACCAACAGCACCGCTGATTATACAGTAATTTACAGCATGAAAAATTGCCGTTAATTTAAACGCAATTTATAAATTAGCTAAAAAATAAAAGGTCAAGAAAAATGGAAAAGCGCGAAACCAGTATACTATATCTTGTTTTAGGATTATATAGTTTAATGATAAGCTGGTATTACAATCACAGTGTTATTTTACTTATTATCCATTACATATTTTGGCCTGTTTACCTGATATATGAGCTGCTGATAGGCCACCTTGCCCACGGCATGTGGAAAACCATCCCGCTTTCATATTTTAAATAAAGTAAAACAGTACTCTATAAAACAGAAAAACCACCCTAAAATCATACCAGGGTGGTTTTTCCTTTTTTATTAAACCTTTTCAACCACAACAGCGGTACCGTAAGCAAGCACTTCTGTAACGCCCTGCATTACTTCGTTGGCATCATAACGCATGTTAATAATGGCATTGGCACCAATAGCCTGAGCGTGCTGAATTAAAAGCTGGTAAGCCTCTTCGCGCGCGTTCTCGCACAGTTCAACATAAATTGAAAGCCTGCCGCCAAACAGCGATTGAAAACCGCCGGCAATATTGCCCAAGGCGCTGCGGCTGCGCACCGTAATGCCGCGTACAACGCCTAAATGCCTGGTAACCCTGTAGCCATCTAAGGCTGTACTGGTAGTAATAAGTGATGTATCCATTTTTAGTTTAAGTTTGTTAGCCAGCAATTTATCCGGCCTGATTTTTATTTAGATGTAGTATGGTTAACGATATTACGTAAATATCTGTTTTTATTTTTTGAGATTGGTTGATAGATCGCAATTAGTTCGTAGTTAATAGTTCATAGGCTAACTGACGCATGTATAGATGAAGGTCATCAATTGAACCTGTATTTGCATTAGGGATCGCAGCGGATACCGGCCATGTGGCTAAGGCCGGTGCAGTATGAGCGTAGAGCCCGGGCCGAAGGTAATGCCATAATTCTGAACAGCGATTAAACGGATTGTTCTGATTTCAGGATTGACTTAAACAGTAAAAATATCAGTTCAAAAATTTTAACCCGTGTAAAACAACTATTCTCTAATCTATAATGGGCATTGCCTGCGGCCGGGCTATTCGCTCATACGCCTGCAGGCATTACGCGTGTGACCGGTATCCGCTACTATCTAATGCGGCCCACGCGCAACACCGCTAAAATATATTTTTACATGTCATTACGTTTCTTTTCAGGGCTTCCCTGATGGTCACTCGCAATGACGCTTTATACCTCTTACAACCCTTTAATCGTATTCCAATCAACAACACCAACCTTTTTAGCCCAGGCAAGGTACTCCGCTTCCAGTGCTTTAACTTTATCGGGGTACTTAGCAGCAAGATTCTTTATTTCGGATCGATCGGCTTCCAGATCATATAACTCCCATGGTTCGCCAATTTCGGCAACCAGCTTCCATCGGCCTTTTCTAATGGCACGGCTGCCTTCATGCTCCCAAAACAAAGTTTCATTCCCTGTATAAGGTTTCCCTTTAAAGGCATTGAGCAAGCTGACACCTGCCAATGGTGTTAACTGCCTGCTTTTAAATTGAGCCGGATATTTTACACCTGCAATGTCAAGACAGGTTGGCATCAGGTCAATCAGATGCCCGGGGCCGCTATTGGAGCTTCCGGCTTTAATATGGCTGGGGTACCAGGCAATAAGCGGTGTAGCTATGCCTCCCTCATGGGTGTTACGTTTAAACAACTTAAATGGTGTATTGCTCAGGTTTGCCCAGGGGATCTCATAACTGTCGATCGAATTTACGGAGCCGGGAGTTCCATTCTTTTGTATTACCGTAGGCAAACTTTTAACCTCGTCGGCACTGCCGCCATTATCTGATGCAAAAAGTACAATGGTATTTTTATCTTTTCCTAATTGCTTTAGTTTAGCCATGATCTCGCCGATACAGGCATCCATGCGGTAAACCATAGCAGCGTAAATGGCCATGCGGGTATCCCATCTATCTTTTTCTTCGGGAGATAGTGAATCCCATGCCGGGGCATGTTTATCCCTTGCCGATAGTTTCCATTGTTGATTGATGATACCTGTTGCCAATTGTTTTTCATAACGCTGTTTCCGTAAAACATCCCAGCCTTTAAGATATTGGCCTTTAAACTTTGCAATATCCTGTGGCAGTGCCTGGATGGGCCAGTGTGGGGCATTGTAAGCCACATACATAAAGAATGGTTTCTGCTGGTCTTTGATCTCCTCCAATGACTTCACAGCAAAATCGGTAATGGCTTGCGTGAGATATTTTGAAGTATCGCTACGGCTGATCTCCTTATCATTCAGCATAAAGGTGATCTTACTACCATCATTATACAATGGTGCCGAATTAAAATAGCTACTACCATTATTCAACATCGTAAACGATTGATCAAACCCGCGGTTATAGGCTAATGCAGATTGCTGCAACCCTACATGCCATTTGCCCGATACAATGGTGTTATAATCACCCTCATCTTTAAGCAACTCGGCTATGGTAGCGCTATGATCATTCAGGTAGCCCTGGTATGCCGGCGAACCTTTGTATTTCACCATGTCACCAACACCTGCCTCATGTGGATATAGCCCGGTTAACAATGCTGCACGTGATGGGCAGCACCTGCCGGCATTATAAAATTGTGTCATTTTCAGTCCTTCCCGGGCAAGCCTGTCAATATTAGATGTGCTGATCTCCGAACCAAAGCAGCCTATATCAGAAAAGCCCATATCGTCGGCCAAAATGACAACGATATTGGGCTTTTGCTTGGGGGCCTGCCCAAATACAGGCCCCGTGCAAAATATAACTACCAGTAGGTAGCCAATGTATTTGATCATGTTACAGCTTATTTATTATTGGCGGCCAATCCGTTTTTGGCCAGTTCGGTTGTTGCGATAACCTGGGCAGTTGATGAAAAGCCCTGTTTTTTCCAAACTTCCTTACCATTTTTGTACAGCACCAGCGTTGGCAATACATTTACTTTTAGCTCTTTGGCCAGATTGGTGTTGTCGTAAACCTCGATACTGATCACTTTAGGCGTAAAGGCTGAATTTGCTTTGAGCGAATCCAATACGGGTACCAGCTTTTTGCAGGCCCCGCAATACTTCGACCCAAAATCAACCAACACTAAAGATGACGAAGCTGCCAACTCATCAAATTGGGATTTTGACAGGGAAACACCTTTTTTTGTTGTGGAGATGATAGGATAACCGGAACCTATCCAATTGGCCAGGCCACCGGGCAATTCCTCTACATCCTTAAATCCTTTAGCCCTCAGCTCGCGCGAAAGTACGGTGCTACGGCCATTAGCTATCGAGTATACAAAAGTGGGCTTTTCTTTATCCAAACCATCCAGTTTTTGCTGATAATCTGCTGCTTTGGCATCGATATTTACTGCACTTTTGATGTGATTTTGCGCAAACTCTTCTGCCGAACGGGCATCTAATATCTGTGGTTCTTTTGCCTGTTTTAATTTGGCAGCAAAAGCTTCAAGCGATAATAAAGCAGGTGATTGGGCTTTTACCTCGCCCGTAAGAACTACCAGCAAGGCCAGCAAAGCAATTTTAAGGTTTTTCATAATTAATTATTGTTTTCGAGTTTGTGGATCCGTTTGTTGTTGATATCATCACGATCAATAAAAGGATAGATGTGGTTCTTTTTAGCTTCCGCATCAAACAGATCTTTCAATTCCTTTAATTTTTCAGGATTTTTTTTGGCGAGGTCAACACGCTCGTTAAAATCCTCGTTCAGGTTATAAAGCTTCCAAACATCCTTATCGTAATTGCGCTCTGGGATGATTTTCTCTTTCGGGAAGTTTAGCAGGTCCACATTATCAGGGCGGTGTGCAGCTTCGGCCTTCCAGCCATCTTTGTAGATAGAGCGGGAAGTGAAAATGTAGTAATACTGCTGTGTATGCAATGTTTTTGCCTGTGCGTTGTTAAACGAGCTAAAAAATGACTTGCCCTGCAATGTATCCTGCTTAATGCCCTTAACGTACTCCGGCAGTTTTAAACCGGCAGCTTCAATAGTGGTCGGGAATACATCAGATACATGGCTGTATTGTGTACGGATGCCGCCTTTTTCGTTGATTAGTTTTGGATAATAAACTATCAGCGGGTTATGGGTACCACCCTCCGCATCTGCGTCCGATTTCCAGTATTTGAAAGGCGTATTGGCGGCCTGTGCCCAGCCTAAAGGATAATTAGTGGAAGCTTCCGGCGTACCAATGGTTTCGTAATCGCTTTCATTCTTTTTGATATAATCGGCCTCAGGTGTGGTTGCAGCAGAGTTTTTAGGATCGATAACGCCATGTACGGTTCCCTCCTTACTGGCACCGTTATCCCCTATCATCACAAAAACCAAAGTATTATCAAACTGGCCCGAAGCTTTCAGGTAGCTGATCACACGGCCAACCTGGTGGTCTATGTAGGTTAAATAACCTGCATAAACTTCCATGAACCGGGCGTACAATTTCTTCTGATCGGCAGGCAGGCTATTCCAGGCCTGGATGCGCTCGTTACGCTCGGGGAGTTTAGCATAAGCAGGGATATAGCCAGCCTTTTTCTGATTTTCAAAAACCTTTTGGCGGTAAACGTCCCATCCCTCATCAAACTTGCCTTTATACAGATCGCTCCATTCATGGCTTACCTGGTGCGGGGCATGGGTAGCGCCTGGGGCATAGTATAAAAAGAAAGGCTGATCAGGTGCTGCTTTATGAGCAGCATCGATATAAGTTATGGCCTTATCAGTGATCTGTTCGTTCAGGTTGCGGCCATCAGGTTTAATGTGGAAATTATCCTCCACCAAATGCGGCGGGTTATACTGATCAGTAGCTGATTCCAGGAAACCGAAATGATGGTCAAATCCCTTACCGGTGGGCCAGCGGTCAAACGGACCGACAGCGGTGGTATCCTCATCAGGCGTTACCCCCCATTTACCTACCGCGAAAGTGCTGTAGCCATTAGAGCGAAGCGCTTCGGCAATGGTTCCTTTATCCGGCGGGATGCGGCCATCATAACCCGGGAAACCTGCGGCTGTAGAAGCGTGGGCGAAGTTACCCATGTGCACATAGTGATGATTACGCCCTGTTAATAATGACGACCGTGTTGGCGCGCAAATACCTGCAGTATGGAAGTTGACATATCGCAAGCCGTTGTTAGCCAGCGTGTCAAAATTTGGCGTGCTGATGAGCCCGCCAAAGGTTCCTGATGCGCCGAAGCCTACATCATCCAGTAAAATCCAAACGATGTTTGGCGCGCCTTTTGGCGCTTTGAGTGGTTTATTCCACCACTCTTTTGATTCGGCAAGTGTTTTGCCTTCCACGCCTTTGTAATTAGCGGGATTAATAGGCGCTATGTTGGCCGGCGTTACCTTTACCTGCGGCAGTTGCGCAAACACAGGCGCGCTGAACACAACAGCCATTGCCGACATGGCGGCAATTCGTTGATAAACGGATTTCATAATTGTAAATGGTTATATAAGTTTCTTAATTAATCCGATCAAGCTTTGGGCTTTCTGCCTTCCGCTTTTAGCTTTCATGTTATTGGTTACTTTTTATAGTTTTTGTGGATGCGCTGGTGATAAACATCATACCAGTCGATGAACGGATACAGATTATTTTTTTGAGCTTGAGCCTCGAAAACTGCTTTCAGCTCCTTTAATTTTTCAGGATATTTTTTGGCGAGGTCAACCCGTTCGTTGAAATCCTCATTCAGGTTGTATAATTCCCAAATATCGTCATCAAAACTTTTATCAGGTACATTTTGTCCCACTTTAAAATCGCCCAGCTCCACATTATCAGGATGATGCGCTGCTTCGGCTTTCCAGCCATCGCTATAAATCGACCTCGCCCCAAAAATGTAATAATGCTGCAATACATGTTTTGATTTTGCTTCGGGATGATCAAACGAATACACCAATGATGTACCCTGCAAGGTATCCTGCTTAATGCCGCGGATATACTCGGGCAGTTTAATGCCGGTATATTCCAGTGTGGTAGGCAATACATCAATCACATGTCCATATTGGGTGCGGATCCCTTTTTCCTTAATGCCTTTCGGATAGTAAACTATCAATGGGTTACGTGTACCACCTTCAGAGTTGGCATCCTGTTTCCAGTATTTAAATGGTGTATTGGCCGCCTGTGCCCAGCCCAACGGGTAATTAGTACTGGCCTGTGGTGTACCGATATCGGTAATGTCTTCAATATTGGTTTTCAGATAAGCATCTTCTGCAACCAATTTAGGCGAATTCTTTTTAGGGTTGATAACACCGTGAACCGTACCTTCTTTACTCGCCCCGTTATCGCCGATGATCACAAATACCAACGTATTATCCAGTTGACCGCTTTGTTTCAGGTGATTGATGAGCCTGCCAACTTCATGATCGGTATAGGTAAGGTATCCGGCATAGACTTCCATGAAACGGGCGTACAGTTTCTTTTCGGCATCAGGCAATGATTTCCAGGCGGGGATGCGTGTGTTACGTTCGGGTAGTTTGGCGTAGGCCGGGATAATACCCAGTTGTTTTTGCCTTGCGATAACTTTCTCTCTGAAATCGTCCCAACCGCTGTCAAACTGGCCTTTGTACAGATCGCTCCACTCCTTCGCAACCTGGTGAGGCGAATGCGTTGCACCCGGCGCATAGTATAAAAAGAATGGTTTATCAGGAGCCACCTTATGCTGGCGTGTAAGGTAGAAAATGGCCTTATCGGTGATCTGATCGGTAAGGTGGCGACCATCCGGGGTTACGTGGGCATTGTCCTCAACCAAATCGGGTTTATACTGATCTGTAGCTGACCCTAAAAATCCGAAGAAATGATCAAAACCTTTACCCGTAGGCCAGCGGTCAAACGGGCCGGCATCGGTAGCGTCCTCGTCGGGCGTTAACCCGTATTTGCCAACAGCGAAAGTGTTATAGCCATTCTCGCGTAAAATCTCTGCTATAGTTCCCTTATCAGATGGAATGCGGCCATCATAACCCGGAAAACCGGCCGACAAAGTTACATGCGAAAATCCCCCCTCATGAACATAATGATGGTTACGTCCGGTTAACAAAGCCGATCGCGTTGGCGCGCAGATTCCTGCCGTGTGGAAATTGGTGTAACGCAAGCCGTTGTTGGCCAGTGTATCAAAATTGGGAGTTTTGATGACGCCGCCAAAGGTACTTGTGGCACCAAAGCCCACATCATCCAAAATGATCCATAATACGTTTGGCGCGCCGGTGGGCGCTTTATGAGGCTCCGGCCACCACTCCTTCGAATCATCAAGCGTTTTACCCACCGTACCGCCAAATACCGGCGTTTGTCCGTTTTGTGCTTTGGCTGTAAATGCTGCAAGCAAGCCAAGCGACAGGAACAATGTTATTTTTCTTGTTTTCATTGATAAAAAATTTATTCGGCATAGCTGGAGCGAAACTTTACACCCCAGCGGCCATTTTCTTTGGTTAATATGTGTAATGATTCATAATGCCCTATCAGGCTACCATCTGCCCTGAAGCGTGAAAAGCGGGTATCTACATGTACCTTATCTGCTGATGCCTGAACAATGTTACTACGGTGGTCCCACTGGCTATGGTCCCATCCTGCTTTTTGCAGGTCGCCAAATACTTTTGCCGAATCGCGCAGACCAGCCTTTTCCAGTACCGACATTTTACCACCCGCCAGCCGGTAATGCGGAAACTGGCAAGTATCTTCCCACCCTTTCAGGTCTTTGGCATTAAAAGTGGCCATGTACTCGTCAAGCACCTGCAGCACGGCAGAGCTACCCCTTGGATCGATGCCATGCGAGCCGCTTTCAATTACAGGGCTTTGTGCCGATACCCGGCCGGTGAGGCCGGCGATGATCAGCAGGAACATTGTTATCTTTTTCATAGGTTACAGTTTTAAGTTTCTTGCTCCCCTCTTGAGAGGGGGCGCGAAGGACAGAGCCTTGGGAGGGGTGTGTGGTATGAGCGATAAGTCGCCTACAGAGTAACACACCCCTCCACCCCTCTCAAGAGGGGAATCGCGCTGGCCATTGCCCGCATCGCTCAGTTCATCAGTTTTATTGCCACCCTGGATTTTGCGTTAGCTTACCATTGCTATTGTCAATTTCCTGCTGAGGTATTGGGAACAAATAAAATTTGCCAGCCGCACCCTTGCTTACATTGGTTTTGCCAACTTTCAGCAGACTTGCCTCAAGAATGCCTTTACCCGATGCATCCCTTTCACGGATCAGATCGAACCAGCGCTGGTATTCAAATACAAATTCCAGCCTGCGCTCTAAATAAACCGCGTTACGGAATGAAGCCTGATCAAGTCCGGCAAGGTCATCCAGCCCGGCACGTTTCCTTACCCTGTTGATGGATGCATATGCTTTGGCTGTTGGCCCGTTCAATTCATTCTCAGCTTCGGCATGGATCAGCAATACATCCGAAAAGCGGATGATAGATACATTGGCGCCCGACTCAGCTTCGTTTGAGGCAACGCTTGGATCGTAATATTTATTAAAGAAGGGGATCGAATCGTTGGGAATAGTACCATCATTGAGCTTACCATACCAAAGGTTGGTGGTAGGGCTTTGAAAGCGTGTTACAAAGCTTACCCGCTTACGTTTATCATTGGCCGGATATAGCTTATAAATACTGAAAAACTTATCCACACCACCGGGTTTGGTAGCATCGGGCACCGAATAAAACACCACCTGATCGGCATAGCTGCCCACCATCCCTGGGATACCGTTCAATATTGATCGCGGCGCCTGGTTATTGCCCTGCCCCTGTGAGTTTGATTTAAACTGTGCCGAAAAAATATGCTCTTTTCCGTTTTTACTTGCAGGCAAAAACACATCGGCATAGTTGGCAAACAGGTCATAGCCGTATGGACCATTGATTACCGCTTCGGCTTGTGTAACGGCCTTATCCCATTTGCGTTCGGTTAAATAAACCTTAGCCAATAATGAGTTAGCTGCACCCGCGGTAGCCCTGCCAACATCTGCACCAGTGTAATTATTAGGTAAGTCGGCAGCTGCATAAGTTAAATCGGTTTCTATTTGGGCGTAAACTGTAGCTGCAGCTGTTCTTGGTACCTGCAGATCAGATAGATTAATTGATGTTTGATCGTGCAATACCAGAGGCACATCGCCATACAAACGCACTAAATTAAAATAATACAATGCCCTCAAAAACTTCGCCTCGGCAACAAGTCTTTTATTTAGCGTAACATCAAATTTGATATCGGGAATGGTATCAATGGCGATATTAGCCTTTTTAATAGCTGCATAATGCTGTTGCCAGATCTGCAGGATCCTTAGGCCGGAAGCTGAATGGCCTAATACAGACTGTGAGCGTACGTCGGCATTGGTAGCGCCGGGGCCGGGACCTTCATCATCACCCATAAAATTCATCCCTGTGTTAAAAAGGGTATTATAAGGTGTTTGAACACTATTTGCCCCGGCGTTCAATAACGAATAAGCAGCTGTGACTGCTGCCACGGCGTCTGCCTGGGTTTTATAAAACTGACTTGCCGGGATGAACGACCGCGGGTCTTCCTTAAGTTTGGCGCATGAAACAGCGGCAAGAGCAAGCAGTATAATGAGGTATTTAATATTTTTCGTCTTCATATCTTAAAAAATCAAGGTTTAGCCGTTACAGGGTAAGCCCTATGCCAACTATTACAGATTTATTGTTCGGGTAAGCACCGTTATCAACTCCTGATGTAATGGCCGATTGCTCGTTGCTGCTCACTTCAGGGTCATAACCGGTGTATTTAGTCCAGGTTGCCAGGTTTTGGGCGCTCAGGTAGATCCTGACCTTTTTGATAGGCGACCTGGAAAGTACCGACTGCGGAAAAGTGTAACCAAAACCAAGGCTTTTAAGGCGCAGGTATGAGCCATTCTCCACAAATCTATCCGATATAGTTGGCGCAGGGTCCTGGTAAGCACTGTGCACATCGGTATTGGTGTTGGTTGGTGTCCATCGGTTTAATAAGGTTGTAGTAGCGTTGGTATAACCTGTTCCCAATTCCAAAACACCTCTTTGCTGATTGTAGATTTTGTTGCCGTATGATCCTTGTAAAAACACACTCAGGTCAAACCCTTTATAGGCAAAAGTGTTCGTAATACCTCCTGTAAACTTAGGCTGAGCGTTACCGAGGATCACCCTATCGCCGGCTTGTGTTATTTTACCATCACCATTAATGTCCTGATAATTTTGACCGCCCGGTGAGGTATTGGCGGCCGGGGTAAGTACCGGTCCGCCTGCCTGGATAAGGCCATTGGTTTTATAACCGATAAATGAGCCTATAGGTTCGCCAACTTTAATGATGGATGGCAGCGATGAATCGGGGATGAACTGGTTAACCCCGTTACCACCAAGGCTCAGCACCTTGTTACGGTTAAGTGCAAATACCAGGTTGGTGTTCCATACAAAACTGCCAACAAGGTTGCGCGAGTTAATACCCAATTCAAAACCTTTGTTTTGTACCGAACCCACGTTTTCATATTGCTGCGGATTGGTAATAGCTGTGTTGGTAATGATAGTTAAACCGCTTGTTGCCGGCAAAGGCAGGTAAAGCAGCAGGTTAGTTGTTTTCTTATAATAAACATCGGCTGTTACAGTAACCCTGTCTTTAAACAAGCCCAGGTCGAAGCCAAAATCATACTGGCTTGTTTTTTCCCAGGTTAAGTTGGGGTTATATAAACTATTTGGCGCGAAACCTGCAACTGTAGAGTTACCAAAATTGTAGCGATAATAACCTAACTGCGAGTACGACTGGTAAGCCGGGATATCGCTGTTACCGGTTTGACCGGCACTCAACCTCAGTTTTAACTGGCTGATAGCTGTTACATTTTTCAGAAAATCTTCGCTTGATGCATTCCATGCTATAGCAGCAGAAGGGAAAGATGCCCATTGATGGCCCGGCGCAAACTTCGATGAACCATCGGCACGAAGGGTTAAGGTTAACAGGTATTTGCTGTTAAAACCATAATTGATCCTGCCCAGATATGATTTTAAAGCCCAGGTATTTGACGATGAGGATGGCGCAATAGCGAAACCACTGCCCGATACCGAAGTAACACTACCCGAACCGAGGTTATTAAATGTATCGTAATCGCTCACAAAGCCCGATGAACCTGTTATGGCGCCTTCGGCCTTAAACTGCTGTTGGGTAAAACCAGCTAAAACATTTAACGAGTGCTTACCAAATTTTTTGTTGTAGGTAAGCGTATTTTCGTTTAGCCAGTTAAATGAGTTAAGCGTACCCACCTCGCCAAGGCCTGAATAGCCGGAACCTTCGTAAACGGTAGAAGGCAGGTAGCGGTTTTGCTTATTGTCGATGATATCGACACCGGCCAATACTCTTGCGGTAAGGTTTTCGGTAATCTTATAATCACCTGCGATATTGCCTAAAATGCGGCTTGTGGTAGTTGTATTGGTTTGGTTATATAGCGTATTGATCGGGTTACCATAAGTGCCTTCAAATACGTTTTTGATAAAGAATGAACCATCGCTATTGTAAACCGGGGTGGTTGGCGTCATTAGCAAAATGGCAGGAACAACACCCTGAGGCGCAATTTGCGCATTGGTGCGGCTGCCAGTGATGTATGACGAGATCTTGAACTTATCGTTATAATCATGCTCCACATTTACCCTGCCCGCGTAACGCTCAAAGTTGGTATTCTGCAAAATACCATCCTGTTTAAAGTAGTTGCCGGAAAAGGCAAGTCTTGTGCGCTCGGTACCTGAAAATATCGAAAGGCTATGGTTTTGCGAAGTTCCTTTACGGAAGGCTGCATCCTGCCAGTCGGTATTGGCATTATATGGGTTTAGCTGCGCTTCAGTTTGGGCGGTTTTACCAGTGTTTACCAAAGCATCGTTGCGCAAAGCTTCCCATTGCGGGGTGTTAAGCAGCGACAAGGTTTTAATCACCTCCTGCTTACCGTAGCTGCCATCATAATTGATTGATGATACGCCTGCTTTCCCTTTTTTAGTGGTGATGATAATTACACCATTTGCGCCGCGGGTACCATAAATAGCTGTGGCCGAAGCATCTTTTAAAACCTCAATGCTTTCGATATCCGAAGTATTGATAGATGCCAGCGGATTGATCTTCGGGCCATTGGTTACACCGGCATCGGTAAGAGAGTTGCTGTTTGAAGTAGGGAAACCATCAATAATATACAATGGTTCGGCAACGGCATTGATAGAGTTTACACCGCGGATCTGTACGGTTACGCCTGCCCCCGGCTGCCCGGTGGCCTGAGTAACCTGGATGCCCGAAACAGAGCCCTGCAAAGCCCTGTCGAGCGAAGGAACCGGCTGCTTCAAAGCAAGCGCGGGTACGGATGCCACCGAACCGGTGATATCCTTACGTTTTTGCGACCCGTAGCCCACCACAACCACCTGGTTTAGCTGAGTTTGAGCATCTTTAAGTTTAATTTCAACCGGGCTGCCATCGGCAATAAACTCTTTCTTTTCGTAACCTGTAAAGGTGATGATGAGCTTATAAGGAAATTTCTGACCGGTTATGAAGCTGAATTTACCTTCAATATCGGTTGAAACTACGTGAGTGGTACCCTGAATCTTAACCACAGCACCCGGCAATGGTTCGCGGGTTGTACTGTCAATTACACGGCCAACCAGGTGCGAATTGATGGTAGGCTGGGTTTGCTGTGCAATGGTTAACAACGGAAAAGCAATAAGCAACAGGAATGGGATTAAGAGCAGTTTTTTCATGTCGACAGGTTTTTAAAAGATGAAAAACCGGACGACTGATCAATAGCCGCATTAAAGGGCCTGTATAATTGCTGCGGATGAAAAGCATCCTCAATAATTTGCAGCGTAAAAGCAGCTGCATGCAATGGGAAAGGCAACGTATAGCCAATCCCTGCATTTGCAATATTTTGCATAGATTTGAATATTAAAATGACTCAATTGAAACAGGCTCAACGCCAATCGATCCCTGTTTCGTTGTTTTAATGACAGGGGAAAAGCTTTGCTTTTCCCTTATTTGAAGAATGTAATTGTTCAGATTATTTCATAGTCCTTTCTTTATTATGCCCACATTAGCAGGCAGGTCAATTATTTTATTGGGGTATTATTGTTAGTTGCTTACGCACCTGAAACCAAGGTGCTCCATGCCGCTGTCTTCGGTAGTTTTCATCCGGCGCGACACACGGTAACCTGAGCAATAGCTATCGTTACACAAAAATGAGCCGCCCCGCACCACCCTTTTAATGGCATAAGGCTCATTCGGGTCATATGATTTTGAAGCGCCTTTCGGGTTTCTAATCCCTGCCGGGCTGTTTACTGTTTTGTAGTAATTGTTATTATACAAATCGGCACACCACTCCCATACATTACCGGCCATATCGTACAAGCCGTAACCATTGGGCGCAAATGAACTAACCGGCGCCAAATAATAGTAGTGATCGCGCTGGGTATTTTTATAGGGGAAACTCCCCTCCCAGGTATTTGCTTTGGGCTGCCCTTCGTTCACTTTTTCATTACCCCAGGGATAAATCTTATCTTCCAATCCGCCCCGCGCGGCCCGCTCCCATTCGGCTTCGGTTGGTAAACGTTTGCCTGCCCATTTGCCGTAAGCTACAGCATCAAACCATGACACCTGCACTACAGGATAGTTTTCTTTACCTTTAATATCGCTGCCCGGCCCGTGCGGGTGTTTCCAGTTAGCACCTGTTTTCCATGCCCACCACTGGCTGTAATCGTTCAGATTAACCGGTTTACTTGCCGGTACAAATACCAATGAAGCCGCAACCAGCAAACTGTCGGCAGGTTTTTCGGTACCAGGAGGCATTTGTTTTTTTAGCTCGTTCCAGTCGGGCTTACGCTCGGCTGTGGTGATATAGCCTGTGGCTTTCACAAATTTTTCGAACTGGGCGTTGGTTACTTCTGTTTTATCTATCCAAAACCCATCGACAGTTACGTCGTGTTTGGGGTATTCATCGGGTTCTGCCTGCTGGTTATCCGCCCCCATCCTGAAAGTTCCGGCTGGTACCCACGCCATCCCCGCATGGCTGGCATGGGTATTACCGGTATCAGGCAAACTAAGCGCCGCACCGCTTAGTCCTGCTGCCTTAAACCTGTTCGGAATATTTGATTCGCAGCAAAGCTTCTTTTTTGTGCCGGGAACCGTGGCGACCGCAATACTCGCCACAGGTTTCGCCTGTTGTTTGCATGAAGCAAGCCATATAACACTAAAAAGTATAAGTACAATCTTATTCATTACGCTTTAACAGGTTGTAATTGAAAAGCTGAATCAGCCTGTTCGGTTGACTGCTTTTCAACCTTATCAGGTCTATATAATTGATGAGACTGCAAAGGCACATCGTCCTTAACCATCGGGCCATCGGCTGCAAGCTCACTTCCGGGCACTTTTGATTTGAATAAAGGCCAGGCCAGTTGTGCATACCATTGGTCGCCTTCATAATGCGAAATACCATAAGCTTTAGGGTATTGGCGCGAGATGTGAGCCGTACCGAAAATGATATCCCACCAAAAGAACATATTACCAAAGTTACCTTTATAATAGCCTACACCATCATCGGTAGTAGCTGCGTGGTGCGCATGATGCGTTGCAGGGGTTGAAATGGTACGCTCAAGGATCCAGGCCAATGGGTGTAATATTTTATACTGGTAAAATGGTTTATCCCATGGAATGCTTGAATGCGCCAGGGTAGTAATGGTACCTTTAATACCTTTTACAACTACCGCAGGGATCCCCAAACCAAGGTAAACCAAAGCTGTGGTTAAATAAGTTTGCGAAAAAAAGATGGTATAAATGATATTTTGCCTGCTGGCCATGGCCATACCCATGTACGATGCCGAATGGTGTGTACGGTGAAAACGCCATAGCCAGGGCACCTGGTGGTGCAAACGGTGATACCAGTATTGGGTAAGATCATCGGCTACCGCGATGATGATGAATCCCCAGAAAAACGGAACCCAATCAAAGGTGTTCTTTAATCCTGGTAATACAGCCGGCAACACTTTTAATCCGTAATAGGCCACCAATGGTTTTACCACCAGTTTAGGGATGGTAAAGCAGGCAATGTCCACCCATTTTTCATTTTTGTTCCAGCGCTTTTTATAAAGGCCGAACGAAAATTCCAATACACCGAGTACCAATACCAAAACGGAAAAGCCATAGCCGTTAAGGTTTTCTATTATTTGCTTTATCTGATCAATCATTGTCTTGTGAGTTTACAGTTTTACTCTTTGAGGTTGTTTGCTGTTTATGCTGTTGCTTCTTTTCCCATGGACGCTGGCCGGTTATGGCGAACGATACAAACATGAGCACAATGGGTAATATGTACAGAAAAAGGCTCAGCAAAGCATTTTTTGCTATCTGGACTTTAGTTGCCTGCTCTAATTTCATAACCGGATAGTGTTTTGGGGTTGAACAATTTGTGCCGTTTTGGTCGCCGGGCTTTTTTCCAGAAACTTACGGCCAAGCCACAGCCCACCGAAAATGATAATAAAAGGTATCAGGGTTACAATAACGCCAACCAGTACCTTTTTCCCAATCAGGGAAACGTCGTTAATGGTCATAATGAACTTATTAAGTGATTAAACATGCAGGCAGTGCATAGCAATCCGCACAAAGCAGCAATGCCCGGTAAATAATGTATGAATTGAAAATCTGGGATACTGTGCGATCAACACACAAGCGTGAGAAAGGGATTATCCCTTGTGCCGATTAACAGCAACAACAAGAATAACAACAGAAAGTAAAAGCAGCAGTAGTTAACTGATAATTAGCAAAGCCGTATTTAGGTAAAAGTTCGGGTTGCATGGTGGGTGCTTTTAAAGTGATTTAATTATTATGATTAATTTTCTGAGGCAAATGTAAAAAAAGATTTGATAAATACTACTAATTCTATAGAATTTATATAAATAAATTATTTTTTATAGAAAAGGAGCTTGTCAGGCAGTAGAATGAAGGTGAAATGGAGATGAAATGGAGAAATCAGTACATTATTGTTTGCATTTATACGCTGTTATTCGACACGCTGCCGATGATGGACTAAAATGGTTGTCATGATCCAGGGAGGTTGAAGATAAAACAGCAAAGGAGAGCCTGTCGGTCTGAGTAGGTTTTATTTGCGCACAAATGATTGGATTGCAGATGACAACTGATAGATAGGTGGCTGATTGAAAGTCTGCGATTAATATATGTTCGCAAAGGCGCGAAGGCGTTAAGAAAAACCTTTGCGACTTAGCGCCTTTGCGAGAGATCAATATGCTATCGAGTACTTAGAATTATTAATAATCATACTTAAACAATGTGTCAATGGCAGCCTGTCGAAGGACGCGCGCAGAGCCATACCCACCATGCTTCGACGGTCTACCCATGACACCCGTTTTTAAACAGGTCATGGTAGAAATGAAGGATCCTGCATAGTATTGCCAAACAAAATCCTATATTCATATCATTATGGATCTAACCACCCTAATTGTCATTACCATTATCGTTTTCATAATAGCATTTGCGGCCTTCAGACTGTTTGATGTTAAAAAGAAAAAACAAAAACTTGAATTGGAGCGATCAGCAAGAATTTTACCACTTTATAAAAAAGCAGAAACTACTGCCGGTTTAAGCGCCGAAGATGTTTTGCCCTTTGCCCAAAATCTGCTTACCCGCTATGATACCTTTTTGTATTTAAAAGAACTTGAGGAGTTACACTTGTTCCCGGAAGAATACCTTACACTCATTAAAGGAGCGGAAAGTTCACTGGCCCAGTGGCTGGAGTTCCCTACCGAATTGGATGCCTGCCCCGACGAAATTGAACATATTAAACGGGTTACCATTGATTTTGACGGACGAAATAATTTTATCCATTACGAGGTATTTAAATACCGTGTAAACCCACCCCACTGGGCTGCTAAAAACGGGTGGATGCTTGGCGTTGTAGGTCCGTTTTTTGACGATAGCAAACCATATGATTTCCCGGTTGCCACTTTTAGCAGGGTAAACAGTACCATAGATAAAGTTACTCCGGAAGAAGAAGCTAAATGGGTGCATGAAAACATTGGCATGCGGAGGTAAGCATCCCTTTGCTCCTACCCTTGACATGATTAAAAATGGGTGTCATGTTAAACTTGTTTCAACAACCCACTCGCTAAGCAACCACGCAAAGCAAATCGGCTACCTCTCCCGTGGGGTGCTGAAACAAGTTCACTGTTGTCCGGTAAAAGATTTTTTAGGGAAAAA
>CBIHRB010000034.1:0-52793 GCA_966212355.1 uncultured Mucilaginibacter sp.
AATCAGCTTTTTTTTCAACAAAAAAGCTGTACCATGATTTATGATACAGCCTCGTTTGCGTTTGAAAATATCTCCAACCGTCATTGCGAGGTACGAAGCAATCCCAAACTTTACAGAGAGACTTGCACAGCCGCTCTGCTTCATGGGGGATTGCTTCGTACCTCGCAATGACGATTATTTTATTTGATGTGTTTTTTTACAACTCTATAGTTTCGCCAATAGCCGGCAACTTTAAATTCAACCCTGCTTTGATAAACTTCTCTGTTACTTCATCCTTATCAATTTTAATAACCGGGAATGAGTCATAATGAATGCCGATGATGTTTTTACAATTGATAAACGCCGACGCTTTAATGGCATCATCCGCACCCATGGTATAATTATCACCTATAGGCAGAAATGCCCAGTCGAGATTTTCATCGGCCAGTAGTTTCATATCATAGGTAAGCGCAGTATCGCCTGCAAAATAAATAACCTTTCCTTCGGCATAAATTAAAAAACCGGCTGGATTACCGCCTGGTGAGCCATCGGGCAAGGTACTTGAATGTACCGCGTTTACCATTTTAACCCTGCCAAAATCAAAATTAAAGCCACCTCCAATGTTCATACCGTGTACATTTTCGATGCCTTTACCACCAAGCCATCCGGCAATTTCGGCGATGCAGATTACCTTTGCACCGCTACTTTTAGCAATTTCCAACAGATCCGCCACGTGGTCGCCATGGCCGTGTGATACCAGGATATAATCGGGCTTCAAGCTGTGGATATCAATATCCTTTGCCAGCGGGTTAGGGCTTATAAACGGATCGAAAAGTAATTTCTTTCCGCCGGTTACAATCTCAAGGGCCGACTGGCCATAATAAGTAGTTTTCATAGAATGTTATTTTATGATCTGATCAAAAGTAAACACTTACACCAGCGATTTGATTTAATGGCAGAAAAGTTACAAATAGGTGTTTGAACAAGTTTAGCGTAGGAGTCAAACTTAAAGTAGATAATGCATAAAACGGCGTCATTGCGAGGAACGAAGCAATCGCGAACTATACAGGGCGGACTTGCTTATAGGGATTTACTTTGTTCCTCCCAATGATGCTTTAATATTTTTTTTGAATTCCCGCATCAGAGAACCGGACTTACTTACCAAACATATTACCCAGGCCTCCTAAGCCACCAAACATACTTTGGGTCATGGCAGCCATTTCGCTTTGACTGATGTTTTCGGCCTGTTCAAGCGCTTTGTTGATCGCAACAACCAGCAACTCTTCCAGTTCTTCTTTATCAGCACCGGCTAAAAAATCAGGATCTATCTGTACTGATTGGATCACTTTATTGGCGTTAGCGTTAACAACAATTTTGCCGCCCTCGGCCGAGCCCGATACACTGATGCCATCAAGGCGTTTTTTCATTTCGCCAGCCTTTTGCTGGGCCTCCTTTAATTTATCGAACATAGTCTTAGTTTATTAAGTGAATGGTTGATTAAGTGAATGGTTGGAATACGGACAGAGGAAAGATGATCAATCGGTTTGTTAAAACCACTCACCAAATCAACTCCATTAACCACTCACCAAAAAATTAATCATCACTGGTATCACCATTACCATTGTATGCACTTTTACGTACAATAGGCATGCCAGCAGCTTTAAACAGGTCATCGAGCTTTAATAAACTGCCGTTGGCCAGGTTGGTAAGCAATACTATGGTAATGTCATGTTTCATATCCCGCAGGTAAATATGCCTGAACCCGTGCCACCAGCCGGTATGATAAATCACCTCCTCGCCCGGTGCAGTAAATGTACGCCAGCCGTAACCGTAGCTGAAATGCCCGTGCACCATCGGGTTACGCGGCACGTAGGCCGAATCAAGTGTAGCCGGTTTTAATAACAACCCCGCACGCAGAGCGCGATCAAACAGGAACAGATCGCCAACCGTGCTGTAAATACCTTTATCGCCCACAGGGCCGTCCAAAAAGTTTTGCACTACCGAATAACGCCACTGGCCGCGGTCGTGCCCCACCACATCAACAGGTATTTTATCATAAACCGCTTTTGAGTAAACATGGGTATGCGCCATGCTGGCCGGTTTAAACACATTTTCCTGCATAAATTGGGCATAGCTCATTCCGCTCACTTTTTCAATGATGGCACCCAGCACCATAAAGTTGGAATTGTTATACAGGAAACGTTTATTGGGCTCGTTGAAACGCGTTGGCTTATAATCGGCAATCATTTTCATGGCCTCGGCATTGGTGAGGCCTTTCCGCTGGTTCAGATGATTTTTCCGGTAAATATCGTCGATAAAATATACATAATTCATCATGCCCGAGCGGTGCGTAAGTAACAAGCGAATAGTTACACCATCATACGGAAAATCAGGAAAAAACTTTTTCACATTATCATCAAGCGAGAGTTTGCCGCGCTCCATGAGCTGTAAAATAGCGGTTGACGTCATGGTTTTGGTAACCGACGCCAGTTCAAATTGCGAACCAATTTTCAGACTGTCGCGGTGCAGATAATCGGCCCAGCCTATGGCTTTTTCATAAACTATTTTGCCTTTTTTAGCCACCAGCACATTACCGTTAAAGCCGCGGGTACGATGCAGCTCCTGCATTACGGCATCTATCTTTTTATCGGCGTTTTTAGGATTGTAGGCCAGCAAAGAT
Organism: uncultured Mucilaginibacter sp.; assembly: GCA_966212355.1. Taxonomy (GTDB): domain Bacteria; phylum Bacteroidota; class Bacteroidia; order Sphingobacteriales; family Sphingobacteriaceae; genus Mucilaginibacter. Next base: position 2,660 of record CBIHRB010000034.1, read on the forward strand.
GTAGTATCAAGCGGCCTGGCGGCAGCCTGCGACTGCGATTGGTCTTTGTTTTTATTTTTGGATGAACAGGCTAACAATAACAGTGGGGCAGTAAACACTACCAGGCTTTTGTACACTAATCTCATAAATCAATTTATCTCACACTAAACGAATGCGAAAATTAGAAATTATACAGCAGGTATTGATTAAAGTTTTAAAATTTTCTGTTAGTTAGCACAATTAGTATGTTTAAGTATGGTTTTGTTGAAAAAATGCTTGTTCATTATGGCCATCCTGCTTAGCACGGGATTGGCGCATGCTCAAAATACAGATGTCAATAGTATTATTAAGGAGGGCATCAGGCTTAACAGCGAAAAAAATTATTCGGCAGCTATTGAAAAATACAAAGAGGCACTTGCTGCCGAGCCAAATAACGGGCAGGCCAATTACCAGCTGGCCTTCAGTCTCAATGCATCAGGCAGGGGTACGGAAGCGATACTCTATCTTAACAAAGTGATAAAAACAGGCGGCGACCTAACAGGGCCTGCTTATGAATTAATGGGCAGCATTTATGATACTGCACATCAACCCCAACAGGCCATCGACGCTTATAAAGAGGGGATCAAATTAAAGCCCGGTTATCAGCCGCTGTATTTTAACCTGGGGATAGCCTATTTCCGCGCACAAAAATATGCCGAGGCCGAGCAGGCTGCCATTGAAGCTATTAAACTTGATCCTAAACATGCCAACAGTCAACGCTTGTACGCGCTGGTAACTTTCCATCAAAACAAAAGGGTACCGGCATTGATGGGCCTGTGCAGCTTCCTGCTGCTCGACCCGGAAGGGCCCCGTGCAGATGAAGCCTATACCAACCTGCAAAGTTTACTAAAAGGCGGCGACCTGAAAGCAGCTAAAGCGGATCCGGAAACCCTGTTACTAAATAAAACCCTGAGCACCGCCGTTTCGGTTTCTGGTGGCCAGCTGGAAACACAGTTGAAAAACATTTTTACGGCCGTTGGCAAACTTGGTGAAAAACCAGGCAGACAAACCTTCTTTTGGAATTACTATGCAGCTTTTTTCTATAAACTGTCCCAATCTCAAAGCTTTTCAACGGCGGTTAAACTAATTAACTTAAGCGCCGATAAAACAGCGGGAGCAAAGTGGCTGCAAAACAATGCAGACCAACGGAAGGCCCTGGAAGATTGGATGGCATCTGCCGAAAGAAAGTTTTAATTACAAATTTATCGCCGATAAATCATCACTATGCCATATAGAAAATGATGATTTTATAATTTACATATCAATAATTGCGAAAGCCAAAGTTTTACTATTTTTGAGCACACAAAATTTAACGACATGAATTTTCCGGCTGAATTAAAATACACCAAAGACCACGAGTGGATTAAGGTTGAAGGCAATGTAGCTACCGTAGGCATCACCGAATTTGCTCAAAGCGAACTGGGCGACATTGTGTATGTTGATATTACTTCATTAGGTAAAGAGGTTGCTAAAGACGAAGTTTTTGGCACCGTTGAAGCAGTAAAAACGGTATCAGACCTGTTTATGCCTGTTGCCGGCACCGTAACCGAAGTTAACCCGGCATTAAATAACCAGCCAGAACTGGTTAATACCGACCCATATGGCGAAGGCTGGATGGTAAAGATCACCGTAGCTGATGCTGCCGATGCTGACTCACTTTTATCTGCCGGCGATTATAAAACGGTTATCGGCATATAAGATGAAGCTGTTTTTAAAATATCATGGGCCCGCTATTTTGTGGGCCTTATTTGTTTTAATTATTTGCTCGGTACATCTTGATTCTGTTGATAAATCGCCGCTGTTTTTTAGGGGCTTTGATAAACTCACCCACTGCGGTTTATTTTTCACCCTTATTGTACTGGTTTGTTTTGGTGTTATCAGGCAACAAAAACCACGGCGGATTACGTATACAGGGGCATTCGTGATATGGGCAACCAGCGTATTTTTCGGGGCGCTTATTGAAGTGCTGCAGGCATCTGTTTTCACCTGGCGCAGCGGCGACTGGAACGATCTTTTTTGCGATGTGCTTGGAGCTTGTATGGGGATTTTTAGTGTAATGCTAACTGTTGAGGCAATTGGAAAAAATGAAAAAAAATAAACTGGTCATTTTATTGGGAGCGCTGCTGTTAACAGCAGGTTCATCATGTGGTATTTTTCATAAGGGTTGTGGCTGTCCGCATTTCGGGAAAATTAAATCTGCCGATTCCAGATGTGCAGATGTGCAAATGATGGCATAGCCAGGTAAATCTATATCAGCAAAGCACATTTACTATTCAATTTACGGGTGTTCAATTTTTTAAAGTGTAAACACTTGCAATTATTTTCAAAAAAACACCGCTGATAATCAGCTACTTAATTTTACTAACTATTAGCAAAGTATCAAACATGAACACATCATCATTGATAATCAGCGACTTGCATTTTTCAGAAATTAAACGTTGAACACCCGCTTTTTAAAAATTGAACACTGACATAATTGTGTCAGTGAAGGCACCCAATATATGCTCTGCCGCTCCTGAATCTGCACATCTAAATCCTCACAACTGCATATCGAATTGTCATTTACAAATCAAAAATCACCTGCACATTTAAAATCTGCACATTTGCACATCACAACTCCATATCTTATTTGGATTTAATATAAATAAGCTTACATTTGCTACGTTTTATATTATAAATGATGAAGCTGTCACAACTGGAAATAGGCGAAACTGGTATTGTAAAGGAATTTACCGATCTTGAAATGTCAGTAAAACTGATGGAGATGGGCTGTTTACCCGGCGAAGAGGTCCGCATTTCGCGTATTGCCCCCCTTGGCGATCCTATTGCCATCAGCGTATCTGGCTACCAGCTTAGCTTACGCAGGTTTGAAGCATCCACCATCATTTTGCAGTAGTTTGTAAGCGTTGAGAACCAATATAAGAGTTGCACTTGTAGGAAATCCAAATACCGGTAAATCAACTCTCTTTAATATACTAACCGGGTTAAATCAAAAAATCGGGAACTTTCCGGGGGTTACTGTTGATAAAAAAACAGGCTTTTGCCAACTGCCGGACGGACGGACGGCCGAAATAATTGACCTTCCGGGTACTTACAGCATCTATCCCAAAAGTAAAGACGAATCCATCGTATTTTCGGTACTGGCCGATAAATCAAAAGGCATGGTGCCCGATCTGGTTGTGGTGATCCTTGACGCATCCAATTTAAAACGCAACTTGCTGCTTTATACCCAGGTTGCCGATCTGAAGATCCCCGTAGTGGTGGCGCTTAACATGGTTGATGTGTCGGACAAAGCGGGCATCAAAATCAATATTGATCTTTTTGCCAAAAAACTGGGCGTTCCGGTAGTCCCTATCTCCGCCAGGAAAAATACAGGCATTGACAAGCTTAAAAGCGCCATTGCTTTTGCCAACAGCGTGCCGCTGCAGCAGGATACCATTGATATTGAAAGCATCGCGCCGGGCATCATAGCGCAAATAAAAGGGGAGATGCAGGTTGAAAATCCTTATGTGGCCCTGCAGCTTGCCCACCAGCACGAAACGCTGAGTTACCTTTCAGAAGCCGAGAGCGACCGGATTGAACAACTGGAGCAGGAGCATTCTTTCCACTCGCAAAAGGCGCAGGCTACAGAAACCATCGCCCGTTACAATTTCATCAACGACCTGCTTTACGATACGGTAAAAAAAGCTGAAACGGCGCACGACGAAACCATAAGCAACAAGATAGATAAGATCCTTACCCATAAAGTATTTGGCTTTGTGATCTTCTTCGCCATCTTACTGTTCATATTCCAGGCTATCTTTTCATGGTCAGCCTACCCGATGTCACTCATCGAAGACCTGTTTATCTGGCTGCAGGCCGGCGCTGCTAAAATACTGCCCGCCGGTCCGCTAAGCAGCCTCATCATCGACGGCGTATTGGCCGGCCTGAGCGGGGTATTGGTATTTATCCCGCAGATCGCCATCCTCTTCGCGCTCATCTCCATTTTGGAAGATACAGGCTACATGTCGCGCGTTACTTTTATGATGGATAAGGTGATGCGCAAGGTAGGGCTTAACGGCAAATCGGTAGTACCCCTTATCGGCGGTTTTGCCTGCGCGGTACCTTCTATCATGAGCACCCGGACTATCGAAAACTGGAAAGACAGGATGATCACCATCATGGTTACCCCATTAGTGGCCTGCTCAGCCCGCCTGCCTGTTTATACCCTGCTGATTGCATTGGTTGTACCTAACCGCAACGTGTGGTGGATCTTTAACCTGCAAGGGCTGGCGCTTACTGCCATGTATGTGCTCAGCATCTTTTCGGCGGTTATTGTGGCTTTTGTGATGAAGTTTATCCTCAAGGCCCGCGAACGCGGCTATTTTATTATGGAGCTGCCCGTGTACCGCATGCCAAGGTGGAAAAACGTGATCTTTACCATGTATGACCGTTCAAAAACGTTCGTACTGCAAGCCGGTAAAGTGATCATTGCGGTTTCGGTAATATTGTGGGTAATGAAATCATATGGCCCCGGCGACAGGTTTGCCCAGATAGATAAACAATACGCCCAGCCCCAATATACCAAAACCATGACGCCGGATAGCCTCAGCAAAGTTATCGCATCCGAAAAACTGGAAAACTCATACGCCGGCGTATTTGGGCATGTTATTGAACCCGTTATTAAACCTCTTGGCTTCGATTGGAAGATAGGGATAGCCCTCATCAGCTCCTTTGCTGCCCGCGAGGTATTTGTGGGCACCATGGCCACCATTTACAGCGTGGAGGGCGATGCCGATAAGCTGCAATCGGTTCAGCAAAAAATGCACGAGGCTAAAAATCCGCAGACCGGAGAACCGGTGTTTACCTTAGCCGTGGCTTTCTCCCTCATGATGTTTTATGCCTTCGCCATGCAATGTGCCAGTACAGTGGCCGTTGTTTACCGCGAAACCAAAGACTGGCGATGGCCCGCCGCCCAGTTTGCCTATATGACCGCGCTGGCTTATACGGCATCATTTATTGTGTATCACTGGCTGAAGTAATTTTTAGTTCATAGATCATAGTTGATGGTTCATAGCCCTAAATGTTTCAGCAATGCCTGCGCTGCTGAAGTCTCCGACTTTGGATAGCGAAGTATATCAAGGGCTGAAGTAGTTTTAGTTCATAGTAAAAACTATTCTTACCAATACCTGCTTATTAAGTTTCGCTATTTAAAGTCCAAACTCCCGACAGCATCCGTGTTGAAGAAATTCATCACGCGTTGACACATGAGCACCCTGCTACCTCTTCAAACTCAAAATATCATGCACCGCATGCTCCGCTTTTGGGTATTGAAATTTAAACCCGCTATCCAATAAGCGTTTGGGCATTACCCAACGGCTTTTTAAAATCAACTCTGTTTCGGTGCCGATTACCATGGCGCCGACTTCCAGCAGCCACTGCGGTGCGGGCAAGCCGAATGGTGCGCCATAGGCCCGGCGGATGATATGCATCATATCGGTGTTTCTTGTGCTTTCGGGCGCAGTGCAGTTAAATATGCCATTTAATTCGGGGTGATCTAACAACCATTGTGTGCTCCGGGCTACATCATGCTCATGCACCCAGGCTATGTATTGCTGCCCATCGCCTTGTTTGCCGCCGAGGCCAAATTTAACCAGGTTAAGCAACCGCGGAAAAACACTGTCGCTTCGGCCTAACACAATGCCCATGCGCAGGGCAATTTTACGGGTATGGGGCGTATCTGTTTTAAAGAAAGTGCTTTCCCAGATGTTGCAAACATCAATAGAAAAGCCATAACCAATCTCACCGGTTTCCTCATCCTGCGGATGGTCTTCGGCGTGGCGGTAAATGGTGGCAGAGGTTACGTTGATCCAAACCTTTGGCGGGTTTTCCATCTTATGGATCACCCTGCCTAATAGTTCGGTAGGTACCACCCTTGAACGGATGATCTCCCGCTTGTTCTTTTCGGTATAGCGGCAGTTTACATTTTTGCCGCACAGGTTAATCAGCATATCGGCACCGGCAAGGTGAACCGTCCACCCCCCTTCGGTTTCACCATCCCAACGGGCGGTATGTACGTTGCCATCAATGGGTTTTTGTTTGCGGGCCAGGATGATCACCTCGTCTGCCAAATCGTGGTAGTATTTGGCCAGCACGGTACCGAGATAACCGTTGCCGCCGGCCAGTACGATTTTTTTATAAGCTTTCATGATCAGTTGAGGTTTAAAATAAGGAATAATAAAACGATACGATAGGTTACCCAGGTAATGGTGAGCACCCAGCCAAGCCCAAGCAATTTGGTACGGCGGATGTGTTCAAGGAACATCAATCCCGCTACAATCATAAAATACAGGGTATAAATCAGCGGACCGAATTGAAAAAAATGATTTACAACCAACCCGATCAGCAGTAATAAGCTGCCCACAAAAGAGATGGTCATCACATTACCGAGATAGGTCCACAGGTTGCGGCGGTCAAAACTGCATATCGCTGCGCCCTGAAAAAGGATCTGGCCGCCGCAGATCAGGTATTCGCGGTATGGATTACCTAAAGGAACAATGCCCACAAGCAGATGTGCATAGGCTGTTAAGATAAACCCGGTACAAAACCAGGTGAACAACAAATACAATAAACGGTAATGCAATTTAAAGGTAGGCTGATATTCAAAGCCGGTTTCGGCAGCGGGTATAATAACCCTCCTGTTATATGAAATAAAGGCATAAACCTTGCTCATGAGCCAAACGAAAGGCTTAAAAGCAAATAAGGGAGCAAATATGGGCCAGGTATTGGCAATTATTTTGAAAAGGCTTTTAACACCGTAGGTAACCTCGCCGCTTTTCAGATTAATTAAGGCTATTTCATTAACAGCCCGTTGCCTGTCATAAACAGGGCAGATACCTGCATGTGCTTCCTGGTACGCAGCGCGGCCATCAGCATCAAGCATCCCTGTTTTTACAAAGGCACCAGTATAAGCACGGCACATCGGGCATTCTGCATCAAACAGGATCATATGGTTCTTGAGCGCTTTCATAACTTTCAGTGTTTTCTGAAACAAATATACAATATATTTTAAACTTTCAATAAATACTGAAAATTAAAGTTAAAATCCTTGAACACTTAGTATCTTGAAGAAAGCCTTTAAACGAATTGTCATTTCGACCGAACGGAACTGGGCTGAGCAGCGGGGGTGAAGGAGAAATCTTGTACGCCATGCACAGGAACCAATAGCAGGCGTTAAATGATGTAGGAGATTTCTCCTCCCCCCGAACACATCCCCTAACGGTTCGTCGAAATGACATGAAGTTTTGATTAGTAATATGTATGCGCATAAGTTTCTTTTTATTTACTAAAAAGTTTCCTGCCCTCTTGCAAAATCAAATCTTATATTTAACTTTGAACAACAAAGTACTTTTGATGAAAGAACAAGATATTCATGCAGAGTTAAGTTCCATCCGCGACCTGATGGAGCGTTCGGCCAAGTTTATTTCGCTTAGCGGCCTTTCGGGTGTGATGGCGGGCATCTATGCCTTCGCCGGTGCCGGCATAGGATACAGTTTGCTGCAGGGCGAATATGCTCCCCTCAGGGAGCGCCATACTTACAATGAAGAATTGCTGATCATAAAATTATTTATCGTGGCAATCGCGGTGCTTGTACTGTCCATTGGCACGGGGATCTGGTTATCGGTACGCAAGGCTAAAAAAAACGGTCAGCCATTTTGGAGCGCCGGCAGCAAACGCCTGCTCATTAATATGGCAATCCCACTGGTAAGCGGCGGTTTATTTACTATTATACTTGTTTATCGTGGTTATTATGGTGTTGTGGCGCCTGCTACATTGATATTTTATGGTATGTCGTTAGTTGCAGGCAGCCATTATACATATTCGGGTATTAGGAGCTTGGGGATATTGGAGATTTTATTAGGTTTGCTGTGTGCCATGATGCCGGGCTACGGCTTAATTTTTTGGAGTGCGGGTTTCGGTCTGCTCCACATTATTTATGGCACAGTAATGCATTTTAGATACGATAAGTGAAGATATCATTAGATCAGTTTGATAAAGCCTTTGAAAACCGCATTCGCCTGCAAATCATGAGCGTATTGGTTGCCAATGAAAGTTACGACTTTAACTCGCTTAAAGAATTGCTTAACCTTACCGATGGTAACCTGGCATCGCACCTGAAAGCGCTGGAGAAGGAAGAATACATCCAGGTGGAGAAAACTTTCATCGGCCGCAAGCCCAATACACGTTACCTGGCATCCGAAAAAGGCCGGGCCGCCTTCAAATTGCACCTCCTTGCCCTCGAAAATTTGATCAAACAACAAAAACTGTAATTTTTTTTTATCTAATAACTTTGAATTACAAAGTACTTTTAATTTTAAAAAATGAAAAACCTTAAAGCAATTTTATTTAAAGATAGCACCGTTAAACCTGGCCTAATCCTAATCACAATATCTGCCGGTCTCTTCTTTATGGAAGGGTCCGGCCTTTTTTTATGATGATTGAATGCATTCGAGTCCAAATTCCCCTGCTATGAAATTTTTTTCGATGTTTTATTCGTTCGCAATAAACACAAACAACTTCCATATTTTTCTTAGAAGCTGTTTAAAAATATATAAAAAGCCGTCATTGCGAGGCACGAAGCAATCCCCAAGAGGCAGATCCACTAAGCAAATCCGCCCTGTACAGTCGGGGATTGCTTCGTGCCTCGCAATGACGTGGGGATATAGTAGTTCATTTAATCGTTTTTAAACAGTTTCTTATTACTTTTACAAAAACCAATAGGTTATTCATGAGTAATACCTTTAACCGACCAATCCGTGTTTTAGTTGCCAAAGTAGGGCTCGATGGCCATGACCGCGGCGCGCGCATTATTGCCACTTCGCTGCGCGATGCAGGTATGGAAGTTATTTACACCGGCTTACGGCAAACCCCCGAAATGGTGGTGAATACAGCCCTGCAGGAAGATGTGGACGCCATTGGCATTTCTATACTTTCGGGCGCGCACATGACGGTATTTCCGCGCATCATTAATCTCATTAAAGAGAAAAAAATGGATGATGTTTTGGTTACCGGCGGTGGTATTATTCCACATGAAGATATGCTTGAGCTGCAAAGGCTGGGTGTTGGCGAGCTTTTTCCGCCCGGCACCAGCACGCAGGATATTGTAAAATATATAACCGGTTGGGTACATGAACACCGCAATTTCTAATACCTATGGAATTTCAAAATTTGCTGATTACAAACAAGGGCCGCGTTCAACAAATCACTATCAACCGCGAAAGCAAACTGAACGCCCTTAATAAAGATACGCTGGCCGAACTGCATAGCGCTTTTACCCTGGCTTTCCAAAATCCGGAGGTTGGTGGTATCATCCTTACCGGAGCCGGACCAAAAGCATTTGTTGCCGGGGCAGATATCAGTGAGTTTGCAGCCTTAGATACCAATGGCGGTATGCAGCTTTCGCGTATAGGCCACACCGCAGTTTTTGATTTAATAGCTAACGGCAACAAGCCGGTAATAGCAGCGGTAAATGGGTTTGCTTTGGGCGGAGGGCTCGAACTGGCCATGGCCTGCCACATCCGCATAGCATCTGACAATGCTAAAATGGGCCTGCCTGAAGTAACTTTAGGGCTGATCCCCGGTTATGGGGGTACACAACGCCTTACCCAACTGGTTGGTAAAGGCAAAGCGATGGAAATGATCCTTACGGCAGATATGATCACCGCGGGCGATGCCCTGCAATATGGCCTGGTTACCCGCGTAGTTAACCCCGAAGAACTATTAACTAAAGCCGAAGAGATCCTGGATAAAATATTATCCCGTGCCCCTTTAGCCCTTGCGGCAGCTATCCGCAGTATCAATGCCGCTTATACCGATGGTATTAACGGCTATGAAACTGAAATAACCGAGTTTGGCAAATGCTTCGGCACAAATGATTTTAAAGAAGGCGTAGCAGCCTTTATGGAAAAACGGAAAGCTGAATTTAAAGGGGAATAAAAGCTAAAAGCGGAATGCAGAAAGCTTAAAGCTATGCCGTCGTGGCGTAACGACAAGCGTTTGTAAGAATAAAAGCGGGGGATTGTGCGATTCCCTCCCCTGGGAGGGTGTAGGGCAATGTCATTAAGTTAAGGAAAATCCCCCAGAGGGGGAACAGGTTTGTAGCAAAATATTATACCGATAACAACCGTGCCAGAGGTACGGAACACCGGAGTTGTGTACCGCTGGCACACCAAAAATCTATTCAAAATGGTTTCTACAAACCTTTTGCACCTCTGGTGCAGCTTGTCAATCTCTTAACTTAATGACATTGGGGTGTAGGGAGGGGTTTCATCGATAAGTGTTGATTTTGCAAGGTGCCTAACCCCTCCCTGCCACTACGCACCGCCGTCGCACCCCTCCCGAGGGAGGGAATTAAAAACTTCATAACGCTAACGAAGATCAGGAATTAAAAAAAGCGGGTTGAGCCTTTGGCTCAACCTGCTTTAAAATTTTCAAACTCCCCCTTTAGGGGGCCGGGGGGCGAGAGCTTACTTTTTACCCCAGCCGTCTTTTAACGTAACAGTACGGTTAAACACCAGTTTATCCTGAGTCGAGTTTTTATCTAAAGTAAAATAACCTTTTCGCATAAACTGAACCGGCTTGCCTAACTCGGCATTAACTAAATCTGGTTCAATGTATACGGTTGATAATACATGCAGGCTGTTAGGGTTGATATAATCTTTAAAGTCGCCATCCTCATTTGAAGGATCTTCAACCTGGAATAAACGGTCGTATAACCTTACTTCGGCAGTTTTGGCGTGTTCAACACTCACCCAGTGGATGGTGCCTTTTACATTAATGCCGCTGGTATCGTGGCCTGATTTTGATTCGGGCAGGTAGCTGCAATGAATTTCGGTGATGTTACCATCGGCGTCTTTCACAATGCTTTCTCCTTTAATGATATAAGCGTTTTTAAGGCGCACCATCAGCCCGATACCTAAACGGAAGAATTTTTTAGGCGCAACCTCCATAAAATCCTCACGCTCTATCCACAACTCACGGCCGAAAGGGATATCCCTGCCGCCGTCGCCACCTTCAACTTCGGGGTTGTTTTCGCCATGCATCACTTCGGTTTCACCTTCAGGATAATTATCCAGGATCAGCTTAACCGGGTCAAGCACAGCCATACGGCGCCATGCGGTTTTGTTCAGGTCTTCGCGGATACAGAACTCCAGCAAGCCAACATCTATCATGTTTTCGCGTTTGGCAACGCCAATACGCTCACAAAACTCACGGATAGAAGCAGGGGTATAACCACGGCGGCGTAAACCACTGATGGTAGGCATACGCGGATCGTCCCAGCCATCAACATAGTTTTCGTTAACCAGTTGCAGCAATTTGCGCTTGCTCATTACCGTATAGTTCAGGTTTAAGCGGGCAAACTCGTATTGTTTTGACGGGAAAATATTCAGTTTTTCAATAAACCAATCGTACAACGGACGGTGAGGTACAAACTCCAGCGTACAGATAGAGTGCGTGATCTCTTCAATAGCATCCGATTGCCCGTGAGCAAAATCATACATGGGGTAAATACACCATTTATCGCCTGTACGATGGTGATGAGCGTGTTTAATACGGTACATCAACGGGTCGCGCAGGTGCATGTTGGGCGATGCCAGGTCAACCTTTGCACGCAGTACTTTCGCGCCGTCGGGGTATTTGCCATCTTTCATATCGGCAAACAGCTGCAGGTTTTCCTCTACTGAGCGACTGCGGTATTGGTTTGGCGTACCCGGTTCGGTAGGCGTACCTTTCTGGGCGGCTATTTCTTCGGCTGTGCTGTCATCAACATAGGCCAGGTTATTCTTGATCAGTTCAACGGCAAAGGCATACAGCTGATCGAAATAATCAGAAGCATAAAGCTCATTGGCCCAATCAAAGCCAAGCCATTTTACATCTTCCTTAATGCTGTCAACATATTCAACATCCTCCTTAACGGGGTTGGTATCGTCAAAACGGAGGTTGGTAAGGCCATTATATTTTTTTGCCAAACCAAAGTTAAGGCAAATTGACTTGGCATGGCCAATATGCAGGTAACCATTAGGTTCGGGCGGGAAACGGGTAAGTACACGGTTACCGTTTTTACCGGCAGCCAAATCTTCTTCAACAATTTCCTCTATAAAGTTCAGTGATCTTTCTTCGCTCATAAATTAGTATAGCAATATGGGCAAAAGTAACAAAATTTTAGGCGGCTGCGCGCATTATCATAGCATATTCGGTTGTGTATTATTGGCAAGCAGATCAGCTTCAGTGAAAACGGGCAGAACATGCCGGAGATGTTCGGTTGCAAGGACATAGCAACTTTTTGCAGAAGCCGGGGGTGTTAATCGGGGCAAATAATTACGGCCGGTGGTTGGTTTATAGGTATTAATGAGTTTCCTCCGGTCGGTTGTCTTTCGTGCCTTATAATGATGTGATTGTAAGTTGTTAATCATTAATTATGTTTTCCTAATCGGTTTTATAATATTGGGCGTTGCCTGCGGCCCGGGCTATCCGTTGCAAGTCCTCGCTTTGCCTGTACGCAATCCCTTTACACGCTGCGGGCTTTCCACTTCTATCCCTAACGCCGCCTGCACACGCGGCCGGAAGCGATATAAAACGGAGCCCACAATTAGTCCAATAATTACTTTTTAAAATATTTTAAAAAGATAGAATTTTAATATATACATCACACATAAATTATTAAATTACGCCCACCATTTAAACCAGCATGAAACTGGGGCGGGCACAACAAAAAACAAACAATTTAAACCCGGAACAGCTTCATCAACCAAACAACCAACCGATGAAAATTACATCATTTGAAGAGTACAAAAAAGTTTACCAGCAAAGTGTAGAGCAGCCCGAGCAGTTTTGGGCCGGCATTGCCGATAATTTTTTATGGCAAAAAAAGTGGGACACCGTACTGGACTGGAACTTTAAGGAGCCTAAGATCAAATGGTTCCAGGGTGCAAAACTCAATATAACCGAAAACTGCCTCGACCGTCATCTCGAAACTCTTGGCGATAAACCGGCCATCATCTGGGAACCTAACGACCCGGAAGAAGACCATCGCATACTAACATACCGCCAGTTGCATGATAAGGTGTGCCAGTTTGCCAACGTACTCAAAAATAACGGTGCTAAAAAGGGCGACCGTGTTTGTATTTATATGCCCATGATCCCCGAGCTGGCTATCGCTGTTTTGGCTTGTGCGCGTATCGGCGCTATCCACTCGGTAGTGTTTGGTGGTTTTTCTGCACAGTCCATTGCCGATAGGATCAATGATGCCGAGTGCAGCATCGTGATCACCTGCGATGGCGGCAAGCGCGGCAACAAGGAAGTTCCGCTCAAAACCGTGATTGATGATGCTTTGGTACAATGCCGCTCGGTTAAAAAAGTTATTGTGCTTACCCGCAGCCGCACACCGGTATCCATGATCAAAGGCCGCGATGTTTGGTGGGAAGATGAGATCAAAAAAGTGGAAACACAAGGTAACCCAAGCTGCCCTGCCGAGGTAATGGATGCCGAAGATATGCTCTTCATCCTGTACACATCTGGCTCAACGGGTAAACCCAAAGGTGTGGTACATACCTGCGGCGGCTATATGGTTTATACAGGTTATACTTTTGCCAACGTATTCCAGTACAACCAGGGCGAGGTATATTTCTGTACTGCCGATATTGGCTGGATCACCGGTCACTCTTATATCGTATATGGCCCGCTTTCGCAGGGCGCTACCACGCTGATGTTTGAAGGGATCCCAACTTATCCTGATTGTGGCCGTTTCTGGGAGATTGTAGATAAATTCAAAGTAAACATATTATATACCGCGCCGACAGCTATCCGCTCACTGATGAGTTTCGGGCTGGATAACGTAAATAATAAAGACCTGAGCTCTCTTAAAAAATTAGGCTCTGTAGGTGAGCCTATCAATGAGGAAGCATGGCATTGGTTTGATGACAATATCGGCAAAAACCGCTGCCCGATTGTTGACACCTGGTGGCAAACCGAAAATGGCGGTATCATGATTTCTCCTATCGCCGGCATTACCCCAACCAAACCGGGTTATGCTACCTTACCATTACCAGGCGTGCAACCCGTATTGGTTGACGAGAACGGTAAAGTGATTGAAGGCAACGGTGTAAGCGGCAACCTGTGCATCAAATTTCCATGGCCGGGCATGCTGCGCACTACTTATGGCGATCATGAGCGCTGCCGCACCACTTACTTCGCTACTTACGAAAACATGTATTTCACCGGGGATGGCTGCCTGCGCGATCAGGATGGCTATTACCGCATTACCGGCCGCGTGGATGACGTATTGAACGTATCCGGTCACCGTATAGGCACTGCCGAAGTGGAGAATGCCATCAATATGCATAGCAGCGTAGTGGAATCGGCTGTAGTTGGTTATCCGCACGATATTAAAGGCCAGGGTGTTTATGCCTATGTGGTGAGCCCCGATAAGCATGGCGATGAGGACATTACCCGCAAGGATATCATCATGACGGTATCCCGTATCATTGGCCCGATAGCCAAACCGGATAAGATCCAGTTTGTAACCGGCTTGCCAAAAACACGTTCGGGCAAGATCATGCGCCGCATTTTGCGCAAGATAGCCGAGGGCGATACCTCAAACCTGGGCGATACCAGTACTTTGCTTGATCCGGCAGTAGTTGACGAGATCAAGGCAGGAGCCTTATAATATTTAAGAAAAACTAATTCGCATTTTTTGTGAATGCGGCCCAAACATAAAACGGGATCCCGGCCATCAGCAGTAAAAAGCCGTAATACACAGCTTCCTGCCCGGCTCCCGCAATAGCCCAAAGCGCATAGGCAAAAGCCAGCATAGCCAATGCTATAGCTCCGGCCCAGCCCCCTGCCTTTGGGCTTTTTCGTACCCGGATAACCAGGTAAGCCGCTGCCGATAACAAATAGGGGATCAAAACGCTCAACAGCGAAAGCAGCAGCAGGAATTTAAATTGTGTTACCAGGCCTTTGGTATAATTCATGGTCATAAACAGCGATACCATAATACTGCTGATGATAATACCCATATAAGGCACCCCCTTTTTATTAGTGCGGCTGAATATCGGCGGGAAAAGTTGATCTTTTGAAATGGCATAAGGCACTTGTCCTTGTAGCAATGTCCACCCGTTCAGCGAGCCGAAGGCGGCGATGGCAATACCTGCGCTTACCCAATAGCGGGCGCTGCTACCGTAGATGATCACCGCGGTATCGGCATAAGGGGTAAGTGATTTTTGCAGCTGCGCCGCCGGAATAATGCCGATCACGCTTACATTCCCCAATATATAGATAAAGGTGGTGATGAGCAGCCCGAGCATGGTTGCCCTGGCTACCGTTTTTTCGGGATTGGCCACGCTGCCCGATGGTACGGTAGCGCTTTCAATACCAATAAACGCAAACATGGTCATGGTAGCGGTTGCCTGCAGGGCGCTGACTATGCCGGTGCCGCTGGCGTTAAAAGGTTTAAAGTTTGCCGCCTTGATGAAAAACAAACCGCCGATAGCTACCAGCAGCAGTGGTAACACCTTTAAAATGGTGGTAACCAGTTGCAGCTTGCCGCCGGTAACAACGCCCAATGTATTGATATAAGCTAATAACCATATAGAACATAAACCGGTAATCACAGCAATAACACTGCTGCTTCCCAATATTGGAAAAAAGGTGCTTAAGGCGCTCACAAACGAGATAGTAATAGCCGCGTTGGCACAGGCCACAGCAAGGTAATATCCCCAGGCCACTAAAAATCCAATGAAATCGCCCAATCCGTCGCGGGTGTAGGCATACGGCCCGCCGGTAGCATGGGGTAGAAGCTTGCTCAGGTTGCTGAAAACCTTCGCTAAAAAGAACGAGCCTATTGCCGAGAACACCCAGCCCAGCAAACCAATACTCCCGAACGAAGCCATAGCCGCCGGCATCAGGAAAATGCCTGCACCAATCATATTGCCAATCACCAGCGAGGTGCTGGTCCACAGGCCTAATTTGTTTTTTTCGGGATGTGTTTCGGGCATGGATCTTTTGTTTTGTTGAAAAGATAGGACTTTTTGGGATAATATGATATCCGGCCCATGTTATAATATTTAGTCTCTCAGGCAATAAAAATAAATCTTCCTAAACATTTACCTGCAAAATCGCTTTTATAGCAGGGCATTGCCGTTTAATACCAATCCTGCATTTAGATAACCTGTTCGCCTCAAATGAAAAGCAAAAAAACTATGACCGGCGTGATGCTGGTGCTGTGTGCACTGTTGATTATCAGTTTTAAAAATATAGGCCATAACACTGTACCGCCTGCTGCTGACACCACCAATGGCGGCTTATTCCTGCCCGGCAAATTTAAAGCGGTTGTAGTGGTGGATAGTTTGGAAGGCCGCGCACGTCATATCGCGGTGAATACCAATGGCGATGTTTATGTAAAACTCCGCTTCCCCGATTCTATCGGCGGCAACGTTGCCCTGCGTGATACTAACGGCGATGGCCGGGCAGACATCATTAAAAAGTTTGCCAATTACGAAGACAAAGGCCCCTATGGCACAGGCATGAGGGTACATAAAGGATACCTGTACTTCAGCTCGGAGGCAAACGTTTATCGAACCAAATTAAATCCGCAAACATTGGTACCCGATGCCCCGCTCGAATTGATTTTGCATGATGCTACCGCCCCGCATGAGCATGACGCCAAACCTTTGGCCTTTGATAATGCCGGGCACATGTACGTGGCATTTGGCGCGCCCTCAAACGCCTGCCAGGAGCAAAACAGGGTGCCCGGTTCAAAAGGGATCAGGGGCTGCCCCTTGCTGCAGCAATATGGGGGCATCTGGCAGTTTGATGAGGCTAAACCGAACCAGGTACAGACCGATGGTATCCGCTATGCCACAGGTATGCGCAGCGTTGTTGCTATGGACTGGAATACTGCCGACAATTGCCTGTATGTGGTGGCCCATGGCCGTGACGACCTGCGCCTGCAGTTCCCTAAAATATTCAGTGCCTGGCAAAGCGCGGTGCTGCCTGCAGAAGAGTTTATTAAAGTAAAAAAAGGCACGGATGTAGGCTGGCCATATTATTATTACGATCCTATTAAAAAGAAAAAACTTCTGAACCCCGAATATGGCGGCGATGGCATAAAAGCCGGCAACGGCGCTAAATACACCCAGCCTATCATGGCTTTCCCGGCACACTGGGCCCCCAACGACCTGTTTTTTTATACCGGCGATCAGTTCCCGGCAAGATATAAAAACGGGGCTTTTATTGCCTTTCATGGTTCAACCAACAGATCGCCTTATCCGCAGGCCGGCTTTTTTGTATGCTTTGTACCCTTTAAAAACGGCAAACCTTTTGGGCAATGGGAAGTTTTTGCCGATGGCTTTACCGGAAAAAACACGGTAGTAAGCGTGAGTGATGCGGCTTACCGGCCAATGGGGCTGGCCATGGGGTCCGATGGTTCCTTATACATTAGCGAAACAGAGGAAGGAAAGATCTGGAAAATTTCCTACACGGGTAACAAAGCCGGGTTTGGCAAGGCCGAACTTGCCAAAATGGAGCTCCGTAAAAAACTACCGGGTTTCAGGTTGCCCGATGTCTTAAAAAGCGATCTGCAAACCGGCATGCTCAAAGGCGGCGCTAAAATTTACAATACCTATTGTGCCAACTGTCACCAAAAAAACGGCCGGGGCGATGGCAATATGATCCCGCCGCTTAGCGGATCGGAATGGGTAACCGGTGGTAAGTTTATGGAAAAAGACCTCGCTATAAGGGTACTGCTTAATGGTTTGGATGGGCCTATCAAAGTCAAAAACAGGCCTTACAACAGCGCCATGCCCAAGCATAATTTTTTAAGCGATGCTGATATCGCGGCGGTACTCACTTATATCCGCAATAATTTTGGTAATAACAGCAGCCTGGTTACTGCGGCTGAGGTAAAAAAGGTAAGAGCCGAACTGGGTAAATAGGATTAAGCCGGGAACCCATTTCCATTTTTTAATATTAGGCGGATATGCTATTTTTATGGCATGACCTTATCCCGCAAATCAATTGTTTTTTGGCTCTTTATTTTAGGCCCTTTAACCACCTGTGCTTTAGTACCGGCGGATACTTCCAGTAAAAAAAATTCCGTACCAATAACCGCACCTGGTTACCAAATCAGCGACTATGCATCCTATTTAAAAGAAGCTATCACCAGTTTCAGGCAAGACAGCATTGATAAAGGAATGATGCTACTATCCAAAAGCATTAAAAACATCACCTTACAAAAAGATGTAACGCGGATCATGCCCTATCAGGGTTATGAAGTTTTTAGCCTTATCAAGGATATTGCCGACAATAGCAATCTTTCGCCTGCGGAAAAACAGCTGGGGAAAGATTTTTTTAAACTGGTATTTACAACACAGCCTGGTGATAAAAATGCCGATAAAATTTTAGACGGCTTTTTTAAAAATGCCCCTAATACCATTTTTGCTAAACGATTAAAATTACTTACCGCGTCATTTAAAGGAAAATCGGCCGCAGGTACTGAATTGAACAGGTTGCTAAAGGATAGCCCGGGATTGATTTCGACCAACACAATGAAAGCAGAAATGCTGTTTGATGAACATAAATACCGGGAATGTATAACGTATTGTGATCAAATATTGGCGGTATGGCCACAGTATGCCCATGCGTACCAGATGCGGGCTAAGTGCTATTATAACCTTGATGAGCTTGACAAGGCGATAGCTGATTACAACCAGGCCATTAAATTTTTTCCGGGCTATTTTGTACTTTATTATGACCGGGCCGACTGCCTGATCGACCTTGAAAAATATAAGGAAGCAGCCACTGATCTGCGATTGACGTTACAGTTAAAGCCCAATTATAGTTGGACTTACTACAACCTTACCCGGTGCTACAGAAATATGGATTTGCCTGATAGCGCCCTTTATTTTATCAATCAGCATATCAACCAAAATGCCGACGACGGTGATGGTTATAACCTGAAAGGCGATATTTATTGCGACAGAAACGAATACGAAACAGCTATCAGTCTTTATACACAGGCCATCAACCTGGAACCCGACCGACGGACTTTTTATGTTGATCGCGGCGACGCTTATTATTACGCAGATAAATTGGACGATGCCATAAAAGATCTCCAAAAAGCTATCAGCATTGATAAATCATATCCTTTTCCATACGACAGGATTGGCGATTGCTACTATCAGAAAAAGCAATATGAAACAGCCATAACTTATCATCAGAAAGCAGTAAAGGCCGACCCGACCTATAAATACGCCTACGTAGGGCTCAATTTAAGCTATACGCAATCAGGTAACTACCTGGCAGCTATTGATGCCGCCAAAAAAGCAATAGCTATTGACAGCACTTATGCCAATGCATTGGGGAACCTGGGGTGGTCATGTTATTGTGCTGGTAAATTTGATGACTGTATAAAATATTCATACAAGGCGCTGAAATACCAGGATGACGCCACTTACGCCATGTTTAATATAGCGCTTGCCACACTTGCAAAAGGCGAAACAGGCAAAGCGAAACAATTGTATACAGGTTTTATAAAAACCTGTAAAGAAAAGAACTATGAGATAAGGGATGGTGCCACCGACGATTTACGGGAACTGATCAGGAAAAAGGTTTACGTAGAAGAATCAAAATTTATAATTGAACATATTTTTGAGCAAAAAGTAGAGTAACCTGCAAGATATTTTTCCTGAAAACGTGTTAAAATCACCAAACCCGCACATTTTTTAAACAATTAAAAACCTACTTTAGAGTTTTTGTACTTATAAACTATTACTGAAAGTATTAATGATAAACAATTTTCCGCTTAAAAAGCTTGTGCTGGTAGCCGGGCTTTGCTTACCTGTATTCACTTATGCGCAGGAAGCTCCAAAAACTAAACCTAACTGGCAAAACCTTGATCTTAAAACCGATTCTGTATTTGGGATCAGTACCGAAAAAGCATACAACGAACTGTTAAAAGGCAAAAAACACGTTACTGTACTGGTAGCCGTAATTGATGGGGGTATTGATGTTGACCATGAAGACCTTAAAAAGGTGATCTGGAATAACCCGAAAGAAACCGCCGCGAATAAAAAGGATGATGATAAAAACGGCTATGCTGATGACATGCACGGCTGGGATTTTATAGGCTCGGCCAAAGGAGATGTACATTATGATAACCTGGAGCTTACCCGGCTGGTACGGATCAACAACACCCGCTTTGCCAATGTTGACAGTACTAAACTTACCGGGAAAGACCTTGCCGATTTTAAAGCGTACAGCGCTATGAAAGCCGATATGGATAAGCAGGTTGCCAAAGCACAGCAAACCTATACGGTGATCAATAAATTCAACACCCTGCTTGATGGCGTGCTGGCGAAACTCGGCAACCAAAACCCAAGCCTTGATGACATCACCAAATTTGAGCCTAAAGATAATGGCGAGGCCTATGTTAAACGTGTATTGGTAAGCGCACTGCCTTCGTTTAAAAATGTAGCCGAGTTCAGGGAGAAAGAGGTAAACGGCGGCTTAACTCACTTTAAAGAGCAGTTGGATTATCACCTCAACCTTAATTTCAATTCGAGGGATACCGTGGGCGATAACTATAACAATGCTAATGAGCGTTTTTATGGCAATAATGACGTAACCGGCCCGGATGCTGATCATGGCACCCACGTTGCCGGGATCATTGGCGCGATACGGGATAACAACCTTGGGGTTATGGGTGTGGCCAACGATGTAGCTATCATGTCGGTACGTACAGTACCTACCGGCGATGAACGCGACAAGGATGTAGCAAACGCTATTCGTTATGCTGCGGCTAACGGTGCTAAAGTCATCAACATGAGCTTTGGCAAAAGTTACTCGTACAATAAAAAAGCAGTTGATGAGGCAGTAAAATTTGCGTTAAGCAAGGATGTGTTGCTGGTACATGCCGCGGGTAATGACAACAACAACACCGAAGTTGAACTGAACGTTCCTAACCGTATTTATGAAGATAAAAGCGGCGTAGCCGGTGCCTGGATAGAAGTTGGCGCGTCGGGCCCTAAAGATGATGAAACGCTGAAAGCATCTTTCTCCAATTATGGCAAAACCAGTGTTGATGTGTTTGCACCGGGTGTGGCCATCAATTCAACCACACCAAAATCAGCCTATGCCGAGCATGATGGTACCAGTATGGCGGCACCGGTTGTAACCGGCCTGGCAGCGCTCATCCGTTCATATTATCCAAAATTAACGGCTGTACAGGTTAAGGAGATCATCATGAAATCGGTAGTGAAAATATCACATAATGTAGAGATTAAAGATGGGGAGACAAGAAAAGAAGTTCCGTTTACCGATCTTTGTGTAACCGGCGGCGTGGTTAATGCTTATAACGCGCTTCAGCTGGCTGCCACTTATTAAGATCAAACCATATTTATGAAAAATATCCTCCGCCTGATTCCGGTTTACACGTTTTTACTGGGCATATTTTTAGGTTTTACCACCTCTGCCCAAACAGTTGTAACAAAAGTATCAGGTGGGTGGATAAAAGGTATCGAAGAAGGGCCAACCCTGGTATTTAAAGGCATCCCGTATGCTAAACCACCGGTTGGCCCTTTGCGCTTTATGCCCCCTCAGCCAATGGCCTCGTGGAAGGATACGCTTTCATGCGAAAAATTTGGAAGCCCGGCATCGCAGGGTGGCGGCACAGGCGGACTAAAAGGCAGTGAAGACTGTCTATCTTTAAACGTTTATACACCAACAACAGCAAGGGATGCTAAGCTTCCGGTGCTGGTATGGGTACATGGCGGCTCGCTTACAGGCGGCTCGGGTATGGGGATGAACGGCCACGCTTTTGCCGACGATGACAGCGTTGTTACTGTTACCATTAATTATCGCCTTGGCGTTTTCGGCTTTATGTATTTGGGCGATGTGGGCAAAGCTTACCAATCATCCGGAAATAATGGCCTGCTCGATCTGATCATGGCACTGAAATGGATCAGGCAAAATATTGCGGCTATGGGCGGCGATGCCTCGAAGGTTACCGTAATGGGCGAATCGGCAGGCGCTAAACTCACCAGTGCCCTGTTGGCAACACCGCAATCCAAAGGCTATTTCAACCAGCAGATTTTAGAAAGCGGCGCAGTGCAATGCATCCGGGATTCTGTTACCGCTAAAGGCATCAGGCAGCGGTTAATGACCGAGCTGGGTGTTAGCAAACCCGCCGACCTCCTCAAAATCTCCGCCGAAAAACTTATTGCAGCACAGGCAAACATCAGCAATGGGGCACAGGGCACCAACTATTTTGGCCCGGTGATAGATGGCGCGGTGATTTCGCAGGATCCATATCAATATATCCTCAAAAACAGGAATGATAAAGTACGCTTCCTCATCGGTACCAATAAGTTTGAAAGTAAAATGTTTATGAATTTTGATAAACGCCTCAACCACCCCGACAGCAGGGTGCTATATGGTTGGTTTGGTGATAATTACCGTTATATTTTATCGAACTTTGAAAGTGAGGCTAAAAACGGCAATGCAGATAGCGCTGCCATAAAAGTACTCACCCAATACATGTACCAGATGCACAGCTACCGGCTAGCTAACACATTAGCGCAGGCAGGCCGCCACGTTTGGATGTACCGTTTTGATTACAAGCGCGATGGTACCGGTGCAACCCATGCCGATGAATTAGGCTATGTTTGGTTTTTACCCAAACAAAACAATTTTAACGATACAGAACTAAAACTGGCTAACCAAATACACCAAACCTGGGTAAACTTTATAAAAGGCAAAGCTCCGGGCCAGGTTAATGATAAGCAATGGCCTCATTTTGTAGCCGGCGAAAATAATATTATGATTTTTGATACGGTTTCGGGTCCAACGCAGCTTAACGATATTTACAACGACAGGGCGCATCCTTCTTCCTGCTTTGTACTAAAATAATTGTCCTGATGGCAGTTTAAAATGGTTTGATAAAATCTTATTGAAAAAAAACGGCATTGCGAGGAACGAAGCAATCCCCGGTTAGCAGAGTTGCTCCGTATAGTTCGGGATTGCTTCGTTTCTTATAATGGCATGATTGTAAATTATTGATTATTAAGTATATTTTTCGATTAATTTTACAGATTTGGGCGTTGCCTGCGGCCCGGGCTTTACGTTACAAGTCCTCGCTTTTCCCGCCCGCAATCCCAACCCGCGCTGTGGACTTTACACTGCAATCCCTCGGCCCCACACATAATATCCCTAAAATATATATTACATGCCATAACGGCTTTTTTCAGGTTACCTTGATGCTTTCTCAATGCCGCGTTTCATCTGTTTTTTAACAGCTCTTCGGGTTTATTTAACAAATGAAAAGGAGTACAAGCATTATAATCCGGGCTTTGTGTTTATTCGAGCGGCTGGCATTTGTAGCCATAATCTTTAAGGATGCCCACGACCGATTGCGGTGAAACATCCGGGCCCTCTATCCTCAATACTTTATCACAATCTTCCAGGTCAAAATTTACACTGCTATTGGTAATGCGTTTTTGAAGCAGGCCCACCAATTTTGCTGCCTGCGCCGGATCCTCAACATTTGTTTTAAAAACCTCGACCATTGAATTAATAGTTGTTTCCATTGCTGCGGTGATTAATGTTATACATTGAGAAGGAATACCTGCACCGGTTTCGGGTTAAAACCGGTAGCTGATCCCTGATTCGACAGTAAAGCCGGTCTTTTTTAACTCGACCAGGTGAACGCGTTTGTTCAGGTCGTTAAATGGTGCCCAGTTAACTTTTTGATCTTTGTTGTACAAGTCAAGCTGTTGCACAAAATTGTAACCACCGCTTATTTGCACCGAAAAGTTTTTAGCCAGCTGGTAATTATAAAAAAGCGTGTTTTTATACTGCTGTACCTGTAAATAATTTGACCCTGTTTTTTTTGATAGGCGATACGAGCCCCCGCCAATACCAAAATCGCTGCTGAAGCCAAGGATACTTTTATCATTGAGCTGGTATTTTAATTTTTCGGAAACGGGCAGGGTGCCGCTAAGGCTTAGTCTTTCGCTGATCTGCCATTCTATCCCGATAACCGGCAGCAGTATCGTACCAAAAAACTGCCGTGAATAACCCGCACCAACAGCGTAGGAAAAGCTTTTGGACTTACGGATCTTGAGCATGGCAAAGCCTGAATATAGCATGTCTTCGCCCGAAACATCTTTCAGGTCGGATGATAAGGTAGGGATTGCTGATACCAGCAGCGCGTACTTTGCAGAAAACGATTTTTGAAAAGTGATGGGTACCGAAATAGAATAAAAATCAGTACCGCCGAATGATTTTCCTGTTCCGGATAAGGAAAGCCCGCTGTAACTAACGCCGGCAAGCAAAAAATCAAGCTTTCCGTCACTGAAATTATTTATAAGCGGTATGTTTAGCGAAGCATTCACTTGCCTGATGTTCATGTTTTTATTTTTAACGGTAAACGGCGAGTAGGAGTAACCGGCATCAAATGATCCGATTTTGGGCTTAAATACGGAATCGGCATTGGTTGCCGTTTTTTGCTGGGCGCCTGCAGTAAATTTAAACGAAATCAAAAAGATAACGAGATAGATCAGGAATGTTGCTTTCATAGCATTTGTGTTGTTAAGACGATTATTAAAATTTGTCTCTTAAACACGCCTGAAGCATTTTACCCTCATTGCTGTTGACGATATTTTTTTAAAGTGGATTTGGATGGGAAGGGGTGGGATAGTTCATGCAATTTTTATTAATAAACGGATATCTTTCGGCCAGGGATATGATTAAGCAATTGAAGCCCAGTTACGGAAAACGTTAAAGCACCACAACCCGTCAGCATAAGAAGAGATTAGTGCGAAAAATTGATTATTAGTTGTATTAGTTTATTACGGTCTTTTGCGCTCATAGCGGGATATACTGGTAAATAAACAAGATTGTCTAATGCTAATTCTTCAGGTTTGGGAACGCCGCCCGCCTCGCTCAACTTGATTAAGCTTGATGCTTTTTGCGAAGCATCAAAACCGTTATTACGCAGGTGTTTGATCAGTACATCCGGATTATGGGTTTCAACAGGCATCACCCAGTAAGAATGCCTCTTGTTCTCAAAACCAATTTTATAATTATCGGGGATCTTTGATAAAATATCTTTGGCTAATTGGATTCTTTTAGTAATACTATTTTGATCAAAGTTAGCAAGCTTTTTTCGGAGCAGCCTTTGATTTGGCGTGGAAGGCTGATGCCGGATCTGTCTAAAAATATCGTTGCCGGGGAAGCCCTTTGTAAAGCCACCTAATACCTGTTCAAAGTCTTTTCCCAAAGCCATTACTAAATTATAAAACCCGGTATAAATAACTTTATTGGTGAGCAGCTTTACAAACAGCACTTTAAAAAGCTTCTTAAAATAGCCTGCAGTACTTTGTTGATGGTAGCGCCTATTTTGCGCAACAACCTCAGCGTACAAAGCCGGGTCTTTTATTTTGATCATCGCCCCGCTAATAGCCGTATTGGTTTTAATAAAGCCAAAGCTAAACATCACTACGTCTGATGCGGGATTCCCGCTATATAAATTACCGGCATATGCTTGTGCGCAATCCTCAAATATAATGAGGTTATGCTTTTTTGCTATGGCAACTATCGCTTCAATTTCCATAATACCGCCAAAAAGGTGAGTGATCAGTATAGCTTTGGTTGCAGGTGTAATTGCTGCTTCCACCTGGGCCGGGGACATATTTAAGGTATACTTATTAACCGGGATGGGAACAAGCGTTAATTCGTGCCAGTTAATTATGGCGAACATATCCGGGATATTGATATCGGTAACAATCATCTCGAAGCCCGGCGGAAAATTCAAAGCATTTAATACCAGATCGATTCCAGTTCTCACCGAGAGGCAAACCATTTCGTTAGCGCATTGATCAACACCCGGCCCTGGTGAGCGAAAGCGATCAGTAAGGCAATAATAAGCGCCTTCAACCAAATTCTTATAGCTGATATATAATTTACCTCTGGGTATCATGTTACATTTATATAAGCAGCTATAATTATAATTGAAAGTAATGATATATTAGCGTATTGCCAAGACGATCCATTCTCCTGAAACATAACCGATACCAAGGTCAGCAGAGACATGAAGCCACCTAAAGAAAAATATGTTGATCAGGAACTCTTTCTAATGAAAGAGGAGATCGATTGAAATTTATCATATACCGATTGTCTCCCCTCTTTCCGCAAAGCTGTCCGTCGACGACTCATAGTTGTATTTTCATATCAAACAAAATTGTATTTTACTAACAAACAATTTTGTATTTTTGTATCAAATAAATAAATATGATACTTCAATCTGCTTTTAACCAGGTTATCGAAACACAAAAAGCGAACCTGGTGCAAAAAGATCATGGGCTGAAAAGGGATGCGCTGGCAACTTTGCCAGACTTATCTGCGTTTGCATTAATTGTTTCGGGAATAAGGAGATGCGGGAAAAGCACGCTGCTCTTCCAACTACTCAAAGAGAGATATCCTGATGCATTATATCTTAATTTTGAAGATCCCCGGCTTTATGAATTCGGCCCTACCGACTTCGCCAGGCTGGATGAATCCATAAAGGCCAGCGGAAGTAATGTGCTTTTTTTTGACGAGATTCAAATTATACCGGAGTGGGAAAGATATGCAAGACAAAAGCTGGATGAGGATTATAAATTGGTAATAACAGGCTCTAATGCCTCTTTATTAAGCCGGGAGTTGGGCACCAGGTTAACCGGGCGGCATATCACAAAAGAGCTTTTTCCTTTTTCTTATCATGAATTTTGCGCTTTCAAGGGATTATCTTATGATAAGTCTTCTTTATTAAGTTATTTAGAATTGGGCGGCTTCCCCGAATATTTAAAACAAGGGATACCTGAAATATTAAATCAATTATTCGAGGATATTTTGATCAGGGACATAGCGGTACGCTACAGCATCAGAGATGTTAAGACGTTGCAACGGCTGGCATTCTATCTACTCTCCAATGTTTCAAAGCTGATCACAGGCAACAGGCTC
This sequence comes from uncultured Mucilaginibacter sp., assembly GCA_966212355.1. GTDB lineage: Bacteria > Bacteroidota > Bacteroidia > Sphingobacteriales > Sphingobacteriaceae > Mucilaginibacter. The sequence goes on from CBIHRB010000034.1 coordinate 29,714, forward strand.
AAAACGCTGTTTGAGATCGGGTCTACCAGTACAGTTATGGAGTATTTGTCCCATCTGGAATATTCATATCTTTTACAATTTGTGCCAAAATTCAGCTATTCTTTAAGAAAACAGATCGCAAACCCGAGGAAGGTTTATGCGATAGATACCGGCCTGATCAATGTTAATTCAGGTTCTTTTACAGAAGATAATGGCAGAAAGTTCGAGAATTTGATTTACCTGCACCTGCGTCAAAAACACCGGGAGATTTATTATTTTGCTGAAAAAAATGAATGCGATTTCGTTATCACAAATAACGGCAAATTAATGGAGGCCGTTCAGGTTTGTTTTGAATTAAACCCTGATAATATCAACCGTGAGTTGGAAGGTGTGGTTGAAACGCTTACATTTTTCAATGCTGATGAAGGCTTTATCGTGACGCTTGATCAAACTGATCGGTTGGAGAAAAATGGTAAAGTTGTTCATGTAGTTCCGGCCCATCAATATTTATCAAAATAATGACGGCGAAAAGCATGGGCATTTCGTGCACATTGCTTTTCGCCCCTTCTACTTGGAAGGCACTACTGAAAATTTAATCCTTCCGCTGATGTTAAGAATAGGACCTAAAGTGCTGGCTACATGCGAAAATTATTCGATAATCTTATTTCTTATACTCCCGGAACCCTTGCCAAATACAAAACGGTTTATAGAGTTATTAAAAAGTACGTCGTCGTGAAAAATAAAGCCGACGATATTCGTTTGGACGAGATGGATTATCGTCAGGATTAATCAAAAGATCCGGGACTTTAAAAGACAGCTCGTTCTCAGTGGGAAACATAATCGGCGGTTCAGTTGGGCACTACTAATGATGAGATTAGGCTTGGTCAGGCATCTGTTTTATATTATTTGCAGCGCCTGTTTCCGCAACGCCCACTTCAAATACTGAATCAGATTGGAAGTAAGGGCTAAATTTAATTATCGGGAATGAATCATCTGCAGCCACTCCTTAAAAGAATTGGCGATAATTGCTTTTATAAAAGGCGAGGCGTTCTGAAAGGTGGTATGTTTTTTTACAACCGGGAGGTCGAAATGGATCATTAACTTTGCGAAGCATTCATCAGTAAAAGAATTGGAGACAATTTCCACACCTGTAAAATCAAATACGATCTTTTCATTTTTTTCAATTCCCCAGATGATCTGTTCACGAATAGCTGAGCCAGCAACGCGAGTGGAAAGCTGTTTGCCAATATGTGAAAATTCTATCCGCTTTACAAAAAAAACCGGTTATTTTTGCCGCCCGCTTTAAATTGCTGCCCTGATGGTTTTAACCGGATTACCACGCTCCAGAGCGTTATGCTCCTGCCATTGACTTTGCTGTTGCTCTATCAATTGTTCTGTTTGCCAGATTAGTATTTTGGCTTCCAGCCGGGCTAAACAAAGCTTTTTGTTTTCGAGCTGCGACCGGCTATCCATTGCCATAACTTGCAGTCCCGATGGTAAATGGGTTCCCCGAACCGCGGTTTCCACCTTGTTTACATTTTGGCCACCAGGCCCCGACGAACGACAGGTTTCCAGCTTTACATCTTTAGGGTTCCATTGCATCAGTTCCTTCACATCAAAAGCAGCTACGCCCACAAACCAGTTTTTACGTTTATGGTGTTTTCGATACGGACTTTGCGCTATCCATTGTATAGTGCCGGTCCATTCTTTTACAAAGGCATCCAGGTTATTACCTGCAGCCATCATCGTAGCGGATAGTAAAGTGCCGTTTAACCCGCCGGCTTTGTTTTCCAGTACTTCAAGTTGAATACCTTGCTGTTTGGCTTGCTTCAGCATCAGATTTTGTACACAGGCTACAACCCGGCAGCATTCTGCCGGGCCTTTGCCCGAAGTGATTTGTATCATCATCTTTTTCATCACTACTCCTTATTCATTCGAACGATACGTGGATAAAACTTGCCCTGGATATCAACCAGGTCGCTTTGCACCGCTATCACGGCCTCGATATCCTTATAAGCTAAGGGGTTCTCTTCAACGGTACCGCCAATTAAGGTTACACCTGCATTGGTCAGCAACTTTTTCATAGCCGAAACCGTCATGCTGTCCTTAGCCTTTTGCCTGCTCATGGCCCGGCCGGCACCGTGCGATGCAGAATATAAAGCATCATTTGCACCTTTGCCCGATACCAGGTAAGCCGGCGTGGTCATGCTGCCGGGGATAATACCCAGCTCGCCTTGATGCGCCGGTGTCGCACCCTTGCGATGGATTATAACCTCCCGGCCATCAGCCAATTGTTCTTTCCAGGCAAAGTTGTGATGGTTCTCTACCACGTGCAAAGCTTTCAAGCCTAAAGTCTTTAAAAGATTAGCGTGTATGCGCTCGTGACAAGCTTTGGCATAATCTCCGGCCAGGGTCATGGTTAACCAGTATTCCTGGCCGGCCTCACTGTTCATATCCAACCAGGCCAGTTGCTGTGCATGCCGTGGCAGTTTGCAGGTATTCATGGCTATCTGCGTGTACTGCCTCGCTATTGCCGAACCTAAACCACGGCTGCCGGAATGCGTTAACAAGGCCGTGTACTTTTTAGCGGGTAAACCTAAAGCGTTATTAGCCAAAAGTTCGATCTCGCCAAACTCCACAAAGTGGTTTCCGTTGCCCGAGGTGCCTAATTGCCGTACCGCCTTACTCCGCAGCGGTTTTAAAAATGGGATCTCATTAAATACCTTGCTATCCAGCACTTCATGCTCCTGCCTTACATCCAGGCCTCCTTCCATACCAAAATGAGTATGATTTTTTAAGGCTTGTTTAATTTGATATTCAAACCGTTTTAAAAAACCATCGCTCTCATCGATAATCGACAGCGCCATGCGGCAGCCAATATCCATACCCACAGCATAGGGAATTACCGCGTTGTTTGTAGCGAGTACGCCACCAATGGGCAAACCAAAACCCATATGCGCGTCAGGCATTAACGCACCTTGAACGCTTACAGGCAGCATATTAGCCAGCTCCATTTGTTTTTTGGCCGATTGCTCAATACCCTTGCCACCGTAAGTTTTGCAGTACACCGGTTCATCACGCAGTGCAAACGTTTTAAAGGACGGTGCATCCGTTTTGCCAATTACCTTTTCGGCTATCTTGCTTGTTAACTCATCATCCAGAAATGCTTCCGGATCGTTCTTAATATCCACCAATAGGTCCAGTAGCTGCTGCTTACTATGGTGCTTGAAATTTTTAGAAATTATACCAATAACCAAGCTTCGCAGCTGATCATTATGATAACCTATTTTACTTAAATCTTTTGTTCTTAAATTGCCCATGTGGCTTAGGTTTCTAACCAGGTAAGCTTCTTTACAGGCATACCTGGGTATATTTTTAAATTTGTTAATGTATTTGGCGGGCTCGTAATACCAGCCTTTCCAGTGATAGCCCCTGCCTCGTGTTAATAAATTAATCCGTGGTGCCAGGTTATGGTTATCAATATGGTTCCAGCCATGCTGATACGGATGTCCAAGCGGGACCATAGCAAAAGCTTTTTTTGTTCCCATAGTTCATGGCGCCATTTGTCCAGCTGTATCTGTTGTTTATCACGATCTGTTTTAACGAGCCGTCTTTTTTGCCGCGCCGGTTTAATACAGTGCGGCCATTCATGTGTGTTCATCACACTTCATTAATTTTTCCTGAATTTGATTTTTGATCTCAGTTCGTCCTTGAGTAAGGATATACCCTTGTTAGAGTGCTCAAAAATCCCGTGAATTTGGGGCAGACAAAATAATAAGCAGGTTACTGACGCAACCGTTTAATTATTTAATAAAATACAAGGTTTGCCTGCCTGATCAGGCAATGAGCGAAAGGGGCGATATGTAGCGTTGTTCTGTCATGATTCCTTGATATTTAAAAGATTAACAAATCAGGAATTGGATGCAAAGATAGAATTTAATTTGAAATATCAAGAAACGGCTATTTAGTCTGTAGGTTTGGGTGGATAAACCACAACACATTTACCCCAGCCGCCAATTTGTATTTGACACTTTTTATTATTGTAATCAAACAGTTAGGAATACAGACATAATTGGCGAAGAGGGGCAACCGCAATGGGTTTTCCATTGTATCTATGCTGTACCCATAAAAAAATCAGGCTTTTAGAGGTTGATCTAAAAGCCTGATAATCAGTGGGTGGAGAATATCGGAGTCGAACCGATGACCTCTTGCATGCCAACTGGGCTGTTTTACCGACATCGCTACGGCAAAGGAAACCTGGCAGAAGCCAGTTGTAAATAATGGTATTAAATCGGCTTACGGCTTCAGCGCGAGGACAACGCTTGCCGGCTATCCTTTACGTTTCGATATGGCCTGGCCGGGTGATGGTGGAAAGCCGGTGTGGTACCTGAGTTTAAATGCTGTTATGTCCAGGTAGAGCTTTGAACGAGCCGGCTTTTAATCGGTTCTTAAAATTCTTATGTTTGTTTATTCATAGGCAGTCTCTGCCTATTGTGATAAGGTTTAGATTAAAGCCCCGAGCAGCGAGTGTAGAGGGCTTTACATTTAGCCAAAGAAATCCACTCCCATCAAGAAATTATTGGAAAGATTCCAGTAGGCGGAGTAGGTCATAAGTATTTATGCAATAATACATATTATAAACTTTGATATATGTAATGATCCCCCTATATTAGGGGTGCCGAATCCAATACAATATCACAATGCATTTATTCACAGCCCGTTTCAGATTTACCCGCACGTTTCAGCGGAATGCCGTTTTTATCATTCACCTCACAGCTACCAGTATAGCTACTACCCTGAAATAAATTTCACTTTTCAACTTCAACCTCAGTCCCTATTCCTTCACTATGCAGAAATCCTATTTTTTACTGCTCCTTTTCGCGGTGCTGTTTGTTCCGCACGCTTTCGCCCAGGTATCAGTAAACCCGCTTACGGGAGCCCCTGGTGTACAGATCCCGATCTATACCATCAGCAGCGGGCAGGTCAGCATCCCGGTCAGCCTTTCCTATAGCGGCAATGGCATCCGGGCCAAGGATGTCGAAGGCACCGGGGGGATGGGCTGGCAGCTAAATACCGGGGGACAGGTATCGAGGATCGTCCGCGGGCTGCCCGATGATGTAACTAAAGATAACGCAGGACACCTGATGCAGGGCTGGATGAACAGCCTGGATACCGGAGCTAATGCCATTGCCGGTTTTACCATCGCCAACAATGGCAGCACCTGCAGTCTGGAAACTTCTGACATCAGTTATATTAACGCGAATTTTCCGTACCGGAACGATACAGAGCCCGATAGATTTTTTGTCAATGCTCCCGGACTTTCTTTTCAAATGGTGTATGACCGGGCTTCGGGAAAATTCAAACCGGTAGGTTACCAGGATCTGGTGATCACTTATCTCAGGGATGGAAATAACCAACTTTTGACCACCATTTACGTCACCACCGATAAAGGGATCACCTATGAGTTCGGCAATGATATCGATGCTTTTCCGGGGCAGAACAAGGTAACGCTAAAGACACTTGCCGGATCATCAGCATCCTATTTCAAGACCAAATACCAGCAATATCAGTACGGAATAGATTATTATGATAACTGGAGCCTGGTCAGGATGACCGACCCGAATGGGAATGGCATTTTCTTACAATATACCGTGCCCTCACCATCAAGGCCTTCGACAGATTCCCTGGTGTTGTATACTGCCGGCTCTACTACAGGGACGTTACAATACCGGACAAGCCAGATCAACACTCCCTATACATTACTGACCATTCAGCCCTATACCCCTTATGGTAATTCACCCAATTACCTGGAGTTTAACTGGACAAGCAGCCCGACGGGCCAGACGATCATCAGCAGCATTACGCTGAGAAACGCGGCAGCACCGTTCAGGACTTTTCAGTTTACCTATAGCCAGGTATCGCGCGCGACTTCGGGTTATACCCGTTCCTTCCTCCGTAATTATTCAGAACCTGGCTGCAGTTCGCCGGTCAGTTATACGTTCGGCTACGTAGGGGAAACCAAAAGCGCGGGAGCCTATACCTCCCTACTGCCTGACTCTACCGAAAACACCTATGACTACTGGGGCTATTATTCCACCAAGCCGGTCGGGAACTCGAGAATTCCGACGGTCTACGTCAATCCATCCAATTCTGCTTATCCGCGATATTCGATCCTGAACGAAGGCGCAACAAATTATCCGTATACGCTCTCCGGTGTCAACCGTTCAGCAGATACCGTAAATTCAGCTGTCGGTTCGTTAAACAAAGTAACCTCGGTAGAGGGCGCCAGCAGCAACATTACGTACGAATCGAACCGGTTCTACGACCCCGCATCAGGCACGGTCATGTTTGGTGGCGGGGGCCGGGTAAAGCAGATCGTTGATTCGGTGGGATACCACAGTACGAATAACATTACCCGCAAATACAGCTACATTAACCCAGCCACAGGCCTCTCGAGCGGAAAGCCAGTTTCGTTGCCGCAATATGCGTTCGCGATTCCGGGCGGTACGGGAACAGGAGCCGCTTTATATGCAAGTTCCACCGCCCTGTCCATGCATGACCTGTCTGATGAGGATAATACCATCATGTATACCCATAGCCGGGTGACCCAGACCGGCGCGGGGAGTACGCTGTATCAGTACACGGTACCTGCCACTTATTGGGACAGCGGGGCCACACCGTCATGCAGCGGCTGCAGTACGACCGAATGGCAGCCGGTAGTCGATTATATTGGCCGCACCAATTGCGCGTCATCCTACGGGCCTATCTCCAATTATATTTATTCCTACCCGTTTATCCCGAATCCTAATTATGATTTTGAAAGGGGCCTACCCGTAAAAACGACAGCTTATAACGATGCGGGCACCGAGGTAAGTGAAACAAATTATACCTACCAGCGCTCATTCGGCCCATCGGTGATCACCGCGTTTAAGGCCGATGACAACGTGAACGGCAGTCTCAACGTCAAATCCTATAATAAATACAAGGTTTACTATAACACCAGCGAGCTGACGGCTACTGCCATCAGTAAAGTGTTTGATTCGCCGACCTTGAGCGTGGCACGTACCGACACGGTTACCTATACCTACGGCAGCGCCAATCATAAACAGGTGACCCAGGTACAGCAAAGCAACAGCGACAGGAGTGTTTATACCAGCAAAGTAACCTATACTAAGGATTATGCAGCCGCATCGGGCTCCAATCCGAACGTTACCTCGATCTATAACCTCAAACAAAAAAACATCAATATCCCGGTAGAAAGTTACCAGCAGGTGACCAGGGCGGGTGTGACCAAAACCATATCGGCAGGGTTGACGCTATTTAAAACCGTTACCCCGGGAACAGTGGCTTTAGACCTCCCTTACCGGCAGTACCGGATGGTGCAGGCCGACGGGCTCAGCGGCTTTGTGCCGATGAGTATCTCGGGCCAGGTGCTGACCTTTGATTCCACCCATTATGTGCGTACAGCCAATTTTATTACCTATGACAAGGCTGGCTTCCCCCTTACTGCCGACGATAACTTTAAACATGTAGAAACCACTTTTGTAGATCATTTTGGGGGAGCGATAGCGCAGTTCAGCAACGCTGCTGCCAATGAGGTTGCTTTCAGTGATTTTGACAGCGACCAGGCCGCACCGGCCTACGGTTTTACCATCAGCGGCGGAACGCTGACCACTACCGGCAGCCATGCAGGTAATGCCATGTCCATGACCAGCGCGCAAACGGCAGTTTCGTTAACCCTGAGCAAAAGCGCTACCGCAAAAAACTACGTATTTTCAGTATGGCTTACCGCGGCAAGCGCAGGCACGCTCACGTTAAGCCTGACAGGTATATCAACCCACCCGACGATCAGCTACGCCGCGGGCGGACCGAAATATTACGAGGTCATGATCCCGGTAAGTACGTTGTCTTCATCCTATACGGTAAGCTTTACGGTGAATACAAACCTGACCGCGGACGACATCCTGTTTTACCCGGACGCGGCAAGCGTGGGAACGGTGAGCTATGATGCCAATACCAAAGCTAAAACAACTGCGACCAACAGCAATGGCGTATCAGCTTATTTTGTGAATGACACCTGGGGCAGGATGCTGTACACATTAGACCAGGACAAGAATATCGTACAACGGAACACCATTGTTACCGCAGCCGATGCCAATGCGCATTATACGTATTCACCCAGTGTTGGCGGCAGCGGTACGGTGACCAATACTACCCCGGTTTCTTTCAGCATAACCAACGTCGATCCCTGTGGCCTTGCCGGAGTTTCTGTATCCTGGGATTTCGGGGATGGCACAAAAGTAAAGGCGGCTGGGCTGGTCAGTCCGACGCACAGTTACCAAACCGCCGGGACTTATACCATGCGGGATACTTTGCATACCTTGCTTTACGGCGATATCGTCGTCGCGCCTAAAACCATCACGGTTACCCCGATGATGATCCCGCTTACTTACAGCAATTTCACTACGGGTAATGCGAATATAACCTCGGTGATATTTACACCAACAGGTGGCGGCTCAACATATAATTTTACGGGAAGCACTTTGCAGGGCGGACAGGTACCGCAGGGCAACTACAGCGTTCAGGTCAATTTAACAGGATCCACCCACTACAATTCGTCGACGGGTTTGGGTTATAACGCGCTGGTGCTGAGTATTCAGAGCGGGGTTTATACCTGTGCGGATTGGGTATCGTCCAATTCCTATACGTTCAGCCTTTCGCTGGGCAGCGTAACCACGCTGGATTTCCAGGTCTCTACGTTTGATTGTACACACTTTGGCGGCGGCGGCGTTGAATAACCTTAAACCTAAACTCTCATGAACCGAAACATATTTTTTACCACTATAGCGCTGTTCCTGCTCATCTCATTCGGGCAGGCAGCGAACGCCCAGGATAAGCACGGCTTTGTACAGCAGGAGATCATCCGGGTACCGGGCATTACAACCGATGCCGCGATCAACGCGCTCAGCAATATCCAGAAACAAACTATCCGTACCTATACCGACGGTATGGGGCGCGTATTACAAAGCATTGGCGTTGATGCCAGCCCGCTGCAGAACGACATGATCCAGCCGGTAGCCTATGATAACCTGGGCAGGCAGGTAAAAGCTTACCTGCCGTATGCGGGACAAGCCGCGGACACCATCGGCGTGTTCCGCAGTAACGCGCTCACTACTGCGCAGAAAGGTTTTTACAACCAAACAAGTCAGTATTTAATCGCTACCGATACCAACGCGTTCACCCAGCAGGTATTTGAGAACAGCCCCTTGCAGCGCATGCTGAAATCGGGCACGGTAGGCGTTGGTTTCCAGCCGCTTTCCGGCCAGCATTATAAAACGGTCAGCTACCGCTACAATAACACCACGCAGGATGGTAATATCCCGGTATGGAACCCTGACGGCACTTTTACGGCATCCAATTATTACGGGGCGAATGCCCTTTCGATAACCGATGGCATTGACGAGGACAATGCGGAAGTTTTAACCTTTACAGACAAGGCCGGTCATGTGGTACTGAAACGGCAGAAGCTGGGGGGCACCAATCTGGATACTTATTATATTTATAACCTGGGCGGGATGATCAGCTATATCGTGCCGCCAAAGGCGGTAGTCCTGATGGGCGGCACGCTGAACCTGGCTGCGGCGGGCGTCAATAAGCTGATCTATCATTATGTGTACGATAGCCTGGGCCGCCCGGTAGAAAAGACTGTTCCGGCACAAGGCAGGCTGTTTATTGTATATGACCCGCTGAACAGGCCGGTACTGATGCAGGACTCCAACATGAGGATTGTCAATAAATGGAACTACATCAAATACGACGTCAAAGGCAGGCCCATCAGCCAGGGAATCTATACCGATGCTACCCGTACCAGCCGCACTGCCATGCAAACTTATGTAAGCGGTTTGGCATCAAGCTATAACACGGCCTGGTATGAAAGCAGGACGGCCACGCTGACCAATAACGGCTATTATACCAATACCATTTTCCCAACCAGCAGCACCGGTACATTGACACCGCTGGCCTATGCCTATTTTGACGATTATGACACGGACCTGAACGGTTCGGCCAATTTCAGCTATGTTCCGCAGAGCCTGCCGGGCGAAGGGTCACCAGCAGCCACCACCGCAGCAGTGAAAGACATGCCTACGGCAGTTTGTAAAACAACGGTGGGCAGCGGTATCAGCAGCACCTGGCTTACCAAAGTGACTTTTTATGATAAACGCGGTAACCCTGTGCAGATCCAAAGCAATAATCAGCTTTATTATTCCGGTATGCTTACCTTGACCGACAAAAGCACCACGGTGCCTGATTTTACCGGCATACCGCAGGTGAACCAGGTAAGCAAGCAAACCGGGGCAAGTACGACCATTACCGTGCAAACCAGTTTTACCTATGACCATATGAACCGGGTAAAAACGGTAAGCCAGGGCTATAACGGCGCAGCATCGACCGTTGTTGCCGCCTACACGTACAATGAACTGGGGCAGGTGGTAAAAAAAAGCCTGGGCTTTGTAAGCGCGGGAACATACTTACAGAATGTAGATATGCGGTATAACGTGAGGGGACAACTGCTGAGCATCAACAACAGCAAGCTGAGCAACGACGCGGGGCAGACCAACGGGGACACCAACGATCTGTTCGGCTTGCAGATCCTGTATGATAAAACAGATGCGAACCTGGGCAATACGGCGTATTACAACGGCAAGGTCTCGGCGGTAAAATGGATGAGCAAGGACGGTAGCGGTAACAGCAGCTATGAGCGGGCATTCAGGTACTATTACGATGCCATGGGCAGGGATACGGCAGCCATCTACGCGGAGCGCACCACGGCGGGAACCGGTGCTTTTACGGTAACGCATGGCTGGGACGAAAACCGGATCACTTATGACCAGAACGGCAATATCCTGAGCCTGTTCCGGAATGCCACCACGCAGGGTACCGGGGGACACAGCGCCATCGATAACCTCACTTATACCTATGATACGGCCAACCCTAACCAGCTGAAAACCGTAGCGGATGCCAGTGGTAATGGCGCCGGCTTTGTTGGCGGTACGGGGAATTATACCTACGACGGGAACGGCAACCTGGCCTCTGATCCCTATAAGGGGATTGGTTCTTTAACGTATAATGTGCTGAACCGTACGGACAAGATCTCGTTCAGTTCTTCGGCCAACAAGTATATTGATTATACGTACAATGCAGACGGCAGCCTGATCCGCAAACGGCAGTATGATAACGTGGGTGGGGTACTCACCCTGCAAAACACGACAGATTATATTGATGGTTTTGTATATTTGAACGGCACATTACAATATTTCGCGATGCCGGAAGGAAGGGTATTGAACAGTGCGGGTACATTGAGCAGGGAATTCACGATTGCCGACCAGCAGGGGAATGCGCGGATCAGCTTTGACAATACGGGAACGGGCGGTACGGCCAAGGTAAGGCAGGAGAACAGTTACTATGCATTTGGGATGATCATGCCGGGTAGCGTGGTAGGAACGCCGACCAACGACAACAAGCATTTGTATAACGGGGGTAGCGAATGGCAGAACGATTATGGCAATATGCCTGATTATTACCAGACCTTTTACCGGAACTATGATGCAGCGATTGGCAGGTGGGTTGGGGTTGATCCTGATCCTGAATCGGCGGAGAGTATGACGGTTTATCAGTATGGGGGAGATAACCCAATCTTGTTTAATGATCCGTTGGGTGACCAAGCGAGGTTGCCTGAAACAATACCTTCACCTCCCCCCGGTGGTTTTAGTGGGTCAAATGTTGAGTCGTCTAATCTGGTGGCCGGGGATATGGCTAATGAATTTGGAACAGGATACGGCGGGATTCCTATTTATGGGGGAAGCGGATATGCTACAGAGGGTGCGTACAATTCGTTTTGGAGTGGGGTATTTAAATCTTCTGGTTTAGCTATTTATGGTTATACACTTCCTGCTACGAAACCGTCAATGGGCAATATCAACTGTGATAAGTGCAGAACTGATCTATATTTTGATACAAATGGCAAATTGATATCACAATCATCATATGAAGGAGACGGAAGCAGGCATTTTTATAGCGCAACTGTCACGGGAACAGACCATGGAAAGGTGAAATATTATGTTAATGGTGAAGTAACTGAATTAGATATTCATTGGAGACAGATGGACGTAATGGGGCAAGTTGCTCTAGATGGCTATCATAGCTTTAAAAATTCAGTTTCAGATGCTTGGAACAGTGATGTTGCAAGATGGGTAATTAACGATGATATGGGCATTCACGTATCCGGAGTATTGGTTCCGACCGTTGGTGGAAGTTATAGTCTCAATTTAGATCTAATAACAAGAGGGAAAGATGCTGGTCTCTATTTTAGTCACAGTGTTTCTGGCAGAGTTGGTGAAGAAGGAGGACTTTCTTTAAATCTTGTTCGAGGAAACTATCAAGGTGAGGTTAGGGATATCACAGTAGGGTCCTTATTTGGTTGGGGCGCAGATATTAATGCCTCTTTTGTTGTGGGAATGGGAAAATGGGCATCTTATGACGAAGTTGCTCATAAGGCAACTTGGTTCGGCAGTAGTATAAGTTTTGGACCCTCAGTTGGGGGTTCCGGAGGCGTGAGTTACACTTGGGGGTTAAAAAAAATACTTTAGTAATGAAAAATAAAATTGTGTTAATTATAGCAGCGGCTTTGTTTATAAATCTGTGCGTCTATCTATTATCGGTGTTTTCTGAAAATAGAGAAAAGGATTTTGAATTTTCAGGAAAAATAGAGAAGTTAGAATTCAGTGATTATAAAAAGACTCCAACTGTGACCGTAAATGGAAAGAGTTACGGCCTGGGAACGAGTTGGCGATTTAATGAGAAGCTTAAAGTGGGAGATTCATTGGTAAAGGTAAAAGGTCTTATAAAATACAAACTGATCCAGTCGAAATCAAAACAGGTAATATACTCCGATTAGTTTTTATATTGGGAATGACGAGTGCCGTTATTTAAGTTCAATACCGGCAGTCAAGCGGGCAATGCCATGTCCATGACCAGTGCGCAAACGGCGGTTTCGTTAACCCTGAGCAAAAGCGCCACCGCCAAAAATTACGTATTTTCAGTATGGCTTACCGCGGCAAGCGCAGGCACGCTCACGTTAAGCCTGACAGGTATATCAACACACCCGACCATCAGCTATACCGCGGGAGGCCCGAAATATTATGAGGTCAAGATTCCGGTAAGTACCCCCTGGTGCGCGCGTGCCGCGCGTACTTTTCTTAGGCTCGCTACTTTAAATGTTCTTCGAAAACTGTATAACGGCGGCAGTGAATGGCAGAACGATTATGGCAATATGCCTGACTATTACCAGACCTATTACCGGAATTATGACGCGGCGATTGGCCGTTGGTTGGGGTTGATCCTAATTCTGAAAGTGCGGAGAGTATGACGGTGTATCAGTATGCAGGGAATAATCTGGTTCTGTTTAATGACCCGTTGGGTGACCAAGCACTGAATCAACCCTTTATATAATGTATAAAGTTCAGTTTTTTTGCCCATTATTGAACTTACCATAAATATTAAATGTTTTTTAATTGTGAAATAATTTTAATATTTTAGTTCCCAATCCAATCCATTATCACAATGTCCTCTTACATCAATTGCGGCTCAAGTTGTTCATCGAAAAAGTTAGCCTTGATATTTTATCAGGCGTGTCAATTTAAATATTCATGCTATACTAAGCCGGTCGCTTCATAGAAAATTTGCTGTCAAGTCAATGCCGCGGAGTACCAGCCGGGCATGACCCTTGAATCCCGGTAAGCATTCCGGCCAACCAAACCCGTTTATCACAATTGCAATATGCGAAATTTTATACGCTTCCAGTTTATCATTATCTTCTTATTTTTCAGCAGAACAACATTCGCTCAGCACCGGGTAAATGTGAACACGCTTACGGGTACCGGTATAGTTTCCATCCCGGTGACCGAGATCCATAAAGGCGGTGTATCCGTTCCGGTCAGCCTGGCCTACTACGCGACCGGCATCAAACCCAAAGATGTGGAAAGCACTGCGGGTATGGGCTGGAACCTCCAGGTTGGGGGACAGGTAAGCAGGCAGGTGAGGGGCCTGCCTGATGATTGTACGGTAGCCAATGATGGTACAACATCATTATTGGGCTGGCTGAACACCCCACATACCAATATCTCAAGTTTTAATATTGGTAACGACGGTACAGCGGTTTGCGATAATGAGGTGCCGGATGTCAATTATATCAATACTAATTTCAGTTACAACAAAGACAGCGAGCCCGACATATTTAACCTAAGCGCACCCGGTATTTCCGGGCAGTTCGTATTTGACGCTTCGGGTAACATCAAACTCCTGACTTACCAGGACCTGAAGATCACTTATACCAGGAACACCGGTACCGGCGTATTGGGCACAGCTATTACTTCGTTTACCGTTACGAATGACCAGGGCATCAAATATGTTTTTTCGGCAGTTGACGACGTAACACAAACGGCTGTTCAGAAGAGTGGCGTTAGTGTTACCTATTTTGGCAGTCAGTTCAACCAGTATAAGCTGGGCGTTAAGTATTATAGTAGCTGGCACCTGACCAGCGTAACCGATCCTAACGGCAACGCGGTAACGCTGAGTTATGCTCAAGCGCCGCCCAGGGGAGGTAAAGATTCGACCGATTTGTTTATTGCAGGCTCCACAACCAAAACCTGCCAGTACACGATGAACCAGGTAGTGAATGCCCAGGTAGTTTCCATAATAACAAACGGAACAGACCAGCTGAATTTTACCTGGAGCGGCAACCCGCATGATATCGTCATGCCGGATAACAATATCAAAAACGGTACCGATATGACCTATATCGCGGGCATAACCGGGATGGGGCGCACCTATACGTTTACATACCGTGACGACGCTTATGTAAGGACGGGTAAACCGGACTATATCCGCAAATTCCTGGATACCTACAGCGAAGCGGGCTGTAACTCGCCGGTATATTACCAGTTCAGTTACTATGGCCAGTCAACCAGTGGGCCTAATACGACGACACTACCCGACTCCGCCAATGTGAACATAGATTACTGGGGGTACGCGAAAGCCAGCACCACCGGTACATTGATCCCGTCAGTTTACGTGAACCCTTCCAATACGGCGATTCCGAGGTACTCCAATTATACCTATCCCAATTCGTTGAGCACAGATTATACCTATACCCTCGGCACGACAGGCAGAAGCGCGGATACGAGCAAAGTTTATACCGGTTCGTTGGCTACGATAACCACCGTAAATGGCGGGATCACCAGGCTGGTATATGAAAGCAACGATTACCTCGATGTACCTTCCGGCAACACGATGTACGGAAATGGCATCCGGGTGAAAAAGATAGTTGATTATGATGGTATCAGTGCAAGCCATAATATCAGCCGCAATTATACTTACCTGAACCCGTCCACCGGCAAAACAAGTGGTAAACCGGTCTCGTTGCCGGTGTATGCCTTCACGATACCGTATACAGGTACAGCCACCGGAGGCGCTTACTGGAATAACTCTACGGTACTGTCGGCAGTCGATCTGTCAGACGAGGATCATACTATTATGTATGGCTATGTCCGGGAAAGCAGTACAGGTGCAGGTTCTACGCTCACACAATATTATGTCCCTGCTACGGAATGGGACAATAGCGCAACACCCGGATGTGTGTCCTGCAGTACGGCAGAATGGGCACCCGTAAAAAACCTGGTATCGCGGCCAAGCTGTACCACTGCTTTAGGCAGTGTCATATCCGCGGTGCATGCTTACCCTTTTATACCTTCCTCTAATTATGATTTGGAAAGGGGCCTGGTACAAAAAGTTTCCAATTATAATGACGCGGGTACCCTGGTTGCCGAAACCAATTATACCTATCAGAGAACGGGAACGCCGGTAAATATCACCGGGTTCAGAACAGAAGATTTCAACGGACTGAAAGCTTATAACAAATATGTGCTGTATACTTCGGCGGGAGAGTTAACCAGAACAGAGTCAAATAAAGTTTATGATTCCCCCACGCTTGCTGTTTCGCGACAAAGCACCGTAACCTATGTTTATGCTTCGGCAAACCACAAGCTTCCCACCCAGATACAAACCTCCAACAGCGACAACAGCGTATTGCTGACCAATAACCTATATGTGAAAGATTACGCCTCATCGGCAAGCGGCGACACCACCACCCAGGCACTATATGAAATGAAACAACGCAATATGAACGCGCTGGTAGAAAGCTACAGCCAGGTGACCAAAGCGGGAGTAACCAAAGTAACTTCGGCCAAACTGACCAAGTATAAACTGTTCTCGGTAGGCGGGAATACCTTTTGCCAGCCATCGCAGTCACTCAGCTATGTTGCCCCTGACGGGATCGCTTCGGCAAGCTTTGTGCCCTCCACCATTACCTCAAACACTTTTGCCTATGAGAGCAGTAAATATATTCCCCAGGCCAATTATGCAGCTTATGACACCAAAGGCATCCTGCAAAGTCTGGATGACAATAACCGCAACGTCAGCGGGGTAATCACAGACTGGAGTTCGGGCAAGCCGGTGGCGGCATTTAAAGGCGCGACAGCAAGCCAGGTGGTGTTTAACGATTTTGACAGCAATTCCAATGGCACCTCCTTCGTGATCACCGGCAATTATGACGGGGACTTCGCGTCTAATGGCAGCCATTCAGGTTTTGCTATCGGTTTTGGCACCACGCAGGGGCTTACCGCCGGAGTATCCAAAAAAGGTGGTGTGAATAATTATATTTTTTCGGCCTGGCTCAACACGTCAACGGCCGGTACGTTCAACATTGTATTAAAAACCAGTGCCAATCAAACGTATACTTATCCCAAAACCATTGCAGGTAATGGCGCCTGGACTTATTATGAATGGTCAATACCGGTAAGTAATATGACAGCTACCTTTACGGCCAGCCTGAGCTGTACGGTGAACGTATCGGTTGATGATATTATTTTTTACCCGGAAAACGCAGAAGTGAATACAATCACTTATGACCAGGTACAGCACCAGAAAATAGCACAGACCAATACCAACGGGGTATCTGCTTATTTCGGCAACGATCAATGGGGCCGTAACTTGTACGTATGGGACCAGGACAAAAACATCATACAGCGCAACAGCTATATTACCAATAAGAACTTTGTCGATTTTGTGCAGCCGGTGATCAATGCTCCAGCACCGGGCATTAATACCCAGCAAAGCATCACGTTTAGCACAACTTCCTACCCCCCATGTATTGCAGGCGGTATCACCTATACCTGGAATTTCGGCGACGGAACAGCGCCGGTAAACACCACCGGTGCTACCTCGCCTGCACATAGCTATGCTACGGCAGGTACCTACACGGTGCAGGTGACAGTGACTTCGCCGGTATACGGGCAAAAATCTAACACCACGAGTGTGATCATCGGTAACGGACCGATCACCCTGAGCTATAACTCTTATACTTCAGGAGGAGGCGATATCAGCACTGTCGAATTCTACAATACTTCGGGCACCCGCCTGTACCTGTTTACCGCCTCACAGCTTAACGGTGCCACTGTACCCAAGGGTGTTTACAATATCAGGGTAACCGTAACAGGATCGCTTTACAATTCAGGGACGGGCATCGGTTACTCATGCGTGGTGCTGACCCGGGACGGAGATACCTACGACTGCCTGAATTATAACTCGCAGGGCATCTATAACTATTCAGAAACGCTGAGTACGGTCAATACCCTGAATTTTACAGTATCACAGTTCAATTGTACCCACTTTGCAAATATTTAACCCTAACCTTATCCAGCAGCTATGTTAAGCAACAAAATAAAATTGGTACTGGCGTTTGTCCTCTCGGCATATGGCAGGGAAGCGCTCGCGCAGATCAGCCCGGGTTATGTGCAGCAGGAAACCATCAAACTGCCCGGTAAAACAACCGATGCCCAGATTGACGCCCTGTCGGTGACTGATAAACAGGTTACCAGGACTTATATAGATGGCATGGGCCGTACACTTCAACAGGTGGCCGTACAGGCCAGTCCATTACAGAACGATATAATACAGCCTTTGGTTTACGATAACCTGGGCCGCCAAACCATCGGTTACCTGCCCTACGCGGGCAAAAGTACCGACATCGACGGCAGTTACCGTGTAAACGCGATAACCGACCAGGCGGCTTTTTATAATAACGGCACAGCCGATAAGGTTGCCGACGACAGTTCACCCTACAGCCAGCAGGTATTTGAGAACAGCCCTTTACAGCGGCTGCTTACCGCGGGAATGGCGGGCAGCGGTTTTCAGCCAACCGTTGCGGGCAACCACTATAAAACAGTAAAATACCGTTATAACAATACGACAACTGACGGAAACATCCTGACATGGAACGCTGACGGAACATTTACCACAGGTACTTATTATGCAGACAATACCCTTGCGGTTACCGATGGTATTGACGAAGATAATATGGAAACGCTGAGCTACGCGGATATTGCCGGCCGCACAATCCTGAAGCGGCAGATCCTGAGCGGGGGCAACCTGGATACCTATTATATCTATAACTTGGCCGGGGCTATCAGCTATGTCGTCCCCCCAAAAGCTACTACACTTTTGTCGGCCAACAGTTATAATCTTTCGGTCGCTCCCCTGAGTAACCTCGTATTTAAATATCTGTACGATGCCAGGGGCCGGATCATTGAAAAAACGGTACCGGCCAAAGGTAAAATGGTTATCGTTTATGATCCGCTTAACCGCCCGGTACTGCTGCAGGATGCCAATATGGCTACCGCCAATAAATGGAACTATATCAAGTATGATTCCAAAAACCGCAGTATCAGCCAGGGTATCTACCTTGATAACACCAACATCGGCCGCGCAAACATGCAAACCTATGTAAGCGGGCTTTCGGTTTACAACACAGCCTGGTATGAGAACCGTTCGGGAACCCTGACCAACGGTGGCTACTATACCAACAGCAGTTTTCCTTCAACGGGAATCACCCCGCTTGCCTACGCCTACTTTGATAACTACGATCTGAACCAGGACGGAACAGCTGATTTCAGTTATTCCGCGCAGGGGCTCAGCGGAGAGGGAAGCGCCACAACAGCACCGTTAAAAGGCGTGCCGACTATCATCAGCCAAACTACGGTGGGCGCGGGTTTAACAAATACCTGGCTTACCAAAGTGACCTTTTACGATAAACGCGGTAATACCATCCAGGTAAAGAGCAATAACCAGGTATATTATACGGGAGCCACTACGTTAACCGACACCAAAACCGTGGTGCCCGATTTTACGGGGGCGCCGCAGGTAAGCCTGATCGTGAAGAAGAGCAGTGCTACTGCAACGCTGACCGTGCAAACCACCCTTTCCTATGATCATATGAAAAGGGTTACAGCGGTTGATCAGCGGTACAACGGTGCGGCCCCGGTACGGGTAGCAGCTTACACCTATAATGAAATGGGCCAGTTGGTTGACAAAAACCTGGGATCGACCAACGTGGGCAATACGGCCTGGCTGCAAAGTGTGGATATGCGTTACAATATCCACGGGCAGTTGCTGAGCATCAATAACAGCAAGCTGAGCAATGACGGGGTGAAGAACGATGACAGCAACGACCTGTTCGGCATGGAAATGCTGTATGATCAATCCGATGCCAATCTCGCAAATACCGTACGGTACAATGGGAACCTTTCGGCGGTGAAATGGATGACTAAGAACGGTTCGGGGGTAAGCACTTACGAGCGAAGCTATAAATACAGTTATGACGCGGTAAACCGCTATACCGGGGCGAGCTATGCCGAGCGGACAACGGCAGGCACCGGCGCATTCAATAACAATATCGGCGGCTTCAATGAAGCGGTAGGGAGTTATGATGCCGGCGGCAATATCCTGACGCTTACGCGCAACAGCTCAACACAGGGCACCAATAGCAATGTACAGGTAGATAACCTGGCTTATTCCTATGATGCGAATAATCCCAACCAGTTAAAAACAGTAACGGATGGTACAGGCACAAATTATACCGGTTTCGGTTTCCGGAACCTGACGGGAACCACGACGGGTAATTACACCTACGATGTGAACGGTAATCTCACAGCTGACCCATACAAGGGACTTACAATTAATTACAATGTGCTGAACCGTACCGACAAGATCACGGTAACTACCTCGACCGGGCGTTACATCAATTATACCTACGATGCCGGCGGTACCCTCATCCGCAAGCAGGCATATGACAATAACGTATTGGGCACCACTACGGATTATGTGGACGGATTTGTATATTTGAACGGTGTGATCAGTTACTTTGCCATGCCGGAAGGCAGGGTGAGGAACACCGGTTCAGGAACAACGGTAACGCTGAAGCAGGAATTTATCATAACCGACCAGCAGGGTAACGCTCGGATCAGTTTTGAGGATAACGGCAGCGCGGTAGCCGTAGTACGACAGGAGAACAGTTATTATGGTTTCGGCTTAACACTGGCAAACAGTCCTGTTGCAACGCCGGTAACGGACAACAAACAGCTGTATAACGGCGGCAGCGAATGGCAGAACGATTATAACAACCTGCCCGACCTGCAGCAGACGTTTTACCGTAATTATGATGCGGCCCTGGGCAGGTGGATAGCGGTTGACCCGGTAGCCGAAAGCGCCGAAAGCATGACGGTTTACCAGTATGCCGGTAATAACCCGATCATGATGAATGATCCGCTGGGGGATTTGTTGCCGGATCCCGGATCAAAGGATGCCCCGATTCCCTGGCACACCGATACTTCCTGGCATGGAAAAGGAGGACCTGATCCGGTAGGAGATTGGGCTGCGGATATGAGTAAGGCGGCAGAAGTAGCCAATGAAATTGGAAATGCGGGAGGATATGTAAGCGGGGCAGATGATTTATTTACATATGTATATTTGCAGATACGTGACGCCCGGGAAAATAACGGGTATACCACCATGGGAGGTGTTACCTATGACGGGTCTGTTCGTATTCGATGGGAAACAACATGGGCCTATTCTGATAAGAGCGGATTATATGGCGGAGTTATATCTCATACTACGAAATTTAATGTGAATTCGTATTCTTATGGAGGAGATAATGGTAGCGCAGGAGACATTGGCAGAGGAGGGGCTAATCAGGGGGGGGGTGATGAATCATTTGACTGGTATGGTAATTATGGAAAAGCTAATGCCTTTGTTGGGACAGAAGTATTTTTGCTTGATCAAGCACAAGCAGCCGGTCACCTTGAAATGGCTGCCGAATCCGTTAAGGGCCTGAAAGGTTTGGGGGTTGCTGGCGGGATAGCTGGGATGACAATGGATGGTATTGGAGTGTACAATTACTATCATCCAACTGCCGCAAATATTGATAGTAGAGTCAGCCCGGGAAAATTTGGTGCAGATGGTGTAATGACCGCTGTAGGTATTTGGGGAGGTCCGGTTGGTGCTGGGGCATCAGTGTTATATTTTGGTATAGATGCGTTTGCTCCGGGATTTTGGCCCGGCGTCGGTGCATTTATTAAAGATGCACAAAGGGAAAATGAGTCGCATGCGGATGATTTAATGTGGCATGTTCATTAATCGACAGTAATTTAGAATCATGATTATAAAAAAAGCTTATTATTATTTGTTTTATAAATTTTATAAATTTGGTGAGTGGTCTCCCTCTGTATTTCCAAGTGATTTTACAGCTACCTTTGCTATTGCGTGTCTTGAGGTTTTGTTTTTAATCTCCTTAAAGTTTTATTACATTGAGTTTTTTGATCGCAACGATACTTTTACTTTTGTTTCGTTTCAAACAATCATTTCACTTGTAACCGTATTCTTAATTAACTATTTCGCATTTTTAAATAATAAAAGTTGGAAAACTTATGTTCATGAGTTTGACAAATTACCTGAAAGTAAGAATTTAATTGGTACCTGGATAGTAATTGGATTAGTGGCTTTTGTAATTGGTAATCTCGCACTTGCATTTCATATAATGGGAAAGATAACGGGCATAGAATAATCACTGAATAGTGTTCTTAAAAACGCCTCTCTGGTCGAAGTTTAGCAATAGTGGAAAAAACAATTTGGTTGATCCCTCTTCGCCAATTTTGTTTGCATTTCTAACTTACTTGATTACAATAATAGAAAGTGGTCAAAGTCAAATTGGCCGACAGGGGTCAATAAGTTGTGGTTCATCCAATTGGTCGGTTAAACGTATGCAACAAAAGATAGGCGAATAGTAATACGTAAGAAATCTACTCTTACAAATGGCGGCCTTTTTTTCTCTTTTGAATAAGCTTCACTCTTGCTTTTTCATTATTACTTGATACTTTGTTTTTAAATGATTGATCCAAGTCTATATTACCGATAAATGTCAAAAGTGGGATCAGGGGTTCGATTGTAGCCCCGTTGAGCCCGCAAAAAGCGAAAAAGTAACCACTTTAGGTTACTTTTTCGCTTTAATAGCTTTACGCTTTGATATACAGGTAGTTATTTTTTAAAACAGAGTTCGACAGGTCCAGATTTAAACGACGGTTCTTTTTTGGGGTATATTTTGGCTGATTCAGTAATATTTTGTAAGAAATTGACTAATAGGCAGTTGTCGTGAATTTCCGCAGATTTTCTAAAAGCTGGGAATTTCTACTTTCTGGGAAAAATGAAAGGGGTGAATGGGCATCGAACCCTTTCAAACAGGCTATAATCAAGGATTTCGGCAGTCAATTTGTTATTTAGGAAGAGCAAAAAACAGCCTTTGGCTATCAGATCGGGAAAATCAGCTCATCAATCGAACCCCTAAGCCCTCCCAAACCTGTTGATCCAACCAGATCAATTTCTCTTTTCATGAACATCTTTTGTGATAAACTGTACGCCGAGATGTATGAGGCGCTTCGTCTTCTGGGTTACGAATCTATTAATGAAATCCAGAAGATAAAGCAGTCGATTGCGATTGTGAGCTCCTACTTGCAGCAATTAAACAAATTCATAAAGGACTACGAGTTTGCTGATAAAGAGGAGGAAGTTCGTTATTTCAAGCAATTCAGGCCAATGTTCTCGAAAGAGGCTGTATCATAAATCAAATGATGCGGCCTCTTTCTTTTGTATGTATTTT
>CBIHRB010000035.1:0-52697 GCA_966212355.1 uncultured Mucilaginibacter sp.
AAAATACATACAAAAGAAAGAGGCCGCATCATTTGATTTATGATACAGCCTCTTTTTGTTAGATAAAATTATTCTGCACCATTAACCAACTGAAAAATGGTAAATAAATGATGGGCCTCATGCAATACAAAAAACTCGGCCCATTTTAAGATAGTTAGCCTGCCATATTTAGGGTGTACGCCAATGCGCGATAATTCTGTATCGCTAAGTCCCGACAACAGATCAACAATTGTTGTCCTGTCCGTATTTATCATGTCCAGCAGCTCTCTTAAACCCATTGATCTGAAAGGTATAAATTCAGGATCGAGATCTCCGGTGTAACGATCAAAAACAGGCGTATCTTCATTCAATATCAGGAGTATCCGGTCTGTAAATATTTTCTGGTACCGGGCCAGGTGGGCTATGTTATCTAAAGCGCTCCATTTGCCGGGTACCGGTGGCGTAATTAATTTATCATTGCTTATATCGGCAACCAATTGTTCTATGGTAAGATGCTGGGTTTTTAGTCTTTCGGAGAGTGATGTATATAAGCTCATATGCCTTACGGTTAATTTTAAAATTCATCACAAAAATGATACGATTTTACCAATGATTGAGCCGTTTTGTGTAAAATGATTGCTTTAATTTGGAATGTGTAAAACTGTCCGTAGTGCTATATGTTCAGGCATAAAAGCCCCGGTCATTTTTTAACCTTCCTGCTTTATTAAAACGTAAATTTAACCGAACTGGCGCAGGTATTTTGATCACCTATGAATAAATATAAACTATATGCCGGCTTATTTTGTGCCGGTGCAATAGCGCTTGTTTCAGTCGCGTGGCAAACTAAAGCTATGAAGCAACCTGAGCCGGACAGGAAACGCCCGAATATTATCGTGATTCTGGCCGATGATATGGGTTTTTCTGATCTGGGCTGTTACGGTGGTGAGGTGAATACCCCCAACATCAATTACCTTGCTCAAAATGGTATCCGCTACAGGCAATTCTATAACACATCGCGTTGCTGCCCAACAAGAGCATCTTTACTTACCGGTTTATACAATCAGCAGGCGGGCATAGGCAAAATGACCGATGCCGAAGACGAACCCGGCTATCTCGGTCATATTACAGAAAATGCAGTAACCCTTGCCGAAGTTTTGAAATCCGCAGGTTACCATACCGCCATGTCGGGAAAGTGGCATGTGTCCAACACAAACGGACAGCCTAACGCGCAGGACCAGATGGCCTGGTTAAACCATCATAAAGACTTTGGCGATTTTTCGCCCATTAGCCAGTACCCAACCAGCCGCGGGTTCGAGAAATTTTTTGGAACCATTTGGGGCGTGGTCGATTTTTACGATCCTTTTAGTTTGGTTAGCGGTACTAAGCCCATTAAAACCGTCCCCCAAAACTACTATCATACAGATGCTATTAACGATACAGCGGTAGCTTATATCAAAGGCTACGCTAAATCGTTAAAGCCGTTCTTTTTGTACGTTGCCGAAAATGCACCACACTGGCCGCTGATGGCAAAGCCAGAGGATATTGCCAAATATAAAGATACCTATAAAGCGGGCTGGCAGGCAATCCGCGAAGCGCGATACAAAAAGATGGTGAAGCTTGGCCTTATCGACCCAACAAAAACTAAATTATCCGATCGCTGGAAGGGCGATCTGCAATGGGAAAATAACCCCGATAAAGAATGGGATGCCATGGCCATGGCTGTTCATGCCGCCATGATCGACAGGATGGACCAGGGTATTGGCCGCATTATTAAAACACTGAAAGAAACGGGGCAGTTGGATAACACGCTTATCGTTTTCCTGTCGGATAATGGCGCAAGTGCTGAAAACTGCGCTGCTTATGGTCCGGGTTTTGATCGCCCTAACGAAACCCGCGACGGGCGCAAAATTGTTTATGCCACAAAGAAAGAAGCTTTGCCGGGCCCGGAGACTACTTATTCGTCAATCGGGCCGCGCTGGGCAAACGTAGCCAACACGCCGTATGAATATTGGAAAGCCGAATCATATGAAGGCGGTATCCATACACCAATGATCGCCTTTTGGCCCAAGGGAATTACTGCTAATAGAGGTGGCTTTAATGACCAAGTGGGCCATGTGATGGATTTCATGAGCACTTTTGTTGAGCTGGCCGGGGCTAAATATCCTAAAACATATAAGGGGCACAACATTCCACCGACTACAGGTATCAGCCTGGTGCCAAGCTTTAAAGGAAAATATGCTCCCGGTCATGAGGATTTGTTTAACGAACACTTCGGTGCGCGGTATGCGCGTTCAGGAAACTGGAAGCTGGTATCGCTGAGTAATGATACTACCTGGCATTTGTACGATCTGTCGAGGGATAAAACCGAAACTGCCGATCTGAAATCGAAATACCCGGAAAAAGTGCACCAACTGGATAGCCTTTGGCATATCTGGGCAAATACGCACCAGGTTTTTCCAAAGCCCGGAAATAAGAGTAAATAATAAAAAACCAACAATAAATTAAAACCAAAAGTAAAACGTAGTTTATGAACCGCATTTTTAAAAAAACGTACCTGCTTGTTTCCGGACTGGCAGCATCGTTTGTTGCACAAACAGCGCTGGCACAAGATAAGATGCCGTCTTATCCGCTGATCACGCACAACACTTATTTCAGCATCTGGTCAAACACCGATAAGTTAAATGAATCAACCACCAAACACTGGACCGGGAAAGACCAATCGTTACTGGGCCTCATTAAGGTTGATGGCAATTACTACCGTTTTATGGGTGCATCGGCCGTTAATTATAAAACCATTTTAGCAGCTACCGACGAAAAATCGTACAACAGCCAATACCTGGCCGAAACTGCCCCGGCAGAAGGTTGGGAAAAACCGAGCTTTAATGATCGGGCCTGGAAAAGCAGCGCTGCGCCATTTGGCGATGAACGTGCAGGCAAAGGCACCGAATGGAGAGGTAAAGACATTTGGGTTCGTCGTAAATTCAATATTGCCGAATTACCGAAAGGCCGTTTAATGTTGAAAATTTATCATGATGATGAAGCCGAAGTATACCTGAACGGCCAGCAGATTGCTGCCGAAGGTGGTGCTAACGGAGATTTTGAAACTGTTGCATTGCCTGCCAGTGCAAAATCGAATCTGAAAGTAGGTGAAAACGTTTTGGCTATCCATTGTAAAAACACCGGTGGCGGCTCGTTTATTGATGCCGGTCTTGCTGAAGAAGTGTTGAGCAAGGATGACGAAGCCGTTAAACTGGCTGAGCAAATCAGCGTTAAAGTTACAGCTACCCAAACTGTATATAACTTTAAAGCAGGTGAGGTAAACCTGAAACTTACGTTCACTTCGCCATTGGTTATGGGCGATTTGAAATTACTTACCACCCCGGTATCATACATCACTTACCAATTGAAATCAACCGATGGGAAGGCTCATGATGTTCAGATCTATCAGGGGGTATCAAGTAATTTGGCTGTAAATACACCATCACAGGAAGTTACTGCATCAAAATACAGTCAGAACAGCCTTAAGCTGTTAAAAGCTGGTACCGTGGAACAACCCGTATTACAGAAAAAAGGTGATAACCTGCGTATTGACTGGGGCTATGTTTATGTTGCTTCATCAACCGCCGGAGCTAAACAATACATCACTCCCGAAGGCGATGCTGTTTCATCATTCCTGGGCGCCCAAAAAGGTGAAGCTACGGTTACTGGTAAACAATTCATGTTAAGCACAGTATTACCATTTGGTAAAGTGACTGCTACGCCGGTATCTAAATTTATTTCGGTTGGGTATGATGATATTTATTCTATTCAATACTTTAAAACCAATTTAAGGCCATGGTGGAGGAACACCCCGGGTGCTACTATTGAAGGCGTACTGAGTGATGCTACCAAAGCTTACGCTAAAGTGATTGGCACTTGTGTAAAAACAGATGCTAAGATTTGGGCCGACGCGGTTAAAGCCGGTGGCGAAAAATATGCTAAACTATGCGTAATGGCTTATCGTCAAAGTATTGCCGCACACCAGGTAGTTAAAAGCCCGGAGGGCGAATTGCTGTTCCTGTCTAAAGAGAATTTTAGCAATGGCTCAATCAATACGGTTGACATTACTTATCCTTCGGCTCCAATGTACCTGCTCTATAACCCTGATTTGTTGAAAGGTATGATGAACGGCATCTTCTATTTTAGCGAAAGCGGTAAATGGAACAAACCTTACTCATCGCACGATTTAGGTACTTATCCATTGGCTAACGGCCAGACTTATGGCGAGGATATGCCGGTAGAAGAAAGCGGTAATATGATCATCCTTAACGCTGCTTTAGCAAAAGTTGAAGGCAATGCCAACTATGCCAAAAAACACTGGAAAACATTAACTATCTGGACTGAGTATCTTGCCAAATCAGGTTTTGATCCGGGTAGCCAATTGTGTACTGATGATTTTGCCGGTCACCTGGCGCATAACGCCAACCTATCGGTAAAAGCTATTGTAGCCATTGACGCCTACGGCGAATTAGCTGGTATGTTAGGTGATGCCGCAACCGCTAAAAAGTACAAAGCGATGGCTAAAGACATGGCTAAAAAATGGCAAGAAAAAGCCAACGCCGGCGACCATTACGGCCTGGTGTTTGACAGCAAAGATACCTGGAGCCAGAAATACAACATGGTTTGGGATAAAGTACTGGGCTTGAAATTGTTCCCGCAAAAAGTTTACGATAAGGAGCTTAAATACTATTTGGGACATCAAAACGAATTTGGTTTACCGTTGGATAGCCGTAAAACTTATACCAAAAGCGATTGGATTTTGTGGACTGCGGCTATGGCCGATAACAAAGCTGATTTCAACGCTTTAGTTGCCCCGGTTTACAAATTCGCTACCGAAACTTCATCACGCGTACCACTAAGCGACTGGCATGAAACTACCAACGGTAAAATGGTAGGCTTCCAGGCGCGTAGCGTAATTGGTGGCTATTATATGAAAACTTTAAGGGATAAGTTGGCTGCTAAGTAAAGCCACCAACTTTAATAATTGGAAAGGGAGTCTGCATAGCAGGCTCCTTTTTTATAAGACCGTCAAGGTACGGTGGCTGATACCGGATTGGTTTTTCGGCTAAGGTATTTTATCGAGTTCTAACCAGCTTTTTGGGCCAACAATGCCATCAGGTACAAGGTTGTTTTTACGTTGAAATGCTCTTACTGCAGCTTCGGTATCACCTCCAAATACACCATCTTCCATGGCACCTATTTTTCGCTGTAAAAGTTTTACAAGGCTTGGATCATTATTTAGCCCACGGCGAAGCGTTGGTCGGGCGGTTGCTGTAGTCTCCACTGCTGGAATGAGAGGATGTGCAGGGACATTTTGAGCTAGAAAACCTGCCACAGCTGCCCTAAACGACACCATGTCAAAATCTGGGTCAGTTTTGCGGGTTGGCGCCCATTCTTTATGGGCGATACAGTTGTCTGCACCTTTTCCAATATGTTTCAGGATAGCTGCAACTCCCCGTTGGTAGGCGTCTAACTGAATTGCCGGCCATGGTGTATCATCGCGCCCTCCTGTATTCTCGGCTTCTATCCCTATAAAATGGGTATTGCCTGCTGTTATTCCCTGCCATTCGCCTTTACCTGCATGATTAGCCCGGCCGGCAGCTACAATATAGTAAGTCCCATCGCGCCCAAGACCCAACTGCGCCAATGGGCCGGAAAGTGGAGTAGGATCTGTGCGGCCATTAATGAGCCCCCTGAGAGCGGGCATATTACGGGTGCGGTCGGGATTAGCTGTATGGTGACAAATTACTCCGATAATGCCGCCTACATCGCCAATGCCACGAGTTTGCCAGCCATCACATTCTGCAACTTTAAGTCCTGCTTGCTGCAAAACCATTGGTAACCATGTTAATGAAAATGCCATTATGCAACTCCTCCCTTCGCTACAGGTAATTCCGAATCTTCTGTAGGCTTGCCCGGCGGCCCTCCGCATCCGTCATGATCATCAGGAGCCCCAACGGATGCGACTGCAGCTGTAGCCGCGGTAGAAGTAGTAATCAAGGCTGTTTCTGCCTGGGTATTGACCATAGCGAGTTTGCTTTCAAAGAATGATTGCGTGGCTTTAGCCCCAAAAACAAAGGCAATTATACCGGTCCAATATTGGTCAACGCCAATCTCTTTGAAGTTTTTGGCTCCCCAGCCTAACTTAAGCGCCAAAAGGCAAAATACGTTTATTACCATGAAAACAACAATACGCATGGTACTCAGACCGTTGTTCGCATCCTTTAGCAAGTCAGGAAATGCAAATATGATTCCCAACATGATCGTAAAAAAATCGATAGCTATTATCTCACTGCCTAAATCAAAGAATAATTGCCGAATAAAAAGATAGATGATGCCGCCTATAATCACAACAAAGCCCATGATTTGAAGATAGGATATATTGTCGTCGGTTCGATGAATAAGTTTTCTTTTCATTATGATAAAGGTTTATTTGTTTCTTATAAAATTATATAGTAAATATCTTATTGTCAATACGTTAAAATACTGATTTGTAATTTCGGGTTTTACGTATAATAATATGTTATAAGAAATAAGCAGCATCGGGAGTTAAGAAATTTAATTGAAATTATTGTTAGATATTAAGCAATGACCGCATATTAAGTTTTAAAAGCTGATGTATTTGCTCCAATTTGTTATATGACTTTTATTGTCTGGTCAGATCTATTGAAGGAAACGAGTATTATGAAAACAGACCCATTGATTTATAACGTCACTAGCATACCCCCCTCACTTTTCCCTAACATTACAGTCATCATAATTTGATACTTAATAATTAGGTTTTATGATTACTTTCATGCTTCGTTAGTATAATAATTTCTATGCCGCTCCCCTTGAAAAAAATATTGGTTAAAACGCTTAAAATAAGCGCCATCACCGTTGTTAGTTTATTGCTGTTGATGTTCCTGTTACCGTACCTCTTTCCCGAAACGGTAACGCGAAAAATTAAACAATGGGCGGCCGGCAGCGTAAACAGCAAACTTTCATTTTCAAGCACACACTTGTCATTCTTTAAAAAATTCCCGTCGCTAACGCTTACACTTAACGATTTTGTACTGAATGGCAGCGTGCCTTTTCAGGATGATACCTTGGTTTCGGCTAAGGAAATTTCGCTGGCTATCGATCTTTCTTCGGTTTTTAAAAGTAAGATCAATGTAAACAAGATCTATCTTGATCACGCATTGATCAACATCCAGGTTGACAGTGCCGGTAAAGCCAATTACAATGTTTACAAATCATCTCCACCTAAACAGGATAATAAAGCCGATACCGCCAGTGCATCATTAGGGATAGAACAGATTTTGATAGACAAAAGCCACCTGGTTTATGACGACCGCTCACTGCCCATGCAGATCAACGCGCGGCAACTTAACTACAAAGGCAGCGGCGATTTAAGCAAAGATATCTTCGACCTTTATAGCCATGTGGACGCGGCGTCAGTAGATTTTTATTATGGCAACAAAGCTTACGTGCTCAAGAAAAAAGTAAATGCCGATCTGGTTACCAGTATCAATACCAAATCATTGGCCTTCGCATTTCAAAAAAACGATCTGCTTATCAACAAGCTCCCGGTTAAATTTAAGGGTAGGTTTGAGTTTTTGAAAGATGGCTATGATATGGATTTCAAGATCAGGAGTGATCAAAATGATCTTGGCGATGTTTTTACCGCCATCCCCGATGAATACGCCAAATATGTCGACAATATGGATATCAGCGGTAATGGCATCATCCAGCTTGATCTTAACGGAAAGTACATCGCTTCAAAAAATGTCATGCCTGATTTAAGCATCAGCATGAAAGTGCGCGACGGTTCCATCGTTAACAAAAGTACCCCCGCGCCGGTTAAAAACCTGTACCTGAACATGGATGCCAGTTTGCCTGGCCTCAACCCCGACAGTTTAAAAGTTAATATTGATTCGGTTTATTTTAATATTGGTAAGGACTACTTTGGTTCGGTATTGAAAATACAGGGTATTAAATCGCCATACATTTATGCTAAAGTGAATACCGAAATTGACCTGGAGCAGTGGTACAAGGTTTTTGGTATTAAGCCATTCCAGGTAAAAGGAAGGTATGGCTTGCATTTACTGGCCGAAGGTAAGTACACTACCGGCGTCAGGAAAACTGGACTAAGGCAAAAGGTAGATACTGTAATTACCAGTATCCCTCAGTTTAAACTCAGGTCAACTTTCAGGAATGGCTATTTTAAATACAGCAAGCTGCCGCAGGCCATCAACAATATTAGTTTTGACCTGGATGCCGCTTGCCCGGATCATAATATTGCCAATGCCACTATGGATGTGCGCAACCTGAACATTAATGCACTTAATAATTACATCAAAGGCTATCTGAAATTAAGCAATAAAGCAGGTGCATTGATTGATGCCGGGTTGAATGCTAAATTCCATTTAGATGATATCAAGCAGTTTTATCCGGTTGATAGTATTGATTTCCGCGGTGATTTTGATGCCAACCTGCAGAGTAAAGGCAGGTATATTCCGGCCCGCCGCATCTTCCCGGTTACCAATGCGAAGATCAACCTGAAAAACGGGTATATCCAAACCCAATACTATCCGCACCCCATGCAAAATGTGCAGGTTAGTGTAAACATTTTTAACAACACCGGCTCATTAAAAGGGCTTAAGGTGGATATTAAACCGGTATCATTCAATTTTGAAGGCCAGCCATTTTTACTGAGGGCCAATCTTCGCAACTTTGATAATCTTGATTATAACGTAGCCTCACGTGGCAGCCTTGACCTGGGTAAAATTTATAAAGTATTTGCCGTAAAAGGATATGATGTGAACGGTTTTGTAAGCACCAACTTCAAACTGAAAGGCAAGCAAAGCGATGCAACCACCGGCCACTATGACAAGCTGGATAACTCCGGCAGCATGAAGGTGAAGAATATCAAGCTTACAACCGAGCTATTCCCGAAACCGTTTTTTATCACCAACGGCGTATTCAGCTTTAACCAGGATAAAATGAAGTTTGATCAGTTTAAGGCTAACTATGGTAAATCAATAGTAGTGCTTGACGGTGCTTTATCCAATGTGATAGGCTATGCCATGCAACCAAACTCGCCGTTAAAAGGTGAGTTTAATTTGAAGAGCGATTTGATCATTGCCGATGATTTTATGGCTTTTGCAGGTGTACCTGCATCTGCCAAACCAACCAAATCATCGGGTGTGATATTGGTGCCCTCCAATCTTGATCTTAATTTTGCTGCTGATGTAAAAAAAGTTAAATATAACGGACTGGATATCAGCGACGCCAAAGGCGCACTGAATGTTACCAACGGGCAGATCGTACTTAAGCAAACTGGTTTCAGCCTGATAGGTGCCCCTGTAGTGATGGACGCCACTTATGGCAGCATCAACCCGCAAAAAGCATTTTTTGATTACCACATCAACGCGAAAGAGTTTGATATTCAAAGGGCCTACCGCGAAATCAAGTTGTTTCATGATATGGCAACTTCGGCCGAGCATGTACAAGGTATTGTATCTTTAGATTATAAGCTCGCGGGTAAGCTTAACAGCGATATGAAACCGGTTTATCCGTCATTAAAAGGCGGAGGTGTACTTTCTGTAAAACAGGTAAAAGTATACGGATTGAAATTATTAAGTGCTGTTGGCAAGCAAACCGGTCATGACAGTATTGGTCACGGTGATGTGAAAAAGGTTGATATCAAAAGTACCATAGCTAATAACATCATGACTATCGAGCGGACCAAAATGCGTATTGCAGGTTTCAGGCCAAGGTTTGAAGGTCAGGTAGGCCTGGATGGTAAACTGAACCTGAAATTCAGGTTAGGGTTGCCTCCTTTCGGTATCTTTGGTATCCCGATGACCATTACCGGCACCCAGGATAAGCCTATCATCCATTTGGGTAAAGGCAAAAAAGAAGATGAGCTTAAGGAGACGCAGGACGACGAGTAAGATCCCGAACGCAATGAATTCTGGTGATTAGAAGAAACAAAAAGCACGGGGCTGTGCGATTCCCTCCTCTGGGAGGGTGTAGGGCAATGTCATTAAGTTAAGAGATTGAGGAGCTGCACCAGAGGTGCAAAAGGTTTGTAGAAACAGTTTCAAATAGATTCCTGGTGTGCCATAGGTACACAACTCCGGTGTTCCGTACCTATGGCACGGTTGTTTTCGGTACACATGTTGCTACAAACCTGTTCCCCCTCTGGGGGATTTTCCTTAACTAAATGACATCGGAGTGTGGGGAGGGGTTTCATTGCCTTGCCTATTCGTTTGAAATAGCGGATAAACCCCTCCCTGCCACTACGCATTCCTACCACACCCCTCCCAAGGAAAGGAATTAAAAACTTTCCTATGTCTATTGCATGAATGTAAAATAGTTAACATACGCTAAGTAGTTAACATTAAGTTCATATTGAAATGCTTCTTTTGTTTGTCTTTTCGTACGCAGGTACCAGAAGAAGATTTCTTTGCAATGACAATCCGCTTAGTTTTCAGATATGATTAAACGCTACACCAGGCTTATTCAATTAGCATTTTACCTGTTTGTATTAATATCTGGTACAGTGGCACAGGCACAATCAAACAAAACCGACCGGTTTCAACAGCTTCAATTGCTCTCACAGCAACATCCCGATTCGGTGCTTATCATTCTGAAAAAACTCCACGCCGATGCTGTTCAGGATAATGATAATCTTACCGCCGGCTTGAGTCTGCAGCAAATGGGGCAGATCTGTTTTAACCAGGGGCATTACGCGCAAGCCCTTGATTTTTATTTGCATGCTGATAAGGTATTCGGGCAGATTGGTAATAAAGATCTGCTGGCCGAAAATTGGGGCAAAATGGGGATTCTGTATTATTACAACCGGCAGTCGGACAAATCATTTCAATTATACAAAAGGGCGCTGTATTTATATAAGGTAACCAATAATAAAAAAGGCCAGGCCGAAATTTTTGGCGCTATAGGGCACCTGTATGAAAAGCATCACAAATACGATAGTTCCTTTTACTATCAGCGCCTGGCTCTTAACAATTACCAGCGTATAGGAGACGATTACGGACAGGCAAAAATATACGAGAACCTTGGCAGTATCCATGAAGATCTGGCTAATTATGATTCATCATTCGCTTGTTTTAAGAAATCGTTAGAGATCTATAATAAATACAATAATGAAGTAGCCAGTATCGAGGTGATCAACAACATTGGCGATATTTTACGGAAAACAGGCAAGTACGAGGAGGGAATCCTGCAATCGCGCAAAGCCTATTCGCTGTCATTAAAAACCGGCAACCTGTACCAGTTAGCGGCCTCTTGCCGTGACCTCGGCAAGTCATATCAGCTGCTTAATCGGATGGACAGCGCCTATCATTACCTTGAGCTCAGCCGTAAGTATTCGCTTGATGTATACTCAAGGGAAAGTTTAAAGCAAACCTCATTTTTGCAGGTGCTGTATGATATGGATAAAAAAAGCGATGAGATTGTTCGCCTTAACAACATCCGCAAAACTAACCAGATTGTCACCATTGCAGGTGTTACTATTTCCCTGCTGCTGATTATACTTGGTTTTGTAACCTTCAGCAGGCAGCGCCTTAAAATGCGCGATCAGCGTGCCCTGGCCGAACAAAACCGATCGATTTTTGAAGCCCAGCGCGATTTGATGGAACTGGAGCTCAAGAATAAACAACTGGAAGAAGAAAGCCTTAAGCAGCAGCTGGAACTTAAAGGGCAGGAGCTGTCATCCCATACATTAAACCTCATCAAAAACAATCAGCTATTGGAAAGTATGCGTAATACGCTGCAGGATATGGTGAAAGAAGATAAGCGCGACCAGAAAAGGCAGATGCAGCAAATTATCCAGCAAATAAACCAAAGCTTTAACCACGAGCAGCACTGGAAGGAGTTTACTGTTGCCTTTGAGCAGGTTCACCAAAGTTTTTTTGAGAAGCTGAAGCAGCAGAGCAGTGATCTTACTTCTACAGATCTGCGTTTAATAGCGCTGCTTAAGGTGAATATGGATTCGAAGGATATTGCCGGTTTGTTGGGCATCTCTATTGATAGTTTACGGGTTGCCCGTTACCGTTTACGCAAGAAACTCAACATTGACCAGGGCGAGAATCTTTCGACTTTTATACAAGCCCTGTAGTTTAATTGCCGCTGATTTACTGTCTTTTTGAGGCTTAATATTTGCTTAATGTAACGGTAACTGAATGATAATGGCGGTTTGTGTTTTTGTTATATCATTGAAAATAAATTAATTACATTTTTATGTTGCTGTTGCGTATACGCTGTATGTAACGCTGTTTCCTTTTTGTAACGCTATGTATTAATGCAAGTATGAGTTGTTTAAACACCTTTGCGCCGTCAAAAAGCAAATCACAATTGCATTAATCGTCGCAAAATGAAAAAATACTTACAAACATTATTGTTCATGCTTTTGTGCGTTACCGCAGCTAACGCAACCAAGCTAAAAGGGCATGTTTATGACCGCAAAACCGGCGAACCTATGGTAGCGGCTACTGTGAGCCTCGACCGAACGAAGATCGCCACGACCACCGGTCTGGATGGTTCGTTTGAATTAAAGGATGTTCCCAAGGGTTCTTATACTGTTAGGGTATCTTATGTTTTATACACAACCGCAACCCAACAGATTGAAATATCCAAAGATGACAACCCACATCTGAAGATATATCTCGAAGAGGCAAACAAGCAGTTGCAGGAAATCAGCGTGGTGTCACAAAAAAATGGCTCGACTGAAAGAACGGCCCGTCGCATTGAGCAGCAGGCCACACAGGTAATGAACGTCGTATCGGGCAGGGCTATCGAAGTATCTCCCGATTTAACAGTGGCCAATGTGATCTCCCGCGTATCTGGTGTATCGGTTGAGCGTAATACTAACGGCGATGGTCAATATGCTATTTTACGCGGTATGGATAAGCGTTATAACTATACGCTGGTAAACGGGGTTAAAATACCAAGCCCTGATAACAAATACCGTTATGTGCCGCTTGATATTTTCCCTTCAGACCTGCTATCGCGACTGGAAGTTTATAAAACCCTTACTCCAAACCTGGAAGGTGATGCTGTTGGCGGCGTTGTTAACATGGTAATGAAAGATGCCCCGGAGCGCTTTGAAGTTAACGCTAACATCGCGGGTGGTTACAGCCAGTTACTGATTGATCGTAAATTCATGAGCTACGATTATTCAGGTATTAACCACAAGTCGCCTTATGAAGTAAATGGGAAGGCATATCAGGCAACTCAAGCTGATTTTGGCAAGGGAACATTAGATTATTCGCTTAAGCACCCTGCGCCAAATGTTGTTGGTAGCCTGTCGTTAGGCCAGCGCTTTTTTAATAATAAGCTGGGCATATTAGTAGCCGGAAGTTACCAGAACACCTATCGTGGTAGCAACAGCGTGTTTTACAGCACTAAAGTAGTACCAACAGCAGAGTACGCCGCAGTTACCAGCCGGTCCGACAGGGAATACTCGGAACAGCAAAAACGTTATGGCTTATTTTCAAAAGTTGATTATATGATAGACAGCCGCAATAAACTGAGCTTGTTTAACACCTATGTTAACTTAACCAACATCCAGGTCCGTGACGAAAAATCTACCAATTTTTCAACTGATTACGACCCGGATAAAGGAAATGCCCAGTTAGGCTATTCAACCCGCAGCCGTTTTACCGAGCAACAAATTTACAGCGGAACGCTACGTGGTGATCATAAGTTATTTAACGATAAACTTAAGGTACAGTGGTCGGCAGTTTATTCTTCGGCCGAAAACGAAGTGCCCAATAATACCACCATCAGCTTAAACGGTGTGCGCGAAAACTTTGTCGATCGGCGCACGTATCTCACTAACGGTACTTCGCTTACCCACCGCTGGGAGCGTAATACTGATGAAGATAAAGCCGGTTACCTTGATCTTACTTATACTGCGCCAATTGGAGGTGTTCATGTTGATTTCTCTGCCGGTGGTTTATACCGCGATAAAGAACGCAGCAGCTTCTATAACAATTACAATCTTACCGCAACCAATCCGGGTGCCTTATATGGTACCGATTTCACGAATTATACCCAGCTGAACTTTAACGTAACTAATCCGGCCGGTGCAGTGAATAACTCCTTAACCAATGACGCATCTGAAAAGATAGGCGCAGGATATGGTATGTTTAAGTTTACTACAAAAACCATCCAGGTAGTTGGTGGTGCACGTATAGAACACACTGATCAGGGTTACAGGATGCTTTTCCCACAGGGCGAGTCAAGGCCAACCGGAAATCAGAAATATACCGATGTATTGCCAAGCTTAACACTGAAATATTTTTTAACAGATAAACAACAGTTTCATGCTTCCTACTTCAAATCAGTTAACCGTCCGGGCTTTTATGAGCTTATCCCAGGCGGACGAATTGGTGACGAATATAACGAGCGTGGTAACCCCGACCTTAAACATGCTGTTGCCGATAACTATGATTTAAGGTATGAGCTGTTCCCTGATGCAAGTATGCAATTGTTAGCGGGCGCGTTTTACAAAAGGATCACAAACCCGATAGAATACAGCTTCCAGGCTGATGCCACACGGGGACAGGATACTTATTATGTGCCGGGTAACTTTGGTACAGCTAAAAACTATGGACTGGAGCTTGATTTCATTAAGTTCTTCAGCAAGTTTGGTGTGAAAGCAAATTATACTTATACGCACTCGCGCATCACTACGCCTAAAGACGCTTATATAACTGATGCTAATGGCGATACCCGCAAAGTTTCAGTAAATCAAACCAGGCCTTTATATGGTCAGTCAGAGCATATCGCTAACCTATCATTATTGTATAAAGACACTAAGAAGGGCTGGGATGCACAAATTGCCGGAGCTTATACCGGTCCGCGTATCAACACTGTATCGCAGTTTGTGAATAACGACCTTTGGCAGCGAGGCTTTATCCAGATGGATGTATCGGCTGAAAAACATTTCAAAAACAACCTGAGCGTATTTATTAAAGCGGGCAACCTGCTTAATACTCCGGCTAAATTGTTCCTGAAAGGTACCAACCCTGAAAATGCTACGCTGAAAGACGATAACATCGTAGCGAACGGGCAAACCTTAATCCGTAGTGACTACTATAAGCAAACTTACCTGATAGGTGTTCGATACAAACTTTAAAATAATTTATCAACCATAAATAAAAGGCATTATAATGAAACTAAAACAAATATTCGCGGCAGTGCTGCTATCGGCCATAGCCTTTAGCAGTTGCAGGAAAGCTAACCTTGATGTTGATGCAAGCTCGGGCGATGGATCGGCAAGCGGTGAAGTATCAGGCGTTTGGGCTAAAGGCAGCACGCAGATCATTAAGGGTGATATTATTATTCCCGAAGGTAAATCACTTACTATTGAAGAGGGGGTAACCGTATTGATGGATACCATTGCTAAACCTGAATTTATAGTAAAAGGTAACCTGTATTCATTAGGTACCGCCGAAAACCCGGTAAGGATAACAGTAAACGCTGCGTATCGTACCGATGCCAAAAAGTTTGGGAAAATGTGGGGCGGGATTCTTGCCGCTAAAACCTGTGCCGAACTGGTGCTCGATCATACTATTTTAGAGTATGGCGGTAACACTACATCTGATGCTTCAACTTCGGTAAAACAAGGCCTTTACAAAGCTGTAGCCGGCGAAAATGTACCCGCATTGTGGTTTTCAAACGTTAACGGCAAACTGATTGTTGTAAACTCAACTATCCGCAACTTTCAGGAAGATTGTACTTATATTGAGGGGGGTAAGATCATTTTTGCCAACAATACTTTTTATACCACA
Organism: uncultured Mucilaginibacter sp.; assembly: GCA_966212355.1. Classification (GTDB taxonomy): domain Bacteria; phylum Bacteroidota; class Bacteroidia; order Sphingobacteriales; family Sphingobacteriaceae; genus Mucilaginibacter. Next base: position 15,825 of record CBIHRB010000035.1, read on the forward strand.
GGGGTAACCGGCGGTGAGGCTATGAACTTTAAATCGGGCTGTTTGGCAGACGTTGGCTTTAACCTGGTTTACAGTGCCAACACTAATGCGCTGAAGTTATCAAACTCAGGCGATCGTACGCCGCAGGCTTACATTATCTGTTATAACAATACCATGGTAAATACCGGCTGGCGCAGGCCATCGGCAAAGGGCGGTTCTATCTGGCTGGAAAACAACGTACATGCCGATATTTATAACAACCTGTTTGCAAATACCCGTTTTGGTATCAAACGCGACACCAAATCAACCGAAGATAAACGTACCGTTATCAGCAATAACCTTTACTACGGTTATGATCAAACTACGGTAAACCAGTTTCAGCCATCAAAAGATATTATTGGCGGAGTTAATGAAATCAGAGGTACTCAGGCAGGTGATAACGATCCTAAATTTGTGAACTACCCTGAATCAACCCCGGTATTGAACGCAGTTTATGATATCAACTGGGATTTTCATTTACAAAGCGGTTCACCTGCTTTAAATAAGGGCATAACCAATTTTACCCGTCATCATGCTGCGGGTATTACTGTAAACGGGATAAATTATGTATCTCCTGACCCGGCTAATTACATCGGTGCTTTTGGAACAAAATAAATTAATTCATGGCAATGATCCTGCACTCTTTCCTTGCAGGATCATTTTTTTTAATGATAATCGATGAATAAATTAAGCAAATTAACATATATATTATTTGCTGTAGTCATAGGTAATACGGCTTGCGGCCAAAGCCAGATACGCAACAGTAAAGGGCTTACCATCCCGGGCAGCACAGCACCCGAAATAAAACCGGTAGTTATCACGGAACCGGTATTGTACGATACCGATGATCCGGCTATATGGATCAATCCCGCCGATCCTGCTCAAAGCCTGATCATAGGCACGGATAAAAACAGCGAAGGCGCACTTTATGTGTTCGACCTGCAGGGTAAAATTATTAAGGATAAGGTTGTTCGTGGCTTAAAGCGGCCAAACAACGTTGACCTGGCCTATGGGTTGATGCTTGGCGGCAAGCCTACCGATATTGCTATTACCACAGAGCGCATGACCCACAAACTGCGGATCTATTCATTGCCTGATATGAAACCCGTAGACAATGGCGGTATTGACGTCTTTGTTGGCGAAACCGGCTTTGAATACCGGGATTTGATGGGCATCTCTATCTATACTGCAAAAGATGGAAAAATGTATGCCATCGCAGGCCGCAAAAATGGTCCGCAAACAGGCGGATATATCTGGCAGTATTTGCTTGAAGATGATGGTACCGGCAATGTTAAAGCTACATTAGTACGTAAGTTTGGCAAATACAGTGGCAAAAAAGAAATTGAATCAATAGCTGTTGATAATGAATTGGGCTACATTTACTATTCCGATGAGCAGGTAGGTGTTCGCCAGTACTATGCCGATCCGCAAAAAGGTGACCAGGAACTGGCTATATTCGGTACCACAGGCTTTAATGCCGATCATGAAGGAATCTCGATTTATAAGCTGACAGATACAACCGGATATATCCTTGTATCTGACCAGGGGGCCAACCGTTTTCAGATCTTCAGCAGGCAAGGCACCAAAACAAATCCTTTTGAGCACAAACTTTTGAAGATAGCTAATGTAGCAGCAAGACAAAGCGACGGCAGTGATGTAACTGCTACTCCTTTAAATAATACCTTTAAACATGGCATTTTTGTGGTAATGAGTACCGATAAAACTTTTCACTATTACCGCTGGGAAGATATAGCGGGCAAAGAACTTAAGGTAAAATAGTAACACAAAAAACTCTCGTGTGGCTATATCTTTCTTATTTTACTATTAAATAAAAGATGTCATTTCGACGAGCTCTGGGTGGTATTTGTGCGTTGGAGGCGAGGAGAAATCTTCTACGCCCTGCTTTTACAAACGCAGTTGTAAAGCTTAATGTAGAAGATTTCTCTTTCGCCCCATCGTTCATGCCCGTCCGGCTCTATCGAAATGACATTTTTTAAATATGTACACACACAGTGGCCTTCAGATAGGGTTGGCGCGAAAGTTGTTTTTCACCAGAATCATAATAGTTTATTTATAATATCTAAAAACTCCAACTGAAAACTTTCACCTTTATCCTCGTTATACCATTTCTGCAATGCTATCTTTTTTTCGCTCATTTCAATATGGTCATTCACCATTTGCAGGTATAATCGCTGGCATTCGGCCGGTCGTGGCCCCCATGTGCCGAGGTCTTGATTGCGTTCATCTGCAATAATGATCTTGGGTATTGACCGGGTGCCATTGGTAAGATAACTCTCGATCAGGAACGGCGGCGAATCCCTTAACTGGTAATCAACTTTGATGAGCGGGTTTAGTTCCGAAAGCCGATGCAGGAATGGTATAGTATGTGAGGCATCGCCGCACCAGGCCTCGGTAATAACCGTCCATAATTGTGGCTTGCTGATCTTTTCGATGGCATTTGTCAAATCCGGGTTCAGTACGCCAACCTTTAGCCAACGCTGCTGGCGCGACCAATTGAGCTTTGTATAATTTAAATAATCCGGGTTGTCGTACGGAGCAGGCGGATTAGGGCTGTTCAAAATATCGAAAAATAGCTGTTGATATGCTGTGAAATCCATAATAATTGCATTTGGCGCCATTTATGGCAGTTCCTTTTACGATATGAAATTAAATAATGTGCGTGTGAATTTTGTTGATGTAGGTTAATTTCGATAACCTTTACAGGGCTATGATTAATATACTATGTATTTTTGATTATCAAAGCGGGATACATGAAAATTAAAATAAACAAACTGCTATTAACAGCAATTAGCCTGGTATGCGCAGGCGCTTTATCTGCCTACAAATATTCGCCAGCCAAAAACGTTCCGGTTAAGTTTAAGCAGATCATGGGCGCCGATATTTCATTTATCCCCCAGCTGGAAGCTGAAGGACATAAGTTTTATGATAACGGTGTAAGCAAGGATCCTTTCACCATTTTGAAAGATCATGGCTTTAACTATGTACGGCTTCGTATATTCAATAATCCTAAGGCCGATAGCGGATACTCGGCAAAAGGCTATTGTGGTTTGGAAGATACCAAAAAGATGGCTTTACGTATTAAAGAAGCCGGAATGGGCTTTTTACTCGATTTTCATTACAGTGATAACTGGGCCGATCCCGGTAAGCAATACAAACCTGCTGCCTGGAAAAAGCTCAACAACCAGCAACTGCAGGATTCTATAAAGGCATTTACCCGGCTTACCTTGCTGGCCCTAAAAAAGCAGGGCACACTGCCCGATATGGTGCAGGTAGGTAACGAAATTAACCACGGCATTTTATGGCCCGACGGCCGTGTCAAAAACCTGGATACCCTGGCTGGCTTTTTAAAGGCTGGCATTAACGGTGCCAGAAGCGTGAGCGGCAACATCAGGGTAATGCTGCATATTGCCTGCGGCGGGCAAAATGCAGAATCAAGATACTTTGTAGATAACATGCTCAAACGCGGCGTTAATTTCGATATCATTGGCCAATCATATTATCCCGAGTGGCATGGCACACCGGATAATTTACGCAACAACCTTACCGACCTCACCGCCCGTTATAAACAGGATGTGATAGTGGTGGAATATTCGCAGCGCAAACGTGAGGTAAATGATATAGCTTTTTCGTTACCTGGTAATAAAGTTAAAGGCACTTTTATTTGGGAGCCCTTTAGCTGGGGCGAAACCTTTGTTGATAAACAGGGAAATACCAATGGGCATATGGCTACTTATGATAGCATCAGTAAACAATATCATATTGGTCCATCCGGCAAATAAGTATATCGTCATTGCGAAGGGGGGCTATTAAGCAATCTTCGACTTACAGAACCGCTTTGTACTGTTTCTTAAAAGTGATTTTTCTAAAGATATTTTCCATGAAGAATAATTGTTATATTGACAGCAAATTTGCGATGCCCGTTATCGTAACCTCAATAAACCAAAATGAAGATATTCCGGTGCCCCCTCTCGCTTAAAAAGCGAAAAGAACAATCGTTTTTGATGTTCCCGGCTTTATGTATCCTGATGCTATTCGCAGGGTGCAATCATGAGCCCTCTGCCAATTCACAACAACCCTTGTTTAAACTATTGCAGCAAGGGCAAACCCATATTGATTTTGCCAATACCTTAACCGAAGGTTTAAACACCAACGTGCTGATGTACGAGTATTTTTACAATGGCGGCGGCGTGGCAGTTGGCGATTTAAACGGCGATGGCCTGCAGGATCTTTATTTTACGGGCAACATGACCGATAATAAATTGTACCTGAACCAGGGCAATATGCAGTTTAAGGATATTACTGCTGACGCCGGTGTAGCAGGCAGGCCAGGTCCCTGGAAAACAGGCGTAACCATTGCTGATGTTAACGGCGACGGTAAGCTGGATATCTATATATGTTATTCGGGCAAAATAAGGGCCGAAAAACGGATTAACCAGCTATTTATAAACCAGGGCAACGATGCCGCCGGAGTACCTATGTTTAAAGACCTGACTGTTGATTACGGCCTTGATTTCCCATCATTCAGTACGCAAGCATACTTTTTTGATTATGACCGGGACGGCGATCTCGACCTGTTGTTAGTTAACCACAATCCGGCACGGATCAGCATTCTTGATGATGCATTTGTTAAAGAGATGTCGGCCAAAAAAGATAACGAATCGGGGATCAGGCTACTGCAGAATGACAATAATCATTTTACTGATGTTACCGGTTCCGCAGGCATTATCAACACCTCGTTGTCATACGGCCTTGCAGCCGGTATTGCCGATATTAATGGCGATGGCTGGCCGGATATTTATGTATCCAATGATTACAGTATTCCCGACAGGTTATATATTAATAACGGGAAGGGAAGTTTTACCGATGAGCTCCAAAAACAGATTGGTCATAGTTCCTTTTACTCCATGGGGAATGATGTAGCCGATATTAACAATGATGGCAAACCCGATATCTACACCCTGGATATGCTTCCCGAAGATAACAAACGGCAGAAGCTATTATTCGGCGTTGATAATTATGAAGCCTTCGACCTGAACCTGCGGGTTGGTTTTTATTACCAGTACATGCGCAACATGTTGCAGATTAATAATGGCAATGGCTCGTTCAGCGAGATAGGGCAGTTGGCCGGGGTTTCCAATACCGACTGGAGCTGGTCGCCCCTTTTTGCCGATTATGACAATGATGGCTGGAAAGACCTGTTTGTAAGTAACGGTTATACCCGCGACTATACCAATATGGACTTTTTAAAATTTATGGGCGATAACCTTAAAGACCGTCGTGTTATGCGGCAGGATCTCCTGGATATCGTAAACCAGATGCCCTCATCGCAAATGAAAAGTTACCTGTTTAAAAATAACGGCAATACTACGTTCACCAACACAAGCGAGCAGTGGGGCATAACGCTGCCATCAAACAGCAACGGCGCCGCTTATGCCGATCTGGATAATGACGGTGATCTTGACCTGGTGGTAAACAATATCAATCAGCCGGCTTTTGTTTATGAAAACCAGGCAGCTAAACAAAATGACAACCATTATTTATCGATAAAATTAAATGGCAATGGGGCCAATACCCAGGGTATTGGGGCTAAGGTGAGCATCTATTCGGGCAATAAAACGCAATACCTGGAGCAAATGCCAAACCGTGGTTACCAGTCAACCGTGTCAACAGTACTGCACTTTGGCCTGGGGAAAGATAAGCAGGTTGATTCATTAAGGGTCATCTGGCAAAGCGGCAAATCTCAGGTGTTACAAAAGATAAAAGCCGATAAACAGCTTGTTTTAAATGAAAAGGATGCTACGGATGGCAGTCCTATACAAAAACAGATCAATCCGATATTTAAAGAAGTACCTGCTCCTATATCCTCTCACGAAAGCGATAATACCACCAATGATTTTAAACGGCAGCCATTAATGGTTAACTCTATATCCTTTTCGGGGTCAATCCTTACTAAAGGTGACGCAAACGGCGATGGGCTTGAAGACATTTACGCCGGCGCGCATGATGGCAAAGCTGGCATTTTGTACCTGCAGCAAAAGGATGGGAAATTTATCAGCAAAGCTGTACCCGCCTTTGACCTCGATAAGAATAGCACCGATGCGGCTGCTTTGTTTTTTGATGCCAATGGCGATGGCAAGCCCGATCTGTATGTTTGCTCCGGCGGCTATGCCGATTATAAACCGGATGACATGCTGCTGCAGGACAGGTTATACCTTAACGATGGTAAAGGCAACTTCAGAAAAGCAAATGGTGCCTTGCCTAAAATGATCAGCAGTAAAAGCAGTGTAAAAGAAGCCGATATCAATGGCGATGGTTTTCCCGATTTATTTGTCGGCGGAAGGGTAATACCCGGGCAGTATCCCGAAGCACCCGAAAGCTATATTTTGATCAACGATGGCAAGGGGCATTTTACTGATGAAACTGCAAAATATAATCCGGCATTGAAAAATATAGGCATGGTGACCGATGCTGCCTGGGTTGATATGAACGGTGATAAAAAGCCCGACCTGGTACTGGCCGGCGAATGGATGCCGATTACGGTTTTTGAAAATAGCGGCAATAAGCTCACCGAGGCCACAACAAAATACTTTGATAAAAAATATGCCGGTTGGTGGAACTGTTTACAGGTAAGCGATATCAACCATGACGGCCATCCGGATATTATAACCGGAAACGTTGGTTTAAATACGCAATGTAAAGCAAGCGATGCCGAGCCTGCGGAGATGTTTTATAAAGATTTTGATGATAACGGCTCCGTTGACCCGATGCTTTGTTTTTACATTCAACATAAAAGTTACCCCTTTGTAAGCCGCGATGAATTGCTTGACCAGATGAGTGTCATGCGCGGCCGGTTCCCCGATTATAAAAGCTACGCCGATGCTACAATGGACAAGATTTTTACTGCCGAAGAAATGAAAGATGTAAAAAAGCTGACAGCTAATGAACTGGCTACAGCATGTTTTATAAGTAATGCACAAGGAAAATTAAAGCAGGCGGTATTACCCTTACAGGCCCAGTATTCGCCGGTTTTTACCATTACTTCATTTGATTATGATCATGATGGCAAGGAGGATCTTTTGCTTTGCGGCAACATCAACAAGGCCCGCATCCGTTTTGGTAAATATGATGCCAATTATGGCGTGCTGTTGAAAGGAGATGGCAAAGGAAATTATCAATACATAAACCAACAACAATCAGGCTTTAACATCAGGGGAGATGTTAGGAGCGTACTTCAACTAAATAACGTTTTACTATTTGCCCTTGATAAAGGCAAACTAAAGGCATATAAGCAATAATAAAAAGGCAATGAAAAAACTGTTAATGCTAATACCTGCCTGCGGCTTATTTGCGATGATAAGCTGCAGCCCGAAAAAGCAACCCGAACTAACCAACCAGGACGTGAGCAAAGTCGTTGGCCATATGACCAGCGTAATGATCCATGATGTTACTAACCCGCCATTGGCCGCCCGTTTTTTTGCTTATACCTGCCTTGCCGGGTATGAGGTAGTTGCCGAAAGCGACAAACAGATCCATAGTATGCGCGGTGTATTGAATCAATATCCGGATATCAAACACCCCAAACAAAATACCGGTTATAATTATCAGCTAAGCGCAGTACTGGCCATGTTTGAAACATCTGCCAAGCTGTTGCCATCGGGTACCTTAATGCTGGGCTACGAGTCTTCCTTTATTGATTCGTGCAAAAACATCGGCTTCAGCAGTGAGGTGATCGACAGTTCAAAAAGCTATGCCAAAACAATTAGTAAACAAATCCTGGCTTATGCCAAGGCCGATGGTTACCGGAAAATAAACAACTATCCGCGTTATAAGCTTAAGCAAACGCCAGGCAGCTGGGACCTTACCCCGCCTGCTTATATGCTACCTGTTGAGCCATATTTTAACACGATAAGGCCCATGACGCTTGATTCGGCCGCACAATTTGTGCCTGATGCGCCTATTCCTTTTTCAACCGATAAAAACTCCCTTTTTTATAAGTTTTTGCAGATGAGCTACGCCAAAAGTGGCAATGCTTTAAAGCAGGAAGAAAAGGATATTGCCAATTTTTGGGATTGTAATCCCTTTGCCGTTCAAAATGACGGTCACATGCTCATCGGCCTTAAAAAGATTTCGCCGGGGGCTCATTGGATGGGGATAACGGCTATTGCCTGTAAGCAGGCCAAAACCGGTTTCTCCAAAACGGTGCAGATCAATACCGCCGTAGCCATAGGCCTGTTGGATGGTTTTATTTGCTGCTGGGAAGATAAATATCGCACTAACCGCATCAGGCCCGAAACTGCCATCCGCAGGTATATAGATCCGCATTGGAAACCCCTGCTGCAAACCCCGCCATTCCCCGAGTACATCAGTGGCCATTCAGTGGTTTCAACAACGGCTGCGGTTATCCTCACGCATTACCTGGGCGATAATTTTAAATATACCGATGATGTAGAAGTAAGTTATGGTATCCCGCCAAGGCATTTTAACTCGTTTACGCAGGCTGCCAAAGAAGCAGCCATATCAAGATTTTGGGGCGGTATTCATTTTATGGATGCTATTGATAACGGTATCGTTCAGGGGAACAAAGTTGGTAACCTGGTTGTTGCTAAGCTAAGCGGGCAAAAAAAGTCATAAAATAATCGACAGGGTTGATAAAAGGTTTTAGCATTTTAATACACATGTATATGTGACAGTTGTTATATTTGAATTTATATTGCCACCATATAAAATCAAATCATTGCAACCAACTATATACACCTATGTACCAATCTCATTTTAAGAAACAACTCTTTAGCGTTTTATTGCTCTTTATTTTTATTTTTTGCTATAAAACGGGTTTTAGCGTTCAGGAGGCAGATAATGGATTATCGAAATCAGATACTGCTTCTGTTCCGAAAGAGATCGAAGATCCTGAAAACATCGGCATCAATAAGGAAGCAAGCCATGCCACGCTGATGCCTTATGCTTCTTTAAAAGAGGCTTTGGCCGGCAACAGGCGCGCTTCAACCTTTAGCCGCAGCCTGAACGGGCTTTGGAAATTTAACTGGGTCGATTGGCCGCAGAAACGCCCTGTTAATTTTTATAAACCCAGCTATGATGTATCGGGCTGGAAGGATATCAAAGTGCCATCCAACTGGCAGGTTGAAGGTTACGGAACGCCTTACTACAGCAACTTTACCTACATTTTTCAAAAAGATTTTCCAAGGGTGATGAGTACCCCGCCGGTAAAATATACCGCCTATAAGGAAAGGAACCCGGTGGGCAGCTATCGCCGCGATTTTACTGTACCTACTGAATGGAACGGCCGCCGCATTTTTATCACTTTTGATGGGGTTGATGCAGGTTTCTTTATTTGGGTAAATGGTAAAAAAGTTGGTTACAGTGTAAATAGCCGTAATGCTGCCGAGTTTGACCTTACCAAATACGTTAAACCGGGCAAAAATACTTTAGCTGTCGAGGTGTACTGCTTTACCACCGGCAGTTACCTTGAAGATCAGGACATGTGGCGTTTAAGCGGCATATTCAGGAACGTAACCCTTTGGAGCAGTCCGCAGGAGCATATCAGGGACTATTTTGTGAAAACAAACCTCGATAAGCAATACAAAAATGCCGATGTGCTGGTATCGGCCAAAGTAAAAAACTATGGTACAGTAGCTGTTAAGGCCCGTTTGCTGGATGTAGCTTTATATAATGGTTCGGTGCCTGTTCCGGGGGCAACCGTTAAAAAAGCTATCCTTGCCCTAAAACCTGGCGAAGAAGTAACAGTTGAGGCAAGTTTCCATGTAAACAATCCGCAGAAATGGACAGCGGAAACGCCAAAACTTTATACTACAGTAGTAAAAATTGATGATGGCGCAAATACCGTTGAAACGCTGTCATCACGAACTGGTTTCAGGAGCATCGAGATCAAAGGCCGCTTGTTCCTGGTTAATGGCGTGCCTATTAAACTGAAAGGTGTAAACCGCCATGAAAACTGGCCGAATGATGGTCATGCTGTTACTGAAGAGCAAATGATTAGAGACATTGTGTTGATTAAACAAGCCAATTGCAACCACGTGCGTACCTGCCATTATTCTGACGATCCGAGGTGGTATGAACTGTGCGACCTGTATGGGATTTATCTGGTTGCTGAGGCTAATTTGGAAAGCCACGGCGCATGGGATGAGTTTAATGAAGAACCCAGGATTAAAGCCGCGTTGATTGACAGGAATGTGGCCAACGTTGAAAATTTTAAGAACCATCCTTCGGTTATCATCTGGAGTTTAGGTAACGAATGCGGCAGCGGCGGCTCAAACTTCAGGGCTATCCTGAAAGTAATAAAAGGTATTGATGATACGCGCCCAACACATTACCAGGGCTTTGGCATAGGCAAAAACAATCCTGCCGATATGGACAGCGAAATGTATACCGATGTGGAGAATCTGGAAAAACATGCCAACGATCAAAGCCTGACCAAACCGTTTTACCTGTGCGAGTATGCACACGCTATGTTTAATTCTATGGGATCGGTTGATATTTATAACGACTTGTTTGATAAATATCCGCAATTATTAGGCGGGGCTATCTGGGAATGGCAGGATCAGGGTATTTATAATAACCGTGACCCCAAGCATCCAATCACTGCTTTTGGCGGTGGTTTTGGCGAGTATCCGAACGATCAGTACTTCATTCACAAAGGCGTTGTATTTTCCGACCGTTCATTGAAACCGCACTATCCCGAGTTAAAACATGCCTACCAATGGATTAGCATTCATCCCAAAGATTTGAAAAATGGCCTGGTGACAATAAAAAACCGTTACCAGTTCATCACCCTCAACAGCTTTACCGCCAAGTGGGAAGTGAGCGAAAATGGAGATAAGATTTCGTCCGGCAACCTTGCTTTAACCCAAATTAAACCAGGCGAAGAGCGGGATGTGAAAGTTCCATTTAATATTAACCCGAAACCCGGAGCTGAATATTTCCTGAGGGTTTCGTTTGATCAGGCAGCTGATAATATGTGGGCTAAAAAGGGATACGAAGTTGCTGTCCAGCAATTGGAATTACCGATAGCTATCACTTCTGTTAAAGAACAACCCGCGACAGGCAAATTATCTTTAGCTGATGCCGGTAATGAGATCAGAGTAAAAGGCGATGGTTTTAGCCTGGAGTTTGACAAGGAAAAAGGCACTTTCTCAAAAATGGACAAAGGCGGGGAAAACGTTTTGCAAAATAACGGAGGTCCTATGCTGCATTTATGGCGTGCACCTCACCGCAAAGACGATATGTGGGCTTATGACGATTGGGTAAAATATGGTTTGAAAGAGATCAACTGGAAAACGGATGCGGTGAAAAGTACCCAACTTTCCGCAGGGCAGGTGCAGATCAAAGTAAACCTCACCGGAACCGGTAAGCACGATTTTGTTGTTCATCACCAGGTAACATATACCATAAACAGCAACGGTACTATTAAAGCAGACAATAATGTAAGCTTTAATGCCGATCCTAAACTGGTGCTGGCCAGGCTGGGTGTACGTTTGTTCCTGAAAAAGGAACTTGATCAGTTTGAATATTTTGGCCGCGGCCCTATGGAAAATTACGCCGACAGGAAAAGCGGCTTTGATGTTGGCCGTTACTCAAGCAGCATAGCGCAACAGCAAACCCCATACGAAAAGCCGATGGATTGTGGCAATCATGAGGATGTAAGATGGGCTAAGGTAAGTACTGTTAAAGGCTCTGGCATTGCTGTTAAACAAGCAGGTGAGCTGTTCCAGGTAACGGCATTGCCATACAGCGATGAGGAAATGACCGATGTGGAATACAAGATAGATTTACCAAAAAGCAAAGGCACTGTCTTGTGCATCAGCCATAAAACATTGGGCGTTGGCTCATATGGATGCGGCCCTAAACCGCTGGAGCAATATAGGGTTTATGCAAAAGATGCAAATTTCAGCTACCAGATCCAGCTAATCAGCAAAAAATAGTTGCTGGTTAAAATAATTTAGATTGGGGAGCAGATGATCATTTGCTCCCTTTTTTGTTGCAGGTAAGTTGAAGAGGCAGATACCTGTTAATGTCAGAAGCATCTTTTCAAATAAAAGAAAATGTCATTTCGAACACTTCGAGGGCGGGAAATAGCGGGGGCAAGGGTGAGAAATCTTATGCGATATGCAGGTTTGCACGATTTAAAACAGGGCGTAGAAGATTTCTCCTCACCTGCCAACGCACAGACCTTCCCATGGTTCGTTCGAAATGACATCGTTTTTCAATTAATAATAAAGTCATTAAAGATGTGTACACACAGTAAATCCTTAGAGAAGGGGACATGTTTGTTTCGGGCTGATTTTTATTGATACCCCGCAGCCTGCAAACTAAATAATTCGGCATAGCGGCCGTTGTTAGCCATGAGCTCCTGATGTGTGCCTGCTTCAAGGATCTTGCCTTTTTCTAATACGATGATCCGGTCAGCCAGCCTTGCGGTCGAAAACCGGTGCGAAATAAGCACAGCCGATTTGCCCTGTGTTAATGATGAAAAGCGCTGAAATACTTCATATTCGGCCCGGGCATCGAGCGCTGCGGTTGGCTCGTCAAGGATGAGCACCTGTGCATCTTTCATATAGGCCCTTGCCAGTGCTACTTTCTGCCATTCTCCGCCCGATAATTCAACTCCCTCGTTAAACCGCCTGCCCAGCCATTGCTCGTATCCCAGCGGAAGTTTGGCCGCAAGTGCATCTGCAAGGCTCTCATGAGCAGCCTTACGGATCAGTTCACTGTTGTTCTGTTCTTCAATATTTCCTACTGCTATGTTTTGTGAAAAGCTCATTTGATAACGGATATAATCCTGGAAAATAATACCGAGGTTTAACCGGAGATCGGCAATGTCATAATCTCTCAAATCTGCACCATCCAGCAGGATGCGCCCTTCTGTTGGGTCATATAAGCGGGCCAGTAGCTTTACAAGCGTTGTCTTGCCTGCTCCGTTCTCGCCTACCAGCGCAATCTTTTCGCCGGGGTGCAGGGTGAAGTTCAGGTGCCTGTTGGCCCATGATTCGGCATTGTTATATTTAAAGCCCACACCTTCAAAAGTAAACCCCTGCTTTATCGGATTTGGGAATGGCAAAGGAGAAGCGGCAACTTTGATCTTTGGTTTGATCTCAAAAAACTCATGAAAGTCATTGAGGTAGATAGCACCTTGTGACACGGAAGTAAAACGGTTCAGCGAATTTTCCATCAGGCTGCTCAATTGCCGGAATGAGCCCGCCAGGAAAGTAAGCGTACCTACAGAAGACTTACCCGTAACAGTTTGATAAATAATAAAACCATACGCGGCATAGTAGCCAACACTGCCTAAGACAGAAAAGAAGGTGCCCCAGGCCGAACGCCGCACGGCCAGTTTGCTGTTATCGGCATAAAATTTATCTGATAACGTTTTGAAGCGGTTAATAATAAAATCGGATAGGCCAAAGATCTTAACTTCTTTAGCCGTTTCGTCGCTTGCGCCCAGGTAGCGTACGTAATCCAGCTCCCTTCGTTCGGGTGTCTGGCTCCTGGTGAGTGCGTAATTCTGGCTGTTGAAATAGCTTTCGCCCAGAAACGAAGGGATGATAGAAATAAGCAGCAAGAGGATCAGCCAGGGGTTCAAAGTCAGCAAACCGGTAAGCAGGAAAGCAATTGATATAAAATCCTGGATCTGGCTCATCACCTGTGATAACAGCACAGTACGCCCAACGGTTTGCTGCCGGGCACGCTCCAGTTTATCATAAAAAACAGAATCTTCAAATTGCTCCAGGTCCAGCGTGGCCGCATGGCGCATGATACGCATGGAGGTATAGTTGGCAAAAAGATCACCCAACAGGTTGTCCATCAGGCTGATCATCCGGTTTAGGCCGTCGGTTGCCACCGCAAGCAAAAACTCGATAATAACCAGTTTCCATAATTCATGCTGGCTTCCGCCGTGGCGGTTGAGCAATACCACCTGGTCAATGATCAACTTACCTACATACAACAAAGCTACCGGCATGGCCGAACGTATAATACGTAACAAAAAGCTTGCTGTTGTTTTACCCGGACTGCTTTGCCATACCAGCCTGAAAAAATCCGGGAGATTGCTCAATGCCGATAAGCGCTCTCTGAACGAAATCTTTTGCTCTGGTTTGATATTTCTTGTTTTAGCCATCTACCGGTTTTGATAAATGCGATTTTAAACAAAAAAATGTTCATTGCTACTGCGTTGCAGGACTATGAACACATTTATGATCGTTTACTGACTAATCAGGAATTAAAATGAAAAAGATTTGTGCAATCGATTGCACAAATCTTTTTTTATTTGTTACTTAGTCAAATAAACCATCAATAAATATTTCGGAGTTATGAGGTCGGTGAAGCTATTACTTGTCGCGCTGTTCGCTTGTTTAATATTACCGTGTTATGGAATAGTGCGCCTGCCGCAACTGGTTGCCGATGGCATGGTATTACAGCGTGATGCCAAAGTAAAGATCTGGGGGTGGGCCGATGCAAGCGAAAAGATCACCGTTAATTTTCAGCATAGAACATACCGCACCGTTACTGACGAAAGCGGTTCCTGGAAAATTGCCCTTCAGCCAATGAAAGCAGGGGGACCATATACTATGGAAATCACCGGTAATAATCGTATTACTATCCGGGACATTTTAATTGGCGATGTATGGTTTTGTTCGGGGCAATCGAATATGGTTTTGGCTATGGAGCGGGTTAAGGAAAAATATCCTGATGAAATAGCAAAAGCCAATTATCCGCAGATCAGGAATTTTTTCGTTAAAACGGAGTCTGACGTAACCAGGCAACATTCGGATCTGTTACCTGGTAAATGGGTTAAGGCCGATTCTGTAACTGTTTTAGGTTTTGGTGCCGCATCATGGTTTTTCGCTAAACAGCTTTATCAAAAATATCATGTGCCTATAGGTATCATCAACTCAAGTGTGGGCGGTACGCCCATAGAGGCCTGGATCAGCAGCGAGGGCTTAAAAAACATTCAATCATATCATAACAGGATTGCCCGGTTCAGCAATACGGCATTTATGGACAGCGTGTTGAAAAAACACCCGGAACCAGTGGAACCGCTTAACGCAGATAAAGGCTTAAATGAGCCTAAACTATGGTATGATACCACCTACAAGCCGCATAACTGGCACCGTTTCTGGCTGCCGGGCTACTGGGCCGATCAGGGAGTAAAAGGCCTGAATGGCGTGGTATGGTTCAGGAAAGAAATCACACTGTCCGCATCGGCACAGAGTAAAGCGGCCAAGCTGTATTTAGGGAGGATAATAGATGCCGATCAAACCTATGTTAACGGCAAAAAGGTGGGGAACATTACCTATCAGTATCCGCCAAGGCGTTACTGGGTACCTGCCGGTTTATTAAAGCCGGGCAAAAATATTATTGTGGTTCGCATTACCAATACATCGGGCAAAGGCGGTTTTGTGCCTGATAAGAAATACTACCTGGCAATAGCCGGTGATACTATCGATCTTCGCGGCGACTGGCAGTACAAAGTGGGGCAGGTGTTTGAACCGGCTAGGATCAAACCTGAATTTTCGGCGCAGAATGAACCGACAGGGCTTTATAATACCATGGTAGCGCCCGTTATTAATTATACTATTAAAGGCATGGTTTGGTACCAGGGCGAAAGTAATTCTGGTCGCGCATCCGAATATGGTAAGCTACTGAAAGCTCTGATTGCCGACTGGCGCAATAGGTGGCAAGAGGATGATATTCCCTTTATTTATGCTCAACTTCCCAACTTTAATGAGGTGCAATATTTGCCGGCCGAAAGTAGCTGGGCCCAATTGCGAGATGGGCAGCTTAGTGCCCTTGAAGTGCCTAATACAGGTATGGCGGTAACCATTGATGCCGGCGAGTGGAATGATATCCACCCCCTCAATAAAAAAACGGTAGGAGAAAGGCTTGCCCGGGTTGCCGAAAATGTGGCGTACGGTGATATGAATGTAGTCCCAACTGGCCCGATTTATCAATCGGCTAAAGTTGATGGGGGGAAAGTTGAGATCACTTTTAAAAACATAGGTACAGGACTTATTGCGGAGGATGGCGAAGAACTATCGCAATTCGCTATAGCCGGGACCGACAAAAAGTTTGTTTGGGCAAAGGCCCTTATTAAAGGAGATAAAGTACTGGTTTGGAGTGATAAAATCCCTGCACCGCTTTACGTAAGGTATGCCTGGGCAGATAATCCGGAGGGGGCAAATCTTTACAATAAGGAAGGCCTCCCCGCATCACCGTTTCAAACAGAGAAGCTACCATAACCATAAACCTATGTAAACCCACGAGCAATGAAAAGTACTGCCTTCTTTTTCTTACTCACATGCGCTATCGCGGCAAAAGCCCAAAATGCTGCCCCGGTAAACTTTACTGCCGATCAGGATCACCAGAATATGATGAAGCAGTTAGGTATTAAAACATTACGTAACGGCCCCAGCGGTGACGAATCGGCGCCTAACCATGCCAACTATGATGAGGCTCTGGCTAACCCTTATCCGGATTTGCCCGATGCGCTTACATTAAAAAATGGTAAAAAAGTGACCACCGCCGAAATGTGGTGGAAGCAGCGCCGCCCCGAAATTGCGGAGGATATGGAGCGCGAGGTTTACGGTCGCATTCCTGCTAATGTGCCCAAGGTAACCTGGACAGTTAAAGTAACCGATAGAGAACGGGTTGGCTTTTACCCGGTGATTGCCAAACAGCTTATCGGTCACGTTGACAATACGGCTTATCCGCTTATCAACGTCAATATCGAAATGACTTTGGTAATTCCGGCAAATGCTAAAGGGCCGGTACCTGTACTGATGATGTTTGGTCGGAGCGCGCTACCGGCGCCGGCTCAGCCCCCTGCTGCTGATGTAGAAAAGATCAACACTGCATTAAAAGAGCTGCTTGTAAAAGAGCACCCCGAGTTTAAAACCATTTTTGAGCAATATCCCGCATATAATCCTATTGCCGAACAATCTCCCTTTGGTCCCGGTGGTTTTCCGGTGATGAAAGGCGACCCACCGACTGCCACGCAACTAATTGCCAATGGATGGGGGTATGTACTTATAGATCCGTCGTCTATCCAGGCGGATAACGGGGAAGGTTTAACTAAAGGGATCATCGGTTTGGTGAACAAAGGCCAACCGCGTAAGCCGGAGGATTGGGGAGCTTTACGTGCCTGGTCGTGGGGAGCGGCACGTGCATTGGATTACCTGGAAACTGAACCGGCTGTTGATGCCAAACATGTAGGCATTGAGGGTGTATCCCGCTATGGAAAGGCAGCGCTGGTGACACTTGCTTTTGAACAAAGGTTTGCCATGGGGTTGATAGGTTCGTCGGGTGAGGGAGGGGCCAAGCTGCATCGCCGGAACTTTGGAGAAGCGGTTGAAAGTCTTACCGGTGGCGAATATTATTGGATGGCCGGTAACTTTATGAAATATGGTGCATCGGATGCCGTATTCGGTGCTAAAACCGCGAAAGACCTTCCGGTAGATGCGCATGAACTTATTGCCTTGTGTGCGCCGAGGTTTACTTTTATAAGCTATGGCGTGCCGGAACAGGGCGATGCCAAATGGCTTGATCAGCAGGGAAGCTATATCGCAACTGTAGCTGCCGGCTTTGTATTTAAACTGCTCGGCGCAAAAGATATAGGCGTTTCAAACGATTACAAAACTGAAAAAATGCCGCCGGTTAATACAGGTTTGCTTAACGGCGAGCTCGCCTGGCGTCAGCATGATGGTGGGCATACCGATGCCCCAAACGTAAAATATTTTATCGCCTGGGCCAATAAGCTGATGCATTATGGAAAATAGGGAAGTGGAATAGGTTATGATTTATCGAAGTGTCATTCTAAATGATTTAAATGCAAGCGCTCAGAAATGAAATGACATTAGCCAAAGTTGGCCTGTCACCCTGAGCTCGTCGAAGGGTCGCGCGCAGAGGCCTACCCACCATGCTTCGAGAACCTCAGCATGACATCCTTTTTTTATGTTCCATGAGGGTCTCTCGTAGAGGACCCTGATGAAACGTTATTACCATTAAAATCCTATCGAATTACCCCCATCAACCTGTAAAACAACCCCGGTTACGTATTTGGCACTATCTGTAGCTAAATAATAAACGGCTTCGGCTACATCAGCAGGTTCACCTAATTTACCCATTGGTGTGCGGCCCATTACCTTTTGCTTGCGGGCCGGATCATTATCCAGTGCCTTCGCCGACATGTCTGTAGCTATAAAACCAGGTGCAACACAATTAACCCTGATGCCCTGCGGCGAAAGTTCGGTAGCCATGGCCCTTGTCATGCCCTCGATGGCGGTTTTAGACGCAGAGTAAGCAATAACATAGGGAATACCATATTGTGCAGCCATTGAACTGATATTAACTATGCTCCCACTGCCAGCTTTCAACATGATTTTTACTACCTCGCGGCTTATGGCGAATACCGAAGTAAGATTGGTTTGGATCACGCTCGCGAACTCTTCATCGGTTACTTCGGCGAAGGCTTTTTTATGGTTGATGCCTGCATTATTAACTAAAATATCAGGTGCACCAAATTCAGCTTCAATTTCTGCTATCAGTTGCGGTATACCGGTGGTATCACTCAGATCATATTGCCTGTAACTGCAAAGATCGCCAAGCTGTGTTGCTGCCGCAATAAGTTTTGCCTCGTCGCGGCCTATGATGATGGTTTTGATGCCTTGCTCAGTGAATTTTTTGGTGGTAGCAAGGCCAAGGCCTGAGGCGCCGCCGGTTACGATAGCAAGTTTGGTCTTTGAGTTCATGGATTTTTTAAGTTACTTTCTTTTAGAGGATTCACGTACTATCAATTCCGATCTTAAGATGAGGCTATGCGTTTGTTGCAGATCCTGCCTGTTTGCCAAATGATTGATAAGCATGTTGGCGGCAACCTCGCCCATTTCATATCCTTTGTAATTTACGGTAGTGAGATTGGGCTCAATCACACAGGCTGCCGGGTCATTATTAAAACCCGCTACGGCTATTTGTTCGGGGATTTTGATGCCTGCCTTTTTCAGCACTTGTATACAGCTTACGGCACTGACATCATTAACTGTAAATATGCCATCGGGCGGGGGATCCATTTGTAAAATAGTTTCTGCCGCCGCGGCAGCTTCTTTAGCGCTTAGGTCGTTGATGATCACCAACTGCGCATCAAAATCAATTTGGTGTGCTTCAAGTGCTTTTTTATACCCGCGCAGGCGTTCGGCATACACATTGCGCAATTGATTTCCGGTAATATGTACTATCCGTTTGCAGCCCTGTTCAAGCAGATGGTTAGTTACCTCATAAGCGGCTTTGAAGTTATCGATATAGATTTGCGGATACTGCTCATGCTCAAAAATCCTGTCGAAGAAAAGCACCGGGATATTGCGTTTGATAAAAGGTTCAAAATGCTCAATGCTGGTCGTATCATAAGCTAATGAAACCAACAGGCCGTCGACCCGGTTATTCAGCATGGCCCTGGCGTTGCTGATCTCTTTCTTCATCGTTTCTAACGACTGGCTGATGATGAGGTTGTAGTTATTGTCGTTCACCACTTTTTCGATGCCTGCAATAACATCCGACATGAAACTGCTGTTGAGCCGCGGCACAATAACGCCGATGATGTTGCTGTTTTTACGGCGTAAATTGCTGGCGAACGAATTGGAGCGGTAACCCATTTCTTCGGCTGCTTTGTTAATCTTCTTTTTGGTATTTTTATTAACCCGCGGGTGGTCTTTGAGCGCACGGCTAACCGTAGCTGCCGAAACCTTTAATTTTTCGGCAATGTCATATATGGTTATCTCTTTTCCGCTGTCCGGCATATAGTTAATCTAAAATATATAAACGATGTTGCATGTTCGGTAATAACCGCAGCCAGATTGTTCAGGGATAAAAGTATAAAATTATTACAGATTATTTAAAATTTATGCAATCGATTGCATAAATTTATCGCGTTGATAGCAATTCGTTTTTAAATAATATGGTACCAGATTTAAAACAAACTTTCAGGTGGTTTGGCCCCGGCGACCCGGTAACTTTAAGTGCAATAAAACAAACGGGAGCAAGCGGCATAGTGACCGCGCTTCATCATATACCTTGCGGGGATATTTGGAGCCGTGAAGAAATTAGGCAGCGGAAAGCGGTAATTGAAAGTGCGGGCTTTAACTGGGCGGTTGTGGAGAGCGTAAATATTCATGAAAGTATCAAAATTGGTAGTGCGGAACGTGACCAGTATATTGATAATTATATTCAAACACTGCAAAATTTAGCGTCGGAGGGAGCCTTTACGGTGTGTTACAATTTTATGCCCGTATTGGACTGGACCCGCACGCATCTTGATTATCGATTAGCAAACGGTGCTTCGGCCTTGCTTTATAACGCTCCGGCTTTAGCAGCCTTTGACTTGTATATTTTAGAACGGGAGGATGCCTTTAACGAATTTACCACCGATCAACAGGCAGCTGCAAAGCATTACCTTGATGGGCTGAGTGACGAAGACAGAACGCTGTTAACCAATACAATATTGGCAGGCTTACCCGGTACAGATGAAGTTTTTATCATTGCAGAGTTTAAAGAACACCTTAACAAATACAGTGAGGTAGACGCGCAACTATTAAAGGAAAACCTGTTTTATTTTTTACGGGCGATAATTCCATATGCCGAAAAACTGGGCATTAAAATGTGTATCCATCCTGATGATCCCCCGTTTCCTATCCTGGGGCTGCCCCGTGTAGCATCGTCCTTAAATGATCTTACTGATATTGTAAATAGTTATCTTTCAGTTGCCAATGGTATCACGCTTTGTACCGGCTCGTTAGGTGCATCGGGCAAAAATGATCTTCCTGAAATTATAAGCCGCCTGGGTGATAAGATCCACTTTTTACACCTGCGCAACGTGGCCCGGCAGCCGGATGGCAGCTTTTATGAGGCCGATCATTTAACAGGCAATGTTGATATGTATGCCGTGATGAAAGCAATTATCAATGAACAGATGGCCCGTAAAAATGCAGGCCGGAGCGATATGGCTATCCCCATGCGGCCTGATCACGGGCATAAACTACTTGATGACTTTAATTATGATACCTATCCCGGCTATTCAGTAATTGGCAGGTTAAAGGGCCTGGCCGAGTTACGCGGATTGGAGATGGGGATTAAACGCATACTGTACGACGAGCAATAGCTGCAATAAATAAGGTAGCTTAAATAAGGAATCAATAATTAAATTCCTATTGTTAAAAGTCATAAAAGTTTTTATCTTGCAATCGATTGCATAAAGCTAAAACTTTATAAACCATACTAAATGAAGCGGGATTTACCCGTTTCATTCATGAATTTTTCAACAGATCAATTATGTGTTTTTATAAACCGCCTACAGGTTTATAAAGCTGGAATTAATAACGCCATGGCCAAATATCCATTAAAGAACGTGTGTTTACTGGTGCTGCTTTTCATGGCGGCGATAAATAAAGTTTATGCAGATAATGGCTATAAATTATGGCTTGAATATAATAAGGTGAGCAACAGGCAGCTGGCAAACATTTACAGGCAACAGTTGCAAAACATGATCTTCCCGGCACAGTCTGACCAGCTTAAAGCTGCAAGGACCGAGCTCTTAACTGGCCTTGATGGAATGCTGGCCCTAAAGCCACGAGATACTAAAAGCATAACCAATGGGCAAACTATTATAATAGGTACGCCGCGATCACTAAAGGCTTTTTCGATAACTGCCCCCGATAGCATCGGCAGCGAAGGGTATCTTATCAAAACTGCCCTTGTCAATCAAAAGAAATGTATCATCATAACGGCCAACACCGATGCAGGGGTTATGTACGGTGTTTTTAATTTTTTAAAGCTGATCCAAACCAATCAATCTATTAATAAACTGGATCTTTCAGATCACCCAAGGATGATGTACCGCATATTGGATCATTGGGATAACCTGAACCGTACAGTGGAGCGGGGCTACGCGGGCTCATCCATCTGGAACTGGCACAAGCTGCCGGGTGTGGTTGACCAGCGTTATATTGATTATGCGCGGGCCAATGCTTCGGTAGGGATCAATGGCTCAGTTGTAAACAATGTAAATGCCGATGTCCTGATCCTTTCGCCCCAATATTTGTTAAAAGTGCAGGCGTTGGCCAATGCGTTCAGAACATACAGTATCAGGATCTACCTGTCGGTTAAATTCAGCAGCCCGGTTGAGCTCGGAGGCTTAAAAACTGCCGACCCGCTTGATCCCGCGGTAAAAAAATGGTGGGCCGATAAGGCTGATGAAATTTATAGTTACATCCCTGATTTCGGAGGCTTTTTGGTGAAGGCTAATTCGGAAGGGCAGCCCGGTCCGCAAAGCTATGGCCGTACCCATGCCGATGGAGCAAATATGCTCGCCGATGCTTTAGCCCCCCATCGTGGTATTGTAATGTGGCGTGCCTTTGTTTATGATAATAAGATACCCGACGATCGCTTTAAGCAGGCCTATAATGAATTTAAACCTTTTGATGGAAAGTTTAAGGATAATGTGATCATCCAGGTAAAAAATGGTCCGATAGATTTTCAGCCGAGGGAGCCATTTCATCCTCTGTTTGGGGCTATGCCTAATACGCCACTGATGACGGAGTTTCAGTTAACCCAGGAGTACCTCGGTTTTTCAACGCACTTGGTTTATGAAGCGCCATTGTTTGCCGAATGTCTGCAATCGGATACCTACACACATGGCAAAGGTTCAACGGTTGCGCGGGTTATTAAAGGTGATTTCAATAAAAAACTGATAACCGGTATGGCGGGCGTAGCCAACATCGGCACTGATTTAAACTGGTGCGGGCATCCATTTGCACAGGCCAACTGGTACGCCTTCGGCCGTATGGCCTGGAACCCTGACCAGTCTCCAGATGTAATTACCGCCGATTGGCTCAAAATGACTCTTACTAATGACGATAGCTTTGTGTCGCCGGTAAAAAACTTCATGCTGCAATCGAGGGAAAACACAGTTAATTATATGACCCCGCTTGGGCTGCACCATATTATGGGGGTCTCAACGCACTACGGCCCGGGTCCCTGGGTAGATAATGCTGGTCGTCCTGATTGGAATGCCACTTATTACCATAAAGCCGATTCGGCCGGGATAGGCTTTGACCGTACAGGCACGGGCAGCGATGCACTCTCGCAATATGCACCCGAGGTTAAGGCACACTGGGAAAACCTGCGAACCTGTCCTGACGAATACCTGCTGTGGTTTCATCATTTAAGCTGGTCTTATAAAATGCGCTCGGGCAGATCATTGTGGGATGAACTGGTTCATCATTACTATGTAGGGGCTGATTCTGTTAAGCAAATGGGGCTTACCTGGGATAAAATGCAGGGCAGGATAGATGCCGAACGCTTTACAGAGGTAAAACAATTAATGCAGGTTCAGTTAAATGAGGCTACAACCTGGCGCGATGCCTGTGTTTTATATTTCCAAACATTTTCAAAAATGCCTGTCCCGGCTATCTACCCTAAGCCGCAGCACCCGCTGGATTATTATAAAAAAATGAAGTTTTATTATGTGCCGGGCATAGGAGGCAATAACTACATGACCAATTAATCACTACCATAAACCAAACGTCAATGAGCAAGCAATTTACCACAGCAAAATTAGTCCCCGCACTTTTTGCATCCTTATGCATTTTGAGTGCATGTGACTCACCAACAAAAAAGACAGCTAATGCAGGCGATAGTACAAAAACAGATACCGGCGAAAAAGTAAAATATCTTTCCGAGCCGCTCATCAGGTCCATTTACACAGCGGACCCATCGGCCCATGTATTTAACGGCAAAATTTATATCTATCCATCGCATGATATCGATGCGGGCATCCCCGAAAATGATAACGGCGACCATTTTGCCATGAAAGATTATCACATCCTGTCGATGGATAGTATTGGCGGCAAGGTTACAGATAATGGTGTGGCACTTGATATCAAGGATATCCCCTGGGCTGGTCGGCAGTTGTGGGCACCTGATGCTGCGTTTAAAAACGGTACTTATTACCTGTACTTCCCGGTAAAGGATAAAAAGGATGTGTTCCATATCGGTGTGGCGACTGCTGCAAGCCCGGTTGGCCCGTTCAAAGCCGAACCTGAACCAATAGCAGGAAGTTACAGTATTGACCCTGCCGTTTTTACGGATACCGATGGTAAAACCTACATGTATTTCGGTGGGATCTGGGGTGGTCAGCTTCAACGCTGGATCTCCGGTAAATACGAGGCAGATGGATCAAAGACCGATTCGAAACAAGAAGATGCCCCGGCCATAAGCTGTAAGGTAGCTTTGCTTAAACCAGATATGAAAACTTTTGACGGTGCTGTAAAAGATGCTGTTATTTTAGATAGCCTGGGTAAACCGCTGTTGACCAAAGATCATGACCGCCGCTTTTTTGAAGGCTCATGGATGCATAAGTACAACGGTAAATATTACTTTACCTATTCAACCGGCGATACGCATTTGCTTTGCTATGCGATAGGTGATAGTCCGTTAGGGCCATTTACTTATAAGGGCGTATTTATGAAACCGGTAGAGGGGTGGACAACCCACCATTCCATCATCGAGATAAAAGGTAAATGGTATATATTTTATCATGATACCCAACTATCAGGCAAAACACACCTGCGCAATGTAAAGGTAACCGAACTGCAGCATAACACTGATGGATCTATTAAACTGATCGATCCGTTTTTGTAAATCTAACAGGCATACAAAACTAAATGTAAACCGGTATGAAGGCGACTGTATTAATATTTGTTTTTTGTTGTTTGACCTTGCTTAAAATTAAGGCGCAGAATCCGCCTCAGGGCATACCACAAATAAAATATTATGGCAATAATGCCGAACTATTGGTAGATGGAGCGCCGTATTTAATAACAGGAGGTGAGCTTGGAAACTCGAGCGCCTCAAGCGCGGCCTACATGGCCCCAATTTGGCCCAAACTGCAAAAAATGCACCTTAACACAGTGATAGCGCCGGTTTATTGGGAACTATTGGAGCCACAAGAGGGCAAGTTTAATTTTACACTGGTTGATGATTTGATTAAAAGTGCCCGGCAGTACCACATGAAACTGGTGCTGCTTTGGTTTGGCACCTGGAAAAACAGCATGAGCTGTTATGCGCCAGGTTGGGTTAAAACCAATCAGAAACGTTTTCCGCGTGTGGTAAACAGCATGGCAGGTCCTGAAGAGATCATTACGCCGTTCTCCAAAGATGCTTTGCAGGCAGATATTAAAGCTTTTAGTGTGTTAATGCGGCATATTAAGCAAACCGATAGTAAGCTTCGCACTGTGCTGATGGTGCAGGTTGAAAACGAGATAGGCATGCTGCCGGATGCCCGCGATCATTCGAAATTGGCCGATGAAGCTTTTAACCGACCGGTCCCGACAAAGCTAATTTCCTGGTTAAATTCGTACAAAGACAAGCTTGTACCCGAAATGCAAAAAATATGGCAGGATGGAGGAAGTAAAACTTCAGGTAACTGGGAATCGGTTTTTGGCAAAAGCCCGGCTACCGACGAGCTGTTCATGGCCTGGTACTTTGCCGGATACGCTAACGCTGTGGCTAAAGCAGGTAAGGCCGTTTACCCGCTGCCGATGTATGTGAACGCAGCCCTTAACGCTCCGGGTAAAAAGCCGGGACAGTACCCTTCTGCAGGCCCCTTGCCGCATTTGATTGACGTATGGAAAGCAGCTGCACCGGATATTGACTTGCTGTCGCCCGATTTTTATAACCCTAACTTTAAGTACTGGAATGACCGTTATACCCGGCCTGATAATGCCCTGTTTATCCCCGAGCATCGTTTTGAGGATGGAGTGGGTGCCAAAGTTTTTTATGCCATTGGCCATTACAAAGCGCTGGGCTTTTCTCCTTTTTCTATCGAAACTGATAACAAAACGGCAGGAGAGCCACTTTCCCAATCGTACAATATCATTCATCAGTTATCAGGTGAGATTAGCAAGGCTAAACGCAAAGGAACTATGGAAGGTGTATTGTTAAGTAAGGATGCGGATACCATACGGCTGCAAATGGGCGATTACATGCTCACGGTTTCGCATGATTTAACCCTGGGCTGGTCGCCCAAAGCAAAGGATGCAGATTGGCCGTTAACCGGTGGTATTATCATTGCTTTGGCTAATGATGAGTTTTATGTAGGCGGCACAGGTTTGGTAATCAGTTTTAAGCCGGTTAAAGATGAAGTACGTGCAGGTATTTTACAGGTAGACGAAGGGGTATTTGTTAACGGAAAATGGCAGCCCGGACGCCGCTTAAATGGCGATGAAGACCACCAGGGAAGACATTTGAGGATCCCGGTGGGCGAATATGGGATCCAGCGGATCAAGCTTTATAAGTATAAGTGATCCGGGCAAAAAGGACCGAATTAATTTCGGCATGTTGAGAATAATTGTCTTTATTTATTTTACAGATGCTGCTTACCGCTAATGCAGAAGTCATGTATAAAATTAAAAAAGCCGCTCCGTTAAATGAGGTCAGTCATAAGCGGAGCAGCCTGTGAAAAATTTTTATTTAAGCGAGCGCTTTGTTAAAAAGTAGTTGGCACATTGTTATGGGTATAGTTTGTCCAGCACAGGAAACCGATATCGCCATTGGGCAAACCATTGCTGTCGCACACATAGTGGCTGGCAATATAACCGGTTTCGGTGGTGCCATAATGACGGTTAGCCACTTCAATGCCCGGCCAAATAGGGTTGTTTACATTACCGTTAGGTGAGCATGGCGGTGACACGGTGCCATGCATCAGCTTGTATTGGTAATTAAACCCGGTTAACAAACGGCTGCTACTGGCCGAGTAGATGGATAGATCACCCTGAATGCCGGCAATGTTAGCGGCATAGCTTAAACCGGTAAGAGAGTACTGGTAATGCACATAATCATTATGCGAGCCGCAGATCTCGCCGTTCATTGATCCGTCTGACGCAATTACGTTAGGCAATACTGTTTTTACAGCGGTCATGCCGTTTTGATATACGGTTTGGCTGTCTTCAAACACGCCGATAGCCATTTTAGCGTAACCTGCAGATACGTTCCAGTTGTTGTTGAAGTTAGGAACATTATTGATGTAATTGTCTTTCATATTGTTCAGAAAGTTTACAAACTGGGTATTTTCGGCCGTGGTCCAGCCGCCGCCAACACCACTGGCCGGAATATAGTATTTGATAATTTCGGCAGCCGCGGCGAAGGTAGGCGCAGCCCACGAAGCCTCAAGCGAAGCCTGGTTAGGCTGTGAGCCGGTGACACTGAAGTTTTGAAAGCTATTGGCCCAGCCATCAAGTATTTGTTTTACAGTAGTTGCATATGACGCGTTACCGGTTTTAGCCCAGCGCAGCGCCAGGGCATAGCTTAACAAGGCGTCGCCTTTAAAAGCAATTTCATCGGGCGTGGTAACGCCGCCGGCAACCTGTACTGTGGCTTTATAAGCACCGCTGGGGCTATGGTTGTTACAATAGTTGAGTACAAACTGGTAAGCCGCAAGCCGGTTGGCATCATTTGAGTTTGCTTGCTGGCTCACATAATCAAGCGTTTGCTGCGTGTTGAGGATGCCGGGATGCATAAAGCCGGTAGCCTGGGTTTTTAATGCCGGTGAGGTAGCATCATTGCTTGCCGCCGCCGGCGCGACTTGTTTTTTTGTGCAATAAGTAAAAAATAACGCTACAAAAAGGGCAAGGCCCAATAGGGTTGCAAAGGTGGTTTTTGGTTTGCTGTTCATAAATTGGTTTTTAGTTTACAATTGGGTTCACCGGCATAGCTTGTAAAACAAACAGCTTAAGGCTACCAGGGCACGCTATTGCCCTGCATTAGGTTTTACCGTTGTTTTAAGAAGATGCCGGATAATTGGTTTGATGAAACAAAATTATTGTAAAGTATTGATTAAAAGCAAGATGCAATGGTGTCGATACGCTTTGTCCACAACGGCACTTTGCGGTTGGGGACGCTGTTTTAATGGAAAAAAATTAAAATTTTTTTGCCTGATACGGTTTATCCGCATAACCAGAGAAGAATTGGAGCTTGTTGAGGAAATAGTTTTGTTGATTAATATAAAAACAAAAGTCTGTAATTGGTTTATTACAGGCTTTTGTTTTATCCTTTGCTATCAGTATTTTGATATATACACGTTTACTATGCCACTCATTGGTTAAGAAACCTCCTTTACCATGATAAAGGTCAAGCTTGCCGTTCAGTTCAATTTTTATTACCGACATATACTCATCCTGCTGGCGTTCAGGAATTGGGATGTACAATAAGCCCGGTACCGCGCTCCATTAATTTTATAGGTTAGCGGTGAATCGCTGCCATGAACCATTATTTTTTTGATACTGTTCTTTAATCCTTACCAATACCGGTGCACTTGGCGGGAGACTCATGTGATAAGTCTCTACGTTGAAACTATTCCCCTTCCTCCTCCGCAACAATCCCCAAAATCTCATCAGCTTGTTTAAAATTGCTTTTTACAAAATGGCACCAATCGCATTCTTTTTTGCCGCAACCTGTGCTAAAATTGTGGGCCATGATTTGCTCATAAGTGTCCTTGATCTGCCCGGTTACTGTCTCTACGTCTTCCGGTGTTATCACAAATTTTTCGCGGTAATATTCACCATCGCTTATGGGTTCAACAAAATCAAAAATGGTGCTGATTACCTGCCAGTCGGTAGTGCGGTCATGGTCTATCAGTATTTTATAAAAAACGGCCTGCCTCCAGTAATCGCCCCCGTTTGGCGCATCATTGGTTGGGCGTAATAGTTTGTCCTTCGCATTTTTAGGTTTACCGGTTTTGTAATCAACAACGGTAGCCTGTTTGCCATCAAATTCAATTTTATCCAGGTTACCTTTAATAGGTACGCCCGCTACTTCAATATTTTTTATAGATCGTTCTGTTACCGCTATTTTATTCCAGTGTGGCACGTTTTGTTCGTAATAGGGGGGCAGGATCTTTTCGCCATAGGCCGAGCGCAGTTTAAACTCGTCTTTAGTAAATGAATCGCGATTGCGGGCCATATACCATCTAAACTCGCGCATGAAATTTTCCGTACTTAAAAACTCGTTGTCATTATCCTTCAACTGCCTGTAAGTTTTGTTGAGTGCCCAGTGTACCGCCTGTCCAAAAGTAGCCGCCGGACTTTTACCCGATGGCACCCTGATCAAACACTGAAAATAAAACCGCAGCGGGCAGTCCAGGTAACTGTTCAGGTGGGTTACTGATAGGGTGTAATTCTGCAGCAGCTGATTGATGTAGTTTTTATCCAGTAATTCAACTTTTGGTTTTTCGGCTTCGCTGAATTGGGTTGCCTGGAACTCGATCATATCCATGGCATCCACTTTAGGATATTGTACCTGCATATTGGTGCTGGCTAATATCTCGCCTATAAATTGGCTTGCCTCCTGGTCTTTGTCCTTCCTGTCCTTAGCGGCGTATGAGATCATAAGGTGCTGCTTGGCACGCGTTACCGCCACATAAAACAGGCGGCGCGCTTCCTCTTTCTGTGCAATTTCATCAGCGGCGGAACGGGTGAGTGTGTCGGGATAACTGAAACCGCTGTTACGGCCTTTGCTGTCCCAGGTACGTTTGTCGCAGCCAATAAAATACACATATTCATACTCAAGGCCTTTTGAACCGTGTGCCGTGAGGAAGTTGACACCATTCTCCGAAAAGATGCTTTGGTTAAGCTCCAGGCGGATCTGATGTTTCTTCATCATTTCGATGGTCGAGATCAAATCAGGCAGGTTGATGTCTGGCCTTTTGCGGCTTTCATCTTTCAGGAAATCGAAAAAACTGGTAAGCATTTGCATGTAGCTGCCCTTATCCTGTTGCTGCATAATGTATTTCAGGATGCCCATTTTGGCTATCACACTTTGAAAAAGCTGTTGCAGCGTAACGCTAACCGACTCTTTGAGCAGGTAATCAATATTGCTTACCAGGTACCGCATCTCCTGTTGCTGATCAGGCTGAAAAAGGTCTGCCTGTTTGGGTGGCCTCATCTCGCTTACGTAACGGCGGATAGAAGTTTTAGGCTGATTGTAAGCCAGGGTACCAAAGTTTTCTTTAAACACAGCAACGCTTGCCTTGGCAATTTCAATAGGGGGGATGTTAAAGAAATCATAATGCATGATCTCAAACAACAATTCATCCCCGCTGTATGGCGAATCGAGCTCCATGGCCAGGTAACGCAGTATGTTGATGATTTTTTCGCCAAAGGGTTGGGTAAGCACATCTATCTTGCGTTTGGTATTTACCTGGATCTTTTGCACATCCAGGAATTTGATCATTTCCTCAACCTGGTTGTGATTACGATAGATAACTGCTATCTCGCCGGGAGGTACACCGTCAGTAACCAGTTGTTTTATCTGCAGCGATACATCAACCAGTTCTTTATCCGGGTTTTCGTACTCCCGGATCACCGGCTCAACCAACAGGTTATTAAAACGCGGGTGCGACGATTTTAAAGCTTTATCTAAATTAAGCTGACTGGTTAATCGCTCAAAATTGTTGTCGATAAGCGCTTTTGAAATATCGAGGATCTGCTGACTGGAGCGATAGTTATGTTTTAGCACTACGGTGTATAGTGTATCTACATAGTCATTGGCAAAATCAAGGATGTTTTTCATATTGGCCCCCTGAAATTTAAAGATCGACTGATCATCATCACCTACCACAAAAACGTTCGGGGTATCCCAATAATTAAGCAGGAAACGCAGTAACTCATTTTGCGATCCGCTGGTATCCTGGAACTCATCAACCAAAATATATTGGTAACGCTCCTGGTAGCGGCGCAGGATCTCCTCATTATCGCGGAACGCGCGCAACACCCAAATGATCATGTCGTCATAATCATAGCGGCCGCGGCTTTTCATTTTTTCTGTATAGTTTTGATACTCTCCCACTGCAGCCAGCAGTTTTTTCATCACATCATGCGCGGCGTCAATATCTTTTTGCTTCGGATCACCAATCTTGATGCCTGCTTTGGCATTAGCCCGTTTATAAATAAACTCCTCGCGGTTAGGCAAGTCTTCAAGATATTCATTTACCGCCTGCTCAATCATTTCGGCGTTCCAGTTTTCCCGCTTCATAGTGCTGAACAGGCTTTTAAGCCGGGGAACATCATAATAAATATCGCCCGTAAAACGCTTCAGCAGGTGATCGTTCGGGAACTCATCAACCAGTTCCCGGAATAGCATAGCCGATTCAAGGTCGGATAAGGATTCCAAATTCAGCTTGCCGAAATACTCGAGGTTCTCCTGGATAATCTCATTACAAAAAGCATGGAATGTATATATATTTATCCGGTAAGCATCTGGGCCAATAAATTCAAACAGACGTTTGCGCATGGCTACTGCGCCGGCATCGGTATAAGTAAGGCACAGGATTTCACTTGGTAAAGCGTCTGTATCGGTCAGGATTTTTCCTATCCGCGCTGCCAGGATCTGGGTTTTGCCTGTACCGGGGCCGGCTACTACAAGCACAGGCCCGTCCATTTTGTTAACCGCGGCCAGCTGCTCGGGGTTTAAACCGGCTAAGGCTTCCTGAAATTTAGCGTTATATTTATTGAATGTAGATTGCATAATATTTAGTAAAGATAAAAAAGGATGCTGCTGCATTTGCAAACAGGATAATAAATATGATATTTAGGCTATAATATTAACCATGGAAAAACCTTATCAGGGGCGGGCGATAGTTGAGGATAATTTCGAGTATCTCAAAATTACTATTCCTGTAAAACGAAATTATATCTCCATTATATGGATTTGTTGCTGGGTAACTTTTTGGGGATATTTTGGAGCATCTGCATTTGGTGAACTTTTCAATTCCACTAACGAATTTGGCCACGTATTTATGTTGCTATGGATAAGCGGTTGGGCCCTTGGCGGAGTTATGGCAGTAAAAACGATAATTTGGTTGTTTTGGGGCAAGGAGATCATCGAAATTGGAATGGGCACCTTCAGCATCAACCGAAAAAATGATCTTTTTACCCGCGAAAAAGTTTACGATCTTAATGAATGCAGGGAATTTAGGATCAGGGAAATAGATTCAGAATCTGACAGGCAATTCTGGTTCGTATTTTATTACCGGAATAAAGAAAAGGGAACTATAGCATTTGACTATGGCATGCGAAACTTCTGCTTTGGAGAAGATCTTTATGAGCCAGAGGCACAATACCTTTGAATGTTATGAAAAGTAAAAAAGTATTAACTGAAAGCCAGTTTAAATAACAGTTATGGGCTGTTAGATTATTTATAACTGCGGCGCACCTAACCTCTAATCGCCAGTCTCTAATCTCTTTCCTACAACCCCATCCCCGTTGTGAAAAAAGCATTCACACTCACTGGTAATTTACCGGTCGGTTTTAAACGGCCATTAAGTACTTTAGCTGCTGATTGTTGCAGCTCAGGTGACATTTGGTAGCAAACTATCAGGTTGCCTGCTTTTTCAAGTCCCGGCAAACCCGCTATGGTATAAGCATTGGCAAACACACTGAATGCTGTGTTTTTTCGTGATGCCAGGTCGGCAATCATCAGTTTTACATCGCTGCTGTAATCAAGCTTGCTCTGCGGGCGGAGGCGGGTATCATGTATGCCTACAATAATCTGCTGGTACTGTTTAAGCCAGTTCAGGATGTTTGTAACTTCAAGGGCCGGTGCATCTTTATTAATTATAAAAATGCGGCTGTTCGGGAAACTTTTTACAACCTCCATCTGGAAAAGCGTTGGCGAGCTTACCCCTATACTCACGATGGCTGTTTTTAAAAATGGATTGAGCTTTACATTATTGTTCTTCAATTGGGTTACCGCGGCATCGCTTAGTTGTTGTACCAGTGCTTTGGCTGCATCGCTGTTAATGTCCTGGCTTAAATTGGTTAAAGCAGTTGGCTTGTATTGATTAAGCCCTGCCCAGTATTTGGCAACTAAGATCTTTTTGATCCGCGCTTCAAACTCAACAGCACTAACGCTGCCATGCCTCACCGCTTTGCGGATCAAGCCGATAGCCCGGTCGGAGTTTTCAGATAATTCAATGATATCATTGCCGGCAATAAATGCCCTTACATCGGCTTCACCGTTGGGGAAATATTTGGTTACCCCTTTCATTTCCATTGCATCGGATATCACCAGGCCTTTAAACTTTAACGAATCTTTCAGGATTCCGGTAATAATAGGGCGCGAAAGGGTTGAGGGTAGTTTTGGCGTATTATCTAAGGAGGGGATCCCCATATGAGCGATCATTACCCCGCTGATACCCGCATTGATAGCTTCCCGGAAGGGATACATCTCCAATGAATCTAATCGACTGCGACTATAAGGAAGCAGCGGCAAATCAAAATGCGAATCGACATTGGTATCGCCATGCCCCGGAAAATGCTTGGCCGAAGTAAGCAAGCCCGCATCCTGCATGCCTTTAAAATAAGCAATACCTTTTTTGGCCACGTTATACATGTTATCGCCAAAAGAGCGGTAATTGATAACCGGGTTATTAGGATTGTTGTTCACATCCATATCTGGCCCCAGGTTCATTTGCATGCCCAGGCGTTTAAAATCATAAGCTACCTGTTGCCCCATTTTGTAAATCAGGTTATTATCCTGTATGGCACCGAGGGTCATTTGGTATGGATATGATATGGTAGAGTCCAGGCGCATACCCAGGCCCCATTCGCCGTCCATAGTTATAATTAAAGGTACTTTGGCCAGTTTTTGATACTTATTGATTAGGTTGGCCTGGCGCACCGGTCCACCCTGAAAAAATACAACGCCCCCCAATTGCTGTTCTTTAATCACCTGCCCAACCGAATCTTCATAGGCTTTCCCTTTATTGGTATGCGCCCGTACAAATAATAATTGTGCAACCCGCTGCTTGCGGCTCATTTTATGATACACCGAATCGACCCAGCGGTTTTGTTTGCCTAACAACTGGATATAACTTTCTTTTTGTGCAAAAACATCGGCGGTGAAAAATGTGAAGATGATAATCAGCGGATAGAAAATGCGGGTTTTAGAAGCTTGCATAGGCCAAATGTAGCGTTATTCTGAATTTTTGATGAAAATGATGTTACAACTATTACAAAAATCAAACCGCTAATAAACCTTTGTGTTTTTTATTAATCTATCACGTTATTAACATACATATAAGGAAAAGCCGGCGGCAACCGGTAACTAACGGGCTAACGACTTTTCCCGCCACTTATTTAAAACAGACAAATACGATGAAAAAATTACTTTTCTTGGCAATGTGCCTTTTTACAGTAGGGACAGTTAGCGCACAGGGGTATTACTATGGACCGCGCCATCGCCGCCCGCCCCGCCGGGTTGTTGAAAGGTCTCAGCCCCAACGCCGTTATGATGATTTTTACACTCCCAAAGTTGGTTTGGCAGTAGGTTTAAATGTTTCAAACACGGTTGATGCTTATAACAGCAATTATAGTTCGAGTTCACTTGCCGGCTGGCATGCAGGTTTAACCTTTGATGTGCCAATTATCTACCCGCTATCATTTGCTCCCGAAGTATTGTTTTCGCAAAAAGGATATGAGGTGAATGACCGGGACGGGAAATTTACACAGCGCACCAATTATATTGATGTGCCTTTGCTGGCTAAATTTAGGGTGGTACGGGGCTTTAACCTGCTGGTTGGTCCACAGCTTACCTTCTTAACGTCAACCAAAAATACCTATGAAAGCGCTTTGGGTACCAGTGTAGATCATATTGATAACGATGCCAGTCATAGCTACGTAGCCGGTGTAGTTGGTGTAAGCTTCGATATTAACCGCAATGTGGAGATCCGCGGCCGTTATAATATCGACCTTGGCGAAAATCGTCCTTATGCTGATCAAAACCTGCCCGATTATCGTAACCAGGTTTGGCAAATTGGTTTAGGGTTTAAATTTCAATAGTAGTATAACTATTTTTTACGCAAAGGCGCTAAGCCGCAATATTGAAAATATCTTCTCTTTGCGGCTTAGCGCCTTCGCGTGAGATTAAACTTCAACACTGTATTCGTAGTTATATTTATAAGTTACCATTCCCTCGGAGGATGTGTCGATAGGATCCTTATTTCTTTAGGATAATAATTATTGATCCGGTTAGGTAATAGCTTAGCCCAGCCAAGCGGATGCCCTTCATAGGTCATTAGCGTCCAGCCTTTATCTGTTGTGGCCAGTTCTATATTATCCCGCCGCAGGTATTGGATTGCCTGATCCTTAGTAAGGGGCGTTTCCAAAACTGCATCTTTATTAATTATAAGGCTTAAGGCCAGTTCATGATCGGGGATCAGGTCTTTACCGGCAAGTTTGCCAATAATTACCCCCGATTTTTTAATATAAAGGTGCCTTTGCAATATATTAAGGCTTTCCTTGTGCGTTCGGTTAATAGCCATCCAGTCGTCATTTACCTTAAAATAATAAAAGTCGTCGGGGTTATTAATATATGAGCGCACCTGGTCAAGTTCCTTGCCTGGCAATTTTTGCTGGGTGTTATTTTTAAAGGAGGCCAGATCGCCGCTGTTTTCTTTTTTTTGCAGGCAGGAAGCAAATAAGCCCTCGCCTTTTACTTTGCCGGGGTAAAAGCGATAGCCCCAGGCTTTTTTCTCCGGCGATTGTGTTTCTACAATACCCCATGCATTATTAATAGGTATGCGGATGCTTTCCAGCTCAAACTCGGTACAAAGCCAGTCCAGGATATCTTCATTTTCCTGGTGTGAGTAGGAGCAAGTACTATATATAAGGTACCCATCTTCTTTTAAGGCTGGGTAAATATCAGCAAGTATGCGTTCCTGCCGCTGGTGGCAAAGGTTCACGTTCTCTTCCGACCATTCGCTCATCGCGTCAGGATCTTTTCGGAACATGCCCGAGCCTGAGCAGGGGGCATCAACGAGTATGATATCAAAAAAACTTTTCAACCTGCTGAAATCTTTAGGGTCATTATTGGTGACAATGGTATTGGCTGTACCCCACCGGTTCAAATTATCTGTTAATATAGGTACACGTGTTTTAATGATCTCGTTTGCCACTAATAAATCGGCAGGCTGCAGGGCCGAATTAAGCAAGGTGCTTTTACCTCCGGGTGCCGCGCAAAGGTCAAGTACTTTTACCGCATCATCATTATTTTGGTTGATTGCTTTAAAAACATGATCGATAAACATTGATGATGCTTCCTGCACATAGTAACAGCCGGCATGAAAAAGAGGATCGAATGTGAACGACGGGCGGCTTTCAAGGTAATATCCGTTGGCGCACCAGGGTACATTTTGTGTGCTTTTTAAGGCAGATGGTTTAAAAGGATTAACCCTTATAGAGGTTGGGGCCTCCTCAAACCGGTGCGCTTTTACAAAATTTTCTTCATCGAAACCGTTTTCCGCGCTTAATGATGCGATGAAATGCGGAGGGAAATTATGCTCATTCATATACATTTCAAATATACACATTAGCTAAATGCCCGCCTTTACTTAATTATGAGGATGTTTGGGGATGTATTTTGCCTTAATTTACAGTTAGTTGTAAAATAGGTTTAATTATTTGAAAATATATCTTGGTTGGTAGCTGGTTTTCTGTGTACATTTGTGACCGCTTTAGAAAAAGAGGCGTTGTTTTTTGAAAATTAAGAGCGAATAAAAAGGTTAAAAAAAGTGAAATTTTCACTTGCTAAATCAAAATGAAATTCGCACCTTTGCAGCCGCTTCAAACAGGAGCGGTAGTTCATGCAAAGGCTAAAAGAATCGGTGTTGAAGAGGGAAAGAGAAGAGAGATAAACACTGCAAAACTTTGAAAATAAATAAAAAAAAGTTTTGGAAATAAGGAAAAGGTTTCTACCTTTGCAACC
>CBIHRB010000036.1:0-51703 GCA_966212355.1 uncultured Mucilaginibacter sp.
CAGGACTTTTTGCCTTTCTGTAGCAGATTTTCATC
This sequence comes from uncultured Mucilaginibacter sp., assembly GCA_966212355.1. Lineage (GTDB taxonomy): Bacteria > Bacteroidota > Bacteroidia > Sphingobacteriales > Sphingobacteriaceae > Mucilaginibacter. The sequence continues at coordinate 36 of CBIHRB010000036.1, forward strand.
ATAGGAGATTTCTCTTTCGCGCGGCGCTCATATCCCCATGCTCTATCGAAATGACAATTTTTTGTTTTTTACTTGTTTAAACTCCCTACTCCAAAACAATTTTCTGATGCTGATACGGGATCTCAACATGATGGAAACCGTGCGCCTTTATTTTCCCGGCAAAATGCTGCTGCACGTCGTACTCGCCGTGAACCAGAAATATGGTTTTTACCAATACGGGGTCCTGGCAGGCCAGGAAATGAAGCAGGTCGTCATAATCGCCGTGGGCGCTCATTGATTTAATGGAGCGCACCTCGGCCTTAACCTCGTACATTTCACCAAAGATGTGTACCTCATGGTCACCACGCAATAATCTGCCGCCTAATGAATTTGGTTCTGCGTAACCAACCATTAAAATGGTATTCTTTTGATTATTGATATTGTTTTTGATGTGATGCTTTACCCGTCCGGCCTCGGCCATGCCCGATGAGGAAATGATGACGCAGGGCCGCGGATCGTTATTCAGCGCCTTTGATTCCTCTACACTTTCAATAAAGCGCAAACCCTTAAACCCAAAAGGATTGGCATCGGTTTTTAAAACTTCCTGCACATTTTTATTATAAACCTCGGTGTGGTTCATCAATACTTCGGTTGCTTTTTCTGATAGCGGGCTATCTACATAATAGGGAACATCCGGCAGGATGCCTTTCAGTTCCAGGCCGTTTAAGGCGTACAGTAATTCCTGCGTACGGCCAACGCTGAATGCCGGGATAATCAACTTGCCATTTTTAACTTCGCAGGTTTCTTTAATGATCTCCAGCAGTGACTCTTCAATAGGCCCCAGCTCTTTATGCAGCGAATCGCCATAGGTTGATTCCAGTAAAATATAATCAGCCTGCTCAAATGTTTGCGGGTTTTTCAGCAGCAGATCGTCATAACGGCCAACATCGCCGCTAAAAGTAATGTGGGTATCCCGGCCGTTTTCTGTAACGGTAATATGCACTGCCGCGCTGCCCAGGATATGCCCGGCATCAGTAAAGTTGAATTTTACGGTGGGGGTAATTTCAAACTCTTCGCCATATTCAACAATTTTGAACAGGCGAAGGGCCTCTATTACATCCTCTTCGGTGTACAGAGGATTAAGCAGCGGCAAGCCTTTGCGGATGCGGTGTTTGTTACTATACTCGGTGTCCTGTACCTGGATCTTTGCCGAATCGAGCAGCAGGATGCGTGTAAGGTCCATCGTGGCGGGGGTGCAGTAAATGTTCCCCTCAAACCCTTCGGCAACGAGCCGCGGAATTAAACCGCAATGGTCAATATGCGCGTGCGAAAGGATCATGTGCGTTACACCTTTGGGATTAAAGCCAAAATGTTCGTTCATTTCTTCGGTTTGCTCGCCCAGTCCCTGGAACATGCCGCAGTCTAATAATATGCTGGTACCGTCGTTTAAGCGGAGTAAATGCTTGCTGCCGGTTACGTTACGGGCAGCACCATGGAAGGTTATGTTCATGTATAATTAGATGTGATCAACTTAACGAAGATGGTGATTAAAAGTTTAAGAAATTAATAACTAAAAATTTAGTTGCAAATATAAAATACATCCCTTACCTTAGTTTAACCAATTAAACACATTAATACACGAGGTATTAATATTTAAAGTACGCACATGGAAATTAAAGAGTTAACCCGCGCCGAAGAGCAGATAATGCAAGTGCTTTGGCAGTTAAAAAAAGGGTATGTTAAAGACGTTATCGACCAGTTGCCCGAGCCCAAGCCCGCCTACAATACGGTGTCGACAATAATCCGCATTTTGGAAACCAAAGGTTTTGTTGGGCATACCGCGTTTGGCAAAAGCCATGAATATCACCCGGTGATCAGCAAAGAGCAATACCAGAACTTTGCTGCCGATAAATTGCTGAGCGGCTACTTTGACAACTCCGTTAACCGCATGTTTTCATTTTTTGTAAAGAAAGAAAAGATCGACCTGAAAGAGGCCGATGAGATCATGAAACTGATTGAAAAACTAAAAGAAAAATAGTTATGAGCTGGTGGCAATATTTATTACTGGTAAACATATACCTGTTGCTGTTTTACGGGTTTTATGTGCTGTTGCTTCGTAAAGAAACCTTTTTTCAGCTTAACAGGCTTTACCTGGTAAGTGCCGCCCTGTTATCATTCACGATACCGGTTATACAGGCTAACTGGGTGCAAAACCTGTTCATTACCCAGCAGGTAAAATACACCCTGTACAGCAGCCCGGTGCTGGTTTATAATTTTAAACCGATAGAAGAATCGCATGTTAGCATCGGGGAGGTACTGCTGATTTTATACCTTGCAGGAATTGTCTTTTTATCGGGCAGATTGATCTGGCAATTGTTTAAATTAAAAAAGGTGATCAGCCAGCCGGTATCTGCCGTGTCATATTCCTTTTTCAAAAAAGTAAAGCTAAATGCCGATGGGGAGGGGAATGCGGCTATAGCAACACATGAGGATGTGCATGCCAGGCAATGGCATTCGGCCGATGTGCTGCTGATTGAGCTGGTGATGATTGTTAACTGGTTTAACCCGGTAGTATATTTTTATCGCAGGGCAATAAAGCATATCCACGAGTTTATTGCCGACAGGCATGCTGTTAAAGCCGGTACCGATAAGGCTGATTATGCCATGCTGCTTTTAAGCCAAACATTCCATACACCAACTAATGACCTGGTTAATTCGTTTTTTAATAAAAGCCTGTTGAAAGAGCGTATCATCATGCTGCAAAAAAACAATTCGCACCGTATGGCACTCATTAAATATGGGCTTTCGGCGCCGCTGTTTATTTTGATGATGATCCTCTCGTCGGCAACCATTAATAACAGCGATACCATTACTGTAATAAACACCAGGGCCGATAAAGTATTTTCAACTCCGGCCAGTAAAGTAACCGAAATAACTATTGACGGGCCGGCTCAAACAGAAGAACGGCCGGTTGCAGATCGAGATACTACGCCGGTTTATACCTCGGTTGAGCGTGTGCCCGAGTTTCCGGGCGGGCTGGAAGCTTTTGGCAAATTTCTGTCAACTAATATCAAGTATCCGGCGGCAGCCCGCGAGCAAAAGATCCAGGGCAGGGTGATCATCACTTTTGTTGTTGAAAGGGACGGCTCGCTTTCAAATCAAAGAGTGGTAAGAGGTATTACCGCCGATCTTGACAATGAGGCCTTAAGGGTGATGAAATTATCGCCGCAATGGAAGCCTGGAATGCAGGGCAACCGCCCGGTGAGGGTGCAGTATTCGGTACCCATTAATTTTGCTCTCGCTGCAGATGAAGTTAAAGTTGATAAACCGGTAACTTCCGCGCCGGCCATCAAGGGCCAGGTAGTATCCGGTCCTGTATTCACATCGGTTGAGCAGGTGCCCGAATTCCCGGGAGGTATAGAGGCATTTAGCAAGTTTTTAGCAACAAATATCAGGTACCCTAAAGCCGCCCGTGATAATGATGTTCAGGGCCGGGTGATCATAACTTTTGTTGTTGAAGAAGATGGATCGCTATCAAATATGAAGGTGCTGAGGGGGATAGGCTCAGGCTGCGATGAAGAAGCCGTACGGGTGCTTAGCATATCACCGGCGTGGAAACCGGGTATTCAAAATGGAAGAGCGGTAAAAGTTCAATATTCCGTTCCGGTAAGTTTTGCGCTGGCCGATAGTAAACCGGCAAAACCCGGTGAAAATAAAACCGGAGTTGTTGTAAATCCAACCAACGATAACCAGGTAATTTATACCGGCAAAGTAGTTGTGGATACCACAAAATCCCCGATCATCCTTAGGGATAGGTATAATGGTAATTTATCGCCTTTAGTTATTATCGATGGCGTAACCCAGGCTCAGGGAACACCTTTAAATAGGATTAATCCGAATGATATTGAACAAATAAATGTGTTAAAAGATAAAAACGCTGTTGCTATTTATGGGGAGAGGGCCGTAAATGGTGTTGTGCTGGTGACTACAAAAACAGCTGCTAAGAAAAAGGCAGCTTCAGGCAGTCCGGTGAAAGCCGCCAATTGATTTTCCATTGGTATTGATGGGTTTTGGCGCAGTGTTGTGCTAATTTATGTGAAGTTTTATATCTTTGAAGCCAAAACCTTATTACATGAAAAAAAGAATACCGCTTTTATTGGCTTTAATCGCCATTGTCATTTACTCATCTTGTCATAAAGAGCAAAACAATCCCAGTCCTCAGCCTGTAAAGCTTCAGGGAATAACAATTACTGATACTTTAACCGCTTATATCGGTAATGTGGTGCAAATGGATTTGAAGGTAGACCCCGTTTCATTTGATACCTCAAAATTTTTATGGCAATCTTCTGATACTTCGATTGTATCTGTTTCTAAAACAGGAAGGATCACGGTTAAGAATGAAGGTACCTCAAAGATATCAGTTACTGATTCGGCCAAAACAAAAACAGCCACTTGCCTGGTAACGGTTAAGGACAGTTTAAGTATTGGTTTGTTGGCTTACTATCCTTTTAATAATAACCTTAACGATTTTTCGCCTTATAAAAATAATGGCAAAGCTAATGACATATCGTCAACAACTGATAGGTTCGGAAAGGCGAACAGTGCTTTCTATTTCAATGGATCGAGCAGTTATATTGTCGTAAAAGATAACCAGGCGTTACGTTTAAGCAATACAAGCATTACATTAAGCACATGGGTTAAGTTAGATGAGTATAACTATTCATTTGGTAATAATATTTTAACAAAACATCATACGGGCGTTGAAAATGGTTGGGCCTGGGGTATTACCGGATACGGGTCTTCAACATTGGGTATTGTAACTTACGGAACGGGAGGAGGAAGCGCTGCTGCCCGTGGAACACATGCTGTTTCTTTGAGCCAATGGCATTTACTTACGAGCGTGTATACCGTAACAAAGCAACAGTTAAGTATCTACGTTGATGGAGCACTTGATAATGTAACTAACAATATGCCGTCGCCAAATGTGAATACCGATGCTGACCTGTATATTGGCCGGGATAATCCGGACGTTCCCACAAACGGATATATGGTACGCGGTTCTTTAGACGAAGTTAGAATTTATCATAGGGCTTTAAGTGCTTACGAAATCCATAAATTATTTGTATCGAAAAAGTATTGAGGTTAGGAAATTACCTAAAAAAGGGAAAATCAGCGTACATCTCGCTGGTCTTCCCTTTTTATTTATGAAAGCTGTTAAAAGTGATATCAGGTAAAGATGAGTTTCATTATAACAGGTATTTTACGGGATGTGCAAAAACAGTTACATTTGCAGCCATGAATAGCAATACCAGGCTTAATCCTACCTTATTTTCTACACGCTATGTGCATTTGACAAAACTTAGAGATGCGACGTTGCAAACTATGCAGCAACTAACTGCCGCTGATAAAAACCTTACCCTTATAGATTTTGGTTGTGGTGATATGCCATATAAATCGGTTATTGAACCAATGGTAGGCAAATATATAGGCGTCGATCTGGATATTAACCCGCTGGCCGATTATCATATTGATTATGACAGCAAAACAACTTTGCCTAATAATTTTTGCGATATTATTCTTTCAAACCAGGTATTAGAGCATGTTGACTCACCCCATAGCTATCTTTCAGAAGCGTTGCGGCTTTTAAAGCCCGGTGGAAGTATCATATGTACCACTCACGGTTATTGGTATTATCACCCAACACCTTACGATTACTGGAGGTGGACAAGTGCCGGATTGCGTAAAACCATCGAAGCCGAGGGGTTTAAAATCACCTCGTTTCATGGTATTATGGGCCTTGCTGCAAGTGGTATCCAACTGTTTCAGGATGCCATATTGCTAAAAATGCCTAAATTTATCGTGCCCCCATTTGCTTTTGTAATGCAAAGCTTTATCCGTTTGTTTGATATGATCCATTCGCAGTCGCAGCGCGACAGGGACGCATCATTATATGTTGTGATAGCCCAAAAGCCAACCAGTACTTTGTAATGGATACGTTTAACTTGTGCATTATAAAACCCAATAAAAATGCCTTTTCAGAAACTTTTATACAGGAACACATTGATCGTATAAAAGCAAATAAAAAGGTGCTTTATGGAGGTGCTTTTCCGCTTTATGATGACAATGGAAAATTTCTTATCAGATCAAAAATAGGATTGTTAAGTTATTTTATCCAAAAAAGGATATTTAAAAAACAAGAGATAAACGTACGTACAAAGGCTTTGGCCCGGTACTTAAAATTAAACCATATAGATGTGGTGCTTGCCGAATACGGCATGGTCGGAGCAATGGTAGCTGCAGCATGTAAACACACAGGTATACCATTAGTTGTACATTTTCATGGAGCCGATGCCCATCATACCCCAACCATAAACACCTATAAAAAACTTTACAAAAAGGCGTTTAACTATTCTTCTGCAATCATTGCAGTTTCTAAGGATATGGTTGAGGCCTTGAAAGGTCTGGACGCACCCGCTGAAAAAATTGTTCTTAATCCTTATGGGGTTGATGCCGTCAAGTTCCCACAGATAGATATATCGCAATCCGGTCCTGACTTTTTGACTATTGGAAGGTTTGTTGAAAAAAAATCACCGGTTTCTACCGTACTTGCGTTTAAAAAGGTACATGAAAAATATCCTGAAGCACATTTGTGGATGGTTGGTACAGGCGCGCTGTATGAGGAGGTAAAAGTAACAATTGAACAGCTGAATTTAAACGATCATGTTACTTTAACCGGAGTATTAACAAGCGCTGATATCCATAAGCTGATGCGAAAAATGCGTTGTTACGTACAACATTCTGTTACTGCAACAGACGGTGATATGGAAGGCACGCCTAACACTATACTGGAAGCCGGTTCATCAGGTCTCGCTATTGTGAGTACGCAACATGCAGGCATTAAGGAAGCGATAATTAATGGCGAAACCGGTTACCTTGTACCCGAACATGATATTGAAGGCATGGCCGGATATATGATAAAAATAGTAGAAGATGTGCAGTTAGCCGCCAGGCTTGGCAATAAAGAAGCGGCACACATCCGCAAAAATTATGACATCCATGATAGGATAAATACGTTAACGAACATACTTAAGCAAGCAATAAAAAAAGATTAACATGTTAAAGAAACTGATGCATTCGGTTATTAAAAATTTAGGCTATGACCTGGTTAAGCCAGATCCACGCCTTGTTGTTGATGGCCTGCCTGCCGATTTTGATAAAGCAACGCTCGATACTTATCACAAGGTAAAGCCTTATACAATGACCACGCCCGAACGTATTGCATCATTATGCAATGCGGTAAACTACCTGGTAAAAAACAACATTCAGGGCGACTTTGTTGAATGCGGCGTATGGCGCGGAGGCAGCACCATGGCGGCTATTGATACATTGATTAAAGCAGGTGATACCAAAAGAAATATTTATTTGTACGATACTTTTGAAGGCATGTCTGAACCTACCGAGCTTGACAAGGTTTTTACCGGTACAGGTGCAGATGAGCTGATGAATAGCAGCCAAAAGGAAGATCCAACGTCGGTATGGTGTTATTCGGCCCTGGAAGAAGTGCAGGCCAATGTTGGCAGGCTGAAATATCCGAAGCAATTAATTCACTATGTAAAAGGCAAGGTTGAGGATAGTATCCCCCAAACCCTGCCGGGTAAAATTGCCCTGCTAAGGCTTGATACAGATTGGTACGAGTCAACTAAACATGAATTGGAACATTTGTATCCATTATTAGTACCCGGAGGTGTCATCATCATTGACGATTACGGCCATTGGGAAGGTGCACGTAAAGCCGTTGACGAATATATTGAAGGCAATAAATTACCGTTGCTGTTAAACAGGATAGATTATACCGGCCGGATAGGCGTTAAGTACTAATTACCCCCCCAATGGGAATCGTTAAAAAACAGGTTTATAAAAATACGATGGTATCATACGCTGGTATGGTGATAGCGTATATAAACACCATTTTACTGTTCCCTTTTTTTATAACCAATGAGCAGTATGGGCTTTATAACCTGCTCATTAATATGTCGGTACTGTACTCACTGGTTGCGTCTTTTGGGATTCCCGGGGTCATAGCTAAATATTTCCCCTTTTATCGCACGGCCGACCGTAAACACAATGGCTTTATCCACTGGACAGCCGGATTGTCGCTGCTGGGTTTTGTAGTATTAACCGGTTTGTTCGTTTTATTACGACCGGTTATCCTGCCTGCATATATTAAAAATTCGCCGTTATTTGTAAAGTATTATTACTACCTCATTCCGCTGGCTTTTTTTACCGTGGTTTTTAATTACCTGGAGGTAACCGGCAGGATAATTTATAAAACTATTTTTTCCAGTTTTTTACGTGATGTGCTGATTAGGCTCATAACAACGGTTTTATTGGTAATGATGGCGCTTAAATGGCTGAATTTTGATGGCTTTATTGTGTTATACATAGCGTCATGGGGCGCAATATCAGCTTTATTAATGATTAGCTTATTTATATCGGGTGAGTTTTCGCACAGGTTAGATGATCTGAAATTTAGCAGTATAAAGAAGAGCGAGACCCTGAATTATGGATTGTTTACTTTTATATCTGTTGCCATTTATGTGTTTTTGCAAAAGGTAGATGTGGTTATGCTGAGCTCCATGGCCGGAGATGCCATACAGGGGGTTTACAGTTGGTATTTCAATATTGCAGTGGTGATCAGCGTTCCTGCCCAGGCCCTCAGCCGCACTACCTATCAAATTATTGCCGATTCATGGAAATCAAAAGACATGCAGAATATTGCCGGCGTGTACCGCAAAACATCCATCATACAAATGGTAATTGGCTGCCTGCTTTTTGTCGGGATCATCATCAATAAAAATAATTTGCTTGGTATTGTGCATGATCCTGAAAAGAGCGCTCAATTTAATGTAATCATAATTATTGGGTTGGGCTTTTTGGTTGATATAACCGGTGGGTTGAACACTTACATTGTAACCACTTCGCACAAATATAAACTGGTAACTTTGTTTATTCTTTTTGCCAGCGTTTTCAGTATCGGGCTCAATTACCTGCTCATACCCGGCTTTAAGGGCATGGGGGCGGCAGTAGCCTATCTTGTTACCATGATATTGCTGAATTTCTGTACCTGGTTTTATATTAAATACAGGTTTAAAATGCAGCCTTTTGACCACAAGCACCTTTTAATCATACTCATCTCGGTGGCCAGTTTTTTTGCAGGAAAATACTTTTGGCTAATGCCGAACCTGTACCTGGACATTGCGGTGAGGAGCAGTATAACTGCACTGGTATACATTATAATTACCTATTACTGCCATATCTCGGACGATCTTAATGAAAAAATAGATTCCATATTAAGCAAGATAAAGGGTGCTTTAAAATAAATAACAGAATTTCAGTGGTTATCTGCTATTGTGAATTGAATTTTTATTGCTATAATTAGACAATAATTAATGCTGTTAAAACTTAATGCCTAATCCTGTCACAAAATTATTTCTCCTGCTTCTTTTTGGCGTTTTTTTCATTCCGTTTGCCGGTTTGGGACAGATATCGAAACCACAATGGGTTGATGATATTGGTGGCTCTGATGCTAATTCCATTCCATCGGCTGTAAAAATTGATAAGCAAAATAATGTTTATGTAACCGGTCTTTTCAGTGGTACTGTTGATTTTGATCCAACCCCGACAGGTGTTTATAATCTTTCAACTGCAGGAGGCATTAATGATTTTGATATATATGTAGCTAAATATACTCCGGCAGGTAAGCTTATCTGGGCTAAGAGCATGGGGGGCGGAGGTATCGACCAGGTTAACTCCATGACCATTGATAATAATGGCAACCCTACAATAAGCGGACAATATGACTCAAACTTTATGGATGCCGATCCGGGGAACGGGGCTTTTACGCTTACGAATAATGGTGATAAGGATGAATTCATTATTCAGCTTACTACCAATGGTGCATTTTCTTGGGCCAAATCTATAGGAGGAGGGGCCACCGATTACGGAGGGAAAATAGTTGCGGATAGTCAGGGGAATGTTGTTGGTGTATCCCAGTTTCAGGGTTCAGTAACCGTAGGAGGACAAACCTACAGTGCACCGGGAGGATTCTCGGGTATGGCGGTAAAGTTTAACTCAACAGGAAACCCGGTGTGGGTATTGAATCTGGCAGATGCAGTTAATAGCGAAGCTCATAATTGCGCCATTGATGCAAATGATAATGTAATTGTATCCGGTGTTTTTTCAAGCACGGTTAATTTTAATCCTTTAGGCACCCCTTATAATATTAATGCTAATGGTGCGTCTACTTTTATTGCCAAGTACAATAAAAATGGCATCTTGATATGGGTTAAAACAATTGCAGGCAGCGTAACCAGCAATAATACCAATCTTTGTGTAAACTCAAAAAATGAGATCTATATTGATGGGCCTTTTTCATCACCTCTTATATTTAATACGGAGATAAGCCTTTCTCCTCAAGGCCAGCGGGATATATTTCTTGCAAAGTTCAGCGCGGCGGGTGATCTGCTGGCTGCAAATGATGTTGGGGGCACCTATGCCCATATCTACAATTATGGTATCGTAGCCAGTAAGAATGATGACATCTATTTGTCCGGGTATTTTGATGGGACAATTGATTTTGATCCTTCCTCGACTTCAGTTGCTCCTGTTTCTTATCATGGGAATCAAGATCTGTTCCTGGCAAAATATGATTCGGATTTAAATTATAAATGGGCCTTTAGTGCAGGCAGCCCTGATTGCAGTAATACATTAGGACGAAACGTTGAAATAGACAATAACAACGATGTATTATTGGTTGGTTCGTTTTGTTCTACTGTTGATTTTGATGCCACAACCTGCAGCGACCTTATGCTTACCGCGAAAAGTACCGCCAGGGATAGTTTTGTAGGAAAGTATGTTCAGAGCACAGCAACAGCAAATTTAAAAATAACGGCTTTTTCCATTCCCGGTCAAAGTATTCCGGCTGTTATTGATCAGTCAAAACTACTCATTACAGTTACAGTACCCACTGGTACTGATGTAAAAGCGTTAAAACCTAATATAACTGTTCCGGGTGGGGTAACATTAAGTCCGGCATCGGCTGTTGCAGAAAATTTTACGGTTCCTGTAAGTTATAAACTCACCGGCAACAATTGCAACTCACTTAATTACACAGTGAAAGTTGTTTTTGCGACCAATACTGTTAGCACGAAATCAATCTGCTCTGGTGCTGCTACGGTTTTGGCCGGAGATGTAGTGGCTCCGGTGCCTGGTAGTTATGTGTGGCAGATAAATAATAACAATAGCTGGGTAAATGCTCCTGGTACAATAAATAATAAAGACTATACCACGTCGGCGTTAACAAATAATACTGCTTTAAATATAGTATACAGTTTGCGCAGGCAAACTAATACCGGCGGAACAATAGCTTATGATTCATACTACGATATAACCGTGCAGCCGGCAGCAGCCATATCCAACAATGTTGTCACTGCTCCCGCAATTGCCACCTTTTGTTCATCGGCAGATGCAGCTGTTATTACAGGCAGCACGCCAGCCGGTGGCAATGGCGCCTATACTTACCAATGGCAAAAATCAGCAGATAATACAACCTTTACTGACATAACGGGTGCAACTGCAAAAAATTACGATCCGCCTGCTACTAATATTACGACCTATTATCGCCGTATAGTTACCTCGGGTACTTGTACCTTACCGGTAACGGGTACTGCCGTTATTATAAAGGTTGAGCCTGTACTGGCAGCTAACAGCATCACGGCTCCAGCTGTTAATCTATTTTGTTCGGCCACTGATGCCTCGATTATTACCGGCAGTACACCAACAGGAGGGGATGGCATATACACCTACCAATGGCAAAAATCAGCAGATAATATAACCTTTACTGATATAACAGGTGCAACTGCAAAAGATTACGATCCGCCGCTTGCAAGTGTAACAACTTATTTTCGCCGGTTAGTTGTTTCGGGAGCTTGTACCACGCCATTGGCAAGTAATATTACCAGTATTCAAATCCAGGGTACAACACCTGTAATCAACAACCTGATCACGGCCCCGGCAGCTGTAACATTTTGCGTAAGCGGCGATCCGGCGGTTATAGCCGGTAATGTACCATCGGGAGGAACCGGGGCATTTACTTACCAGTGGCAGTCATCTGCAAATAATATAACTTTTATCGATATAGCCGGCGCAACAGGACAAAGTTATGATCCGGGGCCCGTTAATACTGATACTTATTACCGCCGTATTGCATCATCAGGTAGCTGTGTTCTGCCTGTGGTAAGTAATGTTGCCGGTGTAAAAATGCTGCCTGCCATTGCCGGTAATACAATTGCCGCCCCTGCCATAACCACGTTTTGTGCCAATGGCGATCCTGCACCTATAACAGGAAGTGTTCCGACGGGAGGCGATGGTACTTATTCCTATCAATGGCAAAAGTCAACCGATAATATATCATTTACAGATATATCCGGGGCAGTGGGAAAAAATTATGACCCCGGCGTCATAACAGCAACAACTTATTACAGGCGTTTGGTTACCTCGGGTTCGTGTATTATGCCACTTGCAGGCAATACAGTAATAGTAACGGTCGAAACAGCAATAGCAGGCAATAATATAACAGCACCTGCGGTAACTTCATTTTGTATCACCGGTGATGCATCAACTATAACCGGAAGAAACCCAACGGGTGGTAACGGGGTATTCAAATACCAATGGCAAATTTCCACCGATAATACCGTTTTTACGGATATTCCGGGGGCAACGCTGAGAGATTATGACCCGGCGCCTGTCAATGTTAATACTTATTATCGCCGTACAGTGTTGTCAGGCAGCTGTATTACACCGTCGATTAGTAATGTGGTGCGTATTATTATCCTGGCTGTTCCGGCTACTCCTGTGTTTGCGGGTACTCCGCCTGTAATTTGTCCGGGTACTTCGGCAACTATAGTTATCAGTGCCCCGCAGACCGGGATTATCTATAACTGGTATAGTTCTTCAGCAAAAGATAACCTGCTATTTAGCGGTACATCATTTCCTACGGGGACACTAAACACAGCAACAAGCTATTATGTTGAGGCATCTAATGGCATCTGCAGCAGTGCCCTCGCTCCAATACAGGTAAGCATGGCGCCAGTACCAACTGCCCCGGCATTGGTTGAAAACCCCGTTAGGGTTTGTGCAGGTTTAACAGCCACGCTTAAGATCCAGAACCCGCAGACAGGCTTCACTTATAACTGGTATAGCAACGCTACCACAGAAGGGCCTCTATATACCGGGATTAGTTTTACCACGCCTGTACTCACAGGTGGGGCTACTTATTATGCCGAAGCCGTAAATGCAGCCGGCTGCGCGTCCGGTATCCGGACTGCTGTTAATGTAAATATCATCGCATTGCCGCAAATAGCCGTTAATAATACAGCTATTTGTCCCGGTACTACGGCAACGTTGACAGTATCAAGCAGTGACGGTGATAATACTATATTATGGTATACAAGCGCTTCGGCTATAACACCTGTTTATACGGGGAACTCCTTTACTACACCGAGTCTGAACTCATCAACCAGTTATTATGTAGGGGCTGTAAATACCGGTAATTGTGGTACAGTTGCACGCATAAAGGTTGATGTTACCATGTTAAAGCAATTGGACGCTCCTGTTGTGAGCGTGGATGCTACCACCAACTCAAGTATTGCTTTTAAATGGAATGCTGTAGAGGGTGCTACCGGTTACCGGGTAAGCATTGATAACGGGCAAACTTATAGCCAGCCAAGCTCAGGTTCCAATGGCTTAAGTCATACCGTTAGCGGGCTGCAATTTAATGAACAGGTTACTATACTGGTGCAGGCGCTCGGCGCTTCATCATGCCAGCTAAGTGGCAGTTCAACTGCTGTAACAGGCACGGCCATTAGTCCAAATGGAAGTCAGATTTATGTGGCAAACACTTTTACGCCTAATGGCGATGGCAATAATGATATAGTTTATGTGCATGGTGAAGGTATAAAAAGTATTGCATTTTATGTTTACGACCAATGGGGCGAACTTATTTTTACTTCTGCAGATATGGGTAAAGGATGGGACGGATATTATAAAGGCACCCGGGAGCCTGTAGGTGTGTATGTATATTACGTAAAGGCGGTAACAAATAGTGGACTGCAATTGAATAAAAAAGGAACAATTACGCTGTTACGATGAAGAAACGGATCCTCTTAGTTACAATATTACTCCAGCTTGCGTTTGCCGGGTTACTGAAAGCGCAGGTTGATCCGCATTTTTCGCAGTATTATGCTTACCCTTTATGGCTTAACCCCGCGCTTACCGGGGCTTTTGACGGCGAGACGCGCTTAACGGGTAATTTTAAAGATCAATGGGCAATTGTCGGTAATGGCTACAGGACTGTAGGGGTATCTGCAGATTTTAAACCTAACGATAAAGTTGGCCTCGGGTTAAATATTATAAACCAGGCAGCAGGCGCAGCAGGATACAATTACTTTGGCGCTTATGGTTCATTTGGTTATGGTATAATTATATCCGACGATGAGACGCAGCATCTGAACTTTGGGGTACAGGCTGGAGTTATAAACCGGAGTTTTGATCCAAATAAAATTCAGCTGGATAATCAATATAACCCCGGAATGGGCGGCTTTGATCCAACTCTTCCCGGTTTTGAAAATTTTGTTAACTCTGGGGCAACAGTGTTTGATGCCGGCGCCGGTATATATTATTACAATAGCGATCAATTCACTGCTGCTAATCCTTTTTTAGGGTTAAGTCTTGCCCATTTAACTAATGCCAAAGATCCGTTTGCTACCGAAGGAATTAACAGCCGTTTATCGGTAAGGCTTAATATTCATGGCGGGGTGCGGATAAAGGCATCTGACTTTTTTGATGTTACACCGCATTTTATTTATATAAAGCAACAGAAAAATCAAATTCGGGCAGGCGGCGTATATTCCGAACTTAAGTTTTCCGATAACAACGCGCTTATTCTTGGAGCTATGCTACGGTTGCAGGATGCAGCGGCGGCCAATGTGGGCTATCGTTTTAATAATATGACAATTGGGGCAAGCTATGATTTTAATACTTCGGCATTGCGTACCGCAACCGCAGGGCAGGGAGGATTTGAGTTATCCATAAGTTATATTTTTTCACGTCGCCCGCCTAACCCGGCACAGGTTTGCCCACACATTTAAAGGTTGAAATTTGTAATAGCTTCAATCGCAGTAAAGTATAGTTTAAAATTTTTTGATAATGTGAACATTATAATTAATTGTATCGTAGAAGAGATTAAGATACCGTTGTAATGTAACGTTATTGATAAACCTGGATTAACAATAAAATAATTAATAATATAACTGATTGGGTTAACTCAACGCTGACTGGCGTTGAAATCGTTCGGTTAGTGATTAAAATATTTTGAAAGTTTAGTAATATGAAAGATAATTATTATCATTATCCGTTAACTTAAGCTATGCACCCTAAACCTGCACCTTTATATAAAATAATATTATGGGCAATATTTTGCCTGACTTTTCTCCCGTTGGCCGGTTTTAGCCGGGTATTTGAAATTCCCATGCCTGTTAACACAGAGTTGCGATCTGTTGAACCACGGTTTACTCCGTACCATATTACGGTTGCCCCCCTGCAGGCAATTACCATTTGCTCCGCCGCTGCGGCTGTACTCAACGGCGATGTAAAAACTCCGGCACCTGACAGTTATCTATGGCAAATAAATAACAACGGGAACTGGGTAAATGCACCGTCGGCAAATACTCAAAAAGATTATATCACATCTTCGTTAACAAATACATCTGCTTCAAGTATTGTATACAGCCTGCGCCGAAGGATCTCTACCGGCGGCGTAGTGGATTTTGATTCTTATTATGATGTTACTGTAAGGCCGATAGCAGCGGTAAATAACAATACGATAATAGCGCCAACTGTTACCCAATTTTGCTCAACCGGCAATCCAACAGCTATTACAGGTAGTGTACCCGGAGGGGGCGATGGTACATTTTCATATCAATGGCAATCATCCGCGGATAACGTAACATTTAATGATATTTCGGGTGCTGTATCAAAAAACTATGACCCGCCTGTGTTAAACAAGGATACTTATTATCGCCGTATGGTTTCTTCCGGTGCATGTACAACTCCGGCGCTTAGTAATGTGGTGCTCCTTAAGGTTTCAACGCCACCCCCTCCTCCATCGCCTGCAGCGTCAACAATAACCATTTGCCAGGGAACCCCGGCTACATTGACGATTGCGTCGCCGCAGGCCGGATTTACGTATAACTGGTATGATTCGCCGGCTAAAACCACCGTGCTCGCTACGGGAACCTCATATACTACGCCTGTTTTAAACGCAGACAAAAATTATTATGTCGAAGCATCAAACGGTACTTGCGGCAGCCAGTTAGCAACTATACAGGTAAAGGTTACCCAGGCGCCTGTTGTGCCTCAGTTTTCTCAAACAACGGTTACAGCCTGTATGGGCTCAACAGTGACACTCAGCGTGCAAAATTCGCAAAGCGGCGTTATTTATAATTGGTATAGTACTGCAACTGATGCCAATATTTTGCATACCGGCAGCACCTGGGTATTGCAAAATGTAACGTCAGCGGTAACTTATTATGTAGAGGGACTTAGTTCAACAGGTTGCAGTTCAACATCACGCGGAAAGATAAGTTTAACTGTTAAGCCCGTGATAGCGGTAACCAATAACCAGATCACAGCCCCCACAGTTACTGATTTTTGTGTAACCGGTAACCCTTCGGCAATTACGGGCAGCACGCCTGCCGGCGGTGACGGTACTTTTTTATACCAATGGCAGTCATCTGCCGATAATGTAACCTTTGCTAATATTGCCGGGGCTACATCAAAAAACTATGACCCGCCGGTATTAAGTAAGGGCACTTACTACCGCCGTGTAGTATCATCGGGTACCTGTACAACCCCCATGGCGAGTAATGTGATCAATGTTCAGGTTTTAACACCTCCGCCTGCACCGTCGCCTGTAGCATCGGGCCTAACCATTTGCCAGGGAACCGCAGCCACGTTAACTATTAGTTCGCCACAGGCCGGGTTAACTTACAACTGGTATGATTCGCCTGCTAAAACTACAATACTTGCCACGGGTACTATCTACAAAACACCTGTTTTAAACGCAGGCAAAAGTTATTATGTTGAGGCATCTAACAGCGCCTGCAGCAGTCCTTTAACAACAATACAGGTAACTGTTTCGCCATTACCGGCGGTGCCGCAATTTACGCAAAGCACTGTTAGTGTTTGCTCCGGCTCCACAACAACAATTACCATACAAAACGCACAAAGCGGTGTTGTTTATAACTGGTACGGCAGCGCAACCGATGCTAACATTTTACATACCGGAACCAGTTATACAATCAGCAACGTAACAGCGGCAACAACCTATTATGTACAAGCTGTTAACGCTGCAGGATGCGGCTCTTCGGCCCGGGGGGCGGTTGGCGTAGCTATCATTCCGTTGCCTGTGGTTACAGTAAGCAGTTCGGGAACATCTGTTTGCCCCGGCACCAGTGCTACATTAACCGCTTCAGCATCAGGCGGGGCAGTTATTTCATGGTATGATGCCTCGACCGGCGGAAACCTGCTTGCCCAGGGCAATACATATGTTACAGCTAACTTAACATCGGCAAAAAATTATTATCTGGAAGCAACCAACAGCACCGGGTGCAACAGCAGCGGAAGAGTTACGGTGCAGGTACAGATGACCAAACCCCTTGATGCGCCCGTGGTAAAGATTGGTGAAGTTACCTCATCGAGCGTAGCTTTTGAGTGGAGCGCGGTAAGCGGCGCTACCAGTTACCTGGTAAGTACCAACAACGGTTTAACCTATACCGCGCCAAGTTCGGGCAGTAACGGTTTAACGCATAAAGTGAGCGGCCTTGGCTTAAACGAATCAGTGACCATCACAGTGAAGGCCTTGGGAGCGTTATCATGTACGCTTAGCGGGGCTTCGGCCGCGGTTACTGCCGCCACCATCGATAATAACAATATAATATATGTTGCCAACAACTTTACCCCCAATGGCGACGGAAATAACGACATTATTTATGCACATGGAAAAAATATAAAAATACTTTCCTTTTATGTGTATGACCAATGGGGACAGTTGGTTTTTACATCAACCGATGTTAACAAAGGATGGGATGGCTATTATAAAGGCTCATTGATGCCCGTGGGTGTATACGTATACTATTTAAAAGCTGCAATGAATAACGGGGCGCAATTGAATAAAAAAGGAACAATTACGCTATTAAGATGAAGAAACTACTACTCATTATTACAATAGCGCTGCAGTTTGCAGTTGCAGGAATGGTGAAGGCGCAGGTTGATCCGCATTTTTCACAATATTATGCTTACCCGCTTTGGCTCAACCCAGCGCTTACAGGCGTTTTTGACGGCGATACGCGCTTATCTGCCAACTACCGTGACCAGTGGGCAAACATCAGCAATGGCTACCGCACAGCAGGGGTATCGGCCGATTTTAAACCAACCGATAAAGTGGGCATAGGCCTTAATATCCTTGATCAAAAAGCAGGCACTGCCGGGTATAATTACTTTACCGCTTATGGTTCATTTGGTTATGGCATAACCCTGTCAGGCGATGGTAATCAACGGCTGCATTTCGGCTTGCAGGCGGGTGTTATCAGCCGTAGTTTTGATCCGGGTAAACTGCAGTCTGATAACCAGTACGATCCGAACAGCGGCTTTGACCCTTCATTGCCCAATTTCGAAAATTTTGGCTATTCGTCAAAAACGGTATTTGATGCAGGCGCCGGTATCTATTATTACAATGCCGACCCGATGAATAAAGCCAATTTGTTTGGCGGGCTTAGCATTAACCATATCAATGATGTAACAGATCCATTTGCCGCGGGTGGTATAGCCAGTAAATTGCCTATGCGGTTTACAGCACATGGCGGTGTCCGTATAAAAGCTTCTGATTTTTTTGACCTGATCCCAAACGCAGTTTACGTTAAACAAGGCAAGGGCGAGATCAAAGCTTTCGGATTATATTCCGAACTTAAGTTTGCCGATGATAACGGCCTGGTACTCGGTGGTATGGTCCGGCTGCAGGACGCTGCAATTGCCAACGTTGGTTACCATATACGCAGGATGGTGATTGGTGCCAGTTATGATTTTAATACTTCAGGGCTTCGCGCGGTTACATCAGGCCGCGGCGGTTTTGAACTATCAATAAGCTATATATTTAGTCGCTACACTGATTCCCCGGCCCCAATTTGCCCAAGGATATAATATGAAAAAACTATTACCCTATTTCTTACTATTGTTTTTTCCGTTGGTTTCATTTGGACAGGCGAAAAACTACAGGGCACTGGCCGACACTGCCTTTAGCAGGCATGAGTACTATACTGCCGCGTATTATTACAGGCATATTGCCGATGGTACAACCGATGAGCCAAAAAGCAATGTGCCGCGTTCATCAGCAGTAAAAAAAATCAGTTCAAAAAAAGCTGAGACTAATCAATACATCATTTATCGCCTGGCCGAATCATACCGCCTGTATAAAGACTATACTGATGCTACCATATGGTATACCCGGTTAGTTGAAGGAGGGTCGGCGGCACAATATCCTTTAACACCACTTTGGTACGGCATCTGCCTGCAGGCAAACGGAAAGTATAATGAAGCTTTGGTCCAGTTAAAGCAGTTTGCAGGCAACACTCCTGATCCGCAGTATGCCGCTCTCGCTAAAAAAGAAATAATCTCGTGCGAATATGCCTTGAAGCAATTGGAACACCCGCGCGCTGTTGATGTATCGGCTTTGGTGTTTTTAAATAAAGACCAGGGCGACTACGCCCTTACCGTTAACCTGGGCAGGTATTGGTTTACCTCATCACGCCTGGTTGATAAGGATAAGTTTTATACCAACAGGGTTTACAGTTCGGCTATCCTCGATTCAACTAAAGCGCTTGCCACAAACTTTAACGCGTTTGATAAAGAAGGACAAATTGAATACGCTACACCTGCGCTTGATGGTACCGGCACCAGGATGTACCTTACCCGCTGGTATAAAAAGAACGGGAAAACAGTATCTGCCATTTATTTTAGTCAACTGGTAAGCAGCGTATGGCAGCAGCCGGTAAGGCTGAATAATACCGTTAATGCCGAAGGCTATAATTCCAAACACCCTTTTGTTAGCGCTGATGGCCGGCGATTGTTTTTCTCATCCGACAGGCCCGGCGGTGAAGGCGGCGACGACATTTGGGAAAGTAACCTTGATGATGCCGGGCAGCCGAAAACTGTAAGTAACCTGGGCGATGCGGTAAATACAGCATATGACGAACAGTCGCCATATTATGACAAGGCAGATAAAGTGTTGTTTTTTAGCTCGAATGGTTTTACCGGCATGGGCGGCTTTGATGTTTACCGCAGCGAAGGAGATTTTGGCCATTGGTCGGCCCCGGTTAATTTAGGTTACCCGGTTAACTCATCTAAAGACGACTTGTACTATAGCCTTGATCCAACCAATCCAAATAAATTTTACCTGAGTTCGGCACGCGGCTCTGATTGTTGTTTAAGCCTGTTTACCGGGCAATATAAATTTTTATATATCAGTGGCCGTGTAATTGATTGCCGTACTAACAGTGGCATGGCAGGGGCAAGGGTAATCCTTAAAGATCCGGACGTGAAAATGGGTTTGGCTGTTAAGGTAACCGATGCCAAAGGCGATTATGTTTTCCAGGTAAAGGAAAAGCTGCCCAGGTACAAGCTGGAGATTTCGCAAAAGGGGTACTTTACCAAAGTTATTCCTGCACCGATAGTAAAGCCGGGTATTGATACGCTCATTAACCCCGAAATTTGCCTGCAGAACTATAAGATCAATGTTCAGATAACTATCGAGAATATTTATTTTGATTTTGGTAACGCCCATCTTCGGTCCGAATCATTTGATACGCTGGATAAACTGGTTGCCATCATGAACGATAACCCTAAAATTAAGATCGAGCTTGGCTCGCATACTGACGGAATAGGCACCGACGCGGCGAACATGAAATTATCGCAGGCCCGTGCGGAGGCTTGTGTTGATTACCTGTTACTGCAAGGCATTAAGTCTGCACGTATTACAGCCCGCGGCTATGGCAAAAGAATGCCCGTTGCCCCAAACAAACTACCAAATGGCAAAGATAACCCCGGGGGCAGGCAACTTAACCGCCGTACCACATTTACGGTAAAATCGGCAGAATAAAAACAAATTATTTTATTTGTTTGCAATCGGAAGGTTATGGTATAATTTTGCCTTGCAAATTAAATGCCCCGCTTAATGCAAGGTGTTTAAATTGCAATACCTGATCTGCTGAAATCATACCATGCAAAATCTTGCCCCGATAGCTCTTTTTGTTTATAACCGGCCCGACCATACCCGCCGTACCATCAGTTATTTGCAGCAAAATTTGCTGGCCGATGAGTCGCGCCTGTATATTTTTTGCGATGCAGCCAAAACCGATGCCGATAAGCCAAAGGTTGAACAGGTGAGGCAACTGGTAAAAGATGTAAGCGGTTTTAAATCGGTAAAAATTATTTTGCGTAATCATAATCTCGGTCTGGCCGAATCCATCATCAGCGGGGTAACACAGTTGGTGTATGAATATGGCAAAGTGATTGTGTTTGAAGACGATCTGTTATCTTCCCCATATACTTTGCAGTATTTTAATGACGCATTAACAAAATATGCAAACCAGGAACAGGTAATGCATATCGGCGCCTATATGTACAATCTGCATGACAAAAAACTGCCCGAAACATTCTTTTATCGTGCAGCCACCAGCTGGGGCTGGGCAACCTGGGCCCGCGCCTGGAAAAACTTTGAACCCGATGTTGATAAGCTGATTGCTCAGTTCGATAACCTGAAAATAGCCCGCTTTTCGATAGAAGGCAAAATGAATTTCTGGAAGCAGATAGAGCAGTTTAAGGCCGGTAAAAATAATTCATGGGCCATTCGCTGGTATGCCTCTATTTTTTTGAAGAACGGGTTGACACTGAACCCGTCGCAGTCGCTTATTCAAAATATAGGCCATGATGGTACTGGCGTGCACTCCAATAAAGAAGATATGTACCATGTGCAAATGGCACGCAAACAGGTAACGCAATTTCCCGACATCATAGAGGAGAATGAAGAGGCTTATAAGGCGATCAAAAATTTCCTGGCAAACAGAAAGGGTACCTTGTTGCAGCGGATCAGAAGGTTCATGAAGCAGCAGATGGGACGATAAGCTATTTGGAGCGTTTACAGCGCAGGTGTATAGATGTATGTGATGCCTTGCTGCGTGGGAATAATCAATTTGAACTCCCCGCTTAAACCGGGAAACAGAATTTCCCCATTAATACTGCCGGGTTAACACCGATGATCGGCTCACCGCATAAGGCTTCATTACCTAATAAAGCAAATAATATAGCTTCTTTGGCATCGGGGTTGATCCCAAGTAAACTGCTATCTTCTATTGTCGCTTGGGGCAATAGTTTTTTTAATTCCCCAATAACAAATGGATTTCGCGCCCCGCCGCCGCTGGTAAAAATTTTAACATGATCCCCTGCGATATTTTCCTTAACAAAACCGGCTATAGATGCCGCTGTGAAGGCACTTAGGGTACAAATAAGGTCTTCACCACTAATCTTCACTGTACCTGACCGTTGCTGTGCTTCAGCAACCATTGCAAGATTGAACAGTTCTGGTCCGGTGGTTTTAGGGGCTTTTTCATCAAAAAACGAATGGGAGAGGAGCGCCGTTAATAGATCATCATTTACCTTCCCTCTGTAAGCTATGGCTGAATCCTCATCAAAAGGCTTATCAAAATATTTTCGGCAGGCAGCATCGATGAGTGTATTGCCGGGGCCAATATCTGTACAGAGCACACGGTTAAAATCACCGTCGCCAGGAAGCCAGGTTAAATTAGCAATGCCTCCTATGTTTAACAGCACCCGGTTTTGGCCGGTTTTATTGCCCAATAATACATCACCATATAAAGCCAGCGGAGCGCCTTCTCCTCCGGCAGCAATATGCTTTTGCCTGAAATCGCTGATGGTTAGTATGCCGGTTTTTACGGCGATATGATCGCCGTCGCCAATTTGCAGAGTGGCGTTAGAGTAGTTTTTATGCTGATGTAAACGCTGGGGGGCATGGTAAATAGTTTGACCGTGACTGGCTATAAAATCAACCTCTTGCGGGTCGACTTTCCATTGACCAAGTGCCTGCAATATCAATTCGGCGTGATAGCTGCCGATATAAGCGTTGAGTAAAGTCACCTTTTCAAGATCTGCATTGCGCCGGGCAAACACCTGTTGAACTTCCTGCTTAAAACTATCCGGATAAGGGATTGTGATAAATTGTACCAACTCAAAATGAGTGCTTAAACCAGCACCGGTAAATTTGCACAGGGCAATGTCAAGCCCATCCAACGAAGTGCCAGACATTAGGCCGATACCCATTTTTGATGGTTTTTGAGTGATGCTAAACAGGTGCTGCAAGTTATGGTTCAATGCTATCATGGGCTTAAATTACTATTTGTACGGCAACCCGCAAAAGTTGAGGCAAACGCATTTAATATTTTAGTGACGATGACCTGTTGTTAAAATAGCTAACGAAATACGATTATGATGTCGGCGTGCTATTAATATCAAATGATACTTGTTTTATGGCCTGACGCCGGTTAAACGGGGCAGGCGTCATCAGCACCTGCTTTTGTCAATAACAGGGGCAAACGTTTGGATGTGTTAATTGCTCGAAAATATCAGTTTAGTGTAACCCATGGTTGTGTTTAAACTATTGATTATTAATGCTTTGTATTTTAAATATTTGAAATGTGTTAACCCGTGTTAACCCCATTTAGATGGGTTTACACTACCGCAAAAGTTAAAATAATAACGGCACTATGTAAATATCTGATATATTTGTTTTGAACAACTAACCTCATTTACATTTCCTAAGATTCATGGCACGATTAAATTTATTGGAAGAGACGCGTTACGAGAAATTACCGGTAAGCGTATACAGCAACCAGCAGGAAGCCTCTGGGGCGGTAGCGAACCGGATAGCAGATCTGATCCGCGCGAAACAAGCCAAAGGCGAGAAAGCGGTATTAGGCCTTGCCACCGGTGTAACCCCGATAGGGGTTTATGCCGAACTGGTAAGGCAGCATAAAGAAGCAGGCTTGAGCTTCAAGAATGTGATCACTTTCAATCTGGATGAGTACTACCCTATGAAGCCCACAGCAGCGCAAAGCTATGTAACCTTCATGTACGAAAACCTGTTCAGCCATATTGATATAGATAAAGCCAATGTGCACATCCCGGATGGTACACTGGATAAAGAAGCTGTAGCAGGCTACTGCCTGGCTTACGAAAAGCAGATAGAAGAACTTGGCGGCTTAGACCTTCAGATCCTGGGTATCGGTCGTACAGGTCACATCGGCTTCAACGAACCGGGATCTGCACCAAACTCAGGCACAAGGATGGTAACCTTAGATGACCTGACCAGGAGTGATGCTTCAAGAGATTTTGGTGGTAAGGCGAATGTGCCAACCAAAGCGATCACGATGGGTATCGGTACTATCTTCAAAGCCAGGGAAATCATCCTGATGGCCTGGAACAAGAAGAAAGCGCCGATCATCAAGAAAGCGGTAGAAGGGGAGATCTCGGGCGAAGTTCCTGCAACCTACCTGCAACTGTCACAACATGTAGAGTTTGTACTGGATGCAGATGCCGCGTCAGAACTAACCAGGTTTGACACCCCATGGCTGGTGAAAGATTGCGTGTGGGATAACCAGTTAAAGAAAAAGGCTGTGATCTGGTTGGCGAATGAGGTTAACAAACCGGTACTGAAACTAACCGAAGAAGATTACAATAACCACGGCATGGCACAGCTGGCAGTGGAGCAGGGCCCGGTATACAATATCAACATTGATATCTTTAACCAAATTCAGCATACCATCACCGGCTGGCCGGGTGGCAAACCGGATGCGGACGATTCGCAAAGGCCGGAAAGGGCACTGCCTGCTAAAAAACGCTCTATTATCTTTTCACCGCACCCGGATGATGACGTGATCTCGATGGGCGGTACATTTATCCGTTTGGTAGACCAGGGGCATGATGTACACGTAGCTTACCAAACTTCAGGTAACACTGCCGTATGGGATGATGATGTGCTGAGGTACATGGAATTTGCTATCGACTTTACTAAGAGCATCGGCGAAGACACCACCCATCTTCAAAAATCATATGAAGACATGCGTGCCTTCTTCCCGACCAAACAACCAAACGAGATTGATACACAGGAGATCAGGAATGTAAAAGGCTTCATCAGGAAAACGGAAGCGATTTCAGGCGCAAGGTATGCAGGTTTACAGGATGATCATATCCACTTTATGGCATTGCCGTTTTACGAAACCGGTAAAACCAAAAAGAACTCGGTAGGAGAGGAAGATATCCAGTTGACCATCGACCTGTTGCAAAAAGTAAAACCACAGCAGATCTTCGCGGCGGGCGATTTTGCAGATCCCAACGGTACCCACCTGGTATGCTTCAAGATCATCTTAGCGGCATTAGAACGGTTAAAAGGTAAAGAAGCCTGGGTGGAAGACTGTTGGTTGTGGATGTACCGTGGCGCATGGCATGAGTTTGAGACTTATGAGATAGAAATGGCAGTACCGTTGTCGCCACAGGAAGTGATCCGCAAGCGAAACGCTATCTTCAAACACCAGTCGCAAAAGGACAGGCCTGTGTTTCCAGGCGATGATGCAAGGGAGTTTTGGGTACGTGCAGAAGACCGTACCCGTGATACCGCCCAGCGTTATGACCGTCTTGGCCTTGCGGAATATGAGGCCATGGAGGCGTTTAAACGATATATGTTTTAAGAATTTGGATTGAACTCTATTGCAATTGGGACGATATAAGCAATGGCCTTGTGCGACTCCCCTCTTGAGAGGGGCGGAGGGGTGTGTTCCTCATCAAGCGACGAACACACCCCTGCCAATGCACAGACCCGACGCGCCCCCTCTCAAGAGGGGAACTTAGAATCTGATCGTAAGCCTATGACCTCAACCCTGACCGAAAAACCAAAACGGCTTCTTTCCCTTGATGTGTTCCGCGGGATAACTATCGCCATGATGATCCTCGTTAATGATCCCGGTGATTGGGGGCATATCTATGCACCGCTTGAACACTCCAAGTGGAACGGCTGTACACCTACCGATTTGGTTTTTCCTTTCTTTTTGTTTATGGTTGGCGTATCGGTTATATACGCTATGGAAAGCAAAAAGACTACGGCCTCGCACAGTAAACTCATCCTGAAGGCGCTGCGCCGTAGCATGATCCTGCTGCTGATTCCCTGGGCAACTCAACTGATCTTGCACCCCGATACCGGGCTGGCTCATTTACGCCTGCCGGGCGTGCTGCCGCGCATAGCCCTGGTGTATTTCATCAGCACGGTGCTTTATCTCAAAACATCACAAAAAACACGCGACTGGATTTTTGCCGGAGCGCTTATAGGTTATTTTATCATCATGACCTGTATCCCTGTACCGGGTGTAGGCTATGCCAACCTGGAGCCTGAAACCAATATAGGGGCATGGATAGACAGGCTGGTATTTACGCCTGATCACCTCTGGCGCGAATCGCATACCTGGGATCCGGAAGGTTTGCTGGGAACTATTCCCGCCGTTGCCACAGCCCTTTTTGGTATTAGGGTGGGCAGCAGGCTAAAACGTAAAGACCGCGATGACAACATCAAAACTAACTGGATGTTTGTTTACGGAATAATTGCAGTTATAGCAGGCTTGTTTTGGGATTTGTTTTTTCCTATTAACAAAGCCTTGTGGACAAGTTCATTTGTATTATATACCGGAGGACTGGCAACCATGGGACTGGCTTTATGCTACTGGCTTATTGACATACAAGGGTATAAACGTTTCACTTATCCCTTTGTGGTGCTTGGAACAAATGCAATTACGGCCTATGTGTTATCGGGTTTTATTCCGCATTATATGGGGATGATCAAAATAAACGGCTCATCCATTTATCAAACATTTTTTGCACCTTATTTCTCGCCCATAAATGCTTCATTGATAAGTGCTATATTTACGGTACTCATTTTATGGGTGGTGATGTGGATATTCTACATCAAAAAGATCTTTATCAAAATTTAATATGAACCTAAAACTTAAACTTATCGCATTAACAGGGATTGTCCTGCTTTCATTTTCAAATTTAAAAGCACAAACCACCAATAAGGCTTTTACTCCGTCACACTTGAAATCTGCAGAGCAGTTTCTTTTGGCAACGGGTACTAAAGAGCAGTTTGATGCAACAATGGACAACGTTATTAAACAGGGGGCAAAGAATGTAGACCCCAACCAACGTGAGGCTTATTTGAGAGTAATGAGAGAATTTGTTGGTAAATATTTAACCTGGGACGCACTCAAGGAAAAAATCTCCGAAGTATACGCCGCGGGATTTACAGAAACTGAATTGAATGAACTCAATGTTTTTTACAGTTCGCCTGTTGGAAAAAAAACTGGTTGCAAAAACCCCGGAACTTTTGAGCCGTATATCCGAAACAAGCCAGGGTATGGTAGCCGAACACAAGGCTGAGCTGGAGCAAAATATGGCCGAGGCATATAAGCATACCGATCCACCGGCGGTAAAAGAGCTTGTAATACCCAATGCCTCTCAGCCGGCCTCAAAAACTCCGGCAAAACATTAATTTTCATAACAATACTTTGTAACTAAGATTTTCGTTTTGCATCTTAGTACCCTGACTATTTAAACTTTATAATGAACCTGAACAAATACGTTCCGCTGGCCCTATTGGCTTTAACACTTTCGGGCGGAAGTGCTTTTGCACAAGTAAAAAAGAAACCTGTTCCATCGCCTAAAAATAAACCGGGCATCCAGGCCATTGCTGCCAAGAGCGATATATTACCGGTTGACAAGGACGTGATCATTGGTAAATTACCCAATGGCTTAACTTATTATATCCGTGCCAATGTTGAGCCTAAAAGCAGGGCCGAACTTTACCTGGTTAATAAAGCCGGTTCGGTTTTGGAAAATGACGATCAGCAGGGCCTGGCCCACTTTACCGAGCACATGGCTTTTAACGGTACACGCGATTTTCCAAAAAACCAGATGGTTGACTACCTGCAAAAAGCAGGCGTAAAATTTGGCGCCGATTTAAACGCATACACCTCGTTTAACGAAACTGTATATCAATTACCTCTGCCAACTGATACCGTCAGCGTGTTTGAAAAAGGCTTTAATATATTGGCCAACTGGGCCGGGTATGTAAGTTTTGATCCTGCTGAAATTGATAAGGAACGAGGCGTTGTTTTGGAAGAAGAGCGTCTTCGTGGTAAAAATGCCCAGGAACGTTTACAACAGCAAACATTGCCCGTACTGCTTAACAACTCAAGGTATGCGCTGCGCTTGCCTATCGGTAAGGAAGATATCCTGAAAAACTTTAAGCCCGAAACCATCAAGGCTTTTTACCAGGACTGGTACCGCCCCGATTTGCAGGCTGTTATTGCCGTTGGCGATTTTGACCCCGAACGGGTTGAGGCGCTCATTAAACAAAACTTTTCACAGCTTAAAAACCCGGCCGCCGAAAAGCCGAGGACAAAATATTCCGTGCCTGCAACACCGGGTACCGCGGTAAAAATTGTTACGGATCCCGAGTATCCATACACTGTAGCGCAGATCATTGTAAAACATCCCGGCACGGTTACTAAAACTACCGGCGATTACATGCAGCAGGTAAGGGTGCAGTTGTTTAACCAGATGCTTAACTCGCGCATAAACGAGTTGCTGCAAAAACCTAATCCGCCGTTTTTGTATGGCCGTACCAGCTATGGTAATTTTATTGGCGACCAGGATGCTTATACTTCTCTGGTTGTCGCCAAACCCGGCGAACTTGAAAAAGCGGTTAAAGCCGTAGTGGCCGAATCTGAACGCGCCCGCAAATTTGGTTTTACCCTTACCGAGCTGGAACGCGCCAAGCAGGACGCGCTGGTTGGCATTGGGAATGCTTACCGGGAGAGGGATAAAACCCCTTCGGCAAATTTTGTACGTGAATACCAGGCTAACTTTTTAACCGATGAAGCTATCCCGGGTATCAGCTATGAATACAATTTTTATATAGGCAATATTTATAAGGTAAGCCTGGCCGATATGAACGCCATGGCCGGTAAATTTATCAGCGATCAAAACCGTGTGGTGGTGGTACAGGCCCCGGATAAAGAAAAAGCTAATTTGCCCGACGAAAAAACCTTGCTGAACTGGATTGCCACAGGCGGCCAAAATATAACTGCCTATATTGATAATGTATCAAGTGACCCGCTGCTGGCCAAAGTTCCTGAAGGTACTAAAGTTGCCAAAGAAGAAACAGATGAGGCCCTTGGTACAACCACGCTTACTTTAGGCAATGGTTTAAAGGTGATCTTAAAACCTACTGAATACCGTAACGATCAGATCCTGATAAACGGTTACGCTTTTGGCGGTACATCACTGGCAAGTGACGATGAATTTACGTCGGCAAACCTGGCTTCATCTATTATCAGCGGTAGCGGTATAGCGCAGTTTAACCAGGGCATGCTTGATAAAAAACTGGCCGGAAAAAACCTGAGTATTTCGCCGTATATCAGTGAGTTTGCACAGGGTATTTCGGGAAATACTTCCCCGGCCGATTTTGAAACAGCCCTTCAGTTGATTTACCTGTACTTTACCCAGCCCCGTAAAGACAAAGACATCTGGGATGCCAACATCGATCAAACCAGGTCCGTATTGAGTACCCGAGGGCTTGATCCCGGAAGTGTTTACCAGGATACGGTATCGGCTGTATTAAGTAACTATAATTTCCGTGGTATGGTAACTACTTTACCAAGGTTAAATGCGGCAACACTTGATAAAGCTTACGATTTTTACAAAAAACGTTTTGCCGATGCCAGTGGTTTTACCTTTACACTGGTGGGTAATTTTAACGTAGAAACAATAAAGCCATACCTTGAGCATTACCTTGGCGGTTTGCCCTCAACCAACAGCAAGGAAACTTATAAAAACATGAATATTGAGCCGCCTGCGGGATTGATCACCAAAACGGTGAATAAAGGGGTAGGTGAAAAAAGCACAGTACAATTGGTTTTTAGCGGCGATTATGATTACAATGAAGCTAACAATATACAGGTGGATGCGCTGGAAGAAGTACTGAACATTAAACTGATTGAACGGTTACGTGAGCAGGAAAGCGGTGTATATGCTCCCGGGGTAAGGGCCGGCTACCATAAAATTCCGGGAGGCCGTTACACTTTTACCATATCTTTTGGTTGCGCACCCGAAAATGTGGATAAGCTGATCAATGCCACCATGGAGGAGATAGCCAAAATTAAACAGAACGGCGCCTTACCGGCAGATATCCAGAAATTTGTTGCTGAAGAAGCCCGTTCAACCCAGCAGCAGCTTAAGCAAAATGTTTTCTGGGCGGGATATCTTGCCTCTACATCGCAAAACGGCGAAAACCCGGACCAGATCCTGGGGCATGTAAGCAGCCTTGAACAAATAACCCCTCAAAGCACTAAAGATGCCGCCAATAAATACCTGAGCGGTAAAAATTTGATTAAATTGATATTGATGCCCGAAAAGAAATAAGATGATGGATAATATAATGAACAAGGCCTTCCCGAAACGGGAAGGCCTTGTTCATTTGTAAAGGCGGATCATGCTGAGTGATTAAATTCGTGGACTCTGAAGATTAGATGACAAAGAGGGCTTGTCAGTCTGAGCCCGTCGAAGACTCGTGTGCAGAGGCCTGCCCGCCATACTTCGACGGGCTCAGTATGACACCCATTTTTTAAGTTGTCATGGGTACCCCGTCGAAGACTCACGCGCAGAGCCATACCCACCATGCTTCGACAGGCTACCCATGACATGTTTAAAGCAAGTTCTTCGTCAGCAGGTAAGCTTCGGACGAAAACGGGCAGAACAATGGTGGCTCTGAGCGAAGGAAAGGGCATAGCAAGTTTTTGCAGAAGCATTGGGCACGCGGGGCGAAGCGGGGCAAAATAATTGCAGCCCGTGGTTTTGACCGTTTTGCAGGGCAAAGGCCGGGCGATGGGTATCTGGGCAGGGAGAGCGCAAAGAAGCCTCCCTGCTGACTTGATTTTTTGGTTACTTTTTTATCAAGAAAAAAGTAACTGGCCCCGCGCGGCCAAGAGCGCGACGATGTAAGTTATTAGAACAAAGATTTTTACGTGCCTGTCGGAGATTGCTTCGTACCTTATAATGACGTGATCGTAAGTTACTGATTATTAAGTGTATTTTTTCGGTCAGTTTTATAACATGGGCGTTGCCTGCGGCCCGGGCTTTCCGTTGCAAGTCCTCGCTTTTCCTGCCCGCAGCTCTTCTACACGCTCCGGGCTTTACACTGCAATCTAACGCGGCCCACGCGCAACACCGCTAAAATATATTTTACATGTCATTACGTTTTTTTCAGGGCTTCCCTGATGGTTACTCGACGTGGTAGAGATGTCATTTCCCCTTCAGAATCCAACGGATTTTAATCACTCAGTATGACGCTATTTTTTAAGTTGTCATGGGTAACTTGTTTCAGCACCCCAAGAGAAAGGTAGTCGATTTGCTTAGCAAGGGTGCTTAGCGCGTGAGGGTTGAAACACGCTTCGTGACAATAACGTATTGAGCATGATTAGATATTCAATGCATATTCAAATAAGCCACAGCAGTATTATTGGCTTTATGCACTACCACGCCAACGCAACGGCCGCTGCCATCTATTTCAAAAGAGATGCCTTTAGCCAAATCAGTATAAATCTGCACCTTGCCGCCATTGTTGGTATAGGTAGAGGTTGGCTTTAATGCATAATATTTTTTAATATCCTGTTTGGTTGAACCTACACCTACGCCCTCACCGGTTTTAAACTGCGGCGATGTTAAGAGGATCTTTTGTATGTGACTTATTGATTCATCCTTACCACCCATGTTGCGGTGCGAAAAAATCGCGGTACGATAACTGGTAATATCATGTTTGGCAAACCAGGTCATCAATGAACTGCCCATGGCCGCATCGGAGCTATCCGGCTTGCCCAATCGCTTTATCACATTTTGAACATCATCATTTAAAATAATATGCCCGGTGCTTTTGCCGGCAGTTATCAGCCAGTCGGATTGGGGGACATTGGCGGTGCCGGTATCCGATGCCATAGTATGATGAATGGTGGTGTCGTTTTTATCCGGGAGATGCTGCCCCTCGGTATCTACAGGTACTTTATTGGTATCGGCTAAAGTTGTTTCTTTTTTTGAGTTATTGCCACAGGCTAAAAGACATATGGCGATCGAGATAATTATTAAGCTATTTCTGATCATAAGAGTATAACCAATTTAATAGTTATTTTGTTGGCATGTTTGGTTCACCTATAACCAAACAACAAAAATTTTGTTAACAGGATAATGACAAGCAGAGGCCAACAGGTTATACAGCAATGGTACACGGAAAAAAAATGGGAGCAGTTCCCTTTCCAGGCCGAAATGATGGAGGCGTACCTTGGCGGCTATTCAGGCTTGTTGAATGCTCCCACGGGTAGTGGTAAAACTTTTGCTCTGTTCCTGCCTTTTTTAGCGGGGTTCATCAACACACATCCCGATACCTATAAAACAAAACAAAATAACGGTTTGCTGATGCTTTGGATAACCCCATTACGGGCGCTTACTAACGATATCCGCAAAGCCATGCAGGAAGCCTGCGATGAGATTGGTTTACCATGGCGCATAGCTACCCGAACCGGGGATACCCCCGCTGCCGAAAAACAGGCCCTCAAAAAAAAGCTGCCCGAAGTGCTGCTTACTACCCCTGAAAGCCTGCACCTCATGCTGGCCCAAAAGGAATATCCTAAACTGTTCAGTCAGCTGCAGGTGGTTGTGATTGATGAATGGCACGAGTTGTTGGGTACGAAGAGGGGAGTGCAGGTGGAGTTGGGTTTATCTAAGTTGAAAGTCTTGAGTCTTAAGTCGGAAGGCGGTCTTAAGTCAGAAGTCTTAAGTCAGAAGCTCGAAGTTCAAAATAAAAAGGCAATCAAAGACTCAGAACTTAAAACTTCTGACTTAAGACTCAAGATTTGGGGAATAAGCGCAACTATCGGTAACCTTGAACAGGCGGCCGAAGTTTTATTAGGAAATGATTTCCCGCCGGGACAAGTAAAAATGGTGCGCGCTAACCTGGAGAAGAAGCTGGATATCCGGTCTATTATTCCGCAGAATATTGAGAATTACTCCTGGGCGGGGCATATCGGGTTAAAGCTGCTGCC
This sequence comes from uncultured Mucilaginibacter sp., assembly GCA_966212355.1. Lineage (GTDB taxonomy): Bacteria > Bacteroidota > Bacteroidia > Sphingobacteriales > Sphingobacteriaceae > Mucilaginibacter. Next base: position 33,392 of record CBIHRB010000036.1, read on the forward strand.
CGAGGTGATGGAGATAGTTGCCAAAAGTAAAACCACACTGATATTTACCAATACCCGCTCTCAATCGGAGATCTGGTACCATGCCATTTTAGATAATTACCCCGAGTATGCGGGCATCATGGCTATGCACCATGGCTCATTGGATAACGAGCTGCGCAACTGGGTGGAAGCCGCGCTGCATGCCGAAGCCCTGAAACTGGTGGTGTGTACCTCAAGTTTGGACCTGGGGGTTGATTTTCGCCCTGTAGATACCGTTGTACAGGTTGGCAGTCCCAAAGGTGTTGCCCGTTTTATGCAACGTGCCGGACGAAGCGGCCACCATCCCGGTGCAGTATCAAGGGCATATTTTGTACCCACGCACTCGCTCGAGTTATTGGAGGGCGCGGCGCTGAAGGAAGCTATTAAGGATAAGATTTTTGAAAGCCGAGATCCGATGCTGCTTACCATGGATGTGCTGATCCAGTACATGGTGACACTGGCCGTGTCTGACGGTTTTTACGCCGAAGAACTGTTTGAGGAGGTTAAGACCACCTACGCCTTTACCGATTTGAGCAGGAACGAATTTGGTCAGTTACTTGATTTTATCACCAGCGGCGGCAAAACGCTTGCCCAATATGATGAATTTTTAAAAGTTGAGGTTGAAAACGGATTGTATAAAGTGAACAGCCGAAGGGTAGCCATGCGGCACCGCTTAAGCATCGGTACCATCACCAGCGAATTGAGTATCCGGGTTAAATGGTTAAGCGGCGGTAGTTTGGGTACTATTGAAGAATCGTTCGTATCGAAGTTAAAACCCAGTAATACTTTTTGGTTTGCAGGCCGGAGTTTGGAGTTTGTACGGGTGAAAGAAATGACGGCCTACGTTAAAAAATCCAACTCCACCAAAGGCATCATCCCGAGTTGGAACGGGGGACGTATGCCACTGTCATCGCAACTGGCAGCCGTATTCAGGCTTAAGCTTGATGAGGTGGCGCATGGAATCGAAAAAGATGTGGAAGTTAAAGCTTTGAAACCGCTTTTTGATTTGCAGCAGCAATTATCGCACCTGCCGCAAAGCCACGAGTTTTTGATCGAGTCATTTAAGTCAAAAGAAGGGCACCACTTGTTGTTTTATCCTTTTGAAGGGCGATTGGTGCACGAAGGCATGGCATCGCTGCTGGCTTATCGCATCAGTAAGATAAGACCTGCAAGTTTTTCTATCGCCATGAATGATTACGGCTTTGAATTGCTTACCGATGAGGATATCCCTATTGAAGAAGCACTGGAAGATGCCGGCTTTTTTTCGATAGATAACCTGATAGATGATATCCAGCACAGTTTAAATGCAAATGAAATGGCCCGTCGCCGGTTCAGGGATATAGCTCATATTGGGGGGTTAGTGTTTACGGGGTATCCCGGTCAGCAGGTTAAGAACAAGCATTTGCAGGCATCAACTTCATTGTTGTTTGAAGTTTTTAGCGAGTATGAGCCGGGTAACTTACTGGTACGCCAGGCCTATAACGAGGCTTTGGCCTTTCAATTGGAAGAGTTCAGGCTAAGGGCTGCTTTGCAACGGATCCAAACACAAAATATCATTTTGAAAGTTATTGAGCGACCAACACCTTTCGCCTTCCCGATCATGGTTGACAGTCTTGGCCGGGAAAGACTAACTACTGAGACCTTGGAAGAGCGTATAGCCAAAATGGCCCGCAGCTACGGGGCAGAAGGTGTTCCCGAACCTGCAGAGCGGAAAAGCAGGAAGCCGGGAATTACAAGGAAGAAGGGGTTTTAAATAAATGTAAAACAAAAGAGGCCAGCTGTATGCAAAGCAAACGGTGGCCCCCTCTTCTATCTTTTTATCCTATCAAAATCTCCTGTTCTACGTTTATCTCCTTTAAAAAATATTCATCGTGCGATACAACGATGAGCGTTCCCTGGTAATCGTTAATAGCTGCTGTTAAAATTTCGATGTTTTGAATATCGAGGTTATTGGTGGGCTCATCCAGGATGATCATATCCGGTGCCTGGTTGCTGATGGTTAACGAACAGAGCATCAGCCGCATTTTTTCGCCGCCGCTCAGGGCGCTGCATGGTTTATCCCAATACTCTTTAGTAAACAAAAACCTGTTGAGACGAATTTTGATGTCATGTTCCTGCAATATGCCTGAATTATATTCTTCCGCCTGTTCATAAACGCTAAGCTGATCATTGATAAGTGAATAATCCTGGTCGATATAAATGGCTTTAACCGCCGCGCGTTCAATTGTGCCCGATTGTGGTTCCAGTGAGCCCAGCAGCATCTTTATCAGCGTTGTTTTGCCCGAGCCGTTTGCCCCTTTAATCACCAGCCTTTCGCCGCTGGCGATTTGAAAACTTAACGGCGGGCTCCAGAGCTGTTGATCTCTGTATCCAAAGTTGAGGTCCTTAGCACTAATCAGTACTTTCCCTTTATGAAGTGCCGAATTGTCGAAACCCATCTTCATTTTATCAATATCCGGCAACCGTGTACGCAGCTGGCTCAGTTCCTGTGCGATAGCATCAGTTTTTTCGGCATGGATACCCTTCATCTTCGAGGTGCTTTTTTCGGCGCTGTTTTTAAGCGTTTTCATCATGATAGTGGGCACACCGGCTTTTTCCTGTTTCTTTTTACCGCGGGCATCCAGCTTTTGCTGCCGTTCAACTGATTCCCTTTCTGTGTCCTTAGCCTTGCGGAGCGCTTTCTCCCTGCTTCTTACATCCTGGTTCAGGGCATCGCTCTCCATCATTTTTTGTTCGGCATAAAAATCGTAATCTCCGCCGTAAACGGTTATGCCCCGCTTGCTAAGTTCGCAAACCGTATTAAGTAAGTTGAGTAAGGTACGGTCGTGACTAACCACTACCAGCGTATTATTGGTTGATTGAATATAATTATACAACAGTTCCCTGCTTGAATTATCCAAATGGTTGCTCGGCTCATCCAGCAAAACTATTTCGGGGCGATGAATGGCGATGCCTGCTAAAAATACTTTCGTTTTTTGCCCGCCGCTAAGTGTTCCCATTTTTTGCGACAGGTCAATATCCTTAAGCTGCCAATGTATAAACGCTTCCTGGCAGCGTTCTTCAATAGCCCAGTCGTCATTGAGCAGGGTCATATTTTCATCGGTAACATTGCCTTCAAGAATCTGCTTTAAGGCATTTAGTTTATCGGCTATTTGCAGGGCTTCGGCAACGCTAAATGCATTGTCCTGTCCAAAAATCTGGGGCACATAATATGGCTTCGAAGTAGTTTTTACTACGCCGCTTGCGGGCTGTAAGTTTCCGGCCAATATTTTAAGCAGGGTTGATTTACCGGTGCCGTTGTTGCCTATGAGGGCTATTTTATCGTTTTTATTGACTACGAGATCTATACCGGCAAATAAAAGATCACGGTTAGGGTGTATATAAGTAATATCGTGCAGAATAAGCATAATTTCTTTCTTTAAAAAGGTGAATAATTGCAGGGGCGTTGTGGTAACGGCGCTGTTTATTTGTCCTGAAAGAAATTATTTATCACATAGAGGGATTGGTTGTTTACCGGGGCAAAAATAATAAAAATGGTGGAAATGTAATGAAAGCGATATTCATTCTTCTTCTCTACCAGAATCGGTTTAAAACAAAAAAGCCTTCAAACTTCAGTTCAAAGGCTTAGTTCTATATCAATCCTCCGACAAAATTATTTGCCGATCTTCAGCACCTTAAAATCTTCAAACTTTACGTCAAAGCTTTGTTTGCCGGGTGCTGCCGCTACCATGCCTATCATCGCTTTTGCATTGGGCGGAAAGTAAGCCAGGCGGAGCATGTCATATTTTTCACCGTCGAACGAATATTTGATCTCTACGAAATCGCCTTTGCGCAGCAGTTTCAGCCAAACCGATTTGGGGCTATCATGCCTTGGCACTACCGACCAGTCCGAAACTTCGCGGGTAACCACAGCGCTAACATTTTGCACGCCGTCAACATATTCAATCCCGGTTTTTATCCAGTTTTTGTTATCTATCCTTACCATTAACCCGGCCTGGTGAAACAGCTCTTTGTAGGCCCCGGTAATTTTTACGCTGGCTTCAAAATCACCTTCCTGTTCGGTAAAATAAAATGGACCGTTATCCCTGATAAATCCATAATGTGTTACCCGCCAGTAGTCGGTTGCGGGGTCAACGGTCATGTGCAGCGTACTGCCTTTTATTAATGATTTTTGAGGTTTACTGTACCACTGCATGCTGTTTAAGTTTTGTGCGAAACCAAATTTGCTGAGCAGGGCAAATAAGGTTAAAAAGGTTAGTTTTTTCATGGAGATAAATTTATGATAATAAAGAATGAAGATAGTTTTAGGCTATAAATTTTTGTTTGACCGGCCTTATCACACTACGCCTCATAAGGCCAGAGAAGGTGTAATATTTATTAATTGTTAAAATATACTTAACTTAGTATTAAACAACATAAGCAAAATGTATGTCGAAGAACAAACTGCCACTTTATGCTATAGTTGAACTACTGATGCGCGTTACCGGCATTAATCCCCAAATTGGGAATTATAAAAACCACGCGGAACGCGGTGACCAGGTAGTTGTTAAAACAAGTAACGGCACTATTCAACTTTCAAGGGCCCTTGTTTTATCCCAGTTTCATAGGCCTGAAGACATTGAGAAACGCGATTTGGAATCCCTGGCTTCAAGGTTTAGAAGGAAACTGAGCAGAGCAAACAGCTGAAAAGAAAAATCAGCCCCAAATCAAAGCAATATCCACATGGAATGTTTGTAATCTTTCGCAAACCCTGAATAATTGTTTGACTGTGGGCGAACCGTCAATTTTTTGGAACAGCAGGCCATATAGCTAAAAATTCAAGAGATTTGTTTCTTAAAAGATTTGCTTATGAACCTCGGATTAGATCAAAAGGTAGCTGTTGTATTGGCGGCGAGTAAAGGATTAGGGAAAGCCTCGGCAATGGCTTTATCAGCAGAAGGCGCGAAAGTCATCATCGGTTCGCGGAACGCGGCAGAACTTAACGAGGCCGCAGAAGACATTAGCTCAAAAACGGGCAATGAAGTGTCCTGCTTTCCGGTAGACGTCAGCGATAGCGGGCAATTGGCTTCGTTTATAAATCGGGCGGGCAGTATATACGGACGGATAGATATATTAGTTAATAATGCCGGCGGGCCACCGTTTGGAAAGTTTGAGAGTTTTGACGACACGCAATGGCAGCAGGCTTATGAACAAAACATGCTCAGTTTTGTCCGGACATCCCGGTTGGTATTACCTTTTATGAAAACGGCAGGCAGCGGCCGTATTATCAATATCGTTAGTGGTTCGGTCAAGTCAGTATTGACCAACTCGGTGCTGTCTACCGCAATGCGTATGGGCGTAGTTGGTACGGCCAAAATGCTTGCCGACGAATTAGGCGTTTATGGAATTACTGTCAATAATATCGCGCCGGGCCTTATTTTGACAGATCGGATCAGGCACACATTGCCCCGGGACGTGGACCCCGAAGAGGAAATTAAGGAAAAAGCCAAAAGTATTCCGCTCAAACGCATTGGCAAGCCGGAAGAGTTTGCAGCCCTGGTAGCATTCCTTTCGTCTGCCCAAGCATCATACATCAGCGGGACAACCATTCAGGTAGACGGAGGCGCCAGCCGTGCTATTTTTTAAAGGGTGTTCAGAGATCAGGCAGATAAGCCCCGCAAGTAAAATCTAATTAAACTTTTGTTCTTACATAAATATCCCCAAACCCTGTACTTATGAAATCGTTACTCGCAATGAAGCTTTTCATCCCGGCGGGTAACAGCCATTTTTCCATACCCCACTGCATGCTTTCATTTGAACTGTAGTTGCATTCGATATTGGGGTTGTATTTAAAGATCTGGTCAATGCATTGAATGGCTCGTTCCGTTTGTTCGGGCACGGTATATTCAAAGCTAATCATTTTTACAGGTCGGGTTAACCCTTTCAACACTTCCAGCTCATAACCTTCAACATCAATTTTTATAAATGACGGAAGGCCAAATGTTTCAATCAGTTTATCAGCTGTCGTTATTTCCAGGTTTATAGGTTCGTCCCAGGTGTAGCCATCAAACCGGCCATCCTTAACAGAATCTATCCATTCTTCTGAAAATGATGACAATACGGATGTACTTGAAACATAAAATTTTTTTACCGTTTCCACAGCACCAAGACCTTTACCCACAACGGCGATCCTTTTACCAAATTTTTGTTTAAGATATTTGTAACAGTTTTCTTGCGGCTCCACAGCGACAACCTTTGCCCCTATGGCCAGCAGGGGTAAAACCCTGTTACCCATATTTGCACCAACATCAAAGCAGATATCACCACTTTTTATAAACATTGAATAAAACCTGCTCCTGAACTCCGCCTCGTCGCTTGCAATCTTATCGGCCTCTCTTTGTATCCTGGATGGAAATATTTTTCTAAGCTGTAAGCGAATATCTGCACCTAACAATTTTTTTACCAATTCTCTCATTAATATGTTGGGTTTAAATACTGATTGCAATTTAAAGCTTTTTCTCCAATGACTTAAATGAGAATTTAAGCGGCGAAACTTCCTGTTTTCCTCCAATAGCAATATTAACGCAACCTATTTGTATGCAATTGCCGCGCTTGATGGCCCGGTTAATGGAATAATTGAAGTTGATTTAAACCCGGCAATATTTGCCCACCTGTTAAAGTCGGCAAATGTGTAATCAAATCCGGTACCTGTTTCAATAAGCATATTCAAACTCATCATCATTCCAAAAACATTTTGCTTTCGCTCATCATCTATTATGTTTTCGATAGCTACAAATGCTCCGTTGGCGGGGAGCGCGTCATAAGCTTTTTTCATTAATGATATTTTATTTTCCTCGTCCCAATCATGCAGGATATTTCCCATTACAACAATATCCGCATTGGGTATGGGCATAGTGAAGAAGTCGCCGCTTGCTGTTTTTACCTGGTCGGATAGCCCGAATTGCCGGATAGTAGTGTTTGCAACGGGCTCAACCGGCGGCAGGTCAAAACTGGTGCAATGCATATGGGCATTATGCCTGGCAACCATCAATGAAAGCAGCCCTGCCGAACCGCCTACATCAATCAGCGTTTTATAATTGGTGAAATTAAATTTTTGGGCAAACGCCATAAAGTTCCCCATTTGGATGCCACTCATCGCATTAATAAACCCTTTCAATTTTTCAGGATCTGAATATATTAAATCAAAAAAATCCTCGCTCTTTTTTATTTCGTTTTGCGGAAGTCCGGTAAGCAGCCCTTCGCCCAGGCTCCCCCAAAATGTATATAAACGATTGTTCATCATTTCAAGGATGCCGCCAATATATGATGGCTTATTTTTATCTAAAAAAGTATCTGTATCCGGCGCATTTGAATAAATAGCGGTATCCAAAATACCTTGACGCTTTAAAAAGCCTAACACGGTTAAAGCGTCTAAAAAATCATAAACATTCCTGTCGGTGCATTTAAACCCTAAAATGTTTTTGATATCGTTCGCTTTCATGGTTTTCTTTTCGGCAAGCCTGGTGAACAATTGAAAACTTACAGCGGTTAAAAGGATTTTTGAGGGCCAAAAGCCGGTGCCAATTTTCATAATGTTTTCGGGTGATGGCTGGTTAGGTTGCTGTTCCATTTTTTTCTATTAAATATCGGTTAATAAATTGGTTGCGCCTTCCGGCAAATTCTACCCGGGCGGGCGAAATTAATTATCTAAAATACAGGTATTTAATTTAAGAAAAAAGAGAGATTGATGATTATGAAGATGCATTTATCTTAATTAAAGATTGTTACTTTTTAAAGGGCCTCTTTCATATAGCACGATCAGCGTCTTAATTGTTGTATTTTTTTATTCAAAGCCTGTTTTACTGTTTTGGCACCGGTTAGCTGAGCCGCCTGACCGTAATGCTCAATCGCTTTACCAACATCTGCCGTTTCATATAGATAACCTAATAATTTGTGATAGTGATCGCTATCAATCAGTTTTAGTTTCTCTGTCTCCCATATAGCTTTTTCATGTCCGTAAACCCTGGCAATGGCAAATGCCCTGTTCAATGCGGTTACAGGTGAGTATTCTATTAAAATAAGCTGATTATAAAGTTGCAAAATATGCTGCCACTTATCCCGATCTGCAGGTTTGGTATGCCAATAGGCAATACCCGCTTCGAGGTGATATTTTGAGGCTTGATTACCCTGACAGGATTGTACAAAATAGTAATTACCTTTTTCAATGAGATCTTTATTCCACAGCTTTTGATCCTGTTCGTCATAAAGAATAATTTCACCGCTATTGTTAGTACGTGCTTCAAGCCGCGAGCTTTGGTAACACATCAGGGCCAGGAGCGCTTTGGTTTGTGTTGTATCGGTTAACGGGTTTGCTGTCAGGATAAGTGTTAGTCTTATGGCTTCTGCACAGAGTTCATTCCTGATCAGCTGATCATTTGTTTTTGAAAAATAACCTTCATTAAATAACAGGTATAATGTTTTAAGTACGTTATCTAAGCGAAACTTAATATTGGATTCGGTTAATACCCCGATCTGGAAATGGCTGTTGCGAAGGCTGGTTTTGGCCCGGTGCAAGCGTTTTTTTATGGTCTCTGTCCTGGTCAGAAAAGCATTAGCGATTTCTTCAATGGTAAAACCGCAAAGGATCCGGAGCGCCAGGCAGATCTGGCCCTCAGCAGAATTACCCGGGTCACAAACTGCAAAGATCATAGCCAGCTGGCTATCCTCAATAGGCTTACTCCCAAATTCAACATCTGGTTCCGATTCTACCGTGTTCTGTTTAATGTTGGCTGCAATCTTCGTGTCAAAAAGCGTAGCACGTTTAAAATGGTCTTTCGCCTTGTTTTGAGCAACAGTATAAAGCCAGGCTACAGGGTTTTCAGGAACACCGGCGATGGTCCAGCTTTCAGATGCTTTAAGGAACGTTTCGCCGATGACATCTTCTGCCATTTCAATATGCTTCAATCCAAAATGGCGGCACAACACAGCAATCATCTTAAGGTATTCCTGCCTGTAAAGCTCAGTCAATAAAGTATTATTGTTCAATCGCGTGGCCTCCAATATCGCTAACGTTTTAAAACTTCCCTGATTTCAACGTTTCCTCCAAGCTTGAAGATCGGACTATCTTTAACCAATTCAATCGCTTCATCAATTGTTTCGGCCCTTATAATAACATAGCCTACTATAAACTCCTTAATTTCGGTATATGGCCCATCGGTCACTACGCCACCAGCCCGTATAGTTGCCGCACTTCCCGAAAACGGTAATAGAGAATTGCCATGGTCTACCAACTTATTTTGAGCGGCAATACCGGCCAGCCAGTTCAGGCGTTCCTGTATCTGTTCGGGTGTCGGCTTAAAATCCTCAACGTCTTTCATCCTGAAAATCAGCATAAACTCTTTCATATCTGTAACTAAAGGTTTTGTATAATGCTTTCGTAATCTACTCTGAAATTTGGCTCGGCAGTACCCTCAACTCTGTAGGTGCAAACGTCGGTAATTCCGGCATAGGCACTAAATACTGCTTTTATATATGATTCGATAAACTCATACTCCCTGGGCCAATAAGCCAGTCTTCCGCCGGATGCTATAGCCAAATATACCTTTTTGCTGGTTAGGCAGCCTGTTTTTGTGCCATCCGCATTAAACTTGTAGCTGACACCCACGCGTACCAACTGATCGAGCCAGGCTTTTAAAAGAGAAGAGATCCCCAGGTTATGCATAGGCGTACTTATGACAATGATTTCAGCCTCGTTCATCTCGTTGAAAATAGCGTTGGCGTAGCTAAGCAATCTTTCCCCTCTCTCGTCAATCATCTCCGGAAATTTATAGAACTCCCAGATCAATGCCTCATCCAAAAACGGCGGAGGTACTTTGGCTAAATCCCTTTCTACCACCCTGTCGATTTCACCTTTATCGATGAGCTTATTAATGATTGCTGTGCTGAGGCACCGGCTGTACGACAACGCTCCGCGCGTGCTTGAAATAATGTGTAATGCACTTTTCATAGTTTATTGTTTGTGCTAATGACGATTGGCTTTGGCAAATGGGGACATGGCATGATAATTTCTTGCGAAAAGAACGAGTTGTGCTTCCGGCAAAAGGTGATAAAGCATTGCTGAAAACTGCTATGAGCCTATTCGTCGACACAATCACCTCATTCATCGTCACATCGGCACAAAAAATACGCGGATTTGTTCTCTCATTAAACAAACTTTTTAAATTATGAAAAAGCTATTTTTATTTACCGCAGCCCTAAGCCTTATGCTCTTTTCCTGTAAAAAGGATAGTACCAATAACGGGGGGACCGCCCACGTGACCGTAAAGATGACCGACGCACCCGGCGCTTTTGATGCCGTGATCCTGAATATCAAAAGTGTGATCATTGTAACCGACAAGGGCGAACAAACGCTCAATGTGGATGGAGGCGCGGTTGATATCCTGCGGTTCCGTTCGGGCCGTGATACTGTGCTGGCCGACCAGGATATCCCCGCAGGGACCATCCAGCAGGTGCGCCTGGTGTTGAACGACAGCGGCAACCGCGTGATCGTAGCCGGCGTGTCATATGACCTGACCACGCCAAGCGGGCAGACCTCCGGTGTGAAGCTGAACGTTCATGATAAGCTTACCGCCGGTATCGCTTATACTATGCGTTTGGACTTTGACGCCGCGCAATCTGTTGTGCTTACCGGTAACGGCAAGTATATCCTCAAACCGGTGATCCGCGCAATTGCCACCGCCGCCTCGGGTGCACTGACTGGTGTGGTTAGCCCGGCAGCATCCTCACCGAAGGTATATGCTATTACGGGTGCCGACACCGTTGGCTCAACTACAGATGCCACCGGTAAATATTATTTCCCCGGCCTCGCAGCGGGCAGTTACCAGGTTAAATTTGTGCCGGTTAGCCCCTATGCAATCAAAACAGTAACCAACATATCGGTAACAAACGGCACCGTAACCGATATGGGAACGGTGAATATTACCCAGTAACCCTGGTTTATTAAAGCAAACAGCGGAGATTCAGCGGATGGTTAGATGATCTCCGCACTATTAACCTATATCAGTAAAAAGCCTTTGATCTGAAGATTGAAGGCTTTTTAGTTGAAATTTGGCCTCAGTGAGGATATTTCTAAGCTCATAGCTTGCAGTGTTTCCTAAATTAGGCTATTTGCTATTCGTTTTTTGATATAGGTGGACCGCAAATCTTCAACATGGGTATAGTCAAACGCGGTCCAATAGTGTCTCTTCATACTTCCTGTCATAATTCTATGTCTTTCGCTTATCTTTGCGCGCAATTCAATATTAGCATACAGTGATCAATGTCAACAACATTTCCGTTTCATTTGGCGGAACCACCTTATTTAGCGACGTAACCTTCTCTATCAACGAGAACGATAAGATAGCCCTGATGGGTAAGAATGGCGCAGGCAAGTCGACCATCCTCAAGATCATCGCCGGCGCGGCCAAACCTACTACCGGCAATGTAACCGGACCAAAGGACGCGGTAATAGCCTATTTGCCGCAGCACCTGCTTACCCAGGATAACGTTACCGTTTTTGAGGAAACGATGAAAGCTTTTGACGAGGCTAATCAGATGCAAAAAGAGCTGGACGAAGTGAATGAGCAGCTTAACATTCGTACCGATTACGATAGTGACGACTATATGAAGCTTATTGAACGGGTATCGGAACTGAGCGAAAAAGTTTATTCGCAGGAAGAGGTGAATTATGATGCAGAGGTTGAAAAGGTATTGAAGGGATTAGGTTTTGAACGCAAAGACTTTACCCGCCAAACTTCCGAGTTTTCGGGCGGATGGCGCATGCGGATCGAACTGGCCAAAATTCTGTTGGAAAAACCAGACCTGATCTTGCTGGATGAGCCTACCAACCACATGGATATTGAGAGTATACAATGGCTGGAAGATTTCCTGGTTAACTCAGCCAAGGCAGTTATGGTTATCTCCCACGACCGTACATTTGTGGATAATATCACCAACCGTACCATCGAGGTAACCATGGGCAGAATCTACGATTATAAAGCCAAATACACCCATTATCTTCAGCTGCGTGCCGACCGCCGGGTACACCAATTAAAAGCATACGAAGAACAACAGCGTTTTATAGCCGATAACCAGGAATTTATAGACCGGTTCAGAGGCACGTACTCCAAAACTTTGCAGGTACAATCCCGCGTAAAAATGCTCGAAAAGCTTGAGGTTATCGAGATTGATGAAGTGGATACTTCGGCCTTGCGATTGAAATTTCCACCATCGCCACGTTCGGGCCAATACCCGGTAATGGTTGAAGACCTGACAAAAACCTATGGTGACCATGTGGTGTTCCAAAAGGCAGCCATGGTAATTGAGCGGGGCGAAAAAGTGGCTTTTGTTGGAAAAAACGGTGAAGGTAAGTCGACCATGATTAAAGCTATCATGGGCGAGATCGATTTTGAAGGAAGTTTAAAAGTAGGTCACAATGCCAGGATCGGTTACTTTGCCCAAAACCAGGCGGCATTATTAGATGAGAATTTAACGGTATTTGAAACCATCGACCAGATTCCGTTAAGTGATGGCACCGTAAAGATAAAAGACCTTTTGGGCGCATTTATGTTCAGCGGCGATGATACTACCAAAAAGGTCAAGGTACTTTCGGGCGGAGAAAAGACCCGTTTGGCTATGATCAAGCTATTGCTGGAACCTGTAAACGTGCTGATCCTGGATGAGCCCACCAATCATTTGGATATGAAAACCAAGGATATTATTAAAGATGCCCTAAGAGACTTTGACGGGACACTGATCCTGGTATCCCACGACCGTGATTTCCTTGACGGGCTGGTACAAAAAGTATTCGAGTTTGGCAATAAACGCGTCCGCGAACATTTTGAGGATATTAAAGGATTTTTGGCTTATAAAAAGATGGATAGTTTAAAGCAGATTGAGCAGGGGTAGGGAAGTTCATTTTCTGGTGTTTTGATCATAAAACAAAGCCTGCAATAATGCGGTAGGGTTGGTTTGAAGTAAAAATGTGGTGCGGTGATAACACCGGTATAGGCTGAAATAAGAGCTTAAGAATTAATGTTCCCTGTCGGGAATATATTTAGTTGATTACTTCGCTATTTTATCCGCAAGCAGGGGCAAATATTGAGTAAACCATTCCGGCAATTCTTTTTCACGAACACTGGAAATTAATTCTGTGCCTCTGAATGCCGCCAATGGCTTAGGCAAAAATACCGATGTATCAACAATTTGCAAGTGGTCTAACAAATGGTAATGCTCATTAAGCATTTCAAGATTACCATAAAAGTTATTTTCTATATCATAACGGGGCACATTGTGTCCGCCCTTTTTTGCCCGCAAGCCTACCCGCATTTCCGACAGATCAGCGTCTTTCAAACCTAAAAACAGCATTTGAAGCTGATACCCATTTTCCTTAAACCGCTTAGGGAAATCCCAAGTTGCATAACTTGGAAAATGGCCTTCATAAACAAAGTCCTCATTATTTTCGAGAGCATTATCCAATAAACTCTCCAAAGTAGTTACAATAAATTCAGCAGCAATTTTCTTAGCTTCTTTTAACGACCGCATTTGTACCGGCCAAAGTTCCGATACCTTGCCTGTATATAATTTATCCCCGTCAAAGACTATATGATTAGCTGCAATATCCGGAGGCAAATAATCAGGTCCGACTGTAGATTTACCTGCACCGTTGGAGCCGGTGATTAAATACAAAGTAGGCATTACAAACCCAAACGCTTCCGTAAACGTTCACGATCCCTTGCCCGGAGATTACGGACAGGAATAAAATCGTTTTTTCCCTGCACAAAAGTTACCAATTGAATGGTATTATCGGGAAATTCCAGATAGCATTGATTAGGAGGAAGATTTTTTACATTGATCATGAACGGCTGTCCTGAAATAAGCGTTTCCGTCCTTAAACGATGAATAGCTTTAGTAGCTATGTTTTCCAGTACTTCTATTTCACTCATGTTGTGCCCTTCTTGCCATAGTAGTTATAGTACTCTTTCTTTAACTCAAACATAACAAATTTTGTTCTATCTATAGTCATCCTACTATCTTTTCTATATGTTCTCCTCTACAATTTCCTTCTTTACCTATTATATATTCTGTTACTTTTCCTTTTACTATCTTTTTATATATACTCTTCTACAATTTCTTGCTTTACCTTTTAACGTCCTTTTACTTACACTCGTCTCTTCATCCTACCTAAACAACCGAAAAATATTGGGATAAACTCTTTATTAGTTTTTCCTAGTACTCCTTTGATTGTCAAATAGTCCATTTAGATTGTGGTCGGTGTTATTATCACCTCTCTCAATAAAAAGGCTCCAGATTTCCGTTTAAAGGCTTTTCTATAGTATTTCCCATCCCGTTTTCATGGAAGGGTGTAAATGTGGTTCTTAGACTACAAAACTTGAACTCTTTTATGGATGATTTGCCAATTATAATGACAGGTTTTATATGGAAATATTCAATATTGTTTTTGTAGATACAAAAAGAAGGGAAATAGATTATTACGAATATAATTCCGTGTGCAATGAATATAACGAAGTAATCGGTGCTCATCCCGTATGTTTAGTTAATAAGTCACCGTTAGACAAAGGGTTTTATAGAACTGATATTGAGTTTGGCAGAGGTTATGCTAAGTCTGCAATAGAAATTGTGGATATAGAAACCGGGAAGAAACTGAAAGCTGAAAAATTTAAAGGGCTTTATTTAGATGAAATACTAACAGAATATGATTTTGAAAAAGTAAAAAAATAAAAAAGCCTCCAGATTTTCATCCAAAGGCCTTTTCAATAATCTCATTTCCATGTCTTTCCCATGGATGACTTAAAGCGTGGTCCCGACGAGAATCGAACTCATATCTAGAGTTTAGGAAACTCCTATTCTATCCGTTGAACTACGGGACCGTTCAAAAATTAGCCTCAAAAAAGACCGATCTTTTATTTAGTTTGCAAAGGTGCAATTTTTCGATGAAAAATCACACCCTAAAATTCAAAATTTAAAAACCAGTCATTTGCACATCTGCAAACCTGGAATCTGCACATTTAACGAATTACTGCGCCGTTGTGAAAATCTTCAGTTGGGGCAACAAAGCTTAGCTTGCCTTCGCTGTTTTCGGCCATCAGGATCATGCCTTGCGATACAATGCCTTTGATCTCCCTTGGTTCCAGGTTCACCAGGATGCTTACTTTTTGGCCGATGATGTTTTCCGGGTCGTAATATTCGGCAATGCCCGATACTACGGTGCGCTCGTCGATGCCTGTGTCAATGGTCAGTTTCAGCAGCTTTTTGGTTTTGGCAACCTTTTCGGCGGTTAAAATGGTACCGGTTCGGATATCCATGGTGGCAAAGGTTTCGTAGTTAACGTTTTCCTTTGCGGGCAACACATCGGCCGATTTTGGCGGAGCGGCAGCTGCTTTCTTATCTGATAATTTTTTAAGCTGGGCTTCTATTACATCGTCCTCTACCTTTTCAAACAACAATGCAGCCGGGTTTAGCTGATGACCGTTGTTAAAATACATTTCCTGGTCATAAGCTATCGGCTCATTAGGCAGGTTTAGCATGGTGACGATCTTCTTAGCAGTAGCCGGTAAAAATGCCTGCGCTGCAGTTGCCAAGTGCCCAATCAATACCAAACAGTTGTGCAGCGCTTCTTTGGCAGCTACAGGATCTGTTTTAATGGTTTTCCACGGTTCTTTTTCGGTTAGGTAGCGGTTACCTAAGCGGGCCATATCCATTACCGCCTGCAAAGCCTGGCGATAGCGGTAAGCTTCAAGGTTCTTCTCTATCTCGTCATAATATTCGCCAATGCCGGTGCTCAGGCCTTCGTCGGTAAATGCTATTTTGTCGGTATCTGCTTCAATTTTACCGTTGTAAAACTTGTGCATGAGTATCATTACGCGGTTCACGAAGTTACCTAATATGGCTACCAGCTCATTATTTACCCGGGCCTGATAATCTTTCCAGGTAAACTCGCTGTCGCTGGTTTCGGGCAGGATGGAGGTTAGTACATAGCGTAATTCATCCTGTTTACCGGGGAACTCTTCCAGGTACTCATGCAGCCAAACCGCGTGATTGCGTGAGGTAGAAAGTTTATCACCCTCTAAATTCAAAAACTCGTTGGCCGGCACGTTTTGCGGTAAAATATATTCGCCGTGCGCGTGCAGTATAGATGGGAAAATAATACAGTGGAAAACGATATTATCCTTACCGATAAAATGCAATAAGCAAGCATCATCCTGCTCGTCGGCCTGTTTTTTCCAATATAGCTTCCAGTCTTTTTTGTTATCAATAGCCCATTGCTTGGTGGCTGAGATGTAGCCAATAGGCGCATCCATCCAAACATAAAGCTTTTTGCCTTTGGCTTCGGCCAGCGGTACATCAATACCCCAGTCAAGGTCGCGGGTCATAGAACGCGGTTGCAGACCCGATTTTAGCCATGATTTGCACTGGCCAAAAACGTTAACTTTCCAGCTGCCTTCTTTCTCGTCAATCCATTGCTCCAGCCATGGCTGATATTTATCAAGCGGCAGGTACCAGTGTTTGGTTGATTTAAGCACCGGGGTTTTACCGCTCAGGGTTGAGATTGGGTTGATCAGGTCGGTTGGGTTCAGGGAAGTACCGCAGCGCTCGCACTGGTCGCCATAGGCATTTTCGTTACCGCAATTAGGGCAGGTGCCAATGATATAACGGTCGGCCAGAAACTGCTGATAGTCTTCATCAAAATACTGATCCGAGAATTTCTCAACAAACTCATCTTTTTCATACAAGTTCAGGAAAAACTCCTGGCTCAATTCGTGATGAATAGGCGATGAGGTACGGTGATAAATATCAAATGCGATACCGAACTCTTCAAAACTATCTTTTATCTGTTTGTGGTATTTATCGATAATGGCTTGCGGGGTAGTATCTTCTTTTTTGGCTTTGATGGTAATAGCAGCACCATGCTCATCCGAGCCGCATATGTACACCACGTCCTTCTTTTTCAGCCTTAAATACCGCACAAAAATATCTGCCGGCAGGTAAGCGCCCGCCAGGTGACCAATATGTAAGGGGCCGTTGGCATAAGGCAGAGCCGATGTAATGGTGAATCGTTTATATTTGTTGAGTTGTGACATTAAATATCGCCTTGGTAAATAGTGTGCAAAGATAAATTTTTTAAGTCGGAAAAGTCCGAAAGTCGGGAAGTCCGAAAGATGAATCTAAAAGTTTTGCTAATATTGAACCATGGATAATCCAAATAATGGAGCTACTTCCGGACTTCCGGACTCCCGGACTTCCGAGCTTCGGCCCCCATACCTCAAAAAAGGCGACAAAATAGCCATCACCTGCCCTGCCAAAAAACTGCCCAACCCCATGACAGGTGCTATTGAGCTCCTGCAAAGCTGGGGCCTGGAAGTAGTGTTAGGCGATACTGTAGATGCCTCATTTCACCAGTTTGCCGGTGATGACGATTTTAGAGCAGCCGATATGCAGCGTTTTATTGATGACGACAGTATCAAAGCCATCATAGCAGCTCGCGGAGGGTACGGAACCATCAGGATGATTGACAAGGTTGATTTTAGCCGTTTTGCACAAAACCCGAAATGGGTTATTGGCTTTAGCGATATAACCCTATTACATACTCACCTGTTTACTAACTACGGGGCGCAATCCATTCACGGGCAGATGCCGGTTAATATTCCGGATGCGTCCAAACATTCGATAGACACTTTAAGGCGGGCGTTATTTGGCGAAGAATTGAGCTATGAATTTACAACACATGATATTAATAAACCCGGCGAAGCCACTGGCGTTATTGTTGGCGGCAATTTATCGCTATTGGTAGCAGCAGCCGGTTCGGTGTCTGATTTGGATTATAACAACAAGATCCTGTTTATAGAGGACGTAGGTGAGTATTTGTACTCAGTAGACAGGATGCTGCGCATGTTGGACAGGGCCGGTAAACTAAAAAACCTTGCCGGCCTGGTAGTAGGCGGCTTTACTGATATTAAAGATAATGATATCCCTTTCGGTCAAACTGTTTCCCAAATTGTGATGGATATAGTTAAAGGATACGACTACCCGGTATGTTTCGATTTCCTCGCCGGGCATATCCCGGATAATAACAGTTTGGTATTGGGGCGGGAGGTAGGATTGCAGGTGGATGAAAAGCAGGCGCGGTTGTGGTTTAAATAGCCCATAACGTGATTTCAAAAAAGATGTCATTTCGACGAACAGAGGGTGGATGTGTAAGGGGTGAGGAGAAATCTCCTATGATGAAAATCTGCTACAGAAAGGCAAAAAGTCCTGAAA
>CBIHRB010000037.1:0-51213 GCA_966212355.1 uncultured Mucilaginibacter sp.
CTGCGTCTCTTTCCATTCTCCCTCAAATCCCGGAAATCTCAAATTAGGAACCTTAAAACTTAAGTTATCCTGAGGATTAAAAGTCTCTAATCTTTAATTGCTTTCCTTTGAGATTTAATAATATTTAATTACTAATGAATCAACAAAAACAAATTTCAGAAGTCGTTGATCTGTGGAAAGCAGATAAAAAACAGTATGTAAAAAAGTCAAGTTATGCAGCTTATTTACTCCTCACAGAAAACCATTTATTGCCCGCATTTGGTGAAAAATATGAAATTGAGGAAGCTGATGTCCAAAATTTTGTATTTCAAAAGCTGGAATCAGGTCTCAGCCAAAAAACTATTAAAGACATTCTGATAGTCCTTAAAATGATATTAAAATTCGGCGCGAAAAAGAAATGGATAAATTATACCCCTTTTGACATACAATTTCCAACTGTACGGGAAAGTCAAAGTATGGAAATACTCAGCCGTGCTGACCAGAAAAAAATAATGAACTATATACAAGAGCATTTTACCTTTCGTAACCTGGGAGTATACATATGCCTTAGCGCCGGTATGAGAATTGGGGAAGTTTGCGCCTTAACCTGGAATGATGTAGATACTGATAGGGGCATTATAAATGTAAGACAAACTATACAGCGGATATATGTAATAGAAGATGGAATTCGGCGAACTGAACTTATATTAGATACTCCCAAAACCAAAAATTCAATTCGGGAGATTCCTCTAAGTAAAGATCTTTTACGAATCTTAAAACCTTTTAAAAAAATTGTAAATCCATCTTTTTTCGTACTGACTAATGACATTAAACCCACTGAACCCCGAACCTATAGAAGTTATTATAAGAATTTGATGAAAGATTTAAAAATGCCGGAACTCAAATTTCATGGGCTTAGACACAGTTTCGCTACAAGATGCATCGAAAGTAAATGTGATTATAAAACCGTAAGTGTGCTTCTTGGTCATTCAAATATCAGCACTACTTTAAACCTATATGTTCATCCCAATATGGAACAAAAAAAGAAAGCGATTGAGCAAATGTTTAAAACACTAAGATAAGCTATAATTATGGATTAGGAGGTGGGGAAGTGTAATGCTTATTTTATTAAATTTGTTTAACAATAAATACCAATCTCCTAATTCACAATTATTTTGAGTAAGCAATCCGAACAGGTTTTAGAAGAAAAGCTAATTGCTCAATTGCAAAAGCTGGGCTATAAATATGTTGCCATTCCTAATGAGAAATCATTAATCATCAACCTTAAAGCGCAGCTCGAAAAGCACAATAATATTACGCTTAGTGACCCTGAATTTGATAAGATATTAAACATTCTTAATAAAGGTTCCGTATTTGAAAAGGCCAAAACACTAAGGGAGCGGCAACATATAATCAGGGATAATGGAGATAACCTTTATTTCGAGTTTCTAAACGTTGAACACTGGTGCCAGAATGAATACCAGGTTATCAATCAAATTGAGCAGGAAGGAAAATACAGTAACCGTTATGATGTAACCATACTCATTAACGGTTTGCCTCTAGTACAGATCGAGCTTAAAAGGGTAGGCTTAGAAATGAAGGAAGCTTTTGACCAGATAAACCGTTATCAAAAACATAGCTTTGGCGCGGGTAAAGGTTTATTCCATTTTGTGCAATTATTCATTATCAGTAACGGAGTTAACACAAAATACTTTAGTAATTTCGGCACTAACCCTCAGGAATATCTCCAAACCTTCCATTGGACAGATGAGAACAATAAGCCATTAAATAATATACTGAACGGATTCACAGACGCTTTTCTTGAACCTTGCCACGTCAGCAAAATGATATGTAAATACATCGTGCTGAACGAAACTGACAAAAGGCTAATGGTAATGCGTCCGTATCAGTACTACGCTGTAGAAAGCATTATAAAGAAAGTCACCGACAATCAAATATTAAACGGCTACAACATTGAAAAGAATGGATATATATGGCATACCACGGGTAGTGGTAAGACTTTAACAAGTTTCAAGGCCAGCCAGATTTTATCAAAAATCCCTACGATTAAAAAAGTTGTATTCGTAGTAGACAGGAAAGATCTGGATTATCAGACCAATCAGGAGTACGAGAAGTTTAGTAAAGGTTCAGTGAGCTCAGCCACCAATACAGATGACCTTATACAAAAATTTAATAACCCCAATGTTAGGATTATCGTTACTACTATCCAAAAGCTGAATAATGCAATATCAGGCAGGAATCTTTCTAAAATGAAAGTCATAAAAGACCTGAGGATGGTATTTATTTTTGATGAATGTCATCGTTCACAATTCGGTGATACCCATAGCAATATCGTAGGCTATTTTACCAACATCCAGCTTTTTGGTTTTACAGGTACGCCTATATTGGCTGAAAACGCAAACGGTGAGAAAACAACGTCAAGCCTGTTCGGTAAATGCCTGCATAAATACGTAATTACCGATGCTATAAGGGATGAAAATGTGCTGAAATTTTCAGTTGAATATATACAGACATTTAAACAGAAGGAGCATATTATTGACCTGAAGGTAGAAGAAATTGACGAAATAGAAGTGTTTGAATCCCCTAAGCGTAAGGAAGCTATTGTAGATTATATTATTCAGTACCATGACCAAAAAACGCAAAACAGGAACTTTTGTGCTATGATGTGTGTCCAGGATATTGATGCAGTTATCCAATACTATGAGATTTTCAATCGTAAAAAGCTAAAGGGCGAGCACAACCTAAAAATTACAACGATTTTTAGCTACGCCCAAAATGAAGAAGAAATTGAAAGCAATGTATTAAACCAATATAATATTGCTGCCGAACCACAAGCCGAATATGGCTACACACCACATAGGCGTGAACTTTTAGAGCGCTATGTGAGGGATTTTAATAATATGTTTGGCATGGCTGAAAATGTCCGCGACACTGAGGGTTTTTACAACTACTATAATGCTGTTGCCAAAAAGTCTAAAAACAATGAGACCGATATTCTTCTTGTGGCAAATATGTTTTTGACGGGTTTTGACAGTAAGCATCTTAATACATTGTATGTAGATAAGAATTTACAGTATCATGGATTAATACAGGCTTTTAGCCGTACGAATCGAATTTTAAACAAGAATAAAACGCAGGGGAATATAGTTTGCTTCCGTAACCTAAAAGATAAAACAGATGAAGCAATAGCTCTATTTAGTAACAAGGAGGCTATCGATGAAATCATTGTTGAGCCGTATGAAACCTACGTTGAAAAATTTAACCAAGCAGTTCAGAAATTAATAGATGTTGCACCACAGATCGACAGTGTTGATGATTTATACAGCGAAGAAGATAAGTTGAAATTTATATTGGCTTTCAGGGCAATGATTCGCTTGCATAAAAAAATGAGCCATTATACAGAATTTACATGGAATGACCTGGATATAGAGCAACAGGTTTTTGATGGTTATACGAGTAAATATTTAGATTTAAAAGAGACTATAAATGGCGGTCCCACCATAGAAAAGACCTCCATTTTGAATGATATTGATTTTGAGTTAGAACTGATTAGGAGAGATACAATCAACGTAACCTACATACTCCAATTGCTAATTAAGTCGAAACAAAACTCAAAAGATAAAAATATTAAAGAAGAGATATTCAATCTTTTAAATACAGAAGTGTCACTAAGGAGTAAACGTGAATTGATTGAAAAGTTCATCCAGGAGAGCTTACCTAATATAGAAGATACCGATGCAATCCCCGAAGAGTTTGAAAAGTTTTGGAATAAAGAACAAGAAAAAGCTTTGAAAGTATTGATAGATGATGAAAATCTCTCTGAAGAAAAAACTGAAAGATTAATAGAGAATTACCTGTTTGCAGAACGTGAACCACTGCGTAACGATATTTTGGATCTTCGAATAGAGGGACGACCAAGTATCCTTAAATCCAAAGAAGTTGGTGATAGAATTTTGACCAAGATTTTAAATTTTGTCGATACTTTCGTTAGTGGGATAGCGGGATAAAAGTTGACTGCGCAGGTATGGTTTTCGTTGACAGTTATCTATCCTAATTGTACCCTAATTGGACAAACGCATTTGTGTCAAAATAATTAGTACCTTTGACATAATTAACTCGAATTAATCGTTCTTTAAAGTCAAGTAGCTTCGTTGCAGAAGCTTTTCAAATATTGTAAGGGATAAGATTTACCTTGTGGCACCTTCGTGGCACAACCCTTAAAAATCCTTTAAAAACAGCTCAAAAACGCTAAAATTAAGGATAGTTCTTTTCCCTCCCTCTCCGCTTTTTTATCAGTACTACCGAAGTTTACCGATAATATTTTTAAAATCCATAAGGGATTTTAAATGCGTGTTAGTTTACATTTCTATAGTCATTAGGCGTGTTACCCACCTGTTTTTTAAAAAGCCTTGTAAAATGTTGCGGATATTTAAATCCAAGTTCGTAAGCTACCTCACTTACGGATTTGTTAGGGTCAAATATTTTCTCTTTTGCAAGGTCAATTACTTTAGCCTGAATATATTCATGCGCCGACTTGCCGGTCTCTTTTTTGATCAACTCCCCAAAGTAATTTGCAGACAAGTTTAGTTCGTCAGCGCAATAGGCGACTGTTGGCAATCCGATTTCTTGCAGTTTTTCCGAACCAAAATAACCGTTTAACAGGGTTTCAAACTTTTCAAGAATGCCTTTATGTACATCTTCGCGGGTAATAAACTGCCGGTCATAAAAGCGTACGCAATAATTCAAAAACAGCTCTATCGTGCTGACCACCAGTTTGCGACTATGTTTATCAATGGCATGCTCCAGTTCATACTGTATCTTATTGAAACTATCTAATACGATCTGACGTTCGCGCTGGGACATGTGCAACGCTTCGCTCATGTTATAGCTGAAAAAGCCATATTCGTGGATCTGGCGTCCGAGTGTAGTGCCTTTAATAAAGTCTGGGTGGAATGCCAATGCATAGCCTTGCGGCTGGAACAGCTCATTACTTCGCACACCCGCTACCTGGCCGGGCCCAAAAAATGCCAAAGTGCCTTCCTGATAATCGTACGTACCACGGCCATATTGCAGATCTCCACAATTCACATCTTTGAGGATTACTATGTACAGACCGAAATACATTTTATACTTCTGACGTGGATTGGCCTTTGAGAAGTCGATCACACTCACCAATGGGTGAAGCGTTTCATTATTATTGAAATCATTATAAGCCTTTACCGTTTCAAATCTTACCAGCTCTTCCATTTTTTTCTCGTTTGTTACTGCAAAGTTAACGACATCATGCACTTTAAAAATATGAAGTACCGCCTATCGGTAAAATTGGTAGGTAATACCATGATTGGTATAAGCGCTTCATGGAAAATACCCCTGACCTTTGTACCTGTCCAGTTGGAATACTTAAATTAAATAAAATTATGGAAAAGAGAATATTAGGAACAAACGGCTTAGAGGTGTCGGCTTTAGGGTTGGGTTGTATGGGACTTACCTTTGGCTATGGCCCGGCAACAAATGAAAAAGAAGCGGTTGAACTGATCCGAAAGGCTTATGATTTAGGTGTAACCTTTTTTGATACCGCCGAAGCATACAGTCAGGGTGGCAATGAAACTTTGCTTGGCAAGGCAGTTGCTCCATTCAGGGATAAAATAGTAATCGCCACCAAATTTGGTTTTACCGGTGGTGATGCGGCCAAAGGCGTTGATAGCCGTCCTGAAAGGATCAGGCAGGTGGCCGAAAACTCGCTGAGATACTTGAATACTGATTATATAGACCTGTTTTACCAACATCGGGTAGATCCAGATGTGCCAATGGAGGATGTAGCCGGAACTATTCAGGAACTCATTAAAGAAGGTAAAATCAGGCATTGGGGGTTATCAGAAGCTGGTATAGAAAGCATCCGCAAAGCACATGCGGTACAACCGGTAGCTGCCCTACAAAGCGAATATTCGTTATTCTACCGGGAGCCGGAAAAGGAAATCATTCCACTGCTTGAAGAGCTGGGTATCGGATTCGTGCCGTTCAGCCCATTGGGTAAGGGATTTCTAACTGGGGCGATCAACGAAACTACTCAATTTGATAAAGACGATTTTAGAAACATCGTTCCCCGTTTTTCAGAAGAAAACAGGAAAGCCAACCAGGCACTGGTATACTTGGTAAAAAGCATAGCAACCGAGAAAAACGCTACACCTGCCCAGATTGCGCTTGCCTGGCTTCTCGCCCAAAAACCGTGGATCGCACCGATACCCGGGACTACTAAGCTTCACCGTTTACAAGAGAACTTAGGTGCTGTAAATGTCCAGCTTACCACTGAAGATCTGCAAAAAGTAGAATCAGCCCTTCAAGACATCGAAATAGTTGGAGCAAGATATCCACAACATTTGCAAGCCAGGGTTGGCAAATAATTCTTGACTTTCTGTCAAAAGAAAAAGGCTGTATCATGATTTATGATATAGCCTTCTACATTAAAAAAATTACTACCATACCATATGAAACACATCCTCTCATTTTGCCTTTGGCGGTGTGATCACACTGGCCACAAAAAGAAACAACAGGGGTTAACAGGGTTAACACAAATTCGAATATTTCTTAATACCAATATGACAATCAGTTATTTATAAAAGGGCCAGGGTTACACTAAAACATCCTGTGATCAGTGTTACTACCTTGAACCTGCAAATTTAAACTCGCGGATAAACTAAATCACATCACGTGATTATTACAATATGTTTCATTCTGCAAATTCATTAATTCCATAAATTCGGGTTTCAGACATTCATCATATGAAACACCTCCTCCCATTCATCCTCCTCATCCTAACCCTGTCCGCCACGGCACAAACCATCGTAAAACAGGACGCGGGCATTAAGCAAATGATTGATGAAGTATCAGCCAAAAACATTGAAACTACCATCCGCAAACTGGTTAGCTTTAAAAGCAGGCATACGCTGAGTGATACCATCAGCAAAACCACCGGCAGCGGTGCCGCACGAAACTGGATCAAGGCCGAGATGGAGAAATATGCTTCGAAATCAAACGGGAGGATGACGGTTCAGTTTGATACATTTACACAGCCAAAGGGCACGCGGATTGATAAACCCATCAAACTCAAAAACGTACTGGCCACACTGAAAGGAACAGATGCTAATGATACACGGGTGTACCTGGTATCGGGACATTATGATTCACGCATCAATGACGTGATGGATGCCAATGGTGTTGAACCCGGCGCCAATGATGATGCTTCGGGTACCGCCCTTTCTATGGAGCTGGCCAGGGTGATGGCTAAACGGTCATTTCCGGCTACTATTATTTTTATGGCGGTGGTAGGCGAAGAGCAGGGTTTGTACGGCTCGGCCAATGTTGCCAAACGGGCTAAAGCCGAAAACTGGAATGTGGATGCTATGCTGAATAATGATATCGTTGGCAATACCTACGGCATGGAAACCGACCTGAAAGATAACCGCAGCGTGCGTGTTTTTAGCGATGGTGTACCTACAGCAGCTACCGATAAACAAGTGGCAGCTTTGAAATCATTGGGAGGGGAAAATGATAGTCCGTCGAGACAATTGGCGCGTTACATTAAAGAAATTGGAGAGCGCTATGTCGATCAACTGGATGTGAAGCTTATTTATAGGCGCGACCGCCATCTGCGTGGCGGTGATCACCTGCCATTTTTAGAGCAGGGTTTTACGGCAGTAAGGTTTACCGAAATGAATGAAAACTTTAACCGCCAGCACCAGAACATTCGCACCGAAAACGGTGTTGATTACGGCGACCTGCCCGATTTTGTTGATTTTAATTATGTGCAAAAAGTAGCCCGCATGAACCTCTCGGTATTGGCCAATCTTGCTTCGGCCCCTGCAGCGCCTCAAAACGTGAGTATAATAACCAGCGATCTGACCAATAAAACCAGGCTAAAATGGGAAGTGCCTGCTACCGGTAAAAAGCCCGCCGGCTATTATGTACTGATGCGCGAAACCATTAGCCCCTATTGGGAAAAGAAATTCTACGTTACAGATACTTTGGCCACGTTGAATTATTCAAAGGATAATTATTTCTTCGCGGTACAGTCGGTTGACGCGGATGGGCATGAAAGTTTACCGGTGTTTCCGAAGCCCGTAAGGTAGTTTGGGAGAGATTATTGATGAAGACTAATATATTCGGGTTCGTTTTATAAATGATTGCGCAAAAAATTCGATAACTCAAACTCTGTTTTAATTATGTCTATCTTAACATACAAAGGTAAAACAGGCCAGTAATTTGCCGCGTATGTGTTGTTTTTTTGGAGAGACAACAAATTTATTGCCATCTTTAACAATAAAACATCCTAAACTTTATGGCATTCAGCTTTACTCCTTCTTTCCACAAAGAAACCACGCTCGATGGCCTGGATCAAAAACGCTACCTCGCTATAGCAATTGAAACCGCCCGGCATCTTCAATGGAATATCATCTATACCGGCAAAAACGGTTTCATAGCGATGGTGGGTGGAGGATTTCTAACCCCAATTCAGGAGTTTCGCCTTATTATTAAGGAGAATACCGCATTAGTAACCAGTAAAAATGCAGATGGAAAACTCAATGACTGGGCCGAATTAAATCAAGAAAATGTAGATACTTTTATTGAAACATTCGGCCAGTTCCAAACATCAGTAACAGATGATCAGGTGGAAGAAAAACTGACCGAACTTGCGCCTATATTTGAATCGGCGGCAGATGATCTTCTAAATGCTCCTCTGCCATCAACCAAACAAAACCTTTTAAAGTTCCTTGGCTTTTTTATTCCTCAAAAAGGTTATGTTATAACTCCTTTGATCATTTATATCAATGTAGCCATATTCGTTATTATGGTGATATGCGGAATATCTTTTTTTGAACCCTCTGTAAAAGATCTGTTAAGCTGGGGTGCCGACTACGGGCCAATGACCCTGAACAACCAATGGTGGCGATTGATTAGCAATATCTTTCTTCATATTGGAATTTTCCATATTGCACTGAATATGTATGCACTGATATATATAGGCGTTTTGCTTGAGCCGGTGCTCGGTAAGCTGAAATTTGCTTCAGCGTATCTCCTTACAGGATTGGTGGCAAGCCTTACAAGCATATCATATAACGGCTTTAGTGTTAGTGCAGGCGCCTCAGGTGCTATATTTGGTATGTACGGGGTGTTCCTGTCTCTGCTCACTACCAATATAATTGATAAATCTGTACGTAAGCAACTTTTGATAAGCATAGCGTTATTTGTAGGATTTAACCTGTTGTATGGCACTAAATCAGGTATTGATAATGCGGCACATGTAGGTGGCTTGCTTAGCGGGTTTGCAATTGGCTATCTGTATTATCCAAGCATTATCCAGCCGGATAAAAAAGGACAGAACTAATGGTTACCATGTTTATTGCTGTTGTTACCTTAGGCGGAAGCATAGTGGTTTACCGCATGATTCCTAATGTAGTTGGCATTTACGAAGCTAAAATGAAAGATTTCGCCATAAAAGAATCAATGGCCTTAGAAGTAATGAGCATGCCTAAAGATACCACTAAAGAGCTTTTACTCTCTGAACTTAAAGACCGTGGATTATATTATTGGCAGGAGAACATCAGTCTTCTCAATGCCGTCGACTCGCTCCCGCTTCCTGATGTTTACAAAGAACGGGATGCCACATTAAAACAATACTGCGAATTGCGGATTAAAAGCTATAATCTTTATTATAAGCAGATTGAAGGGAAGCAGCCAGTTTTACAAAGCACTATTGATTCGCTCAATAAAGAGATAACTGATATTATTAACGGTCTTAACCAGAGTTCGAAGTAAAATACTAAGAGTTAAGAAACTAACCCTAATCTCCAATCACAAACAACCACTTCACACTGAAGAATTTACCACTACCGATGTTTTGAATAGCAGGTCTTAAGTCAATCGTAAATCTAAGTGTTTTACAATTGAAAGTTCCATTACTATTTGTGAAAACTTGTAACATCTACCCCCGGCGCACTTTATTCACTCAGCGCCGGGTTTCTCACGATCCCTGCAAATAGTATCAGCCCGGTTTTCATTTCACGTATAGCAAAAATGAAAGGTTTATTAAAAACATGAGTTGGTGGGGCTGCCGAGGTCACTATCCCAACAGATGTTACCGCCGCGGCTTCGGTACCGTCTTCATTCACATCAATATAAGCTTTGTGTTTCACCTCAGATATATTAAGGCCACCACCCGCGTTAATGCGACTAAAATCAGCCATATCGCTAAAGGCAATGCTCATCCCTAATGATTTTAAAATGTCATTCAGCGTGATATCATAGCTAAATTTAAACCTGGGCATAGTAATGTCCGATTTACCGGCGGTGAGTTTACCCATCAGTAAATTCCATTTACTTGAATCAAGGCCCTGCGCAAAGACTTTTATATCTTCATCGGGCATTATCAATATCATGCTGTATTTACTGTTACTATAAGGCAATTCAACCACATTTGTACCATTATAATACGCGCTTTTAAGGTCAGCATGGCTATTGGTCATAAAATCAGCTTGTACTGTGCCGCCATTTGACAAGCGAAATGGCGCCTTAAAGGTTTCTTTTGCATCAAAACGGGTTTTCCATATGCTTTTAAAATAAATGGCATTGATGAGGTACATCCGGGCCCCATCCGAAATTTTATCGAGGATCTTTGGAATCTTGTTATTAGTTTGCTGGCTTACCCAACCATTAATAGTAGTTAAGGATGCCGATTCATTGCTAAAATCGAGGGTTTTTACTTCGGCGTTATAAAAATCGGTATTGGTTTTCAGGAATGCCGGCAGCACCGTAAAATTATTAGCATACCAAATGGAATTGGCTATTTTAAGTGTAGTATTTGGATCGAGATCGGGGAGGTTTGTAATGAGATTATGATAGTAACTATTAACCTGATCTTCGGTAAAACTGCTAAACTCCATGGTTTTGCGGATATCTGTAAGGGTTTGCCCGCTGGCGCCGTTACTGGTCATCCCTATGGCAAAACTTACGCTTAATGGCGAAATGATTAGGTTTTTATCCGCGTCAAGGCTATTTACATTAGCGCTGAAAAGCTTTAAGGTAAAAGCATTGCCGGGTCCAATCTGTTGCTGTTCGGTTGCGGAAAGTACCAGGTCTTTACCCGGATCTTTATTAACAGGGCTGATACCTCCCTTTTTACAGGCGGTTATGGCTAAAATCCCAAAACAAAGTAAGGTTAGTTTGCGCGTCATGGCTGATAGGTTTATAATTACATTACGGCCTGTAAATCATTTACGCTACAGCACGTAAAAATTTAACAGCCCAAAAAGCATAACGATTTTTTAACTCCTGTACTTTTAAAACACCGTAATTTAGTCCTTCAAAAAAACACTCACTTGTACCGATGCGAAATCTACTTAAAACCGCAGCTTTTGTCTTCCTGATATTGGCGGGGCTGAATACCGCCGCCCAAACCCGCAAAGCAGTCTTTATCATTGCTGATGGAATCCCCGCAGATGTTATTGAAAAATTGAATACCCCCAACCTGAAACTGATAGCCAAGCAGGGTACCTACCTCCGTGCGCATGTTGGCGGCGAAAAAGGCGGTTATTCGCAAACGCCAACCATATCGGCAAATGGTTATAACAGTTTACTTACTGCTACCTGGGTTAACAAACACAACGTTTGGGGCAACGATATTAAGGCGCCCAACTATAACTACTGGAATATATTCAGGATGTTTAAAAACGCTTATCCCAATAAAAAAACAGCCGTATTTAGCAGCTGGACAGATAACCGCACCAAGCTGATTGGCGATAAACTCCCTGAAGCAGGTAATATCCACCCCGATTATGTTTATGATGGTTATGAACTGGATACCGTTAAATTTCCGCATGATAAAGCCGGGAACTATATGCACCTGATAGATGAGCAGGTAGCAGCAGCGGCAGCGGATTGTATTAAAGATAAAGCTCCTGACCTTTCATGGGTATACCTGGAATATACCGACGATATGGGGCATAAATACGGCGATAGCCCGCAATATTATGATGCTATTGAAAAAATGGATGCCCAGGCAGGTAAGATCTGGGCGGCAATACAATACCGGAAACAACATTTTAAAGAAGACTGGCTGATTTTTATCACAACAGATCATGGCCGCGACGAAGCAACCGGTAAAAACCATGGCGGTCAAAGCACCCGTCAGCGCTCAACCTGGATGGTTACCAGCTACCGCCCGCTTAATAACTATGCTAAATTCTATACCCCGGGTATTGTTGATATAACGCCTTCCATCAATAGTTTTTTAAATGTAAAAGTACCGGAAGCACAACAACGTGAGATGGATGGCATCTCGCTTATCGGTCCGCTATCAGTGGCAGAACCTGCTGCCAATTATGTGCAGGGCTCATTGGATATCACATGGAAAGCGCTTGACCCTAAAGGTAGTGTTAAGGTTTGGTTAGCAGCCGATAACACTTTTAAAGAAGGTAAGGCCGATGATTATAAGCTGTTAGCTACTGTGCCGGTTACTAATGAGCATGTGCTGGTTGATGTTAAAAATATGCCCTCTAAATTTTATAAAGTTGTTATAGCAGGATTGAATAATACCGTGAACAGGTGGGTTGTGTTGGATGAGAAGAAATAACCCGGATCACCCATTAAAAATTTCAATAGCGCCTCTTTGCATAAAAATGTAAGGAGGCGCTATCGCATTGCATCTCTCGTAAAAAGCATCCCGGTTAAACTTTCTACCCCAATCATCTTAAAATACAAACTACTTTGTATTGTGTACCCTTCCGGGGCTCCGTAAACTTGTGATATAAAAACAATCAAATCACAATGAAAAAGCCACAATTATGTACCTCTGGTGTAACGCCTGCAAACAGCAGCACGTTAAATTTTATTATGACAGTCATCCTACCCCCCCTGTTCAACGGGTTATTTTATCTGAAAACAAAAGATCGTCCGTTATTTTTTTGCAGGTAAATTACCTACATTAGATCATTGCCGGATAGTGCTGATCTGTTTACTACAATCATTAATACCATTACCTAACCTGTTTACTAACATGATTTTCAAAACCAATATGCGGATACTTATTGGCTGTGTTGTTACTGCACTATGTTTAAGTGCACAAACCGCTTTCAGTCAAAACCAGTTCGAAAAAGAACTTACGCAAAAAATAGATGATTTCCTGGCGCCTATGCCTCAAACTAACCTGCAAACCACACAAGCGCAAAGTGAGTTATACCCCAGCGATGCCCCCGGCGGCATTTTAATACCATCGGGTTTTGGCGGATACGGCACTTACCTTTTTGGTGGCCTTGGCGCCACTTATCCCGAAGTATATCGTGATAACAAAGCCGATTTGATTGCCTCGGTAGGTGCCTGTGTTGGCAACCCAGTAAAAGCAATAAACTTTGCCGCCAGTTTAAATATGACTGATGTGCACAGGCTCAGGAATTTTTCCGGGAACTTTATTATAAGCCGCAAATTATTTGCAGGAACAAGTATCTCGGCCGGCGCATTGCAAATGTTTGCGGATGTAAGACAATCAGATGCGTCAGGCTCAACCTTTTATATGGCTGTAAGCCACGCTGTGCAAACTATTAAATCGTTAACGCCAGGCTGTTCCAGGCTTAGTTATACAATTGGTATCGGGAGCGGCAGGTTTTATGAAAAAAGTCCGAAAGATATTGCTGCAGGCAAAGGAAAACATGGCACCGCTGTGTTTGGCAGCATATCCTACGAGCTTATTCAGCACGTAAACGTAAATGCCGAATGGACAGGCATGAACCTCGGTATTTCGGCAGGCATCAGGCCATTCCCCGTGCCTTTAAGTTTAGCGGTGGGGGTTGCAAACCTTACCCGGTATACCAATGATAAGGCCAATATGGTATTCTCTATCGGTTACCCGCTCTCCCTAAACCGACGATAATTCTTTCTCAGCAAAAAAAATTAATTATTCATTAAAATATATAAAATCTATGAAAAAGATAATCATAGCAGCATTAGTAGCGTCCGCAACTTTGGCCATAAGTACCAATCGGACCTTTGCACAAGGCAGAAACAATCAATCGGATTGGAATGTACCGCCCCCAATCCCGCCGGTACCGCCTATTCCACCGGTGCCACCGATACCGCCGGTACCACCCATTCCACCGGTACCGCCAATACCGCCAGTGCCGCCGATTCCACCGGTACCACCAATTCCGCCGGTGCCGCCAATAACGCCGGTACCGCCTATTCCACCGGTGCCGCCAATACCGCCGGTGCCGCCGATTCCACCAGTACCGCCGATTCCGCCAGTGCCGCCGATTCCACCGGTACCACCAATACCGCCGGTACCGCCGATTCCGCCAGTGCCACCGATTCCGCCAGTACCGCCGATTCCACCGGTGCCACCAATTCCGCCGGTGCCGCCAATACCGGGTTTAAAACCGTTGCATTAATCAGGACCAATCCACGGCAGTTAAATTTAACTGCCGTGGATTAAAAAACTTGTTCTCATTTAAATTAAAAATTACATGAAACCGCAAATATCAAAGCTTAAGACCATTTTAGCAGTACTGCTTACCGGCATATCAGCTTTAAGCAGCGCGCAAACGGCTCACCGTACATTTACCTTTAAAAAAGGCGATCAGTTTCAGCGCACCTCCTTTTTAAGTTCAAACACCGTACTGCAACGCGGCGATCAAAAGTTTAACATCAACAGCTTTTCATCAACTACCAAAGTGTATGATGTTATTGACGCCACCGGCCAGGGGTTTAACCTTGCAGTTACCACCAAACACATTGCCGATACGGTTGATGCCATGGGTAAAAAACTGGAGTATAGTTCAGACAAGCCCGCTAATGACAGCTCGGTAATAGCAAAAGCTCTTAACAACATTGCCGGTAAAGTTGCTTCGGTAAGCATCAATAAAAATGGAATCGTAACTGATGTTACCGATCCGGCGCTTCAATTTACAAATGATACACTGACAGCCTTTACCGGTTTACAGCAGGAGCAAATTGTAAAAGGCACAACTCTTGGGCTGCTGGCCGATTTTGTGGTAACCCAATCACTTAAACCCGGCTATACCTGGGCCGACTCAACAATTGTGAACGGGCAAAAAACTAAAAACACTTTTTGGGTAGATAAACTTACTGACAAAACAACGACGGTGATTTTTGAAAGCGCCATTACCGGCGGCTATACCAACAGCAATACCAACGGGGTATATGTAATTGACAACCAAACCGGCGTAGTCCTGGAGCGAATGATGAAAAGCATCATTAGTGGTTATCAGCTGCACAACCGCGTAGTTTATGCCGCGTCAAAACGCACAGCTTTTACCGAAAGTTGTTACAAGATACATTAGTCCCGAACGTAGGGGTACAATAAGGGCTATTGTTAAAAGAAGAGGCTATGCTGTTAAGTCATGCATATGCCTCTCTTTTTTATTTCTTTCTGTTGAAGGCTTAATGAAGTTTCATCCTTTTTGCTACGGCGGGATGCAAATAATTATTGTCGCTTAGCCAGTCGGCCATGCGCTGGGGCCAGGTGCTGATGCTTTGCAGCTTTGATCGGTAACCCATATTAAAGCCATGATCGCCCTGGGTATAAATATGTATTTCAACCGGTATTTTTGCTTCCCGGTAACGCTGCAGTAATTTTACTACCGATGGCGAGCAGCAAACATCATCATTAGCAGCTAACAAAAACGCCGGCGGGGCATCATAGGGCAGTTTATCGGGAATATAAAGCGGTCCCGGATAAATCTGGATCAAAAACGACGGGCGGGCGTTTAGCCTGTCTATCGGGTCGGGCGCTCCGGGGTCACCTTTACCATCGCCATAAGCAACCATATCAACCACCTCGCCCCCGGCCGAAAAGCCCATCATCCCGATACGGGTTGTATCCAACCCATATTCTGCCGCTTTGCTGCGTACGAGCCGCATAGCGCGGTAGCCATCCTGTTTGGCATGTACATCAATTTTATATGGAGATAATGTATCCCTACCCAAACGGTATTTTAATACAAAAACAGTAACGCCTAAACTGTTAAGGTATTTGGCAGGGTCAACACCCTCGGCAGTATAAACCAGCAAACGGTGACCACCTCCCGGGCATATCACTACTGCCGAGCCGTTGGCTTTGTCTTTCGGCGGCAAGAAAACAGTAAGGGATGGGTTATGAATATTTTTCACCCAGTAATCTTTAGCTTGCTCCGGCTCGTTGCGGCGGTTTTCAAAGCCCGGCGCTCCATTTGGCCACAGCGGTATAACAGCGTCCTGGGCCACACCCGCAAAAGGGAGCGCAAAGAGTACCAGGAATAGGTAAGTGCTTAGTTTTGTTTGCATAAAGTAAATATACTTCATAGCCGATGCTTTGATATTAAAACACTAAACTTTTACGCGGGTTAATGGTTAAATTTGAAGTAGCGTATAGTTCATGGATCATAGTTCATAGCAATGATTAGTAGTAATTAACAGACTTCAGTAGCAACAACCTGAAAACTATGAACCATCATCCATGAACCATGAACAACTAACAAAAAGCTTATGGCAAATTTCCAGGAAATAATAGCATCAGAAACACCGGTGCTGGTCGATTTTTCGGCCGAGTGGTGCGGGCCTTGTAAAATGATGCCACCTATACTGCACGATGTTAAAACAGCGTTAGGTGATAAAGTAAAGATCATCAAAATAGATATCGACAAAAACCCTGCAGCAGCCAGTGCTTACCGCATACAAAGCGTACCAACGCTTATGATTTTTCAAAAAGGGCAAAGCAAATGGCGCCAAAGCGGTGTAGTGCAGGCCAGACAACTGCAACAGGTGGTGGAGCAGTTTTTATAGCCTCACCCCCGGCCCTCTCCTTTGGAGAGGGAGTTTATATGATTAATTGAGACTTTTAAATTTTAACATATCAATTCAAAAGTCCTCTCCCTTGGAGAGGATTTAGGTGAGGCTTAAATCCCAATCAACATGGCAACTATCGAAAGCATCCAGACCGCGTATATCGACTATGTGTTAACCGAAGGTGAACAGCCTAAGTCGGTTTATATCTTCGCTAAACAAAATGAAATGAGCGAGGCTGAGTTTTACCAGTTCTATGGCTCGTTTGAGGCGGTTGAGCAGGGTATTTGGGCTGGTTTTGCAACCAAAACATTAGCAGAGATCCGGGCCCAGGAAGTTTGGGAGGGCTATACAGCACGCGAAAAAGCTTTATCATTTTTTTACGGCTTTTTTGAGTTGCTGAAAAGCAGCCGCAGCTTCGCGGTTTACAGCATTAAAAAGCAGCCTAAAAGTTTTACAACGCCCAGGGTGTTCAGTCCGCTGAAGGACATTTTTGAGGGCTTTGCAGATGAGATTTTGAAGGAAGGAATTGAAAGTACCGAACTAAGCGATCGTAAATACTTCTCCAAAAAGTATAAAGACGCCTTATGGATCCAGTTCGTCTTCGTACTTAACTTCTGGATCAACGATAACTCGGCCGGCTTTGAGAAAACCGATGAGGCCATCGAAAAAGGTATAAACGTAACTTTTGATCTTTTCCAGCGTTCGCCTATCGATAACCTTTTTGAATACGGCAAGTTTTTGGTGCAGAACGGCGGGATAAAGGATAGGATGGGATTTTAAATAGTATGGAAGATAAAAATAAAGTCTCCCCTGCCGGGGGAGATTTAGAGGGGGCTCCCGAACAAAATAGTATACCTACCACAAAAGTACAGCGGTCGGCCAAATTTGTAAAAACAGGGATTAAAATTGGCGGCAACTATATTAAGCATTACTCCAAAAAGCTGTTCAACCCTGATCTGGATAAATCAGAACTG
Organism: uncultured Mucilaginibacter sp.; assembly: GCA_966212355.1. GTDB lineage: Bacteria > Bacteroidota > Bacteroidia > Sphingobacteriales > Sphingobacteriaceae > Mucilaginibacter. Next base: position 17,802 of record CBIHRB010000037.1, read on the forward strand.
AACGAGGATAATGCCGCTGATATCTATCAATCATTAAGTGAGCTTAAAGGCAGCGCGCTCAAGGTAGCGCAAATGCTCAGCATGGATAAAAACCTGCTGCCGCAGGCTTATGTTGATAAGTTTACTCAATCGCAGTACAATGCGCCGCCGCTCTCGGGGCCACTTATTGTGCAAACATTCAGGAAGTATTTCGGTAAAAACCCCGATCAGATCTTTGATAAGTTCAATATCCGCTCAACCAATGCGGCCTCGATAGGCCAGGTTCATCAGGCGGAGCTAAACGGCAAAAAACTTGCTGTTAAGATCCAGTACCCTGGTGTAGGCGATTCTATCTCGTCTGACCTGAAACTTGTTAAACCTTTTGCCTTCAGGATGCTGGGCATGAGCGAGAAGGAACTGGATGTTTACATGAAAGAGGTTGAAGAACGCCTGCTCGAGGAAACCGATTACGAACTGGAAGTCCGCCGCTCTGTTGAGTTTTCCAATGCCTGTGCCAATCTTAATAATGTTGTTTTTCCTAAATATTATCCAGAATTAAGCAGCAAGCGGATCATTACGATGGACTGGCTGGAAGGCAAACACCTGAAAGAGTTTTTAGCCACCAATCCATCGCAGGATCTTCGCAACCAGATAGGTCAGGCTTTGTGGGATTTTTACAACTTTCAACAACATGAGCTCCGTGCCGTACATGCCGACCCGCATCCCGGTAATTTCATGATCACACCAGAAGGCAAACTGGGCGTTATTGACTTTGGCTGCATTAAAGAGATGCCCGAGGACTTTTATTACCCGTTCTTTTCCCTTACATCAACCAATTTACTGGATAACAAGGAAGAAACCCTCAAGGCATTCCGTCAGCTGGATATGATCCATAAAGGAGATACCCCGGCGCAGATCGAATTTTATTATACCCAGTATAAAGAGATGATCAGCCTGTTTGCCCTGCCGTATATTACCGATACTTTTGATTTTAGCCAGACAGCATTTTTTGATCAGTTATATGGCTTTGGCGAACGCATATCAAAAATGCCCGAGTTTAAACAAGCCCGCGGCGTTAAACATTTTATCTATGTAAACCGCACCAATTTCGGATTGTACAATATCTTGCATGAATTAAAGGCCCAGGTTAAAACGGATACCTTTAAGCCGCATGTAGTGTTGGAATATTAGTAATTCAGCTGGCAGTTTTCAGTTTGCAGTAAACAGTGATTATAATTCAGCTATATTTGGATAAACCTATAGCTGTATGAAAGCACAGTGCCTACTTTTAATTGCCTGTTTATTAGTTGCCTGCAAGTCAAAGCATACAAAACCTGACATCGATTCTTCTAAAATCAAAAAACTTAAAGTTTTGCCGGCGTCTTATAAGGCATCTAACAAAGTTGTCTCAATAAATACTGACACTTCTGATATAAGCGAACAGATCGATGCTTATGCTGATTATTATGTGGTGGTTGCAGATACCGGTCTTAATTATTACTCGCTTAGAAATAAGATGTTTGAGCTGAACAAATCATCCAATATTCCAATTGATACGATGGAACGGGGATATAACAAATCCAAAGACCTAATTGCATTATCCGATAAGAATGAAGATGAGATTTATGCGGGCGAATATTATCCACGGAGATTTCCATCCAAAACATTAAGCCTTGAATATCTTGATACCTATCAATTTAATACAAGCCCAAAAATGATTGCTTTAGTAGCCGGGATTTATGAAAACAAAAACAGTGCAGACAGCGCCTTACAAGTTATTGATAGGGTTAAAGCAGCCTTTGTTTTTAAGGGGCGAGTTTATGTAGGTTGTATGCATTAATTTCCTATAATATGAGTTGGGACGTAGTACTATTTAATTCAAATCAAAAAATTACAGATCCGGCTGATGTAAATGAAAACCAGTTAATTCCTACATCATTTACAAATGCCTTTGAGACCCATTTTAAAACTATCGTTAAAGATGGCGATCATAGTGAAATAAAAGGAGGTGATTTTGCAATAGATTATTTTGATGACGGTGAGCCTTCAAGTAATATTATGCTCAGTTTATATGGCGAAGCCGCTATTTATCCGCTGATAGATCTCGCCATAAAAAATAACTGGCAAATATTTGATACGGGGCTTGGCGATATGATCGACCTTGAAAATCCATCAAAAAACGGCTATCAGAATTTTCAAGCGTATTTAAACGTCGTTTTAAATAAACCTTCTAATTCAAATTGGTTCACAAAACTATTCAAAAGAAAAAACTAACAACATATCCCCATGCCTCTACTCCAAAACACTTTTGTACACCACGTACACTTCTGGCTTAAAAACAAAGCCGATAAAGATAAACTGATTGAAGGGCTTAATATCCTTCACCCTATTCCGCATATCCGCGATATCCATATCGGCGTACCGGCCGATACCAACCGCGATGTAATTGACCGTTCATATGATTTATCACTATTGATCTTATTTGATTCGCCCGAAGCTCAGGAGGCTTACCAGGTTGACCCTACCCACATCATCTTTGCCGAAGAATATGCCAAGCCGCTATGCAGCAAAGTAGTTGTTGTCGACAGCGTAAACATATAGGCTCTAACTAATTGGTAACATATGATAAGGCAGGCACTGTTGTTTAAAACAGCCTGCCTTTTTTGTTGTTTCACTATGCATGAAGGTTTTACTTGCTGGTGCTAACGGCTATATAGGTACACGGCTTATCCCGGTTTTACTGGAGAACGGTCACGATGTAGTTTGCCTGATACGTGATAAACGCCGTTTTCACGAGCATAGCGATTTTAGCGGTAAAGTCACCCTCATCGCCGGCGATCTGCTTAAAGAATCAAATATCGAAGCATTTCCTGAAGATCTCGATGCAGCTTATTACCTGGTGCATTCCATGGCACAAACACAGGATTTTGCCGCGCTCGAGGCCCTTTCGGCGCATAACTTCGTACAGGCACTCGATAAAACCCATTGTAAACAGGTTATTTTTTTAAGCGGGATAACCAACGACGAAAATCTTTCGCGCCATCTTGAATCCCGGCGGCACGTAGAGGATGTGCTGAAGGAAGGCAAAGCCGCATTAACGGTTTTGCGAGCTGCAATTATCATTGGTTCGGGCAGCGCCTCGTTCGAGATCATTCGTGATCTTACCGAAAAGCTTCCTGTGATGACCGTTCCGCGCTGGGTGAACACCAAATGCCAGCCGATTGGCATCCGCGATGTACTGGGTTACCTGGAAGGGGTAATGCTGAACGAAAAATCGTTTAACCGCACTTTTGATATTGGCGGGCCTGATATTCTTTCTTTTAAACAAATGATGCTTACCTATGCCAAAGTACGTAAGCTGAAAAGGTACATGATCACCATACCTTTCCTGTCGCCCAAACTATCATCATACTGGCTTTATTTTGTTACTTCAACAAGCTATACACTTGCTCAAAGCCTTGTAAACAGCATGAAGAACGAAACCATTATGCATAATCATAGTATTGATGAGGTTGTGCCACGTAAATGCCTTACTTATAAAGAATGCCTTGAGCTTGCCTTTGTTAAAATTGAGCAAAACTCCATCGTTTCCAGCTGGAAAGATGCTTTTAACCAGGGTTACCTTAATCCGGGATTTATGGACCAGATCAAGGTACCTCAAAACGGCACGCAGGAATACAAAGTAAAAATGCCTTTTGAACGCCCGGCCAACGAAGTGTTTACCAACGTGCTCTCTATAGGCGGCAACCGTGGCTGGTATTATTGGGACTGGATCTGGAACATCCGCGGGTTCCTGGATAAGATTTTCGGTGGTGTTGGCTTACGCAGGGGGCGCACCAGCAATATTGATATAAGCCCTGGTGATGTAATTGATTTTTGGCGGGTTTTATTAGCAGATCGCGAAAATAAACGTCTGCTCCTATACGCCGAAATGAAACTACCGGGCGAAGCCTGGCTTGAATTTAAAATAATTGAACGCCATGGTAAGCAAAGTTTAAGCCAGGTAGCTACCTTTAGGCCCAGCGGCTTGTGGGGCCGCCTTTACTGGTATGCCATGTGGCCCTTTCACCTGTTCATATTTAAGGGCATGGCAAGGGAAATTGTAAATTACGAAGAAAAAACCAGGACCATGGACAATAGACCATAGTCCATGGCAATAGCGTATCAAGTAAAATCACTATGGACTATCGTCCATTGACCATGGACTAAAATTATGAGCAAAAGCATACTACTAACCGGCGGATCGGGCCTATTGGGCGGGCATCTTACCAAAGCTTTACTGGCCAAGGGTTATACCGTAAGTCATTTAAGCCGCAAGGCGGGTAATAATGATAAGATAAAAACTTTTATATGGGATATTAATAAAAGGATTATCGATGAGCATTGCATTGATGGGGTTGATACTATAGTGCACCTGGCCGGCTCAGGAATTGCTGAGAAACGATGGACCGATGCCCGTAAAAAAGACCTGATAGATAGCCGTGTGAAATCAATTGGAATGATATACGATCTGCTGAGACGTAAACAACACCAGGTTACATCGGTAATCTCGGCATCGGGAGTTGGATACTATAGCGACCGGGGTAATGAGTTGATGTATGAAACCAATGCACCTACCGGCGACTTTATATCGAGATGTTGCGTTTTATGGGAAGCTGCCGTTGATGAGGGCCAAAAGTTTGGCATGCGGGTTTTGAAATTTCGTACCGGCGTTGTGCTGGATAAGGATGGCGGCGCTTTGCCAACACTCGCGCAACCTATCAAATTATTTGTTGGCTCACCCATTGGCAGCGGTAAACAATGGGTACCCTGGATCCACTGGCAGGACGTGGTAGATATGTATCTTTTAGGGATCGAAAACAAGGATCTTAGCGGCGTTTACAATATGGTTGCACCAAATCCTGTCACCAATAAGCAATTAACCCAGGCCGTTGCCAAACAATTACATAAACCATTGTGGGCGCCAAATGTGCCGGGCTTTGTGCTCAAACTTTTATTGGGCGAGATGAGCAGCATTGTATTAGGAAGCACCAAAGTATCGGCACAAAAAATTGAAGACGCCGGGTTCAAATTTAAATTTACAAACCTGGAGGCCGCCTTAAGCGCGATATATGGATCATAAAATACCGGTAACTTTATTCTGGTTCCGCCGCGATTTGCGGCTTGATGATAATGCGGGGTTTTATCATGCCCTCAAAAGCGGAAACCCGGTTTTGCCCGTTTTTATTTTTGATAGAGAGATTCTTGACAAGCTTGAAGATAAGGATGATGCCCGCGTTACCTTTATCTATCAAACTATAGCAAGCTTAAGTGCCGAACTGCATAAACACGGCAGCAGCCTGATCATATTGCACCACAAAGCCGTAGATGCCTGGGACAAGCTCATCAAAACATATAATATTGCCGGAGTTTATACCAACCATGACTACGAGCCTTACGCCACTAAACGCGATGATGAGGTACGCGCAAAACTTGAAGAACATGGCATCCCCTTTAAAACCTATAAAGACCAGGTAATTTTTGAAAAGGATGAAGTTATAAAAGACGATGGCAAGCCTTACACCGTTTACACTCCATATCAGCGTAAATGGTACAGTATTCTAAAGCCATTTTATTTAAAGGCCTATCCAACAAAAAAATATCTTAAAAATCTTTATCAAACCGAAGCATTTCCTATCCCATCGTTAAAAGAAATGGGCTTTAAAAAAAGCGATATGCCCTTGCCCGACAAAAGTTATGAAGGTGTAATTAAAGATTATAAAGACCAGCGCGATTTCCCGGCCATTAAAGGCACCTCACATATTGGCATGCATTTACGCTTTGGTACCGTAAGCATCCGTGAACTGGCAGGTACGGCCTACAGTCATGATGATAAAACCTGGCTTAATGAGCTCATCTGGCGCGAATTTTATATGATGATATTACATCATTTCCCTCATACGGTGGACCATGCTTTCAGGCCGGAATATGACCGCATCCATTGGATAAACGATGAAAAACAATTTGAGGCCTGGTGCAAAGGCGAAACCGGTTTCCCGATCATTGACGCTGGCATGCGCGAGTTAAATACAACGGGTTTTATGCACAATCGTGTGCGCATGATAGTGGCCAGTTTTTTAAGCAAGGACATGCTGATTGACTGGCGATGGGGCGAGCGTTACTTTGCCCGTAAACTGCTGGATTATGAAATGGCCAGCAACGTTGGCGGCTGGCAGTGGGCGGCCGGTTCAGGAACCGATGCTGCGCCATACTTCAGGATCTTTAACCCCGATGCCCAAACCAAAAAATTCGACCCGGAGCTTCAATATATAAAAAAATGGGTTCCGGAATATGCCGACTTCAGCAAATATCCAAAACCCATTGTTGATCACAGCAAAGCCCGCGACCGGTGTTTAGCAGCGTTTAAAAAAGCACTTACTAAGTGATATTTTTAATATATTTTAAAAGCCTCGCCATTCAATATATAACCTGTAGGTGCACCCTGATCCTGTGAATAATAATAATCTTGATAAGTTGAGCTATAAGATTCATATACAGAACCTTGAGGAGGAGCAAAAGGTGTACCATATATATACCCAAGAACACCTTCTAATGAAAATCCTGAAGGAAATGTGTTAACATGAATGGTGTAATAATGCGCTCCTGTTTTATTATTAACAAACCTATAAACTGTTTGATCGGTTGGGCTATTCCTAAAATTCGCGTATAGCTGCCCTATAGAACCTTGATATACATATCCCAAAGCCCCAGTTCCCAATTCATTATAGTTATTAGTGTAAAAATGCCTATGCTGGGCAGCTGCATAGTACTTATAGATAGTTACTTTGTCTTGAGCTTTTACCTTGGTAAAAAGCCCAGCTATTAAAACAAGCGAGAGAAATAAATAAATTTTTTTCATAGTATTTTTTTTACACAAAGATATATAAATACTATATAATACCAATAATAATGGGCTTAAAATATCATAGTTAATATTTCAACCCCATTATATTTATATTTACTTAATTACAACTATTTACACGTAATTATATTATTAATTGGTAACTGTCGCAATCGTAAAATCAAAATAGAGTACCGCATTTGCTCCTATTGTCGGGCTGCTACCTGTAGTACCGTAACCGAACCTTGAAGGAATAATCATCGAAACAGCAGCCCCTGCGGTTTGCCCGGTTAACGCTTCTTTAACACCAACTCTTAGTCCCGCATCTACCGTAAACGATGATGTTGTATTCCCATCCGTAGTAGTACTGCCAAATACTACATCATTTAAAAATTTGCCCGAATATGTACATGTAAAATAGGAACCATCCGTAATTGCATCATTACCCGTACCAGGCGTAGCCACTTTTACATACACCCCATCAGCCGTTTTGGTAAACCCGGTAAGCCCTTTGGTTTTGATATAATTTTTAATGATAGCATCATCATACAGCTCCTGGTTTGAAACCACATTAATATAATAATCCAAACTTTGGTTACCGCCGATATGAGTATTTGCATTGCTTGAGCTACCCGATCCGTAACCGTTAACGCCATAAGCCAAATGTGATGGGATGATCACCCTTGCAGCCGTACCTTTATATTTTATCAGGTTGTGGATAGCTGTCTGTAAACCTTTGGGCAGTGAGTTGCTAACATGTCCCAGGTAACCGTAAAAATGGTTTGTATTAAGCGAGTCAACAGATACAAACTTACCATCGAGCGTGCGGACGGTGAATACAAATGAAATCTGATCTGAGTAATCCATCGGTGTACCGCGGCCTTGTGAAAGGATCTTGTAGTAAATACCGGTTGTATCACCGTCGGTGGTATCACGTAACATACCTGTGATGCTGTTTGCCGCTATATAATTCTTGATCTGGGTGTCGTCATATTGCTTAATGTCCGGATCGTTCCTGTCTTTCCGGCATGATATAAGGCCTATAGAGATAAGTACTAAGAGCGTAAAAATAGTTTGTTTCATTTATTATAATTTGTCTTTTTAACCGCCTAAAGCTTTTGCTCGCCGGCCTATATTGTCCTTTTATCTGGCTTTATTAATTGGTTACGTTATACAGCTGAATTTGAAAATCAAGTACCGAGTTTGCCGGCAAATGTATCGAATCCTGCGCATATGGCCCATAAGCATAACGCGATGGGATCAGCAACCGTACCTTACCTCCCGGTTTGATCTGCGGGATACCTAACTGCCAGCCTTTTATTACTCCCCCCAATATATAGGTAGGATGAAACTGATCCGTTTGGGCAAATACAGCGCCCGATGTTAGTATTTTGCCGGTATAACCAACTGTAACCTGTGTCGAACTGGTGTAAAGCACATTACCTGTTCCTCCTTCTCCATCGTTTACTATGTAATAAACACCTGTTGTATCCACCCGCTTCGCCTTTATCGATGTATTGGCAGCAAGGTAGTCGCTTATGATCTTATCATCAATAGCGGCCTGTGCCCGGTATTGTACAGCAGGGTCAACAGATGATTTAACACATCCAAAAACAATGGTGCTTAACAGCAGTAAAACTAACAGTATCCTGTTCATCAATTCAAAAGGCAAATTTATTCTTTTAAAATAGAAAAACGGCAGCTTAACACTTTTTAACAATTAATAAAAAGCAGGCACCGTTTAAAACACTCCGTAAAGGATATTTCGAAGGTAAAACGTTCAATTTTAAGTAAAAGTGTGGGCGCTGCACGGTCATTTTATCATTTGGTCATTAAGTCATTGCCCGGCATACTGTCGATAACTTAACGACTCCAAGCATAATGACTAATGACACGAAGTAAACGACTTGATGACTGCAAAGCAAAATGACGGCGTAGCATAATAACGCGCAACATAATGACCCAATGACCGCACAGCATAATGACTGCAGCGCAATGGCGCGAAGCATAATGACCAATGACCGCGCAGCGCAATGACGCGCAGCAAAATGACCAATGACTGCGCAGCATAATGACAGCGCAGCGCAATGACGCGCAGCAAAATGACCAATCAGGGTTTATAGTTAACGGTAAGCTTGTTCAGCTTTTTAAGCGTTTCGATGAGGTGTTGTTTATCGGCTTCGCTAATATTAGCATCAAGGTAATTATTGAACTGGCGTACTATTACACGGGCCTGGTGTCGTTTTTCTTTACCTAATGCAGTGAGGTAAATTTTAACCGAACGCTTATCGCCTTCGTTGCTTTCTCGATATATCAGCCCGGTAGTTTCCAGCTGACTAAGCATGCGCGACAAACTGGTTGATTTGAGCCCCAGCAAGGCAGCAGCCTGCGATACGGTAGTACCTTCCTTTTCGTCGATATTAATGAGCAGGTAACCTATTGATTGTGTAAAGCCAAACTCCGTAACCAACTGGTTGTAACGGTTAGCCATGGTTTGCCACACTATCTTTATAAAATAGTCGATAGTTTCCTGGTGTTTTACATTATTATGCATGCATACCAAACGTAAGAAATGCTTATTGATTACGCAAATTTAAGTTCTAAGCCAGGAGTCTTAAGTTCCAAGTCAACGGCAGTTAGGCAGCTATACCTATTGAAATTTCAGTTTAAGACTTATGACTTAAAACTCAGAACTTAAGACTTACCAACCCATCTTAGTATCATCCCCTCTCGGGTCGGCTCCGCCTTCGTAATAGCCCCATTTAGTTTTGAGGATAGCGTCAACACGGCCAATGGATTTGGTGGTTATAATCTTATATCCTTTGCTTTGTAGCTTGCCAACTGTAGTACTGTCAACACCGTCCTTTTCAATAGTAACTTCATCGGGCAGCCACTGGCTGTGGAAACGTTTTGAAGCGACGGCCTGCTGCATGTTCTGATTAAATTCAATTACATTAAGTATGGTTTGGAAAACTGATGTAATAATAGTTGAGCCGCCGGGGGTTCCTACCACCATAAACAGTCTGCCGTCCTTTTCAACAATAGTGGGTGTCATGGATGATAACATCCGCTTCCCGGGCTGAATGCTGTTAGCCTTGCCGCCAACCAACCCGTACATGTTTGGCACACCGGGCTTGGAACTAAAATCATCCATTTCATTATTCAGCAAAAAGCCCGCCCCTCCAACAAAGATCTTTGAGCCAAAACTATCATTCAATGTGGTGGTAACAGATACCGCGTTGCCTTCCCTGTCCACAATGGAATAATGCGTGGTCTGGTCGCTTTCATAACCAACAAATGAGCCTGGTTGGATACTGGCACTTGGCGTAGCAGCGTCCCAGTTAAAGCTTTTCATGCGCGATGTAATATAAGCCGGCTGGAGCAGGCTATCAACCGGCACTTTATAAAAGTCCGGGTCGCCAAGATATTTGGAACGGTCCGCGTATACCCGGCGCTCGGCCTCCACGATAAGCCTGATGGTAGAATCCTGATTGTAGCCCCATCTTTTCAGCGGATAAGGCTCAACCGATTTCAGCAATTGCAACAAAGCAATCCCCCCGCTTGAAGGCGGCGGCATGGTAATGATCTTGTAATCCTTGTATTTACCAACGATTGCATCACGCCAAACAGCATGATAGTTTTTGAGATCAGCTTTCGTGATAAGGCCATTACCCAGTTTCATCTCATCAACAATCAAATCCGCAACAGGCCCGCCATAAAAACCGTTACGGCCTTTATCCCGGATCTGTTCAAATGTTTTGGCAAGATCTTCCTGTACCAGTAGATCACCCTCTTTCCATTCCCCTTCTTTTACCAAATAATTTTTTCCCGGGTTTAGCTTTTTAAATTGTTGAGCGGTACGGTTAAGATCGCTGGCCAAATGTTTGGTTATTTTAAAACCGTTGCGGGCAAGTTTAATGGCGGGTTCAATCAAATCGGCCCATTTCAATTTGCCGTACTTACGATGAGCCTCAATCATTCCATCAACTGATCCCGGCACACCCGATGCTTTGTGGGTGTACAAACTCATATTCGGGATTACATTACCGGCCGAATCAAGATACATATTAACATTAGCTGCACCCGGGCCCTTTTCCCTAAAATCAAGTGTGCTTGTTTTACCGTTACCGGCACGGTAAACCATGAAACCGCCGCCACCTATGTTGCCGGCTTCGGGCAAAGTGACTGCCAAAGCAAATTGCACCGCTACGGCGGCATCAACTGCATTACCTCCTCTCTTCAATATATCAAGCCCCACCTGTGCGGCATCGGGATATGCGCAAACTACCATTCCGTTACGGTACTGACCGCTGTTATTGAGCCCGAGCTGCCCCGGTGCACATCCCGACAAAACAAAAAATATTACGGATAAAAACAGGATCTGGAATTTCGGATTATTTATTTTAAGGTGATTTATAGTCATTACAGCAATTTAATTTTCACTAAAATAACTTATTTGGGTGCTTAATTTAACAATCCGAAACCATTCTTTTCTATTGAAAACCAATTCAATACCAATCAAAGCACAATGTTTTTTAAGCACAGATAGCATAAAAAAGCAATTCCGGCGTTTATTTGCATGAAATAAAAAAGCTCAAAATTAAGCTAAACAAACTGGTCACTTTTTTGTTACAGCTACATTATTGTCAATTATTAAATTCATCTGCATGAAAAAACTAACGTACCTTTTATTATTTTCCGTATCCTTTTTATTGATCAGCAAAAACTCACAGGCCCAAGACTATAAAACAGCAGTAGGTTTAAAATTTGGCGCATACGAGGTTGGCCCCTCTGTTAAATACTTTATGGATAAAGGCACCGCGCTTGAAGGCATCCTGGGTATCCGCGATCACGGCGTGGTATTAACCGGCTTGTATGAATTAAACCAGCAAGCTTTTAATGTTGATAAACTGAGCTTTTATTATGGCTTTGGCGGTCACCTTGGTTCGGTAGGCAATGGCTACTACAAACGTTTTGGCGGCGACGACGAATACTACAACGGCAAACACATCCTGATAGGTGCCGATGCTGTTATCGGTTTGGAATATGTTATCCCTAATGCGCCAATTGCGATCAGCCTTGACCTTAATCCGCGACTTGAACTGGCAAGAGGGCCATTTTTTGATATCGCACCCGGACTGGGATTGAAGTATACCTTCTAAAAAATAAAAGAGATTATCATCACCTGCCTAACGGGTGATGATAACTTTTTGCGAATAGACCTTCTGTCCAAGCAATACCTTAAGCACATATACCCCCGGCGTTTGCCTGCTCACATCCAAAATAGTGCTGTAATTACCCTGATCAATGTTTTGCTGCCCACCCTGGTAAACCGCTTCACCTAAAGCATTAATGAGGGATAATTTCATGGTGGTGGCTTCTTTGGCCGCAAATACCACGTTTAAATCGGTACTTACCGGTACCGGGAACACGCTCAACCCAATTTCATTTTTATTTCCGGCCCTGCCTTCGCGTGCGTAAACATAATTATCTGATTGCGCCAGGCAGCCATTGGCCAGTGTAACCTGCACCTGGTATTTTCCACTTTGTACAGGGTTGTAAGTTGCAGCGGTAGCCCCGGTTATTACATTACCATTTAACAGCCACTGGTTGCCATCGGTAAAGTTTGAGTTAAGGGTGTTATTGGTTTGGGTAATAAGCGGCTTGCTTAACGTTACCGCTTTACGCGCGGCCGATGCACAGCCCAGGCTTTGCACCTTCATATCGTAAAAATAATAGTAGTAACCTTTGTAGGCGGTTGTATCGCCATTGGTTGCAGTGGCGCTGTTACCGGTAATGCTAAATATATTACCAATCTTAAACGGATAACCTGTTACCCCTCCGTTATTACGATATATCGTGGCCTGATCAGCAAAATCAACCGAGATCTGGTAATTGCCGGCGCCTGGTAACGACAGGTTTAAATCATACACCTGTCCCTGATCGTTAGGATCATCGGGCTGTGCGCCTGCCAGAGGGATGGTACGGGTTGCAACAGCGTTTATGGTAACCGATGATACTATTTGCCCGTTAGCATTGGACACATTAAATGTTATTTTCCCCGAATTACCGATGTAAAGACGCGCGCTTTTAATTAATACCGGGACCTTAGTGCTTACAGTTACATAAGGCGTAAACTGGTTATACCCCCCGGCCGTAAATATACTTTTAGTAGCAGGACCAATTGTTCCGCTAAAATCATTAACGCCTGCATAGTAAGTATTATTAACCGGCGCCTGAGTTGTTAACGCTTCGCTTCCGGCGGCTATGGGCAATTCATCAGTTGCATTCTGATACCATAATACAGTACCGTCACCGGTGCCAAATAACTCGTATTGATTGGTAGTGGTACAATAATAAGCACTCAGATCGCCAATAGTTGCCGGCGAATTAATGGTGATATTGGCTGTAACCGAATTATTGCTGCTAACCGGATCGCCGGTGAGTTTACTGGTAGCGGTAATAGTATAGGATGCCCCTGCAACCGCATTAAATTCCTGGCTAAAGGTAAAGTTATCCTCGGCCAATGCGGGCAATGATGCCTTATAGATCTCGTTGTAAGTAGTTGTAACGTTATTGGCATTGGTAATGGTAACTGTTATCGGGATATTGTTTATGGCCGCGTTGCCAAAATTTTTAAGCCTCACCGTAACAGGTGTACTTGCCGAGCACGAACCGCTGCTGCCCGGGCTAACAATTGAAATAACGCCTGCGTCAATACTGGTTTGCAGAAATTGCACCCGGTAATCCTGGGTTTCGCCTTTGGTATAGCTGCCGCATGCTTTAATGGTTGATGCATCGCCTGTTTCAGTAAGCACAACCCGCATCAGGCTATAAGCCCCGGCAGTTACTGTTCCCGGCACGGTAATGTTGGTATTATAAGTACCGGTTCCGTTAATGATACCGGTTGTTGCCGCCAGCTCATTATCTTCAAACACACCGTTAGCATTCCAGTCTATAAACACTTTTGCAGCTTTATTAAAATTGTTGCCGCAAGTGCCAAGGGTAATGCTCAAGGGGTACGTTTTAGCCTGCTCAAGCTGTACGGTAAGGTTGGTATAGTCCGAATAGCCTGTGCAGCCTGCAGCCGCGGTATTATCAATATTAGCGAGTTTTAAATTATCAACTTTTGAGTCGGCATTTGAAAGCGGAGCCGAAGCGCAGTAAGCAGTTCCCCCAACCCCGGTAACGATAAGCGAGTATGCCTGCGACCCGGATGACAAGCTTCCTTTATGCGATACTGTAATAGTATAAGCCCTGCCGGGAACCGAATTAGGGATATATACCTGTTCAATATTATCCCTGATATTGTCCCCTTTAGTTGCAGCAAATCCAGGCTTGTTAGGGTCAAGCACCCAGGGGGTAAAAGTTGTTGTACCGTCACTTACCCTGATATCGAGGTCGTTCACCAATTTAGGAGTTCGGCTGTTGATTACGCCTTCGGTGGTTGGCGTACCTTGCGGATCTGTCCATGATATGGTTGCTGCCAGTAATCGGTTACCGGATGCTATTACGTTATACGTTTGTGTTTGTCCCTGTGTAAGTGTTTTTTCGCTTACTATGCTTTTACCGCCATTATTGGTTATGGCTTGTGCAGCTTCGGCCATGTTAAGCAATCCCCAGCCATAAATATAATCAGGCCCCACGTTACCGGCATCAAAGGCCGTATGGCAAACCAACCCTTTCAATGTGGCCGACCGCATAAATGTTCCTCCATTTTGTTTGGCATAGTATTCCTGCAGCAAATAAAGCGAACCTGTAACATTAGGGGCAGCCATTGAGGTGCCTGACAAAGTAGCGTATGAGGTAGTGTTATCAACCCCTACCGACAGTACGTTAACACCATCCCCTACAATATCCGGCTTAATACGGCCATCATCTGTTGGCCCCCAGCTGCTGAACGGCGCTATGGCTACATCGCTCCGGTTTTTAGGACCGTACAACAGCGGGTAAACTGCGCCTACGGTAAGTATGTTTTTGGCGTTGCCGCTGGTGCTGATAATATCATAGCTATCATTATTGCTGATGCCGGCGGGGCGGGCGCCTTTGTTCACAAAAGTTTGATCAGTTTTGCTTTTGTAACCGTAGTAGGTTTCGCCTACCGCAGGGCCATTACTTGTACGCTCGTTACCTGCCGATTCAACAATGAGGTAATATGGGGCGGTATAAGCTATCTTATCCCAGTTGGCTGTTTTTGAGTCGTAGAAACCAAAGTTATAATCTACCGTGTCGCCTGGTAAACCATTCCATTCCCAGCGGCCAGCCGAATCATTATAATCCCAACCCGTTACTACCCCGTATGAGTGATTGGAAAGTAGAAGATTGGCAGCAGCGGCACTCATGGTGGTTTCATCATTATTAAAATCATACGACTGAAGCGTTGTTGCCCCAAATGACATGCCTTTGGCCGGCGCGTAAATACCTTTGGCAATCATGGTACCGGCTACGTGCGATGAATGGTCATTGACCGGTTCGGTAGTTTTTAGGGTGATGGTTTTACCGGCAAATTCCTGGTGCGCTTTGTAAACCGCTCCGCCATCCCAAATAGCCAGCTTATTGGTCAAAAAATCTGACGATCCTGATAAGTTCAAACCTAATGAACCACCGGGCTGCAAAGTATTAGTACCTGTGGTGGCTGCCGCGGTGGTATTGTTATGCGTAATAAGATATACAGGGAAACCTAATTTATTAACTCCCTGTAAGGTAACCAGGTTGCCGTTTTTTGTACGGCGGGATAATGTCCATCCATGTGTTGTAGCTAAAGAGAGTGCCCTGTCATGCGACGCCTTATAGTTGGCGAACGATTGCTGCGAAATATCGTTAAGCTGAAGCCTGTTCTTTTCGCTGATCAAAGGCTGTTGGGCCATAGCATCGCCTGCTGCAAACAACAGCAAAAAGCAAAAGGAAACAATTGTGTAAAGTTTGATCATTGGTTTGAAAGATAGGCAATTTTAAGAAAAATCAACCTCAACTAAAACAAAACGAACCATGCTTTACAATATTCGTAAACTTGACAATTAAAGAGTGAAATTTTATCTGTTACGACAGGTATTTACCTACAATAGGCATCCTTCGGCCCATACCAAATGCTTTTGGCGATACTCTTAAAATAGGGGGCGTTTGGTAACGCTTATGCTCGGCCGAATTAGTAAGCTTGATAACCCGGCGAACGGTTGCCTCGTCATACCCCATCCTGATGATCTCGGCCGATGAGCAGCGATTTTCGATATACTCGGCCAGGATCTTGTCAAGCACATCATATTCGGGCAGCGAATCGGTATCTTTTTGATCGGGCCTTAGTTCGGCCGATGGCGGTTTAACGATGGAATTGATTGGTATGATCTCCTTATCGCGATTAATGTATCGCGCAAGCTCAAAAACCTGGGTCTTGTAAACATCGCCAATAACAGAAATACCACCGCACATATCGCCATATAAAGTGCCATAGCCTACAGCGGCCTCGCTCTTGTTACTGGTGTTCAGCAAAATATACCCGAACTTATTGCACATCGCCATTAATAAAACAGCCCTGCTGCGCGATTGGATGTTTTCCTCCGCGATATTAAAAGGCAAGCCATCAAACTGCGGATTTAACGCTGTTTCAAACGCTTCTGTAATGTTTTTAATGGGCACTATTTCGTGCTTGCAACCAAGGTTATCAACCAAATCCTGAGCATCTTTTAATGAATGATCTGTTGAAAAGCGTGAAGGCAGCAGCACAGCCATCACATTCTGCGGGCCGAGAGCTTCAGCTGCCAAAGCACATACTACGGCTGAATCGATGCCGCCAGACAAACCTAAAATTGCCTGCTTAAATCCTGATTTATAAAAATAATCACGGATGCCAAGGATAACAGCCTGATAGATCTGCTCGATATCGCCCGGCCGCTCGGTTTTTATCGTTGTTGGATGCTCAAAGCTTAGCGTGTTATCTTCATTTAATGTATAATATGCCATACTTTCCTCAAAATACGGCATCTCATCAATTAGCTTACCTGTATTATCAAACACCAACGAACCGCCATCAAATATCAATTCGGTTTGAGCGCCAACATGGTTAACGTACAACAAAGGCAACTTATACCGGCTGGCGTTATCACTCAATATCTCAATACGCTCCTCATCGTGATTATAAGCGAACGGTGACGCAGCTATATTGATCATTATGTGCGGGTTTTGATGAATGAGGGTATCCATCGGTCGGGTAACGTATAGCGGGTTTTCGATGGTATTCCATAGATCCTCGCAAATAGTAAGCGCTATTCGCTTGCCTTTAAACTCAATACAACTAAACTCGGTTGAGGGCTCAAAGTAACGGTATTCATCAAACACATCGTAATTAGGCAGCAAGGCTTTGTTTACCACTGCTTTCACCTCGCCATTCTCAATAAAATAAGCAGAATTGCTCAGATCTTTACCCTCCGTTTTATGGTTGGGGGTTGGCAAGCCTATGATGCAGGCTATATCAACACATACTTCGGCTATCTTTTTAGCAGCTTCATCGCACAGGCCTATAAATTCATCAAACTCCAAAAAATCGCGTGATGGATAGCCGCAAACACATAATTCGGCAAACACAACCAGGTCCGCGCCATTATTTTTTGCCTTGATGATATGATCGATGATCTTATTGGTGTTCGATTCAAAATTACCTACGTGATAGTTGAGCTGTGCTAACGCGATTTTCATAGTATATGTATATTTTAGTCTTAAGCCGCAAGTCTTTAGTATAAAGTCAAAAAATTAGACTTACGACGCAAGTTTTTAGCATAAAGTCAAAAAATAAGACTTACGACTTAGGGCTACCGACTATTGACTTAACAATAGTAGCAACATTATGCAAATAAAATTACTTTTGCCTCAAAGGATAAAGATGAACCCTACCCGGTATATAGCAAAGCAAATTTACTTAATTTTTTCCATCGGCCTGATATTAAGCAGTTGTACCCGCAACAAAAAAATTGATGTAAGCAATATCAACATTGATGTTAAAATTGAGCGGTTTGATCATGATTTTGATGCCATGCACAGCAAACCCATGGCCTTACAGGCTGCTTACCTGCAAAAACAATACGGCAGTTTTTACCCTGATTTTATCGAACGCATTTTACAGGTTGGCAGTACTAAGGATACCACCTATTTTAAACCACTTCGGCAGGTGTTCGCGGGCAAAGCCTATAACGACCTCAAGCACGACGCCGATGCCGCCTTCCCTAATATGGACCGGCAGAACGCCAGCCTTACCGAGGCATTTAAATACATTAAATATTATTACCCTCAAAAACCGCTCCCGCGGGTATATGCTTATATTTCCGGTTTCCAGGCACAAACTACCATTGGCGATGGCTACTTCGGCATCGGAATAGATTTGTTTCTGGGTGCGGATTCACGTTTTTATCCTTCGCTTACCAATGCTTTTCCGCATTATCTTTCCAGGTGGTTTACACCTGATAACATTACGCCCCGCGTTGTTGAAGGTATAGCACGTGAGGACATGTTCCCGGAAGATGACAATGACAAAGCACTCTTGAATAAAATGATCTATAACGGCAAGATCATGTACTTTATGGACAAGATACTGCCCGATGTGGCTGATAGCACCAAGATCCGTTATACTACCGAGCAATTAAAATGGTGCAATGAATTTGAAGGCAAGATCTGGGGGTACTTTTTAGAACAAAACCTGCTATACGAAACCGATTATCAGAAAATTCAAAAGTACCTCACCGAAGCCCCTTTTACCCCCGGCCTTGGCGAAAAGAATGAATCGGCACCGAAACTTGCTGTGTGGACGGGCTGGCAGATAGTAAGGAAATATATGGATAAGCACCCTGATGTAACGCTACCCCAGCTGATGGCCGATAAGGATGCCCAAAAGCTCCTGAACGAATCGGGATATCACCCCAAATAAAAGGTACAAAAAAAGCGCTTTCAAAATGAAGGCGCTTTTTTTAATATCAATTTCCCTGTTGCGGGATTACTTCATGATTGAGAAAACGCATTTTAAAGCAATCAGGATACCAATGATCATGATAACATTCGAGATAGAAGTATACATGAAGCCTGAATTGGCATCGCCGGCAAAACGCAGGTAAACACCTACCATACCGATAATTATAGCTACAGTTAATAATTTGTAATGACCTTCTGCGTTAGCATTTTCCATTGATTCCATGGTACCGATTTTTAATGTTTGCGCAAAAATAGAAATGTTTACCGAAAAAGCGACAAAGTTTTTATGATTTTATGCCGCCGGCAAACCAGGTTGGGTGTTTACGCTTGTAATAGCGGTACAGCACCCATAAAACTGCCGACAGCACGATAAATACCCAAATGTTTGCCAGGCCTAACAGCAATTCAACAAACAAGTGCCAACCATTGCTCAAAGCTATCATCAGCCTGTTAAAAAATGGCAACTGATAGGCAGAAGGATCGTCGTTGGCTATCATTTCGTGGTTGATAAAATTGCTTTGGTAAAAGCTAAGGGTAACAATGCTGTATTTTACCGCTTCATCTGTGCGCATATTGCCAATTTGCTGGTCAACCATATCGCCCTTCAATAACATCACATTTACCGGATTTTTGATTACAATTTTGCCTTTCTTTTGCTGCTCTACCAAATCCTGACGGTTTTTCAATTTCAGTTTTTCGGAAAGATAGTCAAGCGTACGGTCTTCAATATCCATTTTGCGCAGGGCAACGTACATACCCATGTGGGCCACTTCTGTCATAAAGCTTTCCATTTTCTCTGAAGGAAGTTTAACCGTCATGTCGGCATCAGTTCTTAGCGCCGATACCCGTTTAACCGAATCATTACTCACACGGATATCTTCTGATCGCTCTACATAAGCCTGCATTTGGTGATGCATCACCATACCACCCTCGCGGGCTGTAAGGGTGGCAATGGCATCGCCCGTTTGCTGAACATTTTTTACTTTAAAACGCATATCGGCCGTTTTTACCAGTTTGGTTGCCGGGATGTCAACCTGTGATGTGTCGGTCATCTTAGCCACCGTATCCGCGCTCGATGAAGAAGCTTTGTCATCGCGGATGGCTTCATAATTTGAGCCCTTACAAGCGCCCAGCAGCAACACGCCCGCCAGTAACGCCAGGAATAACTTTGTTTTCATAACTGTTTAATTTTCTTTGGTATACATTGATACCGAAGAGTGTCAAGAGGTAACCCAGACCGTTGATTTTTGTTATGATTATGGTGATTTCGCTGATTTTGTCTGAACCAGGATTTTTTGGATTAAACGGATTTGGGAATTTGCTTTTTTGCAAGTACTGGTTGAGTTTAGCGATAGCGTAATTTTAATCAGCGTTTGGGTAACGGGGTATCAGGGCAATCCTCTAATCCCAAAAATCATGGTTCAACAAAAAAGGCTCTCCTCTCGGAAAGCCTCTTCTATATAAAAGTATTTTAAACTTAGTTACCGCCTGAAAGGGCTGCTGCGCCACTTACGATCTCGGTAAGCTCGGTAGTGATAGCTGCCTGACGGGCCTGGTTGTATGAAAGTTTCAATGATTTCAAAAGCTCGCCTGCGTTTTCGGTTGCTTTGTCCATCGCAGTCATACGGGCACCGTGTTCAGATGCGTTTGAATCCAATACAGCGCGGTAAAGTTGAATCTTGATGTTTTTAGGGATCAATTGCTCAACAATTTCCTGTTGTGATGGCTCAAGGATGTAATCAACATTAGCTGCTTTTACTTCCTCTTTTTTCTCAGCTTTTGGCACCGGCAATAACTGCTCGGTGATCAGGTATTGTACAGCCGCGTTACGGAAGTGGTTATACACCAGTTCTACACGGTCGTAATCGCCATTAACAAAGCCCTGCATGATAGCTTCGGTAATTTTTGAAGCATTCTCGAAGTTAAGGTCCGAGTACAGGTCGTTGTTGTTGCCAATTACGTTGTACTTACGCCTTTGGTAAAACTCCTGTGCTTTTTTACCGATAGCAACGATAAATACGTTACCGGCAGCAAGTTGCTTAGAATATTTTTCGGCAATAAGGTTGTTGGCAGTTTTAATAACGTTAGTATTGAAAGCACCGGCCAAACCACGGTTTGATGATACCACAACTACCAATACACGTACCGGCTCACGCTCCTGAAGGTATGGAGAAGTGTTATCCTCCAAACTTGCAGATAAGTTAGCCAGCAGGTCCTTCAACTTACTTGCGTAAGGGCGCAGCTGAATAATAGCGTTGGTAGCACGTTTCAACTTAGCAGCCGAAACCATTTTCATAGCCTTGGTGATCTGCTGGGTTGATGTTACAGATTTGATCCTGTTTCTTACTTCTTTTAAATTAGCCATTCTTTGTTGGAGTCCTAAGTTCTAAGCCTTTAGTCGAAAGTCAAAATGACTTCAGACTAAAGACTTCAGACTAATAACTTAATTAATACCTTGCTGACAGCTCTTTAGCTACTGTTTCCAGTACGCCGGTAAGCTGATCATCAAATTTACCTGCTTTAAGGGCAGCTAAAACTTCAGGGTGACGAACCTCTAACTGGTCGGTAAATTCGGTTTCGAATTCCCTTACTTTATTTACCGGCACGTTACGCATTAAGTTTTTAGTACCTAAGTAAATGATAGCAACTTGCTTTTCAACAGTTACCGGTGAGTATTGACCTTGTTTCAGGATCTCTACGTTACGGATACCTTTATCCAACACGTTTTTGGTTGAAGCATCAAGGTCAGATCCGAATTTTGAGAAAGCCTCAAGCTCACGGAACTGGGCCTGGTCAAGTTTCAAAGTACCGGCAACTTTCTTCATTGATTTGATCTGCGCGTTACCACCTACACGTGATACAGAGATACCTACGTTGATGGCCGGACGAACACCCGCGTTGAACAAGTTAGACTCCAGGAAGATCTGACCGTCAGTGATAGAGATTACGTTGGTTGGGATGTATGCAGATACGTCACCAGCTTGTGTTTCAATGATTGGAAGCGCTGTTAATGAACCACCACCTTTAACGATGCCTTTTATAGACTCAGGAAGGTCGTTCATTTGCTGCGCGATAGAATCATTTGAGTTTATTTTAGCGGCACGCTCTAATAAACGGCTGTGCAGATAAAATACGTCACCCGGATAAGCCTCACGGCCCGGTGGACGGCGTAACAACAAAGAAACCTCACGGTAAGCAACAGCTTGTTTTGACAAGTCATCATAGATGATCAAAGCCGGACGGCCTGTATCACGGAAGTACTCGCCGATAGCTGCACCTGCAAACGGAGCAAAGAACTGCATGGTAGCAGAGTCTGAAGCGTTAGCGGCAACTACGATAGAGTAAGGCATAGCGCCGTTCTCTTCAAGCGTACGAACGATGTTAGCAACAGTTGATGCTTTTTGTCCGCAAGCTACATATATACAGATTACAGGTTTACCTGCATCGTAAAATTCTTTTTGGTTGATGATGGTATCGATACAAACCGCAGTTTTACCAGTTTGACGGTCACCGATAACCAACTCACGCTGGCCACGACCAATAGGGATCATCGCGTCGATAGCTTTGATACCGGTTTGTAATGGCTCGGTTACCGGCTGACGGTAGATTACCCCCGGAGCTTTACGCTCAAGCGGCATCTCGTAAGTTTGACCTGTGATTGGGCCTTTACCATCAATAGGGGCACCTAAGGTATCAACAACACGGCCAAGCATGCCTTCGCCTACGTTGATTGATGCAATCCTGTTGGTACGTTTAACGGTATCACCTTCTTTAATATCGTCAGATTTACCTAACAATACCACACCCACGTTATCTTCTTCAAGGTTAAGTACGATGCCTTGCAATCCTGTGCCAAACTCAACCAACTCACCCGACTGTACTTTAGTTAATCCATAAACGCGTGCGATACCGTCACCCACCTGGAGTACAGTACCCACTTCTTCTAATTCAGATTCTGACTTGAAGCCGGCCAACTGCTGACGCAAAATTGCTGATACTTCGTCTGGTCTTACCTCTACCATTGTTTAAAATTTATTTAGAGTTTTACTTTTAATACTTAATTAATTATGCTTTTTGAGCAAATTCTTTTTTCATCTTCTTAAGGCTGGCGGCAATGCTGGTGTCAACCTGCCTGTCGCCTACATTAAGCACAAATCCGCCGATCAGTGACGGATCAATCTTAGTATACAACACTACAGTGCCACCAATAGCTTTTTGCAATTCATCCACCAGCGTCTTTTTATTGGCATCAGATAATGCTGTAGCTGATGTAACTTTAGCCTTGGTAATATTCCTTTTAATATTGAAAAGGTTGATATATTCCTGGGCAGTAAAATACAAAACCTCGCCACGACCTTTATTTATCATCAGCTTAAAGAACATGATGCTCGCTTTGTTTACCTTACCACCAAACACAGCTTCAAGAACATTGATCTTTTTAGCTTGTGAAATGATAGGATTAGCTAAAACAGCGGCCAGTTCAGAACTTCCTTTTAAGGTATGTAAAAAAAGATCCATATCTGCCTTCACCGCATCAACAATGTTTTGTTCCTGCGCAAGGTCGATAAGTGATTTGGCGTATCTCGATGCTACTGTTATTTCTGACATTTCTTTCTAATTTCGGATTTCGAATTTTCGATTTCGGAATTTTTATTTTCAATCTCGGCATTTAAGCTGGTCAGCGAATACCGGAACAAATCCGAAATCCCACATCCCAAGTCCGAAATCTTATAACTTCACTTCTTTCAATAATTGGCTCACCAATTCGTCTTGTTGCTGCTGATCTTCAAATTGCTTACGAAGGATCTTCTCGGCAATTTCTAATGATAGTGTAGCAACCTGGTTTTTCACATCGGCCAAAGCAATTGCTTTTTGGTTGTTAATTTCAACGCGGGCAAGCTCAATCATACGTGCGCCTTCTTTGTGAGCAAGTTCTTTAGCATCAGATACGATCTGCTCTTTCGCTTTGCGCGCTTCAGACAGGATCAGGTCGCGCTCGGCACGGGCTTGTTTAATCAATGATTCGTTTTCATTGGTTAAACGGCTCATTTCCTCTTTGGCAGCTTCTGCTTTCAATAACGCATCTTCAATTGAACGCTCACGATCGCCAATAGCGGCCATGATTGGTTTCCAGGCAAATGCCCTCAGTAAAATAAGTAAGAATAAAAAGGTTACGGATGTCCATACAACCAAACCCCAATCAGGCATTACTAAATCCATCTTTTATATTATTGTTGTGACTATAGTTCTAATTAACATTATTCATTCAAGTAAAAACCGGTGTGTAACCAACCGTTACACCACCCGGTTTTTATTTTTTTTCGGGTAAAATTATTTGTTACCCAAAAGCGCAACGATCACACCGAAAAGAGCAACACCTTCAACAAGTGCAGCAGCGATGATCATGGCAGTCTGAATTTTTGAAGCAGCTTCCGGCTGACGAGAGATACCTTCCATCGCTTTACCACCGATTTGACCGATACCAATACCAGCACCGATAACTGCTAAACCTGCACCTAATGCAGCAATACTTCCAACCATTGTTTTTAAATTTAAATGAATATAGTGTTATTATTAATTACAAATTATTAATGATGATGCTCTTCAACAGCGCTGCCAATAAACAACGCGGTAAGCATTGTAAAGATGAAGGCCTGTAAGAAAGCTACCAGCAACTCAAGCACGTCGATAAACAAAGCGAAAGCTATTGATACCGGCGATACCCAAAGTGTCTGGAATATAAAGATTAATGAAATCAATGCCAATACGATAACGTGGCCCGCCATGATGTTTGCGAACAAACGCACCATTAATGCAAAAGGCTTTGAAATGATACCGGCAAGCTCAACTATCCACATGATAGGGTAAAGCCAAAACGGAACGTCGGGTGCAAAAATGTGTTTCCAATAGTATTTGTTACCGTTAAAGTTAACCACGATAAGGGTAATAACAGCAAGCACCATGGTTACTGCGATATTACCTGTAAGGTTTGAACCTCCGGGAAAAAACGGTACCATACCAATCAGGTTATTGATCAGGATAAAGAAGAACATGGTTAACAGCAGTGGCATAAAACGCGCGTATTTGTAACCGATGTTCGGCAGCGCTACTTCGTCACGGATAAACAGGATGAGCGGCTCCAATAATGATTGCAAACCTTTAGGCGCTTTACCTGCGCGCTTTTTGTACGAGCCGGCTACGCTAACAAATATGATGATCAGCAATATTACCGACATCCACATGGAAAACACATTGCGGGTAATTGACAGATCAAAAATCTTAGCGGTTTCATCAACGGTTGCACCATCAGCGCCAACAACTTTAATCTTATCCTTAATTAAAGCATAATTGTGGTATTTACCCTGGTGGGCTTTTTCACCATGCTCAAATTCTGAAGCCGAAAATACTTCCAGTCCGCCGTCTGTATAAAGTATAACAGGCAAACCAATAGCAACCTTACCACCTATATGAAAATAGTGCGAATCGGCAATGTGTTCAAGGATGGCTTCATTAGGATCAAATTTTTCCTTTTCTTTACTTTCAACAGTTGTTGATGACTCATTTTTTTCTTGTACAGCGTTAGCATTTAACGTTACAAACAGCGAAAAAACGCCTAAAATGATGCTTAAGGTAATTTTTTTTGAGTTCAAAATATGGCTAAAATCCATTAGCAGAGAGATTTTTACTTTAATTTTTGGTTGCGCAAGGTACGTAACAAACCGTAAATTTCAAAGGCGAGGTTAAAGAAATATACGTAAAAAAAATTAGCAACAAATATCACCCCATTTACTTTGATTTTAACTAAAAAAAACAGGCAAAAAAACATGCAGGTCAAAAGCTTGATCATGGTTGCCCCGAGGAAGGCTTGAGCATATATTTCCCTGTTGATTTTGGTTACTATCAATATCGAAATGATGGTTAGAAACGTGAGCCCGGTTATAAAAGCATATATCATCCAGAAATGAGGATCGAGCCAGGCGGCATGGGTTGATTTGCTTAACAGCAATGGAGGCACAGCTATGATAACGGCAAACAGCAGGAACGATAAAATAACAGTGTGCAGTTTCAATTTTTAACAGATCTGATAACGATAAACAAAGCAATGAATACCCCGATAAGGGCGAGTATGGCAGTAGCCCATTTTACATCATGTTTGCCGGCTTCATCAATTTTATAACCGGCAAATGTAAAAATGCCGATGATAACCACCATCTGAAAACCGATGCTGCTGTATTTAGCATAGGCGCTTAAAGGCTTACCTACCTCATCTTCATTATTTTCTTCATTTTCGGGCATGCGCAAATTTATTAAACCTATTGCATAATCTTTAGTATTTTAGCAAGGCTTTTTTAACTACCATATAGCATTGAGGCGATTATCATCATCCTATAAATCAAACACCGGCATTTTTTTTCTGTTTGCAGTTATACTGGTAGCGGCGGGTTGTTCGCTTGAAAAACAAAGCGGCTTTAACCGCACCATGCAAAACCTCACTGCTCACTATAACATATTATTTAATGCTAACGAAATTTTAAGGCTCAAGCAGGAAAGTTATGCAGCATCCTTTCCCGATGCTTATAGTGAGTTGCTAAATGTTTATCCTGATACTACCGCACAAACAGGTACGCCTGATAAGGACCTGGAAGAAGCCATTGTAAAAGCCAACAAGATCATCAGCATAAAAGAACAGAGCCACTATTTGGGCGATGCCTATTTGGTGTTGGGCAAAGCAAGATATTTAGAAGCTAATTATTTTGATGCTGTTGAGTATTGTAATTATGTAACCCGTTCGT
This sequence comes from uncultured Mucilaginibacter sp., assembly GCA_966212355.1. Lineage (GTDB taxonomy): Bacteria > Bacteroidota > Bacteroidia > Sphingobacteriales > Sphingobacteriaceae > Mucilaginibacter. Next base: position 44,406 of record CBIHRB010000037.1, read on the forward strand.
TCGGCAAGCAAGCTAATTTAAAACAGGAGGCTTTGGTATGGAAAGCCCGCGGGCTTATGTACCTTAACCAGTTACCTTTAGCTAAACTGGTAATTGATTCGGCCATACAGGATATCAACCCTAAAAAAAATGTTACTGCCGATGTTTACGCCACCAAGCTGCAATATGATATCTTAACCCAAAACTATACCGAAGCCGAAGAGATGGCTAAACTGGCCATTAAATATAGTTATGTCAGCAATTTCAAACTCCGCTGGATCTTTATCCTGGGCCAGTTACAGGAGCTTAACCTCAAGCCGGCCGATGCCTACGAAAGCTATACCCGCATAGTTAAAAGCAACGCCAGTTTTGAAATGGCATTTAATGCCAACCTTAACCGGATCCGCATCCGCGACAATCAAAACGGTGTTAGGGCCAGTAAGATCGACCTGTTACGTGCCCTGCTTAAGAATGAAGACAATACTGATTTTTACGACCAGATCTATTACCAGATTGGTGAACAGCAGTTTAAAGCCGGCGAAATCGACAACGCCCTGAAAAGTTACAAGAAATCGGTGCGGGTAAGCACCAAAAATCAAAACCAAAAAGGCCTTTCGTATTTACGTATTGCCGATATCAACTTTAAAAACAAGGCCGATTACGTGAATGCCAGGCTTTATTATGACAGCACACTCAATAACCTGTCGATAAATTACCCCGGATACCAGATCATCCGCAAAAAAGCCGATAACCTGCAGATCCTTACCCGCCTGCTTGAAACCATCTCGCGCGAGGATACCCTGCAAATGCTTGCCGCTTTGGATGATAAAACCCGCGATGCCCGTATAGACGAAATGGTAGCCCGCAAAACACGTCAGCAGCAACAGGCCGCTTTGGAAGCCACCGGTGCCGCTGCCAATGTCAATAACGGCACTATGCCAAATACCTTCGACAGGAACAGTAATTCACCTTCCTCCAATAAAAACAGCGGTAGTACATTTTACTTTTACAACAACAGCGCCGTAAGCCAGGGCTATAACGACTTTAAGCGTTTATGGGGCAACCGTAAGCTGGAGGATAACTGGCGTCGCAGCAGGCGTTCAAATACTGGTATTCCTACAGCCAATACCGGCATTGGCTCACAGGTTAATGATCCGGATGCTCCGGTTGGTAGCGTAGCGTACAATAGCACAAATGTATCGGCCGGTACTTTCAGGCAGGACCTGGTTAAAAACCTGCCTCTCACCCCTGCCCTTTTGCAGCAATCCAATTTCAAGATCTACAACGCTTATTTTGAAATGGCTAATTTTTATCGCGATGTATTGGAAGATAAAAAGGAAGCTATTGCCACTTACGAAACCCTGCTTACACGTTTCCCTCAAAGCAACGATAAGCCTTCAGTTTATTATAACCTGTACAGGCTTAATGTCGATATAGACGCTGTAAAGTCAAATGATTACAAAAACAGGTTGCTTAAAGAGTATCCGGAAAGTGTATTTGCTAAAGTAATTCTCGATCCGGATTATGCCCGCAAGCTGGCCGATGTAGATGCTGAATTTAACGGCTTTTATAACGAAGTGTACGATCAGTATGCTCAAAAGCAATACGCAAAAGTGATTGAGAAAGCAAATGATTTGCTTAACAAATATCCTGACAACCGGTATGCAGCGCAGTTATACTACCTGAAAGCTATTGCTGCCGGGCATATGGAAAAGTTGCCGCCATTCCAAGCCGATCTACAGTTAATCGCCGCAAAATATCCGCAGGATAAGCTCATCGCCCCACTGGTTAACCAACACCTGGCCTATATCGATTCGAACAAGGCCGAAATAGCCGCCCGTCCGGTGGTATTACTTAATGATGATCCTAACGAGGTCCCTTTTACCCCACCGGTGGCATATCAAAAACAAACAGAATACCGTCCGCCATATACGCCACCGGCACAAAATGTAACGCCCCAGGAGCGCCTGCCCGAACGGGACACGCGTATAATAGCCGGGGCTAAAACATCGGCACCACAAATTCAGCAGGCTGCAATTCAACAACCAAAACAACTTGCCACAGGCCAGATCCCTTTACCGCAACATCAAATGCCGGATACTTCAAGGGATTTAGCCACGCAGCCGGCACCTAAACAAAAAGATACTGTGGCTACGATTCACCCGGCCGCCATTAACAATACAACTGCGGTAAACTACATATTCAGCAAGCGCGACAGCAGCAACTATTACTTTGTGATAAATGTATCCAGCGGTACAACTAATCTGGCTTCTACACGTTTTGGAGTAGGGCAGTTTAATCGTACGCGCTACACCCGCAGCGAAGTAATCCACCATGTTAAAAGCGTTGGCGAAAATAACCAGCTGATATACGTTGGCCGTTTTTACAGCCTTGCCGATGCTAAAGATTATGCACGTACCATTGTACCTCTGCTACCCGATATTATGAAGGTTCCAAAGGATAAATACAGCATTTTTATCATTACCAAAGAAAATCTGGATAAATTAGCAACCCAAAGTATATTGGATAGTTATTTTGACTACTATCAGAAATTTTATTAGAAAATGAGAACCACTAACACAAGGTTTAACTCGAAAAATCAACTCCAGCCTGCAGATATAAGAAGATACAACTGGTACATATGGCGAATTGTGCTTGGCCTTTTCGCTTTTGTTGTTATGATGATAACACTCACTATTTTTGATGTGTTTGGTCAGCTGCCTTCGTTCCGCGACCTGGAAAACCCCAAGAGCAACCAGGCTACTGAGATCATCTCGTCCGACAAACAGGTATTGGGGACTTACTATATTCAAAACCGTTCGAACGTTACTTACCGCGAACTATCGCCAAACGTAATTAACGCTTTGGTTGCCACCGAGGATAAACGCTTTTATGACCACTCAGGCATTGATTTTGGCCGAAGCTTTACCATTTTCGCGCATTTGCTTATTGGGCAAAAGCAGGGTGGCAGTACCATAACACAACAGCTGGCGCTTAATCTTTTTTCAGAACGATCTGCCAATCCATTTAAGCGGATCATCCAAAAACTTCAGGAGTGGGTTACAGCTGTTAAGCTTGAACGCCATTACACCAAAGAAGAGATCCTAACCATGTACCTCAACACAGTCGACTTTGGTGCTTATAACACTTATGGCATCAAATCGGCCGCGCGCACTTATTTTAACACTACGCCTGATAAACTAACGCCCGATCAGGCTGCCCTGTTAATAGGCATGGTTAACGGCCCCGGCATTTATTCGCCTATCCGTCACCCGGATAACGCACTTAAAAGGCGCAACCTGGTGCTAAACCGTATGGCCGAGCAAAATTACCTGAGCGAAGGCCAGGTTGAAGAATATAAACGCAAGCCACTTGGTCTTGATTTTCACCAGAACAATCATTTTGACGGACTGGCGCCATACTTCCGTTCGGTATTGAAGAAAGAACTTCAAAAGATCTTTAAAGAACAGAATATTAATCGCCCTGATGGCACCCCTTATGATCTTGACCGCGACGGCTTAAAAATTTATACCACCATTGATGCTACCATGCAGCAATATGCCGAGGATGCGCAGCGTGATTATATGAAAGATCTGCAGGCACAGTTCAATGATCACTGGCGCGGCCGTAACCTTTACAAAAGCATCCACAACTTCAAATTTTTGCTTGACCAGGGCATGCAAAAATCTGACAGGTACAAACAACTGAAACAACAGGAAAAATCTGACGAGGAGATTGAAGAAAACTTCAAGACCAAAACCATGCTTAACCTGTTTACCTGGCACGGCAATATCGATACCATGATGAGGCCAATTGACAGTATTATCTACTGTAAAATGCTTTTGCGTAACGCCCTCATGAGCATGGATCCAACAACCGGGTATGTTAAAGCATGGGTTGGCGGCACCAATTTCGAGCACTTTAAATATGACCAGGTAAAGAACGGCACCCGCCAGGTGGGCTCAACGGCCAAACCATTTACTTATGCCGTAGCTATTGATAACGGTTACTCGCCATGCATGAAGATTAATAATGTACCCGACACCATTCGTGGTTATGGTGCGCCGTGGTGCCCGCGCTCGTCGCCATCCGAAACTTTGCCGGGCTTCATCACTTTAAGGCAGGCACTGGCGCACTCACAAAACTGGGTTACGGCCCACGTTATGGGCGAGGTTAAGCCTGAACCTGTGGTTGACCTGATCAAAAAAATGGGTATTACGACCAATGTTCCGCCTTATCCTTCTATATGCTTAGGTACGTTTGATGCCTCGGTTTTTGAGATGACGGCCGCTTACTCCGCTTTTGCCAACCACGGCCTATGGACAGAGCCTACTTATATTTTACGCATTGAAGATAAAAACGGCAACGTATTGTATACCCATACTCCGCGCGTGGTGCAAGCTATGAACCCGCAAACCGCTTATGTGATGACCTATATGCTTAAAGGTGTTATCGAAGATGGTACCGGTTCAAGGTTAACCTATAAATACGGGTTACGCAACCCAATAGGTGGTAAAACCGGTACAACTCAAAACAATTCAGACGGTTGGTTTATTGGCATAACCCCGCAACTGGTTACCGGCCTATGGACAGGCTGCGAAGACCGTGATATCGCTTTCCAGAGCACCCGCCTTGGTGAAGGTGCCAACAGTGCCCTGCCTATATTTGCGTTGTACATGAAAAAGGTATATGCCAATGCGGCTTTAGGTATCAAAAAGAATGTTGATTTTGATGCCCCCGCAAATGGAGTTAGCATCATACTGGATTGCGGAGTCTATAACCAGCAACAGCAAGGAACTACTGAGGTAGATAAGAAATTGGGGTTTTGATATTTTTGTTGAACGTTGCAATGTTGTAAAGTTGAAATGTTAATAGCATTATAACCTTACAACATTGTAACTTTCCAACCTTTCAACAACATTAATGAAAAGTGAGTTTGATTACAGGGCAGCTTTAAAAAACATCCCTCACAAACCCGGGGTTTACCAATACTGGGATAGTGAGCAGGAACTGATATATATTGGCAAGGCTAAAGACTTGCGCAACCGTGTTGGCTCGTATTTTAACCAGGATATCCATATCAATGCCAAAACACGGGTATTGGTATCCAAGATCCGCGCTATAACATTTACCATTGTTGATACTGAAGTTGATGCCTGGCTTCTGGAAAACAGCATGATCAAAAAGCATCAGCCCCGCTATAACGTCATGCTTAAGGATGATAAAACCTATCCATGGATCATCATTAAAAACGAAAATTACCCACGCATTTTCTGGACCCGCCGTATTATAAAAGATGGATCCAAATACCTTGGCCCTTATGCATCGATAAGCATGATGCATAACATTTTAGGGCTTATTAAGGAAACTTATCCCTTGCGCACCTGCAACCTGCAGCTCACCCGCGAAAACATTGATAAAGGTAAGTTTAAGGTTTGTTTGGAATATCAGCTGGGCAATTGCAAAGGGCCTTGCCAAAACTATCAAACAGAAGAGGACTACGATAACAGCATCGAAGAAATAAAGGATATTCTGAACGGGAAGATCGGTGCAGTTCTTCGCCGCTTAAAAAATGAGATGGAAGCCGCTGCCATGGAAATGAATTTTGAGCTGGCGCACCGGCTTAAACGCAAGTTCGAACTGCTTGAAAATTACCAGAGCAAATCCACTGTAGTTAATTCATCTATTACTGATGTGGATGTGTTTAGCATAGCGTCTGAAGAAAAACTGGCTTTCGTGAACTTTCTGAAGGTGATGAACGGCACCATCATCCAAACACAAACCATCGAGCTAAAAAAACGACTGGATGAAAGCGACGAAGAGTTGCTTACACTGGCTATATCCGAATTCAGGAGCCGTTATAACAGCGACAGCAAGGAGATCATCGTACCATTTGACATCGATCTGGAGGACCATCCCAACATCAAATTTACGGTGCCAAAACTGGGCGAAAAACGCAAATTGCTTGACCTTTCGCAAAAGAATGTACAGTTCTTTAAGAAGGAAAAGATTGACCAGTACGAGAAACTGAACCCCGAGATCCGCACCGAACGGTTGCTTACGCAAATGATGAAAGATCTGCGCATGAACCAGTTGCCACGCCATATAGAATGTTTTGATAACTCCAACTTCCAGGGCAAGTACCCGGTATCGGCCATTGTAGTGTTCAAGGATGGAAAGCCCTCTAAAAAAGATTACCGGCATTTTAACGTTAAAACCGTTGAAGGCCCTAACGACTTTGCCACCATGGAAGAAGCCGTACACCGCCGTTACCGCCGCATGCTGGATGAGGGAACAGAACTACCGCAACTGATAGTGATTGACGGTGGCAAGGGACAATTATCCTCGGCAATGCATAGCCTCAAATTATTAGGCATAGATAAAAAAGTAACCGTAATAGGCATTGCCAAACGCCTGGAGGAGCTTTACTATCCTAATGACCAGTACCCAATGTATCTCGACAAAAAATCGGAAACCCTTAAAGTAATCCAGCACCTGCGCGATGAGGCACACCGTTTTGGCATCACCTTCCACCGTAAAAAGCGCGATAAAGGCACATTGGTAACAGAACTTGAGCTGATAGAAGGCATAGGCAAAACCACAGCCGAAAAGCTGCTTAAATACTTTAAATCGGTAAAGAAGATCCGCGAAGCTAACCAGGAAATGCTGCTTGAAGTAGTAAATCTTAAACAAGCCAAAGCCATATTGACGTATTTTAATACGGGAGCAGAAATTGAGCAGGGGTAGCTCCCAGATTACTACGCCTAAAACAACAAAGAGGCTGTATCATAAATCAAATGATGCGGCCTCTTTCTTTTGTATGTATTTT
>CBIHRB010000038.1:0-48277 GCA_966212355.1 uncultured Mucilaginibacter sp.
TACCCCTTCCTTTTTCCCTAAAAAATCTTTTACCGGACAACAGTGAACTTGTTTCGGCATGACGGGGGTTACATATTACAAATCCTTACCCAAACAAATTATTCGTAAACTCCATCTTTATCCTTGTTTGAAAGTTATCTATCGTCTTAAAAATCTCCTTTAAGGCCACTTTTTCAATTTTGGTGAGTTTGTCCGGGTCGATGTAGTTGTCGGGTTCGGTGCGGTCCCGGATAATTTGGGAGGCCTGGTTGCGGAGGCGTAGGCCCATTAAAAAATAGTACGACTGGATCAGCTCATGAACCTCTTTTTCGTTGAACACACCTTTCTCTTTTAGCGCCTTCAACCGCTCGCCAGTATTCACCTCAAAAATACGGTGGCGCAGGGCGTACATCCGCACCAGGTCGACGATAGGGGTCATTGATTTTTTAATATCGAAAACTTCCTGGCTGCCTTTGGTGAACGTTTTGATGTTTTTGAAAAAGGTGAGGGGCGGCTCATATTGCAAAGCATTTTTAGCCATGTGGAAGAAGATCTTGCCCAACGGCTTTTGCAGTTCCTCATCCAGAAATTCTTTGAGCTCATCCATAATACTGGCCTCGCCATACAGGTAGCGGCAATCAAAAAAGGTAGAGAACTGGATCACAGTTTCGGGTACGGCCTCGGTCATCCAGCTTTCGTAATTGCGTTTCCAGTGGGAGAGGGAGTGCGTCCATTTGGGGTTTTGGGCCATGTAACCGCCGGTGCAAAAGCTGAAGCCGATATGGTCAAGTTTTTCAGATACCTGCTGGGCAAAACTCAGGAAATATTCGCGCACTAACTCACGCTGCTCGTTGGCTTTATCTTCGTAAATAATGGCGTTATCCTGGTCGGTTTTAAAAGTTTGTTCCTTACGGCCTTCGCTGCCAAGCACCATGAAAACAAATTTGGCCGGCGGCTGGCCCATTGTTGCAATAACGCTTTCAATTACTTTTATGGCAATGGTATCGGCAATGGTGGTGATTACCTGGTTTACAATTTCGGCGTTTACACCGCGACCAAGCAATTGTGTAACCATTTGCGGTACGGATTCCCATTTGCGCTTAAGCTCCTGTACTGAAATGGCTTGTTTTACCGATTGAATGAACACCAGGGGCGATTGCGCCTGTTCGGACAATAATTTATTCCTGCTGATGCTGCCTACAAATTCATCCCCGTTTTTGATGAGTAAATACCGGGTTTTGGTACGGAACATCATCAAGATAGCTTCGTATACATAAGCGTTGGTGCTGATGCAAATGATGGGATTATCCATAATGTTGCCGACCGGTTGGGTGGTATCTGCCTGTTTTGCAACTACATTATCGCGCAGGGTTATATCGGTCACATAGCCTACAATTTTGGCTTGTTCATCGCGAATAAAAATGCAGCTTACCTTGTGTTTGGCCATCAACCGTGCGGTTTCATAAACCAGGGTGCTTTGCGGACAGGAAACGATCTCGCGGTATTCAATGCTTTCAATTTTGCGCGAGTACATTTGTTCGGAAGCTATGTAGCTTTCTTCAAACGTTGCCGGGCGTTTATAAAAATGGGCAAACTCATCATTAAGCATCCGTTTACCAAAATCGGCAGTAAAATATTGTACAAAGTCTTCGTAAGCTTTGCACAGCGACCGGAAATCTTTGCGATGTAAAAAGAAAACGGTTGTGCCCTTTTTGGCTATTACCGTACGGATAGACTGTTTACGGTTCAACAACACCGAAATACCTCCATAGCAGTAACCCGAATGATGATACTCCAACAACCGCTTATTTTGCTGGGTGTCGTAAAAAAAGGATTCGTATTCACCTTCGGCAATGATGTCTACGCCGCGCATTTTGGTTACTTCCTGCTGGTAAATAACCGTGTCTTTACTATAACGGATCTCCTGCAACTGGTCGGCAACCTGTTCAAGCACATCGGCCGGGAGCAGATTAAAAGGGGATACTTTACTTAAAAATTCAAGACGTTGAACCATATAACCAAAAAGCTATGATGATGATCAAAATTAAAACGATGGCTGCGGGTAAAAGGTATTTTTTTTCGGATCGGATCTTTTGCAGGTAAACCTCCTGGTGTTCTACGCTCTCTTCGGTAATATCGCCGCGTTTAAGCATCTCAAAAAAGCATTCGGCGGTAGCCTCTGCATCTTCAAGGGCGTTGTGCTGCCTGTCGAATGTTTTGTTAAACAGTACCTCGTACAATTGGTTTAACCTTAAATACTTGGTCTGCGGGTTTTGTACCCATTTGGTGGTTGCCAGCATGGTACAAAAGGTTTTTAAATTTTGAAGCGGATTGGTGATCCCTGTGCGGTAAAACTCAACGCCGGCAACATTAAGGTCAAGCTCAATAAAGTGACCTATTACCAGCGGTTGATATTCAAGCAGATCGTTGGCCAGCATGGTTATTACATCCCTGCGCCATTCGCCGTGCTCAACCAAATACTCCTGGGTAAGGCCATGAACAGCATATGCTTTTGGACTGATGGTGAAGTCATTATCCTTAATATAATGATCTTCGCGCTTTATCTCCTGCATATCTTTGGTGTACACGATCCACGACACCTGCAGGGCATAAGGCCAGTTGTCGTTATCGCAATAGGGCAGGTCCCACTTTTTGGGCAGGCCGGAGGTTTCGGTATCTATGAATAAAAGGTAATCTTGCACATGCTAAATTTATGAATTTATTTGAATGATGGGAACAGGCAGCAAAATCCCTGCGGGGAAATATTGGTTTAAATAAAAAACACTCGCCTCAGGCGGGTGTTTTTTATATGATTTTACTACAATAGTTGCCCCTTTAAGGGCTGGCGGTTACGGCGCTGTCAACGTCTTGCTAACCACTGTGTGCGCACTAAAGTAACCCAACGCACCGCCCTTGATATTGGTTAACGGATTTGCGGGCGCGGCGTTATTGCCATCGCCGTTGGCGCTGTTGCTAAGACTGTAAAAGTATTTATAAACGGCCTGGTCTATGCTCATCATTTCGATGGTTACCTGGTTGCCGGGGCGGATATCGCGTGCCGGGTTGTCGTTACTGTTGTCAAACCTGAGGTTATTGTTCACTTCCTGCCCGTTGGTAAATTCGTCATCTTCCAGCATAATTGTTTCCTCTTTGCGGCCGTTTACATACTGTACAAAGCGGTAATAGTTTTTGGCAGCTATAGGGTCGTCATATCGTACGGTGACATATTTACGAGGGGTGCCGTCCTTGTTATTTTCAAGCTCGTCTTTAACCAGGTAAATACTATCTAACGGAACGGCGGGATGCATTAAGCAGCTTGAGGTGAATGTTTTGCCATCAACACTCACACTAAGCTGATAGGTATGGCCAGGGGTACCTGTTAAAGTACTGTTTTGGTAAATGCCGGTACTTGTAGCTGTAAGCGGGTAAACATTGTTATTATCATCGGCAATGGTAACGGTAGCACCGCCTATGCCATTGAAGTCATTGTTATCGGTGAAGTTTTTGGTCTTGCTTAATAATACTTTGCAGCCGCCGGCCTGGTTGGTTAATACACCTTCAACCACATATTGCGGTGTAGTATCTTTCAGTTTAAGGTCGATGGCCTTTTCGCAGCTGCTTAGGCTTGCTGCAAAAAGCAGGATAGTTATATATTTTATAGTGTTTTTCATCGGCTTAAAATTTAAAGTTATAGGTAACCGAAGGCACAAAGGTGAACAGGGTAGTGCGCACCGCCTCGGTACGGCTTGCATCGATTTTATTATCGCGGAAAAATATGCGGTAAGCGTTAGGGTTGCCGTAGGCATTATAAAGACTGAATGTTAAATCAGATTGAAATTTCGCCGTTTTTTTGAGTTGTCGGGTGGCCCCTAAATCTAAACGGTGATAAGCCGGCATCCTGTCGGCATTTCGGTTGGTATAGTAGTAATAAGTTACGCCGTCAACCTGGTATTTACCGCCCGGGAAGGTCACGGCATCGCCGGTATAGTAAACAAAGTTGGCCGAGAATGTCCATTTTTCGCTGGCTTTGTACATGGCTACAATGGCAATGTCATGGGTGCGGTCCTGCCGGGCATTGTACCATTGGTTGTTATTGATGCCGTCAATCATCCGTTCAGATTTTGACAGCGTATAGCTGATCCAGCCGCTAAGCCTGCCGGTTTTCTTCTTCAGCAAAAACTCGGCGCCGTACGAGCGGCCTTTTCCGAAAAGCAACTGTGTTTCTATGGGTTGATTGGTGAACACATTGGCGCCATTGCGGTAATCTATCTGGTTTTGCAGCTTTTTGTAATAGCTTTCAACCGTAAATTCATAGTTGTGGTCGTTGAAATCCTTGTAGTATCCCACAGAGAACTGGTCGGCAATTTCTGGTTTAATGATATTAGTGCTTGCCACCCATTTATCCGTCGGCGAACCCGAATTAGAGTTGGAGATCAAATGCAGGTTTTGCACATTACGGGCGTACGATGCCTTGATAGAACTAACATCATTTAGCTGGAAAGCTGCTGCAATACGGGGCTCGGGGTTAACATAGGTTTTTACCTCCTGGCCGGAAGTGTAATGTTTAGAGCCTACGATGTTCCCGTCAGCATCAATATCATAATAATCGCCTGAGCCAAGAATGGTAAAGGCCGACAGGCGCACTCCGTAGGTTAGGGTAAAACGATCTGTTGCTTTCCAGGTGTTGGTAACATAAGCGGCGTTTTCGAGGGCATACCTGTTTTGCAGGCTTTGAGATATAACGCCAGAATTACCTGTTGCCGAAATTTCGCCCGGCTTAATGGTATGGTAAATGCTGTTTACACCAAAACTGATGGTGTTTTTGCCGCCCGCATACCATTGCATGTCTTCCTTAAAGTTAAAGTCGCGGATCTGCGAATAAATATTGTATTCGTTTACATCCTGCTTAATGTTAAGCTTATAGTCATAATTGCTGTAGATGAGCGACGTGTTTGAAAACAGCTGACTGTTAAAAATATGGTTCCAGCGCAAGGTAGCCGTGGTGTTACCCCAGTTAATGCCGGCTATATCGGCAGCCTTAAGCACATCCTTTCCAAAATATCCCGAAACAAACAACCTGTCTTTATCGCCTAAAACATAGTTGGCTTTGGCATTAAGGTCATAAAAATAAAGCTGGCTTTTTTTGGCAATACTGTCTTTTGATAAGGCCAGGAAAGCATCGGCATAAGTACGCCGTGCGGAAATCAGAAAGGAAGATTTGCCCTTTTGGATAGGCCCTTCGGCATTGATGCGCGCGGCTATCAGACCAATGCCGCCGCTTACGCCAAATTTCTGGTTGTTACCATCGTTCATTTTAATATCCAGTACAGATGAAAGCCTGCCGCCATATTGCGCGGGCATATCGCCTTTATAAATATTGATATTCTTGATGGCATCCGAGTTAAAGGTGGAGAAGAAACCCAGCAAATGCGATGCATTATATACGGGTGCCTCATCCAGCAGGATCAAATTTTGATCGGTTGCGCCACCGCGAACAAAGAATCCGCCGCTGCCTTCCCCGGCCGATTTGATTCCGGGCAGCAATTGGATGGTTTTGATCACATCCCGCTCGCCAAGCAGTACCGGAATGTTTTTGGTTTCCTGGATGCTGAGGTGCTCAACGCCCATTTGCGGGCTGGCCAGGTCGCGGGCACCGGCAGGCGCCGCTTTAACGGTTACTTCCTGCAATTGCTGGGCATTGTCTTCCAGTTCGATATTTAAACGAAGGTTGCCGGCCAATGATACCGGAACAACCGCGGCTTTTTGCCCCATGGCAGTTACCAAAAGCTCGTGATTGCCGGCAGGCAGTGTAAGCGAATAAAAGCCGTATTCGTTACTTGATGTGCCCGCGTTTACACCGGTAACCCTAATGCTTGCCCCGATGATCGTTTCGCCGGTTTGTTTTGATTTAATAGTGCCGCTTACGGTGTATTTTCCGTCTGCCGGAGCGGCTGCCCGCTTTTTTATTTTAGCCTCATCATATTTGATCAGTACTTCATTATCGAGCATCATAAAACTAAAAGGGTGCGGAGCAAGGGCTTTGCGTAATACATCGCCTAAAGGTTGATTTTTGGCGTTGAGACTAATCTTTACCGTGCTTTTGGCAACGGTTTCGTTATAGGTGAACCTTACACCGCAGGCAGACGTGATCTTATCCAAAGCCTGTTTAAGCGGTTCATTATTGATGCTGATAGTAAGGGGTTTATCTAAAGGCCCCTGGGCTTGAGCTTTGCTTACTGCCATCATTAAAAATAACAACATGCAGAGTGCCGTTCGGAAGGGTATTCGCGTTATTTCGCAAATCAGCATGGAGGGCCATGCCGGTCTGTTGGTTTTCATTTTGCTTTAAATTGTTGGTGTGGTTTTTTATCCTTTAGGGATGATGTTTTTAGAATGAAAAGGTTAATTGCTGGATGATAAAGGTTGCAGGAAATATTGGTCTTCGACCAGTTTCCAGCGAAGGTCCATTACGGCGCAAAGTTTATTAAACGTTTTGTCGATGGGCTCATTCGTGTTGATATGGCCGTAAAAGCCTTTTTGGGTGATATCCGGCGTAAGGTTTACGCGGATACCATACTGATGCGACAGGTCGTCAACCACGGTTTGCAGTGACGCCCCGTCATAACTGAACAAACCGGTGCGCTGTGAAAGGAATTTGGAGGCATTGGGATAATTTTCTTTAATTAACGATCTCTCAGCCTTGTTATACAAGGCCCTTTGATTAAGTACCATAATGGCTTGCTGGCTTTTGGGCAGGTTATGCTCCTGCACGGCCACTTTTCCGCTGATAACCGTAACTTCAGAGATGATCTGGTCGGGATAGGCTTTAACGTTAAAGCTGGTACCCAATACAACGGTTTTAAGCTGTCCTGATTGGATCACGAATGGATGGTCTTCATCATGTACTACATCGAAAAACGCCTCACCCTCCAGTATTACCAAACGTTCTTTAGTCCTGAATTTGTCCGGGTAGCTGATCCGGCTACCGGGACTAAGCCAGATCCGGGTACCATCGGGCAAACTGATTTGCCGGTGTTTGCCGGGCTCTGTAACCAGCTCGACCTGTTTGGCGGGATCAATAACTTCCAATACCTGGTTTTTGTAAAGCGCGGCAAAGGTAACCAGTAATACCACAGCCGCTGCAGCAGCAATGTTTCGCCATAAGGTAAGTACCTTACGTACAGGTTGTCCAGGTGTTTTCATTTGCGCGGTTATCTTACTCAAAATACTTTCCCGCAGCTGCTCAGGATTTTGATATTTTGAGGCAGATAACAATACTTCGTCATCGCTAAAGTTGGCATACCAGGCATCGAGCCAGGTTTTTTCATCCGGACTGATGGTGCCCTGCATTAACTTATGAGCAAGCTCCTTTACGTTGTAGGTGTTGTTTTCCATTGTAACTGATCTTTCAACCTTTTGCACATATAGTCAGTGATGGAAGCAGATACCCTTAGTGGAAAATGAAAAATATTTACCGCTATCTTTTCTTTCTTTTTTGGTGAGATACAGATCTGTATAAGTTATGCTGGTTGAAATTTACTAATTTTAAAAAAGCCAAATAAAAACCAATCAAATGAGAAAAGTAATCTACGGCATTAACCTGAGCTTAGATGGTTGCTGTGACCACACCAAATTTGGCGGTGGCAAGGATATATTATCATATTTTACCCGACTTATGGACGGTGTAGACCTGATTGTATACGGGCGTAAAACCTTCGAGCTTATGGTTCCTTATTGGCCGGATGCAGCAAAAGATCCTAAATCAACCAAAGAGGAAAAAGAATTTGCACAGGCATTTGACGGTATTGATAAACTTGTTTTCTCGCGGACGCTGACCCGTACTAACGATAAAAACGCTGTAATTACTCAAGCAAACCCCGGTGATGAGATCCGCAAACTGAAACAACAGACCGGCGGTAATATTTCTATAGGAGGTGTGAACCTACCCTTACAACTCATCGAACTTGGTTTGGTTGATGAGTTTCATTATGTTATACACCCTGTAATTGTAGGCGAGGGGAGAAGTCTGCTGGAAGCCGCAGGTTTAAAGGAAAATTTAGGCTTAAAGCTAATTGAATCAAGTATACTCGATTCAGGCTGTATTGCGCTTCATTATGTTAAAAAATGAAGTATACGCTAACTCAGAAGTAAAAATAGTACCGGCAGGGAAACACCAAGTGATTGACGGAGTGAACTTAAAGCTTTCGACATGTGCGCCTCCACCGTTTTTTGTGAGATGCCAAGTTCTGACGCTATTTCGGCGTAGGTTTTATTTTCATCGCGGCTAAGCAGGAATACGATGCGGCATTTTTCGGGCAGGAGGCTGATGCTGTGGTTAAGTCGTTGGCGCAGTTCTTTCTCCTCCAGCCATTGAATGGTGCTATCGTCTGTCTCGTGCGAGGTAAAAGCGAGTTCATCCAGGTGCTGTTGTTTCCTGTACTGGCGATCAAGATGATTGATCACCTTGTATTTAATGGCTACCGAAAGATACGTAGCCATGGTATGTGTTAACTTAAGGCTTGCCCGGCGCTGCCAGATGCTTAAAAATACTTCCTGCACTACTTCTTCGGCCTCATGCTCATCATCTAAACGGTGATAGGCCACAGCAAAGGTTTTATCCCAATACCGGTTATACAGCTCGGTAAAGGCATCGCGGTTGTCGCGGGCCATCAGTTGTAATAACTGCTCATCGGTGTAGTTTTTGGGTAGATCAGGGATAGGCATTTTTACATTTTTCGTGTCGGACCTAACGTTTACTTCGACAGGGCGTTTCAAAGTTAGAGTTTCAGCCTAAGTAAATGTTACGTTGAATTTCAATTTTGTAAACGCAAATTGCCCCGGCTTTGGTACAAGTAATAGTATGAAATTGTTCAACGCGATAGCCCCAAAATGTAAAAAGCCAATCATTAAAGCGATAACCTTTAATAATTGGCTTTTGGGGACTTAAAATAAATAAGATGCCTTTTGTTAGGCAGTTGGTTCAGTATCAGTAGTTTTGGCCTTTTTGCTTGTTGCTTTTACAGGAACAGCGTCATCCGCTTTTTTCTCCTTTTTTACTTTGGGTTCAGTTGGGGCGGCGTGTACTTCAGGACTTAATTTAGCAGCCAATATTTTTGCCAGGTTTTTTGCAGCTTTGTCAATAGCTTTTTTTGCTTTACCGGCATCGGGGCCAAACTCGCTTACCAGGGTTTCAATCTGGATAACTAATTTTTCTTTTAATTGTTTTTTAAGAGTTTTACGGGTTTGTTTAGTAGCGGCTTTATCTTTTATATTTTTCATGTGAATGGATTAGAGATCGGGTGAAGCACAGTTTTTTTCTGCGCGGTGCAAAGTTAGGTTAATGTAGTATGTTTTTAATATTATATTTATGTTAACAATTGCTATTTATGTTAACTTTTTATTAATTGATAATCAGCATTATTAATTGTTGTTGCTTTATTTATTTTTTTGTTTTATAACCTTGCCCCTTAATATAGTTAACACTAATTTTTTGAAAGCCTTGGGGTTAATTCTTAACTTAGCCGTTTATTTATCGCCCTAAAACAACATGATCAAAGATTTAAGTGCATTAACCCAGGTAGCCGAATTTCATGCCACTTTTAAGCACCCTATAATTGAAAAACCCGCAATACCCTCAAAAGCACGCTGCGATCTGCGTATCGAACTTATTGCCGAAGAATTAAAAGAACTGCAGCAGGCTGTTAATGATAATAACATGGTTGAAGTAGCTGATGCTCTTTGCGATCTGCAATACGTATTATCAGGAGCGATACTTGAATTTGGCCTGGGCTCAAAATTTAAAGAACTGTTTGATGAAGTGCACCGCTCCAACATGAGCAAAGCCTGCAAAACGGTTGAAGAGGCTGAGAAAACCATCGAACACTATAAAAATACGGCCGGTACGGATGCATACTATAAAGAGATAGACGGTTTGTACCTGGTGTACCGTACCTCTGACCATAAAACATTAAAATCTATCAATTATTCGCCTGCCGACCTGAATGGCATTGTGGGTTAATCATAAACTAAAAATACTATTCCATTGTCAGCACAAGAATCCAATCAGCCTCAGGCTAAAACCAATATGCACCCGCGTAATAAACACCGCGGGGGGTATGATTTTAAAGCATTGATCAAAGCCACGCCTGCCCTGAGGCCGTTTGTGCGTACCAATGAATATGATAATTTTACCATTAATTTTGCCGATCCGGAAGCAGTAAAAACACTTAATAAGGCATTGCTGCAACATCATTACGGTATAAACTACTGGGACATTCCCGAAGGTTTTTTATGCCCGCCTATACCTGGCCGTGCCGATTATATCCATTATGCGGCCGATCTGCTTGCTTCTGTTAATAACGGTGTTGTGCGCAAAGGCCGGAAAGTACGTGTGCTTGACATCGGAACAGGCGCTAACCTGGTTTACCCAATAGTAGGGTTTAAGGAGTACGGCTGGAACTTTGTTGGCTCCGAGCTCGATCTGGAGGCTATGGCCTCGGCACAAAGCATTGTTGAGCAAAATAGCCACTTAAAAGTTGCTGTTGAATTGAGGCAGCAAAGCAAGAAGGCCGATATCTTTAAAGGGATCATTAAACCCGGCGAGTTATTTGATCTTACAATCTGTAACCCGCCCTTCCACGCCTCGGCCAAAGAGGCTGCTGCCGGTTCGGCCCGTAAATGGGATAACCTGGGTTTAAGAAAGGATAAACAGCCTATACTTAATTTCGGCGGCCAAAATACCGAATTATGGTATCCCGGCGGTGAGGCTGCATTCCTGAAACTGATGGCCGCGCAAAGCAAGGCCTTTGAAAAACAGGTTTTATGGTTTACCACGCTGGTTTCAAAAAAAGAAAATCTCAGGATCTTATATAATGCCCTTCAAAAAGAAGGCGTAAAAGATGTGCAAACCATCAATATGTCGCAAGGCCAAAAGGTAAGCCGTATTATGGCCTGGACTTACTTAATGCCGGAGGAGCAGAAAATGTGGTTGAACCGTGATTTGTAGGATTAGAGGATAGCCTTGATGTTAATTGTGGATTATGATTAGCAGGATTTCAGGATAGCTTTGGTGCTTTTATTTCATGGTCATCCTAAAATCCTTCCAATCAAGGTTCATTACACTCTCAAAAATGTCTTCTTGGTATATAAATAATACAAAAACGCCCATTTTACCATTACGAAGCAAATAGCCATCACTACAATGTTATATGGATCGCCAACTAACTGGCCTATCCATCCGAAAAAGCCTTCGGTGGTATAACTCCATTTAATAAAGTGGCCCGAAATATAAATCAGGATGGAGTTCATGCCTATCACCTTGAAATAAAATGCCCATTTCTGATAGCCTTTTACATCAATGATATAATAAAATAAAGCCATCAGCAATAGGCTTAAGCCGCCTACGTGCAGTACAAACGAGCTTGTCCACAGGTTTTTGTTGATCGGGAAATCGAGGTTCCAGATTTGTGCGAGGATCAGGAAGATGACACCTACTACAGCCATGGTAGTTACCTTACGCATTTGCGTAACGCCACCTTTTTTAAGCAACAGGCCGGTAAGGATGCCTAATATGCCGGTGCTGATGGCCGGGATGGTTGAAAAAAGCCCCTCAGGATCGTGGATGCCTAAATACAACCGGCCCGGTAGTATGCTGCGGTCAACGTATGAGGCGAAGTTGCCTTTCATGGTTAGGTCGCCCATAGGGAAGCCCGGTGCGGAGGTAAACTTAAGCAGCAGCCAATAGCCGATGATGAAAAAGCAAAACCAAAACATTTGCCAGCGCTCGGTACTGTACAGGTAAATGATGTTGGCAAACATATAGGCAATACCGATACGGCCCAATACGCTGGGAAACCGGATCTCTGAAACAGGCATAATTTTTAATCCGTTGTTTACCACAAGGCCGAGCAACACTAAAATAAATGCCCTTTTTATAACGCGCAGCAGTAATTGCTGGCGTGTTTTGCCTTTTTCCAGTTCGCGCCCCACAGAAAATGGGGTTGATACGCCTGCCATAAACAGGAACAACGGGAAGATAAGATCATACAGGTGAAAACCATTCCAGTCGGGATGGGTGAACTGGTTGGCTATAGCGCCCCAGAAAGTTGAGCCGGTGGCTTTGGCCATGCCGTGGAAGATTTCTTCGCCGCCCATGATCCAAAACATATCAAATCCCCGGAGGGCATCCAATGAAAATAAACGGGTACGGGCCGCGCTAATGTCGTCGGCCTGTTTAGCACTTGCCTGATCTGCTGTGGTAGCCATTAGTTTAATTGTATTTTTAGGTGTGAACTAAAGATAGGAAAAGCAATACTATTTAAAATTATTTTTTTTACATCAATAACTTTTAAAAGTTGTTTAAAAAGATTTTGTTAGTATTTTAATGTGATGCGTTTCTACGATGGAAAGATTTCGGAAATAAATCCAAAATGCTGCCGTAAATTCGCAGCCTTGTAATTATGCCCATGTTAGAGATCATATACCGCGATGAACACCTGATTGCCATCAACAAGCCCCATGGATTGCTGGTTCACCGGTCGCCCATAGCGGCTGATGCTTCAGAGTTTGCCCTGCAATTGCTTCGGGATCAAATTGGCATGAAAGTTAACCCTGTTCACCGCATCGATCGTAAAACCGGTGGCATCCTGCTTTTTGCTTTTAATAAAGAAGTAGAGATCGCCATGCAAAAAGCATTTATGGAAAACCAGGTGAGCAAGAAATACCTGGCCATAGTAAGGGGCCATACACCTGATGCTGAAGATATAGATTATCCGCTGCGCAAAGAGAACGGCACTTTGCAGGATGCATTTACCAGTTATACTACCCTGAAAAGGGCAGAGCTTGATATCGCCTTGGGTAAACATCCAACTTCAAGGTATTCATTGGTTGAGGCTGTGCCCACAACCGGGCGTATGCACCAGTTACGCAAGCACCTGAGCCATGTTTTTCACCCCATTATAGGCGACCGCACCCACGGCTGTAATAAACAGAATAAGCTTTTTTTAGAGCAGTGGGAAATGACAACCATGCTGCTGCATGCATCGCAATTAACTTTTAAGCACCCCATAACCGGCGAAGAAATAACGATCAAAGTTGCACTTCAACCCGAATTTACCCGGGTTATGAAGATCATGGGGTGGTAAGCCAGCCTTCAGGTAATTATTTAAACAAAACGGGCTTAATATTGTAGTTGATAGATGGAAAAGTCGGTGATCTATGATCTGGATACCGAAGATGGTATACGCCAGATCGGCATTGAAGCGGTGCAACAGCTGATACCCGGTACACATGTGTATGCAACGGGCGTATTTAGGTTAAGTGAGGGGGAAACAGATCTTGGAGATATTGTTTTTGACGATCATATGCACGAATGGGAATATACCTGTATGGGGAATTTAACCCATCGGGAAGCTAAAAAGGTTGCAAGGTTTATTAAGCATAATTTTAAAACGGAAGTGGCGGAGTAGGTAACAGGGAACTAAAGCAAAAAGCCCCCTCTCGAGAGGGAAATCGCACAATCTCCCGCTTTTTAGTTTGTTAAGTTAATAGCTAAGCCGATGCAGATAATCGGCCCACCGGGAAAATTTTACCGTATCTTTGCGCCTCAACAAAAGCAAACCATGATTGATCAGGCATTGAGTAACCTCGGCATAACTGCCCTTAATCCCATGCAGCTTGCCGCGCTTAGTGCCGCTAAAAAAGGTGATGTAATCCTTTTATCACCTACGGGCTCGGGGAAAACGCTTGGTTTTTTATTGCCTTTGCTTAACCTGCTTGATGCCGGTGTTGCTACGGTACAGGTGATGATCCTGGTGCCCTCGCGTGAGTTGGCCTTACAAATTGAGCAGGTTTGGAAATCTATGGGTACAGGTTTCAAGATCAATTGCTGTTATGGCGGTCATGCAGTAAAAGTTGAACGCAATAACCTTTCACAACCGCCTGCAGTTTTGGTTGGTACGCCGGGGAGGATTGCCTTTCATTTGCGCGAAGAAAATTTTAGTACCGATACGGTTAGTACGCTCATTCTCGATGAGTTTGATAAAGCGCTCGAGTTTGGTTTCCAGGAGGATATGGCTTATATCATCAGGCAGTTGCCCCTTATTAAAAAGCGGATATTGACTTCGGCGACTAAGATGGATGAGATCCCTGCTTTTACGGGTATTGATAAGCCTGTAGAAGTGAATTTTTTAAGTAACGTTACTTCGGCACCGGCTATTCAACAAAAAGCTGTGATAGCTGAAGCAGCTGATAAACTGGATGCACTGTTTGCCCTGATCTGTAAAATTGGTAATAAAGCAGCCCTTGTGTTTTGTAATCACCGTGAAGCGGTTGACAGGATCAGCGAGTTGCTTTGGTACAAGGGGTTGGAGCATGATGTTTTTCACGGCGGTATGGAACAGGACGACCGGGAACGCGCCCTGTTAAAATTCAGGAACGGAAGTCACCGGTTACTGATCACCACCGATCTGGCCTCACGTGGGCTGGATATCCCTGAAATAGAATATGTGGTACATTACCAGTTGCCGCACAACGAGGAGGCTTTTTTACACCGTAACGGCCGCACAGCACGCATGAACGCTAAGGGCACGTCATACCTGATGTTAACACCCGATGAAAAATTGCCATATTTAAAGCAATTGCCCGAGATTGAAGAACTGCCCGAAAAACTGATATTGCCGCCCGCATCACCATGGGTTACATTGTACATAGCTGCCGGCAAAAAAGATAAGGTTAATAAGGTGGACATTGTAGGCTTGCTGCTTAAAAAAGGCGGGCTGGCAAAGGACGACCTCGGTTTGATAGAAGTGCTCGACTACTCATCGTACGCTGCCATCAGGCGCGATAAAATAGAAACTGTTGTAAAGCAGATAAAGGCCGAAAAAATTAAAGGCAAAAAGGTGAAGATGGAAATTTCGAGGTAATTTTGTTAAAAAGAAAGATATATAATGAGCAATAACGATATCATGAAAAAGCTGCGGGTGGCTATGAAATTTACTGATGATGATATCATCAAGGTTTTGGCATTAGTTAATTTCAGGATCACCAAAGCCGAAATAGGCGCTATATTTCGTGCTGATGACCATCCCAACTTCAAACCCTGCGGCGATCAGATCCTGCGTAATTTCCTGAATGGCCTCATCATTTACAAACGCGGCCCAAGGGAGCCAAAACCGAAACCGGAGTAATCTGAACTGGGATTTGGGGGGATTCACCGGATTTATAGGATTTGATTTGCGGGCGGATAGATAAACCCGGGCAATCCTTTAATCCTAAAAATCCCGGTTCAGAGAATAATTAATGCCCTTCCACAGGCTTTTCCTGTATTAATCTGTATCTTCCTGATTTAATCAACTTTTGTTGCTGAGCCGAAAATGAGGTCCGGCCGCCAAAATCCTGTACCCAATAGGTTTTATATTCTGCCACGCCAACTTCTTTAAAGTCGGGGTTCATGAGGTTGCGGCAATGGCCTTCACTTTTAAACCAGCCGGCCATCACTTCTGCAATGCTTTGTTGGCCCTGGGCTATGTTTTCGCCTATGGCAAAACTTTTGAACCCTTTAAATTTATAACCGGCGTATACTATGCGGTCTTCCATACTGCGGCCGTCTTTACTGTCGTGACTAAAATAGCTTTTGCGGGCCATGTCCTTAGCGTGACCTATGGCTGCATCTTCCAAATCATTATTCCAGGTAAGGGGAGGGGCCGGCGGAAAATATTTGCTGCCACAATTGCAGCCTTTCTGGCGTGTAGCATTAATGCTGTTTAAAAACTCGGTCCTGAATTGTTTACTGCTTTGGCTATAGGCATTCGCAAACCAAAACAACACAGCAAATAATACGATCAATTTTTTCATCTTAGTGCTTTGACACTTTTAAACGCCTGTGGTTTAAATTATTGTTTCGGCCTTCTGATAGCTGAACGCCAGCGACCGGTTTTCTTCCGCCTGTAAATGATAATGATGGCTACAACGACGAGAATAATAGTGGTACCGGTGAGAACGACAATGACGTTATGTGCCTGGCGTACCTTAGCATTGGCCTGCGCCTGGAGTTTTTGGTAAAAACTTTTTTTTTGGCTATCGCCGAGTCCTGCTTTTTAATCCTGATGGAATCGGCAGCAGCTACCTTGGCAATGCTGTCGACAGTAACCTGGTTAAGGCTATCGTCTAAAAACTCATGGCGCTTAATGGCTACTGCAGCTTTATCATAATCGTTCATTTTCCGGTAAAGTTCGGCAAAGCCTACCTGCACTATCGACTCTTTTTTAGGATCGTGGGTTTTGAGCGATAATGTTAAAGCGTCGTTCAGGTCCTTCATACTGAGCTTATAGTCTTTGATGTCGCTTTTAATGGCTGCAAGTTCTATGAGCGAGTTGATAATATTGAGGGTATCCTTCCTTTGCCTTGATATGGTGTTCGATTGTAAAATGAACCATTTGGCCTGGCTGAATTTACGCTGCGAACGGTAAATCTTTGCAAGCGCGTTAAAGCTTGTACGCAAGCCTAAAGTATCGTTATAAGTGGAATAGCTATGCAGGGCGAGCATAGTGTAATTAAGCGCCTCGGTTTGGAAATAGTATTTCATCCGCCGGGTTGATACGGTATCGTATCCTAAATAATGGGCAGCTATTTGGGTATAAATAGGGCCTTTTAACGAGTCGCTGGTAACCTGTAATTTTTGCTTAAGACTATCAAGCTCACTGGCGTGTGCGGATAATTTAAGCATAGCTGTCAGAATAAAAAGTAAGGTAATAAGTCTCTTCATATAACAGATTACTCGAAAATACAATAATCTGCTTATAATTAGGCAAATAGCGTGCCTGTTTAAGATTGCCGTCATAGGTGTTTGTGAAAGCCGCCTGACTTTTTATTTGTTTCTGAATAGTATGAGCTGTTTTTCAGGAGGATAGCCCTGAAAATATTAATTAACAAGTGCCTGCGCGTTTTTCACAGCATCAACTTTAATGCATAGGATTGTATACAAAAAAAGATTTGTGCTATGCGATTGCTTAAGAGATCACCCGTTCGTATTTATTCAGCGCTGATCGTAAACCTGCAAATTGCTTTAACAGTACATTGTATAAGGTAATACCTAATGCCGCACAAGTGATGCCGGCTAACACGTCAAGCACGTAATGGTGGCTTGCATATACAGCCGTAAACCAGATACCAACGGTTACCACCGCAAAAAAGATATTAGCAAGTCCCAGCTTGTTTTTTAAGCCGTAGTAAAGCACTATAACCGGGTATGACGAATGCAGCGACGGCATGGCTGCAAACACGTTTGATCCTTTTGTATAAATCCCTTTAAAAACCCCGGCATGAAAATAGGCGTCAAACCTGGCCAGTCCGGCGGTATTGCCCATAGTTAATGGAATAAAATGAAATCCGTGATATTGAACAAACCAGGGTGGTGCGGCAGGGTAGGCGTAGTAAACTATAAAGCCCAGGATATTCACCAAAACAAACGTTAACGAAAAATTGAGGAACTGTTTTTTGTTTTTGAAGAACAGGTAAGCGGCAAAGCCCAGCGGCACAGGGATCCAGCACAAATAAAACAAGCCCGATAATACATCAATAAAAGTGTTGCTGTTGGCCAGCCAGTATTCGTTGGGTGTAAGCAGCTTGCCATTAAAATGAATGCCGAACAGGTGTTTCTCCGCATTATAAAGCTCGGCAATATGTACCGGGTTGTAATTATAATTGGGGAATGCCTTCATATAATCAAAAACAATCCAGTACACTATGAAAATAGTGAAGCCCAATATAAATTTGCGGGTTATTGCCGATGCATAGAACAACACATTGAAAATAACTACCAGCGTAAGCTCATCCGGTTTATAACCAATAAGGAAAGTTGAAAACGCCAGGTAAGCAATGGAAAGCAGCGAAACAATAATTATCGACCGGATATTTACTGTTACGCCTGTATTGGCATTGGTCATTGCTATTTTTTTAAGAAATCTGAACGGAAAATTTTGTCCCAGAAAGGTGAACTCACACCATAACCTTTTTCAGGATCCTGGTAGTGGTGCAGCATATGGTGTTGTTTTATTTTTTTGAACAGCCCGCTTTTAAAGTTAAAATGGTGCATGGCATAGTGCGATATGTCATAAAACAGGTAGCCTAAAATAAAGCCCGGAAAAAAGCCCCAGATGTAGTTTACAGGCAATAACCATTTAAACAAAAAGAAGAAGCCTGTAGCCAGCGGAATACTTAACGAAGGAGGCAATACCAAACGTTTGGCATCGCTCGGATAATCATGATGTACGCCGTGCATGATAAAATGCAGACGTTGCGCCCATTCCAGCTTTTCGCTTGGCTGATAGTGAAATACAAAACGGTGCATGATGTATTCGGTGATAGTCCAGATGAAGAGCCCGAAAATAAACAGGCCGAGATAGGTTAACACATCTAACCCTAAATCAAAGAATTTATAGCTGCAATATCCAATAACAGGTACAAAAATATACAAAGGCACAGTATAATGTACCTTTGACAGGCTCTCTAAAAAGTCGCTCTTGAACATTCGCACAGATTCCTGCGAGTTGGATATATATTTCTTTTTCATTGTTATAATCAGGTTTTAAAATGTTTTATTATTCCTCTGCCTGTTTATGGTGTTAAAATTGTTCAGAATGGCTGGCCTTTAACCAACAAAAGGCAATTTTAGCAAAGATATTGCTAAGTGTAAATGCCTTTATTTTATTGTTGCGAAGATATGATATTTGTTGCTAAGTCTTAAGCCTAAAGTTCTAAGTCTAAAAGTTCGAAGTCTTAAGAGAGGTAATTCAACGTCCTGGCTTAAGACTTTTGACTTAGAACTACAGACTTACTTACCTTCTTCCTCTTCCAGTTTCATTAAAGCTTTTTTAGCTTCTCTTAACCTGTTAAACGCGGTGATATTGGTTAAAACGGCCAGTATTACCAGCGGAATTGTAAATATCGATATGGTTTCAAATACATGAAATTTGATGCCAGGAATAAATAATTTATAGTTACCGCCAATATACTGGGCTACAATACCCGAAAGTGCTGCACATAGGCCGATAGTTACTACACGCTCGGGCCTTTGCATTAAACCACCTTTAATTTCAACACCTAAACCTTCGGCACGTGCACGTACATAACTAACCATCATTGAGCCTATCAGCGCTATAAAGGCAGCTATCGAGCTCAGGAAGTAATGGTGTGCCACCAGGTAATAGCAAATCCCCAAAAACATGATCAATTCGCTGTAACGGTCAAGTACAGAATCGTACAAAGCACCAAAGGTTGATTTCATGTTGCCTAAGCGGGCTACCTGGCCGTCAAGCATATCAAATAAGCCTGCAAAAAGGATGAGGCCGCCGGCCCAGCCTACGTAGCTCAGGTCGCCGCGGTTACCTTCTTCGGCACCTAAAATAAATATGCCTGCAACGCCTACGTTAAGTACAAAACCTATAGTAGTTACGGCGTTGGGGGTTAAGCCTATTTTTATAAGGATCTTCACAAACGGATCAATAACCTTATAAATGCCTAATTGCAGGCTGGTTCTGAAAGATCTCCTGAGTGTTGTTGTTTGCTGTTCCATTTTTTATCTCTGCTTATTTAGGTGCAATGATTAAAAGTCGAATTTAACCCTTGTGCGCAGGCCCCATTGGGCAACATTTGGATGGTCAAGGTAGTTAAAGCGCCTTACAAAATCTATGCGTATAAATTTAAATATATTTTCAATACCAACGCTACCCTCAACATAAGGCGTTTTGCCCAATGTATAAGTAATTGGTACTTCATCGGTGCCAACGGGTAGTTGATATAATGACGGATGTATCGAAGGATTGTTTTGATCAGACAGGCCGCCGTATAATACTTTTAACGATGCGGTTTCGCGCCATTTCAGTTTCTTTAACAATGGTATTTTATTAAAGAAAAAACCGCTGAAGTGCTGATCTATTCTGAAGCTGGCATATTTATCACTCACAAACTCCAAAAAGTTCATTAAGTTGTATGAGTCGATGTCATATGCATAGGTTTGGTTAGCCCTGTGTATGGTTAACAAAGGGTACGGTACCGAACCGAAGATTTTACCCGCCGAAACATTGATATCCGCATAACCTAACTGCGAAAAATAAAAGCGTTTATCGGCACGGAAGTCAAGCTTTTGATAATTGTATTCGCCGGCAAATAGGCCTTTAATACCCTGAGCATAATCAAGTTCAAAGGCCGGGTATTTGTTAGGGATAGGGATGCGATAGATCTTGCCCTGGTAAAACTGCTCATGAGGTGCCCAGCGAATACTTCCGGTAAGCTCGGTAGTGGTTAAGTGATGGATAGAATTTGGCAGATCATTAACAACATTATCAAAATATAATGATCCTGCCGGTTCCTGGGTCCATTTTTTAAAGCCCGCGGCAAACGAAAGATGGCTTTCCAGTTCGTGTAAATAATCAAACCTGTAAAAATCGTTATAAAGGAACTTATCGTTCACGCCACGCTTAAACGATAAAAGGAAGTTATCCTCCTGCACAAACTGCAGGCTTGCGCCGGGGATTTTGGTATCACGCTGAAAACTTGCCCTGATATAGTTTTGAGGGAAACGATAGATAGATTTATTATTGATGGAGTAGGTTGCACTTAAAAAGTACTTCCAGCGCTCGTCTTTAAAGCCATAAGCTGCGTAAGTTTCAAAATAATAACGTTTGCTTAATTCGGGCGTGGTACGACCGCCTACACGTAAACGGAAACCTTCAACCGGGTTAAAGCTGTAAAACGTGTTGGCAGGGCCTAACTCAAATTTACCAAAGCCTTTGTAGCCTGCAAGCAGGAGGGTTGCTATATCAACCGTACGTTTAAATGAAGGCATATTACGCAAGCTGTCGATGTTTTTATAAACCTTTGATTCGGCAAGCGTTAAAGTATCCGGCCTGTTTTCCTGCCAGAATGATTCTGGCCGATGCTTCACTTCATCGCTTAATTCAGCATATTGCGACCCCTGGTAAGTTGTATCCGGCCGGGGTTTGTTAACCATGTAATTGCTGTAGGTTATGGCCCGGATACCAAATAAACCACTCTTTGCATCTTTTTTGGATGCGCCAAAATCTGCAATGGTAGTGCTTTTGCTCAGGTGATAGCGGCCATCGGGGTTTTGTTGAAACTCCAGGTTAACAGTCATCGACCTGATAAAGTTGATGTTGATATGTTTATTAATGGTCAGGTCGCACTTTTGTACAGCGTAGTTACCATCAAGCGTAATGTAGATACTTCCCTCAAAAAGTACGTCGGTTGTATTGCGGGGGGTGAAGTCAAGCTTCACCAGTTTGTTGTTATGTGCATCAACAACAGTATCGGTAATAAAGTATTTATAATAATTTGGCGAGTTATCAGATATCGGGCTAAGAAACTGGCTGGTTATCAAAAATACGTTGTTGGTATAAATATCAACCTTGTTGTATAGGTGCTTGAAATATTGGGTAAGTCCTTCATTATCAATGCCGGCACCGTAGTTAACGCTTTTCTGACCGGTTATATCTTCCCTTGTTTTTTCGGGGTTTTTACGGTAATAAACCTGCTGCAGCTTTTCATCAAGATAAATAGGCAGCAATGATTTGCCTGGTACCAATGAGCTATCGCGGTTATCTAAAATGAACTTATACTTACGGAAAAATTTCCTGTCCGAAAACTGGGCGGATACATTGCTTAGCGCAAACATCATTTTATCATACTCCTTGTATTCAACATAGTTGTATGCTTCGGGACGGTTCTTTTCTTTATTTTCGATAACCTTACGGATCAGCTCAACGGCGGGGTTATCTTTATTACGGTATTTAGGTTTTTTGCCCGATTTTACCACAACTTCGTTAAGCTGCTGCGAAGCCGGGAACATTTTTACATTTATAACCTGCTCTTTACCGGGAACAACAGCTAAAAAAGCGTCTTTATAACCTAAAAATGAAATTTTGATTTGTTTGTATTGCTGATTGTTTGTGACCAGGCGATATTTGCCATTAACATCTGTAGTGGTACCGGTAGTGCTGCCCGTAAAAGAAATACTAACAGAAGGCAGGGTTTGTTTGTTACCTGCATCGGTAACGGTACCCGTTATTACCGTTTGCTGCGCATATAATGTCGAAGCAGAAAAGAACAGTATTAAGAAAAATAAGCTTTTATAAAATTTTTTACAATCCATGTACTTTGTGCAATTGTGCAAATACAAACTTCTTTTTTCGGCTCAATACTGTTATTATTGGATAAAGAGGTGTGTATTAATTATTCAAATTTCTTTGGCAGGTTTATTACTCCTGCACCTGTATGTTTTTTGTTATTCCGCCTCCGAATCTCCCCGTCTTACCCCGTTTTGTACACTCCCGGCAGATGGTTATTACGGAGTTTACAATTAACAGGCCAAAGGTAAAAAAAATCAGAACAGACTAATGTGGTCAAAAAGTCAAATATTGTTTACGGCTATTTATGTTATCACACTACCTTAGTTATAATAATCCAAACAACGGCTTTGAGCAGTTATTAGTATGCTCATTACTTTTCGGTTTACTATATTGTTGATTTGGTAATTTGTTGATAATCAAATACAATTAAAGATTTTTTATTGCCGGACAAAGGGCTGCCAGGCTATACAAATAACAATATTTAACAATTTATACTTAGCGTTAATAAGACTGTGCTGATAAAATAATGTTACCCGCCCCCGATTTTTTTACCTCACAAAAACAAAACAGCCGTAAAGCAGGGTTTGTTGCTTACGGCTGTTTTGACGGTATTTAGTAACTTAACGATTATTCGGTCGCGAACATATCGTCATAATAATCCAAACCGAGGTGGGTGATCAGGTCTTCGCCCATCAGGTAACGAAGGGTATTCTCCAATTTGATCAGTTGTTTAAAGATGTCATTTTCTGCATGTAAACCCGGTGCAGTTTGAGGCGATTTCAGGTAGAATGATAACCACTCCTGGATCCCGCTCATGCCGGCACGTTTAGCCAGATCGCAGAAGATAGCCAAATCCAGCGCGATAGGGGCAGCAAGGATCGAGTCGCGGCAAAGGAAGTTGATCTTGATTTGCATTTTGTAGCCTAACCAGCCAAAAATATCGATGTTATCCCAGCTCTCTTTGTTATCGCCATGCGGCGGGTAGTAATTAATACGGATCTTGTGGTAAATGTTACCGTAAAGTTCCTGGTTATCTTCTGGTTTGAAGATATCTTCCAATACACCCAGTTTTGACACTTCTTTAGTTTTGAAGTTATCCGGATCGTCAAGAACCCAACCATCGCGGTTACCTAAAATATTGGTCGAGAACCAGCCGTGTACACCTAATGAACGTGCAGCTAACCCCGGGGCCAACACAGTTTTCATTAAAGTTTGACCTGTTTTGAAATCTTTACCTGCAATCGGGGTTTTAGTTAATTTAGCCAGTTCGATCAAGGCAGGGATATCAACTGTTAAGTTAGGGGCGCCGTTAGCGAAAGGAACACCTAATTTTAAAGCCGCGTAAGCATAGATCATACTTGGAGCGATCAGCTTATCATCGATTTTCAAACCTTCTTCAAAAGCAGCTAATGACTGGTGTACAGCAGATGCTTCATAATAGATCTCGGTTGAGCCGCACCATACCAATACAACCCTGTCGAGACCATTAGCCTCTTTAAAGTTTTTGATATCCTCCATTACCTGCTCGGCAAGCTCAAGCCTGGTTCCGGTTTTAACGTGGGTGCCATCAAGGTTTTTAGCGTAGTTTTTATCAAACGCGGCTTTCATTGGTTTTATAGCTTCCAATTCGGCTTTAACCGAATGTAAAAGTCCTGCTTCCAGTACCTGTGCGTTTGAGGCAGCTTCAAATACGTTATCCTCATAAACATCCCAGCCGCCAAATACGATGTCGTTTAAATTGGCTAAAGGAACAAATTCTTTAATTTTCGGGTTACGGTTTTCGGTTCTTTTTCCTAAACGTATGTGCCCCATTTGAGTAAGGGAGCCAATTGGCTGCGAGATGCCTTTTTTTACGGCCTCTACGCCGGCAATTAAGGTGGTTGCTACAGCGCCTAACCCGGGGATCAGGATGCCAAGCTTGCCTTTAGCAGGTGTAATGTTGATTTTCATTTATGTTACTATTATTTATTTCAAATTAATCGGCTAAAGCCATTTGTTGGCTTTGTACCATTTTAGCGTTTCGGCCATGCCGTTTTGCAGATTGTATAAAGGATAAAAACCCAGGTCGGATTTAGCTGCTTCAATATCACAATTCCAGTTAATGGCGGTCAGTTCATTAAGCTTTTCAATATTCAGCACGGCAGCTTTGTTGCTCAAAGAACTTATTTTTTCGGATACAGCTGCAATCATTTTAACAAAATTTACAGGCAGATGAAACTTTAGCGTTTTTAGCATTAATACCTCTTTGGTGATGGTACCTAACTCATAACGGTTATAAAAATTACCATCGCTCAGGTTGTATGTCTTGTAATTGCCACCGTATAAGGCCTTGATACTTGCTTTGGCCAGGTCTTTAACATATATGAAGCTGAGCTTTTGCTGCGCATTGCCAATATAGGGCTCAATGCCTTTCACTATCTGTTTAAAAAATATAAATATACCGGTGTCCCTCGGTCCGTAAACTGCGGTAGGCCTTAGTATGGTATAATTCAGGCCGCTTACCGTTTTTAATTTTTCTTCGGCAAGCAATTTGCTTCTGCCATATGCCGTAACAGGATGCGGAGGGGTTTCTTCAGTTATAGTGCCGGTTAGCGTATTAAGCGGCCCAACCGAAGCCAGGCTGCCAATAAGGACAAACTTTTTTACATCAGGGCAGGCTTCATAAGCAGCCGAAGCAAGGTTATGGGTATATGTAGCGTTGATCCGGTTATATTCGGCTTCGGAGCGGGCACTGGTTACACCTGCCGCGTGGATAATATAATCGGGCTTTATCTCGGCCAGTTGCTTCTTTAGTGTTTCTTTATTGTTAAACTCGGGGTAGATATATTGAATGTCTAATTCCTTAAGGTGATCAATTTTGCTGCTTTTACGTACAGCTATAAAAACCTCCAGGTTGTTTTGCAGGGCTTCTTCAATTAAATGATATCCAACAAATCCGCTTGCACCGGTTATTAAAACCCGTTCCCTCATATCGCTTTTTGATATAACCTGTATTTTTTATAAGGATCGCCTTTTATGGCTTCAATGGCACGGTTAACCATATCGTTGTGTTCCAGTGTCCAGCCCGCTTCGGCTTCTTTATAGCCTTTGGCTTTATACTCCCTGATGATGGTGCCGTATAAACAGGCTTCGATACCCATTTTGCGATAATCTTCAATAACACCTAACGCGTAAATACGAATGCCTTGAATGTTCTTTTTGCCGAATAACAGTTTAAAAATACCGGTGGGCAGCAAGCGGCCGCGTTTTATAGTTTTAAAGATGTCATTATAGTTGGGCAGGGCCAAACCAAACGCTACTATTTTACCATGCTGCTCGGCAACGATGGCGAAATCGGGATCGAGGATCAGTTTGAGATCTTTGGCCAGGTAATCAAACTCCTCATCGGTAAGCGGAACAAAGCCGGTATTTTTATCCCAGGCCGAATTGTATACTTCCCGAAGCTTGGCTGCTTCTTCTTTAAATTTTTTGAGATTGATCTTACGTATAACGATATCGCTGCGTTTCAAACGCTCCTCAAGCGAGTTTAATAGACGTACTGATTTATCATCATAAGCCTGTCCGTCCCAGTGCCAGGCAATCAGGTCGACGTCTTTAGCAAAACCAAAATTTTCGACCAGGTTGGCGTAATAAGCAAAGTTATAGGTGTTCATCAGGAAAGGTGAACTGTCAAAACCTTCTATCAGCAGGCCGCAAGGCTCATTTGTTGAAAAGTTGGTAGGGCCTAATAATTTACCGGTAACGCCTTTTTCTTTAAGCCATTTGGTAACGGTTTCAAAAAGCAGGTTAGATACCGCCGTGTCGTTAATACAATCAAAAAAGCCAAAAAAGCCATCGTTAACATGGCTGTATTCGTTATGCCCGTTATTAAGGATCGCGGCTATCCGGCCAACTATTTTATCGCCATCATAAGCTAAAAATGGTTGTACGGTATTGTGTTTATGGAAGGGATGTTTGGTTAAGAGGTCCCTTTGGGCGATGAACAACTCCGGAACATAGTAAGGATCGTCCTTGTACAGGTCATGCGGGAAATCAATAAACGAAGCCAGTTCTTTTTTTGATTTAACCGTTACTATTGTAATCATGTGTGGTAAATGATTGAATAAAGCAAATTGGTATGCTTTAAAATAAAAAGTGCATTTAGCTTACCTTAATTAAAAAGCAGCTAAATGCACCTCAGGTTTCTTCATTATATTTTTTCTTTAACAGAAGCGGTTACACCAACTTCTTTAAAGGCTTTTGACAGTTTTTCAACGGCTTCGTCAATTTGCTCAAAGGTATGGGTAGCCATCAATGAGAAACGAAGCAGTGACGAATCGGAAGGAACGGCAGGGGATACAACCGGGTTAACAAATACACCGGAAGCTTGCAGGTGTTTGGTAACCGCGAAAGTTTTTTCGTTATCACGAACGTAGATCGGCAAAATAGGGCTTTCGGTAGGGCCAAGGTCAAAGCCTTCTTCCAGCAAAAGTTTCATGGCATAATTGGTGTTATCCCACAATTTTTCGATACGTTCCGGTTCCGATTCAATGATATCTAATGCTGCAATTACGCTGGCCACAGAGCCGGGAGGCATACTTGCGCTAAACATCAATGAACGTGCACGGTGTTTGATATAATCAATAGTGTCCTGGTCGCTGGCAATAAAACCACCTAATGATGCTAATGATTTACTGAAGGTACCCATGATCAGGTCAACTTCATTGGTAAGGTTAAAGTGTGAGGCGGTACCTGCACCTTTATCACCAATTACGCCAAGGCTGTGGGCATCATCAACCATGATATTAGCACCATAAGTATCGGCAAGCTCAACAATTTTAGGCAATTTAACAATATCGCCTTCCATGCTGAAAATACCGTCAACGGCAATAATCTTCACGGCATCTTCAGGAAGTATGCTTAATTTGCGCTCCAGATCGGCCATATCGTTATGAGCGTACTTGATCACTTTTGAAAACGACAGGCGGCTGCCGTCAATGATACAGGCATGGTCATACTCATCAAGTATGATATAGTCATTCCGGCCGGTAACGCACGAAAGTACACCAAGGTTAACCTGGTAACCTGTGCTGAATAAAACAGTAGCTTCTTTGCCTACATAGTTAGCAAGCCTGTTTTCAAGCTCAATGTGGATATCAAGTGTACCGTTCAAAAAACGTGAACCGGCACAGCCTGTGCCATATTTGTCAATAGCTTTTTTTGAAGCTTCTTTGATTTTTGGATGATTGGTAAGGCCTAAGTATGAGTTAGAACCAAACATTAATACCCGCTTGTTGTCAATAATTACCTCAGTGTCTTGTGCAGACTCAATAGGCCTGAAATAAGGATATAACCCCCGTTCACGCAGCATATTTGCTACTTGAAACTGAGCGATTTTCCCATGTAGTTTTTTAACCATGTATATTAACTCTGCTTAAATTTTGTGTAAAAATACCATGAATAAGCATATAACTTATACGGTGTGTGTAAATTTTTTTAAAATAATGCCTATTAACGTATCTATACTACTTAAGAAGCACACAAATTCTTACAGGGCAAATTAATTAATTTTTTTATTTATATCGAGCCTATTATTTTCATTTTTTTGTAAAAAGCCCAAAAAGCTGACACTATCCCGTGTTTTTGTAATTTTTTACGTAAAATTCTTGTTCCTGATTTTAAATTAGTAATATTAATTACATATTCGCATTCCCCGTAACAATCCAGCACTATTATAAAATTTTTCCTTATGATTTTTGCTTGATATACATTGTTATCTATAGCTACCGTATGAAAAAACACAAGTACTTTTTGGCGCTTCTTGTACTTAATTTAACATTGAATTTACATAGCAATAGTTATGCCCAAACTGCCGTCGATAGCATCAGTGGCCCGGTTTCGCTGAAACAGGCTATCGATTTTGCTTTACGTAACCAGCCAACCGTAAGGCAGGCTTCCATTGATGAACAGATCAATGAGCGCGACATTAAAATAGGTTTATCTGCCTGGCTGCCTCAGGTGAACGGCTCGGGCCTCTATAATTATTACTATAAGGGCAGCCCGCAGGCCGGTGCGTCTGGTGCCAACATCCCCAGCAACGCGGGCAGTATCCGCAACCTTTCAACCCTGGGGGTTACAGCTTCACAGGTATTATATAACAACGACGTATTTCTTGCTTCAAGAGCGAAAAGATATTCGCGCGAGTACTATAAGCAGAATACCTTAAGCAGCCAGATTGATGTGGTAAGCGATGTAAGCAAAGCTTTTTTTGATGTTTTACTATCCGGCAAACAACTTGACATTACTAATGAGGACATCATCAGGTTGCAAAGAAGCCTGAAGGATGCCAAAAGCAGGTATACCGCCGGTGTATCCGATCCTACGGATTATAAGCAGGCAACCATCGCTTTAAATAATTCATTGGCTACCCGTAAACAAACCGAAGAAGCCATCAAAAGTAAAACTGCTTTATTAAAGCAGATCATGGGCGTAGGCGCGGCTACACCGTTAAGCCTTTCTTATGATTCGAGCCGGTATGAGCAGGAGGCCAGTATTGATACTTTACAATCGCTCAATGTAAATAACCGGATCGAATACCGTTTGCTTGAAACAACAAAGGCACTCAATAATCTCAACGTAAATTACTACCGCTTTGGGTTTTTGCCTTCATTATCGGCGGTAGGGAGTTACCAGCATGCATACTTCAGTCATGATTTAGGTGATTTGTATAACAAGTCTTTCCCTACAGGTTATGTTGGCTTAACGCTGGCTGTACCTATTTTCCAGGGGACGAAGCGCCTGCAAAACCTCGCTAAAGCCAGGCTGCAGGTTGAACGTACCGACCTTGACCTGATCAATACAAAAAATAGTATTTATACGGAATATACCCAGGCGCTGGCGGCATATAAAAGCAATTATACCAGCTACCGGCTCATTCGCGAAAATGTAACACTTGCAAAAGATGTATATAAGGTGGTAAGCCTGCAATACCGCGAGGGGGTAAAAACCTACCTCGACGTAATTGTATCACAGGCCGATCTGCGTACTGCCGAACTGAGCTATTATAATGCCCTGTTCAATTTACTCAGCAGTAAAATTGACCTGCAAAGGGCTCTTGGAATTCTGCCTGTTCAGCAACCATAAGATATCGTCATAAAAAACAAAAAACTACAGCAACACACACGAACAACCTATTCTACATGAAACATACATATATATATTGGTTAGCCCCTGCAGCACTTTTAACATGGGCATCATGCGGTAAACCTCAAAAGGGCGGGCCGGCGGCCATGCCTCCAACCCCAGTATACCTTGCCGATGCTAAAACAGCCGAAGCGGTATACTATGATAAATACCAGGGTATTGTGGTTTCGGTAAACACTGTCGAACTGCGCAGCCAGGTGCCGGGTTTTGTAACCGGTATATTTTTTAAAGAGGGCGATGTTGTGCAAAAAGGCAAAGTATTGTATGAAATAGATAAACGCAAATACCAGGCTGCTTTTGACCAGGCCAAAGCTAATGTGCTAAGCGCCGAGGCCAATTTGGTTAAAGCGCAAAAAGACATTGACAGGTATAACATGCTGCTTAAGAGCGATGCCATTGCCCGCCAGACAGTGGATCAGGCACAGGCTGCCTACGAAACTAATAAAAGCCAGGTTGCGGTAGCCAAAGCCGCGCTTGAGTCGGCCCGTACCGATTTATCATATGCCACCATTACCGCGCCTTTTACGGGGCGAATAGGGATCTCGCAGGTGAGGCTTGGAACACAGGTAGCAGCAGGTACCACATTGATGAACACCATATCGGCCGAGCACCCTATCGGTGTTGATGTGGTGATCAACGAGCAGGACATCAACCGCTTTTATGGCCTTCAAAAATCGAGTACCGACAGTACTTTTAAACTGGTGCTTCCCGATGGAAGCAAATACAACAAGACAGGTAAAGTACTGGCGATTGACAGGGGCGTTAGCAATCAAACCGGCAGCATTAGGGTGAGGATCCAGTTTCCGAACGAGGATGATGTGCTGAAGGACGGCATGAGCTGTGTTTTGCAGGTGCTGAACAGCCAATCGGGCGAGCGCGTGCAGATTCCGTTTAAAGCGGTGACCGAGCAAATGGGCGAGTTTTTTGTATTTGCCACAAGAGATACCGTTGTAAAAGATACCGCCGCCGATAAATCGGTTAAAGACAGGCGCGATACGATTGCCAGGCAGGTGAAAGTAAAATTAGGACCGCGCATCAATGAGGATGTGGTGATAATGAGTGGCATAAAACAAGGCGATAAAGTGATCACCGACGGATTTCAGCGTTTGCGCGATGGGGGTAGGGTAACTACCGGAACAGCTGCGCCGGCCGGAGCAGCACCCAAAAAATAAATTTATATCAACAGGAAAAATTTTAAGCCGAAGAAGGGGCGCATCTACCCTGGAAAACTTAATATAGAGAAAGAATGATCGCAGATACTTTTATAAAACGACCGGTTACCGCCATTGTAATATCCCTGGTAATATTAATAGTGGGTATCCTGTCAATAAGCAGCCTGCCTATAGGCCAGTACCCTGATATTACACCTCCAACTGTATCAGTTAGCGGCAACTACGTTGGGGCTGATGCGTTAACCGTTGAGCAAACAGTGGCTACGCCGGTTGAGGTGCAAGTGAACGGCGTACCCGGCATGACTTACCTGCAAAGCAACAGCAGCAGCAACGGGCAAATGAGTATGACCGTTAACTTTGATGTAGGGACCGACATCAATATCGCCGCGCTCGATGTGCAAAACCGTGTGGGCATTGCCCTGCCAACCTTACCGCAGGAGGTACAGCGTTTAGGTATGGTGGTGCGTAAACGTAACCCGAGTATATTAATGCTCGTGGCTATGTACAGCCCTAATGGCAGCCACGATGTTACTTTCACCGATAACTATACCAACGTATTTATAAAAGACGCCGTTTTACGTACTAAGGGTGTGGGCGATGTTGTTACCCGTGCCGACGATTTTAGTATGCGTCTCTGGCTGAATCCCGATAAGCTTGCTGCTTTAGGTATGAGCGCTGCCGATGTAACTACGGCCTTGCAGGAACAAAACGCGCAGGTGGCTGCAGGTACGGTAGGTGCAACACCGCAATTAAAGGGACAAACCTTTGAGTACTCCGTAATTGTAAAAGGCCGTTTAAGTAAACCCGAAGAGTTTGGAAACGTTGTTGTTAAAACCCAGCCTAACAATGGCGGAGTAGTACACCTTAAAGATGTTGCCAGGATTGAACTTGGTAAATTCAACTATTCCGGTAATTCATTTGTTGACGGTAAAAGGGCGTCGTATCTGCTGGTTTACCAGGCTCCTAACAGTAACTCGCTCGAAACAGCCGACAATGTTTATGCCACTATGGAAGAGCTTAAAAAGAGCTTCCCAAAAGATATTGATTATGTAGTGCCTTTTGAAGCCGTAACCGTGGTAAAAGTGTCGGTAAGCGAGGTTATTGAAACGCTTGTTATCGCGCTTGTACTGGTAATTATTGTAGTGTTCCTGTTTTTACAAAGCTGGCGTACAACACTCATCCCTGTATTAGCTATCCCGGTGTCTATTATCGGTACGTTTATCTTTTTTATCCCGCTTAATTTTACGATCAACACCTTAACACTGTTTGGTTTTGTACTGGCCATTGGTATTGTGGTGGATGATGCTATTGTAGTGGTGGAGGCAGTTCAGCATTATATGGACGAAGAAGGAATGACACCTAAAGAAGCTACCAAACACGCTATGGCCGATATTTCGGCGCCGGTAATTGCCATTGCCCTGATCCTTGCGGCAGTGTTTGTGCCGGTAGGCTTTGTACCAGGTATAGTAGGGCGGTTGTATCAACAGTTTGCCATTACCATTGCTATATCGGTATTGATCTCGGCTTTTGTGGCGCTGTCGTTAACTCCGGCATTGTGTACCTTATTATTAAAACCACATAAGATCGATGAGAAATCGGGCGGATTGGATAGGTTCTTTTTTAAGTTTAATACATGGTTTACCCGTGTAACCGGCAAATATCGTAATACAGTTGATAAGAGCATTAAGAATTCAAGATACGTGATCATTGTACTGGTGTGTATTATTATTGGCGCGATATTGTTGTTCAGAAGCAAACCATCAGGGTTTATCCCGCTGGAAGACGATGGCCGTGTTTATATCACCTTCGATTTACCGGAAGCATCATCAACCGGCCGTACCGTTGATGTGTTGCATAATATGATGAAAACGCTTGATAGCGTACCTGAAATAGCCCACTACGCAGCTTTGGGAGGTTTGAATGCCATCAGCTTTGCAAGTAAATCAAACAGTGCAACCATATTTGTGCAGCTTAAACCCTGGGATGAGCGTAAAGAAAAATCGCAGCAGATAACTGCGTTGGTTGGTCGTTTAAATCAAAAATTAGCTAAATATAAGGAAGCCAATGTGGTGGTAATTCAACCGCCTGCAATCCCTGGTTTGGGTAGTACGGGTGGTTTCTCCTTCATTTTAGAAGAAAAACAAGCCGGCGGGGACATCAAAGTATTTGAAAAAACACTTCGTTCGTTTTTGGGGGCCATTAATCAGCGTAAGGAAATTGCAAGGGCGTTCTCCTTCTTCACGGCAAGTACACCAGCCTATCAGTTAACTGTCGACAGGGAGAAAGCCAAAAAGCTTGGTGTGGCTATCTCTGATATCAACAACGCGCTGCAAACATATTTAGGCAGTACTTATATCAACGATTTTACCATCTATGGGCGTAACTTCAGGGTGGTGGCCCAGGCCGATACCAGCTACCGTACCAATGTGCAAAACATAGGGCAGTATTTTGTTCGTAACTCTTCCGGCGCTATGGTACCGCTGAGTACGTTAACATCATACAAAGTAATAGAAAACTCGCCGCTGATATCGCACTATAACCTGTTCCGTTCGGCCGAGATCAATGGCAGTACCAAACCGGGCTATAGCAGTGGTGACGCTATTACCGCGCTGCGGGAAACAGCCGCGCAGATGTTGCCGCAAGGTTATGGCTACGAGTTTTCGGGCCTGAGCCGTGAGGAATTATTGTCGGGCTCTAAAACGGTTTACATCTTCGCGTTGTCAATTGGGTTCGTGTTCCTGTTCCTGGCAGCATTGTATGAGAGCTGGTCGGTGCCGTTCTCCGTATTATTGTCAGTACCGTTAGGCGCATTTGGGGCTATCCTGTTCCTTACTTTCTGGCCCGATCTGACCAATAACGTATATGCCCAAATTGGTTTGATAACGCTGATAGGCCTGGCCGCCAAAAACGCCATCCTGATTGTGGAGTTTGCCAAGGAACGTGTAGACTCGGGTATGGAATTGGAAAAAGCGACGCTTGAAGCGGTACGCCTTCGTTTAAGACCTATTATCATGACGTCCATGGCCTTTATATTAGGTGTGGTGCCGTTGATGATCTCATCAGGTGCCGGTGCCGAAGCCCGTAAAACCATCGGCTGGACGGTTTTTGGGGGGATGCTTACCGCCACTTCCTTAGCTATCTTCATAGTGCCCGTTTTATTTTACCTGATCACCAAAATGGCTTATGGTAAAGAAAAACTTGCCGAGCTTGAAAAAAATTACGATCCTAAAAAGCACGGACCGGAGGCCTAATAATTGTTAAAGTTTTGTAAAAAGAGAGACGCAAGCCTCTCTTTTTTATTTTCCGACAGGTTTGGTATACTGCCATCCTTCGCTATTTAACCATTTATGGGCTCGAAATTTGGTGTTAGTAGACACTTTTGATGCGTATGCAGGGCAGTTTTTAATAAAACTGTCCATCATAAAATATATTAAACTGTAATTATTTTGTATTGACCGTATCGCTTTAAATAATATTGACTTTCAATCATTAAGCTGTGCGTGATTGGATTAAACGCGGTTGTTTTAATAGTTTAAATAATATCTTCGATGGTAAATGATGCCAATAATGGCAAAGTATTTGTTAAGGAGGAGTTAATACAATGGAAAATTAAAAAATGAACATTGTAGAATTTGACTAAAAAACACAACTATGAAAACAATGACTAAAATGATAGCTTCGGCATTTACTGCGGCGGCTATCTTTATCGGAACAAATGTTAAAGCTCAAACTACACCTGCCAATGCGTTACGTTTTGGAATTGGTTTAGAAGCAGGTATTCCCACTGGTAATGCACATGATATTTCAAATTTTGAACTTGGCGGTACTGCCCGGTTACAATACGGCGTAAATAATAATGTAGCCCTTACCTTAACTTCTGGTTATTACAACTTTTTTGGTAAGACTTATAGCTCAAGTTTTTCTAATAACACGTCAACAACCACTGTAACTGTTAAAGGCCGTTCGTTAGGTATTGTCCCTGTAAAAGCTGGTATCAAAGCATTTGTTGGTGATGGCTTTTATTTTTCAGGAGAGGCCGGTGCCGGATTTGAAGTTCATGAACCGGTTGCGGGCTCAGATAAAAACACCAAGCTCATCTTATCTCCCGGTTTAGGTTATGCAACCAAGTCCTGGGACGTAGGTGTACGTTATGAGAACTTCTCGGGCCAGGGCAATAACTATGGCCTGGTTGGCTTACGTTTAGCTTACGGGTTTGGATTGTAAGCTAAACCATGATTTTTAGGATTTCAGGATTGTCCTGATAATAAAAAAAGACCGCTTGCCATTAACAAGCGGTCTTTTTGTCTGAACTCGAATTAAACGAATAAAAGAATTTTTTGAATTTGTTTGGTATTCTGTAAATTCTCTAATTCTATAAATTCCGGTTCAGACAAAAAACGGTTCAGACCATTACGCCAATTTACCCAACGCTTCTTTTAACCTTCTCATCGCTTCTATCAGCTTATCTTCGGCCGCTGCATATGATAAACGGATAGAAGACGGGTCACCGAATGAATCGCCGCCCACGGTGGCTACGTGGCCTTCCTCAAGCAGGTAAAGGCTTAAATCATCCGAGTCGTTGATCACGCGGCCATTGTAGCTTTTACCGAAGAAAGAGGTAACGTTAGGGAAAAAGTAGAATGCTCCATCTGGCAGATTTACCTTAATGCCTTCTATTTCGCTCAGTAATTTATAAACAATGTCGCGGCGCTTTTTGAAAGCGGCGCGCATTTCAAGCACGCTTTCCAAACCACCTTCGTAAGCGGCCACGCCGGCACGCTGAGTGATTGAACAGGTACCGGAAGTTACCTGGCCCTGCATTTTATCAAATGCGGCGGCCAATTCTTTAGTGCTGGCTGTGTAGCCAATGCGCCAGCCGGTCATGGCAAAGGCTTTCGACCAGCCGTTGATGATCACCACGCGATCTTTAATATAGTCGAACTGAGCGATAGACTCGTGTTTGTCAACAAAGTTGATGTGTTCGTAAATCTCATCACTCAGGATGTAAACATGTGGATGTTTTTCAAATACTTTAGCTAAACCTTCCAGTTCATCTTTAGTGTAAACACTACCGGTAGGGTTACACGGCGATGAAAACATGAACAGCTTGGTATTGGGGGTAATGGCAGCTTCTAATTGCTCGGGGGTGATTTTAAAGTTAGTATCAACAGTGGTGTTGATGAAAACACTTTTACCTTCGGCCAGTTTAACCACTTCGCTGTATGAAACCCAGTAAGGGGTAGGGATGATCACTTCTTCGCCGGGATTTACCAAACATAACACCGCGTTGGCGATAGCCTGCTTGGCACCTGTAGAAACTACGATCTCGCTGAAATCATAATCAAGATTGTTCTCGTTCTTCAGCTTGGCAACTACGGCTTTACGAAGTTCAGGGTAGCCTGCTACGGGTGTGTAGTAGGTGAAGTTCTTGTCCATGGCCTGCTTGGCGGCTTCCTTGATGTGTTCAGGAGTATGAAAATCAGGTTCGCCAAAGCTAAGGCTGATCACGTCGACACCTTTAGCGGCAAGTTCACGGCCCAGTTTGGCCATTTTAATTGTTGCAGATTCGGACAGGTTTTGTATCCGGGTACTTAATACGCTCATATAAATTATGTTATCGCGGCAAATATAGAAAATAACTTTACTGCTACTTACGCTTGTTATTTTTTAAATTTGCGGGCTAATAACACCTTGCTTTGAATCAACAAAAAAGGATCATATTAATTTCGCTGATAACGGGGATTGTGCTGATGCTGGCGAAATTTGGCGCATACTTTTTAACAGCCTCCAACTTTGTACTTACCGATGCCGCCGAAAGTATTGTAAATGTAATTGCAAGCTCATTTGCCTTTTACAGTATTTACCTGTCGGCCTTGCCGCGCGATGAAAACCACCCTTACGGGCATGGTAAGGTAGAGTTTTTTTCTGTTTTTGTTGAAGGTTCACTGATCGGTATTGCCGGCTGTATCATCATTGTAAAATCTGTTCACAGTCTTTTCTTCCCTAATATTATTCACGATCTGTTTACCGGTGCTATTATTATAGGTGCTACCGGTGCAGTTAACGGAGCACTTGGTTATTATATGATCCGCAAAGGGAAAGAACTTCATTCCCTTACGCTCGATGCCGACGGTCGCCACTTGCTGGCCGATACCGTTACCAGCGTAGGCCTGGTGGTAGGTTTATTGCTGATTGAATTTACCAGGATTTTATGGTTGGATAGTGCGTTGTCCATATTGGTTGGCTTATATATAGTGTGCAGCAGTTACAAACTGGTACGTAAATCGGTTGGGGGGTTAATGGATGAGGCTGATTTTCAGGTGGTAACCAATATCGTGAACGTTTTAAGTGAAAAACGTCGCGAGGCCTGGATTGATGTACATAACCTGCGCGCGCAGAAATACGGCCATGAACTGCATATTGACTGTCACATGACGTTGCCAAACTATTTTGATCTGAACACAGTACATACCGAAATATCATTGGTTGATAAGATGATCAATAAGGATATGGGCATCAAAACGGAGCTTTTTATTCAT
Source organism: uncultured Mucilaginibacter sp. (assembly GCA_966212355.1). Classification (GTDB taxonomy): domain Bacteria; phylum Bacteroidota; class Bacteroidia; order Sphingobacteriales; family Sphingobacteriaceae; genus Mucilaginibacter. The sequence continues at coordinate 37,015 of CBIHRB010000038.1, forward strand.
GCCGACCCTTGTGTGCCCAATTGCTGCCACTACTGCAGTATGCCCAATTGCCCTATCCGGTCGGAAGCGAAAACCGAAACAATAGCCTGGACAATGGAAAAGGTTGTACGTAATAAAAAACACTTTGAATAATGGAATACTTTAATGTAAGGGTTTACGGTCTGCTACTAAACGATGATGATGAATTGCTCATAAGCGATGAACAGGAATATGGTGTGCGTTTTTCAAAGTTCCCGGGCGGAGGCCTGGAACTTGGTGAGGGCCTGATTGACGGGCTTAAACGCGAGTTTATGGAAGAGTGTAATATTGAGATTGAAGTTGTAGGCCATTTTTATACCACTGATTTTGCCGTAAAATCGGCATTTAACAACTCCCAGGTGATCAGTGTATATTATTTAGTGCGAAGCATTACCCCGGTTAATTTGAATATAAAATCCGTTGCATTTGATTTTGACGGGGAAGGAGAGGTGTTGCAGGCTTTTAGATGGGTGCCACTTACCGCGTTGAGCGTGGCCGATTTTGAATTCCCGACAGATAAACGTGTGGTTGAACTTCTGCAGAACGAACTATGAACCTTACCGAAAGAGATTTACAGGTAATATGGCATCCCTATACCCAAATGAAAACCGCGCAGCCACCTGTAGGCATTGTACGCGGCGAGGGGGCGTTGTTATTTGATGAGGAAGGAAAACAGTACATTGATGCAGTATCTTCATGGTGGGTAAACATCCACGGGCATGCACATCCTTATATCGCCCAAAAGGTATCAGAGCAGCTCCACAAATTGGAACATGTGATCTTTGCAGGCTTTACTCACGAAGGTGCCGTTGAATTGGCGGAACGGCTGTTAGCAATTTTGCCGGCCAACCAAAAAAAAGCTTTTTACTCAGATAACGGTTCAACCGCTGTTGAGGTAGCTATAAAAATGTGCCTGCAATACTGGCTTAATAAAGGCGATCAGCGCACTAAGATCGTCGCGTTTAATAATGCTTACCATGGCGATACCTTCGGTGCTATGGCTGTAAGCGACCGCAGCGCATTTACCAAAGCGTTTGATAGCCTGTTGTTTGAAGTAGAATTCATCGACATCCCTGCAAAAGAAAACATCTCAAATCTCAAATCTCAGATCTCAAATCTAAAGAACGAAATTGCCTGCTTTATTTTTGAACCATTGGTGCAGGGCTCGGCAGGGATGATCATGTACGAGGCTGAATATTTGAATGAATTGATGGCCCACTGCCGTGAGGAAGAAGTGATGCTGATTGCCGATGAGGTATTTACCGGTTTTGGTCGTACGGGTAAACCCTTCGCCACAAATCATGTGGATGTTGAACCGGATATCATGTGTTTCTCAAAGGGCCTTACAGGCGGTACCATGGCCCTGGGCTTAACTACTTGTACGCAGCAAATTTATGATGCTTTTTTATCGGATGATAAGTTGAAAACCCTTTTTCATGGGCATTCGTTTACGGCTAATCCCATAGCCTGTGCTTCGGCGCTGGCAAGTCTTGATCTGTTTCAACAACCCGAAACGGCAGAGAACATTGTCAGGATCAAAGCGGCTCATACTGCCTTTGCCGATAAGATCCGCAATCACCCTAAAATAAAAACCGTGAGGCAAACCGGCACTATCCTGGCTATGGAGTGGGAAACCGGCGATAATACCTCGTACTTCAGTTCGTTCAGGGATAAGCTTTACCATTATTTTTTAGCCGCCGGAGTTATATTGCGCCCCCTGGGGAACGTTATTTATATTTTACCGCCATATTGCATTACTAATGAGCAACTCAGTTATGTTTACAGCAAAATTGAGCAGGCTCTTGAAGAATTATAAATTATGCTAAACAAAATACTACCTACCATAATAGCTGATAACGAACTGCACTCACGCTGGTTAAATACATTATCGTTAATGGAAAACACCGGCGCACGCAAGATTTCGGCCAGTGAAGATCCGCTTACGGTTACTTATATTATACTAAAGCATGCTGCCGAAGAGCACCGTCATGCTTTCTACCTTAAAAAACAACTGGAAAAAACGGGTGTAATGTTACCAACCTACGCTGCCGGATACCTGCTGGCCCCGGGCTCAAGCAAGTATTATTTAAATCAACTGGATGTGGATGTTTGCCGTTATTTAAAAAATGAGCTTAACTTAAAAGGTGCAGAGCTGCGTTTTGCGGCCTACCTGTTGGTTACCTACGCCATTGAAGTACGTGCGGATGAACTTTATCCTATTTACCAGGATGCCCTTGACGAAGCAGGCAGCAAAGTGAATGTAAAATCGATTATTTTAGAAGAAGAAGGCCACTTGGAAGAGATGATTAATCAACTACAGCATTTCTCACCCGATTGGGAACTGCACGCTCAAAAAGCTGTTGAATTTGAAACCAAATTGTTTAACCAATGGGTTGAGCAGTTGGGAAGGGAGCTGGCGTTGTAAGAATTCTCTCTTGCGCGTCATTGCGAGGAACGAAGCAACCCCCGATGAGCAGAGCCGCTATACAAGTCTCTCTGTAAAGTATGGGATTGCTTCGTTCCTCGCAATGACGCGTTTAAGAAAGAGGGATTTCAATAACCCATATACTCCGTAAACACCTGCTGCAAATAAGCTTTACCGTAAGCAAGCGCCGCTTCAGTAGCCTTTTTATCAGCATTTGGTTTGCTGTTATAGATCATGGTGCGGCCGGCGTTATCATAAGATACCGCCTGCCCCGGCTGCATAAAGCCGAACCCGTTATCCCAATCAAAAAAAGCAAACTCTTTGCTATTGGGATTCAAGAGATCTTTCGACCACTTAAACTGCTTATGCGGCATACCCAATTGCGCCAGCAGGGTTGCTGCGAGGTCTGTTTGTCCGCCCAGTTTGCTGTTTGTTTTTCCGCGGTACCCGGGCTTGATCACATCGCCGAAAAACAAAAGCGGTATATGGTATTTAGCCGGGTCGTAAGCCTCGGCAGTATTACGCGGCAGGCGGTGACCGTGATCGGCTACCAGGATGAACAGGGTGTTTTTATACCAGGGCTGTTTTCTGGCCTGCTCAAAATAAGCGTTCAGGCACGAGTCGGTAAAATAGGCTGTGCTTCTGAATTTATTACTTACATCAGCGTCATCATTAAAATGGTGCTTAACAGGCAGTACAAAAGGCTCATGATTGGATGATGTTTGTACATAGTTAAAGAATGGCTGTTTTTGGCGGGCCGAGTATTGCAGGCTCCTGGTGAGCAGGTCATCGTCATAAACACCCCATTGCGTTTTTATATGGCTGTTATCAAAGCTGGCCTCGTCAATAATATGATCAACGCTATGTGAGTTCATGAACTTATCAAAACTCATGTAATTGCTTTTACCGCCATAAAAATAAGCGGTTTCATAGCCTGCAGTTTTAAATGACGCGGATATTGCGGGAAGCTTTTGGTGTTTAACGGTATCGCTGATGATGGTGCGGATAGCCTGCGAAGGGAAGCCACTCATGAGGGCGATAATGCCTTTGTCGGTGCGATCGCCGGAGGCGTAGATATTGTTAAAAAGCAATCCGTTCCTGATAAAGTTTTCAAAGTTTGGCGCTACCCCTTTATCACCGCCTAATGATTCGATGACATCGGCCGTATAACTTTCCAATTGGATAATTACCACATTGGGCCTGCTTGTGGTGAGGATTTGTTCGGTTGCACCATTCTTTACGTCGTATAGTTTGTCAACAGTTTTTATCGCCTCCTCCGGATGGTCGTACAGGTAGGGATTATAGAGCGGGCGCAGATTTTCAAATACGTTATTGAACAGGTTCCACTCGGTGTTGAGGGCACTTTGGTTCAGGATCTGTTTTTCGGAAAAGTAGGCAGAGTTCTGGCTTACCGGCTTAGCTTGCAAACCGCCGCGCATCAGCACAAAGTTTACGCACAACAATAGCATAGTTAGCGAAATCTTAAGACTTGGCCGGGCATCGGGCTTTTTAAACTGGTAATTAATAATAAAATGAGATAACACTACTCCAGCCGCAAGTAATCCGATTCCGATAAAAATACATTTACCAACCGGCGATGACCCGCTTGATGCGATTGCTTCTGAAGGGGCATGATAAAATGAGGTAAACACCCTGAAGCTAACCTTGGTACCCCACTCGCGGAAAATATTGAAGTTAAGTACAGTGTTTAACGAAATGCAGAATAGGCAAAACCAAACATATGCTTTGAGCCAGATGGGTTTTATTCTAACCTTTGGGATAAACCAGTTGATGGCAAATACAAGGATGGGAATGATACAGATATAGGCTGTTGCCGATATGTCAAGCCTTAAGCCCCAGAAAAACGTTTGAAGGATTTCACCCATACGGGCGTTATCGAGCTTGTGCAGAAAATAAATCTCAAATGTGGCCCTCGTTATAGCGAAGAAGATGAGCCAGAAGATAAAAAATCTGAAAAAACTGAAAAGGTTCCTTAACATTGGTGTAACAAAAATAGTATTTTGCTACAATGTTAAGGAACCTTTAATGAATTGTTAATGAAATATTTCGATTACCTGCCGCCGCTCATAGCTTTCAGGTCATCCAGGCTAATCTTTTCAAAGTCAGCAGGGATCCCGAATGTACCGGCAGGGTTTTTTTGTTCGGTAATGCTTTTAACAGTAACCTCGGTGCTTTGACCTTGCGAAAATGAAGTGTATTGTACAGGGAAACCACCAATGCTGCGATAATATTTAGCAATACCGGTTACGGGTAAAGTAACGTCGTTAGTTACCCAAACATCATAAGTTTTATTTGTTTTGGTATCTGTGGCCACCACTTTTTTGCAGTTAAAGCCCGAAATTACCTTGGTTTCGGTACCCGGGGCAAAAGTAAGCGTAGGCAGGGTTGCCAGGGCCTGGTCAACCTCATCAGGAGTTGCTACCGCTGCTTTTTTGATAGATGCAACAGGTACATCAACCATTACAACCAATGATTTACCGTCGGCATCGGTTAATATTTTTATGGTAGCGGGCCCTGTAGTAAATTGCATAGCGGCCGAATCGGCGCGGAAATAACTTTTAGCTTCAACCTGTTGCCCCTGCATAGCCGTTGAAATAGTTACCACCCCCTCTTTGTAAGCTTTTTGGGCGTTTGCGCTGATAGCTGTTGCGGTAAGGGCAAGGCCTAAGGCAACATTGAAAATTTTAATGTTCATGTTTTGAGTTTGATTTACTGCCAAATTAATTTTTAATAATTAAAAGACAAATTTTTAGATAAGTAGTTTAATATGTTTTTCAATTAGATGTCGCCACGAACGATTTGTTACGTTTTAAAACCACATAATTAGTAGGCAGGGTACGGGTCTGATCCACAATGAACTGTACGGTTTTAGGGGTATTGGTGGCATCAATAATTATAGTATGATATTCGTGATTTTTATTAATAATAGCAAGCGAAATTTTAGGGTTCCCGGTGATGTACAGGTAGTCGGTTTTGAGTTTTACTGCCGGGATGGTATCCTCATAACCTTTGTTGATAAGCGCTACAGATTGATTACGGAATTGGATGAAATTACCCTGTTTTCGTAAAAATGCCGACCGGATGTCCTGGTCGGGTTTGTACAAAATGACATCACTTATTTTACAGCTATCCAGGTATGGCCTGATGGAATAATTGTAGGTTTTGTCGGTATCGGTAAGATCACTTACTATGATAGCATGATTACCGCTTTTAAATACCATCCCCATGTTTTTACGCAGGTTTAAAAAGGCGATGCTGTTGGTTGTATATGAGCGGTATGTTTTTATGCTGATACTTACAGCTAACAAAAAAATCAATGCAATACCTGCTCTCAGCAGCCATATTTTTCTATCGTACAAAAAGTAAAAAACACATACGATAATAGCATAAAGCAGCAGGTACTCGGTTGTGGTAAGCCATATTTTGTTGATGCTTGCAAACGGCAAATGCTCAAACCAGGCCAGTACAGCGTTCATGAGCAGGATGTTTTTTTCGAGGAGCCAGGCAAGGCCGGCTGATATAAAGGGGATTTGTGGTAATAGCAGGTAAAAGATCCCGCTATACATAATAACAGCCGTGGGAATGATGATGAACAGGTTGCTAAACAAAAAATAAACCGGGAACTGGTGAAAATAAAAAGCACTCAGCGGGAATGTAATGACCTGCGCGGCTATGGATACTGAACATAAGGCCCACAATTTATCAACCCATTTATTAGAAAAAGTAAACCATGCATAAACCACAGGCTGTAAAACAACAAGCCCGGCAACTGCGAGGTATGATAATTGGAAACCTACATCCGTTATCAGCGAAGGGTTATAAAGCAATAATATAAAAGCCGATATAGCCAGAATATTTAAATTGTTGATGTACCGGTTGTAAGTTTTACCGATGATAACCGTGCTGATCATCACCGCTGCCCGGCAAACCGCGGGTGAAAAACCGGTTAACATAGCATAATACCAGATGATAGGAATAATGATGATCGCTTTGATCACCCTGCCATGCCTGAACCTGTTCAGGAAATTCAGCATAAATGCCAGCAAAGCCCAAATGATAGCCACATGAGCGCCGGAAACCGATAACACATGAATGGTACCGGTTTTGGAATAGGCCTGCAATACATCTTCGCTTAAATCGGCTTTGTAACCTAATATTAGGGTGGAGGCTACGGCTATAGCGTTTGGATCGTGCATTTGGTTTTTTAACTTTTCAACCATTTTCAGCCTTAGCGCCAGCGCGTTTGCTATGAACATATTGCCGGTGTGTGATTGCAACAAACGGTATTGTCCCGGGTACAAAAACTCCTGGTAATAAATGTTTTGGTGCGCCAGGTACTTTTTATAGTTAAACTCGGCAGGGTTAAAAGGCGGGTCGATAGCAGTGTATTTACCGGGGACTAACAGTTCATCACCATAGGTCAGGTGCATCGCAGCACTATCTTTTATGGTGATCATCAACGTCCCGGTTGCCGGGAGGGAATGTTTTTGATTGATGTTCGCTACAACGTTGGCCGTAAAACGGATCAGCCCGTTTTTTATTTGCGGCTCATTATTAATGTGTACAAGCAACCTTTGCGCGGGCAGCTTTGAAAAATGACCGGTATTATTAAGCTCGTCATTGTTGATGACAGCTATCCAGCCAGCAAGGAACAATAACAAGTGAATGATGATTCCGCCAAGCCATCGTTTTTTGTAAACTTTAAAGCGGCTGTAATAAAAATTGAGCAGCAGAAATAATATCAGCAGACTGGCAAATCCAACAGCCAGGGGCATTAAATAAGCGACAGACTTTAAATTGATCCCAACGCTTATACCCAATAAAAAAGGGATCAGTAAAATAACAACCGGGATCTCGCCCTTGTGGTTAGCGATCATATATCTTTACGGATTGTTATTACAGGTGATAGTGTTATTATAAGTATTAAGTTAAAAGTACTAAGTCTGAAGGCCAATTAGTGTTTTATCTTTTGTATTACTTAAAACTTAAGACTTTAGGCCAAAGACTATATATTCGTTAACCCGACGGTATTTTAGAAATAAAGATAGTTTTTATGCGTAAGATTACAACTGATCGCGTACCTCAAGCAGGAATTTTTTGAGGTTTTCGAGCGAATCGATAACGCGCTGGTTGTCCCTGGTATCGCCGATGTTGTTTTTAAGATGTTCTTTTGCTCCGTTTAAAGTATAGCCCTTATCACGGATAAGGTGGAAGATGATCTTGAAGTTTTCAATGTCTTCGGGGGTGAAATACCGGTTGCCTTTTTTGTTTTTCTTAGGTTGCAGAACATCAAACTCTTTTTCATAAAAACGTATAAGCGACTGATTAACATCAAACATGGCCGATACCTCGCCCATGGTGTAGTACATCTTGCTTATTTCACGTTCTTTATAAGGCATAATACAAATGTATTTATTTGATTTCGGAATTGGGAATTTCGATCTCGGAATTTTGCATTAGTCGCTACATTTCTGCAGGTTTAGCCGTCGCCCGGCTCTGGCCGGGTGTCAGTTATTTCACGGTCTCTGGCCGGCGTCACTAAATTGCCTTGGTAATGTTATTTACTTTCGCTCCAGGGCAGGGAAGAGGCTTTGCCTGCTAAAAAATCGGCCTTACGGGCAGCCAGGTCTTTGGCCTGTTGTTCAAGTAGGGCATCGCTTTCATTATCTATGCGGTAATTATAATCCAGGCTATCAAGAAAAGCCAGGAGCACCCGTTTCTCCTGTTCGTTTTGAATATCAACTCTTAAAGTTTCCATAAACAAATTTACACCAAATATGATAAAATTGTTTAATTGTATCGATGAATGGGAGGGTAAATCAGCTATAATCAATAAATAAATCCGAAATCGAAAATCCGATATCCGAAATAATTGAAAATCCTGTCTTTGCTTCCTGACATCCCCTCAGGGTCTCTCGCAGAGGACACTGAGGGGATGAAAAATTGAAAGTCCAGGATCTTTCGCAGTAATTCCTTTTTTACTTTCCGACTTCCGGACTTTCTGACTTCCCGACTATTATTTACCTTTGCTCCCTATGACTGCTACCGAAATACGACAGGCTTTTCTTGATTTTTTTGTTTCAAAGGGACATACCATCGTTCCTTCGGCTCCAATTGTAATTAAAAACGATCCAACCCTGATGTTTACCAACGCGGGGATGAACCAGTTTAAAGATATATTTTTAGGCGAGGCGGCACCCAAGGCCTCCCGCGTGGCGGACACCCAGCGTTGTTTACGCGTGTCTGGCAAGCATAACGATTTGGAAGAGGTGGGTATCGATACCTATCACCACACCATGTTTGAAATGCTGGGCAACTGGAGCTTTGGCGATTACTTTAAAAAAGAAGCCATTGCCTGGAGCTGGGAACTGCTTACCGAGGTGTACAAGCTGCCTAAAGACCGCCTGTACGTTACCTATTTTGAAGGCGACGAAAAGGAAGGCCTTGAAGCTGATACTGAAACCTATGAATTATGGAAACAGTATGTAGCGGAAGATCACATCCTCCGTGGTAACAAAAAAGATAACTTTTGGGAAATGGGCGAAACTGGTCCGTGTGGCCCTTGCTCGGAGATCCACTTTGACAGCCGCCCGGATAATGAGCGTGCCGAAGTAAGCGGTGCCACATTGGTAAATGCCGATCATGACCAGGTTATTGAAATCTGGAATGATGTATTTATGCAATTTAACCGCCTTAAAGGTGGTGTATTGCAACCGCTGCCCAACAAACACGTGGATACAGGGATGGGTTTTGAGCGTCTGGTACGCGTGTTGCAGAGCAAAACATCAAACTATGATACCGATGTTTTCCAGCCGATGATTCAGTTTATTGCTGAGAAATCGGGTAAGAAATATAATCCCATAGCAAAACCTAATGGCACTGATATAAGGATAATGTTAGATTTTGTTGAAGGATGGGGAGAATCTGTTGCTATGAGAGTAATGGCTGATCATATTCGTGCCATTAGTTTTGCTATAGCAGATGGTCAACTTCCGTCAAATAACAAAGCAGGTTATGTAATCCGACGTATCCTACGTCGGGCAGTGAGATATCAGTATCAATATTTAGATATTAAGGAACCATTTTTAAATAAATTAGTGCCTATATTGGCAGATCAATTTGAGGGCGTATTTGAAGAATTACATAAGCAGAAAGATTTCGTACAAAAAGTAATTCTCGAAGAAGAAATTAGTTTTTTGAGAACACTACAAAAGGGTATCTCGCAATTTCAATCGTACATTTCTAATCTTTTAAATGAGGTACAAGAACAAAATCATCCCAAGGTTATTTCTGGTGATTTCGCATTTGAACTTTCAGATACTTATGGATTTCCGTTAGACCTAACTGAATTAATGGCCAGAGAAGAGGGTTGGTCTGTCGATGTTATAGGTTTTGAGGCCGCTCTCCAACAACAAAAGACCCGCTCCCGTGCTGCCACCGCTATTGACACCGGCGACTGGATCGTACTAAAAGACGATGAATCGGTTGAATTTACCGGTTATGACGAAACCGAAACTGTAGCCCATATAGTAAAATACCGTAAAGTTACTGGTAAGGGCAAGGAGCAGTACCAACTGGTATTGGATAAAACGCCTTTCTACGCTGAAAGTGGCGGCCAGGTAGGAGATAAGGGCGAACTGGTTTTCCCTGATGGGGAGATCATCCTCGTTACGGACACTAAAAAAGAAAACGGACTGATAGTTCACTTTACAGATAAGCTTCCGCAGGATATTGACGATGCTTTAACGGCTATTGTTGATCCCGCCTTACGCAGCCAAACCAACAGTAACCACTCGGCTACGCACTTGTTGCATGCTGCCATGAAACAGGTACTTGGTACGCACGTAAATCAAAAAGGCTCATTGGTGAACGCTGATTACTTAAGGTTTGATTTTTCACACTTCGCTAAAGTTACCGATGAGGAGCTGGCGCAGATCGAGGCCATCGTAAACCAAAAGGTGCGCGAAAATATCCCGCTTAAGGAAGAACGCAGCGTACTCTATGCCGAAGCTATTACCAGTGGCGTAACCGCTTTGTTCGGTGAAAAATATGGTGAATACGTACGTGTGATAACCTTTGATGACAACTTTAGTAAGGAGCTTTGCGGCGGTACACATGTGAAAGCTACCGGGCAAATTGGTTTCTTCAAAGTTATAGCCGAAAGTGCTGTAGCTGCCGGTGTTCGCCGTATTGAAGCTATTACCGGTGTTGCTGCCGAAAAATATATCGTTACACAAAACGCTTTGGTTAACCAGTTAAAAGAACTGCTTAAAAATCCAAAAGACCTTTCAAAAAGCATTGAAGGCTTGCTGGATGAAAACGCGAAACTGAAAAAAGAGATCGAAAAATCGATCCTCGAAAAATCATCAGGACTAAAAACAGAATTGGCCGAAAAAGCCGAAGTTATCGGCGATATTAATTTCATCGCCCAAAAAGTAGCCCTGCCTAACGCCGACGCGGTTAAGAACCTGGCTTACCAGCTTAAGGATATCGTATCGAACCTGTTCCTGGTGCTGGTTGCTGATTTCGATGGCAAACCAGGCATTACCGTGATGATTGCCGAAAACCTGGTGAAGGAAAAAGGCCTGCATGCCGGTAACATTGTAAAAGAGCTGGCTAAAGAAGTTAAAGGCGGAGGCGGCGGTCAGCCGTTTTTCGCTACCGCGGGTGGCAGTGATGTAAGCGGATTGGATAATGTACTGTTGAAGGCCCGGAGCTTTGCGGGGTAAATAACCCCTCCATCACGTCATTGCGAGTAACCATCAGGGAAGCCCTGAAAAAAAATGAAATGACATACAT
>CBIHRB010000039.1:0-47898 GCA_966212355.1 uncultured Mucilaginibacter sp.
GGTAAAACGTGGGAGAGTAGGTCGGTGCCACCCTTTATCACTTTCAATAGTGCAATAATCGCAAAAGCCTTAGCTAATAACTAAGGCTTTTTGCATTGGTATCCTTTTCATTAGCCTGTCTGTCCTGCCACCCTACTATTCGCCAATAACCCGGCCGCAGGCTCCGACCCGGTTAGAACCCACGTCCCATTTTTATAGGTGTGAACACTTGTTAGGCCCTGCACGGTAATTGTATGTGATAATCAGTTGGTTATAATCCTGCCAAAATCTTCTTACAACCGGATGAGCAGACTGGTATTGGTAATCAGCAAGTTATAGAACTTCATTCCATTAGTAAAACACCCTGTTTTAAACATTTGAACACTGACCATATAGTATCACCATTTTGCTTAAAAACGCGTGGTAAATGAATCACTTTTAATATACCCAATATCCGGGACTCACTGATAGATAATTCGGTATTAAAAAAATTACTCCAATTAAAAAAAGTACGCTATATTCACGGTGTCAAATTAAGTGTTAATCTCACACTCAGTATAAACCAAATCAGTGATAGTCATGATGTTTAAACAGTTATCTCATAAAGGCGCAAAAGTTAGGCAATCGATTGCGTGGTTCATTTTTCTTTTGGCTGGCATGTCTGCCATGCCCGCTATGGCAGTTATTAAATCTTTCAAAAAGGCGGCTGATGGCGTTACTTTCACGCTCGACAAAGGTTTGATGAAAGTGCTTATCCGCAAGGACGATATCATCGAAGTAAAATATACCATCTTTGATGCTTTTGAAACGAAGTCTTCACTCGTTGTGAATAATAAATGGCTTCAGCATTCAGCCTACCAGGTTACTGATGGGAAAACCGAGGTGGTTATTACTACAGCAAAGCTGAAAGTAAAGATCAATAAGGCTACCAATGCTATCACCTATACCGATTTGAAGGGTAACGTGATCACTGTCGAAGACAGCGACAATAAATCCATTACTCCGGCAACCATCGCGGGGATCAGCACTTATAACGTTACTACACAATTTGAATCGCCGAAGGACGAGGCCTTGTTTGGTTTAGGCTGCCATCCCTTAGATTCCATGTCGATCAATTACAAAGGCCGTAACCAGGACCTGGCTATTAAATATCTTACCGGCGCTATCCCGGTGCTGTTATCAACAAAAGGCTATGGCTTAATGTGGGATAACTATTCGGCCAGTAATTTTTATGGTGCCGAAGCAGACAACACCAAATTTAAATATGTATCCGAAAGCGGTAAGCAGGTTGATTATTTCTTTTTTTACGGGCCGGGCTTTGACCATATCATCGATCTTTATCGAACTGCTACCGGTAAAGCGCCGATGTTTGGTAAATGGGCTTATGGCTTGTTTCAATCGCAAGACAGGTACCTGAGCGAGGAAGAAATCCTTACCGTAAAGGATAATTACCGCAATAACCATATCCCGGTTGATGTGATCGTACAGGATTGGTACTACTGGGACCCATTGCCAATAGGCTCACATGTAATGAAACCTGAACGTTACCCGCATCCGCAAAAATTGGTTGATGCTTTACACGCGGCCAATATCCATGCCATGATCTCTATCTGGCCGGTGTTTGGCAAAGGCACGCCTAACTATGACGCGCTGAACAAAATGGGAGGTTTAACCGATATCACCTGGGATAACGTGGTTACCCACACCTTTGATACTTATTACGATGCCCACAACCCTAAAGCGCGTGAGCTTTACTGGGACCAGGCTCGCGACAGTCTGATTAAGCGTTACGGCTGGGATGCCTGGTGGATTGACCAGTGCGAGCCGGATAATGGCGCGTTGCTTGACGCCCGCCGTCAAAGTAATTTTGCCATTGGTAAAGGCATCGATTATTTTAACACTTATTCCCTACAACACACCAAAGGCGTATACGAAGGCTGGCGCAGGGATATTCCGGGTAAGCGCGCCTTCTTCTTAGTAAGGCAGTCCTTTGCCGGTGAGCAACGCAATGCTTCGACATTATGGTCGAGCGATATTGAATGTACTTTTCATGATTTTAAAGATCAGGTGCCACAGGGCATCAACGCCTGTACCTCTGGCATCCCTTACTGGACGTCAGACATCGGCGGTTATCACTACCACTGGAAACCTGCCGACTGGTCGCAGCCGGATAAGCGCGAGTTGTTTACCCGCTGGTTCCAGTTCGGTACATTTTGCCCCATCTTCCGCATCCACGGTAAAGGTGAGCGAGCCATCTTCAGCAAAAACTGGGATGAAAATACAAGGTCCATCCTGCTTAATTTCGATAAGCTCCGTTACCGCCTGATGCCCTACATTTATTCACTGGCAGGTCGTGTAACTAATGATAATTATACCATTATGCGTTCGCTGGCGTTTGATTACCGCGGCGACAGTAAGGTTTACGGTATTCCTGACCAGTATATGTTCGGGCCGGCCTTTATGGTTAACCCGGTAACCGAACAACTATATACTTCAAGTGATGCAGATAAAAAAGCCAAGGCGCGCCAGGTTTACCTGCCTGCCGCCAGCAAATGGTATAACTTCTGGACAGGCGAATTGCTTGACGGCGGCCAAACCATCAGCGCTGCGGCACCTATCGAGATTTTGCCGTTATATGTAAAAGCAGGTTCAATTATACCAATGGGCCCGGATGTTGAATACGCAACCGAAAAGCCAAACAGCAATATTGAGCTTCGCATCTATCCCGGAGCTGATGCTTCATTTAAGTTTTACGAGGATGAAAACGATAACTACAATTACGAAAAAGGACAATCAGCTACGTTTACATTAAGCTGGAACGATAAAACGCGTAAACTTAGCATATCTGACACTAAAGGCCATTTTCCGGGCCAGCTGAAAAACCGTACGTTTAACATTGTGATGGTTAAAGGCGCCCATGGCTCGGATGTAGCTTTAACTGCCAAGGCTGATAAGGTTGTTAAATATGCAGGTAAAGCGATGGTAGTAGCGCTATAGCGCGTCATTTGAGTCATTAGGCCATTGGCTTACTTTATTGGCCAAAATTTATAAAACGTCGTTGCCGTAAGTAATTATCAAGGGAACCTGGAAAAAATGCGTGAGGCTGCGTTAGTGATAGGAGCGGATACCGGCCAATGAGCATAAGGCCTGCAGGCGTATGAGCGGATAGCACGGGCCGCAGGCAACGCCCATATCTAAACGGATCAAAAGAATATACTTAATAACTTGCAATAAGTCATCATAAGATACGAAACAATCCCCGGTTAGCAGGTCTACCCTGTACAGCTTGGGATTGTTTCGTAATTACGTTCTTCTTTATAGCTTACGTTAATTACAAAAAACGTATACAAGTGCTATTTGATGCTCACACTTTCTTCACCACTTTCTTTCCCTTATTCGCTTTCATTTTCAAATTCAGCATCTCTACCAAAACAGAGAACGCCATAGCGAAATAGATATAACCTTTAGGGATATGCTGTTCAAAAGCTTCGGCCAGAAGCGAAACGCCGATCAGCAGCAGGAATGATAGCGCCAGCATTTTTACGGTTGGATGCTTGTTTACAAACGATGCTACCCCGTTTGATGCCCACATCATAATGCCTACGGCTATAACAACCGCCAGGATCATGATCTCTACGTGGCTGGCCATCCCTACCGCGGTGATCACCGAGTCGAGCGAGAAAACGATATCCAACAGCATGATCTGGATGATGGTGCCCCAGAACGAATGTTTTTTTATGGTTCCTCCGTCTTCTTCTTCACCTTCAATTTTATGATGGATCTCGGCAGTACTTTTATAGATCAGAAACAGGCCGCCGATGATCAGGATCAGGTCGCGGCCGGAAATAGCCAGTTTTTCAACCCATTCGGCATCCGTAATACTGAAAATTGAGCTTAGGTTAAACAGGGGAGCTGTTAAAGTCATTACCCAACTGATGGATAACAACAGCAGTACGCGGGTGATCATGGCCATACCAAGACCAACCCTCCTGCCTTTGCTTTGCTGGCTGGCTGGTAGTTTGTCGGATAGGATTGAGATAAATATCACGTTGTCGATCCCTAAAACGATCTCCAAAAGCGTAAGTGTGATCAGGGAGATCCAGGACTCGGCCTGGGCAAACATTTCAAAACTCATAGGTAGCAGGTATTTGTTTCTGCCCAAAAATAACAAAACCCCTGCCGTTACTGGTAGGGGTTTGCAAAAAATTAGGTTTATAACTGGTTTTTATTCAACAGTAACCGACTTGGCCAGGTTACGGGGCTGATCAACATTACAGCCGCGCATTACAGCTATGTGATAAGCGAGTAACTGCAGCGGAATAGTTGCAACTAATGGTACAAACGCCTCATTGGTTTGAGGGATCTCGATCACATAATCGGCCATGCCTTTTACTTCTGTATCGCCTTCAGAAACAATGGCAATGACGTGGCCTTTGCGGGCTTTTACTTCCTGTATGTTACTGATCACCTTTTCGTATGATGAATGTTTGGTGGCGATGAACACCACCGGCATTTCATCATCAATTAAGGCGATAGGGCCATGTTTCATCTCAGCGGCAGGATAACCTTCGGCATGGATGTAGGAGATTTCCTTGAGCTTTAAAGCACCTTCCAGCGCTACAGGGAATGAGCTGCCCCTGCCCAGGAACAGGCAATTGGTCGAATCTTTAAACCGGGCTGCAATTTGCCGGATATGTTCGTTTGATTTCAGGGCCTCCTGTACCAGGTTAGGGATCTCGTTTAAGCCGGTTAAATATTCAACCATTTTGCTTTGGGTGATTTTACCCCGCTGCTGGGCTATGTAAAAAGCTATCAGCGTTAGCACGCTTACCTGGGCGGTGAAGGCTTTGGTGGATGCTACGCCAATTTCGGGTCCGGCATGGGTATAAACGCCCGCATGCGTTAAACGCGGAATAGATGCGCCAACCACATTGCAAATGCCGAAAATGGTAGCGCCTTTTTCCTTAGCCAGTTCAATGGCGGCCATGGTATCGGCTGTTTCGCCCGATTGGGAAATGGCTATTACCAGGTCTTTTTCAGTAATGATTGGGTTGCGGTACCTGAACTCGGAGGCATATTCAACTTCTACCGGCACGCGTGCGTATTCTTCAATCAGGTATTCTCCTACCAAACCTGCGTGCCAGGAGGTGCCGCAGGCTACGATAATGATCCTGTCAACGTTTTTAAGCTTCTCGGTGTATTCCTTAATGCCACCAAGCTGAACTTTGCCCTGCTGGGGATAAATACGGCCGCGCAGGCAGTCGCGGATGGAACGGGGTTGCTCATAGATCTCTTTCATCATGAAATGGTCGTAGCCGCCTTTTTCAAGCATTTCAAGTTTTAGGTCCAGCTCCTGGATGTAGGGGGTTTGCACCGAGTTGTCGATATTTTTTACCAGCAGGCTTTCACGGTGTACATAGGCAATTTCGTTATCGTTCAGGTAGATCACATTTTTGGTATATTCCACAATAGGTGTAGCGTCTGAAGCTATGAAATATTCGCCTTTGCCTACCCCAATAACCATGGGGCTGCCTTTACGGGCCGCAATAAGCAGGTCGGGCTCATCGGCACTCATAATCACGATGGCATATGCGCCTATCACTTTGTTTAAAGCCACGCGTACGGCATCTTTCAAATCAAGGCCGGTTTCCTTTTGAATATCCTCAATCAGGTGTATTAAAACCTCAGTATCCGTATCGCTTTTAAAAACATGGCCTTTAGCTGCAAGGGTTTCCTTGATCACGCCATAGTTTTCAATAATACCGTTATGGATAATGGTAAGCTTCCTGTCGCCCGATGAGTGGGGGTGTGAGTTACGGTCGCTCGGTTCGCCGTGGGTGGCCCAGCGGGTATGGCCCATTCCAATCGTCCCCTTCAGGTCAATCCCCTTTACAAAATTTTCAAGGTCCTCAACCTTGCCGGCCTTTTTATAAACTTTAAGATCATGATTAAGCAGGGCGACACCGGCACTGTCGTAGCCCCGGTATTCGAGCCTGTGAAGCCCTTTTATAACGATAGGGTAAGCATCCCTGAATCCTATATAACCAACAATTCCGCACATAAAATAATCAAGTATAAATGTTAAACGCCGCAAAATAAACAGCTATATAACACATATCAGCAATAATTATTTTGATTTTTTACGAAAAAGACGAAGTTTTAAAATACTTAAAAAAGTATTTTAAGAAGTGTATTTGTCTTAAACAAAAAAATCCCCTAAGCGGGGATTCTTTTGTTTATTGAAAGATATCTTACTTGCGGACCTTGGTGTAAATGATGTTCATGCGGATGCTGTAACCCGGGGTTGCCTTATCACTCCCCACTATCACTGTACGGGCTGCCGTTTGTGTTGACGGTGCTACGTCAATACCTGTTGTGGTGTTAACAAGGGTGGTATCAACGGGGGCAATATAGGTACCGTAATCAACTGTTTTTTTACGGATCAGGTCCTGTACAAAAGCTGTAACCAGGAAGTGGTATTCTTTTTTGGTACGATCATAACGGCCGCCAAATAAACTTGTTTGCGAACGCGGGTCGCTTGCGGTGGCGTCTTGTATTAATGTTCTTTGTTTGGCAATATCCAGCCTGTACATCGTTAGCTTGGGCAAAGGTGCATAAGGTACACCTGAACCGGCACGTGGTGTTATCACAATTTCGGCACGGTTTAATACTACCGATGAGTCAACAAGCTTGTCAAGACCCGGGAAACTGAGCTTAGCCCTTAAGCCTGCAAGCCCCTGGAGGTAAACCGTATTTTGCGATGTTGTTGTATTATTCAGGGCTGCCTGGATAGTGGTACTATAGGTATGCGTAATTTCGGCAGCGCGGTTAAAGAACGGCAGGGTTACCGATGCCGTATCAATGGTACTGGATGTTGTACTGGTGGAAGCGGTAACAACCTTATAAAAAACATCAATTTGCGATGAGGCCAGATTGAGCTGGATAATACCGCCGGCATCACTGGCCTGTGCCTTATCTAATGAAAGGTAAAGGCCTTTTATAGTACTTTGAAAAGTTGTTGGTGATGCGAGTACAGCACCGCTTGCATTGAACAGGTTGTTATAGATAAAAGCTTTACTAAGCGGCACACGTAACTGAGGTGCTACGCGCTGAACAGTATCTAATGTGTCGGTGCGGATACGGGCTATGGTGATACTGTCGTGCGTACGGGCTGTGAAGGTCTTAGACCCAAGTAAAGTGCCCAGATCGGCATCCCAGTGGTTGTTGCTGTAATAAGTTTTGCTTTCTACCTTTTGTTGAAGCTGATACACGTTTATTTTATAGCGTGAAGCCAGCGAATCGCCATAAAAACCGTCAGCATATTTTAGCACAAGTACAGCCGAGTCGATTGTCAGGGTACCCGCAGGAACTGTGTAAGCGGCACCGTTAGGCAGGTTAACACCTAAAGCAACGATACTTTTTGTTGTTCCGAATACCGGGTCGGTAAAGTTGGCAAGCGGTGTCCGGGTTTGAGCCGAGGTAGCTGCGGTATCATCAACAACAGTGTTAATAACGATGTTGGTATCAACTATCAGGTTGCCATTGATCTCGTTTTGATCATTGACGCCCAAACCAATACCATCCTGGCGTTTACAACTGTTCAAAATAAAAAGACTTATTAACAGGGTCAATAAGTCTAATCGGAAAAATTTCATATATAATATTAAGTCTTATGCAACATCCACCAATTCGTCGTTGGTAATTTCGTCGTAAAAATTGTAATAATTTTCGAAATCTGCGGTAGAATCAAATTCTAAAACCGATTTATTGCTGTTTTTAACATTATTTAACACATCTGCATCAATATCAGGGCTGCCTAAAACAATACCGTCTGAGTAGTGGATTGCACCGGCATACAGCGCCGAATTGGTACCGCCTTTGTACGGCTCCACATGTTGCTCATTCATATTGCTCATGATGGCTTTTGTAGCAAAGTCATTGTGCAATTGCTCTTTAAAATCATTTTCATAAATAGAGTAAATGATTTTTGAGTGCTTAAATGTTGGATCGTCTTTGTAGGTTGTTTTCAGATAAGCAGGCACAAGCGCGCTCATCCAGCCATGGCAATGGATCACATCCGGTGCCCAACCTAATTTTTTAACAGTTTCCAATGCGCCTTTGCAAAAGAAAATCATGCGCTCGTCATTGTCGGCATAAAACTTACCGTCTTTGTCTGCAAACACATGTTTACGCTGAAAATATTCTTCATTATCTAAAAAATACACCTGCATACGCGCCGCCGGGATAGATGCTACTTTGATGATCAGCGGGTTATCATTATCATCAATGATGATATTCATACCTGATAACCGGATCACTTCATGAAGCCTGTTCCTGCGCTCATTGATATTGCCGAAACGCGGCATAAGGATACGGATCTCGTAACCTTTCTCCTGCATGGCCTGCGGAAGTTGGCGTGTTATTTCAGCAATTTTTGTGAGTTCAAGGAAAGGGGACATTTCATGAGTTATAAACAAAAGCTTAGATTTACCCATCACTAAATCAGTATTTAAAATGTAAAGAAGTCAAAAAATTTGAGTTTGCAAATATAACTATTATTATATAAACTGCCAACGAATTATGCAAGTAACTTTTGGTTATTTTTAATCAATTGTACACCTTTGCCAAATTTTGTAACAACTATTACGTTGAAAATATTCAGCACTAAAAATGAGATAACCGATTATTTTAACCGTAAGCCGGTAAAAGTAATCGGTTTTGTACCAACCATGGGCGCATTGCATAAAGGGCACCTGGGTTTAATTGAACTGGCAAAGCAGCAAAGCACCCAGGTTGTTTGCAGCATTTTTGTAAATCCCACCCAGTTTAACGACCCCAAGGACCTTGAAAAATATCCCCGCCCCATTACTGACGATATCCGCCGCCTTGAGGAAGTTAACTGCGATATTTTGTTTAATCCGCAGGTTACCGAGATGTATGCTGATAATGAAAAATGGCATTTTGACATGGGCGATCTGGAGCACATGCTGGAAGGAAAATTCAGGCCGGGGCATTACCAGGGCGTTACACAGGTGGTAAATAAGCTGTTCAATATTGTAAAGCCCGATATCGCTTTTTTTGGGCAGAAGGATTACCAGCAGTTTATGGTGATCAGTAAAATGGTTGAGGTGCTGGGGATGCCTGTTAAGCTGGTGATGTGCCCTATCGAACGTGAACCAGATGGCCTGGCCATGAGCTCAAGGAATATTCATCTTACCCCGTATGACAGGGAACACTCGCTCATTTTATCTAAAACGCTTAACTGGGTTAAGGAAAACTTCGATATTAACAAAATTGACACCCTGCAGCAGCAGGCAGCTCAAATGATCAGCAACGAACCCGGCGTTGAGCTGGAATATTTTGAAATAGCCGATGGCAAAACGCTACACCCCGCCACCCCGGCATCCGAAACTATTGTTGCCCTTGTTGCAGCACGCGTAGGTAAAACAAGATTGATTGATAATGTGTTGATTGGGTAGGAGCCTATGGTTCATAGATCATAGTTCATGGTTTGATCGTTTTTTTATCTGTTTTGGGGCGGTAACCGCTTAATTTCCATTTAACTGTAAACTTACTGCCATGAACCATTAACCATCAACTATGAACTTGTTCCCATGAACTAAATATTCCTAACTTTGCGCCATGATAATTGAAATATTAAAGTCCAAAATTCACCGGGTTAAGGTAACGCAGGCGGAGCTGAATTATGTGGGCAGTATCACTATTGATGAAGACCTGATTGAGGCTGCAAATATCATCCCCAACGAAAAGGTTCAGATAGTGAACAATAATAACGGCGCGCGATTTGAAACTTATGTTATCAAAGGCGAGCGCGGAACAGGCACCGTATGCCTTAACGGCGCTACAGCCCGCCTGGCACAGGTAGGCGATATCGTGATCATTATGTCATATGCCTATATGGAAACAGGGGAAGCCCGTAATTACGAGCCTATTTTGATATTTCCCGATTCAGATAACAAACTGATTAAGTAAGTTTTTTGTGAGATCGCCGGTTTAATTAGCCGGGTACGACCCAATTCCCAATGATACTTTTAGGCTGGCATCAGTTGCCGTAGCTTTACGCAAGCGGTAAACCATCCTTATGCGCACGCTTGGCTGCCGCACCAGTTCGTCTAAAAAGTGTGAGTTGTCAATGTCAAGTACTATGCTGTTGCCGGCGTTGGGTTGGATATCTTTACGTATGGCCACCATCACCTCTTCGCTGCCATCATTTTTAGCCATGTATACCCTTAATGACGCTATATTGCCAATGTTATAATCTGATGGGTCGCTCGACTGCAGTTTGGCTGATATGATGCGTACCTCGCTTATCCTGCTGGCATTGTTGCCATCTTTGGTAAAATCCTGGTCAAAGCTGTTGCCCGTGCTTATTGCGGTTTGAGGTTCATCAACTTTGGCCGATGCCGGAATAACCATGGTTGCAGTATACGGGAATGTTGATTTAACAACTGATTGCAGCATAGCACAGCTGCCCCAAAATAAAATAGCCGCAAGCAACGGAAAAACAGGCTTCTTTATCATAGTCCTTAAATATAACGTATTTGCGCCCTGGCGCAATTACAGGTTCAATTGGAAATTACAGGCCGGGCTGTAAGTAAATATAGTGAGATTTTACGGAAATTGTAAGCCTATTGTTTTAAGAAAATGTGCCCCGAAACTTAAAAAAGGCCGCGTGTTATTGCGACAATATTAAATCTGAAAAAAAACATGAATGGTGTTTGTTAAAACTCTATCTTTGCACCCCGACGCTGAAGTCGGGATTTCTTGGCTTTCAGCGCATAGGAAAAACCGTTTAAAGGCTTAAATGCCTTTGACTTTTGACTTAGAACTTTTGACTTAAAAAAAGCCCTATGCCCAAAGACACCTCCATCAAATCCGTTCTGATCATTGGCTCCGGCCCAATCATTATCGGCCAGGCTTGCGAATTTGACTATTCCGGCTCACAAGCCGCTCTCTCGTTAAAAGAAGAAGGCATCTCCGTTTCTATTATTAACAGCAATCCGGCAACTATCATGACGGATAAAGTTATCAGCGACCATGTTTACCTTCTGCCGCTCACCTGCGAAAGCATTGAGAAAATTTTAACCGAACAGCAGATAGACGCTGTACTGCCTACCATGGGCGGTCAAACCGCGTTGAACCTTTGTATTGAAGCGTCTGAACGCGGCATATGGGAAAAATATGGCGTTAAAGTTATCGGTGTAGACATCGCCGCCATCGAAAAAACCGAAAACCGTGAGGCTTTCCGCCAGCTGATGGTTGATATCGGCGTAGGCGTTGCCAAATCAAAGATCGCCAACTCTTTCCTCGAAGGTAAAGAAGGCGCGCAGGAAATTGGCTTCCCGCTGGTTATTCGCCCAAGCTATACACTGGGTGGTAAAGGCGCGGGTTTCGTTCACAAAAAAGAAGATTTCGACGCTGCCCTTAACCGTGGCTTACAGGCTTCACCAACCCACGAGGTATTGGTTGAACAGGCAGTATTAGGCTGGAAAGAGTACGAATTGGAATTGCTGCGCGATAGCAATGACAACGTGATCATCATCTGTTCTATCGAGAACTTTGATCCGATGGGGATCCACACCGGCGACTCGATCACCGTGGCCCCTGCCATGACCCTGAGCGATCGTTGCTACCAGGAAATGCGTAACCAGGCTATCAAGATGATGCGCGCCATCGGTAACTTTGCCGGCGGTTGTAACGTACAGTTTTCGGTGAACCCTGCCGATGAAGAGATCATCGCCATCGAGATTAACCCGCGTGTGTCACGTTCATCGGCCCTTGCATCAAAAGCTACCGGTTACCCTATCGCTAAAATTGCTGCCAAGCTGGCCATAGGTTATAACCTTGATGAAATTGAAAACCAGATCACCAAAACAACTTCGGCTTATTTTGAGCCTACTTTGGATTATGTGATCGTTAAAATACCTCGCTGGAACTTTGATAAGTTCAAGGGCGCTAACAAAGAGCTTGGCCTGCAGATGAAATCGGTAGGTGAGGTAATGGGCATTGGCCGCAGCTTTACCGAGGCTTTACAGAAAGCCTGCCAAAGCCTGGAGATCGGTCGTGCCGGTTTAGGTGCCGATGGTCGCCAGAGCCGCAATCTTGAAGAGATCATGGCAAGCCTTGAGCATCCGAGCTGGGACAGGCTATTCCACATTTATGACGCGTTAAGCCTGGGCGTACCCATCGAATCGGTACGTAAAGTAACCAAGATCGACCGCTGGTTCCTGAACCAGATCCAGGAGCTGGTTAACCTTGAAACAGAGCTTCGCCGTTATTCATTGAACAACGTTCCTGAAGAATTCCTGTACACCCTGAAACAAAAAGGTTTCTCTGACGTGCAGATAGCGCACATTTTGGGTAACGTAACCGAGGAAGATGTGTACCAGCGCCGTAAGGCTTTAGGCATGCACCGCGTTTACAAAATGGTGGATACCTGCGCTGCCGAGTTCCCCGCTAAAACTCCATACTACTATTCGAGCTACGAAGGCGAAAACGAGTCGGTAGCATCTGACAGGAAAAAGATCATCGTATTAGGCTCGGGCCCTAACCGTATTGGCCAGGGTATCGAATTTGACTACAGCTGTGTTCACGGCCTGCTTGCAGCCAAGGAAGCCGGTTTTGAAGCTATCATGGTTAACTGTAACCCTGAAACCGTATCAACCGACTTTAACATGGCCGATAAGCTGTACTTTGAGCCTGTTTACTGGGAGCATGTACGCGAGATCATCGAGCTTGAAAAACCTTATGGGGTAATTGTTCAGCTGGGTGGCCAAACAGCCCTTAAAATGGCCGAGAAAATGCACGAGCACGGTATCCGCATCATTGGTACATCATTCAATGACATGGATATCGCGGAAGACCGCGGCCGTTTCTCCGACCTGCTGAAAGATCTTGACATCCCATATCCTAAATACGGTGTTGCTGAAAGTGCTGAAGAAGCGCTTGAAGTTGCCCACAAGGTTGGTTACCCGGTACTTGTACGCCCAAGCTATGTATTAGGCGGGCAGGGCATGAGCATTGTGATCAATGACGAGGACCTGGAGAAAGCTGTAGTAAGCCTGCTGCGCAACCTGCCCGGCAACCGTGTACTGATCGACCATTTCCTTGACCGTGCCGCTGAGGCCGAGTCTGATTCGATCAGCGATGGTGAGGATGTACATATTGTTGGGATCATGGAACACATTGAGCCTGCAGGCATCCACTCGGGCGATTCATTCGCTGTATTGCCTCCGTTCGATCTGTCGGACAACGTAATCCACCAGATAGAAGAATATACTAAAAAAATAGCAAAAGCGCTTAACGTACGCGGTTTGCTGAACATACAATTCGCGGTTAAGGATGATAAGGTGTATGTGATCGAGGCCAACCCGCGTGCTTCACGTACGGTGCCTTTCATCGCCAAAGCCTACGATGTGCCATACATTAACATAGCCACAAAGGTTATGCTTGAAGCCAATAAGCTGAGCGACTTTACTATCGAACGCAAGCTGTGGGGCTACGCTATCAAGGAACCGGTGTTCTCGTTTGATAAATTCCCTGAAGTTACCAAGGAGCTTGGCCCTGAAATGAAATCGACAGGTGAGGCTATCCGCTTTATCCCTAACCTGCAGGACCCATACTTCAGGCACTTGTACAAAGAGAAATCAATGTATTTGAGTAAATAATTAAAACATTAAATTGCAGCCTTTGTAGTTTAATTGCTAATAACGTGAACCTGCAACCCTAATTGCAGGTTTACTATTGTTGTATTTAGTTGCTATAGATTGAAAGTTAATACGGCTAATGGTCAGGAAATCAACCTGAAGAGTGTTGATCCTGAAGATATGGATGATGTTTTAGTGAAAATTGAAAAATCATTTAACATCAGTTTAAACGATACATCGGTAAATGATGTGCAAAACTTTGGTAAACTTTGCGACGTTGTTGTTGAAAAAGTAAAAAAAACAAATGATGGCTGTACCACACAGCAGGCGTTTTACAAACTCCGTAATGCCATCAATGCATCATCGGGGTATGATAAGGATATCATAAAGCCCCAAACCAAACTCAATGATCTTTTTCCGCGCGATAGCCGTATTGAGGCTGTGGCTGCCATTGAAGAAGAGATGGGTTTCCAGATCCGTTTGCTTCAGCCGAAGCAATGGATAGTTAACCTGTTTTCCATGATATTGGTAGTTAGCTTTGTTCTGGCCTTTTATTACCTGGCCATAGGTATTGCCGGTATGGTAATAGCCGGGATAGGTTTAAAACTGGCCGGGCGTTTTGGCAAAGAGATGCATGTAAAAACCATCGGCGACCTGGCCGAAAAAATTGCCCGCGAACATTATATGAAATGCAAACGCGAAGCATCTGCAGTAAACAAAAACGAGGTTTCCGAAAAATTAAGGCAGCTCATTGTAACAAACGCGTAGGTGTAGTCGTCAGGGTTAACAGACATACGTTAACTTTAAACGATTAATCTATCCTGCTTTGAAAATTACCTTTATCCTGCTTTTTGCCCTGTTGGCGTGTGGGGGAGTAAAAGTTCATGCCCAGTCCAAAAATGCCATTGGTTTGGGATTAGGCCTTAATACCTCCCGTGAAAAAAGTATGGGCTACGGCGGCGTTTTACAAGGTGAAATTAAAATAACAAAAGCAGTAAGCATTACGCCTTATTTGAGCGTGGAAGAGCCATACTACGTAGTGGGAGGACTTTCGGGCAGATATTACTTCAATAAATTAATCTATGCGTCGGCCGGTGCATTGGGTTACTTTGATTCTGATTATAGCGGTTACGGCGGCACCGGCGGGGCAGGTTTTATCCTGCTGTCAGGACGCCATCAAATACTCGATCTTAATGTTCATGGCGATTATTTGAAAAAAGGGTCCCGGGTTACGCCTTTTGCCGGGTTGAGGCTTATTTACAGCTTTTCATTTACCCGGCTTGAATAGCTTTATTTATCTATCATTAACCCTTTTACTTCAAAGCTAACCTTTCGGCCGGGGTTGGTATTTACCTTATGCTGCTTTTTGCCGCTAACCGTATCGCCGGCCATATGCTGCAGGTCGTCGGCAATGAATTGTTTGGCTG
This sequence comes from uncultured Mucilaginibacter sp., assembly GCA_966212355.1. Taxonomy (GTDB): domain Bacteria; phylum Bacteroidota; class Bacteroidia; order Sphingobacteriales; family Sphingobacteriaceae; genus Mucilaginibacter. The sequence continues at coordinate 15,074 of CBIHRB010000039.1, forward strand.
CTATTCCCGAAATGATTACCGTACGGCCAGCCAATTGCCTGGGGAGGCTTATCCCTGCATTGGTGAAATGGGCTGTTATAACCCGGTTGTTACCCGCATCCATTTCAAACCAGCCACCTTTTTCTTTAGTTACTTTAATAACCCTGCCGCTGATGGCTGTAGTGACCCGTGTTTTTTTTCCCATAAAAGCTTCCAGTTTGGAGGCGGGCATTAAAGCTATAGTGTCGGGCTTTTCGCCAAATGTCATTCCGTGGGGCAGCGGCACATGTTTTTGCGCAATAGCCGTATTGGCTATCAAAATGGATATGAACAACGTGATGAGTTTCATAGTAAGTTAATAACAGGCATACACCAAAAATGTTGCCGGATTTTGATGGCTTTGCTTCCGTGAGCAAGCAGTTAACCGGTTTTATTTGCGTTTGCAGGGCGGCGGAATCTTTTGGTAAGTAATAAGTATGTTAATATTTGTTAAAATGTTACTTTAAAGTAATTTGCTACGTATTGATAAGTTAATTTTGCTTACTTACTACATATAACTTTTAAACTAACTCGTGAAAAAGAGCTTTACCAAAACAATTTTATTTGCCGCGTTTTTATTTGCCGTTGCTTTGGCCGGCACAAGCTGTGGTAAAAAAGGAAACGTTACACCCGTAACCGTGCCTGATTTAACCACAATGGATGTGGTGACTGCCGAAAGTGGAACCATAGCCTATACCGGTGGTTTATTTAATGGGTCGACCGATGTGAGTCTGAGCAGCTACGGTATTTGTTACAGCGCCACTAATCAAACTCCCACCACTGCCGATAAGAAAACCACCGATACGGTAATTTTGTATGCCTATACTACAAAGCTTACCGGCTTAAGCCCTAAAACAACTTATTATGCACGGGCATATGCTGTAAACAGCGCGGGTACAGGCTACGGTAAAGTGGTGCAGTTTACCACAGGCGAAGGTACAACATCAACAGGAGGCACAGTTAGTACATTGGCCGGTAATACCGCGGCCGACTTTGTTGACGGTTTGGGCGGCGCTGCTCTTTTTAACAGTCCGCAGGGGATAACCGTAGGCACCGACGGCAATATTTATGTGGCCGATTCATTTAATAGTGCCATACGCAAAGTTACTGCAGCAGGAGATGTCACTACACTTTCGGGCAACGGTAGCATTGGCTATGTTGACGGCCCTATAGCCACCGCACAGTTTTATGCTCCGCAAAGTTTGGTTACCGATGCAACAGGCAATATTTATGTAGCCGATTATGGCAATAATAATATCCGTAAAATTACCCCGGCAGGTGTGGTAAGCACTTTTGCAGGCAGCGGCGATGCCGGATATGCCGATGGTACGGGTACCAAAGCAACGTTTAACAGTCCGCGCGGGTTAGCAATTGATGGCTCCGGAAATATTTTTGTGGCCGATATGGGCAATAACCTGATCCGCAAAATAACCCCGGCGGGTGTTGTTACCACATTTGCAGGCAGCAGGGGTGCAAGTTACCTGGATAATGCAACCGCAACCAGCGCTACTTTCAATAAGCCCAACGGCATAGCTATTGATGCCAATAATAATATATATGTAGCCGAAACGCTTAATCATGCCATTCGTAAAATAACCCCGGCGGGTGTTGTTACTACTTTTGTTGGCGGTAATAAACGAACCGGAGTTGTTGGCAACCCGTCGGCCATTGCGTTTGATAAAAGCGGGAACCTGTTCATAGCCGATCAGAATGGCAGGATACTGGAGATCACCTGGGATAACGTGTTGAAATCAATTGCAGGTAACGGATCAACCGGTTTTGCGGAAGGTGTTGGCACTGCCGGCATTTTTAACTCGCCGCAGGGTATCGCAGTTGATGCCGGCAGCAATGTTTACGTAGCTGATTATTACAATAACCGCATCCGGAAGATCGTATTGCCGTAAACGGTTAACTATCTCAGATATTTTTAGCGCCATAACAGCCTCCCGTTTTAGAAGATGTTATGGCGCTGATTTTTTATAGGGGGATTTGAGGAGGGTAAAACTCAGTAGATAGGCCTTTGTCATCATTAGAGATAGCAAATGTCTTCTTCGATAAGCAGAACTGCCATACAGGTCAAAGTACAAGCTTCATTCTTACCCATGATATAATTAAAACAGGGGTCATGCTGAGCCTGTCGAAGCATGGTGGGCAGGCCTCTGCGCGCGACCCTTCGACAGGCTCAGGGTGACAGGCCCTCATTGCTTAATATCATTGCATCTTCGAAGCCCAATCGGGTTTAAACATTCGTGACAGGCAGTAAAGTTCCTACCCTAATTCTTCTTAAAATCATACGCGCCCCGCTCTACAAAATCAGCCACTTTTACGCGCACTCCCGTAACCTCGCCGTTTTGTACCATGAACGGAAATACAGCTTTTCCCAGTGTGGGATCAGAAAAAGTTACATAAAAGCGGTTACCGCCAAGTGGTTTTAGCAAGGCATACATTTTAGGGTGATGCTCAAAGCGCATTTCAAGATTGTTGCCCTCGCCCTGGGTAACCTCCATGCTGCCATAAAAATCGTTGCTGTACTTGCCAATGTATTTGTTTGGCAGGAACATTGGTTTGGGGTTTAACAGTACAGAATCCCTCAGCTTTTTATCTTCGGCCTGTTCGGTTGCGATATTGGCTTTGTATTGTTTTAAATAACCTTCGCTGTAATTGCGGAAAGGTTGTTTGAAGTAAGCATCTAAAATATCCCAGCGCAGGGCCTCAAACAACTGGTTCTGATCGGTATTGGTTAATATGATGATGCCCAGGTTATCCTGCGGCGAAAGTGTTACAGACGACAGATAACCGTTAACCCCGCCATCATGCATCACCAGCCTGTGGCCCGAGTAATCCTGGATAAACCAGCCTAAGCCATAAAGCTCAAAGTTGTTTTCGCCGTTCATATGGTGAACACTGCCCACGATATCCTGCGGCATACGTGTAGCCTGGATGGCTGCTGAAGGGATCACCTGACGCTGCCCAACCTTACCATCGTTCAGTAAAGCAAGTGCCCATTTGCTCATGTCATTTACCGATGAGCTGATAGATCCCGCAGGTGCAATGCCATCTATCTGACAATAAGGGATTGGCGTAAGCCTGCCGTCGACAATAGTATGCGGCACCGTGCGGTTTAAGGATGTTGGTAAATCCTTGCTTAGGGCCAAAGTATTGCCCATGCCCAGTGGTGCAAAAATGGCTTCCTTTAAGTAAGCTTCCCATGAGTGCCCGTTGGTAACCTTCGGAATGATCTCGCCGGCCGTTAAAAATGCCGCGTTGGTATATCCCCAGCGTGTGCGGAACGGATAAGTTGCTTTAAGCTTGCCCAAACGCTGAATCACCTCCTGGCGGGTAAGGTTGGTATTGTAAAAAGTAAAATCGCCCTGGAAGGTTCGGAAGCCGAGGCGGTGGCAAAGGAGGTCGCGCACCATTACCTGGTCGCTTGCGTTTTTGTCTTCCAATTTAAATTCAGGTATGTATTTGGTTACCTTGTCATCTAACGACAGCTTTTTGTTTACTTCCAGCATGGCAAGCGCTGTTGCCGTGAAAGCCTTGGTATTGCTGCCTATCATGAACAGGGTATTTTCATCAACTTTGTTCATGAGGCCAAGCTCTTTAATGCCATAACCTTTCATTAGCACAACCTTGTTATCTTTCACAATACAAACAGCTATGCCCGGCACGCGCCAGTTGGTTAAGGCCTTGCTGATATATAGGTCTAAACTGTCTTTAATGAACTTGCTCCTGTCGGCCCGTTGGGCGTTTACCGATGCGAAAAATAACATGCAGGCAGCGAGCAATAGAGGTATTTTTTTCATTACAGAGGACTTTAGATTTCTTTATTGTGCTAATTTAACGCAAAATTTACAGTGACGTTATCTAATAAATAAAAATAACGCCGCTCTATTAATTCAAACTAAATGTATATGAAATTTTACCGTTCGGGATTATTTTTCCTTACTGCGCTATTGTTAACCTTACTGCAAAATACGGCCCTGGCGCAACGGGCTGCCGTTAACTGGACAAAAGACGGCTATCAGTATTATCGCATAACCGGCGGGCAAATCATTATGATTGATGCCCGTGATACCTCCAAAAAAACTGTTTTTATCACCAAAGAAGAATTGACGCCTGCGGGCAAAGCGCCTATCAGTGTTAAAAGGTTTACGGTGAGCGATGATAACAAGAAAGTGCTCATCAACACCAATACCAAAAAAGTATGGCGCTATGATACCCGTGGCGATTACTGGGTTTATGATTCAAACACCAAAAAACTTTGGCAGTTGGGTAAAAACCTGCCGGCATCATCACTGATGTTCGCCAAATTTTCGCCCGATGGCAGTAAAGCTGCTTACGTAAGCGGGCATAATATCTACATGGAAGACCTGGCCGATGGTTCGGTAAAACAACTAACTACCGATGGTACCCAAACGCTTATCAACGGTACTTTTGACTGGGCTTATGAGGAAGAGTTTGGTTGCCGCGATGGTTTCCGCTGGTCGCCGGATAGTAAATCAATTGCGTACTGGCAATTAGACGCCGGCAAGATCAAAACCTATTTGATGCTGAACACCACCGATTCGGTTTATCCCTATGTTGTGCCGGTTGAGTACCCTGTTGCGGGCGAAGATCCAAGCTCATGTAAAGTGGGCGTTGTTAACACCGCTACCGGTACAACTACCTGGATCAATGTGCCCGGCGACGCCGTACAGCATTACATTCCTAATATGGAATGGGCAGATAACTCAAACGAAGTTATTCTTGAACAACTAAACCGTGCGCAAAATGAAAGCCGCGTATTTATAGGTAACGTGTCAAACGGCACTACCCGTGTGATCCGCGAAGAACACAATGATTCATGGATTGATGTTAAAGCACGTGTAGCCGGCGGCGACCCTGTAGGCTGGGGCTGGATTGAAAAAGGCAAAAGTTTTTTATGGCTGAGTGAGAAGGATGGCTGGCGCCATTTGTATAAAATAACGCGCGAAGGCAAAGAAAGCCTGATCACCAAAGGCAATTATGATGTGATCGGCATTGATATGATCGACGAAGCTTTGGGTTATGTATACTTCATCGCTTCGCCGGATAATGCTACACAGAAATATCTTTACAAAATAAAATTAAGCGGCGGCACGGCCGAGCGTGTTTCGCCTGCTGATGAACCGGGTACGCATAGCTATGATATTTCGCCTAATGGTAAGGTTGCGCTGCATAATTTCAGCAACAGCTATACCCGCCCGCAAAGCGAGGTGATCAGTTTGCCAGCTCATAAACATATCGGCGGCACTGTAATAACCGTTGATAAAAACGCTAAAAATAAACCCGAGTTTTTCAAAGTAAAAACTGTTGATGGCATTGAAATGGACGGCTGGATGGTAAAGCCAACCAATTTCGACCCGAATAAAAAATACCCGGTACTGTTTACCGTTTATGGCGAGCCGGCCGGACAAACCGTAACGGATACCTGGGGAACAGGTCGTAACAGGCTGTATGAAGGCAGCATGGCCGATGACGGGTATATTTATATGTCGGTTGAAGGCCGTGGCGCCCCTGCCCCTAAAGGCACAGCCTGGCGCAAGGCTATTTACAAGAACATCGGGATCATCAACATCCGCGATCAGGCTATGGCAGCCAAAGAGATCATTAAATGGCCATTTGTTGACTCAACGCGTATAGCAGTACACGGCTGGAGCGGCGGCGGTTCATCAACCCTTAACCTGATGTTCCAGTATGGAGATATTTATAAAACAGGTATAGCGGTAGCAGCGGTGGGCAACCAGCTTACTTATGATAACATTTACCAGGAGCGCTATATGGGCGTACCAACCGATGATGCCGGCCGTGCAGTGTTTATCAAAGGCTCGCCGGTTACTTACGCTAAGAATTTGAAAGGCAACCTGCTTTACATTCATGGTACGGGCGATGATAATGTGCATTACAAAAATGCCGAACTGCTGATTGATGAACTGGTGAAATACAACAGGCAGTTCCAGCTGATGTCATACCCTAACCGTACGCACTCGATATCGGAAGGTGAAGGTACAACACAGCATTTGCGCACGTTGTTTACACAGTATCTGAAAGCTAAATGTCCTCCGGGAGGAAAATAAACATATGAACAGTCAAAGCCCTCATATAGTTTAGTATATGGGGGCTTTGCTTTTGCAGGAAAAAGGTAAACTGCTGTATCATTATTGTTTTTTTAAGCGTAACTATTGATATGAAACATATCACAAACCCTGCAAAATTTTTAGGCTTGTTAGCCATTGTTTTAGTAACGGCTTTTTGGGGCTGTCATAAAGAGACGGCAACCAATAGGGAGCTAAACATAACCGGAAAATGGATTGTCCCGGCTGCTTTTTCAAAGCAGTGGATCCAATATGAGTATGAGTTTAAAACCGATCATACATATGAGGGTACAGTAACAAGTATCGACTCGGTTTCCAAAAAACTTGTAGGAACGCTTTCAAAAAGTATTGGAAAATACAAGATCCAGAATTCGGTATTAACTTTTTATGATATTACCGAGTATCAAAATAAAAATCATGCTTTTGGACCTGTTTCCGAACTGGCAGCTGTTAACAATGGCTATATAAGAACGCTCAATTATAATATGATTTTGAATGCCGGTGGCAATGTACTTACATTAACCTATATCTGCGGACCGGCCGAGAATTGTACCCCGCCACAGGGTGTCAATTATTTTAAACAATAATTGGTTTTATAATTTTCCGGGATATAAATGATGCCAGTGACAAGCGTTACCGGCACTTTTTCTTCGGGATGTTTTAGTAAGTATCGGTAATTTAATAATCTTCGGCATTTAAATGATCTATAAACGAATCCCCATTTTTTGAGGGTGATTTTAACGGGTCGGTTTCAAAATCACTTTTGCGGCCAAGCATAGTGAAGTTTTCGGCCACAATTTCGGTAGTGTATTTTTTTATGCCTTCCTTATCCTCAAATGAGCGGGTGCGGAGTTTGCCCTCAATATAAACCAGCTTTCCTTTTGAAAGAAACCGGGCCGCTACTTCTGCCAGTCCGCGCCACATTACAATATTATGCCATTCGGTTTGTTCAACCTTGCGGCCATCTTTATTAAAAGTTTCGGAAGTAGCTAAAGGGAAACTCGTAACAGATACGCCACCTTCTAAATTCCGTACTTCAGGGTCTTTGCCTAAGTGGCCAACGAGTATTACTTTGTTTATTCCAGACATGCCATAAATTAACGCAAAATTATTTTACAAATTAAAAATATTTTTTAATAATATAAAAATGATTTTTGGTAAAGCTAACTCCGGCAGGTTTTGAACGTTGATTTTAACCCAGTTTTCGTGTGTTTTGAGGGGCTGGTTTTTAATTTTTATCAGCCTTACAAAAAGCCGCTGATGGGTAAGGATGTGTTTGTGCACCGGCGAAACTTCAGTAGCTTCAGTATCATCACCAAAAACAGCTAAAACTTCGGGTTGTTTCAATAGCTCGTTCAGGGTTAAAAGTGAGCTTGTTTCTACCATAGGCAAATCAAACATATTGGCCCAGATGTCTCTATCGCCCCTTTTGTTCATCAAAACGGTATCGCCGTTGGTTACCAGGAAATAATTGAAAAAGCGCTCACGTACTTTTACCGTTTTTAATTTCATCGGGAGCGTGGCAACAGCGTTGGTGTTAAAGGCCACGCAACCCAGGCGGACAGGGCAAATATCACAGGCCGGATTTTTAGGTTTGCACAGCATGGCACCAAACTCCATCATGGCCTGATTATGCAGTCCCGGCATTTTCTTATTAAGAAAATCATCGGCGGCCTGTTGAAACGTTTTTTTACCCCCGGTTGAGTTGATTGGTTCATAGATACCCAGGTATCGTGCCAGTACACGATAAACGTTACCGTCTACCACGGCTTTGGCTTCATTAGCCGCAAACGAAGCGATGGCGGCGGCTGTGTATTCGCCAATACCTTTTAGTTTTATCAGTTCATTATAGCTATCCGGGAAACGGCCGTTATGGAGCTCCTGTACCAACCGGGCTGTTTTAAGCATGTTGCGCCCCCTGGAGTAGTAACCCAGTCCCTGCCACAGCTTCAGGATTTCATCTTCATGAGCAGCGGCAAAACTGCTTACATCAGGATATTTTTCCAGGAAACGATAAAAATATGGCATGCCCTGTTCAACCCGGGTTTGCTGCAGTATGATCTCGGATAGCCAGATCACATAAGGATCCGTAGTATTGCGCCAGGGCAGGTTTCGTTTGTTGTTTAAGTACCATTGTACCACTTCGTCGGTAAAATTCATTGTTGTAAAAGTAATTAAGAAACAAGAAGGCAGGAAACAAGAAGGCAAGAATCAGGAATCAAGAGAGGAGGGCAGGAGGCATAGAGGGAGGGTCATGAGGCAGACAATCAAGAACCAACAAGACGGGGGAGGGTTGGGAGATATGATATTAAGATTCAGGAACAGGTGGAAAGCCAGGAGGCCGGGGAGTTGATATTTAAAAATCAGAGATAAATATTGGCAACTAACCTGTGAAAGTACAAGCCCTTTACTACCAGTTGAATTGATAGATTTTCACACTTTTTTTCACACTTCTTTACACCTGCAAATTGATGTTTAACCAGTAATTTATAAGCCTCTCATACTCAAAATTGTAACGAAAATGTAGGTTTTACGGCCCTGGCAAAAAAAAACGGATAAATATTTCGCTGTTAACGGATAAAGCAATACTTTTGCAACCCCAAAACAGTTAAGTATTTATAAAATTAAATTAAGTAAATAAGATATGACTAAGGCAGAAATTATAACTGAAATCTCATCAAAGACAGGTATAGAGAAAGTAGACGTGCAGGAAACTGTTGAGGCGTTTTTCAAGGTTGTTAAAAGCTCAATGGTTGGCGGCGAAAACGTTTATGTAAGAGGGTTCGGTAGCTTTGTGGTTAAAAAAAGAGCTAAGAAAACAGCACGTAACATTTCAAAAAATACTGCCATCATTATCCCTGAGCACTTTGTGCCAAGCTTTAAACCGGCCAAAACTTTTGTTGAGAAAGTAAAGTCAGGTAACAAAACCAGCAAAAAATAATTATACGCCATCATGAATAAAAAACAAATAGTCGTTAGTGCAGCCGTAGTTGTTATTATGGGCTATTTGTATTGGTTGCCCGTAAAAGGTTTGGTAAAACCCAAAGACGATAAAAACGGCAAACCGGCCATGGCCGCCTCTGCAGGCGCCGCTAAACCGGTAGCTAATGTTACCGTTGATATGGTGTCTGCCCCTGCCAAAGCAGCTATTGGGGATGCATTGGCGGCTAAGATCAATGACCTTGAAGCCCAGCTAAAAAAAGCATCAGACGCAGATGCGCCATCTTTGCAAGCGCAGCTTGCCAAGCACTGGGACGATGTTAACCAGCCCGCACCTGCAGCGTTTTATTACCAGGCATTAGCCCGTAAAGAAAACAAGGTACAAGACTGGATAAATGCAGGTAACCGTTTTAATGATGCATATAAACTTACACAGGATACTTTATTTCAACCTGCGTTTGTGAATGATGCTGCCGAAGCATTTCAAAATGCTTTGAAATTACAACCCGAAAGCCTTGAAGGTAAAACCGGGTTGGGCATAGCTTACGTTAATGGCGCAGCAGGCCCTATGCAGGGTATAGCGCTGTTGCTTGAGGTTGTTAAAAAAGACCCGAAAAATTGGAACGCTAACCTTAACTTAGGTATGTTCGCCATGAAATCGGGTCAGTATGAAAAAGCGGTAAGCAGGTTTAAAACACTGCTTGCGCAAAAGCAGGAACTGGAACCTACTTTCTATTTAGCCGAAAGCTATAAGCAATTAGGCATGAAAAAGGAAGCTATCGACGCTTACCAGAAATGCAAAGAAATGATGCCTGACCCTGTTTTCAGTCAGCGCATTGATGGATATATTAAGGAATTAAATAACTAACACACATTTTAAAATTATTATTATGCCGAGCGGTAAAAAACGTAAAAGACACAAAATGGCTACCCACAAACGTAAAAAACGTTTAAGAAAAAACAGACATAAAAAGAAATAAGCATTTATGTTAAGTCGATAGTTCTTAGTCTTAAGTACAAAGTCTTTTTTTCTGACTTTAGACCTTCGACCAACGACTTAAGACTAAACATTAGTGATTTTACCTGCCCCAAACCGGGGTGGGTACTTTTTATTTATTAGTGTTTTTTTACCCACTTATTAACACACGGTTTTTACCGTTATAAGAAATGGAGTAGCAATTGATAAAGGAATTAATTATCGATTCATCCCCCAACGGGGCTACCATTGCATTATTACAGGATAAACAACTCGTAGAGCTTCACAAAGAACAGGTAAGCAACAACTATACAGTTGGCGATATTTACCTGGGCCGTATCAAAAAGATCATGCCCAGCCTAAATGCCGCCTTTGTTGACGTTGGCTATGAGAAGGATGCCTTTTTGCATTATCTTGATCTTGGTCCGCAGGTGCAGAGCCTGCTTAAACTAACCAAGCAGGTACGTAGCGGGGGATATCAGTCAAAGCTACTGGATGGGTTTAAGCTTGAGGCAGATATCAATAAAGGAGGCAAAATCTCCGAGATATTGACCAAAAACCAGCTTATCCCGGTACAGATAGCTAAAGAACCCATATCAACTAAGGGGCCGCGTTTAAGTTCCGACCTGTCGATAGCGGGCCGGTATGTTGTTTTAGTACCCTTTTCGGAAGCAATTTCTATTTCGAAAAAGATAAAAAGCAACACCGAGCGTACACGTCTTCGCAAAGTAGTTGAAAGCATTAAGCCAAAGCATTTTGGCGTTATCATCCGTACAGTTTCCGAAGGTAAAGGGGTTGATGAACTACAGAAAGATTTGCTTGACCTGATCTCGAAATGGGAACAGTTTATTACCAAGCTGCCATCTGTTGAGCCTTCAAAAAAGGTATTGGGCGAAATTGGGCGTACATCAACTATCCTCAGGGATATTTTGAACCCCGATTTTCAGCACATTTATACCAATGACAATAGTATGTTCGAAGAAATTCGGTCATACATTCATGAAATCTCGCCCGATATGGAGAGTATTGTCCGCATGCACAAGCATAAGGAGCCTATATTTGACCATTTCGGTATCGAAAAGCAGATTAAAGGCGCATTTGGTAAAACTGTTAACCTTGCCGGCGGCGCTTACCTGGTAATTGAGCATACCGAAGCCCTGCACGTTATTGACGTAAACAGCGGTAACCGTACAGCCAGCAAAGAAAACCAGGAAGAGAACGCTTACCAGGTAAACAAGGAAGCAGCTAAAGAAATTGCAAGGCAGTTACGCCTGCGCGATATGGGCGGCATTGTGGTGATCGATTTTATCGATATGCACAAACCGCAAAACCGTAAAGAGCTTTTTGATTTTCTGCGTGCCGAAATGCAGTACGACCGTGCCAAGCACACCATTTTGCCTCCGAGCAAATTTGGATTGGTGCAGATCACCCGGCAGCGGGTAAGGCCCGAAATGAACATTGTTACCAGCGAGGTTTGCCCTACCTGTAATGGAACCGGAACGATAAGGCCAACCATTTTGCTGATGGACGATATTGAAAATAATTTCAATTACATCCTTACCGAACAAAACGAAAAAGGCATAACCCTGTGCGTACATCCATATATTGAGGCTTTTATTAAAAAGGGCATCTATAACCGCCAAATGAAGTGGTTTATCAAATATGGCCAATGGATAAAGGTTAAAAATAACCCATCGTACCAAATCACGGAGTTCCATTTCTTCTCATCAAAAGACGAAGAAATTAAACTGTAAAAATTCAGAAGTGCAACTGTTTGAAAATGGCACAAAATTAAAGATCTTTAAAAAGAGCAGGTGTTGGATGAGCATCTGCTCTTTTTTGTTTTTAGGGTACCTTAACCCAATTTAAAACAGTGTTACCTGTCGCGGCTGTCGCTGTGTTCGGCATATGTATCAGGTGCCATAGCCTTATGGCAGCAGAGATGACATCAGTCTTATGTTGATTAGCATTTGGAATAAATAACAAACCTTGCTATTGCCAGTCTTTAATCATATCTTGCCCATCAATGATCAATTCTCACATAACCAAACTCAATTGGTGGCGTCACAGCTTTGTGCAGCCGGGATCATAACGACTATCAGATATTAGTCCTATTTTCAATATCCGTCCGGCAGTATCATTATACAGGTACGTTTTTTTATCTATAACAAAATTACAATAATGGCTTTTGAACTAAATAACGTTGTGCCCTGGGGCCGCACGTTTACCGAATATCAGCAAATGTTTAACCTTAGCACCGGTGATGTTACCAAAAAGATTGTCAGTATAGGTGATGGCCCGGCAAGTTTTAATGCGGAGATGCACGCAATGGGTAAGCGGGTTATCTCCATCGATCCTTTATATCAATTTTCGACTGATGATATCCGAAAACGGATTGATGAAACCTGTGTGGAAGTGATAGGCCAGGTGAGGGCTAACGCCGATAAGTTTGTTTGGAACAACATTAAAGATGTGGAAGAACTGCAGGAAATAAGAATGACCGCGATGAACCATTTTCTGCAGGATTTTGACCAGGACTGCTTTCGGCAAAGATATATTAAACATGCCATGCCCGCTAAAACCTCTTTCGCGGATAACGCATTTGAGTTGGGCCTAAGCTCTCATTTTTTATTGCTGTATGATAATCTGGGGTTAAAGTTTCATACAGAAGCTATACAGGAGATCATGCGCATATGCCCCGAATTGCGGATCTTCCCAATATTAAACCTCAATGCCGGGGCTCCCGTGTTTTTTGACGAACTACTTGAGGTGCTTGGCAGCGATTTTAATATTGATATACAAAAAGTGGATTACGAATTTCAAAAAGGAGGTAATCAAATGCTGGTTATTAAAAGCAAGATATAAGTAAATGTGAAAAATAGCCCGGTTTGATCTGATGTTTTTTAAAACCAATACATTTATTTTTGAGATATGGAGATAATTGATAAAATAAAAGAGATTTTCGAGCCAAACTTTGAAGTTTTAAAGGTAACCAGATCAGGCCCTGATAGCTTAAACGCCGCAGCCTTTATTACCATTGAGGCAAAGCACGAGGGGAAATCACATAAACGGGTTTTTAGAGAGACTGAACTTATAGCATTAAATGCGGAAGGTAAGTTAGCTGAAACCATAAGGGCGCTGTGCGCTGTGATGCTAACATCAGAAGAATAAATACTTGTTTAAGTGCCGGTACGTTCTCTCGCATAGATAACGTTTACTTAATAATAGTTGTCGTATTACTTCCGGTTTGGTTCGTGCCGCAAACCCTGCTGGTCGAGGTTTGCCGACAGCTTAACTCCGACCAGTTAGGGGCATACAGTCTTTTCAGGTTGCCTGATGATGTACCAGGTCTGCCAGGTCATCTACATCGGTTTTATGTTTTTTCTTTTTTGGGTGCTTGGCTTCAAGATAATCCTGAACGTGTTCCTTGTGGGAGCCGGCTGTTTCATCTGATTTTTTGCCGCGGAAGTAAAACCAGATCCCCGCGCCTGCTGCCAAAACTCCTGTTATGCCGGCTGTGATCCATAATCCGGTATTGTTTTTTTGTGCAAATAGGTTTTTCATAGCTTTTTTCTTTATAGCTGAACAAGCTACATTTCATTTAGTTGTAATTAATTTAAAAAGACAATTATTTACTCGGTGGTTAAAACTATTGAAATGTAGCGTTGTTAATCTGTTACATCTAATAAGAAAAGCTATGTCAAAAAGAGGCGTAAAAGTGGAAGGGAACTCTGTATCAGAGCAACCACACGAATTGAACTATGAAGCGCGCAAAGAAGGAACAACCGCAAAAAAGGTAGAAGCGGCAAAGAAATCAGCACGCTCCAACCAACGTAGTGCAGTGGAAAAGAAATTGAATAAGTAAGGTATTAATGATACTGGTTGAAGTTACGCTGCCGCTAAACTTCGACCAGTTAAGAGTTTAACTTTCCTTATACCAATCTACTGAAATTCCCGAACTTTACTCCGGGTAAAATGCCCTGCTGTGTCACTTATGTTCAAATATTTCCGGTGGATTATAATATTAGTCTTGTTACTTCCAGTGGCTTCCTGCCGCAAACCCGGCAATGCTACAACAGCCTTTTATTACTGGAAAACCGCCTTTAACCTCAACCAACAACAGGAAGCCTTACTAAAGCAAACCGGCAACAATGCCTACATCCGTTTTTTTGATGTAAGCTGGAGCGATAAAGAACAACGCTCATATCCTAATGCAATTGTTCAACTTAATGAGCTCCCGGCGGACTTAAATATTACCCCGGTTATCTACATTACCAATAAAACCTTTGAAAATATTGCTGATACCGCTGTGGCCGTCCTTGCCAGCCATTGCAATAAGCTAATAAATGAGCTTTCCGCAGAAAAGAAGATCAACTATACAAAAGTACAGGTTGATTGTGACTGGTCATTAAGTACCCGGGACAAATACTTCAGCTTCCTTAAAGCATTTAAAAAGCTTAACCAAAAACTCCTGGAGGCTACCATCCGCCTGCACCAGGTTAAATTTAAAGACCGTACAGGTGTGCCTCCTGCCGACCGCGGGGTATTGATGTTTTACAACATGGGCAAGCTCAACGCCGATCTGCAGCAGCCCAATTCAATATACAATAGCGATGATGCGGATAAGTATATTGCTTACCTGGGCAACTATCCCCTGAAGCTGGATATTGCCTTGCCTTTATTTTCCTGGGCTATTCATATCAGGGAGGGCCGGGTGATCCAGGTATATGGAAAAATAGGGCGAAGGCAACTTACCGATCAGGTTCATTTTGAACCAATTGAAGGGCAGGCAAATTACCGGGCCAAAACGAGCTTTTTTCTTGATGGAATTTATATCAAACAAAATGATATTTTTAAACTTGAAGAAACGGACAGCAATACATTGAACGCTGCCGCCCAGCAATTAACACACCATCTGCCTAAACAAAAACATACAACCATCATCTACTATGAACTGGCCAACATCGACCTTTCAAAATTTAACCAGGAAACCCTTACGCAAATTTCTGCTCGTTTTTAGTTTATGCACACTAACGATAGCTGGCATGATCTGGGCTTGTGCCGACTCGTACGAGGAAGAATATTCAGTTTTTACCCCCGAATATTTTGTCAACAAGCAATACTCCCCCTTCTTTTACACGGGTAACGAGGTTTACTATGGCTTAGGTTATACCGATGGGAGCAACACCTGGTATAACGATATTATTGTTGACGAATGGTACGATCATTTTAACCATCAATTCAGCAAAGCATCACTTCAGTACCTGCTTATTAAAGCCAGCGCCGGCGCCGTTGATTCTATTTCCCGTAAATCAGCCGGCGCCCTCAAAACGCTGCCCGGCAAATACCCGGTGATGAGCACCGGTACCGTATCGGCAAAAATGCTCAAAGCTTTTTATAGCTACCTGAAGCTGGCGAAAATAAGTGAGGCTTATTCGGTAAACGATCAATATTATTCGTGGGATAAGGTAAAGCCCAATCATTCGCCGGTAAAGCTGGCTTCAACGCTGATTGGCGCCTTCGATGCTGAAACAGATCCTTTTATCAAGGAGCGTTTATGGTTTCAAGCCGTTCGTTATTATTACTTCCTGGATAATTCGTCGTCGGCAACAACTGTGAAACTGTTTAATCAGTTCAAAGATCATTTTCCTAAAAACCTCATTTATTATCGTGCAATGGGCTATGTAGCCGGATATTATTACAGACAAAAAAACTACGCCCTATCAAACTACCTGTACAGCCTTTGTTATGATTACACTTATAAATTAAAGATCCCGAGTTTCTGGAGCTTCCACCCGCAAAATGAAAGTGATTGGAATGCCACACTCAGGCTTGCCAAAATGCCGGAAGAGAAAATAACCCTGTGGCATATGATGGGGGTACAATATGATGCCGCAAGGGCTATAAAAACTATCGCGGCTATTAACCCAAAATCCGAAAAGCTGGACCTGCTGCTAAGCCGTCTGATTAATATCAGGGAGGCCACAACAGGAGGCGGTAAACCTGCCGATTCGGTAATAAAATCCGATAACGAGGGTAAACGGCTTGTTGAAAACATTGCCCTTAAAAATAATACAGCCAAGCCTTACTATTGGAACCTCGCGGCAGGTTACCTTAACTTTTTGGATAGCAACTACACCGCAGCCGGTAAGTTTTATGCTACAGCAAAAAGCCAGTTCTCCGCCGGCGACAAAATGATTATAGCGCAAAGCAAGCTGCTCGACCTGATGTTATATATCAAAAACCTTAAAAAAATGGATGCCACTGCAGAGGCAAAATTAACGGAGCCCCTTAACTGGCTTGCCAACCTGCGCGATAGTAAGATTAAGATCAAAGACCTGCGGTTTGATAATGCCATTTCGGTTTGTAACCTTGCCATATCGCGGCTTTATAAAAAGCAAGGCAACCCAATCAGGGAGGTATGCTTTAACAACAATGCACAGGATTTTTATGCGGATAGCGCCCGGGTACAGCACATGATCGATCTGTTAAATAAGCCCGACAAAACACCATTTGAGCAAGCTATGCTGCGGTATTATCCAATAACACTTAACAATTTATATTATCATCAGGCTATTGCGCTCACTTATCAGCAAAAATTACCGGAAGCTATTGCCCGGCTTAAAAAAATGAAGCCCGACGATTTTGTGCTTGCCGGCAATCCTTTTGCCGGCAGGTTAGTTGACTGCCATGATTGTGACCATGCGGCTATGAAGATGAAAAAGTTTACACCATTAGCCTTTTTAGAAACGTTGTATACCATGGATACCGATATTAAAAACGGGAAAAATATTTATCGTAATGCTTTTTCTGTTGCCAATGCCTATTATAACATTACCTATTACGGTAACGCGAGGCTGTTTTATGAGGGAGACGTAGTTGCTTCGGGCCCTACCGGTCGTTATTATTATGAGGGAGAAGAAAGGATGGATGATAAGCTAACCTCCATGCGTACAGCTATCAGGTATTATGAACTGGCACGGAAAAACGCCGCGACTGACGAGCAACGCGCCCTTTGTACATTTATGCTGAGCAAATGCGCGTTGAATGAAATTTACAATGACCCAAACTTTAAAGGTGCCGACAAGTTTGCCGATATAAAGGCCAGTCAGTCTGTTACCGGCGCGTATTACAATTATTTTGCCGAGCTAAAAGAAAAATACAATAAAACGGCCTACTATAAAGAAGTGCTGAAGGAGTGTGGCTATTTCAGGATCTATGCGGATAAGAAATAAAGGTAATTGAGTAGTATTTACCAATGTGTTTTGCTAATTAATTTAGTAATAAAATAAATAATCTGCATATTTGCGCATCTGTAATCTGCACATCTGAACAATGGCCAAATCCAAGATCGCGTATTTTTGTCAAAGCTGTGGCTTTGAATCGCCCAAGTGGCTGGGTAAATGCCCGTCATGCCAGCAATGGAACACTTTTGTTGAGGAGGTGATTGAAAAAGGCAATGCTGCGGTACCTGCCTGGAAGCCTGCGTCAACCAGTCAGCAGCGGGCCAATAAACCTGTGGCCGTAACGGAGATCACTTTTACTGAAGAGCACCGTGTGCCAACTCCCGATAAAGAGTTTAACCGCGTTTTGGGAGGAGGGATAGTGCCCGGTTCACTGGTATTGATAGGCGGAGAGCCGGGCATAGGCAAATCAACCCTGATGCTACAGCTTGCGCTCAATATGCCAAACCAAAAAGTTTTGTATGTATCGGGCGAGGAAAGTGAAAGGCAGATCAAAATGCGGGCCGAAAGGTTAGCTTCGCCCGAAGGGGGAGTCATAGGCGAAGGCGCTTATATACTGACAGAAACTTCTACCCAAAACATATTTAAACAGATAGAATCATTAGAACCGGATATGGTGGTGATCGACTCGATCCAAACCCTGCATTCGGCACATATCGAATCAACGCCGGGCAGTGTATCGCAGGTTAGGGAATGTACCGCCGAACTGCTTCGCTTTGCTAAAGAAACCTCGACACCGGTATTTTTAATAGGCCATATTACCAAAGATGGCATGATTGCCGGTCCGAAGATATTGGAGCACATGGTTGATACCGTGCTGCAGTTTGAGGGTGACAGGCACCATGTTTACCGAATTTTGCGTACTATCAAAAACCGTTTCGGCTCGGCATCCGAATTGGGCATTTACGAAATGATGGGGGAAGGATTACGGGAGGTGTCCAATCCGTCGGAGATTCTGCTCTCGCACCGGGAAGCTCCATTAAGCGGCATCACTATTTCGGCTACCTTAGAAGGGATGAGGCCGATGCTGATTGAAACCCAGGCCTTGGTTAGTGCGTCGGCCTATGGGATGCCCCAGCGTACCGCCACCGGCTTTGATACCAAGCGTATGAGCATGCTGCTTGCGGTATTGGAAAAACGCTGTGGTTTCAGGTTGGGTGCAAAGGATGTGTTTCTGAACATTACCGGCGGCATCAGGGTTGAAGACCCGGCTATTGACCTTGGTTTGGCGGCGGCCATTATTTCATCGCACGAGGATATGCCCATCCCGTTCAAAACCTGTTTTGCAGGGGAGCTCGGTCTCTCTGGTGAGATCAGGGCGGTGAACCGCGTGGAGCAACGCATTGCCGAAGCGCAGAAGCTTGGCTTTAACCAGATCTTTATCTCCAAATATAACCTCCCCGCCAGCGGCCAGGATAAAAAGCGTATGGATTTGTCCCGCTACGATATCGACATAAAAATTGTAAGTAGTATCGAAGAGGTTTTTAGCTTGTTGTTTGGATAAGAGGGGAGCTTAAGGCAGAAAGCTCAAAGCGTTTAATTGATTTCATGTTATCTTTTTATAGTGTTGTTAGATAGCTATGATCATAAAACTATTGGCTTTAAGCTTTAAGCATTCCGCTTTTAGCTTTTTCACCCTAAAACTTCAAATTTGTTTTAAGCCAGTTTTGCACACCTTCCTGGCTGGTGATATCGGCAGGAAGTTCATCATGGATCAGTTTTTCCATTTTTATTGCCGGTATTGGCAAAACGGTAATCCCAAATCACCATTAATTTATTGATCAGGTATACCATTTCGTTCCCTTCGTTTTTGTTAAACGTAGTATGATCGGGCTTGCCATTTACACGCGGATCATTCGGGATGTAAGTAGTCCATTGATAATCGGTGTAGTATAGATTTCTTTTTGAAAAGAGGATCATAAGCCGGCAAATTTCTTTAAATATACATATAATAAAACAGAATGAATGGCGCCAGACCGGTTTTTAAATGAAGTAGCGAAAGGTTTGGAGGACGTAATTTTAGCAATTGATTCGTTATATTTGTATAGCGATGCAGTTATCAACTAAGGACATACAAATACTAAAAGATTACTTTTCGGGGCAACCTATAATAAAGGCATACCTGTTTGGTTCCTATTCGCGCAATGAAGCCGACGATGAAAGCGATATCGACATCCTGGTTGATCTCGACTACTCAAAGCACATTGGTTTGGGGTTTGTATCTATGCAAGCCGATATACAACAAAGGCTCCATAAAAAGGTAGACCTTATTTCGTCAAAAGCCATATCTAAATACCTTTCGCCATTTATCGAAAAAGACAAAATTTTGATTTATGAGAGGTAAGATGGGCGATAGCCAAAGATTGCTACATATTTTAGAGGCAATTGATGAGATTCATTCTTATACTTTAAATACCGACTTAACAACATTTCTTTCAAATTCAATGATGCGGTTTGCCTGCGTTAAGCAAATTGAAATTATTGGCGAGGCCGCCAACTACTTTACGCCCCGAAACAAAGGCAATGTTCACCGATTTAGAATGGAAACAGATTATCGGGATGCGGCACATTCTTGTTCACGAATACTTTGGCGTTGATTTTAATCTTATCTGGCAGGTTATCATTAATGATCTTCCGGTTTTGAGACAAAAAACTTCGATAGTATTAGAGAATATCAGGTAATAATATTGATATAAATTTTTCGCGATTTAATAGTAATTTCAGCGCTGATAATTTAAGTTGATGAAAAAATTACTACTCTTTACCGCCGCCTCGGTACTTGCGTGCAGTGCTATAGCGCAGCAGGAACCGCAAAAAGCTATTTACTATTCCATATCATTTCCAAACGCGGCCCATCACGAGGCTGAGATAAGTATGACCATTCCGCAGGCACCATCAGGTGCTTTCAGGGTACGGATGAGCCGCTCATCTGCCGGTCGTTATGCAACCCATGAGTTTGGTAAAAATATTTACAACGTTAAAGCTACCGATGTTGACGGTAAGGAGCTGCCTTTAACCCAAATTGAGGGCGATGTTTATGAAGTAGGGGAACACCCGGCCGCGGTAAAAGTAAGCTATACACTTTTTGGCAACTGGACCGATGGCACTTATGCTTCTATCGATCCAAGCCATGCCCATCTGAATATGCCCGCCACGTTTATGTGGGTGGTAGGGCAGGATAAACGCCCCCTTACCTTTGAGTTTAGCGACATTGATAAATACGGCTGGAAAGTAGCGTCACAACTTAAACATGAAGGCTCAAATGTGTACAGCGCACCCAATCTGCAATATATGATGGATAGCCCTACCGAACTATCCAATTACAACGTTAGCAGCTGGGAAGTAGTAAATACCGATGGCAAGAAAGAAAAAATAAACCTGACCATGCACTCAGACGATAGCCAGGCGGTGATTGATAACTTCGGCAAGATGATCCAGAAGCTGGTGCTGGAAGAAAAAGCCGTATTTGGCGAACTGCCCACTTATGATTTTGGCGAGTACACTTTTGTGAGCGATGTAAACCCCGCTGTATCAGGCGACGGTATGGAACATCGTAACTCCACTTCTATAACTATTCCGGCACCCAAGGTTGAAGGATTTGAAAATAACCTCATGGGTGTTTATGCACATGAATACTTCCATAGCTGGAATGTAAAACGTATCCGCCCAAAATCATTGGAGCCTTTTAACTTTGAACACGCCAACATGAGCAGTGAGCTTTGGTTTGCCGAAGGTTTTACGCAATATTATGGCGAATTATTACTTGCGCGCGCCGGCTTTGTAACGGTTGATGATTATACCAAAACCATTGCCGGTTTGGTAAACCAAATCTTAAACACACCTGCTGCTGCCAAATATTCGGCCGCCCAAATGAGCCGCTATTCGGTTTTTGCAGATGCCGGTGTATCTATCGACCCTAACAACAACGTTAACGATTTTACCAGTTATTACACTTACGGCGGTGCCATTGCATTAGCGCTCGACCTTCGCCTCCGAAGCGACTTTAACATGACGCTTGATGATTATATGCGTGCTGTTTGGCTTAACCGGGGTAAAGTAATGAAACCGTACACTATTCCCGATTTGCAAACCGATTTAGGTAAAGTAACCAATAACCCTAAGTTTGCGGCCGATTTCTTTAAACGTTACATCAACGGAACCGACAAAAATAATTACGAAGAACTATTGGCTAAAGCGGGCTTGGTACTGCGTAAAGTACAGCCGGGCAAGGGCTGGGCCGGGCCGCTGGCAGTTACGCCGGGCCGTGGCCGCGCGGGGCAGGTACGTACTGCGGATGCCGAAGGTTTGCCAATATTGTCGAGCACAACTATAGGCACGCCGGTTTATAAAGCAGGCCTCGATGCGGGTGATGTGATCCTGAAAGTTGATGGAAAAGATATTAAAGATCAGAAAGGGTTTAGTGATGCCATTGCCGATAAAAAGCCGGGCGATAAGATCACGGTAAGCTATAAAAACCGGACCGGTGCCCATGAAACCACTATCACCCTTGAAGAAAACCCCAATTTTGAAGTAATAACCTTTGAAAAGGCAGGCAAACAACTAAGTAAAGAACAGGAAACTTTCCGTAACAATTGGCTGCAATCAAAAGTCAAATAATTATGAAAAAGATCTCTATAATAACAGCGGCATTATTAAGCGTTTCGGCTTATGGCTTTGCACAGGATGTTAATACACTCATTAGTAAAGATGATGTAACCCGGATTATCAAAACGCTGTCGGCTGATGATATGCAGGGAAGGGCCACTTTTACGCCGGGCATTGAAAAGGCCGCCGCGTTTATTGAAGGCGAATATAAAAAGGCCGGCCTCAAACCTATGGAAGGCAATACAGGGTACCGTCAAAACTTTACGATGGTACGATCGGTCCCCCTTAGCTTGATTGTAAGCATCAATGGTAAAGCTATAGTTGCCGACAGCGCGTTTGCAAGCGGTACGGATTCGTTTAAATGGGCAAGCGATAAAGATGTACAGGTAGTTACCGTTGGTGCGGATAAAAATTTCAGGACCGAGTACCGGGCAGCTTCACAAAGCGGCAAAAAAACACTTTTGCTGATCGACCCTAAATTTAAAGACTTGTTTAGCCGGGTTAAATCATATATAGGAGCAGGCAGTACAAATTTTAAAGGCACAGTAAAACAACCCCTGGTATTTGTGTTGGGCAAGTTCGATAACACAGCATCGTTTGATGTTAACTGTGACATCAAAAACGAAGAATTGCCGCTGTTTAATGTTGCCGGTATCATCCCCGGGAAAACCAAACCGAATGAATACGTGGTATTTTCGGGCCATTATGACCACTTAGGCATTATCAAACCCGATAAGCCCGGCGTAACTGATAGTATTGCTAACGGCGCGGATGATGATGCTTCGGGCACAACCGCGGTATTGAGCCTGGCTAAATACTATAAAAAGCTCAACAATAATGCCCGTACGCTTATTTTCGTAGCTTTTACTGCCGAAGAGATTGGCGAATACGGCTCTCAGTACTTTGCCAAACAAATAGATGCAGATAAGGTTGTTGCCATGTTCAACATCGAAATGATTGGTAAGGCATCTAAATTTGGCACTAACTCGGCATTTATTACCGGGTTTGAAAGATCTGATTTTGGCAAGATCCTGCAGAGGAACCTGAAAGGTACGGCCTTTAAGTTTTACCCGGACCCATACCCGGACCAGAACCTGTTTTACAGAAGTGATAACGCGTCGCTGGCCGAAGTTGGCGTACCGGCCCACACCATCTCAACCGACCAGATTGATATTGACAAATTATACCATACTGTTGGCGACGAATTTAGTTCGCTGGATGTAGATAATATTACCTCGGCCATCCGCGCGATAGCCCTAAGCTCGCGCACTATAGTTTCGGGCCAGGATACACCAACAAGGGTTCCGAAGAAAACGGAGTAAGTGATTAGAGGTTAGTGATTGGAGATTAGTTTGCTCGCTCTACAGAGAAATAGGAAGCCATGTCATTGCGAGCGATGGCGTGGCAATCTCGTAGCCAATGCATATACGATCTGTATAGCTACGAGATTGCTTCGTCGTTCCTCCTCGCAATGACATTTTTTGTATTCTCAGTACCCAATGAAGAAGACTTTTACGCAAATCCCCTCCCATGAGGGGATTTTTATTTAATGTAATTTTACCTCATGAACAAGATCCTCAAAATAGCAGTCGTAGGCCCCGAATCAACAGGAAAGTCAACTATGTCTGAATACCTGGCGGCGCATTATAACACGATAGCTGTGCCGGAGTATTCGCGCGAGTATTGTGCAAACCTTAAGGGCGATTGTACCTGGCAGGACGAGGTTAATATGTTTCACGGCCAACTGGCACTTGAAAAAAAGCTGCTGCCGCAGGCTAATGGGATCCTGATTTGTGATACCACTTTTTTAACGGTAAAGATCTGGAGTGAGGAAATGTTTGGCAGCGCCCCGCAGGAAGTGCTTGACGAATTGCCCCACCATCCTTATGATTTTTATTTACTCCTGGATATCGATCTGCCCTGGCAGGACGACCCCTTGCGAAACTTCCCAACCAAGCGCGCATATTTTATGAACGTTTGGCACCGCGAACTGCAGGCGCTCAACGCCCGGTACGTAGTAATATCGGGCCTGGGGCAGGATAGGTATGATAATGGGGTGAAAGCGGTGGATGAATATCTGTCTGAACCCTGATTTTTAGGATTAGAGGATTACCGGGATGATAAGGTGATGTGGAGATGTGCAAATTCCTTTAATTATTCTAAAAATTCTTTAAATTCAATAAATTCAGGTTCAGACAAAAATATCTGCACATTTGAAATTCGCATATCTGCGCATCTAAAATCTCCCCCAACTCCATATTTTCAAAAAAATTATCACCAATTAAAAAAATATTTTTCACATACGTGCAACGTTGCAAAATGCCTTGCGTCTATTAACCTGAAGCCGGTCACGAATTTGGAAGCAATATATATTGATAAACATTACAACCTGGTAATTGAGTGTAAGCAGGGCAGCAAAAAAGCCTGTTATGAGCTTTACCGTTTGTATTCGAAAGCTATGCTGAACGTGGCCTTTCGGATAGTGGGCGATATTGCCGAAGCAGAAGATGTGCTGCAGGAAGCTTTTGTGGATGCCTTTGCCAAGCTGAAGGATTTTAGGCAGGATACCACATTTGGCCTCTGGCTTAAGCAGATTGTTGTGAACCGGTCGATCAACCTGCTGCGCAAACGCAAGCTGGAACTGGTTGAGCTGGAAGATGGCCATCTTGAAAATATTGCCGATGACGAGAGCTGGGACGATGAAGACCTGCAGTACCAGGTTGCCAGGGTAAAAGAAGGTATGAACCAGTTGCCCGATGGCTATCGCGTTGTAATCTCATTATATCTGCTTGAAGGATATGACCACGAAGAGATAGGACAAATATTGAATATATCAGAAAACACATCAAGAACCCAGTTTTTGAGAGCTAAAAGAAAGTTAATTGAAATTTTAAACAGGAAAGGACAAGTATCATGAGCAAGCGATTTGAAGATTTCATGCACGACAATAACGAGGAATTTAACGAAATAGAACCATCGGCAGATTTGTGGGGTAAAATTGAGGCGCAGCTCAATTTTTTGGACCAGGAGCAGGAGCAACCAAAAAAGCGCGAAGCAAAGACTTTTTCGCTGGGCTTCGTGCTAAAAGTGGCCGCATCGGTGATCATCATAATGGGCATAGGTTTCGGCATATATATACAAAGCCAAAAAGGCACAAAAGGCGTTGACCTTGCCGCTATTAACCCCGAGTATGCACAACAGCAGGTGCGCTATGCATCGCTTGTTGAAACCAAGCTTACCGAACTTAAGTCAGCATCTAAAAACGATCCGCAGCTATACAAGGAGTTCAGCGCCGAGATAGCCAAGATGGATTCCACCTATAAAAAACTAAACAGTGATTTAGCCACCAGCCCTAACCAGGAACGTGTTTTACGTGCAATGATCCGGAACCTGCAAATACAAACCGAGGTGCTAACTCAGCAATTAAATGTAATTGAACAGTTTAACCAGATGAAAAAGGAACAAAACAATGAAACCAAAAATATTTAGTCCGGCCCTGCTTATGCTTATCGGCTTATTAGCCATAAGTACAGCAAACTTTGCACAAGTAAGCCCTGCGGCCCCGCCTGCGCCGGTAAAACCCCAATTACCTCCCACGCCGCCGCCTGCTGCCGGGTTGACCGTGGAGAATTGGAGTTCGGTAACCGACAGCAAAGAGTATCAGCAAAAAATGAAAGAGCTGAACGCCAAAATGCGCGAACTGCAAAAGGAAATGAGCAACCTGCGCGTGCAGCAGCAAAAGCAATTGCGCCTTAAAATGCAAAATATGTTGAAGCTGAATAAACAGCTTGCTTTTAAGTTTAAGGATAGCTTGAAGCTTAAAAACTTTGATAGCCTGAAATTTAAAATGAAGTTTAAAGGATTTGACAGCTTGAAGTTTGCCGATAAATTTGAGATGCTTAGCCCTAATATTAACTTCGGTTTTAAAAACTTTGATCAGAACTTTAGCTACAGTTACGATGGTGATGAGCGTTATGAAAAGCAGGTACAAAACGGCGATATAGTTGAGAAAACAAAAAGCTATAGCAAAAGCTATAATGTTGACGGCAACGATGTGATTAACATTGATAACAAATTTGGCAAGATCACGGTAATTACCTGGGCTAAAAGCGAGGTTAAGGTTGATGTACAGATCAAGGTTGGAGCCAATGATGAAGATAAAGCTCAGAAACTGCTTGATAACGTAACTATCAGGGATAGCAAAGATGGCTCGGGTGTATCGTTCAAAACTTACATTAATCAAAACGATGATGATAACGGCAGCTGGGGCAACCTGTTCGGTAAGAAAAACTCCGTGCGTAAAATGGAGATCAATTATACCGTTTACATGCCCGCCAAAAATCCCCTTACTATCACCAACAAATATGGCAGTACCGAGTTGCCCGACCTGAGTGGAAAACTCAATATCAATAATTCATATGGCAGCCTTAACGCCAAATCTTTAAGCAACCCAGCTTGCCAGATCAGGGTTAAATATGGCAGTGCAACCATCGGCACCCTTACCGGCAGCGATTTGGATGTAGCCTATGGCAGCCTTAACCTTGGCGATTGTGATAAACTCAATGCAGATGTAAGCTATGGCTCGGCCAAAATTGGCCGTATCACCACATCGGGTAATATAAACGTTAAATTCAGTGGGGCGTTAAAGATTGAAGAGGTTGATAAAAATGTGAAAAATCTTTCGGTTAATTCGTCCTACTCAAGCGTAAAACTGGGAGTGAGCGACGGCCAGAATGCCGATTTTGATATCACCGTGCACTACGGTAGTTTTAACTATGGCGGCCATGATGTTAACATCACCAGCAAAACCCCTGCCGACGGTGAACGTGGTTTTAGTCCGACTAAAACTTACAAGGGCCATTTAGGTAAAGGCGGCAGCGATAAAACCATTACCATCAGCACCAGTTATGGTAGCGTAAGCTTTGATTAAAATATATTAGACGTAAAATAAAAAACGGCGTATCGTAACCGATGCGCCGTTTTTTATTGATTAGCCCGTTGTTGCAAATCTCCTTTATCCCCCATAGCTTTGGAGTAAACATCTCACCCATGCACCAGGATAATGAAAAGCAGATCTTTAATACCCTTTATGATCAATACAAGCACCTGGGCTTGCCACTTGAGTTGATAAAGCATACCGATTTTACGGTTTTTAACCTGAAAGATATCAATCAGCCAATGCCGTTTAAATCGCCCTTGAGCAGGCTTAACTTTTTTGTCTTTGCGTTTATTAAAGACGGGAGTGGCGATTATACCATTGATGAGCAAAATCATAAGCTGCAGCCCCGTGCTATTTACTTTACCAATCCGGGCCATTTCCGTTCGTTTAACTGGGAGCGTATTGGCGATGTATACCTGTTTACGCTGAGCGAATCGTTTTTAAAGGAAAACGTGCACGCCAATATTTTTGATGAGTTTCCTTTTCTGCTGGCCGAAACGTTTCCGGCCCGCGTACTTACGCCCGAAGTTTTTGAGGAGTTTGATATTTTGTATCACCAGATCCTGAAAGAGTACAATTCAGATAGTCCATACCGTTACCGGATCATCGGCAACCTGTTTGTGGTGGTGCTGCTAAAATTCAAAGAATATTTCTGGAAAGATTATAACCCGATATATGAAGGTAACCGAAGCTCGGAAATTGTAAAAAACTTTAAACGACTGCTCGAAAAACATTACCGCGACCTGAGCAATGGTACAGCCGAACAGACTTTCAGAGTGCAGGACTACGCCGATGCGCAAAGCCTTCATCCCAATTACCTGAGTAATGTTATCAAAATAAAAACCGGCAAAACCATCAGCACCTGGATTGCCGAAAAAACCATAGCCGAAGCCAAAGCCCTGTTACAAAATTCAAAGGCATCTGTTAAGGAGATCGCTTTTCGTCTGGGTTTTACTGAAGCTACCCATTTCAGTAATTATTTTAAAAAGCATACGGATACCTCGCCTGTATTGTTCAGGAAGGAACATGCAGGGCAAGTTTAGTATTATGGTTTGATAAATTTGAAAAGGCCATAAAGAAGGAATACAGAGTCATTGCGAGTTACGAAGCAATCCCCAAGTTGCAGAGTGGCCTTGTAGTTTGGGATTGTTTTATGCTATATAATGACGTGATTTTAGGTTATTGATTATTAAGTATATTTTCTATCCGTTTTATAGCATGGGTGTTGCCTGCGGCCCGGGCTTTCCGTTGCAAGTCCTCGCCTTTCCTGCCCACAATCCCAACTCGCGCTGTGGGCTTTACACTGCAATCCCTAACACGGCCTCTGCATAACATAGTTAAAAGATATTTTACACCTCATCGCCATTTTTTTGACGTGATTGAGGCTTCTTTTTCTCTTCAAAACTTGCCGAAGGCTTACGTCCGTAATGCACCTTTCTTTATAGCCCATCACTCAATCTTAGATATTCGTATGTAATGCTTTGATATGTGTATCATTCAGGGGCCTCGCCCTCGCCACCTTTGTATTGTCAATCAACGACAACAAAACATAAACAATATAACAAAGGGAACCATGAACACATTAGCATCAAAAGTAGTATTAGTAACCGGCGCTTCAAGAGGTATCGGTGCAGCAGTAGCCCACAAATTAGCAGCCGAAGGCGCTAAAGTAATTATCAACTACGCAGGCGGTAAAGAAGCTGCCGACCAAACCGTAAACTCC
This sequence comes from uncultured Mucilaginibacter sp., assembly GCA_966212355.1. Lineage (GTDB taxonomy): Bacteria > Bacteroidota > Bacteroidia > Sphingobacteriales > Sphingobacteriaceae > Mucilaginibacter. The sequence goes on from CBIHRB010000039.1 coordinate 43,635, forward strand.
ATCAAACAACAAGGCGGCGACGCTATTGCCCTGCAGGCCGACGTTAGCAAGGCCGATGAAGTGGCTGCCATGTTTGATGCAGCCATAGCTCACTACGGCAAAATTGATGTACTGGTAAACAACGCCGGCATCATGATCACCAAATTGATTAAAGACACTACCGACGAGGATTTTACCCGCCAGTTTGATATCAACGTTCGCGGAACATTTAACACCATGCGCGAAGCCGCAACCAAACTGGCCGACGGTGGCAGTATCATTAACTTTTCATCAACCACAACCCGCGTTATGATGCCAACATATGCTACCTATGTAGCCACCAAAGGTGCAGTAGAACAATTAACCCGCGTATTTGCCAAAGAAGTTGGCGCAAGGGGCATCAATGTAAATACAGTATCTCCGGGCCCAACAAATACCGAACTGTTTACCAAAGGCAAACCCCAGGAGCTGATCGACCGCCTGGCGTCATTATCAGCCTTTAATCGTATTGGCGAACCTGGAGATATCGCCAAAATAGTAGCCTTCCTGGCAAGCGACGATGCCAAATGGATCTCTGCGCAAAATATTGGGGCAAATGGTGCAATGGCTTAACCCCCTAACCCCCTGAAGGGGGAATGATAGAAGCAAGCGAGAGTCAAGACAGTAAGAAGCGAGATTCAAGAAAAAATCAGTGTAATCAATAAAATCAAAACAATCACCAAAATCAAAACATAAAAATCATGAACTCATTAAGTAATAAAGTAGCAGTAATAACCGGCTCGGCCCGTGGTTTAGGTAAAGCAATTGCAGAACGTTATGCAGCATTAGGCGCCGATATCGTGATCAACTATTCGCGCGATAAAGCATCGGCCGATGAAGTGGTGAGCAACATCAAAGCGATGGGTGCAAACGTAATAGCTGTACAGGCCGATGTAAGTAAAGTAGCTGATATTGAAAGGCTTTTTAAAGAAGCTAAAGAAGCGTTTGGCAAAATTGATATTGTAGTGGCTAATGCCGGTATCGAGCTGGTAGAAACCCCGGTAACTGATTTTACCGAAGAACAGTTTGACCGCGTGTTCGGCATCAACACTAAAGGCACTTACTTCACCATGCAGCAGGCAGCAAAGAATGTGGAAGATAACGGCAGGATCATTTATATTGCCTCAAGCACCACCTCGTTCCCGGTACCCGGAATGGCGGTGTATGGCGGCAGCAAAACTACTCCCCGGTACCTGGTTGATATCCTTTCGAAAGAAATTGGTCACCGTGGTGTAACAGTTAACTCAATCATACCATTTGCTGTTGATCATTCAGGTATCTTTGCCGAAGCTGATAGTTACCCCGCGTTAAGAAAACAATTGCTCGACAGTTGTCCGATGGGCCGCCTGGCCGAAGTTGAAGATGTGGCCAATGTGGCCGAGTTTTTCGCCAGCGATCTTTCATCATTTGTGAACGGACAGCACCTGTTGGTAAACGGCGGCGCAACAAATTAATGGTCAATTTAGTAACATAAGGTAGCAGCTTATAGTCATAGCTATAATCTGCTACCTGTATTTAAAATTCAAAAAGTAGCATTATTTGATTATACATCTACCATGTCATGAAAACGCTTAATCATTATATTATATACGGCACACTAATTACTTCCGCTGTTAACGCACAAGCTGCAAAAACACCCGCTGCAACTATCCAAAATATCAATACCATGAACACCGAAAAGTTAAGTAACCCGGTAGTAAAACAAGCCATCGATGCCCTGCAAAGCGGTGACCGGCAAGCCTGGTTTGCTTTGTTCACTAATGATGCACAGCTTTTTGATGATGGTAATAAAGTGGACTTTAAAAGCTTTTTTGAAAAAGCTTTAGGCCATGAAAGTTTTACCAGTATCGATAAGGTGGAGCAAAATGGCCTGCACCTATACGGCAAATTTCACAGCGACCAGTGGGGCGATTTTAAAACCTATTTTAAGTTTACGATTGGTGCTGATGGTAAGATCAGCAAATTGGAAATAGGGCAGACGGGTTAGCCCCACCCAAACCCTCCCCGGAAGGGAGGGCTATAAAATGAAGTAAATAAAAGTCTCCCCAGCTGGGGGAGATTTAGAGGGGCTTCAAACTAAAGCCAATTTCCCTGATATTTGTATCATGCAACAGCAACTCATAGTCCGGTTACAGCAGTTAAAACCTATTCCGGTTGATGATCAGGAGCTCATACTAAAAGCCTTTGAGCCAACGAAATTTAAAGATGGGGATACGCTTTTGCAGCTGGGGCATGTAGCAAGACAGCTCTTTTTTATTACCAACGGCATACTGCGTATTATGGCGCGAAATGAAAAGGGGAATGAGGTTACTTATTTCTTTTTAAAGGATAATCAGTTTTGCACCATTCTGTATAGCTTCAATAACAACCTGATTGCTGATGAAAGTATTCAGGCCGCCTGCGATACAGAACTATTGGTTGTTAGCAAAAGCAACCTGCTGGCTTTATATGAAAAGCTGCCTTATCTCAAAGGAATGATCGATCAGATTTCGCAGCATACGCTTATGGAGAAGATAAAAACGCGCAACACCTATCTTGGTTACGACTCGTCGGAAAGGTACCGGTTGTTTTTGGAACGGCAGCCCGAGGTTGCCAGGAGAGTGTCACTGACCGATATCGCGTCTTACCTTGGCGTAACGCCTCAATCGTTAAGCCGGATCCGTAAAAATATTCGGTAGTTAGGTTTTTTTGTCGTCTGTTTAGATGACTTAGAAAGGAGAGAAATTGACATCAATAAAATCTATATAAATCAAAAATAAAATAGGTACTATGAATACAGTTAAAACAGGATGGATAGGATTAGGTAAAATGGGTGTTCCGATGTCGCAGCAATTGATTAAAGCCGGATATTCGCTCAGTGTTTATAACCGAAGCAAGGATAAGGAAGAGGCGTTTAAGGCACAGGGCATTGGTATAGCCGCTTCGCCCGCCTTATTGTTGAATGCTGCTGATGTTGTTTTTATCATGGTATCAGACGATAAGGCCATTAATGATATTTTTCATGGTGATGAAGGTTTACTTGCCGCAAAAGTAAGCGGCAAAATAATCATTAACATGAGCACAGTTTCGCCGGCTATCAGTAAGGAGATGGCAGCGGCATGCAAGGTTCAAGGTAATTATTACCTGGATGCGCCCGTATCTGGCAGTGTCAAACAGGCGGAGGATGCTATGCTGGTTATTATGGTTGGAGGCGAGGCCGGCGCATTTGAGCAGGCTAAACCAATCCTCGAAAAAATGGGTAAACTGGTTATGCTGGTTGGTGGTACCGGCGCAGGTAACGCGGCTAAGCTGGCCATTAATACTTTGCTTGGCATTGTTGCACAAGGCCTTGCCGAAACAATAACGCTGGCACAACAAAATGGCATTGAAGCCGAAGCACTAACTACGCTGATTGGTAACAGTGCCCTGGGCAGCCCGTTCATCAAAATAAAAGGCGATGCCATTGTTAGCAATAATTACCAGGCAGCTTTCGCATTAAAACATATTGCTAAAGATCTGCGCCTGGCTAAAGACCTCGGTTTAGCTACCCCGCTTGGTGAAACTGCTTATCAAACCTACCAGGCCGCCGAAAAAGCCTTTGGCGAAGAAGATATTATTGCGGTGATGAAGCAGGTAGGAAAGGAGTAAAAAAATACCATAGATATAAATAAAAGCAGATGTCATTTCGATGAGGCAAGGGGGGATTGTGCGGTCGCGCTGAAGAGAAATCTTATACACCACGTTAGATTAATGTGTTTTGCATAAGGTTTTTTGTTTGAGGTGTCTTGCCTTCGCTGTTTGATGCAAATGAGTGGCAATTGATATTAGTCGATTACACTTTGATTTAAAAATTCCCAGCCCGGATTAGTCGACTCGATTAAAGCAATTTTCTTTTCTCGGCGCCATTTTTTAATCTCCTTTTCTCGGGCTATGGCGTGCTCAATGTGGGTGAAATGTTCGTAGTAAACTAAATGGTAACAGTAGTATTTGCCCGCAAAAGATTTATTAGTTCCTTTATTTTCGAGATGTTGCAAAACCCTTACGCTTATATCATTGGTGACTCCGATGTACAATACAGTTTTGCCTGGGTTAGTAGTGATAAAGACGTAATAATTATGATTCCACATTTTTAAAGGTAGATATTTTGTAACTGGAAGATTGTCATTTCCATAGAGGTATAGTGGGATTTATGAGATGTGCTTAGCGGATTTACAGGGTGTATAAGATCGTATGCATGAAACAGTTAAAGAAGAGTTCTTGAAAAAAA
>CBIHRB010000040.1:0-41707 GCA_966212355.1 uncultured Mucilaginibacter sp.
TTATACCCTAATACAATCTTTTTATAACAATAACAAACTTTACCGGACAACAGTGCACCAGAGGTGCAAAAGGTTTGTAGAAATAAATTCAAATAGGCTCCTGGTGCCATAGGTACACAACTCCGGTGTTCCGTACCTCTGGCACGGTTGTTTTCGGTATCTATGTTGCTACAAACCTGTTCCTCCTCTGGAGGATCTTCCTTAACTTTAACTTAATGACATTGCACTTGGTAGCGATGAATCGTCTTAATCACCTGCTGATTGAAAAACAATAAATGAAGATTCCACACTAATTTTTATGTATTAATCGAATTACACGAATTGAATCAATTTAAGATTCGTGTAATTCGATTAATTGTGGAGAGCTTGCAAAGCATTTGTGTAAAAATTTTTCAGTATAAGATCAGTAAAACAGATCGAATTATTTTAAACGCGATTTCCCCGCAACCCTGCTACTTTTCTATCCATTCCTGCCTATAATACCTTATATTAGTATAGGTTTTCATACCTGCCAATTATAGTCCTTATTTAAAAAAGTCGAACATGAAAAAGGTATCGCTGTTATTTGTGTTCCCTGTGGTGTTGTTCGCTACCTATTTGTTTGCGTTCCAGGGAAAGAAGCTAAAAGTATCTGACAAAATAAAACCGGTAACCCCGGTAATGTGCGGACCGGGCATAGTACAGGATGCAGACACGGCAGGCAACGGCAAATTTATACAGCGCTTGCCCGGCTGGGGGCATCATAATTACACCATAACTGCCCGTAATGACAGTGCCCGGTTTTACTTTAACCAGGGCTTAACCATGTATTACAGTTACCACATGAAGGAAGCATTTGCGTCGTTTAAAGAGGCGTCGCGTTTTGACCCTTCGGCTGTAATGACCTATTGGGGACAGGCATTAAGCCTTGGCCCTTACTATAATGCCGGCGGTCCTTATGTTGCCCCAGCCGGTTTACCTGCTGTTTTAAAACAAATGAATGCCGTTGCCGGGGATGCCCCTGAAAAGGAAAAAGCGCTGATAGCGTTGATGAACCTGCGTTATCCACAGGGAGGCACTAATGCAAGCGATAACGAAGCTTATGCACAGGGCATGAAAAAGCTGATGCAGACTTATCCCACCGATGCCGACCTTAAAATGCTGTACATCGATGCGGTAATGCTCATCCATCCCTGGGACTTTTGGGCACCCGACGGTACCGACAAGCCCTGGACTGCCGAACTGGTTACATTGTGTAAAAGTGTCTTGAATACCAATCCTGATCATCCGGCAGCATTACATTATTATATCCATTTAACCGAGGCTTCGCGTAATCCCGGTGTTGCATTGGCCAATGCAGGGGCTTTAAAAAGGTTGTTCCCCGGTATAGGGCATATGGTGCATATGGCCAGTCATGTTTATCAGCGCAATGGTTTATATTTTCAGGGCGTTGATGTTAATGAAAAAGCAGCCAAATGTATTGTTACTTATGCCGCCCTGGCGCCCAATTTAAAGCTCACAAAAATAAACTCTCATTTTTACGCTGTCGAAACACTTTGTGCCTTTAACGGGGCCATGTACGAGCGGGGGATGGAAGCGGCCCAACGCTGCCGCAATGCGGTAAAACCTTCGGCAGGCGATACTTATTCGCAATACCTGTATATGATGCCCGTATTTACCATGATGCGCCTTGGCAAATGGCACGAACTGCTGAAAGACAGCGTTGGCCCCAATCGCGACTGGGCCTATGCACAGGTGTTGTACCATTTTGCCCGCGGAATGGCATTTCTGTATACCGGCGGGCAGGATTCGGCCGTGGCCCAGCTTGCTTTATTGCGTGGCAGGCTTGATAATGCCTCTTTAAAACAGCGGCATATTCCTTTTAATATCGCACTGGATGGCGCCACCGTTGCCGAAAATATATTGGATGGTGCTATTTTACTTGGCCGCAATAAGTTTGATGATGGTATGGCGGCATTAAAAAAAGCAGTGCAAACAGAAGATAACATGATTTACTCGGAACCTGCCGAGTGGCCGATCCCGGCAAGGCAGTTCCTGGGGGCCTACCTGCTCAAAACAGATTATAACCCGCAGGCCGAAAAAGTTTTCCGCGAAGACCTGGAACGTAACCCGGGTAACGGCTGGTCGATGCTGGGCATGTACCAAAGTTTAAAGGCGCAAAACCGTACGGAAAAGCTACCCTATTACAAGGCGGGCTTCACGCGCTCGTTTTCGCATGCCGATGAGGTGCCTGCAAGTTCGGTGGCTATGAATTGAAGGTTGGTCATAATTGTGCGGAAGAAATGGAAAAGCGTATTGGGCGATTCTCTTTCTTGGGCTATTGTGTGTATTCATATAAAAGGAAAATGTCATTTCGATAGAGCAGGGGCGGGCTGAGTGGTGGAGCGAAAGAGAAATCTTCTACATCAGGCTCTACAACTATACCTGTAAATGCAGGGCGTAGAAGATTTCTCCTCACTCCGGCGCACTAATCCCACGCTTAGTTCGTCGAAATGACACTCTTTTTATTAATGTTGAAGTTAAAAGGATTTACACCCTGTAGCCTCCTTGAAACGAAATAAAATAATCTTCCGGACGCTATGATTATTGCTACTGGCAGGCTTACTGTTAATCTTTTTTAATTACCTCCAAAGGAATATCCCCCATCCAGGCTGCCACTTCTGAAAATGAGCTCCAGTACGAGCCCAGGATGCGCCCTGTACCGGCAAGCACAAACAGGTCGACTACGGCGGCCTGGATGCCGGCAACTGTTTGGCGGCTCAGGTCTTTCGGGGGACTGATGATGCGGTCGCCAAATGTTAACTTCAATTCAAGTTCAACATTAATATCATCTGTTGCAAGGAAAAAGCGGGTTGTATCGTCGATATCCAAGAGGTCCTGCATCCGGACGATAAACAGCTCCAGCGGACTGTTAGCGATTGACAAGATGTTATCTGTTCGTCTAACCTGTACGCCCACCGCGGTTGGGCCCAGTGTATGTAACAGTTCAATAATTTTAAGGTTAAGCGAGGCAATGGGTTTAAAAAGCTTAAACTCATCAGTACTATCGGTAAAACGCTGACAGGTTTTGATGTAAATGCGTTTATGATGGCGTACCGTTTCATAAACATCTGTAAGCGGATAATCTGCGTCGGTAATGCAAATATCGACCCGGGCAATCGAGTTTTTGAGTTTGGCCTTAATCCGGCTTTTATTATCGGGCTGAACGGTACGCGTTACAAAATCAAATATCCGCTTTTTGGGGATAATGGTAAAATCGGCAATGGGCTCAAGCAACAGGTGATAGGGGCAGTTAAGCTCATGTGTTTCGTTCCAGATTACGCACAGCCGGGTATTAAGCTTGTGCTTAAGCCAGATGCCATTGGCAATAACCCGTAGCCTGTTGGCCAGGCCCCCCTGTGGTTCTAAGTAGATCATACCTGTTTTTCGGGTATAAGTATAGGGAATAAATGGGGCAGGATAAAGGACTAAATTAAGTGTACAGGCACTTTGCTAAACAGAAGCAGGTAAAATACGCCATTATAGCCTCATTTTTTATTGCAGAAGGAGGATGGGGGAGTTCAAGTCACGGCTTGACGATGTAGGTAAGTTGTGGTTTTCCATTGCCATCTGTAATGAGTGGGCATAAACTCAGGGAAATTGTTTTTAAGCAGATGTGGATTGAAAAACATAAATAAAAAATTTTCACACTAATTTTTACGTATTAATCGAATTCCACGAATTGAAACAATTTAAGATTCGTGTAATTCGATTAATTGTGGAGAGCTTGCAAAGCATTTGTGTTGAAATTTTTCAGTATGAAATTAGTAAAATGGATCGAATTATTTTAAACGCGATTTCCCTGCGCATAAACTATTGTTGTTCGGGTTTTATTATAAATTGTTTAAATTTGTTATATGACAACGCTTACAATCGAAATATCCGAAAAGGCAGGAAAAACGCTGGCCGATCTGGTTGAGCAGTTAGGGGGGAAGGTTATTTCTGTGAAGAAAGACAAAGAGACAAAAGGTGAAAAAAAGAAGAAACAGGTATTGGATGATCTGGAAGAGTCTGTAAAGTTTGTCAAGTTGCATCAGCAGGGCAAGGTTGAAGCAAAAACGATTGAAGAATTACTCGATGAGCTTTAAGATACTGCCAACCCCGGCATTTGTTCGTGAATTAAAAAAGCTCACTAAAAAGTACTTTTCTTTAAAGGACGATCTGAAGGCCCTAATTGTCGAGTTAGCCCAAAACCCACAATACGGCACTCCGTTAGGTAACAACTGCTATAAAATTCGCATGGCTGTTACCTCAAAAGGCAAAGGAAAATCTGGCGGGGCAAGAGTAATTACCTATGTTCAAATTGTTAACGAAACAGTGTATTTGTTATCCATCTACGATAAATCTGATTTGGACAATATTAGTGATGCTGAATTAGCAAGCAGATTAAAGGATCTTTAAACTTTTCAATTGGTTTCCCCTTCTTTGCGGCTCTCTTAAAACACCGCAGTTACTTAATACAAAAGCTTCTCAAAAACAATGCTGCGGGATAGCTTTATAGCGGGATACTATATCGTCTATAATGAGAGGAGCATTTTCCTTCCAATCCTTTCTGGTTTTTTAAAAATTTCCTCAACCCATCCTCGGTTTTACGCCGCCAATCGGGTGATGAGGTAACATGCGATCCGAAATGGCTCCGAAAAGTGAAAAAATCAAAGCGGCTAATGCTTAGCCAAATACCTTTCAAACATATGTTAAAACGCGGATGCAAAAATTATAAAAAAATAACTTACTAACTATTTGATAATTAATACAAAGTTTCTATCTTTGCCGTCCCTTTCGGGGGAGAAATATGCCTTGAACGAAGCCCTACTGCTTCGATGGGCACAAAAACAATTAAAAAAATGTCAGGAATTATTGGTAAAAAAGTAGGAATGACCAGCATTTTCGACGAAACAGGGAAAAACATTCCCTGCACAGTAATCGAAGCTGGCCCTTGCGTGGTAACACAAGTTAAGTCTGTGGATACAGACGGATACGCTGCTGTTCAGTTAGCGTATGGCGACAAAAAGGAAAAAAACACTTCTGCCCCTCTAAAAGGACACTTCCAGAAAGCCGGTAGCGCTCCAAAGCGTAAACTGGTTGAATTCAAAACTTTCGAAGATCAAAAAGCATTAGGCGACACCGTTACTGTCGACATTTTTGCTGCGGGAGATTTTGTTGACGTGGTAGGTACCTCAAAAGGTAAGGGTTTTCAGGGTGTGGTAAAACGTCATGGTTTTGGCGGCGTGGGTATGCAAACTCACGGTCAGCACAACCGTTTACGTGCGCCAGGTTCTTTGGGTGCGTCATCATGGCCATCACGTGTATTTAAAGGTATGCGCATGGCAGGTCAAACCGGAAACGCCCGTGTTAAAATACAAAACCTTGAAGTAGTTAAGGTTTTCGCGGAGCAGAATCTGTTAGTAGTTAAAGGTTCCATCCCCGGAGCTAAGGGTTCATTTGTAATAGTGGATAAATAAGATGGAAGTTAACGTATTAAACGTATCAGGTAAAGAAACAGGTGCCAAGGTGCAGCTTCCTGAGTCGATCTTCGGTATTGAGCCAAATGATCACGCTATCTATCTTGACGTTAAGCAATATCTTGCTAACCAACGTCAGGGTACACACAAATCAAAACAGCGTAATGAGATTGCAGGTTCAACCCGCAAGCTATATAAGCAAAAAGGTACAGGCGGTGCCCGTGCCGGTGGTATTAAATCGCCATTATTTAACGGTGGTGGCCGTGTATTCGGTCCGCAACCACGCGATTACAGCTTCAAATTAAACAAAAAGCTTAAATCACTGGCCCGTAACTCTGCTTTATCATACAAAGCAAAGGATAACAACATTTTAGTGTTGGAAGACTTTAATTTTGATAGCATCAAAACTAAAAACTACATTAAATTGGAGGCCGATTTGAATGTTACTAATGATAAAACATTATTAGTAGTAGCAGGCGCTGAAAATAACAACGTTTATTTATCAAGCAGGAACCTGAAGAAAAGCAAAGTAATTTCAGTTGAGCAGCTTAACACTTATGATGTGTTAAACGCAGGCAAGCTGTTGTTAACTACAGGTGCTGTTAAAACTTTGGAGGAAGCATTAGCTAAGTAATTATGGAAATTTTAAAACAACCCCTACTTACTGAAAAAGTTACTCAGTTAACTGACAAGCTTAACCGTTATGCTTTCAAAGTTGATCACAGGGCTAACAAAATTCAGATCAAGAGTGCCATTGAGGCAATGTACGGTGTAAACGTTACGGCGGTAAACACCATGAAATACGTCGGCAAACTTAAAACTCGCAATACTAAGGCAGGCGCCGTTCAGGGCCGTTCAGCTACTTACAAAAAAGCGATCATTACGTTGAAGGACGGAGAAGTAATTGATTTTTACAGCAATATATAATTATAGAAATGGCAGTAAAGAGATTTAAACCGGTTACCCCGGGTACCCGCTTCAGAGTTGATGTATCTAATTCAGATATCACAACAAACGTTCCTGAAAAATCGTTGGTTGTAGCATCAAACAAAAGATCGGGCGGTCGTAACAACAGCGGTAAAATGACTATGCGCTACTTAGGTGGTGGTCATAAACAAGCATACAGGTTAATTGATTTTAAACGTAATAAGTTTGATATCCCGGCAAAAGTTGCAACTATCGAGTACGATCCTAACCGTTCGGCACGTATAGCCCTGCTACACTTTGCCGATGGCGAGAAAAGGTACATGATTGCTCCGGAAGGCTTAACAGTTGGTACAATAGTAACAGCAGGCGAAACAGCAGCTCCCGAAGTAGGTAATACCTTACCATTAAAGAATATCCCTCTTGGTTCGATCATTCACAACATTGAGTTAAACCCTGGCCAGGGTGGTGTAATTGCCCGCAGCGCCGGTACTTACGCTCAATTATCAGCACGTGATGGCAAATATGCTATCATCAAATTGCCTTCAGGCGAAACCCGCATGATCCTGTCAACTTGTTTGGCAACTATCGGTACCGTTTCAAATGGCGAAAGAGCAAACGCTGTGTTAGGTAAAGCCGGCCGCAAACGCTGGTTAGGCCGCAGGCCAAGGGTACGTGGTGTAGCTATGAACCCGGTAGATCACCCTATGGGTGGTGGTGAAGGCCGTGCCTCAGGTGGTCACCCACGTTCACGTAAAGGTTTATTAGCTAAAGGCTACAAAACCCGTGACAAGAAGAAAACATCGGATCGTTACATCATTGAAAGAAGGAAGAAATAATGGCTCGTTCAATAAAAAAAGGACCTTACATCGATCATAACTTAGATAAGAAAGTTATGGTGCTGAATGATGCAAATAAAAAATCAGTTGTAAAAACATGGTCACGTCGTTCCATGATCTCTCCTGATTTCGTTGGTCATACATTCGCAGTACACAACGGTAACAAGTTTATCCCTGTGTACGTAACAGAAAACATGGTTGGACACAAGCTGGGAGAGTTTGCCCCAACCCGTACATTCCGCGGACACGCAGAAAAGAAAAAATAACAGGCAATGGAAGCAACAACAAAAATTAAAAAGTCTGTACTGATCAGGCAACAAAAAGAAGCTGCGAAAGCTCTTGTAGGCGGCGCTTCTGTTGCTAAGTTACAGGACTGCCCAACTTCACCACGCAAAATGCGTTTGGTGGTTGACTTGATCCGCGGTGAAAACGTATTTAAGGCTTTAAGCATCTTAAAGTTCACTAATAAAGAAGCGGCTATCCGCGTTGAAAAATTGCTTTTATCAGCAATTAACAACTGGCAAGCTAAAAACGAAGGCAAAAACGCTGATGATCTTTTTGTAAAAGAAGTATCTGTAGGCGGTGGCCGTCAGTTAAAAAGGCTACGCCCTGCTCCGCAAGGAAGAGGATACCGTATCCGTAAACGCTCAAACCACGTAACACTTGTTGTGGATACTAAAAACGAAAACAATTAATTGAAATGGGACAGAAAGCACATCCAATAGGTAACAGGTTAGGAATCATCAGAGGTTGGGATTCTAACTGGTTCGGTGGCAACAACTACTCCGATAAATTAGTTGAAGACGAAAAAATCCGCAAATACCTTTCAGCTCGTATTGCTAAAGGTGGTGTATCTAAAGTAGTTATCGAGCGTACTTTAAAACGCATTACCGTAACTATCCACACTGCCCGTCCGGGTATTGTGATCGGTAAAGGCGGTCAGGAAGTTGACAAGATCAAAGAAGAGTTGAAAAAACTTACCAAGAAAGAAGTTCAGATCAACATTTTCGAGATCAAACGCCCTGAGCTTGATGCACAATTAGTGGCAGAAGGCATTGCAAAACAATTAGAAGCACGTATCTCTTTCCGTCGTGCCATGAAAACCACAATCGCTGCAACCATGCGTATGGGTGCCGAAGGTATCAAGGTAATGACTTCAGGCCGTTTAGGCGGCGCTGAGATGGCACGGAGCGAGCAATATAAAGAAGGCAGGATTCCTTTGCACACTTTCCGTGCCGACATTGACTACGCATTGGCAGAAGCATTAACTACCTATGGTAAAATAGGTGTTAAAGTTTGGATCTGCAAAGGCGAGGTTTATGGCAAACGCGATCTTTCTCCAAACATTGGCGGTACCAGCAGCGCAAGCGGCAAAGGTGGCAGGCCAGAGGGCGGTGCACCAGGCTTTGGTGGCCGTGGTAACGAAAGAGGCGGCGAGCGCGGCGGTGAGCGTCGTGGCGACAGGAAACCAGGTGGCGATCGTCGTGGCGGTGGTAACCGTCCGGGCGGACAAGGTGGAAACCGTCCGGGTGGACAAGGTGGAAACCGTCCGGGTGGCCCAGGTAAGAGATAATAATTAAAGTACAAGACAAATATCGAATAACGATATAAAAGCTTAAGAAAATGCTACAGCCAAAAAGAACGAAGTTCAGAAAGATGCAAAAAGGCAGAATGAAAGGTTTAGCCACCCGTGGTGCTGAACTTTCATTCGGATCTTTTGGTGTTAAATCACTCGAAGCGGCATGGATCACCAGCCGTCAGATCGAGGCTGCACGTATCGCTGTAACACGTTTTATGAAACGTGAAGGACAGGTTTGGATCAGGATATTCCCTGACAAACCTGTAACCAAGAAACCTGCAGAGGTACGTATGGGTAAAGGTAAAGGTGCTCCTGAATACTGGGTTGCGGTAGTACGCCCCGGAAGGATCATTTTTGAAGCCGAAGGTGTGCCTTTGGAAGTTGCTAAAGAGGCTTTACGCCTTGCAGCACAGAAATTACCGGTGCAAACTAAATTTATTGTACGTAGGGATTACGTAGAAGCATAAATTGAGGAGTTAGTTGAAGAGTTGTAAAGTTTTAATGTTGTGAAGTTAGATGCCGAATTTCACCATTCAAATAAAAACAATACAACGTTTAAACTTACCAACAGACAACAAATAACAAAGAAAAATGAAGAACTCAGAAATTTTGGGCCTATCAACTGAAGAGATTGTTGCTAAGATCAGCGAGGAAAGGGCTACCCTAACCAAATTGAAATTCGCTCATGCAGTTTCAGCTATTGAGAACCCGTCCCGTATAACCAAAGTACGCAAAGGAATTGCTCAGTTAAATACTGAATTAACAAAACGTAAAGCGGCGGCCGCTTCTGAAAAGAATTAATTTTTTAAACATTAGTAAAAATGGAAAGAAATTTAAGAAAAACACGTACCGGCCTTGTAGTAAGCAATAAGATGGAAAAATCTATTGTTGTGGCCGTTGAGCGTAAGGTGAAACACCCTATCTATGGTAAATTCGTAAAGAAAACTACCAAATTCAAGGCTCATGATGAAAACAATACCTGTGGCGTAGGCGATACAGTATTGATCATGGAAACCCGCCCGCTGAGCAAAACCAAAAACTGGCGATTAGTTGAAATTTTAGAAAGGGCTAAATAAGATGGTACAACAGGAATCAAGATTAACAGTAGCCGACAATAGCGGCGCTAAAGAAGTTTTAGTGATCCGTGTATTGGGTGGTACCGGTAAAAGGTATGCATCAATCGGCGATAAAATTGTGGTTACCGTAAAAAGCGCTTTACCATCAGGTAACGTGAAAAAAGGTACCGTATCAAAAGCCGTAGTTGTGCGCACTAAAAAAGAGATCCGCAGAAAAGACGGTTCATATATCCGTTTCGACGATAACGCAGCTGTGTTGTTAAACAACCAGGACGAGCCAAGGGGTACACGTATCTTTGGCCCTGTTGCAAGGGAACTGCGCGAGAAACAATTTATGAAAATTGTATCATTAGCACCGGAGGTATTGTAACATGGAAAAGAAAGTAAAATTAAAGATCCGTAAAGGCGACCTGGTTAAAGTTATCGCCGGCGATTCAAAAGGATCACAAGGCAAAATCGTTGAGGTTTTGGTAGATAAGAACAGGGCTATTGTTGAAGGTGCCAATATGGTATCAAAACATACTAAACCTAATGCTGCTAACCCTAACGGCGGAATTGTTAAACAAGAAGCTGCTATACATATTTCAAACCTAATGCTGGTTGATCCTAAAACAGGTAATACAACCCGTGTTGGCCGTAAAAAGAACGAAGCCGGCAAATTAGTAAGGGTAGCAAAAAAATCAGGGGAGGAAATTAAGTAATGACTTACGTACCAAGATTAAAATCAAAATACAAGGACGAAATCCGCACCGCACTGAAAGATAAATTTCAGTACAAAAGCGTAATGCAGGTTCCTAAACTGGAGAAAATTGCCATTAACCAGGGTGTAGGTGGTGCAACTACCGACAAGAAATTGATCGAAAACACCATCACTGAGTTAACTACCATCACTGGTCAGCAGGCAGTATCTTCAAAATCTAAAAAAGATATCTCAAACTTTAAATTGCGTAAAAATATGCCGGTTGGCGTACGTGTTACCCTGCGTGACAACACAATGTACGAGTTTTTGGATCGTTTAATCGCTGTAGCCCTGCCACGTATCCGTGACTTCAAAGGCATCAACGATAAAGGTTTTGATGGCCGCGGCAACTATACATTAGGTATTACTGAGCAAATTATCTTCCCTGAGATAAATATTGACAAAATCAATAAAATCCAAGGTATGGATATTACCTTTGTAACCTCCGCAACAAACGATGTTGAAGCATTGGAGTTGTTGAAACAATTTGGTTTACCATTTAAAAATCAAAATAGCAATGGCTAAAGAAGGTGTAAAAGCACGTGAAGTAAAGCGCGCAAAATTAGTAGCTAAATACGCTGAAAAAAGAGCTGCTTTAAAAGAAGCTGGCGATTACGCTGCTTTAGATAAATTACCAAAAGCATCATCACCGGTAAAACTGCACAACCGTTGCAAATTAACCGGCCGCCCTCGTGGTTATATGCGTCAGTTTGGCATTTCACGTGTTACATTCCGTGAAATGGCTCTTGAAGGCAAGATCCCGGGAGTAAAAAAAGCAAGCTGGTAATATTAAGCTGAAAGCTTAAGGCATAAAGCGTAAAGCAAATAAAGCTTTAGGCTTTATGCTTTTAGCGTTAAGCAAAAAATGAATTAACCGATGGAAGGTCGCCCGGGATGTTACCGGAAGGAAACCACCGTCATAACACAATAAAATGAATACAGATCCAATCGCAGATTATCTTACAAGAGTAAGGAATGCTATTAAAGCCAACCACCGGGTTGTTGAAATTCCTGCATCAAATCTGAAGAAGGAAATCACTAAGGTGCTTTTCGACAAAGGTTACATTGCAAATTATAAGTTTGAGGATAATGGTCCTCAGGGCACTATCAAAGTTGCTTTGAAATACCACCCGATAACTAAAATTTCTGCTATCCGCAGCATTTCGCGCATCAGCAAACCAGGTTTGAGGAAATACGCAGGTATGGAAAACATGCCACGTGTACTAAATGGTTTAGGTATCGCCATCCTGTCAACTTCTAAAGGCGTTATGTCTGATAAAGAAGCTCGTCAGCAAAATGTTGGTGGTGAGGTTTTATGCTACGTTTATTAACAGAAGAAATTTAAGCAATGTCAAGAGTAGGAAAAGCACCGATAGCACTGCCACAGGGAGTAACCATTACCGTTTCAGCAGATAATGTTGTTACCGTAAAAGGTCCTAAAGGCCAGTTGCAACAGGCAATTGATAGCGATATCACTATTGCACAGGAAGACGGTCAGTTACTGGTTCAACGCCCGTCTGATCAAAAACGTCACAAAGCGTTACATGGTTTATACCGTGCGCTTTTAAATAACATGGTAATTGGTGTAACTGAAGGTTACAAAGTAACCCAGGAATTAGTGGGTGTAGGTTACCGTGCTACCAATACAGGTAATACATTAGATTTAGTGTTGGGTTTCTCTCACCACTATGTATTTGAATTGCCACAAGAAATTAAAGTTACAACCACTGCTGATAAAGGTAAAAACCCAACCATCATCCTTGAGTCTATCGACAAACAATTGATTGGTCAGGTTGCAGCTAAAATCCGTTCATTACGTGCTCCAGAGCCTTACAAAGGTAAAGGTATCAAGTTCCAGGGCGAGATATTGAGAAGAAAAGCAGGTAAATCAGCATCTAAAAAATAATCGTCATGGGAGCTAAACTATCAAGAAGAGACAGGATTAAAAAAGGCATCAGGAAACGCCTTTCAGGGTCAACAGAACGTCCCCGCCTGTCAGTATTTAGAAGTAATAAAGGTATTTATGCGCAGATCATTGACGATGTAACCGGTAAAACTTTAGTTTCAGCATCATCTTTATCAAAAGATTTTGCCGCTGAAGGTACAAAATCAGATCAATCAGTAGCTGTTGGTAAATTAGTAGCTTCAAAAGCGCTTGCTGCAGGTATTAAAGATGTGGTTTTCGACAGGAACGGTTACCTGTACCATGGCCGTGTTAAGTCATTGGCCGAAGGTGCACGTGAAGGTGGTTTAAACTTTTAATCGAAAAGAGAAATGTCAACAATCAACATAAAAAGAGTAAAAACAAGCGAGATCGAATTAAAAGACCGCTTGGTAAGCATACAGCGTGTTGCCAAAGTAACCAAAGGCGGCCGTACTTTCAGCTTCTCTGCTATCGTAGTAGTAGGTGATGAAAACGGTGTTGTAGGTTACGGTTTAGGTAAAGCTAAAGAGGTAACTGAAGCTATTGCTAAAGGCATTGATGATGCTAAAAAGAACCTGGTAAAAGTTCCAATCATTAACGGAACTGTACCTCATGAGCAAATTGGTAAATTTAGCGGTGGTTTTGTTTTCATTAAACCAGCTGCTAACGGTACCGGTGTAATTGCAGGTGGTGCTATGCGTGCCGTATTAGAGTCGGCAGGTGTACACAACGTATTGGCAAAATCAAAAGGTTCATCAAACCCGCACAACGTGGTAAAAGCAACCGTATCGGCATTAGCCCAGTTACGTGATGCCAATACAGTAGCACAACAGCGCGGCATCAGTTTAGGTAAAGTATTTAACGGATAATCAGTCATGGCTAAGATCAAAATAACACAGATTAAGAGCGTGATCGACAGAACGGAACGCCAGAAAAAAACAATCCAGGCTTTAGGATTGCGTAAAATTAACCACAGTGTGGAAGTTGAGGCTACACCTGCTATAGTTGGGATGGTTAGGAAAGTGAACCACCTGGTAGCGGTTGAAAATATTTAATATCATGAATTTAAGTAATTTAAAACCTGCAGAAGGTTCAACCAAAAATAGAAAAAGAATTGGCCGTGGTACAGGTTCTGGCCGTGGCGGTACGTCAACCCGTGGCCACAAAGGCGCCGGTTCACGTTCAGGTACCAGCACCAAGGTAGGCTTTGAAGGCGGTCAGATGCCTTTACAGCGCCGTGTGCCTAAGGTAGGCTTTAAAAACCCTAACCGTGTTGAGTACACAGGCGTAAACCTTGACGTACTTCAGGAATTAGTAACAAAATTTTCACTTACTGCTGTTGATTTTGATACTTTGAAAGAGCACGGTTTGGTATCACGTAACGACCTGGTTAAGATCCTGGGCCGTGGTGAGCTTACTGCCAAAATAGAAGTTAAAGCACATGCATTTACTGCTACAGCTCAAAAAGCTATTGAAGCTGCAGGTGGTACCATAGTTAAGTTATAATTTCGATGAAGAAATTTTTCACCACATTATCCAATATCTGGAAAATCGAAGATCTGAGAGTGCGTATTATTAACACACTCTTATTTCTTTTAATATATCGTGTAGGCTCATTCGTGGTTTTACCGGGCGTTAACGCCGCGGTAGCATCAACCCAAAAAGCAGAAGGATTAGTAGGATTGCTGAATATGTTTGCAGGAGGATCGTTTTCACGTTCCTCTATTTTCGCGTTAGGTGTTATGCCTTACATTTCGGCTTCAATTGTGGTGCAACTGCTGGGTATTGCCGTTCCGTATTTTACCAAATTGCAAAAAGAAGGTGAAAGCGGCCGCAACAAGCTTAACCAATGGACCCGCTACCTAACAATAGGTATTACCTTTTTACAGGCTATAGGTTACCTAAAATCGCAGGTTGCTGCTGACGCAAGGACTATTGCCGATCCTTTTACCTTCATTTTCCTTAATACTTTTGTATTAACGGCAGGTACATTATTTGTAATGTGGTTAGGCGAAAAGATCACCGATAAAGGTATCGGTAACGGTATCTCACTTATTATCATGGTGGGTATCATTGCTCAGTTACCTGGCGCTTTTACAACCGAGTTCATTTCGCGTAATGGCGGTGCCGGTGGTTTGATCGCTTTCATTGTGGAGATCGTAGGTTTGATTGGTGTGGTAATGTTTACTATACTGATAGTACAGGGAACACGTAAAATTTCGGTACAGTACGCTAAACGTATAGTGGGTAACAAACAATATGGCGGTGTACGCCAGTACATACCTTTAAAGGTAAATGCTGCCGGTGTAATGCCAATCATATTTGCTCAGGCATTAATGTTCATCCCGCAAACCGTATCGCAGTTTTTCCCTAATGTATCATCAAGCGGTGTATTGATAGCTTTAGCTAACTATAACTCATGGGAGCATAACCTGTTGTTTGGGATCCTGATCATCCTGTTCACTTACTTCTATACTGCTATTACGGTTAACCCTAACCAAATGGCCGATGATATGAAGAAGAACGGTGGCTTTATCCCGGGCATCAAACCAGGCCGTACTACTGCCGAGTTTATTGATGGCGTAATTTCAAAGATCACTTTACCAGGATCAGTATTCCTGGCTATTATAGCAATCATCCCGGCGCTGGCCAGTTTGGTTGGTGTATCTCCAATATTCGCAAGGTTCTTCGGCGGTACATCGCTGATCATCCTGGTGGGTGTTGTGCTGGATACATTACAGCAAATAGAAAGTCACCTGTTGATGCGCCATTATGATGGTTTAATGAAAACCGGACGGATTAAGGGACGTACAGCTATGCCTGCCGCTGCCGGTACCAGTCCGACAGCGATTTAATTAGCAATGTCAAAAATCAATTATAAGTCTGTCGAAGAGATAGAACTCATAAGAGAAAGTTCTTTACTTGTTTCAAAAACACTCGGAGAAATAGCTAAGGTTATTGCTCCGGGTGTTAAAACAATTGAACTGGATAAGCTTGCCGAAACCTTTATACGGGACAACGGCGGCGTGCCTGCCTTTTTAAACTATCACGGATTTCCTTATTCACTGTGTATTTCCCTGAATGACCAGGTTGTACACGGCTTCCCCGGATCGCATGTTTTAACTGAAGGCGACCTGGTATCAGTTGATTGCGGTGTTGTTTTAAATAAATACTACGGCGACTCGGCTTATACCTTTGCCATTGGCGAGGTTAACGACCAGGTTAAAAAGCTGATGCGTGTAACGCAGGAATGCTTAAAGCTGGGTGTTGAAAAAGCGGTTGTAGGGATGCGTATAGGTGATATAGGATACGCGGTACAGGAGCATGCCGAAAAGAACGGCTTTGGTGTAGTAAAGGAACTGGTTGGTCATGGTGTAGGATTAAAACTGCACGAAAAACCCGAAGTACCTAACTATGGCAAACGCGGTGCCGGTATCAAACTGGAAGAAGGCATGGTGATAGCCATTGAGCCCATGATCAATGCCGGCCGTGCCGGTGTTAAGTTTTGGGATGATGGCTGGACAGTTTCAACATCTGACAAGAAACCTTCGGCACATTATGAGCATACTGTAGCGGTACGCAAAGGTACTCCAGACATTTTATCGACGTTTGATTACGTAGAAAATGTTTTAAAAGAAAAAAATAATAATTAAATAATTTTTTATTAATTTTGCATCCCGGTTTTAGGGCGGATAATTAAGTAATAATCAACAAAATATGGCTAAACAATCTTCGATTGAGCAAGACGGTACAATTAGAGAGGCATTGTCAAATGCAATGTTCAGAGTTGAACTTGAAAATGGTCATGAGATTATAGCGCACATATCGGGCAAAATGCGTATGCATTACATCAAAATTCTTCCTGGCGACAGGGTGAAACTGGAAATGAGTCCATACGATTTAACAAAGGGTAGAATAACCTATAGATATAAATAAAAAGATGAAAGTTAGAGCATCCATCAAAAAGCGCAGCGCTGATTGCAAGATCATCCGCCGTAACGGGAAACTTTACGTTATTAACAAAAAGAACCCGAAGTTTAAACAACGCCAGGGCTAAGAAAAATTAATTTTGAATTAGTGAATTAGTGAGTTGCTGAATTTATTAAAAGCAAAAGCTCACCCAATCACTAAGTCACTAAATCACTAAATAAACAATATGGCAAGGATATCAGGTATTGATTTACCAAAGAATAAAAGAGGAGAAATCGGACTTACTTACATTTTCGGTATTGGCCGCTCAACAGCTCAAAGAATTTTGACTGAGGCTGGTATTGATTTTAATATCAAAGTACAAGACTGGACCGATGAGCAATTAGCCGCTATACGTGGAATCATTAACGAGCAAATTAAAGTTGAAGGCGCATTACGTTCAGAAGTGCAGCTTAACATTAAACGCCTGATGGATATCGGTTGCTACCGCGGTACACGTCACCGTAAAGGTTTACCATTACGTGGTCAGCGTACTAAAAACAACTCACGTACCCGTAAAGGAAAACGTAAAACAGTTGCTAACAAGAAAAAAGCTACTAAGTAGTAAGTGATTGGTGAGCAGAGAGCGGTGAGTAGTTGTCGCTTTAAGATCATCAGGAATACCTCATTTTGACAGTATAATTAATGGGTCCGGATTATTCGCTAATTCAGTAATTCATTAATTCAAAAATTAAAAAAATGGCTAAAGCTAAAAAAGTAACCAAGAAACGCATTGTGATTGTTGAGCCGGTTGGCGAAGCACATATCAATGCTACTTTCAACAACATCATCATCACCCTTACCAACAAAACCGGCCAGGCAGTTTCATGGTCATCAGCTGGTAAAATGGGTTTCAAAGGTTCAAAAAAGAATACTCCTTACGCTGCCTCACAAGCTGCTGCCGATTGCGGTAAAGTTGCTTATGACTTAGGTTTACGTAAAGTTGAAGTATTTGTAAAAGGCCCTGGTGCCGGTCGTGAGTCGGCTATCCGTACTTTGCAAACTGCAGGTATCGAAGTAACTACGATTAAAGATATTACACCGCTTCCACACAACGGTTGCCGTCCTTCAAAAAGAAGAAGAGTTTAATTAACATATTTTTTAAAGCTAAGATTCGGCAGCTGCAGGCTGCATGATACTTTAAGAACACACAAAAATGGCCAGATATACAGGACCAAAATCCAAAATTGCCCGTCGTTTCCGTGAGCCGATCTTCGGTCCGGACAAAGCGTTAGAACGTAAAAACTATCCTCCGGGCATGCACGGTGCTTCAAAACGCCGTGGAAAGCAATCAGAGTACTCTACTCAGTTGCAAGAGAAACAAAAAGTTAAATACACTTATGGTGTATTAGAGCGTCAGTTCGAAAACTTATTTCACCGTGCATCAGCTAAAGAAGGTATCACAGGCGAAAACCTGTTGAAATTCCTGGAAGCACGTTTAGACAACGCTGTTTTCCGTTTAGGTATTGCTCCTACACGTTCGGCAGCACGTCAGTTGGTTAACCACAAACACATCACTGTTAACGGTGCTGTTGTAAACATCGCTTCATATGCATTGAAAGCTGGTGACGTGGTTGCGGTACGTGAAAAATCTAAATCATTAGAGGCTATCACTACTTCAGTAGCAGGAAGAAGAATCAACAAATACAGCTGGTTAGAGTGGGATGCGAACAACCTTACAGGTAAATTCCTTAACTATCCTAACCGCGATGAGATCCCTGAAAACATCAAGGAAAACCTGATCGTCGAGTTGTACTCTAAATAAGATATGAGATATCAGATGTGAGATTTGAGAGTTTTTTCAAATCTCATTTCTGGTTTTCGTATATATGCAAATCACAAACAAAAGATTTGAATAAGCGTTTGAACAGCAGAGGAAATCTCACATCTCAAATCCCATATCTCAAATCAATTATCAAGTAAACAATAAATAAAGGATATAAATGGCAATTTTAGCATTTCAAAAACCAGACAAGGTTATCATGCAAAAAGCAAATGATTTTGATGGTACGTTTGAATTTCGTCCGTTAGAACCAGGTTTTGGTGTAACCATTGGTAATGCTCTGCGTCGTATCTTACTTTCATCACTTGAAGGTTATGCAATTACTTCTGTTCGTTTTTCGGGAGTAACTCATGAATTTTCAACCATCAAAGGTGTTGTTGAAGACGTAACCGAGATCATCCTGAACCTTAAACAAGTTCGTTTTAAGAAAACAGGTGAATCTGGCGACAGCGAGAAAATATTTGTTATTGTAAATGGCCAGGATGCATTTAAAGCAGGAGATATCACCAAATTCTCTAACAACTTTACTGTATTAAATCCTGATTTGGTACTTTGCAACATGGACCCGGCTGTAACGCTTGAAGTTGAGCTTACTGTAGGCAAGGGCCGTGGTTACGTACCAAGCGAGGAAAATAAAAATCCTGATGCTAATGTAGGTGTGATCGCTATCGACTCGATCTATACGCCGATCAAAAACGTAAAATATACCATCGAAAACTATCGCGTTGAGCAAAAAACCGACTATGAAAAATTAGTATTGGATATTGCTACCGATGGTTCGATCCACCCTGAAGATGCTTTGAAAGAAGCAGCTAAAATCCTGATCCAGCACTTTATGCTGTTCAGCGATGAAAATATGATGCTTGAAGCACAGGCTAAAGAAGAAACTAAAGAGGTTGACGAAGAGATCCTGCACATGCGCAAGATCCTTAAAACCGAACTGGTTGATCTTGACCTTTCTGTACGTGCCCTTAACTGCCTTAAAGCTGCTGATATCCGCAGCCTTGCTGATCTGGTATCGTACGATGTTGCTGACATGTTAAAATTCAGGAACTTTGGTAAAAAATCGTTAACAGAAATCCAGGACCTGGTTAAATCAAAAGGTTTATCTTTTGGTATGAACCTGTCTAAATTTAAGTTAGACGAAGAATAAGATATGAGATGTTAGATTTGAGACATGAGATTTTCTCGCCTCAAAATCTAACATTTTTTATTTTGTAACAAACGAGATCAGGATAACGGATCAGGAAGTTAAATTCTCACATCTGATATCTCACATCTCAAATCTAATAATTAAGCGAAAGCATAATTCCGAGGGCTTGAGCCTATCGCCCAACGGTATGCACGTGAAATATATAAAACAATGAGACACGGAAACAAAAACAATCACTTAGGCCGTACTACTGCCCACCGCAAAGCGATGTTGGCTAATATGGCATCTTCGCTTATTTTACACAAGCGTATCACTACAACATTAGCAAAAGCAAAAGTTTTACGCGGTTATGTTGAGCCACTTTTAACAAAATCAAAAAACGATACTACGCACTCACGTCGTACAGTGTTTAGCTACCTGCAGGATAAAGATGCAACTTCGATCTTGTTCCGTGAGGTTGCTGAGAAAATTGCTAACCGCCCGGGTGGTTACACCCGTATCATCAAGTTAGAAAACCGTTTAGGCGATAACGCTGAAATGGCGATCATCGAGCTTGTTGATTACAACACTGTTTACGGTGCTGACGCTGCTGCTCCTGCTAAGAAATCAACCCGTCGTCGTGGTGGTTCTGGTGCAAAAGCTAAAGCTGCTGCTCCGGTAGCTGCAGAAGAAGCTGTAGTAGTTGAAGACGTTAAAGAAGAACCGGCTGCTGAAGCACCTGCACCTTCTGAAAACGAAGAAAACGCTGAAAAAGGCGAATAATTAATTATTCGGTTTAACAGATACTAAAAACGGCCCACTCATTTGAGTGGGCCGTTTTTTATGTAATTGACTGCCGTTTTAGGTAAAATCATGGTGATTCCCTGATCTGTTTACTCGCGGTTCAGGCTATAAGTCAATAAGCATTCAACTTCATTCATCAACGTGAAACCGCACTTTTCCAATATCCTTCGTGATGGCAGGTTATCTGCATAGGTGTGCACTATGATAGCTTTCACAAATTCATGTGTAAATGCCCATTGCGAAAGTAATTGTAAAGCTTCTGTAGCATAACCTTTGTTATGCTGGTTGGCGTCGATCATATAACCAATCTCAACTTCTCCAGCTTCATTCGGATAACCGGCGAATCCCATTCCTCCGATAATGGTATTGGTACTTTTAAGAACGATCTCCCAGGCTGTATACCAAAGGTGTTTATCCGGAAAAGCAAGTGTGTTGGGCAGCCAGAAATTATCAAAGGCATCGTCAATTTCCCTGACATATAGCGGATCGATCAGCATAGCAGACGGATTGAGGCCTAATGATAGCTCCATAAGCTTACGATCCTGTTTAAGCAGTAATAGTTGTTCGCGTGTTAACGGTATCATTTGCAACCGTTGTGATTGTATAGAAAACATTTGGTGTTTGGAATTAAATAACAATAAGAAACCAGTTCGCTTTTTTAAAGTGAAGGCACAGCCGTTAAATAAGGCTGTTTGTTATGCAATTCCAGGCAATAGGATAAGCCTGTTTGGTTTGTTAAGTAACAGAGGCGTTTGTTTTGTTAGGATAAATGTAAGGGATTTTATTTGAAAATCCACGACATTTTATAAAACCGAAAAGTGCGTTAGGGATAGCAGCGGATACCGGCCATGAGCGTAAGGCCTGCAGGCGTATGAGCGTATAGCCCGGCCGAAGGCAACGCCCGTATCAGTTGGCAGTTTTGAGTAGGCAGTTGGCAGTAGGTTGTTGATGAAGACAAATTATAGAGACATAATTAGATGATTAGGCGTAATGTCCTTTTAAGGAATAAATAATTATGTTATCGCCGATCACTTCGTAGATGATGCGGTGCTGGTTATCAATTCGCCTTGACCATTTACCCGAATATTCATGTTTTAATGGCTCCGGTTTACCAATACCAATAAATGGTGATTCTTTTATGGCAATGAGTAGACGTTCAATTTTCTTTACTATAGAACTCTGGCCACTTTTTAAGAAAAATCTAATATCTTCTTTAGCAGTATCGGTTATTACAAGTTCCATATATCGGCAGGTGTTATTTGTGTAGTTCTACCGGCCTTTAAATCATCTTCACTTTGCTTCATTTTATTTACAAAATCCTTATTATAGGCTTTTTCGCCTTTTTCGGTTTTGTAATCAACTTTAAGAGCTTTCATAATTGCTTTTAATGCAGCTAACTGCTCTTTATCCTTCGGCAGTACAATCAATGTCTCCATATACAAATTTACACTTTATTAAATACAAATTTTGAAAGTGATTGTTGAATAAAAAGTTAATTGATAAAATAAAACTTTGCTATGTAAACGCTACCATCACTCATCAATATAAAACTTGATATCACCAAACCGGCTGCGGCCTTCCCGCACAAAATTTCCGTCGATATTATACAGCACATCGCCAAAGAGGCTACGGCCTTTCCTGATCAGGTTATCGTCAAGGTTACAAACCACATCGCCAAACATTCCCTGACCCTTTTTTACTATTTTTGTCATCTATGGTATATAATATGTCGCCAAACCGGCCCTGGCCTTTCCGCACATAGCTGCCATCGATGGTATAAAGTACTGTTCCGAATTTATTATTACCCTCCCTGATGTATTTCATGATTGATACCTGTGAATTAAAGTTTCAAGTTAGTCGATATCCTGCCAATTAGCAAACCACACAGTAACCTTTTGTCTTTAACCTCAAACGGTCCTGCCAACCTGTCATCACAAAGTAAGCTATTCTGCCGCCTTGTTCATGAACTGACAATTACAGGCAATTTTTACTGCCATTGGCATATTGGCACAGGCATTGATAAACAGCAATGGTAAGTAAACAATAAATCAAAAAGAAAAAACAATCATATATGTCTAAAATAATTGGAATCGACTTAGGAACAACAAACTCCTGCGTTGCTGTAATGGAAGGTAACGAGCCTGTTGTTATAGCTAACAGCGAGGGTAAACGTACTACGCCGTCTGTAGTAGCTTTTATTGATAATGGCGAACGTAAAGTTGGTGATCCTGCAAAACGTCAGGCCATCACAAACCCTACAAAAACCATTTCGTCAATTAAACGCTTTATGGGTAACCAGTTTAGCGAAGTTACAAGTGAAGCAGCACGTGTACCTTATAAAGTAGTTAAAGGCGACAATAACACTCCTCGTGTTGAAATTGGCGACCGTAAATATACCCCGCAAGAAATTTCTGCAATGATTCTTCAGAAAATGAAGAAAACTGCTGAAGATTTCTTAGGTACCGAAGTAACTGAAGCGGTTATTACCGTTCCTGCTTACTTTAACGATGCTCAGCGCCAGGCAACTAAAGAAGCCGGTGAAATTGCCGGTTTAAAAGTACGCCGTATCATTAACGAACCTACTGCTGCTGCATTAGCTTACGGTTTTGATAAAGCTCATAAAGATATGAAGATTGTTGTGTTTGACTGCGGTGGCGGTACTCATGACGTATCTGTATTGGAATTAGGTGACGGTGTATTTGAAGTAAAAGCTACCGATGGCGATACTCACTTAGGTGGTGACGACTTTGACCAGGTAATTATAGACTGGTTAGCCGACGAGTTTAAAAACGACGAAGGTTTAGACCTGCGTAAAGACCCAATGGCTTTGCAACGTTTAAAAGAATCGGCTGAGAAAGCTAAAATTGAGTTATCAAGCTCTGCTCAAACTGAAGTTAACCTGCCATACATTACTGCAGTTGACGGTATGCCTAAGCACTTAGTTAAAACATTAACCCGCGCTAAATTTGAGCAATTAGCTGATAGCCTGATCAAACGTACTATTGAGCCTTGTAAATCAGCTTTGAAAAATGCCGGTTTAAGCACTTCTGATATCGACGAAGTGATTTTGGTAGGTGGTTCAACCCGTATCCCTGCTATCCAGGAAGCTGTACAAAAATTCTTTGGGAAAGCTCCTTCAAAAGGTGTTAATCCTGATGAGGTTGTAGCTATCGGTGCTGCTATTCAGGGTGGTGTGTTAACCGGTGAGGTTAAAGACGTATTATTGCTTGACGTTACCCCGCTTTCATTAGGTATTGAAACTATGGGCGGTGTAATGACCAAATTGATCGAGTCGAACACTACTATTCCTACTAAAAAATCTGAAACGTTTTCAACCGCCAGCGACAGCCAGCCTTCAGTTGAGATCCACATATTACAGGGTGAGCGCCCAATGGCTGCGGGTAACCGTACTATAGGCCGTTTCCACCTGGATGGTATTCCGCCTGCACCCCGCGGTGTACCACAAATCGAAGTTACTTTCGATATTGATGCTAACGGTATCCTGCACGTATCTGCAAAAGATAAAGCTACAGGTAAAGAGCAGAAAATCCGTATCGAAGCTTCTTCAGGTTTAACTGATGCCGAGATCAAAAAGATGAAGGACGAAGCTGAAGCTAATGCCGATGCTGACAAAAAGGCAAAAGAAGAAGTTGAAAAACTGAACGCTGCCGATGCCCTGATCTTCTCGACAGAAAAACAACTGAAAGAGTACGGCGATAAGATCCCTGCTGATAAAAAAGCTCCTATCGAAGCCGGTTTAGCTAAATTGAAAGAAGCTTACTCAGCTAAAAACTTTGACGCTATCGAAGCTGCACAAACCGAGCTTAACACAGCCTGGACTGCTGCATCTGAAGATATGTACAAAGCTTCTGCCGAAGGTGCTCAAGGCGCACCAGGTGCCGGTGATAACGGTGCAGGCGCGCAAGACAACTCTGACACCGTAACAGATGTTGATTTTGAAGAAGTAAAATAATTAATTTTGTTTCGATAATATAAAACCCGGTTTGGTTAATTCCAAGCCGGGTTTTTTTGTTGCCGTAGATTGTTTTGTTGTAGAAGCATAGGGGAGAACGGGGCACCTACGGAGCCGGAAAACTCGTAGGATTATGCTATAAACACGTGACTCCTAACGGAGTCGCCAAGCGAATCAGAATGGTCTTTATAGATTAACCCCGGAGGGGTACCGTGTTTATAGCAATTTAAAAAGACGTTCCCAGCTCCACCTCATGTTCTACACTATAAACACGATACTCCTACAGGATTAATATATAGGCTATTTTTTATTTCTAACCAATCTGCTAAGGACTCCGGTAGGAGTCACGTGTTTATAGCATGGAATCTGCTAAGTATTTTCGGCTCCGTAGGTGCCTCGTAATCTTCGCTTTGCAAATGTGCTATTGTTCAAAAAAATCAAATAAATATCTTTCTTCAAACGGGATTTCAAATTTTTCCAATAACGCTATGTATTCCTGTTTGAATGTTTTTTGGTGATGATGAATTTCCTGGTTCCGGATGTAATTAATTACGAATCGATATGTGATTGTGAATAGGAAAACACTCCATATCCTTCCTGCCATTGAGATCTATCCCTTATCCAATCTTTGCTATTGATAAATTTATTGCTTTGCACCTTGATTTCTTTTACAAAATCAGAAATCAATATGGTCGGTTTTAAACCGACAAAAATGTGTATATGATCAGGCATACAATTTACAGCGAGCAATTTTACACCCCGGGCCTGAACCAATGAGGTGATATACTTATGCAATTCTTCTTTGTTATTTTTTGATATAAGACAATACCTGTCTTTAACCGCGAAAACAAACTGAAGGTAGATTTGTGAAAAGGTATTGGCCATTATTGAGATGCTTAACCGAATGTAAATACTATCGCAAGGATTTCAAAATAACCAATAACAATTATAACCTTACTTCAATCGCTCCATTTTCATTCACAACCATCTCATCTTTCAGCTTTACATCTTCAAACCCATGCAAAACAAATTTCAGATGTGTAAACCTCGATTTAAACGAGCCCTCAACTGATGATAAACTGAGGCTCTTTTCTATGGGATTGAAACTGATAACCCTTTTATAATAAATACCCTGCTCATAATCATACGATACACCATCATCTTCATAATAAATAAAACTATTTGCTTCCTCACCATTCCAGATGTGGATTTGCAATATCCCATCGCCTTTTTCATTGGTGCTTTGTACCACACTTTGCATGGGAATAATGCCGCTTGCTTTAACAAATACGGGAAGATCATTTAAAGGAGCCGGCACATTAACTATTTGTTCTCCCTTGTAAAACTCGTCGCTGCTCAACCTGTACCATGAGCCTTTAGGCAGGTAAACATCTTCGGTCAGTTTAGTGCTTTCAACAGGAGCAACCAATATCGCGTCGCCAAACATAAATTCATTTTGAAAACGCTCGTCAAAAACGTTTTCATCTGTTGAATGGTCAATGGCTAATGTGCGGCTTACCGGCAAACCTGTTTGCGTTGACTGATAGAAGCTGCTGTACAGGTAGGGCAGGAGTTTATACCGTTGTTCGATATCTTTTTTGATGATCTGTTCATTATCCTTGCCCCATTCCCATGGCTCGCGCATTTCACTGCCCTGTATGGCATGATTGCGGAACATGGGCGTATAAGTACCCAACGAGTTCCAGCGTACCATGAGCTCAGGCGTAGGGTTGCCGCTGAAGCCACCTATATCAACGCCGACAAAACTCATACCTGTAATACCCAAACTATTTACCAGCCGTTGTCCTAAAAGCATGTGGGCATCGGTACCCGTGTTATCGCCCGTCCACACGGCCGAATAGCGCTGCGTGCCCGAATAAGCTGCGCGGGTAAGTACGAACGGCCGTTTGTTTCCCATTATCTTTCTTGTGCCATCATAAGTGGCGCGGGCCATTTGCATGCCATAGGCATTACGCACTTCCGGCATAAACTTATCTCCAAATTTTACTATCCAGGGGATATTTTGCCCCCAGGCGGCAGGCTCGTTCATATCATTCCAGAAACCTTCAACGCCGGGTTGGGTAAGAGCGGTGAAGGCTGCTCCCCACCATTCGCGTACCTCTTCCCTGAAAAAATCCGGAAAGTGACAGCGGCCCGGCCACACATAGCCGGTATAATTTTCGCCGTCGGGATATTTGGCAAAATAATCCTGCTCAATACCCTCATCGTATTCCTTATAACCTTCTTCTACCTTAATTCCCGGATCAACAATGGTAACCAGCCTAAAGTCCATCGCCTTTAGTTTATCAAGCATCTGCCTGGGTTTAGCGAAAGTTTTTTTGTTCCAGGTGAAGATCTTGAAATCGTCCATATAGTCGATATCGCAGTACATTACGTCGGCAGGGATCTGTTTTTTGCGGAAGGCTTGGGCGATGTTCAACACTTCATCGGCACTCATATAACTCCATCGGCATTGCTGATAGCCCAGGCTCCAAAGCGGCGGCATTTCCATCCTGCCGGTAAGCCAGGTATAATCTTCAATTATTTTAGCAACACCCTGTGCTCCCAAAAAGTAGTAATTCAGATCGCCGCCATCTGCCCCGAACCAGCTTGTTTCTTCATCTGTGGATGCACCAAAGTCGAAATAACTTTTGTGGGTATTGTCAAGAAACAGCCCATAGGTAAGCCCGCTATGCAATCCTATAAAAAAAGGAAAGGTTTTATATAGCGGATCGGATTCGGGCGTGTGGTTTGGCGCATCGGTATTCCAGTTTACGTAGGCCGCGCTACGCCTGTCGAGGTTACCGGTTTTTTCGCCCAGGCCAATAAACCGTTCACCTTCAAACAACCGGCGATAACAGATCACCCGTTCGCCCTGCCAGTTTGTACCAAAGCGGGCGTCATCTTCACTCAGCGAGATACCTGCAGCCGTGAAAAAGTTGAACCTTAAAGGCGATTTCTGAATACTGAGCTTCAAGGCTGGTGTAGTAATATCAATATTGGCGGATGACTCATCAAAATCAAAATCGGCCAGTGGCTGTCTGATTACCGCAAAGGAAGGATCGTCCGGATTGAAATTCTTGCTGATGCTTATCCTGATAATTGTAGGGCTATAGATATAAACCCTCGCTTCAGCCTCGGCGGTTTTAATTGTTAAAATACCATCCTGCTGTTTAAAGCCCTGTACGTTGTCTGCAATTTCTAAATTCATGCCTGTGGCGTACCCGGAATAGATAAAGGTACTTAAAGGCAACGTTGTTTGGTTAGGTTGGTTTTATTAAATGTGGATTTTGAAAACGTTGCATGGATTTTTCTATTTCATCCCCAAAAACGACCAACCCGCTTTCCTGCCCGATAAACGCCCTTTAATTTTCGACCAACTTGTAAAACACTGATAATTAGTGCGTTTTTGGTGTTTGCCGAATGCTTTTGGGTATTGGTCTATATCTTTTCGGTGCTGGTATAACACTTTTTAGCAGTTAAAATTATTGTTGTTCATTTGATCATTGAAAATAACAAACACAAAATATTTAACATACTTAAAAGCTCAAAATCATGAAAACTTCAATAAAATTATCAGCATTATTCTTCTTATTAAGCGCAGGTGTATTTGCTACTACAGCAGCTAAAGCCGCCGATGTAACCCCAAAAGCAAAAGAGGTTGTTACCTTTAAAGCGCTTGACCACGACCGCGGTGTTAAATTAACGCTTGCAAAATCAGAAAACGGCCGTTCATTCGTACGCGTTTACAGCAAACAAAATGAACTTTTGCTAAAAGACGTTGTATCAACCAAAACCGATGTTGAAAGGGGCTATGTTTTAACTAATCTTGAAGATGGTGATTACATTATGGAAGTTAAAACCAATAACCAGGTAGTTAAGAAAACCCTGCACGTTTATGAAGACGGCGATCAAAAAACATTCTTTATTTACCAGGACTAATTTAGGAAGCCATAAAAACAAAAAAGCTCCCGTTCGGTTGGAACGGGAGCTTTTGTTTTTGAAGAGCAAATATTAATTAGTCCCAAAGCTTTTCGGGGTAAACGCCGCCTGTTACCAGGTCGGAGATACATTTTTGCACTATTGGCTTATCTTCCTTGTAAGTAACCCCAAACCATTTTGCACCGGTTGGGATCACCTTAAAAGAGGCTGTACCATTTTTGATCAGCTTATCGGCAACCAGGGGAATAAAGAACTCCGATTTCGGGTTGTTTTCGTTAGCGGCGACAAACTCCCTGAACATATCCTCACTTTGCTTAAAAATAGCCGGTGTAAATCCCCAGAAATTCATCGATACACGTGTTTCATTATCAAGCGGATGTTCGCCGGTTGCGTCTTTATAAGCTACGCTGCCGTCCTCTTTAAAATAAACTTCAGTGCGTTCGTTAATTTCAACCATGTTACCATTATCATCAACGCTGCAAACACCACGCGATACCGAGCCATAGTCAGATAATGTACGGTCGATCTGGTATCCGATTATTGAATACTGATCGTCTTTAACGTCGGTAGTTAAAAATTTAGCCATTTTTTCAAATGAATCATAGCCGTAAAAGTCATCAGCATTAATCACACAAAAAGGCTCGTTGATCTGGTTGCGGGCCGCTAACACGGCATGGGCTGTTCCCCATGGTTTGGCACGTTCAATCTCTTTATCAATACCAAATGGCTTAAGATCAAAGCTTTGATATACATAGTCTGTTTCAATGCGGCCGGCGAGTTTGGGCTCAAAGATTGCCTTAAAGTTTTCGGCAAACTCTTCGCGTATAATAAAACTTACCTTGCCAAAGCCTGCTTTTATGGCATCATATATTGAATAATCAATAATTGTTTCTCCGTTGGGGCCAAAGCCGTCAACTTGTTTCATACTGCCATAACGGCTGGCCATCCCTGCGGCCAATATCAGTAAGGTTGGTTTCATAGATAGTATCGGGGGTATTTTATTTAAAAGCTATTTTATAATTAATGTTAATAGGGAATGGATTTTTGCCCTTATTGTTTTACAAATTGTACTTTTTGTTATTTAATGTACCTGAAATCCTGACCAGCCTGGATGTTTAGCAGAGATTCATATATCAAACGGATCACGTTGTCAACATCCTCTTTATGGATCATCTCGACGGTGGTATGCATATAACGTAAAGGTAATGAGATTAATGCGGATGGAACGCCGTCGTTTGAGTAAGCAAAGGCATCGGTATCGGTCCCTGTTGACCGTGATGATGCCTGGCGCTGGAACGGTATGCCCGCTTTTTGCGCACTTTCAATAAGCAATTTATTCAGGTTGTTTTGCACTGCCGGAGCATATGATACAACAGGACCTTTACCGCAGGCTAAGTCGCCCTGGGTAATTTTGTTGATCATTGGCGTTTGGGTATCATGCGTAACATCAGTAACAATAGCCACATTAGGTTTAATTTTATGCGCTATCATTTCGGCGCCGCGTAAACCTATCTCCTCCTGCACCGCGTTAACTATATATAAACCAAAAGGAAGTTTTACATTGTTTTCTTTAAGTAAACGGGCAACCTCGGCAATCATGAAGCCGCCAGCACGGTTATCAAGCGCGCGGCCAACATAATAGCGATCGTTAAGCACCATAAATTCATCTTCGTAAGTGATAACACAACCTACATGAATGCCCAGTTTTTCAACTTCTTCTTTTGAGGTGCAGCCGCAATCTAAAAAGATATTTTTAAGGGTAGGTGCTTCTTCTTTATCACCGCCCAGGCGGGTGTGAATAGCGGGCCAGCCGAAAACAGCTTTAACCACGCCATTATCGGTATGGATATTTACACGTTTTGAAGGCGCTATCTGATGATCGGAGCCGCCATTGCGGATAACATATATTAAGCCATCGTTGGTGATATAGTTCACAAACCATGAAATTTCATCGGCATGAGCTTCAATAACCACTTTGTAATCGGCTTTTGGATTGATGATGCCAACCGCGGTGCCGTAATTATCAACATAATGGGTATCAATGTAAGGTTTCAGATATTCGAGCCAAAGCTCCTGGCCTTTCCATTCAAAGCCCGTAGGTGAGGGGTTGTTGATATATTTTTCAAAAAACGCGAGTGAAGTTTCGTTTACAACGGACGTATGCTGTGGGGCGTCAGATTTCTTTTTAGCCATATTGAATTAATGTTTTCAATCTAAATGTAGTAATACAGCAAATATAACAAAGCTCATGACATTGCACTAAAATTAAGCCGGATATAAGCAGTATATCAACTATATAAAATCAATATTAAACGTTTTTGAAAATATTTAGTCACAATGAAGGCGCTGGTTTGTTTTGATACAAAAATGACCGGTTATTTCATAAAGCTTTCATGCTTATGTTATACCTTTCCGCGAGATTTAATTTTTAATAAGGTGAAACTATTCAGGCTTACTTGTATCTTATTTGCAGTATGTTTTTTAGCAGCATGCAGCGTACCTCAATATGTAAATGTTCCGGTTGATTATGCACCGAAGCAAACCTTCAACAGGGCAAAAACAACAATAGTAGTTATTAATCACTACATGCCCGATTCAACCCGTAACCGGGGCAAGCGGGTGCTGACCACATTTAAAGCCGCCGCTTATACCGCCATAAACAATGCCGCTGTACAGTTGCATGCGCTGCCCGGTGTGAAAGTTGTACAACTGGTTGATTCGGTTAACTTTACCGCCAACACCGATTCGGTGAAATTTCTGGCAAAAAAATACAACGCTTCTTATGTGCTCGCGTTTGAGGATTTTAAAGGCGAAACTAAATTACAGCAGGATTATTACAACGGCGTGCCATCGGTTTACCGGGTATCGGTGGTTAAAACCAGTTTCACCCTTTATGAAGCCAATGGCATCTACTTTAAAAGGCTAAACGGCGAGGCCGAAATAAATGACAATAATCCTTATGGCAATGCATCCAGCTTACTTGCCCACGGCGGGCCTTTATTTGATGCTATCCGTAATTCGGCATTGGATGCCCTAAAGGATTACCTGCCGTACACCGATTATCATGACAGGCCCCTGTATACCAATGGCGACCAGCTAAGCAGCTCGGTAGAACTGATCAAAGCCGGAAAATTTGATCAGGCTTTCAAGATACTAAACCCGCTTATCGACGGGCCCGACCTGAAGCTTGCCAGCCGTGCAGCTTACAACCTTGCGGTGGTTTATGAAGCGCAAGGCGATATAGAGGCCGCACTTGAGGTGGCTAAGATCTCGAACCAGAAACAGCCCAATGATTTTGCCAAAGCTATTATTGTTGATTTGATGAAAGAGTAATTATAAAGCGGAAAGCAAAATGCACAAAGCCCAAAGCAGTTGTGGGCTCGGCAGCTTACTACTCTTGTTATTGCTGACCCGGAGAAGGAATAAGTTGTTTTTCGAGGATCTCATAGTCGAAGCCGTTTTTTGAAAAAAGCTTGCCGGTATGTGTGAAGCCATGTTTTAAATAGAAACCAATGGCCGATACCCGGGCATTACACCATAACAACGCACCTCCATTGGTAAGGGCAAAATCGGTTATATGCTCAAGCATCGCTTTACCGAGGCCCATTTTTTGAACTGATTGATCAACGGCAAATTTGCGAAACTGCCAGTCGTTCCCTTTATTAAAGAGGGATACCACCGCTATGATGTGATTATCTTTAAAAGCAGCAAAGTGATAGCCATGGTTATCCTCCTCCATCTCCATTTCATAAAGCTTGCTTTCGGGATATAATATACGTTGCCTTAACCGCCAGGTAAGCTCCGGACGGATTTGTTCGATAGAGATATTTTTCATTTCGGAGTTCGGATGTTCGATTTCGGAATTAGAAGCGCAAAGATAAACAAATCTGATTTTCTATTGCCGAAGGCACAAGTAATCACGGCGCTTGCGGCCGCACATACTTGCGCCAGTAAACAGCCAGAAAGGCAATTACGGCATCTACAATAAAAAAGAAATAAATCCGAAATCGAACATCCGAATTCCCAAATCTACAGTGGAATATTCCCGTGCTTCTTCCTCGGGTTGTTCACTACTTTATTTTCCAGCATTTTAAATGCCGCAATCAGTTTAACGCGCGTTTCGGCGGGCTCAATTACTTCGTCGATAAAGCCGCGTTCGGCAGCGCGGTAGGGGTTGGCAAAAGTATCCGAATATAGTTGTTCCATCTCCAGCCACTTCGCTTCATGATCTTCGGCCTTCGCGATCTCCCGTTTAAAAATAATTTCGGCGGCTCCTTTGGCGCCCATCACAGCAATTTCGGCCGACGGCCATGCAAAATTCATATCAGCACCGATGTGTTTGGAGTTCATCACATCATAAGCACCACCATAAGCCTTGCGCGTAATTACAGTAACACGCGGAACGGTGGCCTCACAAAAAGCATATAATAGTTTAGCGCCATTGGTGATAATGGCATTCCATTCCTGGTCGGTACCGGGCAAAAAGCCGGGAACATCTTCAAACACCAGCAGCGGAATGTTGAAAGAATCGCAAAAACGCACAAAGCGGGCAGCCTTGGTTGATGAGTGAATATCCAGTACCCCGGCCAAAAAAGCGGGCTGATTGGCCACAATGCCAATGCTACGGCCTGCCAGGCGCGCGAAGCCTACCACAATGTTTTCGGCAAAATCTTTATGGACCTCCAAAAACGAAGCTTTATCGATGATGTGATCAATAACCTCGCGGATATCATAGGGTTGTGAAGCAATGGACGGCAGGATGGTGTTTAACTCAGGCCTAAGCTCGTCGCCGTTTTCGTAGGGAGCGGCAGGAGCTTTGTCCTCACAATTTTGAGGCATATAGCTCAGCAGGCTTTTAATATGCTGAATGGCGGCTATTTCATTGGCACAGGCAAAATGAGTAACGCCCGATTTGCTGGCGTGGGTGTTGGCACCGCCCAGTTCTTCGGAGGTTACCACTTCATGCGTAACCGTTTTTACTACGTTGGGCCCGGTAACAAACATGTATGAGGTATGCTCAACCATTAAAATAAAATCGGTAATGGCGGGCGAGTAAACAGCACCGCCTGCGCATGGCCCCATAATAGCCGAGATTTGCGGGATAACACCCGATGCCATGGTATTGCGGTAAAAAATATCGGCATAACCGCCAAGGGATACCACACCTTCCTGGATGCGCGCACCGCCCGAATCATTGAGGCCGATAAGAGGAGCACCATTCTTTAGGGCGAGATCCATGATCTTGCAGATCTTTTCGGCATGGGTTTCGGAAAGCGAGCCGCCAAACACTGTAAAATCCTGGGAAAATACGTAGGTGAGCCGTCCGTTTATGGTGCCATAACCTGTAACAACACCGTCGCCGGGATATTTTTCTTTCTCCATGCCAAAATCAATGGAGCGGTGGGTAACCAGCATCCCTATCTCCTGGAAAGAGCCTTCATCCAATAAAAAATGCAAACGCTCACGTGCCGTTAATTTTCCTTTTTTATGCTGACTTTCAATACGTACCGGGCCTCCGCCCTGCATGGCTTCATGACGTTTTAGCCTTAACAGATCAAGCTTTTTATCCACAATTCAGGTTGTTAGTAATTGTCTAAAAATAGTAATTATATTGTAAGAATAGCTTTTGCTTACTTATTCTGGTGGTTTAATAACGGATTTTTATATATTTGTGTTGATGAAGATCAGGAATAATAAAATATGGGTAGTGGCGCTGTTCATGACCGTCTTTGTAGTAAAGATGGGCATTTCGCTTGCACCTGTTTTTTTATATCTTGATAATAAAACGGTAAGTGCGGTGATCCTTCAGTTGGAGCAGGAAAGCAAAACTGAAAAAGACAGCCCCGAAAAAGACCTCCTGAAGGAGAAAAAAATCTTCGATGAGTATGACCTTCATACCATAAACTTCATCACATTTATTACCGAAACCAAAGTTCTCCATAACCAGGAAAACGCCTTATACAAGCAGGTATATCACCCTGTGGTCCCCACGCCGCCGCCCAACGTTTAAAATGATTAACCGGATACTTCCCTATCCGGATAGCAATGCTTTTTAATTCATTTTAACAATCTTACTCAATTTTCATTCTTATGCAAATCAAGCAAGGTGAGGCTGCTATGGGCAATCTCAACCTAAAAAAATATTTTCTGCCAAAAAATTTAAAAAGGGATATTCCTTCAAGTGTCGTTGTATTCCTGGTGGCTTTGCCGCTGTGTTTAGGTATAGCGCTGGCATCGGGCGCGCCACTCTTCGCGGGCGTATTAACAGGCATTATTGGCGGTATAGTAGTAGGTACACTTAGCGGCTCGCAATTAAGTGTGGCTGGTCCTGCAGCCGGTTTAACGGTAATTGTACTTAATGCCATTACTACACTTGGTGCTTATGAAACCTTTTTAATGGCTCTGGTACTGGCGGGTGTATTCCAGATCATACTTGGAATTGTTAAAGCCGGTACCATTGCCAATTACTTCCCGTCATCGGTTATTGAGGGAATGCTGGCAGCGATAGGTATTATTTTGATCATGAAGCAGTTTCCGCACGCGGTTGGCTATGATGCCGATTTTGAGGGCGATGAAGGCTTCAGACAAATTGATGATCATAATACTTTTTCGGGTATAACGCGGGCGTTCGCCCGGATCAACTACGGCGCGGTGATCATTAGCGTGGTATCCCTGGCATTCATGATTTACTGGCCTAAGTTTAAAAAGCTGGCTATTGTTCCGGCGCCCTTGCTGGTGGTGCTGGCCGGGATAGGTTTAAGCCTGGCCTTTAACGGCACAAGCTTCGCCTTGCTTGATAAGCAGTTTGTACGCATACCGCTGGTAAACAGCAGCGCCGAATTTTTTGCGCTGTTTAAATCGGCTGATTTTAGCCAGATAGGCAACAAGCAGGTTTGGATAACGGCCTTCACCATTGCGGTGGTTGCCAGTTTAGAAACACTGCTGAGCCTGGAGGCAGTAGATAAAATAGATCCTATCAAACGCATCTCGCCCACCAACCGCGAACTGCTTGCGCAGGGAACGGCCAATATTGTTAGCGGTATGCTTGGCGGCTTACCCATGACCGCGGTAATTGTTCGTTCATCGGCAAACGTAAATGCCGGTGCCCGCACTAAAGTGAGTGCCATACTGCATGGTATATTGTTATTGGTTGCTTTACTGGCGATACCGTCTTTAATTAACCATATCCCGCTGTCGTGTTTGGCAGCGATCCTGCTTATGACAGGGTATAAACTGGCCCGGATAAGCCTTTTCAAGCACATGTGGCACCAGGGCTTGAGCCAGTTTATCCCTTTCGTAGTTACCATTGTGGCCGTTGTTATGACCGACCTGCTTATAGGTGTGGGTATAGGTATGCTGGTGGGGATCTTTTATATTCTGCGTACCAACTTGCGTAATCCCTACTTCTATCACATTGAAAAAAAT
Source organism: uncultured Mucilaginibacter sp. (assembly GCA_966212355.1). Lineage (GTDB taxonomy): Bacteria > Bacteroidota > Bacteroidia > Sphingobacteriales > Sphingobacteriaceae > Mucilaginibacter. Next base: position 35,611 of record CBIHRB010000040.1, read on the forward strand.
GGCAGCAAAAAAGTTATTAAGATTAAGCTGGCCGAGGAAGTATCCTTCCTGAACAAGGCTGCCATACAGGTAACGCTTACCAGCTTACCACAAGGCGCCGAAGTGGTGATCGACGGATCGAACTCAAGGTATATAGATCCGGATGTGCTGGAGATCATCCACAATTACAAGCACAATGCCTATACCAAGGGCATTATTGTGCAACTGCACGATGTAAAGGAGAAGTATGACGTACCTCCTTTAAAAGAACTGGTTTATAACCCTAACTAAAAAAATCGAAAAACAATGTCAACACAAGAAAAAACAAACGGCAAAGCCGTAATAGATACAAACAATATTAAACTGGCCCAGTCAAGCAGTTACAGTACTTTAATTAAAAACAACGCTGCCTGGGTTGAGCGTAAACTTGCCGAGGATGGTGAGTATTTTAAGAACCTGGCCAAAGGTCAGAGTCCTGAAGTACTGTGGATAGGCTGCTCAGACAGTCGTGTTCCGGCTAACGAAGTAACCGGTACCAAGCCCGGCGAAGTATTTGTACACCGTAACATTGCCAATGTATGCGTACACTCAGACATGAACATGCTGAGCGTGCTTGACTATGCCGTTAACGTATTAAAAGTAAAACACGTTATTGTTGCCGGCCATTACGGCTGCGGTGGTGTCGCTGCCGCTATGAGCAACAAACAATTTGGCTTAATTGATAACTGGCTGCGCCATATTAAAGATGTGTATCGCTTACACAGCCATGAGCTTGACCGCATTACCGACGAGACTACCAAAGTTAACCGCCTGGTTGAACTGAATGTTACCGAGCAGGTATATAACCTGTGCAAAACCACCATCATTCAAAATGCCTGGAAAGAACGCCATGACCTTGAAGTACACGGTTGGGTAATTGACCTGGGCAGCGGTCTGGTTAAAGATCTGAAAGTTAGCAGCAGCAGCCCTCATAATTTAGGCTACGTGTATGAGCTTGATGTTGAAGCTGTAGCTGCACACTAAAATATAATTTAATAGCAGCCCCACCCAACCCTCCCCGGAAGGGAGGGCTTAAAATTAAAAGTCTCCCCTCCCGGGGAGATTTAGAGGGGCTGAATTTGATCAGTGCTTCCGACGCTGTAAGGGGCGTAGGGAGGTTTGATTGTTAAGTTGATCCCGGCTCTTAGGAAGTGGCCGGGATTTTTTTGTGCCGGCCCCACCCAAACCCTCCCCGGAAGGGAGGGCTTAAAATTAAAAGTCTCCCCTTCCGGGGGAGATTTAGAGGGGGCTTGTTAAAATATTATCCCTTGCATCAAACAAGCTTATATAAACTTGGTTAAGGTTTTGTAAATTGTAACTGAACCCCTGCCGTGAAATAAGTATGCTTAAAGCAATAAAAGAACAACGTACCCTTAAAGAAAACCTGATGCTGGCCTCATCAACGGCATTTGTAGCGGGTGTTACCAATGTGGCGGGCATGCTTGCTTTCCTGGCTTTTACATCTAACATTACCGGGCATGTAGCTAATTTGGCCCAACATATAGTTCAGCAGAATTACCACCAGATGATCATCTTTTTAGTTTGGCTGCTGATGTTCTTTGCGGGGGCTTTTGTTTCCAGCTTCATTGTACGTTCATTTGATGATAAAAGCAGGTGGCGGGCAAACTCTACCCCAATGATAATTGAAGCTGCTATTTTACTGGGAGTTGCCATTTACGGGCATAATTTTTACCAGGAAACACAACCGGAACGCGAAATAGTGATCAGCGCTATTTTGTTTTCGATGGGATTGCAGAACAGCCTGGTTTCCAATATCTCAGGCGGACTGATCAAATCGAGCCATTTAACCGGTTTATTTACCGACCTGGGCAGCGAGGTGGCCGAATGGTTCCATCCGCGTACCAAAAATACGGAAGCCGCCGGTAATAAAATACTGATCAGGTTTACGGTGCTTGGTTTTTACCTGTTCGGCGCACTGGCAGGCGGATACTTTTTTAACCTGTATGAGTTTGCCATTTTTTATTTTATCCCGGTTATTTTGCTCACCATTATGTATTATGATGTTTCGCCGCTTGCTTTGCATAAACTTAGCCGTATGTTTGCATCGGGCAGAAAACGTCAAACTGCATCCTAAAACATCAATCTTAAAAATATATGTGTGCTCAAATTCATGATACCAGTCATATTACCTATGAAGGCTTACTGGAAGGAAACAAAAAATTTATTGAAGGTGCTTTAGCCGAAGATCCTCAATATTTTGATAAACTGGCTAACGGGCAAAAGCCCCCTATACTTTGGATAGGCTGTGCCGACAGTCGCGTACCTGCCAACCAGATCACCAATACCGCCCCGGGCGAGATCTTTGTACACCGTAACATTGCCAACATGGTTGTCCACTCGGACATGAACATGCTGAGTGTGCTCGATTACGCTGTGAACGTATTGAAAGTGAAGCATGTAATTGTAACCGGCCACTACGGCTGCGGGGGAGTTAATGCAGCCATGGGCAATACCCAGTTTGGCCTGATTGATAACTGGCTGCGCCACATCAAAGACGTTTACCGTTTACATGCCGATGAGCTTGACGCCATTGAAAACGAAACCGAGCGCAGTAACCGCCTGGTTGAACTAAACGTGATAGAAAATGTGAACAACCTTTGCAAAACATCCATAGTGCAAAACGCGTGGAAGAACGGGCAGGAACTTGCGGTACACGGCTGGGTTTACAGCCTCAGCACAGGGCTTATTAATGATATGAAAGTAAGCACATCCAGCAATGAGAACATGGATGCTGTGTTTAAGTTCAAGTAGTAGGCTCCGGCCCCCTCTAAATCTCCCCCGGTAGGGGAGACTTTTAAAAAATAAAAAGCGATGAATTTTTCAAATCTCATCGCTTTTATTTTAAAGCCCTCCCTTCCGGGGAGGGTTTGGGTGGGGCTGCTTACACTTCCTTCGCCAAAAAAGGATACCTGTAATCCTTCGGCGGATCAAAGGTTTCTTTGATGGTGCGTGGCGATACCCAGCGAAGCAGGTTAATCATTGAACCGGCTTTATCATTGGTGCCCGACCCCCTGGCGCCGCCAAATGGCTGCTGACCTACTACCGCACCTGTTGGCTTGTCGTTAATATAGAAGTTACCCGCCGCGTTGCGTAAATGGGTGGTAGCTTTTTCAATAGCATACCTGTCCTGCGAGATAATTGAGCCTGTAAGCGCGTAGATAGATGTTTTATCTACAACATCAAGGATCTCATCAAATTTATCATCTTCGTAAACATATATGGTTAGTACCGGGCCGAAAAGCTCCTCGCACATGGTTACGTAATATGGGTCTTCAACTTTCAATACGGTTGGCTCAATGAACCAGCCTTTGCTTTTATCGTAGTTGCCGCCGGCAACAATTTCAACGCCCTCGTCGGCTTTGGCAGCGTCGATGTATTTGGCCAGTTTATCAAACGATACTTCGGTGATCACGGCATTGATGAAGTTTTCAAAATCTTCTACCGGGCCAATTTTAAATGAGGTAATGTCACGCTGCATGTTTGCTTTTACTGCAGGCCACAATGAAGCCGGGATATAAGCCCTTGAAGCAGCCGAACATTTTTGTCCCTGGTATTCAAAAGCGCCGCGAACAAGGGCAGTACTTACCACATCGGCATTGGCGCTCGGGTGGGCAAGTACAAAATCTTTACCACCGGTTTCGCCTACAATGCGCGGATAAGTTTTGTATTTATGGATGTTGGTACCAATAGTTTGCCAGATATTCTGGAACACTTTGGTTGAACCTGTAAAGTGGATCCCTGCAAAATCAGGGTGGTTAAAGATCACCTCGCCTGCAACAGGGCCATCAACGTAGATCAGGTTGATAACACCATCAGGTACGCCGGCTTCTTTAAAAATCTTCATGATCACGTTAGCAGCATAGATTTGCGGATAAGCAGGCTTCCAAACTACTACGTTGCCCATCATGGCTGCTGATGCAGGCAGGTTCCCGGCAATAGCCGTAAAGTTGAACGGCGTAAGCGCAAACACAAATCCTTCAAGCGGGCGTTGTTCTACACGGTTCCAAACACCTTTGCCCGATACCGGCGGCTGTTGTTTGTAGATCTCGGTCATGTACTCTACGTTGAAACGCAGGAAGTCGATCAACTCACAAGCCGAATCAATTTCGGCCTGATAAGCGTTTTTAGACTGACCAAGCATGGTAGCTGCGTTGATCTCGGCTCGGTATGGGCCGGCGATCAGTTCGGCAGCTTTCAGGAATATGGCGGCACGTTGTTCCCAGGCCAGGTTTTCCCAGTCGGCCTTTGCAGCGAGGGCAGCATCAATAGCGGCTGTAACGTGGCTTGCGTCACCTTCGCTAAAGATAGCCAGTAAATGTTTATGATCATGCGGCGGACGGATCTCCAGCTTGGTGTTGGTACGTACTTCCTTGCCGCCAATGTACATAGGTATATCTAATTGTTGGGCACGACCGGCTTCTAAAGCTGCCTTAAGCGCCACACGCTCCAAACTCCGCGGACCGTAATTTAAAACGGGCTCATTTACCGGTGCCGGAACATTAAAAAATCCTTTAAGCATAGATGGGTAATTTATGTTGCCGCAAAGATAGGGATTTTGCAGGGGAAGGTTGGGTAGGGGAATGTCAAAATAATGGTAGGGGATGAAACGATCGAAATTATTACTTTTATAAATATGAACGAACTTGATGAGTTATCTTTTAAGTTAGCCAGCAACGGCGATATGATTTCAATCACAATAAAATCAATTACAAGTGATGGTTGGTTGGAAAGCTATGTTGAGATCAAAGCAGGTGCATTTAGCGGGAATTATAAGGCTGCATTTATGTTGTACGATTTTCGTGTTTTTAGAGATGGTTTAAAATTAATTTATAATGACCTGAACGGAGTTGCCAAATTTGTTAGTTTGGAAAAACAATTAGAAATAGATATTAAGGGTGATGGCTTTGGGCACTTCATTGCAGATTGTATAGCAATGGAGCAGGTTGGATATGGAAATGAGTTAAGATTTCAGTTAGATTTAGATCAAACATATATCCCGATGCTTATAAAACAGCTCGATGATATTATTGAACATCTATCATAAAATGTTATGCAGCTCACCCCAATCGATCACTTCTACCTCACCAAAGATGAACCCAACCGGAGCTGCCTGTTAGCCCTGCGAGATATCATCCTGGCACAGGATCCCGGTATCACTGCCGAGTGGAAATACAGCATGCCTTTCTTTTATTATAAAGGTAAAATGTGTTGTTACCTTTGGATCCATAAAAAAACGCAACAGCCATTTTTAGGTATGGTTGAAGGGAAGCACCTGCACCATCCCGATTTAACATTTGAGGACCGTGCCCGCATCAAGATCATGATTTTTAATCCGGAGGACGATTTACCTGTTGATACTATCCGGTTTATTTTGAATGAGGCTATTGATTTGTATAGAATAGGATTGATTAAATTGCCCAAGCAGAAGCGATAGTTTTTGTGTAGAGGCGCATAATTACGTCTCTGAAATATGCAGGTGTGCAAACTGTTCATTACTTTACATGCGGGAGACGCAATTATGCGTCTCTACGGTATTTTCATAGATCATGACCATCGAAACCCTTCAAGCCATTTGCCACAAGTTGCCCGGCGTAACCGAAGATATTAAACTGGGCGAACACCTGTGTTTTAATGTTGGCGGCAAATCATTCCTGTTTACCCATCCCGATGGCGTACCGCCTTCGGCATCCTTCAAAGTGCCTGCCGAAGATTTTGAGGAGATCATATCCAAAGAAGGCCTTGAACCGCAGCCCTACATTGCCCGCTATAAATGGGTGTTGGCGCGTGATATCAGTAGTTTGGGTGAAAAGGAATGGGAGCATTATATCAGACAATCATACAGGCTTATTGCTGATAAGTTGCCGGGGAAAGTTAAAAAGGAACTGGGGTTGTAATAGCGATAATATAACCCGTTGTCATTTCGATAGAGCAGCGAGGGCATAAGTGTTGGGGCGAAAGAGAAATCTTATACGCCCCGCAAATCCGACAAGCATAATGGCTTGCCAGGGTGTATAAGATCGTATGCATGAAACAGTTAAAGAAGAGTTCTTGAAAAAAA
>CBIHRB010000041.1:0-40957 GCA_966212355.1 uncultured Mucilaginibacter sp.
AATATCTTTCCATTTTTGTTTACTGTTGTGTAAACCTATTTTAGGACAAGACATATGCTATACTTTGCAAACGGGCCACAAGCCAGAGGCTTGCGACAGCGAAAAACGCTTGCGGTAGCAGGGGCCTTGCGGCAGCGAAAAGCAAAAGTTAAAACAGCTTCTGAAAAAGGATAATAAATGAACAAAGCCCCGGTTAAAGGAGCCTTATTCGTTAAGTTTATAGCTATTGGTAACCTAATGGGAACCAAACACCCCTAACATTTGGTGGAGCGATATTGGGCAAAACGTGTCCCTGATCTAACTCAGATATATCTATGTTCTCTATGCACTGAATTATTGCAGCAATAGGTTTATCTTTGAAGACCTTTTCTTTTAGGATGTTAATAGCATCTTCATAATTGTAAGCAGTTATTCCACAGCCAATTCTTGTCCCATAAGGAACCGATTCGCTATCATCAAACTGAAATTTAAACCAAAATCTAATCATAATTAATTACTTGTTTTAGGTGTGAATGTTGGTTTTGCTCCAGGTTCAAATCTAATGAAAGGACCAATATATGGATTTCCAGTCCCCGGTATAATTCCTGACTTCGGATCTAAACCAGGTAACCCGGCTTGTAAACCATCGAAGTAAGGTTGAGCTGAAGGTGGAGCAAGGTAATCAATATCGCTTTTGGTTCCAGGGCCTTTTCCAATTGGCAAATCGGTTCCAACACCTCTTCTGGTTCCGCTGGCAGCAGAACCACCCACTTCAAGAGGTCTCTCCGCTTGATCTACCACTTTTTGTATGCTCCTTACCTCTCCTGTAGTTAAGTCTCCCAATCCGCTTGCGGCTGTTCCTCTCAAAGCACTTATGCCCTTTGCAGCTCCACTTAAAACGCCGTCTGTTGCCCCTACAATAACTGTATTGGCAGCTTGACTACCAACAAAATCGCCACCCCCTTTACCATCACCTTTAACCGCTGATTTAATAGCTTTGGCTTCAGATATAATCATATGTGAGCCGGGAAAAAGATTAAAATAAGCTTCAACCTTTCCACCTATAGATTTGCCCATGAAAGAGTGATAAGCACTCTTCGCCGTCGTTACAGGATTGGTCGTTAAAACTTTTTTGATATTGCTGAAGGTTCCAACGAATGAACTTTTTGTATGATTCCAAGCATCACCGAAAAATCCTTCACCCGGCCACATCCCATCTGGATCTTCAAAGCGAATCGAATTATCAAATCCGTAAACGTAAGGAGACCATCTTCTATCTTTCTCTGCTAATGGGTCAACGCTTCCCCATCTCCCAATTACAGGATCATAAAACCTCGCCCCATAATCATACAGCCCTGTCTCTTCCTGTAGCTCCTTATGGTTATAAAGATATTCATTTTTTGGGGACGGCACGGATTGCTGCATTGATTGTATACCATACCCGAAGGCATAGTAATCATTCTCCTGTAAGATCTTCGCCGTTTGCTGGGTCGGGTCATTGGGGTCTGGGGTTAGCGTTACCCGGGTATTGCCCAGGTGGTCTTTCAGGTCGTACTCATAGGTGTAGGTTGTTCCGCTGTGCCTGGCCCGGCCTTCTTCCGTCTGGATAAACGCTACATTGGTCGTGCTGTTGTCATACTGGATGCCGTTATCATATTCTGTTGTCGTGGTTGTGCCGCCTACCGTATACAGTTTTCTGAGTTTATTGCCTGATGCACTGTATACATAAACTACCGTGCTGCCGTCGTTTTTGGTGATCGTTTGCGGCAGGTTCAGCATATTGTAGCTGATGCTGCTGATCCCCTGTAAAGTTACTGTTCAACTTTTAAAAGTGTGAACACTTTGTATTTTCTACTAAACTATCATTGCTGACAATCAACAACTTAAGTTCAGCCTCAAATGCATCAAATCTTAATTTGAACAAAACACCATTGATAATCAATTAATTACAATATCGTATTTTCAAAAGCTGAACACCTGTTTTTTAAAAATTGAACACTGACAAGATGTTGTCAGTTCAGTGGCTGGATTATGAGGCAATCTTAAAAGTCACGGGTATTCGGCTCACAATCCTACCGCTGCATACCCGCGCCTGAATGGGATGGACACTGCTGGGCGTAGCCGGTTCGGATTATCATAACCATAACAGAATATTGGCTTACCTATTTACAACAAAATCCCGGATGAAATCAACATCCGGGATTTGCATATGCTATACTTTGCATACGGGCCACAAGCCAGAGGCTTGCGGCAGCGAAAAATGCTTGCGGTAGCTGGGGAGAACTGGCACATAAGCAAGGACGCTTGCGGTAGCTGGGGTTACGCCCATTAAACAACAAAGCCCTGGTTATAGGGCTTTGTTGTTATTTTACATTCATTTTCAATAACCATCTTATTTAAGTTCATGGCCTACATTGCCCTCTTCAAATTCCCAAATGTTATTTTTCTCACCATTTTCTAACAAAGAGTAAGCTTTATAAATATCTGTCTCGTGAGGAACATCTATTGAATAAAATCTGCTATACCCTTTCTCATATGAGCATCCTATATTTTCTAATGGATTCCAAAAGTTTATAAACAAATCTTCTGTTATACCCTCGCGCAAAAAAACTCGATACGTTGAATGGCCACTTTTTTTCAATACACCGTTAAAATACTTTACGCCTTCACGTTCTTTAACTTCAATAACATCATCTAAACTAACACATTTAGCATAAAATGGGATATTTTTAATCTGATAAGTATTCTCTTTAAACCACGGCTTAACCCACAAACTTTCAGTAGAGTTTCCATGCCAATCTTCATCAAGATCTATAGTAACCTTATCCATATCGAAGTAATTATTAATTGCTTTTTTGTTTTAAATACTCTTTTGTTGTCATTGTTTTTTTCAATACCTGATTGCAGTTTGCACAAGTGTGTTGCGCATTCTCTATTGTATTATTGCCATTTCTCGATTTAGGTATTGCATGGTCGGTATTCCCTTTTTTTCCCGGAGTGCCAGTGTCTGTCTTATCACCGCAAAACACACAATTTCCGTTCGCCTCTGCTTTTGCTTCAGCTTTTATCTTGGGAGAAAATGGTTTGCTTGCTCCAGGGCCACCTTGAGACCCAGTTTTAGGTCCTCCCGGAGCATCAAGTTTAATAGCATTTGCATCCTTAATTAACCCCTTTACTGCATTAAGTCCTTTTACAGCTCCATCGGTCGCTATAACCACTGTTGCTTCGGCTGCTTTACTACCTACTGCGTTTCCCAACGCTTTGAAATCTCCTTTGGATGCAGAGACACTTAAGTCATAGCTGCTTTTAAGAGTCCCATACATACCCATCGTTGCCCCGTTTAAGAAAGTATTCTTAAACCCTTCTGCACTAAACTCGTTTTTGATGGTTTCTCCCGGATTCATTACCGCATGAGCTATTCCTGTAAAATAGCCGGTAAACCCTTCTTTAATTCCTTCTACAAAATCATCACCTGGCCCGTCAGGATATCTCCCGTCAGGATCAGTGTTTTTTATCGGATCATCAAAAACGTAACCATAAGGTGTTGTACTTTCTTGCCCAGCTTCAACCAACGGATCCACACTCGTCCACCTCCCAATCACCGGGTCATAAAACCTCGCGCCATAATCATACAGCCCTGTCTCTTCCTGCAGCTCCTTATGATTATAAAGATACTCATTTTTTGGAGACGGCACGGATTGCTGCATTGATTGTATACCGTACCCGAAGGCATAGTAATCATTCTCCTGCAAAATCTTCGCCGTTTGCTGGGTCGGGTCATTGGGGTCTGGGGTTAGCGTTACCCGGGTATTGCCCAGGTGGTCTTTCAGGTCGTACTCATAGGTGTAGGTTGTTCCGCTGTGCCTGGCCCGGCCTTCTTCCGTCTGGATAAACGCTACATTGGTCGTGCTGTTGTCATACTGGATGCCGTTATCATATTCTGTTGTCGTGGTTGTGCCGCCTACCGTATACAGTTTTCTGAGTTTATTGCCTGATGCACTGTATACATAAACTACCGTGCTGCCGTCGTTTTTGGTGATCGTTTGCGGCAGGTTCAGCATATTGTAGCTGATGCTGCTGATCCCCTTGTTCTGGTCGCGCAGCTGGTTCCCGTTGCCGTCATAGGTGTATTCATTGATCTGCTTTACCAGTTCGGTAAAACCGGCGGTACCGGTATAGGTTGAGGCATCGTCTACCTGGGTCAGCCGGAACGCGCTGTAAGTATAGGCCAGCGTATCGATCTGCGTTTTGGTACCGCCTATGTTATCATACCTGCCCAGGCTGCTGATATTACCCATATTGTCATACGTCACGTTCTCCCCGTAAAAGTTATCTTTCGGATTATTCGCGGCCGTTGTGGATACCGCTGCCCGCAGCCTGTTCAGGTGGTCATAGCCATAGTCATACGTCTGTTTTACCGGTGTTACTGTTGTCCCTCCCGCTACATAAGGTGCCGATTTCCATTGTACCGTGGCAATGTTACCGTTGTATTGCGGCGATGTCGTGCTGCCGCCCTCATAACTCAGCTCTTCACCAAACTTATCGTTGCCGTCATTGCTCGTTAGTCCGCCATCATTACTCAGGCTTGCATTGTTGATGTTCGTCAGCCAGCCCCGCGGGTTATAACGATAGTCGATCCATTGCAGCCAGTTGGTGCCGTTATTGATCGAATGCAGCCGTTTAAACCTTAGCTGACCGGTTTCATTGTAGTCGCTCCTGGCCAGTAAAACCGTCGTTTGGGATGCATTGCTCCCCTCACGCATCTGGTGGCCGGTGCTCAGCTTCCGCCCCATGTGGTCATAGCTGTAGTAGTTCGATTCTGTCAGGGTCAGTGTTCCTGCTGTTCCGCCCGCGTTTTTCAAATAGTGGAACCGCCTTACCATCGTCGGCAGTTTTAAAAAATTATACGTGGTTTGTACATCGTCATAATTATACGGGCTCAGGGTAGTTGCCCCGCCTACATAATGCTGGCCGAACGTCCTGACGGTTTTTCCCTCGTCGTCATAATACGGCACACTCCACAAATAATCACCTGTCGTGTTCAGCACCAGCGTTTTTGATGCCGTCAGCAATCCCGTGGTTTGTTTGCTGTAGGCGATGTTCGCTGTCTGGTCATAATTGGCCGGAAAGCCCGGGATCCCGGTATAGCTGTCATAATAGTTTACGCTCAGTGTCGTTGTCCATGCCTGGGGCCAGGTGTTTGTGGTATAGCCGTTACCGGTGCTTACCGGGATTTCCCACTGCGCCGCCTGCGCATCCGCGAGGCTTTGGATCGCCGCATGGGTGTCTGTGCCTGCCGTAGTGCCGGCATGCTGGTAAATACCCGTCAGCACCGTTCTGCCCATGGCATCGTACTTCGTGATTGTCCACTGCTGCGGTGTTTTCATCCGCTGTACCGAATCCTGTGTGGCTACCGGCTGGTCCAGCTTATTGTAAATAATGTATTCCCAGCCTTTGCTCGGTATCTTCTTTTGTACCAGCCGGTTCCTTTCGTCATACCGGTACTGGTAGCAGCGGTAGTCGATCGTAGCCTGGGTAGGCGCGGCATTGTTATCCGGAGTAGCCGAAGGTGTCAGCACAAAGCACAGGTTCCCCAAATCGTCATACACATAGTAGGTCGACAGCATTTCCGCTGTTTTGCTTTCCAACCCTCCGCTGTAGGTCTTTTTCAGGTTATAGGTCCGTTTCAGGATCACATGCCCTTCTTTGTCTTTGTATTCTTCCGTCGTGCCGAAGCAGCCGTCCGAAGGCTGCCAGTTCTCTCCACGGCTAATCGTTACCGTTAACTGGTTGTTGTCATAAGTGGCTGTATTATTGTTCGCCCGGCTTAATGTACGGCTCTGGTTGGCATTGATGACAGCCGTGTACAAAGCTATTTTGCGGCTGCCGTTGTTGGCAGTTATATTGGTTGTACTAAAAGCAGTCTGGTCGTTGGTGGTATAAACTATCCTTGATGAGTGGCTGCTGCTGCCTGCATCCGGCGTGGTACCTATTTGCCAGGCTGCCCCCGGGGCGCCCTGTTCTACCACGCGGTTCAGCGGGGAGGCCTCAAAACCGGTTTGGGCAAAAGGGAACAAGGTGTTCGGGATCCCGTTGGTTTGCTGGGTGCCGGTGCTGCCTGCCGGATGATAGAATTTTGCTACGCCAAGCCCTGCCGACAGCGCGTCTGCCTGATAACTCCCGTCGCCTGTTGCCGTGGTGGCATATGGCAGGTATTTGAGCGCTTCACGGCCGTACTGGTCATACGCGAAAGGCTGTACGATATCTTTAAATGTGGGCGAGGCCTGCCGCTGTACCGTTTGCAGGGGGCGGCCAAGCCCGTCGATATACTGGATCGTCGTCTGTACCGAATCCCTGTTCGTGCTCAGCGTATCGAGCTTGCCATTCCTCGTGATCGCCCGGTTCGGGGTCCTCGTTTTTATATAGTTTGTTTGAGCATGAAGGGCGGTCATGCCCAGCAGCATCAGCGCCGCCGCCAGGATCCCTTTTCTATATGGTTTATGGTAAAAGTGCATTTTCGGTTTGTGATTAAGGTTTGGGGTTATTGTGCACCGTAATGATAGTCGTAGTTCTTGACGATGTTGCCATTCTGGTCTTTGATGTTTTGAAGGCGGCCTAATCCGTCATACTCGTAATAGGTGGTTAGTCCTTTTGCGTCTGTGCTGCTGGTAACACCAATCAGGGGTGAATAGGTATAGGTGGTCATCTGTGCTTCTTTGGGGTACAGTCTCAACTCATCAATATTCCCCGTTCCCGATACCGTCAGCGTCGTTTGCCCGGTTAGCTGATGCTCGTAATATGTCCAGCCATTGATGGTTGTTCCTTTGATCGGATAGCCGGTAATTGTTCCCGTGATTGTTAATGCGGCGGGGCTCTTTGTCCAGTAAGATACCACATAAGTGTTTGCTGCCGTTAAGCCGCTTTTACTTATCGATCCATTTGACAATACATATGAGTTTTTGCCGGTCAGCGCTGTGGTGTTATCACGAAGCACGGAGCCGACTGACCACCCCGGATCACCGTCAGCTTCAAAACTGGTAAAAGCAATTTCGCCGGGACTTGCATTTTCGACTTTTGCCAAAGGATAAGAAAGGCTGCTTCCCCAAAGAAAGGCTGCTGAACTGCCTTTCTCCGGGTATTGTTGTTGCAATCGTCCCAGCGCGTCATATTTCATCCGCAGGCGGGTCGCATAAACAGAATTCTTTGAAAACGTTGAACCTGCTATTGAAGAAAATGCAAAGGAATTCAAAGGAGTACTCGATTCCAGCACCTGCACTTCTTTTACTGTCGGCTGATCCGGGTTAAAAAGGTTAAGTAACCCGCCAAAGTATTTTTTGGGGTCAGACGCTGTGGTTGTTTTACGTTCAGTATAAGATTCCACAGGTACGATGATATGTTTCTGCTGCAACAATTTGATTCCCGCAGCTGCGGAGTCAAGCCCGGTCGCGTTTGTTAAATCCTGATAATCCTGCGGATAACGGTAAAAAGTACTGAGTGTATCATTTCTGGATGTTCCGGTCGCTTTTTTTATTAGTTGAAAATGCCCCTGTGTTTTATCGTACGTGTAGTTTTCATAGGTAGATAATGTTTGATTTCCCGCAACATCGTATTCAAAATGTTCCTTACGGTTCACGATATTCCTGTAAACCGGGATTGGGAACTGATGCGCGTAAATCCTGAATATTTGTCCGTTGTCAAAGCCCGGAGAGGTATAGTCGCTCAGTCCGGAATTAAAAAGCATTTGCCATATCTTTTGCGGATTGTCCCTGTCATAATAGTAATAATCGCTTGAGACTGGTACCAAATTGCTCCCTGACGTTTTATAATGCTTTTCCTCAATCAGGTCTCCACGCCCTCCGGGAACAGAAGGAACGGTTGCCATTATCGGATTGACAATTCCTGGACTGCTTAGCGTATTGCCATAATACAGCATCGTATTCACATTAAAGTTGCTGGACGCATTATAGTTAAATTCAGATATTCCGTTCAGGTTATTGCTGTCACTCTCCGACACTTGTACTTTGGAGTACCCGAAACAGGCAGCGTCGCGACTATCGCAAAAAGGATATATCGATTGCCCGTACAGATATCTGAAATTATTGGCGACATCAACCACGGGAGGGCCGGAACTCTGCAGGTAATTATCGGTTCCTTGCTGGGAAACATAGATAGGCATATCATCTTCCCTGCCATCAATATATGTGAACTTCTTGATATTGCTTGTTTGCGTTGCCGGGTCATAGTTTGTGATCTTGCTGACCCTGAGCCCACCCGAATAATGGGTCTTGTCCACATAAACGGTCGTGCTGCTGACTTCCTTAAAATAAACCTGCAACCTGATCTCGCAGTTGTTAAAAAAAGTCTGGTTATATGGCTCGAAATAAACCCGGTAAGTGCTTCCTGAAGTTACGACGATGGATGAGTCAATGATGGGTGTATAACTACTAGCTGACGTAGCAATTCGCTTGAGAAAATCTCCGTCTTTGTAAACCAGTATGTTTAAAAAGTAGTCTGCTGGATAAGTTCCGTGCCGGTCGACAAGGCAGAAAATGTTCATTTTCCTCGGTGCCCCCCAATTGGGTTGCGCGACGAAATTGCCGTTGGCATCCATGAAACCGGAGTAGGACACGGCTGTTGCGCCAGGGGCCTTATACCCGTTGCTTACCGTATCCCGATACGTTGTTACCGGCTCATTTCTGATATAATTGTTTGTTTCGTAACTAAACGTTGTCGTTCCCCCCGTAGGATGTTGAATTGATGTTAAAATGTTCGCTTGCATATAATCTGGGTTTGCGTCCCGGTTGGCTCCGGGTATGCTTTGCCAGGCGCCATTTAAATAGATATTGGCAGGCGGCACTAACTGACCGTTGCCTGTACCGTTGTAGTGCCCCCAATGGTCCACGGACAGAGAAAGTTTTGCCGGAAGGTTGAGGGTTTCATTGTATGTGTACAGGGTTTGTTTGAATTTAATCAGACCTAAGGAGTCAGTTTCAGAGATGCCTTTCAGCTTTAAACGCTTATAATGGTTATCACTGGTATATTGGCTCAGGTTATTGAAAATAGCGCTAAAAGCTGTATTCCCTGAAAAGCCGGCTGTGGCGGTAAAATACGCATCATTATCCAATGTCACCCTTCTAACCAGCGATCCTTTCTTATTTCTGATCTCTATATCTTGCAGACGCCTGGCTCCCTGAAGATCGGCACGCGTCTCTGCGTAGATAAATTTTACAAAACCGTCTGAAAACCGGATCTTGTCAATATTAAGCTGCTGGTAGATCGAATAGCTGGCAGTCACGTTGTCGCGGTTTTGTTGGGTATGCGGTGACGGATTTCCAACCAGATAGGTCTCACCGATATTCGGCAAAGGATGGGTAAAGTTTTGAGTGGAGTATAAATAATCAAAATTAATTTCTCCATTGACCGGAGAGACGATTTTCGTTAAATGCCAGGTGTTTAGCGTAAGCGAAACGCGGTTTTCCACAAAATAAGGATCTGACGAATTTGTTGAATTCAATTGCCTCTGGGTGAAAAAATAAATGATCCCTTTCTCGTCAGTTATTTTCCAATCAGGATAGGTACCGTTAGGAATCAGTTCGATCTTCAACGCGCCGTCTCCTAAAACAATGGGTTTGAAATTATTGTCAAAAATAAACTTATAGCTGCGGTCGCCGATGCTTACAGTGTACAGATCCGACGCGAAATCGGGGCCGTTGCCGTTATATCCCACCTGAAAGTAGTTGAAATACTCCTTGCTAACGCCATTGTGAGGAAGCGATAAGCCGCTGTAAACCGTTCCGGAAACGCCATTGGCAGTGAACTGGTTTTGATTATTGTTCCAGAGGTAGTAAAAATTATCGATACTGCTTAGAGGCGATTTTGAAGAAAGGATCTGATCGGGATTATCGGGCATGTCAACGTAAGTGTTTGCAAAACCGCCCTCGAAATCAGGCGCTCCCCTGACGGTGCTAACAATAGATCCGGACGCACTCAACGCCCAACCCAATCCAATTTCGCTGGCGTCTTCCTTAACTTTTATTCCACCAGCATGGTATAGCAACGAAATGGGAAAGCTCAGATTACCTTCCTGAATGGTGTATACCGGATATGCGATGGAAGGAATGCCGGAAAAGTTACTGACCGGGATCAACCCGAATTTTCCCAAAGCACTAACATTAGGTGGGGGTGGTATCAAGGTTTGCGGCTTAGGTGAAGTCTGTGCTCGGGTGTTTGCCGTAAAGAAAAAAGAACACGCCAGCACTATGAGGTATAGTTTTTTGTGCATAAGGTTATAATGATAAATTAAAGGTGCGAATGAAGCGAGATAGAAAATGACTGAAGGGATGTAGTATCGTTTATAAAAAAGCTACTACGATACACTCACGTGCATTGAATAGTAAGTGGTTGTTTCATCGTGATAAAGTTTTCTGTAAATTTATTATTCAGGCGATCCAAATATAGATAAAAATATCCGGCAGAAATAATACTCTATATCAAATAATCGTAGCCTTATGCGGTGTCGCGCATAGTGGTAACGACGCTTCATGTATGAACGTGTCTCGTTCGCCGCTATAGGTAAATCGCTCCAAATCATCACCCCTGCTGTATGTTATGACGGTTCCGGGTGTCCGATTGCGGCGGCGTCTTGCTCAGCGCCGTTACCAACCATACCATTCAACTAAAACACCATCCCATTTCCACCCTCTAATTATTTTGCCTTCCCACGAGAATGCTCCCCGCCCCAAAAAGAATCTCATCCATTAATGAGTATAATAAAACCCTCCGTGTGTCTTTATGGTGATTGAGCGGATAGGGCCAATCATTACACTAAGTCATAAACCTAAAAATTTAAAAACTATGAGTTTTTTTTACCAAAAAAAGTATTCGGCAAGGTGCCTTTTAGTTTTTTTGCTGCTGGTAGGCATGGGCTATCATGCTGCGGCGCAAAGCCGTCAAATCAGCGGTACTGTAACAGATTCTGTCTCCAGGGATCCTTTACCTGGCGTAACTGTGCAGGTTATTGGCACTACCAATGGCATTCAAACTGATGTAAACGGCAAATACAAACTAACCGTTAATCCCGGAGCAAAGTTATCATTCGCTTTTGTGGGCTATAACACGCGTAAAGTGACCGTTGGCGACGACCCTGTTATTAACATTCAGTTATCAGGCAAAAGAAGCAACCTTGAAGAGGTTATAGTAGTTGGTTACGGTACGCAGAAAAAACCATCTGTAGTGGGCGCTATTGCCACGGTGAGCTCAAAAGTATTTGAAGACCGCGGGCCAACCAATAACCCTGTTGCAAATTTACAGGGCCAGGTTCCGGGTATGGTGGTAACAAGAACTTCGGCGCAGCCGGGACGTGAAAACTGGAACTTCCAGATCCGCGGTGCAGCCTCAACCAATCCGCAGGACCCATTAATAATTTTGGATGGGGTTGCGCTTAACAACAACAATGAGCTGAACTCCATCAATCCAAATGATATCGACAACATTTCGGTTTTGAAAGATGGTTCGGCTTCAATATATGGTTCCAGGGCTGCCTATGGCGTTGTACTAATCACTACCAAAAAAGGCAAAGCAGGTAAAATGCAGATCCAGTATGATCCTTCTGTATCTGAGAAATTTTTAGGTCTTCAACCCAAAATGACCAACATTGACCAATGGGCAAATGGCTTGCTCCAGGCCAAAACAAATGATAATTATGGAGTAGCACCGGTAGCCGATCTTTGGTACCAGATGGCTAATTTCGCGCTGGCCAACAAGGGGAATGTAATATTGGCCTCTCAAATTCCCGGAAACACTACAGGGGGCATAACTGCAAATTCGTTCTATAACGGCTTACCTGTACCCGCATTCCTTGATGTGAAGGAGCTTGATTTTATTGATGTTTCCTTACAGCAATATTTATGGGGAAGGGCGACATCGACACAGCATAACCTTGCCGTATCAGGCGGAACAGATAAAAATACGTATCGTGTTTCTTTGGGCTACTTAAATGATGGCAGCCAGCTTCAGATAGGCAATAACGGCAATCAGCGTTATAATCTGCGACTGAACAACACCTATAAATTTAGCGATAAGGTACAGTGGGAAACCAACATTGCGCTTGAGCAAAACAATATTCAGCAGCCAACCATGTATACTACAGGTAGCTACAGCGCGCTTGGCAACGGGTTCCAGGTGGGCTTACCTATGTACACACAGTCGGGCAAACCTTACCAGTGGGGTGGCGTTGCGAGCCCGGCAGGTTTGCTGAGGGATGGCGGCGACAACCTGGAAAATAACAGCCGGGCCCTGTTAAACTCAACGCTTACCTATAATTTTATGAAGCACCTTACCTTTACCGGAACGGCAGGATATAATGTTTGGTGGCAGGATGATCGTGTACAAACCAAAACTGTACGCCTTTATTCATATGATGACAAATACCTTACCGGCACTACCGCGCCGGCTGGCGGTACCTCAGGAGGAAGCCAAAACTATTTCCGTGCTAATATTAATGATAAATATTACAACCTCATTGGCCGTGTAACCTATGCCAATACTTTTAACAAGGTACATGATGTATCATTAATGGTTGGTGGTTCATACGAAAGGGATGAGTATGATATGTTCAACACCCGTACCTACAATTTGGGAAGTGATGATGTACCTTCTTTGAATTTGGGATTGAGCAATACATTGGCCGGGTTTGTGACCAATGACGAACAGCGTAACCACTACGCCCTGGGTTCATATTTCGCGAGGGCTACCTACGCTTATAAAGGCAAATATCTTTTTGAAGGAACCGGCCGGTATGATGGTTCTTCAAAATTCATCTCATACAAGCGCTGGAAACCCTTTTACAGCCTCATGGGCGGCTGGCGATTAGGAGAAGAGAGCTTTATCAAAAACACAAATATTTTTAGCGAGTTAAAGCTGCGTGCTTCTTACGCCACATCAGGTAACCAGGGCGGCATAGGCCTTTATGACTACCTGCAGTCATTAAGAGTAATTAACAGTAATAGCCTTTTAGGTACAGCGCTTGCAACTGCCACCACAACAACAGGTAACCTTGTTTCGCTCGACCGCACCTGGGAAACAGTGATTAAACGGAACATTGGTATTGATTTTGGCCTTTTAAACGGTCGCTTAAACGGAACTTTTGAGGTATTCCGTAATCAGAACAAAAATATGCTGATAAATGTTACTTATCCTGCTGTTTTAGGTACCGGTGCGCCAGCGACAAATAACGGCGACCTGAAAACCTGGGGCTGGGAAGGGCAGCTAACCTGGAGAGACCACGTTGGGCAGGTAACTTATACCATTTCGGGTAACATAACCGACAGCCAGAACAAATTGGTATATTATAACGGCGTTCCGGCATTAGGTGCAGGTTATAACGCCACTGTTGAGGGCTATCCGCTTGGTTCATATTTTGGCCTTAAATACGGCGGCCGTTTTCAAACACAATCGCAGGTTGATACTTATAACAACACTTATTATGCCCCTGGTGGGGTGATCAACACCATTGGTATCCCCGCAGCTACACCACTAACCAATTTACCGGGCCAAAACTCGGGCTTACGGCCGGGTGATAACTACTTTGTTGATGTTAACGGCGATGGCAAACTCACTACCGGCACCTCAGCAAAAGATATGGGCGACCTTATTTATTTAGGCAGCGACGTACCACGTTATACTTTTGGTTTAACATTAGGCCTGCAATGGAAAGGTTTTGATTTCACAAGCATTTTTCAGGGTGTAGGCAAACGGACAATTTTCAGGGCTAACGGCAGTGCAAACAACTGGCGTGTACCTTTTGCGGCACTTGGCCAGGCACAAACTACACAATGGGTTGGTAATACCTGGACCCCCGAAAACACCAATGCATATTACCCTAACCTGCACAGCAACGGAATCAACGGTTACAACTACCAGATCTCCAGCTGGTCGGTTGAGAATGGGGCCTATGTACGCCTGAAAAATCTTGTAATTGGTTATACGTTGCCTAAGTCGTTATTGGAGCGCACCAAAGCCATCAGCCGTTTAAGGTTCTACATTTCGGGAAGCGACCTTTGGGAGTACAGCAAAGTACATGATGGCTGGGACCCTGAAATAACCCGTACTACGGCCGGCAACGAGCGTTATCCTTTCTACAGGTATGTAACCATAGGCGCAAACATTACTTTTTAATTGAAATGATTATGAAAAATATATACCGAAGGATCTTCAGTATCCTGTCAATCATCATTATTATAGGTTTCTCCGGGTGCAAAAAGTCACTTAACCTTTATCCGCAAGACTTGCTTTCAGATGCGGCTTACTTCAAATCGGCCAATGACTTTAAAACGTTTGCCAACCAATATTATGGTTATCTCCGTAATTTCAATAACTCGTTTGCAGATAACCCGCATTATGACGGGCGTGCAGATGTGTTTGGCGGCGGCGGCACTTTCGGGGCAGGCATCAATACTGTTCCGGCGAGTGATAATTATTGGAATAATAATTATGGCAATATCAGGAATTGCAACTATTTGTTGGAAAAGGCAGCCACTTACACTGACCAGGCCGGCATTAGTCAATATGTAGCTGAAGCTAAATTTTTCAGAGCTTACTGCTACTTTGAATTACTGCAATTGTATGGCGGGGTTCCGCTGATCACCAAAACGCTGAACCTGGATTCGCCTGAGCTTTATGGAGGCAGGGCAACACGCGACCAAATAGTTGATCAGATCGTAGCCGATCTGGAAGCAGCCATACCAAATTTGCCTGCATCCATCTTAGCCAATTCTGCAGATTTTGGCCGGGTGAGCAAGCCTGCTGCACAAGCATTTTTGGGTAGGGTTGCACTTTACGAAGGCACGTGGCAAAAATTCAGAAACGGTAATGCTACCCGTTACAACATGCTGCTTGATAAATCGGCAGCAGCCTCTAATGCAGTAATAACCAGCAATCAATTTGCACTTTTCGGCACCCCGGCTTCAAATGCACTGGGCGGCAACAGCACCATATTAGGCGACTCTGCACAGAAGTACCTTTTTATCCTCGAAAATCCAAAATCAAACCCAGCTTCAGTTACCAAAACTGCTAACCATGAGTACCTTTTATCGTACCGTTATGATGATGTGAGCAAAACAATCGGAACAAATATCAGCAGACAGGGAACGCAAATTGGGCCTCAGCATAAATATGTTAACGCATTTTTATGCCAGGATGGATTACCAATTGAAAAATCGCCGCTATTCCAGGGTTTTGAAACCTACGGTTCGGAATTTGTGAATCGCGACAACCGCTTAAAGTATACCATCAAAATAAATAACATGTATTATTGGTATGGTAACGCCAATTACCGTGTAACCTGGTTAAATGACGCCGCTGATATTGCGACGTCAACCGGAAAAGTTGTTCAGATCTCCGGGTATGGAAACCAAAAATGGGTAACTGAACGTAACTGCCCGGATACGAAAGAGTCTGAAGATTACCCGGTGATCCGCTATGCCGAAGTATTGCTAAACTATGCGGAAGCGGTTTATGAACGTGACGGCGCTATAACAGATGCGGATCTTAACAAATCGCTTAACCTGGTACGCTTACGTGTTAATAAAAATATGCCGCCCTTAACAAATGGTTTCGCAGGCGCAAACGGATTGGATCTGCGTACGGAGATCAGGAGGGAACGCTTTATTGAGCTTTATTATGAAAACTTCAGGTTTGACGATATCAAGCGCTGGCATAGTGCTGCTACCGACCTGGTTACCAACACCGGGGGTACCGCTTATGGAAACATAAGTGCTTTTGTAAGCCCATGGCCGGTAGGTATTAAATTTAAAGGTACACAGGCCGATGTTGGGCCAAACCCTTTAAAGCCAGCTCCTACCAACGCGTTAGATGCCAACGGCCAGCTGATCCTTGACAATACAGCACGTAACTTTTCGGAGAAAAATTATCTATATCCGATCCCGGCGCAACAAATTACCCTTAACCCCGCGTTAACACAAAATCCGGGCTGGTAAATTTATTTAAACAATCAAAAGGCTGCCTCAGGGGCAGCCTTTTGATTGTTAGGTGTTATACCCTATAATTACAAACCTGGCCTAAACAGTTGCATCCGTCAAGACCTTTAAACAAGAAGGTAGTTGTTAATTTTGGCATTGCCAATTTATAGCAGGCATTGCTCTACCTGATCCTGATCAGATAAAAATGATCCAAAGTGGTACTCCTCTTCTTTTTGATGATAAAGGGCAGGCTCAGGTTTTCATGAGGAAAATCCTGAAAAGCTTTTATTGTAGTATAAGCAACCCCTTTGTCTTTTAATTCGGCTACCGTTTTTTCAGCAGCTACAACAAAGCGGTTTTTCAGACTGTCGGTTTTCAGGATAGCATCAATATTAGTATAAGTAACGCTGCCTTTGTAATAAAAATCGAAGGTATTTGATAAAACGGCAGCACTCACTTTTTGCCGCGGGTAATTTTGATTAAGATATTCGGCCGCCGAAAGATCCCCGCGATAATCAACAATAGTAGGATAAGCTACGGTCACCAGGTAGGCATTGACCAGAATCGACACGACGCAGGTAAATAAAAATACAGGCTGATAAATTGGTGCAGGCTTTTTATAAACGTAGATAGCCAGGCCAATAAATCCTATAATCAATACCACAAATACAGGCCAGCACTCCGGCGCAAAAACAAAGTTAAGCGTGATAACTGCTGATAATAAAAGGCCGGCAATAATATATTGAGCGATCTTGAAAAACTTAAATTCGGCACCTACTTTTAATGAACTAATAAAAACCGCAGTTATAATAGCAAAAAACGGGAACAGGATATTAGTATAAAAAGGCAGCTGAAACTTGGAGGCCGAAAAGATCAGCAGCATTAAAACTCCACCGGAGATACACAAATATTCGGGTTGTGCTACACGCTTTACCATTTTCCTGATAGTAGCAAAAAGGGCATAAAACAACAGGATAGCCCATGGCGCGAAAGCCCACAGCAGGGTATGAACAAAAAATAGTTTGTCGCCGTGTGTATTAGTAATATAACCGTTATTGTTGAAACGCCCGAACTGGCTATCCCACAAAAACCAATGGATACCGGAAATCCCGGTGCGACCGAAAACAACTTTTTCGGGGTGAAGATCAAACTGGGTGTATACCGAATAAACTTCGGGTAAAGTAAATATCACCACCAATATAAACGAGAGCAGCCATTTCCAATGGAATACGCCTTTGATATTTCCTTTAAATAAATAATCGCCGATGATAGCCGCACCTATCGGGATGAGCAGGTAGATGCCTTTAGTCATCACTGCGCAGGCAGTAAATATGGAAGCCAGCAGCATATCGGCAATGTTGATACGCTCTTTTACTTTATAAAAATGGTAAACGGCCCCCATGAGCAGCCCCATAATATAAGGCTCGGCACGTACATCCGTATTTGACATTACGCTGTGTTGAGCGGTAAGCAGGATCAGGATAGCGATAATAGCTGTTTCATCGCCATAAAACTTTTTGGCAAGCTTGTAAGTGTACGCCACCGACATGAAAAAAAACAGCAGGGCGGGCAATTTATAAGCAAAAGTATTGATGCCGAAAATCTTAAAACTGATAGCGATAATCCAGAAGGGGAAATGCGGTTTATCCAGCCAGTCGGCACCGTGATACATCAGATCGGTAAAGTTATTGCTTTGTGCCATGCTCCGGGCCAGGGCCGAATACAAAGCCCCATCATCAGTAAAGAATTTGATGCCGATACCTGCCACGTTAAGCACGATAGCTAATAACAGCACAATAGAATAAGGCCGTTTTTGCGATGAAAAAATTGAAGCTGCTGTACTCTCCACTAAAAATATTTATGCCCAAAAATAGTTGAATTTTAATTATTCCAGGGCAGGTATTTGGGTTGATCATGGTTGATCAGTTCGGGCATGGCCGAATTTAATTTTCGACCATTCAAAACCTGTTCATATAAGGTTAAATATGCCGCAGCCATCTTGCCGATATTAAAATTATCGACAGCATATTGATGGCAATATTGTTTATTAAAGCTTTCAACATTTTTCAGCCCGGTAGCCAATTCTGTTTTACTTGCCGATAACATACCAACTTCCGTAGGTACGAGCTCGGGCAGCGAGCCGTAAGGCGTACCGAAAACCGGGCAGCCGAAATAAAGACTTTCAACAATAGCAATTCCAAATGGCTCATGCCACAGTACCGGGAAAAGCAGGGCTTTTGAACTGTTCATTACAACTGACTTCGCTTCATCGCCCACCATCCCTTTGAAACGGACATTTAAGTTGGGTGTAAAGCGTAATCCCATTTTCAGGTTGAGGCGGGTACCTCCAAGTACCACCAGTTTATTACCACTCATGGTAGCTACATCGATGGCCCCTTTTACATTTTTAATCCGCCAGGCTGCTTTGGCCAGGAAATGGGTATGGGTGCGTTTATTATCGAGGTCGGGTTTCTGATAATCGGCAGTGTCTATCGCGTTATGCACAAACACTGTTGAACCATGACGTTGAGCATGATTGGCCGATACAAATACCGAGTTAACATCTAATTGCACATCACCAGGGTTATTATGAACAGTTACCATATACGGCTTTTTAGTAAAACCACTCACCTGGAACTGGAAGTGTACCACGTCAATATCATCAGGCACCTGTTGGTTGATGTCAACAGCCGGATCATAGATCAGTACCCTGGCAAAGGGACAGGTTGAGCCCGCTCCTACCAGATAGGTAACCCTATGCCCCAACCGGTTCAACTCGCGGCCAAGCCACCAGATAATACGCTCGGTGCCGCCATATTTTGTTGCAGGGATTGGGGTGTTGTTGACGATTAGGATGTTCATGGATGTTGGGGCAAAGATAACATTAGCAGCGGAATGAATAGTTCAATAATTGTCTGAACCGGGATTTATAGGATTTCTCTGAGCACAGGAGTTTTGTCGCTCGAATCCGGATAATCCATAAATCCTATAAATCAAGGTTCATTTCCTGAACCATTTCCTGCTCGCCACCAATAACCCAAATTCCTCCGATGGATATTTTTCTGTTGATTTATGATGGATTTTATGCGCCCGGCGGATGCCGGCCAGGTAGCGGTTATCGCTTTTAAATGCCTTAAACCGGTTATGGATAAACCAATCGTGGAAAATGAAATAAATGATACCGTAGATGCTGATACCAGTACCAATCCAAAACCGGTAGTCCAGAGTTAAATGCCCAATCCACATCAGCCATAAAGCAAAACCAGCGAAGCCTACGCTGAACAGGTCGTTCAATTCAAACCGACCATGCCTTTGTTGATGATGTGTTTTATGTATAAACCACAAAGGCCCGTGGAAAAGATATTTGTGCATAGCCCAGGAGATGAGTTCCATCAACGCAATGGTTAATACTACAATTCCTATATCTGCCAATACTATCATATCATTTAGCGGTTATGCTTCGGGCTATCAGGTCTTTCATCTTTTGGGTATTTTCATCTTCGTAATCACCGTAGCCGGTCTTTTTGAAAATCAACTTCCCTTTCTTATCAAAGATAAAGACCGTTGGATATCCCCTAAAACCAAACTGCCTGTCGGGGCATTTGGTTTTATCATCGGGCGTATATTTCGCTAATACCTTGCCCGTATAGATCTTTTCGTTACAACCCGGTATAAAGTATACAGGCAATTTAAAATCCTGCCGACCGCTAAAATCCTTATACATCCGCACAAAATTAGCAATCGATTTATCCTGTGCTATAAAACGCTTAACTATGCCGCTATCGGTTTGGCATAAAGTTATAAACCTGAAATTTTTATTGTCTTTATATTGGGCGTAAAGCTTGTGCAGCATGCCCATTTCACGAAAACAAGGCGGACAGGGCACAAACCAGCAATCAATAAACAGCACTTTGTTTTGGCCTAATTGCTTTAATGTGGTATGTTTTCCGTTTATGTCGTAAACCTCGATATCAGGTATTGATTTAATTTTTTTGGTTTGTGCATTAACTACACAGCCAAGCAAAATAAAAAATGCGAATAAGGAGCAGGTTATTACTTTCATAGCCGAAGTATTTACCGCTAACTTAAAATTAAAAAAGCGGCTATCAAATGATAACCGCTTTTAAATATTTGAAATTAAAAATCCGACATCGAAAATCCGAAATCCGAAATTATTAAATATGTATCGCCCTGTTTTCAGTAGCTGCTAAACATGCTTCGCGCATGGCTTCGGTATAGGTTGGGTGGGCGTGGCTCATGCGCGAAATGTCTTCGGCACTTGCGCGATATTCCATCGCCACAACGGCTTCGGCTATCATATCAGCAGCACGCGGACCAATCATGTGTACACCTAAAATCTCGTCGGTTGTAGCGTCAGCCAATACTTTCACAAAACCATCCAGGTCACCGCTGGCACGGGCACGACCACTGGCCTTGAACGGGAACGAACCTGTTTTGTATTTAACACCTGCTGCTTTCAGCTGTTCTTCTGTTTGACCAACAGCGGCAACTTCTGGCCAGGTATAAACCACACCCGGAATCAGGTTGTAATCAATATGCGGTTTTTGGCCGGCAATAATTTCGGCAACCAGCGTACCTTCGTCCTCCGCTTTGTGAGCAAGCATAGCGCCTTTAATCACATCGCCAATGGCATAAACACCTTTAACTTTGGTTTCCAGGTGTTCATCAACCGTAATTTTACGACCGCGTTCCTCAACAGTAATACCGATATTCTCTAAACCTAAACCATCAGTGTAAGCTATACGACCTACAGCTACCAGGCAGTAATCGCCTTTCAGTTCCAGCTTTTCGCCTTTAGGGGTATCACAGCTAACGGTTACTTCTTTACCTTTTACTGTGGCACCTGTAACTTTATGACCCAGGTAAAATTCCATACCCAGTTTGGTCAGTACTTTTTGTAATTCGCGGCCCAGGCCTTTATCCATAGTTGGGATAATGCCATCCATAAATTCAATTACAGATACTTTGGCACCTAAACGGGCATAAACCGAACCCAACTCCAAACCGATAACGCCACCGCCAATCAACACCAGGTGTTTAGGTACTTCGCTCAGGCTTAATGCCTCGGTAGAAGTGATAATACGTTTCTTATCGATAGGCAGAAATGGCAAAGCCGATGGTTTTGAACCTGTAGCGATGATCACATTTTTTCCGGTGATCTCGGTAACGGTACCATCACTCTTTTTAACGGTGATGGTATTTTTATCTTTAAATGATCCTACACCAAAATGGGTATCGATCTTGTTTTTCTTCATCAGGTAGGTGATACCGCTGGTATTGGCATCAACAACTTCCTGCTTGCGTTTAATCATCTGTCCAAAATCTATCGAAAGATCTTTAAGGTTGATGCCATGTGTTTTGAAAGCATGAGCGGCATTGTGGTAATGTTCAGACGAATCCAACAGCGCCTTTGAGGGGATACAGCCTACATTAAGGCAGGTACCGCCAAGGGTATTATACTTTTCAACAATTGCGGTTTTTAAACCAAGCTGGGCACAGCGGATAGCGGCTACATAACCACCGGGGCCCGAACCTATAACTATAACATCATATTGCATAGTAGTGTGTATTTTATGGTGGGCAAAGTTAAGGATTTTAAAGTTGCTTTTGAGAGATTAGTGATTGGAGGTTAGAGATTAGCAATTATTTTCTGAACCATGATTTTGGGGATTTAATCCCGGTTCAGACAAAAATCCGAAATCGAACATCCGAAATCCGACATAAAATTTATCCTAAACCAACAGCTTTTTACCCAGTTTGTAACAGAACCATTGATAAATCGGTTTATCGTTAACTCTTTATTAAATTTAACCCGATTTAACACGACTGATCTTATGAAGAAAATTAACTTATTTTTTGTGCTGGTATTACTATATACCGGCGTTAATGCTCAAAGCAACTATGTGAAGGAGCATTTTACCAAAAAAGAGGTGTACATCACCATGCGCGATGGTGTAAAACTGTTCACCTCCATTTATACCCCAAAGGATGCTTCATCGCAAAATAAGTACCCGATGATGATGATGCGTACCTGCTACAGCATTGCTCCTTACGGCGAGGATAAATATCCTCAAAGACTTGGCCCATCTGAAATTATGATGAAAGAGGGTTACATTTTTGTTTACCAGGACGTACGCGGCCGCTGGAAAAGCGAAGGCACCTGGACCAATATGACCCCGGTTATCGATAACAAGAAAAGCAAAAAAGATGTTGACGAAGGCTCCGACACTTATGACACTATCGACTGGCTGGTAAAAAACGTAGCCAACAACAACGGTAAAGTTGGGCAGTATGGCATCTCCTACCCGGGCTTTTATACCGCGGCAGGCATCCTTTCAAACCACCCGGCCCTAAAAGCTTCATCGCCGCAGGCCCCTATTTCTGATTTCTTTTTTGACGATTTTCACCACAACGGGGCCTTCATTGAAGGGTACTTTTTCACCTTCCCGGTATTTGGTGTTCAAAAAACTGATACAACCAGCAAAGCCTGGTACTCCATGCTTAAACCTGATAGCAAAGATGGTTACCAGTATTTATTAGATCTTGGCCCGCTTAAAAACGCCGATAAATTTTATCATGATAACTTCTTCTGGCAGGAAACCATTAACCATCCTAACTATGATGAGTTTTGGCAAAAGCGCGGCTTGCTAAAACATTACGGCAAAGTAAAACCTGCGGTGATGCTGGTTGGCGGCTGGTTTGATGCCGAAGACTTAACCGGTCCGCTGGCTATTTATAAAACCATTAACAAGTCAGATCCAAATGCTTACAATACTATTGTAATGGGACCATTCGGTCATGGCCGCTGGTCGCGCGAAACAGGGCATACCATGCACAGCAATGTTTACTTTGGCGATAGCGTGGCTACCTTCTATCAAAAAAATATTGAAGCCAAATTCTTTAACCACTTTTTGAAAGGTAATGGTGATAAAGATTCCGGCTTACCAAATGCTTATATGTTTAATACCGGTAAAAAGGAATGGGCAACATTTGATAAATGGCCTGCCGCCAATGCCGTGCATGAAAAAATGTTTTTAGGTGCCGATGGCAAGCTTGTAAATACCCAACCTGCAACTCAGGGCTCTGTATCATACATCAGCGATCCGCTTAAACCGGTTCCTTACACCGAAGACAACACCACTACCATGGGCTTCACCCCTCATAATTATATGAGTGAGGACCAGCGTTTTGCAGGTCGCCGTCCTGATGTTTTGGTTTACCAGAGCGAAGTATTAAATGATGATGTTACCCTTGGCGGTGAGATCATGGCGCACCTGAAAATTGCCACCACAGGTACCGATGCCGATTTTATTGTTAAACTGATTGACGTATACCCGGCCGATGAACCCAACAACCCGTATATGCCAAACAAAAATATCATCCTGAGCAACTACTGGCAGATGGTACGTTCGGAAGTAATGCCGGCACGTTTCCGCAACAGTTTTGAAAAACCTGAGGCTTTGGTAACCAATCAAAGAACTGATGTGAATTTCCGCCTGCAGGATGTATTGCACACCTTTAAAAAAGGTCACCGTATCATGATCCAGGTACAAAGCACATGGTTCCCGATAGTAGCACGTAACCCGCAAAAATTTGTGGAGAACCCATATAAAGCCGATGAAAGTGATTATATCAAAGCCACGGAAACGGTTTATAACGATAGTTATATTGACGTGCAGGTGTTGAAGTAGTTTATAGTGATTAGAGGTTGGAGGTCAGAGATTAGTTTTTTTTCCGATGTCATTTCCGTAGGGAGAAATCTTATACGCCCGAAGAGTAAGCTTGAAAAGCAACTTTACAGGCCGTATAAGATTTCTCTTCCGCGCCACCGCGTGAGGCTCCTGCTGCGTCATCGAAATGACATGCGTTAAAAAAAACTTTAACTTAGCTATCATGGATACCTTTTAACCTGACACAATTAAGTACATGAAAATAAAACAACTATATTTTGCAACCCTTACTTTATTAAGTGCTGCAACATTCACTCAACCAGCCGGGGCCCAGCTCCTGAAAGAAAAAGAGCAGTTCACCCATGCCGATTCGCTGCGCGGAATGCTTACCCCCTTACGTACCTCTTATGATATCAATTACTATCACCTTGACGTTAAAATTGATATCGACAAAAAATTCATCAGCGGCAGCAATCAGTTTAAGTTCACCGCCACGCAGGATTTTAATAAACTACAATTCGACCTGTTTGCTAACCTTAACATTGCCAAAGTTGTTTATAAGGGAAAAGAGCTTGCCTATACCCGCGATGGCAACGCCGTATTCCTCAACTTTCCGCAAACCATAAGTAAAGGCAGTAAAGATGAGTTTACCGTTTATTATTCGGGCAATCCGACGATAGCTAAAAACGCTCCCTGGGATGGCGGACTGGTATTTAAAAAAGATTCATTAGGTAAACCCTTTGTGGCAACCGCCTGTGAAGGCATTGGCGCCAGCATTTGGTGGCCCAATAAAGATCAGCTGGCCGATGAGGTTGACAGCATGATGATCAGCATCAGTGTGCCAAAAGGTTTAAAAGATGTATCCAACGGTCGCCTGCGTAAAGTAACTCCGCTTAAGGATGGCTATACCCGGTTCGACTGGTTTGTGGCCAACCCGATCAACAATTACGATGTTGCTGCCAACATTGCCGATTATACTCATTTTGAAGACACCTACATGGGCGAAAAAGGCAAGCTTACGCTCGATTATTGGGTGTTGCCAACCAGTCTCGAGAAAGCTAAAAAACAATTTGCCGCCAATGTAAAACCAATGCTTAAGGCCTTTGAACATTGGTTTGGCCCCTACCCTTTTTATGAAGATGGCTATAAACTTGTTGAAACCCCGCACCTGGGCATGGAACACCAGGGAGCTGTAGCCTATGGCAACCATTTCCTGAATGGTTATATGGGTTATGATTTATCAGGAACAGGCTGGGGCAGCAAATGGGATTATATCATCGTACACGAAAGCGGGCACGAATGGTTTGGCAATAACATAACCGATAAGGACCTTGCCGATATGTGGGTCCACGAAAGCTTTACCTGTTATTCCGAATCACTTTTTGTGGAGGATAACTGGGGCAAAAAAGCAGGCCAGGAATATAACTACGGTTTAAGGCTCACCATTAATAATGACGGCCCTATAGTTGGCGTTTACAATGTAAACAAAGAAGGTTCGGGCGATATGTACTCCAAAGGTGCTGTTTTCCTGAACATGATCCGTACTATTATTAATGATGATGAAAAATGGCGTGGCATCCTGCGCGGACTTAACAAAACTTTTTATCATAAAACGGTTACTTATGACGATGTGGTGGGTTTCATCAACCAACAATCTGGCATGGACCTTTCGGCAGTTTTTGATCAGTACCTGCATTACCGCAGTCTGCCTGTTCTTGAATTTACCAGTCATGAGAATAAGCTTTACTGCCGCTGGATAGCCGATGCCAAAGATTTCAATATGCCCATCAGGGTACGCGTAAAGGGTGGCGAATACAAATTCATCACCCCAACAAAACAAATGAGCCCGGTTGAAATTGCTGGTGCAACTAAAGATAATATCGAAATTGATTATTTAAACTACTACGTGGGTGCGCTCATGGATTAACCTCATTAATAAATGAAAAATAAACTACTGAATATATGCGCGTTGTCGATAGCTGTTTTAGGCACCGCATTCCAGGTTGCTCAGGCACAATTAGGCACCAACAGGCAAATATTTACCCGTGCCGATTCGCTTAGGGGCAGTTTAACAGCACTGCGCACCTGCTATGATATTAACTACTATCACCTTGATGTGAAGTTTGATATCGATAAAAAATTCATTAGTGGCAGCAACCTGTTCAAATTCACGGCTACCCAAAACTTTACCAAACTTCAGTTCGACCTGTTTTCTAATTTAAAAATAGAGAAAGTGGTTTATGAAGGCGCCGAAATACCTTTTACCCGTGAGTTCAACGCGGTATTTGTCACCTTCCCTAAAACCATAAAAAAAGGCAGCAAGGATGAGTTTACCGTTTATTATTCGGGCAACCCAACCATCGCTAAACGGGCCCCATGGGATGGCGGCGTGGTTTATACTACAGACTCATTGGGCAAACCATGGGTGGCAACTGCATGCCAGGGTATCGGCGCCAGTATTTGGTGGCCTACAAAAGATCATCAGTATGATGAGGTAGACAGCGCCCTGATCAGTATCAGCGCGCCTAATGGTTTAAAAGATGTTTCAAATGGCAGATTGCGCAAAGTAACCGACCTTAACAATGGCTATACCCGCTTCGATTGGTTTGTGGCTAACCCTATCAACAATTATGATATAGAAGCCAACATTGGCGACTATGCCCACTTTGAAGGCACTTACCAGGGTGAAAAAGGTCCGTTAACGCTCGACTACTGGCCATTAAGTTACAATGTGGACAAAGCCAAAAAACAATGGGAGCTTGATGCGCCGCGAATGCTTAAATCGTTCGAATACTGGTTTGGCCCCTATCCTTTTTATGAAGACGGCTATAAACTGGTTGAAACCCCACATCTCGGTATGGAGCACCAAAGTGGTACTGCTTATGGCAACCACTACAAAAACGGTTACCTCGGTCGCGACCTTTCAGGCACCGGCTGGGGCCTAAAATGGGATTTCATCGTGGTACATGAAAGCGGGCACGAATGGTTTGGCAATAACATCACTTCAAAAGATGTTGCCGATATGTGGATCCATGAAAGCTTTACTAATTATTCCGAATCGCTGTTCATTGAAACCTATTACGGTAAACAAGCCGGGCAGGAATACGTGAACGGAACCCGCAAAAACATCCGTAATGATAAACCCATCGTGGGGCCGTATGGTGTAAACATGGAAGGCTCGGGCGATATGTATTACAAAGGCGGCAACCTGTTAAACATGGTGCGCACCATCATCAACAACGATGAAAAATGGCGCAGCATCCTCCGCGGGCTTAACAAAACCTTCTACCATAAAACCGTTACCTATGACGATATTGTAGGCTATATCTGCAAACAGGCAGGCATGAACCTGGCGCCTGTTTTTGACCAGTACCTGCATTATAAAGATATCCCCACACTGCAGTTTGTAACTAAAGACGGCAAGCTTTATTCAAAGTGGCTGGCCAATGCCGAAGGTTTCAATATGCCGGTAAGGGTGCGTGTAAAAGGCGGCGGCTATATATTTATTAAACCAACCACACAGTTTACTCCTGTTAAGATCGATGGGATTACCAAAGACAATGTGGAGGTGGATACCTTTAATTATTATATTAAGGTTGATTAATGGTTGATTAGGTGAGTGGTTGATTCTTACCCCTGACAAAATAAAAAAAGGTGTCATGCTGAGCGCGTCGAAGCATCGTGCATAGGGCCTCTACGCACGAGTCTTCGACAGGCTCAGACTGACGGGCCTTATTTAACCACTCACCCAATCAACCTAATCAACTACTCACTAAAAAAATCTAAATCACGTGCAACTTTCCTCACCCTACCGGCGTCTAATTTGAAAACGAAATTAAAACAACTGTCATGAAATCGATCTCAAAAATATTATTGGCCGCCGTGTTGGCAGCAGGAACTACAAGTTACGCATCGGCAAAAACAGTAAACCCAATTGTTAAACACGCTGATCAAACCACGCAAGACCGCCATCTATCAGGCTTCAGCGCTATTGAGCTTGCAGGTTCATTTGATGTTTACTTTACACAGGGCTCAAACGAATCGGTAAAAGTCGAAGCGCCTTCGGATGTTATCGACAAGATCATTACCGAAGTTCAGGGCGGCGTATTGAAGATCTACAGTAAAAAAGGCACCAACTGGGATAACTGGAGCTTTGGCCGCAGCCGTAAAATGATTGTGCATGTGGTAGCTAAAGATATGACCAGCATTAACGTTGCCGGTTCAGGCGATGTTTATTTTAAAGAAGGGATCACCACTACCTCATTAAAATTAAAAGTTGTTGGCTCGGGTGATATGCTGGGCAAAGTGAATGCTAAAAACCTCGACAGCAGCATTTCAGGCTCTGGTGATATGAAACTTTCGGGCCGGGCCGATAATTCGAGAGTAAATGTTGTAGGCTCCGGTGATTTTACCGCGCGCGACCTGATCACCACTAACACCGAAGTACACATAGCCGGTTCGGGCGATGCCACCATTAACGCCAGCAACAAAATTGACGCCTCAGTAAGTGGCTCAGGCGATGTTCATTATACCGGCGGGGCTAAAAATATTTCAAGCTCAAAAGCAGGAAGCGGGGATATTGAAAGGATATAAAAGAACTTATTAATAATATTTATATTTAGCCTTGTACTAATCGGTACGAGGCTTTTTTTATACCCAACCTTGTTGACTATGAACCCTAAATTACATTCAAATAGAGAACTTAATGACTATACTTTAAATGATAGTTTCAATTTTCTAACAAAAGCGGACGCAATTAAAATTTTTCTTGAACAAAATCCGGCGTCGTTGGAACAAAACAAAATGATTGTCCTTTACGGAGATTGGGGAAGCGGTAAAACTTCTTTGATGCGGCACATAGAAAGTACTATAGAACCCATTTACAAAACCATTTTTTTCCAAGCTTGGGAGCATGAGAAAGATGAAAATCTCGCATTGTCTTTGTGCGACTCAATAACAAGCTGTTTGCAGGACAAAGCGAGCAAATTGGTGAAAGAATTTATGAAAGGAGCATTATTAACATTAAAAAGCTTCGCGAGTGGAGTAACATTTAAATCTTCCTCATTATTATCTGGACTCGGAATTGACTTGGAAATCTCAGGAGAAAAAATTGTTAAGGAAATCAATGATGCTATCGATAACTCAAAGCATCCATCCTTTTATTCGACTAATAATGCTTTCAAAGAAAAGTTTATTGAAGTTGAAAACACATTATTAAAACAAGCAAATGCGCAAAAGCTTTTGATTTTTATTGATGATCTTGATAGATGTGAACCGGAAAATGTATTAAATCTTATAACAGCCCTAAAGCTATTTTTCACTTATGGAAAAAATTCAGTTTTCTTTTGTGGAATAGATAAGGAAGCGGTAACCAAAGCCGTAAAAACCAAATATAAGGATGTTATAAAATCGGAAGAATACATGGAAAAGGTTTTTGACATATCTTTTAGTATGCCTAAAACTTTCTCTTTGACAAAATTATTAGAGCCATATTTCCCAGGAGAGACTACTCTTAACAATGGACAGCATATCAAAAGTGCTTTATTAATTGAGTCATTTTTTAATTCAATAAGATTTACAAATCCAAGGCATGTCAAAAAAGTGCTCAATAAATATGAAATAATAAAGTCATTTAAGGTTCTTTCAACTATATCTGAAGACATTAGAAAATTAATTCCTGATATTATAAGTGAAGAAAACGAAGGCAATACTTTTGAAACAATTTATTGCCTCTTTTTCATCATTTTATACGAGTTCCATTTTGATTATTTCGTTGAACTTGAGGCCTATGAAGAGAAGATGGAGAAATATATTGAACCATTATTAACTTATGCAAAAAACACCAATGGGGATAACAACCAAGCAAATTTATCGAATACTTTTCGTAGCAGATATATAGTAGACAACTACAAGCAAACCTCCCTAAAATTTCTATTAGATACACGCCCCATAAGTGGCTTGTCTTTTCAGTACTTCAAGTTCCTATTTATGTTTTCACATTCTAATCCACCTCATTTGGCTCTTTTAGATGAGCGAGATTTAGAAGCATACGGTCGGTCCTTTAATGACAAAAGCATTTTAACACTCTATTGTAAATTTTTAATTAAACATAAAGAAGAAATAACACTCTCAGCGACAGACTATCCAATTTGGAATCTATTTGAAATGGTTAAATATCTTCTTTAATTTTGAGGTGTATATCTTAGATATCAATAACCTCCACCATTCCTATCGCTAACCATGAAAAAGCTATTCTTCATCCTGATTGCTGCCTGCTTTTGCGCATGCAACAATCCATCAAAACCAGGGGCAGATACCGCAACCGAATCATCAAACACTCCCTACGAAATAAAAACCGGCGGTAACAAGCTCATTAAAGTTGCCGGTAAGTACAACGTATGGACGAAAAAAGTTGGCGACGGTAAAATAAAAGTGCTGCTGCTACATGGGGGTCCGGGTTTTTCACACGACTATATGGAATGCTTTGAGGATTTTCTGCCGAAGGAGGGCATTGAGTTTTATTATTATGATCAGCTTGGCTGCGGTAATTCGGATGCACCTGCCGATACCTCATTATGGAACATTCCGCGTTATGTTGAAGAAGTTGAAGAAGTGCGTAAAGGATTAGGACTTGATAATTTTTATATACTCGGACATTCATGGGGCGGTATGCTGGCTATGGAATACCTGCACAAATACCAATCGCATGTTAAGGGCGCCGTATTATCAAACATGACAGCCGGTGTTAAAGGCTATGTCGCCTATGCCGCCGAATTGAAAAAAAAGTTTTTTACGCCGCGTGATATCGCTGTATTTGATTCGTTAGACAGGCTTAAACAATACGACTCACCTCAATACAACGATCTGCTGATGAACAAACTATACACACAGGTAATCTGCCGACTGCCTTTAGAAAGCTGGCCCGAACCTTTATGGCGTGCTTTTAAAAAAGCTAATCATACCATCTACATACAAATGCAGGGCGTTGACGAGTTCCACGTAACCGGCAATTTCAAAAACTGGGAATTTTGGGATAAATTGCATGATATAAAAACTCCAATCCTTGTTTTAGGCGGCGTACACGATGAAATGAACCCCGAAGACATGAAAAAGGAAGGCCGTTTGTTGCCCAACAGCCGCACCTATTTATGCCCCAACGGCAGCCACATGAGCATGTACGATGATCAGCAAAACTATTTCAAAAACCTCATTGCTTTTTTGAAGGATGTTGACGCCGGTACATTCACTGCAGATAAAAAGTAGCACGCCAATTATTAATCTTATATAACCACCACACACTCAATCATGAAAAAGTTATTTACCTGTATCATCACCATGATGATCTTCACTGCGGTAAATGTTTACGCGCAGTTAACGCCGCAACCCAGTTCAACCCAAAGTATTGTGCAGGATTTCGGCCTCGGCAAAATCAGTCTGGTTTACTCCCGTCCGGATGTAAGGGGCCGTAAAATATTTGGAGGCATGGAACCTTACGGAAAAGTTTGGCGCACGGGGGCCAATTCGGCCACGGTAATTAAATTTACCGATGAGGTAAGTATGGAAGGCAACAAGATCCCGGCGGGCGAGTATGGGCTGTTCAGCATCCCCGGCGAAAACGAGTGGACCATCATCCTCAGCAAACAACCTAAACAATGGGGCGCGTATAACTATAAGGAAGCTGATGATTTTTTGCGTTTTAAAGTAAAAACAGAACACCTTAAGGCATTAACAGAAACCATGACCCTCGCATTCAGCAATGTTGCAGCAACCACCTGCGATTTGCAGATGATGTGGGAGCACAGCGGTTTCACCATCCACATGACCACCGATATCGATGCCAAGGTTATGGCGCGGATTGATTCGGCCATGAATACAGATAAAAAGCCTTACTATGAAGCTTTGATCTATTACTACAACAATAATAAAGATATGGACAAGGCCTTAGCCTGGGCTACCGAATTGGAAAAAGATAAGAACTTTCCGCCGTTTGTGCCTAAACTATGGAAAGCCCGGATCTTATTGAAAAAAGGTGATAAAGCTGCAGCCATAGCAACAGCCCAGGAAGGTATAAAAATGGCTACCGATATGAAAACGGATGAATATGTACGTTTAAATAATGAGGTAATAGCACAGGCTAAGAAGTAATCATTTTAACTCGATATAATCGCCAAACAAAAAACCCTTACCAGTGATATTGGCAAGGGTTTTTTGTTTGGAAGTAAGATTCTAAAAAGCTGGCGGTGTGCGATTCCCCTCTTGAGAGGGGTTTAGGGGTGTGTTTCTGTTTTGATAAATCTACAGCAGAAACACACCCCTGCTACCGCTCATTCCTTCGCGCCCCCTCTCAAGAGGGGAATTTTTTGGTCTTAAAATCTCGTATAAAAAGCCAGCTGCGCTACATGGTTTACCACATAAGCATCGGCTTGTTTAATGTATTGATTAAGATAACCAGCTTCGGCATCAAATGATTTGCTAAAGCGGTAGCCAACTGCAACGTAAGCACGGTTTTGATCAAAGAAGTGTTTGTTTACCTTATTCTTATTTTGAACGTTTACAAAGGCCTCGTTTTGCAGGGCGAGGAAAGTACCTTCTGTAAATACATCTGAATCCGGCTTCATCGGGATCACCGCGCGGGCAAAATACCTGAAGCGCTGGGCAAAATAACGGTCGTTTTTATTGTCGGCGGTATTACCTAAAAAGCGCTGTTCCAACCTTAAACGGTGTGCCAGCTGTATGTGTTTGGTAAGCTTATGGGTATAGGTGTACTGCTGCCAAATGCGGTGCTCCGGGCGAAAAGTTGTTTCGTTGCTGGGAGTACGGCCATAAGTGGCTATGTAAGCATAACCCAAAGCGCCTACTTTGTTCTTAGCAAAATAATAATTAGCCGAAGGACGAAGCAGGATATGTTTCAGATAACTTACTTCATCATGTGAGCGCAATTGCCCGTCGAACGAATAACCCCAATGTTCAGATAATTTTTGGCTATGAAATATAGCCGCCCAGCCCGAAAACTGATTGTCTTGTGCCAGCAGCCTTGCAGGTGCCGCCAGCAGTAGTACTGCAA
The DNA here is from genome assembly GCA_966212355.1 of uncultured Mucilaginibacter sp. Taxonomy (GTDB): domain Bacteria; phylum Bacteroidota; class Bacteroidia; order Sphingobacteriales; family Sphingobacteriaceae; genus Mucilaginibacter. The sequence goes on from CBIHRB010000041.1 coordinate 32,712, forward strand.
AAATTAATAGTTGTTTTTTTAATTGCATGGATGATATATATGTGTTATAAAGGTTAACAAATTCAGAATGACAAAAAACGGTGTCATTTCGATAGAGCACGGGGGCTATGAGCGCAGGGGCGAAAGAGAAATCTCCATACGCCATAAAAAGCGCCCATGCATTTTTAAAGCCGGGTGTAGAAGATTTCTCCTCACCCCACTACATTGTCCAACCGGTTCGTCGAAATGACAATTTTTATATTTAAAATCAATCCTTAAACCTTACCAAAGTCTGTCGGCCCAGGTCAACCGTTACCCTGAAGGCCTCCTGGTTGCTGCTGTACCCTGGTGTTTGGTGCAGGCTTAATATAAACTGTCCTTTTACCCGCTTGTATAAAAACGGCGTGTAAATTATATCTAAACGGTTGTAAGTTTTCTTTTCAAAAAAGGCATCACCATAAATAATATGACTGCCCTGCCCCTTGTAAAATTCATCAAACAAAGCAAAACGTTTCCAGCTTAAATAAGCATTTGCTACAAAGCCGGCAGGTTTGTGAAAACCATCGACACCCCGAACCCGCTCAAACGACATCATGCCGCCAGCCTCAATAGATAACGAATCTAAAATGGTTTTATGACTTAAATCTAAACCTAATCTTATTTGTCCGCCGCCATTGTCCTGGATATGGTCGTTTGGTAAAAGCACCTCGGCTCCTGCATCATGCATCAGCAAAAAATAGTGCGATACATAAAAGGGGCCGGTTAAGCCTGGCCGGTACTTGCCCGAAAAGCCGAACAGAAACTGCTCGCGATCGGTAACGGTTTGACGGCTCACCCAGTCAATCCAGGCAGTTTCGGTAAAGTGGGCATTATGAAAACGAGTAAGCAAACCCTCAACATTGGGGCGATAGTAGCGCAAAGTATCGTTTAATAAAGCCCGTGGATAATCATCCAGCAAACCTTCGCGCGGGAAAGCACCAGCATTGAACAACCAGTTTTTACCGGTAAAGCTGTAATAGGCAACCGGATTAACTTTCAAAAAATATGGTTTTGCGCCAAACTCGTGAATGCCATTAACCCCCACAATAAAGTGGTTCATACTATCGATATTCAAGCCCAGGTCAAGCGCGGTACGTACGCCCGAATAGGTGCGTGAGCGGGCAACAAAGTCTTTATACTCACGGTTATCCATAAAGCCCAAACCGTTAAAATGAATATCAAGGCTACCCTGTGCAAGGGCAGCAGTAGTGGTTATGATCGAAAAAAGAACTAAAAGATATAAGCGTTTAAACATAGCTGATTTATTATTCTATTGTAATGTTGATGATCTTATTATTACGGCCTCCCGGAAACGGTTCGGTACGGATGGAGAAGATCAGTTCGTACTTACCAGGCTGCATTGGGACGGTCACGTTAAATTTAAAATGCCCGGTCTCGCCGGTTGTTAATGAAATACGGTTAAACCTATCGTCAGATTGCTGCATGCCTACCTGGTTGATACCCCTGAAAAAGCATGCCTCTAAAAACACCTTGTTTTTTTGGTTGGTATTAGTAAAACTGATGGGAAAAGGATACGGATTTTTGAAAGTGAGATCAAAATCTTTTTTCTGTCCGGGCGCCAGGATTTCTTTATAAGATTCCACCTGAAAATCGATCTTCTGATAGGTGCGGACATCATCAACCCAGCCACCATACCAGGTACCTGCGTAAATTTTCATAGAATCGGTACTAATGGCGCGATCCGGATAGGTATTGTTTACCACATAAACCCTTTTATGCTGAATACTATCCTCAATAGGCCAGATATCATATTGAGTACGGCGATAGTAACGGGCATCGTAATCAAACCCACGTGTGGTATTGTTGTAGAAATTATATTTCGATGGGTTCTGGAACCCCTCGTTAAAAATCACAAAATTATCTCCGGCCTTTTCATGAATAAGATGAGCCCAATCTTTAAAACCAAAAAAGCTGCGCATGGCATCAACTTTTAACAAGGGAGGAAAAGCAATTATGAGCGCTACACGTAAGATAACTATCATCCCAATATTGATCACAGCCATGCGGTTAAACCATTTAGGTTTTGCCCCGGGCTGCGTAAAGCGGATAAGCACCATCATAGCCAGCGGAACGTAAGCGATCAGTGTCCAATGCAGTTGAACCTCTCCTTTAAACGATGTAAGGAAAAAGAATGCCAAAATCCCGATAGCGTTAACTAAAAGAGCCCGGGTAAACGTGTCCTGAACTTTTGCAGTAAATCCCTTATAAAATAATAGCCAGCCAATCAGCGGACCAGCCATCAGCAATTGCCCTAAAGGGTACACATAAGTATATTCAAAGTTATATTGCTCGTTTGAGCGTTCGGATAAGTGATAACTTAAGGATGGGAAGCCGTGTTTTGCCTGCCAGATAATATGCGGCGCATATAAAGCCAGGGCCAGCAGCACAATAGCGTAAAAAGATCTCCGCTTAAGTAATTTAATATTAGATACGAGGGTAAAAAAAACCAACAAAATACCATGATATTTGCTGTACAGCAGGCAAGCTATAACAACACCTAATATCATAGCCAGTTTTAAACTATCTTTTTCGATATACTGCTGATAAAAATAAAGGAACAGCACAGTGAAAAACAGCAACGGTGCATCTGGGGTGGTAGTAAAACCATAAATATGGAATACAAAGATGCCCGAAATCACCAGTATAAAGTTAATGGCATCAACCCTATAGCGCTTTAGCATCATCCACACCAGGTATAAAGATGCGGTAGTGCTCATCACCGTAAAGAGCCTCGCTCCAAATTCATTATGTATGAGGCTGTAACCTGCTTTAATGAAAACGGCCACCATAGGCGGATGGTCATAATACCCCCAGTCTAAAAAGCGGGAATAAACCCAATAGTAGGCCTCATCCGCGTGGATCTCAAGGGTAAATGCCTGTACGGCATTCAGCAAAGCCCACAACAGTAAAAAATAAATAATGGGTTTGTTATATTTTACCGGCGCACTATTTAAAGAGGTATCCTGCATTAAAATGGATGAGTAAATGAATGGGCAAAGGTATGATAAAAGATATAAGCCATAAAACGTTGGCAGCGGCGATGTGATAATTTGACGAAAAACATACCACAATCTTCATAATTTAGCATGGCTGTTAAGCGTTAACCCTTCCTACATAAAATGAAACAAGAATTTGAAGTTATCAAAACACCGCGCCTGATGCTGTTAAACGTTGTTAAAGATCTTAGCCCCGAACAACTTAACCACATCCCGGCAGGGTTTAATAACAACCTGATCTGGAACCTGGCGCACATGATTTCTGGCCAACAAGGTATTTGCTATACCCGCGCCGGTGTGCCCATTGTAGTTGATGACAAATACTATACCCCCTACCGCCCCGAAACAAAGCCGCAAGGTTTTATTAATGCCGATGATATTGCTGAGGTTAAAGAGCTGCTTATTTCAACTGTTGATAAAATGGAGGAAGATTATCAGGCAGGTATTTTTGCAAACTATCAACCGATGACAACCCGTTATGGTGTTACCTTGAGCAATATAGAAGAAGCAATCCGTTTTTTGCCTTTCCATGATGGTTTGCATACCGGTTATATTATGGCTTTGAAAAGAGCGGTTTTAGAAGAGATGAGCAAACTTGTTTAGTAAACAATTTTACTAAACGGGATCCCTACCGTTAACCCGATTGCTGTTTTATTGTAAGGCAATCGGGTATCTTTTAAGGAATTATTCATGTCCTGAAGCAAAAGTTGTGCTTCAAAATTGATGGCCGGGACTCCTTTTTTATCGATCAATACAATAGGGATCCCGATGATAGAGTTGAGCGCCTTATAAGTTCCCCAGTTTTTTTCGATCCGGAAACTAATGCCAACATGCGAGGTCCCGGGGATATACACCAACTTACCCGCCGCGAGGGGTGTTATAAAGTTTTTATATTGGCCTATGTACCGGTTGCCTTTATTTATGGTGACGGTGTTAATCCCATCTGTTCCCCGCGCTCCCGTTATATCGGCACTGAATAGTGAACCGCTTTGTACCGAATTATTAATAAAGCCTTTACCGGCAAAAGTTAAAAAGAACCGGCCCAATTTGGGGCTTTCCCAGAAACGGGTATGACTAATAAATAATTCGAGCGGATAATTATAGTATCTGTTAACCTGTGCATTAACATCATTGCTCACCATAAATTTTTGTGGTATAACCGGGATGTACACGCCCAGGCTTGTCCAATTATCAGCTATCAGGTTATAGTTGCCTGTATTGACCAATAGTTCTGATTGCTGTTCGGAAAACTGTTGCAGATAATCAGCCCGGAGCGAAGCATAAAAGGTTTTCCGAAGTTTGCTTTTAACCTCAGTTAGATCCTGTCCGGGCAACTCCTCCTGTTTCAAAACATTAAGAGATTGCTCAAACTCTTCAGCTTTTTTGTTGATATTTTGAGCGATTGTATTTACCATTAATGCCCGGGCAGCATCCACCTCCTTTTTGAAATCGCCATTGGCTACATAATATGTTTTCGGTTTTCCCATCCAGGTTTTTTGAATGGTAAAACCCAATTGATTATCATAATACCTGTTAGCACTTTTTGCCGAATACGCGTTTCCTATATTTACCCTCGCCCCTACTACTACAAATGATCTTACCCAATCATCACTATCAATGGGCTGGTGAAAATTGTGATTGATGCTGATCGTCCCTTCGGCGGCATTGATATTAACATAGTTTTTATAGAGGGAAAGATCTTCGTTACCCGAGAGATAAGAACTCACTTTATTTGACAGGAAAATGTTCATCGCCTTGTTGGAGATCAACATTCCCTGTCCGTTACTATTAGGCCAATTGGTTACTTTATTGTTTATCGCTTTTATTTCATCGATGACCTGCCCGGTGGTCTGGGCTTTCAACTTCACCACGAAGCAACATACAAAGAGCAGACAGTATATTACTGCCTTCGCCGGATTTATATATGTTAGGCCAGCCCCCATTGCTGTGTAATTTGATTGGTAAAAACCTTTTGACAATCGGCATTGAGCAGGGTTTTACGGGCGTTGATCCAGCGTATAGCCGCATCTCCGTACATTCTTTGAATGCGTTGTGGCGTAACTTCATTTGCTTTGCCCCAATGAAAAGTAAAGGGAATATTTTCATGCTCAAGCATCAGCCAAACCTGGGTATAAAAGTTATAAGCTTTGTCTGATAGCGGTGCATCCAACTCCATAATGCAGGTATGTTCAAACCGGGTAAAGCCCAATGTGGCTTTGGTTTGCTTAACAAACCTGAATGAAAATACACCGCTGAAAGGGCCGATATCTTTATTGATCTTCAACATCAAATCGGCAACTCGGGGCGAAAGCTCTGCCGGGAAACCGATGGCAGAGCTCAATAGTTTGCCTCTTAACGTAGTATTGCTAAAAATTTCGCCCAGCGTACCAAAATGAGGATCAGTATTAGTTGTCATGCTGGTATTTAACACCTTGGTAACTACAACCGGAACCAAAGCAGGTACAGTATTGGTAATAGTACCTATAAAACTGGCAGCATCATCTCCCGGACCAATCCCTGCCGCATTATCAACCGGGGGCTGGTAGTTGGTACGATACGGGCGCTTATACATAGTGGTTACAAATGCCCCTTTGTCCAGATCGTACGGATTAAGTAACACCGAAAAATGGCATGGACGCTCGCTACCGCATGGCAGCTTATCGGTATCGCTAAAATCAAGTGTTGACATCATACCCTGAAGTTCGGCATCATAAGGTAACCGTTGCACATAAGTTTCTAACAAAAACAGGGGCTCTGTTTCCATTAGTACGCCGTGAATAATACCAAAGCTCCCAAAACTTACCAATGCGGCATTGAAAAGTTCATCATCCTGTACCAGCTCGGTTTGAAGCAGATCCATAAACCGTTGTGCCACAACGGGCGCGGAAGCCCTTTCCAACCAAATGTGCCTATCGGGACTTACTACAATATGGAGCCCTACTACAAAATCTGGCGTGGCACCAAAATCAAACGCCGAGCCATGAGTTCCTGTACTCACTGCACCAGCTATAGTTTGCCCGTTGCTGGCACCGGAAGTTTTGAGTGACAAGCCCCTGTTTTTCAAAAATGCGCCGAGCTCCCAAATACCGTTACCACTTTGTGCAAAAAGCAGGTGGTCCTTGTTGCCTGTATAGGCCGGGTTAACCGCAGTATCGGCAACAGTAAACCTGGTGTTAAGGGGTTTGGTATCCAGCATTACACCATCTTTAACCGTGGCTATTTTTGTCCACGACCAACCTGCGCCTAATGATCGTAATGGGGTATCGGTCTCAATAGCTTTTTTAATCAGGTTTTGAAGCCCTTTGGTAGCGTCATTATAACCTTCAAGGGCATCAAGATTGTCTTCGTTGCCTAATTCATACAAATCTTTAATTTGCTCGGTAAAAGTTTCGTGCCGGTTTTCCCAACTGCTGACTCCTGTTTTAATAACTTTCATAGCCACTTATTTGATTACGCCATCTTTGGCGCAAGGTTTACCGCATTTCCACTCTACCCTTGCAGGGCTCCAGATACCTAAGGTTACAACAGTAAGCAAGGAATAACCGAAATTATTCTTCACCGTAACTTCGGCCATACCATTGGAGCCAAGGGAATCACATATAGGAGTAACGATTCGCTTGGGGCTTTGGATAGCCCCCCAAAAAAAGAAGTTTACATTCTGGTGCGATACCTCTGACCCGGCCTGCGCCTTTGTTTCGACACGGGCCGTGTAACAACTGCACAGCATTAATGGGATTAAAACAGCAGGGATAAGCTTCCTGTAAAAATGCAGGGGCCTGTTCAAACATGATGGCAACATATCGTAAGTATTTGGGAAATTTTCTGAAATACAATAAAGTAAATCCAAATACTTGATTTTCAGATAAGTAAAAACACGTTTATTGAATACGTACTTTTACGTCATTTATTGAATGATGAGAAGAAGGGGCTTATCTTATTGATTTGTACAATCCCAGATGCTTTGGTTTGGTTAAAACGATATGCCATAAATGGTTTTTTCTTGAGCGGAAGGATGCAGCGCTGGCGCTAAGATAGTAGCGCCACATGCGGTAAAAAGTATCACCGTATTTAGCACTAAGCTGCGGCCAGCTTTGCTCAAAGTTTTTACGCCACTCCATGCAGGTCCGGTCGTAATATATGCCGAAGTTATGCCAATCCTCCAAAATAAATAAGCCCTGCCATGCTGTTGAGAGCTGTGCTGCCGATGGCAGCATCCCATTCGGAAATATGTATTTTGCAATCCAGGGGTCGGTAACTTTAGTTGAGTAATTACCGCCTATGGTATGAAGCAGGCAAATACCGTCATCTGCTAAATTTTCGTTCACCCTTTCCATAAAGATGCGATAATTACGATAGCCAACATGTTCAAGCATCCCGACAGAAACTATCCTGTCGAATTTTTCATGTACATCGCGGTAATCCTGCACCCTGATCTCCACAGGTAAATCTTTGTTAATCTCCTTTGCAATAACGGCTTGCTCTTCTGAAAGGGTTACACCTAATCCTTTTACGCCATACTTTTCGGCCGCATATTGAAGAAGGCCGCCCCATCCGCAGCCTATATCAAGCAAGCTCATGCCAGGTTCCAATTTTAGTTTGCGGCAAATCAGATCAAGCTTAGCTTCCTGGGCCTCATCCAATGTTTGTGCCGTTTCCCAATAGGCACAGGAGTATATCATACGCTTATCAAGCATCAACTCAAACAGATCGTTGCCAATATCATAATGCTTATGTGCAACCTCCTTAGCCTTTGATTTGGTTTGCTGATTACTAAATTTTGCCTTGAGAAAGTATTTAAGCGTATTTAAGTCGCGCGGGATCATCTTATCAACCCGGTGATACTGGACGCGGAAAAAAAATTCGTCGAGCGCTTCACAATCCCACCAGCCTTCCATGTAGGCTTCCCCAAAACCCAGGGACCCTCCCGCCAGCACACGATCATACAATTTAGGATTGTGTACCTGTAAGTCCCATGGGTTATTGCCATTCACGGTAATACCACCTGAAGCAAACATATTTGTAACAATCTCTTTTGATGATCCCATAGCTTTTTCCGGTTTATGTGGTGATAAAGATATTCTTTTTGCGGAAAAACGGGAACAATTGCTAACATAGTACTGCCGCGGGTTTAGCGCAGCGTAACCCGTGGTATAGCATGAGGCTGTATCATAAATCAAATGATGCGGCCTCTTTCTTTTGTATGTATTTTAT
>CBIHRB010000042.1:0-40347 GCA_966212355.1 uncultured Mucilaginibacter sp.
CCTTTTCTGGACTTTTTCTCTTTCTAAAGCAGATTTTCATCATAGGAGATTTCTCTTTCGCCCCCGACGCACTGATCTCTACCGCTCTGTCGAAATGACATTTTTATTTTAAAACTTTCAGTTATTCTGGCCTATATTATCCGGGATATTTTTCGTTAATTCAATCAAAATCTGACTGTTAATAAACTCCGATCACCATGAAAAAGAATATCCTGCCTCTGCTTATCGCTATAATTACCATTGCTATCACTTTTCCTGCGCACTCGCAGGTTATTACCAAATACGGAGATAATGTAAGTACTCTTGACGGTATCATGAAAGCCTATTATGGCGTAGTTACTGTTAAGAAAGGCGAAAAGGTAAGCTATGAGCGCGATAGCTTGCTGCATATTGCCAATGCCCATGTTGGTGCAGGCTATACCGATAAACAAGGCAAACAGCAGTTCAGCTATATGACGTTGAAGGAATACCACAAACTGGCCGACCCATCATTGTCAAAAAATGGTTTCGACGAGCGGGAGATAGCCCGCAAGGTAGAAAAGTTTGGCAGCATTTACCATGTATGGAGCACCTACGAATCGCGCAACACAGCTGATGGGCCGGTAACCGAGCGCGGCATCAACAGCATTGAACTATTTAACGATGGCACCCGTTTCTGGATTCTCGCCTGGTTTTATGATGGCGAGCGCAAGGATAACCCGATACCGGCGGAATATTTGAAGTAAGTTTTTTGGGTTCATGGTTTTTAGTTCATAGTTGATAGATCATGGTTCATGGTTTTTTGCTTAGGGCATTTTTTACTATGATCTATCAACTATGAACTCATTTGAACACAAGCAAAAAACTGCTAACTTCACCGCCCTGAAATCATATACTGTAATTATGAAATTATTAGAAGGAAAAACCGCGTTGGTTACCGGCGCGTCAAAAGGAATAGGCCGCAAGATTGCCGAAAAATTTGCCGAGCATGGCGCTAACGTAGCTTTCACTTATTTGTCGTCTGTTGAGAAAGGCCAGGCCCTTGAGCAGGAACTGCAAAGCTTCGGCACTAAAGTAAAAGGTTACCGTTCTGATGCTTCCAAATTTGACGAGGCTGATAAACTGATCACCGATATTGTTGCTGATTTCGGTACGCTTGATATTGTTGTCAACAACGCCGGGATCACTAAAGACGGCTTACTGATGCGCATGACCGAAGAAAACTGGGACGAAGTGCTCGACGTAAACCTGAAATCGATATTCAATGTTACCAAGGCTGCCTCAAAAATCATGATGAAAAACCGTAAAGGTGTATTCATTAACATGAGCTCGGTTGTTGGTGTGCAGGGCAATGCCGGCCAGGCTAACTACGCCGCCTCAAAAGCAGGTATCATTGGTTTCTCTAAATCAGTAGCTAAAGAACTGGGTTCACGTAACATCCGTACCAACGTGGTTGCCCCGGGCTTTATCCGCACCGAAATGACAGAAGTGCTTGACCCTAAAGTTGTTGAAGGCTGGGCAGCAGGTATTCCGCTTAAACGAGCGGGTGAAACTGAGGATGTAGCCAATGCCTGTGTATTCCTTGCATCAGATATGGCGGCCTACATTACCGGACAGGTTATCCCTGTTGATGGTGGGATGTTGTAATAGATATAAAATATTAAAAATAGCTTACCGCGAGCCATTGCGAAGTACGAAGTAATCCCCAATTAGCAGGTTCGCCCTGTACAACGGGGGATTTCTTCGTATCTTATAAGAATGTAAGTGTAAGTTATTGATTATTTTTGTTGATCCGTTTTATAATATGGGCGTTGCCTGCGGCCGGGCTATCCGCTGCAAGTCCTCGCCTTTCCTGCCCGCAAACCCAACCCGCGCTGTGGGCTTTACGCTTCTATCCCTAACGCGCCCCGCGCAACATCCCTAAAACATAGTTTACATGTCATCACCTTTTTTTAAGGTTCTTACCTGATGGTTACTCGCAATGACGTTTTTGGTTAAATGGGAAAAACTTATTCCCCTCCTTTCACAATAATTTCGCATTTTGCAGGTAATGTTTATTGGGCCGGATGATCTGCGCCCTGATGATACTATAGCTAAAAATGTTTTCACTTACATGGGGTTCTGTTTCGGGATGGTGGTTGCCTGCCGGCTTATTGCTTGGTTTAGCATATGCCTGGCTCATGTACCGCAAGCCGGTTGACCTAAGTAAAAACTTACGCTATGTCCTTGCCGCTATCCGGGCGGCAACTGTGTTTTTTATAACGGTACTGCTCATATCTCCCCTGGTAAAAACGGTTAAATACGAGCCGCAAAAGCCTTTAGTGCTTATTGCCCAGGATAATTCATCGTCTGTTAACACCTTTAAACCGGCTGGTTTTAAACCATCTGCCTTTGTCGATGATTTGGCTAAACTAAAACAGGAACTTGGCGACAAATATGATGTGCAGGAATTTAATTTTGACAAAGCTCTGCATCCTGGCCTTTCAAAAAACTTTAACGGTAAGCAAACCGATATAGCAGCCGCGTTGCACCAGCTTAACAACAGGTTCACCAATCAAAACATCGGCGCGCTGATATTGGCAACTGACGGTTTATACAACCAGGGTAATGATCCGCAATACGAGGCCAGGAATATCAAAACCAGCATTTACACTATAGCCCTTGGCGATACTACGGCCAAGCGCGACCTGCTCATCGGCAACGTGAATTATAACAAAACGGCCTTTTTAGGGAACGATTTTGTAATAGAAGTGCTTGCCACGGCCTACCAAAGCAAGGGCGAAAGTATGAACCTGTCGGTTACCGAAGATAGTAAACAGGTGTACGCCCAAAGCATTGCGGTAACCGCAAACGATTTTAAAAAGATCGTCCCCATAAAGCTGAACGCTGCTAAAAAAGGCATCAGAAAATATACTATCAGCATTGCTCCTGTTAAGAACGAGCTGTCCATCCAAAACAATACCGAAACTATTTATGTGGAGGTGCTTGATGCCCGGCAAAAGGTGCTGCTGTTATACAACGGTCCGCATCCCGATTTAACGGTGATTAAGCAGGCTATCGAAACCAATAAAAACTTTGAGGTAAAGGCAAGTTCACTCGCTGATGCTGCAAGCATTAAACCGGCAGATTATAGCCTGGTGATCCTGTACCAGCTTTCGGCAGGCGAATACCCGCCGGTAAAAAGCTTTATTGCTAAGAGCAAAACGCCGGTTTGGTATATCGTTGGTTCACAAAGTAACCTGCAGGCCGTTAACAGTGAGCAAAACACGGTACGCATAAGCGCAGGCCGTGCTGAAACGCAGGAAGTGATGCCCCTGCCAACCAATGATTTTACGGCCTTCACCCTCTCAGATTCAGCGCGAAAAAAGATTACAGCCTTTCCGCCATTAATAGCGCCGTTCGGCAGTTATGGAACGGCTGCAGGTGCTTCAGTTTTATTGAAACAAAAGATTGGGGCTGTAGCTACTACCTATCCTTTACTGGCCTTTGGCGATGAGGACGGCCGGCGTATCGCCGTATTAACCGGTGAAGGTCTGTGGCGGTGGCAACTGGCCGAATATCAAAACTATGGAAACCGCAACGCTACCGATGAGCTGCTGAGCCAAACGGTGCAGTATTTAACTGCCAACTCAAACCGTCAGCGTTTTCGTGTTTATCCGGCCCGTAATGTATTTGATGAAGGGGAAAACGTGATCCTTAATGCCGAATTATATAATGAAGCCCTTGAGTTGATCAATACCCCTGATGTAAAGATTGAGCTGAAAAGCACGGCCGGGAAAAACTATAGCTTCCTGTTTACGCGTACCGGGCAAAGCTATCAACTTGATGCAGGTACCCTCCCCATAGGCGAATACACCTACAATGCATCAACCCAAAACGGCAAACAGGAGTTTAAAGCTACCGGGCAATTCACCATAAAACCGCTTAACCTCGAAACCCGTCAAAGCGCTGCTAATCATACATTGCTTAATACCCTGGCCAAACAAAGCGGCGGGCAAATGATCAAACCACCGCAGCTAAGCCAGCTTGCCGACCTGATCCGCAAAAATGAGAATATCAAAACGGTGGTTTATGAAGATAAGCATTACAATGATTTGATAGATCTGAAATGGCTGTTTGGGTTGATCCTGCTGCTGTTATCAACCGAATGGTTTTTGAGGAAGCGGGAAGGGGAAGTGTAGGGTAGTAGAGTCAAGACCGCAAGAAGTAAGAGGCAGTAAAAGGAAGAAAAAAGCAGGGAATGTGCGATTTCAAGCCACTGTTTATTTCTTCTCAATGTCATTTCGATAGAGCTGGGGGGCTTGAGTGGTGTAGCGAAAGAGAAATCTTCTACATCAAGCTCTACGCTATACCTGTAAAAGCAGGGCGTAGAAGATTTCTCCTCGCCTCCGGGGCGCAAATCCCACCCTTGATTCGTCGAAATGACATTCTTTTCTATTAATGATAACGTTAAAAAGATATGTACACAGTAGGTTCCAGGGGAGGGAATCGCACGGGCCCCTGCTTTACTACACTTTACTTCTCCTTCGTTTCGGGGATTACCACGTAAACATCCTCATTGGCTTTTTTCATGAGGTACTTTTCGCGGGCAAATTTTTCCATTTGCTGGGGGTTGGTGGTCAATTCTTTAAGCTCCTTGGTCACCTGGTCGGTTTGGGCTTTGTAGAAATCGCGCTCGAGCCTTAGTTTTTTAACCTGCTGGTGGTATTGGTATTGCGAAAAAAGATCGTTCCTGTCAAAAAATATCATCCACACCACAAAAGCAATGGTAACCAGGAAAAACTTGTTCTTGAAAAGATCTATAAGGCGTTTCATTGATACCGGCTGGATAATTTTCATTTAAAGCTATTTAATTTTTTCGACCGTTACAAATATGCTTATTAACTTATTAACAGGGAAATTTTTGTGGTGATGGGTTTTGCTGTGAGTGGTTGATTGAGTTGATTAAGTGAGTGGTTGCCTTTGCAGTGAGTAGTTGATTGGGTTGATTAGGTGAGCGGTTTTTGTCTGCAATTAAAACAACCATTCACTAATCAACTACTCACTTAATCAACTATTCTCCAATTATCCTTTCCTGGCCCCACTCATGCCGCTTTTGCCGCCGGGTTTACCGGCTTCTGAACGGTTACCCCCAGATCTTCTGTTACCGCCTGAACGATTATTGCCAGCCGAACGGCTATTACCGCCACCGCTGCCTCCTGATCTGCGGTTACCGCCGCGACCACCGCCACCGCGTTGACCACCGCCTGAACCGCCTTTTTTAGGTGCTTCGTTTATTTTAGCTGCCATAGCCGCCGGACTAAGCGGATATGGGTGACTTTCCTCAATCGGAATTTGTTTGGCTATTAGCTTGTGGATATCTTTCAAAAATTCCAGCTCTTCAGCATCGCAAAATGAAAATGCTATGCCATTGGCACCAGCCCGGCCCGTACGGCCAATACGGTGCACATAGGTTTCGGGTACGTTTGGCAACTCATAGTTGATAACGTGTGTAAGGTCATCAATATCAATACCACGGGCCGCGATATCTGTAGCTATTAATACTCGGGTTGTGCGGTTTTTAAAGTTAGTTAAAGCACGCTGCCTTGCATTTTGTGATTTATTGCCGTGGATAGCTTCGGCAGTGATACCTACACGGTTCAGGTCTTTAACCACTTTATCTGCACCGTGTTTAGTACGGGTAAATACCAAAACGGTTTTAATGCTTTTATCTTTCAGGATATGGATCAGCAATGATTTTTTATCTCCCTTATCCACATAATAAACTGCTTGCTGAATGGTATCCGCAGTTGATGAAACCGGGGTAACTTCAACCTTTTCGGGATTATTCAGGATACTATCTGCCAGGCTCTGGATTTCTTTTGGCATAGTGGCCGAAAAGAACAGGGTTTGCCTTTTTGCCGGTACTTTAGCTATGATCTTTTTAACATCGTTAACAAAGCCCATATCTAACATACGGTCGGCTTCATCCAGTATCAGGAATTTAACATGCTCCAGGTGAACATAACGCTGGTTCATTAAATCAAGTAAACGGCCCGGGGTTGCCACTAAAATATCAACACCGCGGCGCAAAGCATCAACCTGCGGGTTTTGTGATACACCACCAAATATAACCAGGTTTTTAAGGCCGGTATGTTTGCCATAATTGGTAAAACTTTCGCCAATTTGAAGGGCAAGCTCGCGGGTTGGGGTTAAAACCAATGCCTTAATAGTTTTTTGCTCTTTGTGGGCTATCCTGTCCTGGTGTAATAACTGCAGGGTCGGGATAGCAAAAGCGGCGGTTTTGCCGGTGCCTGTTTGGGCACAGCCCAATAAATCCTGGTGTTGTAATATAATAGGGATGGCTTGTGCCTGTATTGGAGTAGGTGTGGTATATCCCTCTGTTTTTAAAGCCTTGAGGATTGGCTCAATTAAATTTAAATTTTCGAATGACATTCTGATTGTTTGTAATATATAATGTGCTAACGCGAAAGCATAAGCGGATCTGAAGAGTTTGCTGGGCTCAAAACCGTAAGCGAACGGGTAATTAGCTGCAAAGATACGCTTTTTATTGTTAAGAAAATTTTAAGAGCAAAAGCTGCACCGAATTAGGCTGCCAGCGTTTCGGTATCAGGAGTTCCTTGTTCCTTTTTGGCCTTACGGTCTTTTTGCCATGATTCCAACAGGATTAAGCCCATACCTATCATAATGGATACGTCGGCCACATTAAATACGCCTGTTTGGAAGATTCCGAAGTTCATGTGCATGAAGTCAGTTACACTACCGTATAGCATCCTGTCGTATAAATTACTTGCACCACCGGCAATAACCAAAACGATGCCTGTGGTGGTTAATTTACCTATTGATGGTTTTAACATGACATAAAAAACGCCAAAGGCAAGGGCCAGTAAAGGTAGCAACGATAGCAGGATGAATTTCCATGGGTTTTGCAGCGAATCGCCAAGACTTAAAAAAGCTCCCGTGTTTTCGGCATGCAGAATGGTGAAAAAGTTTTTGATAACAAAAATGTTATCGCTGATGTGAATATGCTCCCTAACGTAAATTTTAGTAACCCTGTCAAGCCCGATGCTTAAAACTAATACCAGCACTATACCCAATATCCTCAAAATCCCTTTTTTGTTCATTAGTTTATTTTAACAAGTTATTATAACGTGGTTGCCTTAGTTTAATTATATGGCTTTAGTTGCAGGAGGCAAAGGTATAAAAATCTCTTATAGAAGAAATTAAAATATCTCACTTGCTACGCCACATGCTAAGCAAGTCGGCTACCTTTCTCATGGGGTGCTGAAACAAGTTCAGCATGACGGAGGGGTGAAATAAAAAAAGCCACCTGCTTTACACAGATGGCCTTTCATATTATTATCAAAAGATTACTTTTTAAAGTATTTGAAATCTTTACCGATGAATTTGGCGTTAGCGCCTAATTCTTCTTCGATACGTAACAACTGGTTGTATTTAGCGATCCTGTCTGAACGTGAAGCCGAACCGGTTTTGATCTGGCCGCAGTTTAATGCAACAGCAAGGTCAGCAATGGTCGAATCTTCAGTTTCGCCAGAGCGGTGGCTCATTACTGAGGTGAAGCCGTTAGTTTGAGCTAAAGTAACCGCGTTGATAGTTTCGGTTAATGAACCGATTTGGTTTACTTTTACCAGGATTGAGTTAGCAATACCTTCGCTAACACCTCTTTGTAAACGTTTAGTGTTGGTTACAAACAAATCGTCACCTACTAACTGTACTTTTTTACCAATTTTGTCGGTTAAGATTTTCCAGCCTTCCCAATCGTCTTCGGCCATACCGTCTTCGATAGAGATAACAGGATATTTTGCTACTAATTCAGCAAGGTAATCAGCCTGCTCGGCGCTGGTGCGGATAGCACCTTTTTCGCCTTCAAATTTAGTATAGTCGTATTTGCCGTCTTTGTAAAATTCAGATGCAGCACAGTCAAAAGCGATGAAGATATCCTCGCCGGCTTTGTACCCTGCTTTTTCAATAGCTTTCAAAATGGTTTCAACACCATCTTCAGTGCCTTCAAAAGTTGGAGCAAAACCACCTTCATCACCTACTGCAGTTGATAAACCGCGGTCGTGAAGGATTTTTTTCAGGTTGTGGAATACTTCGGTACCCCAACGTAAAGCCTCAGAGAATGAAGGAGCGCCAACCGGCATGATCATAAATTCCTGGAAAGCGATAGGGGCATCAGAGTGTGAACCACCGTTAACGATGTTCATCATCGGGATTGGCAGCGTGTTAGCATTTACACCACCAATGTAGCGGTATAAAGGCTGGCGGCTTTCCTGGGCAGCAGCTTTAGCTACAGCTAATGAAACACCTAAAATAGCGTTGGCACCAATTTTACCTTTGTTTTCGGTACCGTCAATTTCAATCATTAAAGCGTCGATAGCATTTTGTTCAAACACATCGATACCTTTTAATTCAGGAGCCAAAACTTCGTTTACATTTTCAACGGCTTTTAAAACGCCTTTGCCCATGTATTTTGATTTGTCGTTATCGCGAAGCTCAACAGCTTCGTGAACGCCTGTTGATGCACCTGAAGGTACAGCAGCGCGACCAAATGCGCCGTTCTCGGTTAAAACTTCTACCTCAATAGTAGGGTTACCGCGCGAATCTAAGATCTGGCGGGCATGCACATCAATTATTATGCTCATAGTGAATTGTCAGAGTGTGGTTTGAATGAATACTATTAATAACGGCGGCTAAGTTAATGCCTAAATAAGGAAAACGCAATTGAAATTTTGTATTTGTAACGATTATAGGCAATTAATGATGCGATTTAACATGAAATTAATATGGAATGGCTGATTTTTTTATGAAAAACGGATGTCTGAACCGGGATTTGGGTAGATTTTTAGAATTTATAGGATTTTTCTTTCCTTGCTTCCCCGGTTGCCATGTCTTCACTGCAACATGTATGGTTTGAAATTTGGTTGCTGTGGAGACACGGCAACGCGGGGGAGATTTTTTAATTCAGTTAAAAAAAAATCGGTGTAATCAGAAAAGAATCAGTGTAATCCCAGAAATAAAATCAACGCAATCATCCCGCTCAACAGTGATTAATCGCTCGTAGTAGGGACGTGCTCACGCTGCACGGCATTTTTGCGCTGGATGCGGTACATCAGGATGAGCATAATATTGTCCTTATCGCTTTTAGCGGCAGCCGAATAATTATATTGGTTGATCCAGCCAGCCTGTAAGATCCACGATTTATCAAACTGATAACCTACTGCGGCCGATATTCGGTTACGTTCAAAGTTGGGTACCTTATTATTAAGGAACACTTCGTCGAAAACAGAAATGAACCAGGTTTTGGCTTCAATTTTGGTACTGTTTAAAGGCACAAATACGTTAAGCCTATAGCGGAAACGGTTACGGTAATCGCTGTTAACCCAGCGCTGCTCTACCCGGTAGCGGTGTTCCAATTTTATGCGGTACAGGAACTGGTTGCTTGTGATCTGTTCCCAAAAACGGGTTTCGGTAGTTGTAGGGCCTTTACCAATATCCATATAATCAAAAGTAGTGTAGCGGCCGGTACCTAAAAGCGCGGTAAAGTTTCTGTCTATATCATAACTTACACCAGCCTTTACCTCGTAATACTGAAACTGGCTGAATACATTATTGGTACGGGTTTGAAACTCGGTGTAACCGCCCCATTTGTGGGAACTATCGCCCGGCAAAACTACGGTTACTATGCCCCAGGTGCCTACTTTTGAATCCTGTGCCTTAACAGTAATTGAACATATAGTTAATAAAAAGAACACTAAAGCGATGGAATTGACGGGCTTGATTGTCATTGCAGGGATTATTTCTGCAAATATATTTCCTAAATGTTATCTTAATGTTAAGATTAACACCATTAATGTTAATATAATGTTAAGGATTTGGGTTTGGATTCTGTTGGTAATATGGTTGAGACTTACGAAGTTTCTAAAACTTCGTAAGTCTGGATTTTAAAATTTGGGGGTAGTACGAAGCAAAAAGGCATCAAGCGCGGTTATTCGGAAATCTCAAATTCCTGCATCTTTCCCGCTATTCCCACTTAAACGTTTTTACCGCTACCGCATAAATTCCGATAAACCAGGCAAAAAGAATCAGTAACTGGTGTGTAACGTCACCTAAGCCCGCGCCCTCAAAAGCCACTTTACGCATAGCATCGTTTAAATGGGTAAGCGGTAACACCTTGCTGATATATTGCAGCCAGTTGGGGAAGGCGGTGATTGAAAAAAAAGTACCCGAAAGCAGGAACTGCGGCAGCGTGATAATATTGGAAAGCGGTGGCACCGAACTTTCGTTTTTGGCGATGCCAGATACAGTAAAGCCGAATCCCATGAAAATGATCAACCCGATGGCCGAAAGTACCAGCATATTTAATACAGTTGTTACACCGTGGATCAGCGTAAAACCAAACATGTAATGCCCAACCAATATAATAAATAACGAACCTAACAGGGAAAAGGCCAGCCTCGCAATAGCCTCGCCCAAGACAATGCTGTACCGCTTAACCGGGGTAGCAAAAAAACGTTTGATAACCAATGTTAACCGTAAGCTCAAAAATACGAAGGCGGTACCAAAAACACCACTGCTTAGCAACGAAAAACCCAATTGTCCGGGTAATATAAAGTCGATGTATTTATATGGGCGGCCGCTTATGGTTTCTTCTTTCAGGTCGATCAGGTTGGGGACTTTAACTGTGGTGTACGACTGAATGCGCTTCAATTCTTCCGACTGGATACGATAAAAAATGTTGTTCAGGGCTGATTTTAATACACTTCCTTTATCGCCCGATGCCTGGCTGTACTGTACATGAACGGTCATTGACGCTGGTGGAGCAAAGGGTTTAAGATCAAGTATTGCATCAAGGTTACCTTTTGCCAGGTTTTTGCTCATTTCATCAGCCGTTTGATCATGGATAAGGTGCATGATCTTGTTTTTTTTAAGCGCAGTGTAAACCGGGTTATTGGCGGATGTATCGCTGCCTTTGGCTACGCCCACATCTATCGACATACCGCCACCCCCAATATTGGCAAAAACAATGATAAATATTAAGGGGAAAGCGAGCGTAAACACCACTGCCGAAGGGCTGCGTAATATCGACCGGAAACTGGCTTTGGCAATGGCCAGGGTTGCTTTTGTATTGCTGTATTTATTGTTCATCCTTTTATGTCATGTGCCATTAGGCGTCATTAGGTCATTGAGTCATTTTGCCTGTTGGTATCAATAGGTCGGGGAGTGTTTTATATTGCTAACTGCAAACTCAAAACTGCATACTGGCTCCCCCTTCAGGGGACTGGGGGGCTATCCTTCCCGCCATTCCTTGCCGGTTAAATTAATGAATACATCCTCCAGGTTGGCCAGTTTTACCTGCTTTTTGCGTTCAAAGCCTGTGGCTACAAGCTCGTCGATAAAATGGTCGGGGGTGTCAATACCGATGATGTAGCCGCCGTCGACAAAGGCAACACGGTCGCATAGTACTTCGGCTTCATCCATATAGTGGGTAGTGATCACTACAGTGGTTCCCTGGTCACGGATCTCGCGAATCAAATCCCAAAGGTTACGGCGGGCCTGCGGGTCGAGGCCGGTTGTGGGCTCATCCAGAAATATGATCCTTGGGTTATTGATTAATGTAGTGGCGATAGAAAAACGCTGTTTTTGCCCCCCGGAAAGGTCTTTATATTTAGCCTTTGCTTTATCGGTAAGGGCAACTTTTTCCAGCATCTCCATCGGTGTTTTGTCGATACCGTACAGGCCCGAAAACAGTACGATCAACTCCGACAGGTTGAGGTTGGGGTAATAACCGGCGGCTTGTAACTGTACGCCTATACGTTTTTTGATGCTATCAGCGTCGGTTTCAATGTCGAAGCCATCAACAATGATACTGCCGGATGTTTTATCGCGGAGGGTTTCAATAATTTCGAGGGTAGTGGTTTTACCGGCACCGTTGGGGCCAAGCAGGCCGAAGATCTCGCCTTCATAAACTTCAAAACTAATGCCTTTAACGGCTGCAAAATCGCCATAGTTTTTTACCAGGTTGTTTACAGTGATGATAGGTTGTTTTGTCATAGGGTAAAAATGCGTCACATTCATGAAATAACCATGAGTTTTTCGGCGAACTACAGAATTTTTACGGTGAATACGGATTGGAAGATCAAAAAGGGTGTCATGCTGAGCCCGTCGAAGCATGGTGGGCAGGCCTCTGCGCGCGAGTCTTCGACAGGCTCAGACTGACAGGCCCTCTTTTGTCATTTCACCTTCAGAGGCCTCCGGATTTAAACACTCAGGATGACAAGCCCTCCACACCTAATATCATTCGAATTCAGAGGCCAGGGATTTAAGCGACTCAACGCACAAAAAAAGCCCGGATGATAGCAACCGGGCTTACAATATCCTTGGCAAAAGTTCTCCCTTTAGGAGGTTAACGGACCTTTAATTTGCTTTCAGATTTCAGCACTTTGCTGCCGTTTTTCTGTTCAATTTCATAAGCCGGCTCCTGTTTGCTGGCGTTGCGTTTAACTTTTGCGCCTTTTATAGTTTTGCTTACCGGCCTGTCGTATTTTTAACGATACTGCCTTCAGCTTCTGATTCCCCCATTTCCAGGCTACTTCATCTCCTTTTTTTATGCGTGTACCTCTTTAAGATAACATGCGTGTTGGGTTATAGATTTAAAAGATGAAATAACCATCCCTCGGGGTGCCGGGACATTATTTTATTAAATGACCGATGGAGTGAACGATAGATACGGCATGTTCCGCAGCTTTCATAACCAAATGGATCAATTGAATTGCAAGTAGAGTTTTCATGGCATTTATTTGTTGTTGTTTAGTGATCCAAAATTGCACACAAAAGGCACCCTGCCGTTAGTTTAATTAGGTAAAGTCACTCCAACTTCCGGTAAACGGGGGTAAAATATCGGAGAAGTGCCGGTAAAAAGGGGGTATCGTCGGTAGAATTTCCGGGAATAGCCGGGCGGCGTAATGAGGATAACCTCGTATTCTGTATAAAAAATTCTGATGGGGCATGCCTTTTGGCGAATCAATCATTTTGTTACCTTTATTCCTTAAACTATTCGATTTATCACCTAATTAATTATCACTGAATGAAAAGGACTGCCTTGTTAGTCGTGTTAATGCTGTTATGCAGCGTTATTGTAAAAGCACAATTTAAACCCATTGCCGAAGGTGCCACCTTTGAAGAACCCGAAGAAGGTTTTGCTAAAATTCTCCAGCTTAAAAACGGTAATACCATGTTTATCCATATTACTTATAAAAAGGGGATAAACATCCGAATGTACAATGCTGCCCACCAGGAAACCGCTGTAACGCACATTGATCCATCGTATGGTAAACTGGACTATGGCAACATCGAAGCAGCTTTTGAATTAGCAGGTAATGCTGTTTTGATGATCAGCGAGGTTGATTCGCGTACGCCTATGTTATATCGCCTTGTTATTGATGGTAAAACAGGTAATTTAAAGGATGATCAAAAAATAGGTGAACTTGCTCATGTAAGTTTTTTTGGAGGCTACGCTATGGCCTTCGGCGATGTACCGGAGCCCCATTTTTTTGTGCGTAAAGATCCCGATAGTGATAATTACGCTGTGGTGATGTTCAATAGTTTTGAATCTGAACGGAGTAAACGTATTGAAATTGTAAGCTATGGTTCTGATAACAAGGAGACTAACAGAGCTTATTATGCATCGCCCGAAGAAAAATATAAGTACATGCGTTATGTAGATATGGCAGTTATAGGCAGCGATAAGGTTTGTGTGCTGGCTTATGGCTACAATACTAAAAGCAGCGGCGGCAAGGAGAGTGAGTTGATCCTGGCTAATCTTGATAAGGGAGCCAAAGCGGTTAGTTTTACCGAATTGGGTTTTTCAAAAGATCTGATTGTTTATGAAGGAATAACACGTTACAGCCCTGCTATAAAGTCGTTAATATTGGTTGCGCTGGTTAAAGAAAAGAAAGGTGACAGGGGATATACTCCAATCCTGTCGTTTGTAAATCCATTTGAAAAGAAGATTAACCGGGCTGATCTGATCTCCCCCTCGCCAAGGCTCGATCAGTATTCAAAAAAAGGTTTTAGGGGATTGCCGCAAAACCTGTACCTCAATGATGACGGGACATTTTCAATTGTATCTGAAGAAATGACGGTAACCTCGGGTAGGTATATTGCAACAACGCTTGGTGATATAGCCGTGGTTAATTATAGCAAAACAGGCGAGTTTATTAATGATTATCTTATACGCAAGAGTCATGATTTGCTTAACGTTTATTTAAATCCTTTTTATCAGTCGCTGCGTGAAGGTACTGCGCAACGCCTTTCGGGTGGTAACCAGTTTAAATCATTCGCTTTTCTGAGCGCCGGCCCAAAAAGTTTTGTATTATTTAATGATACTGAGCGCAATAACGACGCCCAGGAAAAAGGTGGTCTGGTAACCATAAAAGGTGTTAGTGGTAGTGATGGGTTTTATTACCCGCTCAAAGGGCCTGATCCTATTTTGAAACGGGATTACGTTTTTGGCAATCCTGCAGGTAAACGTGATCATGACCTGGGTTTGTTTTCCATATCCGATTATGACCGTAAAAACAATGTTTATGCAACTTTAAAGCTTGAAAATCAACACGGCGATAAGGGCGTAAAGGTGGTTTGGCTGCAGCCATAAAACAATAAACAGGTATTAAATAGCGAAGCCGCCTTGTCTTAACTGCAAAGCGGCTTCAGTGTTTCATAGGCAGATGAATATATCAACTGATCAGGTTAGCCAACGCCTGGATAACCGTTACCGTATGCTCCTGCAGGGAGATCATCACAGCTATAAGCGGATTGTAAAATGTTTTCATAATAATGTTATTTGCCGCAAATATGTGCCGTTAGTTTATTGCTGAACAACTGTTTTAGGTGAAACGGTATAAAATGTCGGTGAATGGACCGCTTGCGCAGGATAAGGCCCAATCAAACACTTTTATGACCAAAAACCCTGTATCCTGATCTGGCTTGACGGGTACCCCTGCAGTTTTAACAATTTGCGTAATTCGCCTACCATGGTATGGTTGCCGGCAATGTAAAATACCGAGTGTTCCAGGTTATATTGTTGTTCCATTACCCACTGGATAAGGCTGTGGTGGCCGTATACATCATTACGTTCAATAGGCTTTAATGGCGATTTGAAATACTCGCCAAATAAACCCCTGTGATTTTCATCGGCCATAACTATAGCGCCCGAAAAACGCGTTGCGGGTAATACCATTTGCTGTAAGGCCAGCATATGCCCCATGCTGCTTTCATCGCCAAGACCTATTATGGCCGGGGTGCCGGCCGGCGCGTGCCGGGTAGAACGGATTTTTAAATAGCGTACGGTATCGTTTTTTTGAAGTTGTTTAGCCCATTTACTGCCGGGACCGCTATGGGCTGCATCAATATACAGGGTACAGGTGCTGGTTTCGGCATCCCAGCCGGCAGGGGTATAATCGCGGTAAGTGAGGTTATCAACTTTTATTTTTATGTAGGGTATTTCGTGCCAGTTTTGCATATCAGCCTGTGGTAAATGCAGGTCGATCTCAATCATGGTCGAGGGTTCCCAGTGCCTTACTTCAAGCACCCTGCCGCTTTGTAAAAGCTGGTTTTCAAACAGGCTACCCGCCTTCCTTTTTAATTTATGTAGAGTGGATGTTTCCATGGTGTAGTGTTTTAATACTACAAAGAAACATTGAATTTTAGCCTCCTGAAATAGTAATTTCGGGGTAAATATTGGATTATTTACGGTGTTTGTCCCTGAACTCGAGCGGGGTGATGCAGGCCGATTTTTTAAATAACCGCGAAAAATAGGTGTGGTCATCATAACCCAGTGCATGCGCAATCTCCTTTACGTTGAGGCCGCTGTAATACAGTAATCTTTTTGCTTCCAGCATTACTTCCTGGGTTATCCAGTAACTTACCGGGAACCCGGTGGTTTTCTTTAAAACCTCGTTAAGATATGATTCGGAAACATTAAGCATACCCGCGTATGCCGATGGGCCTTTAACTGTGCGTACATGCCTCAACAATAGCTTTTTAAACTGATGTGAAATTTGCGCCGGTCTGGAAAGCTGCTTTTCGGGCGTATAAACGTTACTGAAAGTGGCCGCTGCCATGCCTGTGAATGATTGTATAAGCGATTGCAAAACGGGTAAAAAGAAAGCGCTGTTATCATCCTCATTATTTTTTTCACGTAACAGGCAAAGGAGCTGCTGGTATTGCCTTAATTCAATATCATTCAGTTGATAAGGCTGCTGCAAAAAAAGTTGGTTTTCAAAAATATTCCGGAAGTCGGCCGGAATGTGCTGTGAATCGATGGCTACATACCAGCCGCCTGCAATTTCATTACGTATCCGGTGGTGTACCTGCCCCGGCAAAATATAATAGAATGTGTTTTCACAAAAATGAATTTCGTTAAAATCTATCATCAGTGATGCCGAGCCGCTTTCAATCAAAAAAAACAGGTAATGATCATCACGATGGGCGCCCATTGGCGGTTTTTTTGAATCTTCTTCGCCGCTTTCGAAGTGCCTGATCTCAAAGCCGGTATTTGATCGTTCATGTAGCTGGTGTACAGGTATATCTTTCATTTTGCAGGGTAGTTATTGTATTATTGTAACGCAATCTTTAACCGGTAGGGTACATTTTCTCCAGGCTAAGGAATTTATTTTAGATAGAATCTGTTAGTATTGGACCTAAATTAGCTTTTGGCATTGTGCATTCCGATTTCAGCTATATAAATACAATAATTCCGGCGATTATTTACCGCCATCTACCAGTGCATAAATTTCCTGCATGTAAATGGCTTCATCCATCGCAACATGAAAATCTTCCCATTCATCAACAGTAAAAGTAAGCTGGATATCATTGACCGGGGTACGCATTACCACGCGTTCCTGTCCGTCGGGAAATGGGAAGGAATGGTCGCCGAAATCAAGATCGATAGCGAAATTTTTAAACTGGATAAATTGATCGGGTGTAAAGCTAAGAATCAGGTTATGGTGCCATATAAATAGGCATTGGCATTCGGAGCAACGGCTTACTACCGATGTTCCCTTTTGGCTGAGTATTTTAGCATCGCACATAAATTCCGGTAATTTAAAAATGAATTGGTGCCTGCTCTGCTGATTAAATGTTTGATATAAACAATTAAACTACAGAACAGGACTTTATATTTTAAGCATTAATAATCAAATAATTGTTAATGAGCTTGTGGGCCTCTGTTTTGCGCATAGTGTATTAACAGCAACAAAGAAATACGTTATTTAGAATAAATCCAAATAAAAATAAAGAAAACTCCAAAAAGTATTCAGAATTAATTACTTTGAGTTTATTTTTTTTAACGCATGAATTATTATATCCCTAAAATTTGTGTAGCATTGCTGTTGTTTAGACTGATTATTGATTGAAAAAGACCTTTGCCATAGTAATGTTAGTTACCCATATGCTCAATTTGCTGGGGTACATGGCGCTTAATCAATATTTTTTTAACAGATCAAACAAAGTAATTGCCCGGCAAATTGCCAGGGGTAAATATGATTCGCGCGACCTTATTGAAATTAAAATAGGCCAAAACCTGCCATTTATACATGATTGGGATAGCTATGTGAATGTTTCCGGGCAGTTACAGCTGGATGGTGTGTCGTACAACTATGTAAAGCTAAGGGTTACCCGCGATACGCTGTATGTACAGTGCATCCCCAACTATGAAACTACCAGGTTGCTGAATGAAAATGTGATCTGCGCTAAAAAGCTATATAGTAAGCCTATCAGCAAACGCACACATGAATCATCAGAAAAAAAATTGGGCAGCGACGCTAAATATAATTACCCTGAAATTTCATACGCTTTTATAAAACCGGCAGAGCCTGTTCAGCCTCCCGGCACATTTATCTATATCAGCATGCCTGATGCTTTTGTATCTGTCGGCGGTCAGCCTCCGGAAATGGCGCTTGCCTAAGTTTATATCCGATAATTAATCTGTTCCCTCAATCTTAATGACTTGCATTGATATGCCTGCAATAGGCTGCGCGTATGCATTGCGGGTTTCATTATTGTGCCTGAACAGCATCCCCCAAAATCTTTTTATTTGAATAAATGAATACCCTCTATAAAATTTCATTCCCTGCCTTATTAATATGTTGCTCGGGATTTGCCCGGGCACAGCATAAAAGCGTTAAAGATACCCTGCAACTTGACAGTGTTATTATTAAAGAAAGCAGGCCAAAACATTTACCCAATGTATCCGGTACCAACATTTTTGCCGGAAAAAAAACCTTTGATATTTTTCTTGACGCCGGAAAAGCAAACTTAGCTAATAATAATGCCCGTATGACCTTTGCAAAAGTTCCCGGCGTTAACATCTGGGAGATGGACGGTGCCGGTTTACAGGTCAATATCGGTACCCGGGGTACGGACACCCACCGCTCTATCGAAACCAGCATCAGGCAAAATGGCTATAACACCAACTCGGATATGTTTGGCTATCCCGAAAATCATTACAATGTTCCATTCCAGGCGGTAAGCGAAATTCAGATAGTGCGCGGTTCGGCGGCATTACAATTTGGCAGCCAGTTTGGCGGCATGGTTAACTTCAAGCTTAAAGAAGGCGACAGCACTAAGGTGCTGGGTTTTGAAAGCGAACAATCGGCCGGCTCAAACAGGTTTTTCAATTCGTATAACGCCATTGGCGGCAAAGCGGGCAAGGTTAGTTATTATGCTTTTTACAGCGTCCGCACCGGCGATGGCTGGCGGCCTGATGCCGCTTTTAACTCCCGCGCTTACTACGCCAGCCTCAAATACCAGTTTAATGATCAGGGCAGCATCGCTTTCCAGTTTTCACGATCGGACTACAGGCAGCAAATAGCCGGTGGTTTAACCGACGCACAATTTGAAGCAAACAATCGTCAGTCGACCCGTGCGCGTAATTTTTTTAATCCTGAAATCAATATCCCGGCATTGTTGTTCAATTACCGGTTTGATAAAAATACCAGGCTGGAAGTTACCTCGCATGTACTGTTTGGTCAGCGCAATAGTGTGCAGTTCATCAACACGGCCAATATACCTGATACAGTTAATACAAGTTTGAAAACATTTAATCCGCGCCAGGTCGACCGTGATTATTATGCCGGTTTCACTACCGAAGCCCGCTTGCTGCATACTTACAAACTCGGTAATCTCAGCAGCTCGTTTACCGCAGGTATAAGGTATTTTGAAGAAACTACCAAACGTAAGCAAAAAGGCACAGGCACGGCAGCATCTGATTTTGACCTGCGCCTGGTTAAAGATTATGGCATCGACCTGAGATTGCATACTTTAAACTATGCAGCCTTTGCCGAAAATATGTTTCAGGTAACGCAGGCATTTACAGTTACCCCCGGTGTGCGTTTTGAGCAGATCAATACCACTACTTCGGGTGTTATTGTAAACCGTACAGTGCCTGTAAGCTATAAGGATAATCGCAACTTTCCGCTGTTTGGTACTGGTTTGCAATACCAGTTTGCCGGCGGAAACCAGCTTTACGGTAATATTTCGCAGGCTTACCGCCCTTATATTTATGCCGCCGTTACCCCGGCAGATCAGTTGACCATTATCGATCCGAACATCAAGGACAGCAAAGGTTATGATGCCGACCTGGGTTACCGAGGTCATATCAGCACTTTATTTAGTTTTGATGTTAACGCCTTTTACGTTTACTATGGCAATAGGGCAGGTACCCTGACCCAAACTGATGCCAATAATGTAACCCATCTTTACATGACCAACACCGGTAATGGTGTGGCTAAGGGTATTGAAGCCTTTACCGAAGTTTCGCTGATCCGCTCGTTTGATAAATCTTCGGAGAGTGATCTCCGTTTGTTCAACTCGCTATCGTACACGCATGGTCGTTACACCAGTGGTTCTGTCAATCAAAATGGTAAAAATGTAAGTTTGAAGGATAACAACCTGGAAGGTACTCCCGATTGGATAGATCGTGCCGGTTTAACGTTTTTAAGCGGCCATGTAAGCAGCACACTGCAATACAGCTATGTAGGGAAAAGCTTTAGTGATGCCAATAATACTACTTTTAATGCCACCGGCGCTACCGGTATAGTACCCGCGTATCATTTGTTCGACTGGGCTTTCAATTATGGTTTTCTGAAAAACTACCATTTAACGGCAAATGTGAACAACATATTTAACGCTAAATATTTTACACGCCGTATTAACATGTACCCCGGCCCGGGCATTTTACCGGCCGACGGGCGTACGTTTAATATTGGGTTTGGGCTGAAGATTTAAGCGCCGGCTCCAAAACCTCTCCAGAGAGGGGGAGTGCTTAAAGTGTTCAACGGCATTTCTTCAAAAGTCCTCTTCTTTTGGAGCGGATTTAGGTGAGGCCTAACAAAACGGCCCTTCAAATTAATGGAGGGTCGTTTTATTTATACTGATAAGGATTGCTTACTTGATATGCTTTTTTACGATCTCTGAAAGTGATGTCAGATCAAATGGCTTGGCCAGGTACCCATCGGCATTACCGGCTTTGGCAATTTCTTTGATATTGCTCACGGCCGAAATAATGATTACGGGGATATGGCTGGTAGCCGGATTGTCTTTTATACTTTTACTTAGCTGCTGCCCGTTGGCGTCACTGGCCCAGTCGGTAAGCCAGTTATCAAGCAAAATCAGGCCGGGGTTAATAGTAGTCAGGGTACGCAGGATTCGGGCATTGTCGGATTGTACTACTTCGTAACCTTCTTCCTCCAATACATACACCACGGTATCGCGAATATCTTTATCGTCCTCTATAACTAAAACCTTTTTGGCCATAAACTTGATTGCTTTATACTTTATTAAAGCAGCTTCTTTTTGAAGCTGCTGTGTTTAAGTACATAACAAACAAATACCCGGTATTTGTTTTAGTTATAGTATTAAATAAAAAATATATTATTTAATTAAATGTTAACCCGCAACGGTATTATAGCATGCCCTGCAGCGGGGCTCATAGCTTTCCTTTTCGCCTAATAATATTTTTGAATTATCATGTACCAGGCGGTACGAGTATTGGGCCGGGTTGCCGCACCTTACGCAAACGGCCTGCAGCTTGGTTACCGATTCGGCAATGGCCATAATGTTGGGCATAGAACCAAATGGACGACCCTTAAAATCCATATCCAAACCGGCTACAATTACGCGTACGCCGCGGTTGGCCAGTACGGTACATACCTCGGGGAGCTCATCGTCAAAAAATTGTGCCTCATCAACACCTATTACATGGGCATCACTGGCCAGTAGTAAGATAGCCGAAGCGCTATCAACCGGGGTAGAAGTTATTTTGCTGGCATTGTGCGAAATGATGGCATCCTCGCCATAACGGGTATCGGCTTTAGGGCTAAAAATCTCAACCTTAAGCTTGGCAATGCGGGCACGGTTAAGCCTCCTGATCAGCTCTTCGGTTTTGCCCGAGAACATTGATCCGCAGATAACCTCAATACTGCCGCCTACTTCGCTTTTACGCCTGAAAACCTCTTCGTGATATACCATTTATGACTTTTATAGTCGGCAAATATCAGAATTTAATCCTATTTTTGGTAAGCATTTTCCTAACATTGAGGCCATGAAGCAAATGGATGTATTTAAAAAGATAGGTGGGATTTTAAAAGAGCTTAATGATCAATACGACTACCTTGCAGCTGATCCCAGCGAACTTAACGAGCTTGAATTAGAGCTTTTTGTAGCCAATGCCCATTTTTTAAAAGACCATGCCGAAATACTGCGCCGCATCAACGAGCGCGCGGCAGCTCCTGCACAGCTTGCAGAAAAAAACCAGCCGGCAGTTGAAGAACATGCACCGGTGACCCTGGTATTACCTCCTGCTCCGGTGCCGGTAACGCCTGCGCCTGCAAAGGAGGAAGCTTTGCATGAGCAGCGCTTTTTTGAACCGGTAGTACAACAACACGTCCCTGTGCCGGTTGATAAGATAGAACTTACCAGCGATGCTGAACCACCAGCTCCGGTGCCGTTTAACCCGGTAAAAATAGAAGTGATCACCCCCCCGACCGAAATAAGGGAAACACCCGAACCACAAATAAATATTGCTGCCGAAAAAGATACAGATACTTATTCATTTCAGCAGGAGATTCCGGAAGGAAGCGGTTTTGAACTAAATTTAAACGAGGCTGATACCTGGGATGACGAAGCTGACAGGTTTGAGCAGGAAGAGCTGATGGGTGAACTTCCCGAAAAGCCGGTTGAGATAGTACCCATAGCCGAACAGTCAAAGCCCGTACCGGTAACTGAGCCCGTAAAACCCGCTGCAGAGCCTGTTGCCGCTACAGCGCCTTCGGCAGATGCAAGCAGCAACCAACAGGTACTGACCTTTAATCAAAGGATCATGGCCCAAAAGGCCGAGAAGGCTAACAACGCGGCAAGCACCACTGCCGAGCTGCCGGTTACCGATCTTAAATCGGCCATAAACCTGAATGATAAGCTGCTTTATATAAAAGATCTGTTTAATGGTTATAGCCTGGCCTACAGTGAAGCTATTGAGATAGTAAACCGCTTTAATACTTTTGAAGAAGCCGAACGTTTCCTGAAAACAAACTACGTAGTTAAAAACAACTGGGAAAGTAAAGCGTCAACAGCCGATAAGTTTTACGCTTTGCTGAGGAGAAGGTATCCGGCGGGATGAAGTCTTAAGTCTTAAGTTCGAAGTCTAAAGTCTAAAGTCTGTCAGGATCTATAAACTTAGAACTTGGGACTTAAGACTTACGACTTAGAGCTTCCGACTTAAATAATCCCCATCCTGTTGGAGTCGAGTTTGATAAGCACGAACAAGAGCATGGTAAAGCTTAACAGCGATGAGCCTCCGTAGCTGATGAACGGTAAGGGGATCCCGATAACGGGCACTACGCCGATGGTCATACCGATATTGATCACGACGTGAAAAAACAGCACTGAAGCTACACCGTAACCGTAAATACGCGTAAAAGGCGATCGCTGCCGTTCGGCAATGAGAATTACCCGCAATATCAGGAACATGAAAAGGCTTATTACCGTTAATGAACCTGCAAAGCCCCATTCTTCGCCGACGGTGCAGAAAATAAAGTCGGTACTTTGCTCGGGTACAAATGAGTATTGGGTTTGTGTACCATGTAAATAACCTTTACCCCACATTTTTCCGGAGCCTATAGCTATTTTCGACTGGTTTACATTATAGCCTTTCCCCCTTAAATCGGTAGTGATGCCCAGGAGTATGTTAATACGCTCTGTTTGATGTTTCTTTAAAACGTGGGTATAGATAAACTTTACACTGAATATAAACGCTATAGAGATTGCAAGGCCGATGATCACGGTTTTGATGAGCTGCCTGTTGCGCTTAAACAAAAAGATAATGAAAGCGGTTATTGCAGCCAGGATCAGGATAATATACAGCGGATTGTATAATAGCGATGTAACAAAAAGGGTGATGAACAACCCCGTTATCACCAGGAAATAAGGCGAAAGCCCTTCGCGGTATAAAACAAATATCAAAGAGCAAAATACCAGTGTCGAACCGGTATCGGGCTGCAGCATGATCAGCAACATCGGGAACCCGATAATCACGGCGGCCGTTAAAAATGATTTGGGTTCGGTAACCCTGATATTAGTGCCGCTTAAATATCGCGCAAGCAATAAACAGGTTGCAAACTTGGCAAACTCCGAAGGCTGCAGCCGGAAACCGCCGCCCATGTTAATCCAGGCCTGGTTACCGCCTACGTTGCGGCCTATCACCAGCACCAGTATCAATAACAGCACAATCACTACGTAAAATGCCGGGGCTAAGGCTGCAATAAACCGGCTTTCGAGCAGGAGGATCACAATACCAACTACGATTGATACGCATATATAAATGAACTGCTTGCCGTAATTGGTTGAGGCGTCGACTAAGCTTTGATGATTTGGGTCATAAACTGCAGCATGGATATTGAACCAGCCAATGGTACATAATATCAGGTACAGAAAAACTGTAAGCCAGTCTACATTAAAAAAGAAACTCCGTTGCTGAGTGCT
Source organism: uncultured Mucilaginibacter sp. (assembly GCA_966212355.1). Taxonomy (GTDB): domain Bacteria; phylum Bacteroidota; class Bacteroidia; order Sphingobacteriales; family Sphingobacteriaceae; genus Mucilaginibacter. The sequence goes on from CBIHRB010000042.1 coordinate 24,040, forward strand.
CATGCCTTGCCCGGCCTCCCGCCCGTTAATGATTTAATCCAATTCGCCGGTTTATTGTTATAAGCTGATTCGCGCCTTTCTTTTCTTATCGAATCGGCCTTGAATTTTTTAATTGAATCGGCTTTGAACTTTTTGATGGAATCAACTTTTGCCGCCCTGATACTGTCACGCCTGCGTTCTTTTTGCAGGTCTTGAGCATAGAGACTAAGATCGGGCAGGCGGTTTGCATTTGCATAATAATCAACTGTAATTCCCGATTCGCGCGGGCTGATCTTACCTTTTAGATATTTTTCAACTATGAAGCTTGCAATAGGAGCGGCCCAATGCGCACCCTCGCCCGAGTTTTCAACAACAACAGCGATCGCTATCTTAGGATTATCGCGTGGGGCGAAAGCTACAAATACTGAGTTATCCTCACCATGCGGATTTTGCGCGGTGCCGGTTTTACCGCACATAATAATATCAGGTATCTTTGACCTCCGGGCTGTCCCGTTTTCAACCACTGCCTGCATTCCGTTAATAACGGGCTCAAAATATCCCGAATCTATCCCAACATAGTTTTTTTCAACGTATTCTTTTTTAATTACGTTTTTGGTGCCGATTGCCTTGATAAGGTGGGGTTTATAATAAAACCCGCGATTGGCTATAGTACATTCCAGGTTAGCCATTTGCAATGGAGTTGCCAATAACTCGCCCTGCCCAATGGCCAATGAAATGATGGTGCTTGAACGCCAGCCGCCTTTGCGATAAACGTTGTCATAATGCAAAGGTGTAGGTACGTTGCCCCGGCTTTCGGCGGGCATGTCAAGATCTAATCTGGCACCAAGGCCAAATTTCATCACATTGGCCCGCCATGCTGCAAAATTGGCTTCAGTCCGTTTCACACCGTACCGGTCAACAATACGCTGAAATACCATCGAGAAATAACCGTTGCACGATTCGGCCACCGCTCGGCTCATGTTTACCGAACCATGTGCTTCGCCTTTATTACACGGAACCAACCTATTGCCTGCCCGGTAGTGCCCGGTGCAATAGTAGGTTTCACTTGGATTAATAATGCCTTCCTGCAAAGCAATTAGGGCACTTAATGGTTTAAATGACGAGCCGGGAGGATATTGGGCCTGGATAGGCCTGATGAAAAATGGCTTATATGGGTTATTGTACATTTTGGCGAGGTTGTTGCCTCGCTGACGGCCCACCATGAGGTTAGGGTCATAGGTAGGGCTGCTCACATAACATAAGATCTCGCCCGATGATGGCTCTATAGCCACAATACTGCCCAGTTTGTTTTGCATTAGTTTTTCACCAAGCCTTTGCAGGTCAACGTCTAACGACGAGGTTAGGCGTTCGCCCGAACGGGGTACGGTATCAAGCGCGCCATTGGCAAATGAACCTTTGGGTACACCGTGCGAATCAACCATTTGTACCTGTACACCGCGCTGACCGCGCAATACATTTTCGTAGGCCTTCTCGACGCCGGTAACACCAATATAATCGCCAAGGCGATAATAACCGTTTGAGCGTTTGATGTCCCTGTCGGTGACCTCGCCAATAAAACCTAAAAACTGTGCCGCTACCGAATCGGGATAGGTGCGTATGGTGCGGGGGACTATAGCGAAGCCCGGAAACTCAAACAGCTTTTCCTGCAATGAAGCATACAACTGAACAGAAAGTTGTTTTTCAAATACGGATGCTGTATTAGGCGATTGTTTCTTAGCCTTAGTAAAGCGTTTGTCGAAACCCTCTTTGTCGATACCTATCATTTTGCAAAATAACATGGTATCAAAAGGTTTTACTTCCTTGGGGTTAACGGTAACATCATAAATGGGTTCGTTTTGTACAAGGATTTTGCCGTTGCGATCAAGTATAGGCCCGCGGGCAGGGTAAAGTATAGTGGTACGCCTTACATTGCTGTTGGCGTATATGGTATAGCGGTCGTCAACTATCTGGATATAATAAAGCCTTCCCAGCAGGGCTAATATAATAGCTATGAAGATACCGGTAACAACGTAGCGGCGTTCAAAAAACTTATTCATTTACGTTCTTTCCTTCTAAAAAATAGCAGGCCCGAAATTAGTATTAAAAATACGGTAAACAATGAACTCAAAACAACACGGCTTAGTGTGTATTGTATTTCAGAAAAACTAAAAACCTCTAAATTAAGCAGAAAAAAGTGATGGAATAAAGTAAGTATCAAGGCATAAGTAAAAAACCATCTGAAACCCATGATACTCAAAGTAGGTTCGGGCTCGTTATCAAAACCATCCTTTTGTACCGTGATACTGATAAAAAGCACACGTACCAATGCCAGCACAACGCAGGCTGCTGCATGAAGCCCCGGCGTATCATAAAAAGCATCAATAGTGAGGCCTGTCAGGAACGAGAGTACAAACAACAACAGATTAGGTACTTCAAAGGGAAGCAACAAAATGAAAAGGATATAGAAATACGGGGTGGCAAGATTATAAAACGTTATGTTTTTTAACAGGAAAACCTGCATAAAAACCAAAACCATAAACCTAACAAGGTTAACAAGGATAGTCCTACTCATTTTTGTTTTGTACGGCCTCCAGTCCCGTTTGTTCACCGGCAAATTTGTTATTTACCACGTAAACGTATTGAAGCTTTGTAAAATCAACAGCTAAGGCTACCTCAACGTTGATGAGTAAACCGCCGCCTTTGGCATGCAGGTTAGTAATTTTGCCAAACGGTATGCCGGTAGGGAAAAGCGAATAACCGGAGGTAACCACTGTGTCGCCAATTTTGGGCTGAGCGTTATTCTGGATATCTATCAATACACCCCTGTGCGGATCAATATCATTGCCCCATACAAACGAGCCTATATCTTTAGTGCCTGCAAGCATAGCGCTAAACCGCGTGTTTTTATGCAAAACCGATTGAATAATAGCTAAATGCTCGGTTACGGCAATAACCTGGCCCACAACGCCTGCCCCGGTTATTACACCCATATCTTTTTGGATCCCGTCCCTGCTGCCCCGGTCAATAGTAATATAGTTGCTGCGTTTATTGAACGAATTATTGATTACTTTGGCTACGATATAAGTATACTGTTGTTTGTAAACAGTGTCATTAACCTTGTGCTTTTCAACACTATCAACATACATAGAAGCTTTGAGCTGGCCGCGGAGTTTGGCATTTTCGCGGGCAAGGCTGTCGTTGGTTTCTTTTAATGACAGATATTCTTTTAACGCGTCAACCTGGCTGTACAGCGTACCGGTTACCTTATTGGTTGAGTTAATAAAAGACGCTTTTTGAAACGAGTTGTATTTAATATAAATAAGCAGCGAGCTAATCTCAAAAATCAGGAATAAAAAAAACGCGTTATACTTAGTTATAAATATCCAAAGGTTACGCATTGTTGGAGATTAGTTAATTGGAGATCAGAGATTAGTTGTCTATAGCAAAATTAGAAATTAGGAATCGGAGATAAGTATTTTAATAATAACTAATCTCCAATCACTAACCTCTAATCACTAACTCAGTTACTGCATTAAAAATTTAAAGTTGCCAATGTTTTTAAGGGCAGTGCCGGTTCCGCGTACTACGGCGCGAAGAGGGTCTTCGGCAACGTGAACGGGTAGTTTGGTTTTGGCAGCCACACGCTTATCCAAACCGCGCAACAAGGCACCGCCACCGGTTAAGTAGATGCCGGTTTGATAAATATCGGCCGAAAGCTCGGGAGGGGTAATTTCCAACGCTTTTAATATCGCTTCCTCAATTTTTGAAATTGATTTATCAAGGCAATGCGCAATCTCGGTATATGATACCATAATTTGTTTTGGAACACCTGTCATCAGGTCACGGCCTTGTACGGCAAAATCACCCGGTGGCTCGCTTAGTTCAGGAAGTGCGGCGCCAACCTCAATTTTAATTTTTTCGGCAGTACGGTCACCAATCATGATGTTATGCTGGCGACGGATATATTGAACAATGTCCGAATCAAAGTTGTCTCCTGCTACGCGGATCGATTGGTCGCACACGATACCTGATAAAGCGATAACGGCAATTTCAGTAGTACCACCACCAATATCGATGATCATGTTGCCCATAGGCTCTTCCACGTCGATGCCGATACCTACGGCGGCTGCCATTGGCTCATGGATAAGGTAAACCTCTTTAGCGCCGGCAATCTCGGCCGAGTCGCGCACGGCACGTTTCTCTACTTCGGTAATACCCGATGGGATACAGATCACCATACGCAATGATGGGAAGAACCATCCCTTACCCTGGTTAATCATTTTGATCATCCCGCGGATCATGTGCTCGGCAGCGTTAAAGTCGGCAATTACACCATCCTTAAGCGGGCGCACGGTACGGATATTATCGTGCGTTTTACCTTCCATTTGCATGGCCTGACGCCCGATAGCGATCACTTTATTGGTTGTCCTATCGAACGCCACGATTGAGGGTTCGTCAACAACAACTTTATCGTTATGTATAATGAGGGTATTTGCTGTACCTAAATCGATAGCAATTTCTTGTGTAAAAAAGTTAAATAAACCCATCTGGTATTTCTTTCAGTATGTTATGCAAAGTTTATAAAAATACGCTTAAAAAGTTCAGCATTTTGCAAACTAAAGCGTTAAAAAATCACATTTATTGTGTTGGGTTCAGGAGAATGGTTGATTAAGTTAGATTAGGTTGATTAAGTTTTGTGTTGATTGATTAAATTAATTAAAACCCCTTCCGCAAACCAACCACTCTCCTAATCAACTTAATCAACACTCACCAAACTCAATTAAACCAACTCAAAATTAATGTTTAAAGTGACGTACGCCGGTAGTAACCATAGCCAAACCTTTTTCATTGCACATGGCAACCGAAAGCTTGTCATTAATTGATCCGCCCGGTTGTAAAATGGCGGTGATCCCAGCTTCGGCAGCCAATTCGGCACAATCAGGGAAGGGGAAGAAAGCGTCGGACGCCATTACCGCACCGTTCAGGTCGAAGTCAAAGCTTTGTGCTTTGATCACCGCTTGCCTAAGTGCGTCAACCCTTGAGGTTTGACCCACACCGCTTGCCATTAGCTGGTTGTTTTTAGCAAACACAATGGTGTTTGATTTGGTATGTTTTACAATTTTGTTAGCGAAGAACAAGTCTTTCAATTCGGCTTCGGTAGGGGCTTTTTCGGTAACGGTAGTCATTTGGGCCGGACCTTCAATAACCGCGTCTTTATCCTGCTCAATTACACCATTCAATAAAGTTTTGAAATGCTTAATAGGCAACTCAACCGGCTGGCGAACCAACAGGATGCGGTTCTTTTTGCCTGATAGGATCTGCACTGCTTCGTCTGTAAATGCCGGAGCGATCAGTACTTCATAAAATATCTTGTCGATCTCGGTAGCTGTTTCAGCATCGATTTCGGCATTGGCAATAATTACACCGCCAAAAGCCGATACGGGGTCGCAGGCTAAAGCATCGATCCACGCTTCTTTAATAAATGAACGCGAAGCTACGCCGCAGGCATTGGTATGCTTAAGGATAGCGATAGTAGGCTCGGTAAACTCGTCAATAATAGCAACGGCAGCATCAACATCAACCAGGTTGTTGTATGAAAGCTCTTTGCCGTTCAGTTTGTTGAACATGGCATCGAGGTTACCATAAAAAGTTCCTTTTTGGTGAGGGTTTTCGCCGTAACGTAAAACCTGGCTGGTTTGGATACTTTGTTTAAATACCGGGAGTGGTTCAGCCTCGTTAAAGTAGTTAAAAATATGTGTATCGTAGTTTGACGATATGTTGAATGCTTTTTGAGCGAATGAACGGCGCTGATCAATTGTGGTAGTACCATCCTGTGTTTTTAGGATATTTTCCAGGTCGGCGTAGTCATCTTTTGAAGCTACGATCACTACATCTTTAAAGTTTTTTGCAGCTGCGCGGATCAAAGAGATCCCACCGATATCGATCTTTTCGATCACGTCTTCGGCGCCGGCGCCTGATTGCACAGTTTCTTCAAACGGGTACAGGTCAACAATTACCAAATCAATTTCAGGAATTTCATATTGCTCTAATTGCTGTTTATCTCCATCAAAGCTCCTGCGGGCCAAAATACCACCGAAAACCTTAGGGTGCAGGGTTTTAACGCGGCCACCCAGGATTGAAGGGTAAGAAGTAAGGTCCTCAACCGGGATCACATTTACACCTAAATTGCGGATAAAAGTTTCGGTACCACCGGTTGAATAGATATTTACACCAAGGCGGTTTAACTCATGAATGATAGGCTCTAAGTTATCTTTGTAATAAACAGAAATTAAAGCATTTTTTATTTGAACTGACTGGCTCATGTACACACTGTTTTTTGAGCCGCAAAGGTAGTGATATTTAGTTAATTGGAGGTTGGTTAATTAGAGATTAGTTATTAGCATAGGATCGGTATTTATCCACATCAAATTTTTATAGCAAGCGATATTTAATGTGTATTACCGTGCGTTCGATAGGCTAATTGTTGAGGTATTCATAAATAATTGGTAACTTAGTATATGACTACGGTGATCATTCAATCAAATTCGGAAAAAAAGACCCGCTTGTTGATGCAGTTGGCTGAAGAGCTTGGTCTTTCTGCGCAAACACAAGAAGTTAAGGATTTGGATACAATTGACGTCGCGAGGGGGATTGGAAGAAAAGCAACAAACGAAGAGCTGATTAATTATTTAAATAAAGATCTTGATGAAGAAGCTATCCTGTTAGATAAAGCTTTTTCTAAATATACTCAATAAGCCCATCCTGTATTTTGAACGTTACTATTAAGCCTAAGGCATTAAAGGTTATTGATGCGATTGTTGATTTTGTAGAATCGAAAAATACACCGGGAAGCGGTGCAAGATTTGCTTTGAAATTCAAGACAGCTATCAAAAGATTAGCTGTACCCGGAGTACAGCATTCGATTTGTAACCATCAGGTTTTAGCTGCTTTTAAATATTCTTGCAGTCATTTCAATGACTGGGTTATAGCCTTTAAAATTGTTGATGGTGAATTGACTGTTTACGAAATTATACACGGGTCATTGTTGTTTTAATAACCCATAAAAGAACTTAGATAACCCCTAATCACTAAGCAACTCAGCTCTTCATTTTTTTTAAAAGCGCTTCAACAACTTTCGGGAAATGATTATGCTCTAACTGCTGTCCTTTAAATTTTACGATTTCAAGCGTATCGCCAGGTTCAATTTTAAATTTCGACTGGTGGATAATCTCGCCTTCGTCAAAGTTTTCATTAACGAAGTGAATGGTGATACCGCTTTCTTCTTCTTTGTCTTCCAATATTTTGCGGTGTACGTTATCGCCGTACATGCCTTTGCCGCCATATTTGGGTAACAGGGCAGGGTGCAGGTTAATGATCTTATTGGGAAATGCTTTTAATAATGATTGTGGCACAAGCCATAAAAAACCGGCAAGTACAATCAGATCAACCTGTAAATTTTTAAGCAAGCGGATAACACCGTCGGTTTCATAAAACTCATGGCGACTGAAAATATGCGAGGGTACCTCAAAGTTATCAGCACGCTGCAAAACGTAAGCTTGAGGGTTATTGGTAAGTATCAGTACAACTTCGGCATCGGCATTGCGTTTAAAATGCTCCATTAATTTTTGGGCGTTTGAACCGGAACCTGAAGCGAAAATGGCAATTCTTTTTTTCATCGATAATATCTCTTTCAACGAAGATGAAGCTACAATAGTTTCATCGGGGCTGACTGTTTACTTGGCATTGAAACTATTAAAACCATTTTACAATTAAAAATATTAAAACTATTGGGTGGCAGTTACTTTTTGCCTGATAAACCCGTAACGCATAATGCGTCGTTTTTTTGTTGCCGAATAGTTTGGTTCAACATCCCCTGTTTCTAATACCAGCGAATAATTACCCAGGGTAACTATTTTAGTGTTTTCAAATGGCTTTGAAGTACCGCCCGATGCTTTGGTGGTATCTTTACAAACCATATCCGAAATTAAAAATAATTTATTTGCAGTAAGCGACCAGCGGCCCTTCGCGGTATCTGATCTGCATTGAAAATTGGTGTAACTGCAGGAATTGTCAGCATTGAAGGTAAAAAGCTGGGTGTCCTCGCAAGTTTGGTTTAAGGTATCTAAAGATACCTGGGCATCACCAACATAATTAGTAACGGTTATAGAAGCCAATTGCCAGTTGCCTGCTAATAATCCGGGTATATGGCTTAAGTTATCTTTCTTGCATGAATTAACAATCAGCGCAATGCTTATTAAAAACAGGAAAAACAACAGCGGAGTTCTTTTCATTTATTAAAGGCAAAATTATAAAATATGGTTGATTACCTTGCATCAGCATACTGTAATAAACGCTATAAATTAAATTTATTTCAAAACCTATGCGCGTTCCATACCAAAAACTTGAAGCCGAATTTGAAAGGGTACTATTAAGTATTGATCTGCCGCTTGCAAAAGCCCGGCAATGCGCCGCCATTTTTGCCGCTAACAGCAGGGACGGTGTTTACAGTCATGGCCTTAACCGGTTTCCTGTTTTTGTACAAACTGTAAAGGAAGGCTTGTTTAAACCGGATGCGGAAGCTGTAATGGTAAACAATCTGGGCGCAATTGAGCAATGGAACGGCAATTTTGGTCTTGGCATGTTAAACGCAAGCACGTGTATGAGCCGGGCTATTGAACTGGCCGGTGAGCACGGCATCGGCTGTGTAGCTATCAAAAATACCAATCACTGGATGCGTGGCGGCACTTATGGCTTGCAGGCGGCTGATGCCGGATTTATAGGCATCTGTTTCACAAACACCATTGCCAATCTGCCGCCCTGGGGCGGGCTCGACCCGCGGCTTGGTAACAATCCCCTGGTTATTGCTGTGCCGAGAAAAGAGGGGCATGTATTGCTGGATATGGCTATTTCCCAATATTCGGTAGGTAAGCTGATGGAGAGCAAAGCACAAAATAACCCTTTACCATTGCCCGGCGGGTATGATCATGAAGGGAATTTAAGTACCGATGCTGATGCCATTTTGCAGTCAAAGCGGATGCTGCCCATTGGCTTTTGGAAAGGGTCGGGTTTATCGCTGATGCTTGATTTGCTGGCGACACTACTAAGTGGTGGAAAATCCACCTCAAAAATCAGCGAACACGAAAAGGAGTGGGGCGTATCGCAAGTGTTTATCTGCCTGAAAACAGACACCGAGCAAAATGAGCGTTTGATAAATGAGATCCTGGACTACACCAAAAGCAGCAATCCTGTTGATGGAGGACAGATTTCATACCCTGGCGAAGGAACTTTAAGAACAAGGGAGAAGAATTTAAGGGAAGGCATTCCCGTTGATGAGCGGATCTGGAATAAGGTATTGGAGATGTGAATTTTAAAATATTCTTTATCTTTGATAAAAGCTAAAAAGTAATGAAGCGTAATATTTCCACAAATGCTGGTTCATTTAAAATTCACCCAACGCATTCGCCTGAAGAGGTGTTAGCAGCTGGTGGAACAACTGCTTTTAGCCTAAAATCTAACAAAAGCTCAGAACGATTGATAAAAGCTCTTCAGGATTCGCCCATGATTGAACCATTCACTGATGAAGAGTGGCATGATATCTTTCGGTCGTTTCGGAAGCTGAACTTAAGTCAATAGCCGTTAGAAATAATTGGGGAGTTAACAGGCGGGCTTTGCTTGATAATTTTTTAGACGAGGTTAATATCATAGAAGTAAATCAGCTGTATGTTAACATCTACGCGGAAATTGACGCGTTTTTTCAAAAGGCAAACCCTGCCTTTTCTGTTTATGGTTTTAATACTCCGTGTAATATGGGTAAGAATGATTTATGGATAGCTTCTCTTGCCGCCCTTTTAAGTTTGCAACTTTTAACAACGGATGCGGATTTTGATCATCTCCATAATATTTTCGTTGACGTGAGGCGCATCAATCCGCCCGATTTTTTAACGTTCTTTTAAGGGATAAAATATTTAGCCAGTGGTTGGCGGTGCTTTACCGCACCACATCAACCTACCATCATTCCCTCAAATTTTTCCCAAAAGCCATCGCGCGGTACGGGAGCGATAATAGCAACCGGTTCGTTTTTTACCGGGTGTACAAACGTAAGCTTGCGTGCATGCAGGCAAATGCTTTTACGCAGGCTGCCGCGGGGATAGCCATATTTATTATCGCCTACAATGGGGCAGCCGAGGGTTGAAAGCTGTACCCTGATCTGGTGCGGGCGGCCGGTTATCGGGTCAACCTCAATTAAATAATACCCGTTTAGTTCGCCAACTAATTTATAGCTCAGTTCAGATCGTAAGCTACCCTGAACTTCTCGGTCATGGGCTTTGGTTACATTTTTTTGCGAGTTTTTTACTAACCAGTGTACCAGGGTGCCTTCTTCGGGGAATGGTTTTTTGCGCACCACAGCATAATAGGTTTTATGCATTTCGCGGGCTTTAAACATTTTGTTGATGCGGTCGAGCGCTTTACTGGTTTTGGCAAACAGGATCACGCCGCTTACCGGTCTGTCCAGCCGGTGCACTACGCCTAAAAACGCGCCGTTGGGCTTGCTGTATTTTTTGGCGATGTATTTTTTTACTTTTTCGTCCAAGGGCTCATCGCCGGTTTCATCAACCTGTACAATGTCTCCCGCGCGTTTATTTATGGCAATAAGGTGGTTGTCCTCATAAAGAACATCCTTATCGGTAACATCGGCATTGCTATAATTAAATTCAGGACGGGCCATTGTTTAGTTCATGGTTCATGGTTGATAGTTCATAGTTAAGCAGCATTTAGCCATGATCTATGAACCATCAACTATAAGCTAATTAATATTGTTCCTTTTCGTTAGGGAAACTGTTACTTTTTACGTCGGTATTGTAATTTTTGATCGCGTCGTGCATGATATCATACAGGTTGGAATACTGGCGTAAAAAGCGGGGTTTAAAGCCTTTGTTAATCCCCAGCATATCATGGATCACCAGTACCTGGCCGTCGCAATGCTGGCCGGCGCCGATACCTATTGTAGGGATCTGCAGGCTATCGGATACCTCCTGCGCCAGTTTGGCCGGGATCTTTTCCAATACAATACCAAAGCAGCCAAGTTCCTGGAGTTTAAGGGCATCATCACGCAGTTTTTGTGCCTCGGCTTCATGTTTAGCGCGTACAGTGTATGTCCCAAACTTATATATGGATTGCGGTGTAAGGCCAAGGTGCCCCATTACCGGGATGCCGGCGGTTAGGATGCGGCTAACTGATTCGGCTATTTCAACACCGCCTTCAATTTTAACGGCATGTGCCCCGGCTTCCTTCATAATGCGGATGGCTGAGTTCAGCGCTTCCTTTGAGTTGCCCTGGTATGATCCAAAAGGCAGATCGACAACCACCAAAGCCCGTTTGGCTGCACGTACCACAGATGATGCATGATAGATCATCTGATCGAGCGTTATAGGCAGCGTAGTTTCGTGACCGGCCATTACATTGGAAGCCGAATCGCCAACAAGGATGATATCCGTTCCGGCATCGTCGACTATAGTAGCCATCGAATAGTCATATGCGGTAAGCATAGAGATCTTTTCGCCACGAACCTTCATCTCCTGGATGGTATTGGTGGTGATACGCTTTATTTCTTTATTTACAGACATTGATAAATGTGTTATCGCACTGCAAAGGTAAGCATGATTTCGGATTTCGGAATTTTGATTTCGGAGGTGATTTTTTGATTTCGGATTTCGGAATTTCGATTTCGGATTTTTCTATTTTTGATTTGTTATTTTGGTCGGCATGGGGCCTATTCATCAACTAATAAATCCGAAATTCCACATTCGAAATCCGAAATCAAAATAAATCCGAAATCCAACATCCGAAATTTCTGATCAAAGTGAAATTCCACATTCGAAATCCGAAATCAAAATAAATCCGAAATCTCACATCCGAAATCCGAAATTATTTCTTACTTTTGCGCCGTGAATCCGGAAGTTCCTTACTTCAATATTTCTATCAGTTTTCACGGGGCTTTGAACCAGGCGATCCGATCATTTAACCCTTTCAATTTTTTTAAGCGATGAATTATTTCACCAAATTACCGGCTATATTGCTGCTTGCCGATGGCACCGTTTTTTACGGTAAAGCTGCGGGCAAAATGGGGACTACCACCGGCGAGATTTGTTTTAATACCGGCATGACCGGCTACCAGGAAATTTTTACCGACCCTTCATACTTTGGGCAAATTATGGTAACCACCAATGCACACATTGGTAACTACGGTATTGCTAATGAAGAAGTTGAATCGGGCAGGATCCAGATTGCCGGTCTGGTTTGTAAAAATTATAACATCGCCTACAGCCGTAAACAGGCTAATGAATCGATACAGGATTATTTCCAGGAGCAAAACATTGTAGGGATCTCTGATATCGATACCCGTAAGCTTGTTCGTCACATTCGTGATAAAGGCGCTATGAACGCCATCATTTCATCAGAAATATTAGACCTGGATGAACTGAAAGCAAAGCTTGACCTGGTGCCTTCAATGGATGGCCTTGAGCTTTCATCGCAGGTATCAACTACCGAAACTTATACTTTTGGCAGTGAGGATGCCCCTTACCGTGTAGCCGTGCTTGACCTTGGTGTAAAGAAAAATATCCTTCGCAATTTTGATTCGCGCGAGGTTTATGCCAAAGTATTCCCTGCTAAAACAACCTATGCCGAAATGGAAAAAGATTTTGGCCCAACAGGTTACTTTATATCAAACGGCCCCGGCGATCCATCAGCGATGCCTTACGCCGTAGAAACAGTTAAAGAAATTTTAGCTGCTGACAAGCCAATGTTCGGGATTTGTTTAGGTCACCAGTTGCTGGCTTTGGCTAACGATATCCCAACCCAAAAAATGTTTAACGGTCATCGTGGTTTAAACCACCCGGTAAAAAATATCATCATTAACCATTGCGAGGTTACTTCACAAAATCATGGTTTTGGAGTAGTGCCGGAAGCTGTACGTGCTTCGGATAAAGTGGAGATCACCCACGTTAACCTGAACGACCAGTCGATAGAAGGGATCCGTGTAAAAGGCAAAAAAGCGTTCTCGGTACAATATCACCCTGAATCGTCACCTGGTCCGCACGATTCAAGGTATTTGTTTGATGACTTTATCAAATTGATGAAATAAATTTTGATTTACAGATGCGCAGATTTTAAATGTGCGGATGTTTGAAGCCTTTCAATTTAGTTTGGAAGGCTTTTTTATTTCCCGGGATTCCTTGTTAAATTAGCTTATTAAGTAAGCCTGTCATGAAAAAATCAATTAACCTGCTTTTAACTGCCGAAGAAAAAGCTACCCTCAGGGCCCAAAAAACAAAAATAGCCGATCTTATGAGTTTCGCTCCAGATGAAATCGCCATGATATTAAACGCAGATGCCGAACGGGCAAAAGAGATCAATGCGCTTATTGAATTTCAAAGTATTCCATCGTTAGGGATCAACTTTGCCACTGAGTTGATACAGCAGGGCTATTACTCGTTAAAACAATTGGAAGGCAAGGATCCGGTAGAATTGTTTAACGCCTTTGAACGTTACGTTGGCGCATGGGCAGATCCCTGCGTGGAAGATTCATATCGCTTACTGGCCCATTATATAAAATATGGTGATACCGGCAAGAACTGGTGGGATTTCACTGCCGAACGTAAAGCTTACCGGGCAAAACATGGTTTCCCGGCAAATAGACCTGCCAAAGCCTGGCACGAATTGCCGCAGTATCATGAGGGAAAAGAGTTGGCTGGGAGTAAGTAGAAAAAGGTGGGATTGTGCGATTTCCTCCTATGTACGCATCTTTTAAAATAAAAAAAATGTCATTTCGATAGAGCAAGGTAGGTCTGTGCGGTGGCGCGAAAGAGAAATCTTCTACATCGGGCTCTCAACTACGCCGGTAAAAGCAGGGCGTAGAAGATTTCTCCTCACCTCAGATGCAGAAACCCCTACCCTCGGTTCGTCGAAATGACATTTTTTTTAATGATAAAAGAGTATATACATAACAGCCCAAAGGGTGGGAATCATAAAAGGTCACCTCACAAAAAAACCGCGAATGAAATCTCATTCGCGGTTTTGGTATAAAAACTCAGGCGGATATTCCTGGATTAGTTTAAGTATGATTGCAACAGGTTTGATTTTGAATTGTGGCGTAAACGCATCAAAGCCTTGTCTTTCAACTGGCGAACGCGCTCGCGGGTTAAATCAAATTTTTCACCTATTTCCTCTAATGAGTGAGGAGCGTGACCACCAAGGCCAAAGAATAACATTAACACTTCACGGTCGCGTTCGGCAAGGATGCCTAACGAGCGTTTAATTTCCTGCGATAAAGAATCAGCCATTACTTCGGTATCGGTGGCAGCATCAGAGCTGGCCAATACGTCAAGCAAGGTATTTTCTTCACCCTGGATGAAAGGCGCGTCCATTGAAATCTGCCTGCCGGCGTTATTCATCGAATCGGCAATTTTATCAACCGAAATTTCCAGGTTGTCTGCAAGTTCTTCGGGTGTTGGCTGTCTTTCAAACTCCTGCTCCAGTTTTGAAGCTGCTTTGTGGATTTTGCTCAATGAACCAATCTGGTTCAAGGGTAAACGCACAATACGCGATTGCTCGGCAATGGCCGACAGGATTGACTGACGGATCCACCATACGGCATATGAAATAAATTTAAAGCCTTTGGTTTCGTCAAAGCGTTTTGCCGCTTTAATTAAACCAAGGTTTCCTTCGTTTATTAAGTCGCCCAGGGTAAGGCCCTGGTTTTGGTACTGCTTAGCAACCGATACCACAAAGCGAAGGTTTGTTTTTGTCAAACGTTCTAACGCTACCTGGTCGCCCTCACGGATCTTTTGCGCCAGGATCACTTCCTCCTCAGCTGTGATCAAATCTACCTTGCCAATATCATGCAGGTATTTTTCGAGCGATGCCGATTCGCGGTTAGTGATTGATTGGGATATTTTAAGTTGTCTCATTTTTTAATACAGATTATTAAGCTAAAAACGGTTCAATAAGATACATGTGCCGGGTTAAACAACCGGAGGTAAAAACAGACTACATTAAACTTTGCTTCCTTCTTTATTTGTGAACCCGGGATAGTATTTATTTAAAACGAGGGTTTGCTACTGATATTATTGCTGTAAGGAGCGAGCGGTTTAAAAGTTTTTAAAATAATGTGCTAACCAATTAAATGTTTAATCAACATATTACCCTATAATGAACAGCACAAAGATAAGCATTTATTTGCTATTATAGTGTCATTTAAACACCATGAAACTAAGGTTAATGTGAAGATTTTTTGTAGTTAAACTAATCTTGTACAGGTTCGGGTGTTTGCTGGCTGTCGTCTGTCTTTTGTTCATCGTCATTTGTCTTTGTTTTTTTATGGTTCTTATTCCATTTTATCTTTATTTTGCCATCGTCACCGTCGGTAGCAAGTATGTGTAATACTATACCGCGCATCCGCTTTTTATTGCGTTTGTCATCGTCGGTTATTTTACTGTCGTTTTTGGGGTTGCGCAATGGCACATCCAGTGCAATATTAGTTCCCTGCGATAAGGAATAAACTCCTTCCACATCCATATTTAACACGCTCGAATTAATTTGCATCGGGGCAATTTTGATCTTATCGCCATTGATATCAAACCGGGCTTTCAAATCGCCAAAGGTAATATTATCCAGATCGCGGAATGGGAAGGCAAACTTGCCCACACTTTTTATCGGCGAAAAATTAACCAATGCGCCATCTTTAAGGTTAACCACCGCGGTGCCTCTGATTGATTTAGGTACCAGGTTACCTGCATTATTGATGCCCCCTTTGATATCGACCTTTGCCGAAAGAAAACCCCGCAGGTTATCACTGGTAAAATCCTTTAACCCGAAGTTGTTAAACGATGCAAAAAATGTATTAGTATTCACGTTGCTGATGGTAGTACTAACGGCAAAATTATTCATGGGCCCCTGCAATATCAGCCCGCTCATTTTTAATGAACCGCCGGCACTTTTCAGGCTTACATTGCGCACTTTCATCGAATTATCGGCAAGCAATATATCGGCCGTGGCATCAGTTGCCAAAAACTTTTTATAGTACACCTTTGCCACGCGGAGGTGAAGTTCGGCCTGGCCCTTATCAAAGGCGGTGTTTAACCGGTGGGTCATCTTCGCGTTCGCGGCCCGGCTCATGCCCTTACTGCTACTGCCGCGGCTGCTTTGCCCTCCGCGATTATTCAGGAAGCCCAAAAATTCACCTAAGCGGATCTGCGGGCTGGTGATTTGCCATACTATCAGGATCTTTTCGGGCGCAGTGTAATACAGGTTTAAAAAGTTACTCACTTT
>CBIHRB010000043.1:0-39921 GCA_966212355.1 uncultured Mucilaginibacter sp.
ACCTTTTTTTCAAGAACTCTTCTTTAACTGTTTCATGCATACGATCTTATACGCCATGCATAGCGGCCTGCATGGCGTATAAGATTTCTCTTTCGCCCCGCCGCTCAAGTCTGCCCTTGCTCTATCGAAATGACATTTTTTTGTTTTTGGGATGCTCCCCTTTAGGGGGCCGGGGGGCAAACCAATTTGCTTATCAGTAGTTTATATATCATGGCTAAAAAACCGCTGCTTGAATTTACAGATAGAGGAATTTACTGCGCGCAGGGCAAATTTTATATCGATCCATGGAAGCCGGTTGATGATGCTGTAATAACCCATGCCCATGCCGATCATGCTTATTGGGGACATAAACATTACCTTGCCCATCATCTTTCGCGCGAGGTTTTATTATACCGTTTAGGCGAAATCAACCTGCAAACGGTTGAGTATGGTGAAATAGTACACAAGAATGGTGTTACTGTGTCACTCTTCCCTGCAGGCCACGTGATTGGCTCGGCGCAGATCCGGGTGGAATACAAGGGCGAGGTTTGGGTAGTATCCGGCGATTACAAGGTAGAAGATGATGGGATCTCTACTCCATTTGAGCCGGTTAAATGCCATCACTTTATTTCAGAGTGTACTTTTGGGATGCCGGTTTACCAATGGGAGCCGCAGGTACAAACTTTTAACGAAATCAATAGCTGGTGGCGTAATAACCTTGATAACGGACTGGCCACGGTATTGGTAGGTTACTCTTTAGGAAAAGCACAACGGATATTGCAAAACCTCGATCTGTTTAACGGCAAGGTTTATACGCATGGCGTTATCGAAAATACCAACGAAGCCCTGCGCCGTAATGGCGTATTGCTAAACCCAACCGAGCGGATAACCCCTGAAAGTTCGAAAGAAGAGGTACGCAAAGGCATCATTATAGCGCCACCCTCATCGGTAGGTACGCCCTGGATGCGGAAGTTTCAGCCTTATAGTTTTGGTTATTGCTCTGGTTGGATGGCCATCCGTGGTGCCAAACGCCGTCGTGCCGCCGATAGAGGCTTTGTGCTTTCTGACCACGCTGATTGGGACGGTTTGATTAGTGCTATCGACGCTACTGGCTGTGAATGCGTTTATCTAACCCACGGATACACAGCCACGTTTTCGAGATATTTAAATGAGATTGGTTTTAATGCCCGGGAGGTGCATACGCTTTATGGCGGCGAAGAGGACGCCCCCACCCAGCCTCCCCCGGAAGGGGAGGAGTTGAATGAATTTGAAGTGAGCAGAAAAGTCTCCCCTGCCGCGGGAGATTTAGAGGGGGCCGATTCATGAAAGCCTTCGCCCAACTCTTTCTTTCGCTTGACGAAACCAATAAAACCAACGAAAAGGTTAAAGTATTAAAAGACTATTTTAATACAGTGCCCGATACCGATAAAATGCACATGCTTGCTTTGTTTACGGGTCGCCGGCCAAAACGGCAAATCAACTCAACCTTGGTGCGTAACTGGGCTGTCGAGGCATCACATATCCCGGCCTGGCTTTTTGAGGAAAGCTATCATGTAGTAGGCGATCTCGCCGAAACTATGGCGCTGCTTATGCCCCAAAGTGATGCAAGCAGCAGCAAAACACTTACCGAATGGATAGCCGAGATCGATGCCCTTAACGATAAAACCGAAGAGCAGAAAAAAGAATGGCTGATGGATTCATGGGCCATGCTGGATAGCCAGGAGCGCTTTGTTTTTAACAAACTGCTTACCGGCAGTTTCAGGGTTGGGGTATCGCAAAATCTGGTAATCAAGGCGCTGGCGGATATTTCCGGACTCGAACCCGCAGTACTTACCCATCGCATTATGGGGAGCTGGCTGCCCGAAACTTACCAGTTTTCGCAATTGATGGCAGAGCAGGATGCCGAAGCAAATATTTCCCGGCCTTACCCTTTTTTCCTGGCTTATCCTATCCAGGAAACGTCCGAAAAACAAAAAACTCCTGCCGAAGTAGGGATCGCCCTCGGTGATGCATCCGATTGGCAGGCCGAGTGGAAGTGGGATGGGATCCGTGCGCAGATGATAAAGCGTAATGGGGAAATATTTATCTGGAGCCGCGGCGAAGATCTGGCTACTGAAAAGTTTCCTGAGCTGCATCTCTTTTTAAATGCCCTCCCCGATGGTACGGTGATTGACGGTGAGATCCTCAGTTTCCAAAATGGCTTGCCTATGCCGTTTAATGTGCTGCAAACACGGATCGGCAGAAAAAATCTTAGCAAAAAAATTCTGGAAGAAAGCCCGGTAGCCGTTATTGCTTACGATTGCCTGGAACATAAAGGTGAAGATATCCGCTATAAAACCCAAACCGAAAGACGGGAAATTTTGGAACAGTTACAAACAGCAACACTATATTCCGAAGTGTTCCGTATTTCATCGCTGATTCAGTTTGAAAGCTGGGAGCAGCTTGGAAGTATCAGGGATCAGTCGCGCGCTATGATAGCCGAGGGGATTATGCTGAAACGCAAAAGCGCGGCCTACCAGGTAGGCCGCCGCAGGGGCGATTGGTGGAAATGGAAGATCGATCCGCTATCGGTTGATGCTGTGATGATCTATGCGCAAAAGGGGCATGGCCGCCGGGCTGACCTGTACACAGATTATACTTTTGCCGTTTGGGATGGCGATAAGCTGGTGCCTTTTGCCAAAGCTTATTCTGGCCTTACCGACGCGGAGATCAACAAGGTTGATTATTTTATAAAACGCAATACCATCGAAAAATTCGGACCCGTACGTACCGTAAAGCCCGAGCTGGTGTTTGAAATAGGTTTTGAGGGCATCAATAAATCAACCAGGCATAAATCGGGTATTGCCTTACGTTTTCCGCGGATATTGCGGTGGCGGCATGATAAACCAAAAGAAGAAGCAGACACACTGGAAAGCTTAAAGGCATTACTGGGCGAATAAACACTATAATTTAATACCTTTGCGGCTTCAATATTAAAAAAAACCTAACTATCAATAAACCAATATGATTGTAATCAGCAGTTTTCAGGAGTTTGAACAGCAGGTTGGCAACGACCTTGGCGTATCATCATGGCACACCATTACGCAGGAGCAGATCAGCAAATTTGCCGATGCAACCCTCGATCACCAATGGATCCATACCGACCCGGAAAGGGCAAAAACTGAAAGCCCGTTTAAGTCAACCATTGCACATGGCTACCTTACACTTTCACTTATCCCTCACCTATGGAAAGAGATCGTAAAGATCGAAAACCTGAAAATGGAAATTAATTACGGTATCGAAAACCTTCGTTTTGCACAACCGGTGCTGGTTGATAATGAGGTAAGGTTAAAAGTAAAGCTAACCAGCTTGCTTAACCTTCGTGGCACAACGAAATCCACCATGGCCATCGAACTTGAAATAAAAGACCAGCGCAAACCGGCTTTTACCGGCGAAGTAGTGTTTTTGTATCATTTTATTGGGTAAACCCACACTTATTAATCGCCCGTCATTGCTGTAAGGTACGAAGCAATGATGGGCGATTTAGATTTACAGAGTTACCTGTACAAGCTCTTGCTCTCAATAAATTTTAATACCGGATCTGGCACAAAAAACTGCACGTTCTTTTTTTCAGCTATTGATTTGCGGATAAACGTTGCCGAAAGTTCCATAAGCGGCGTCATGGTGATGGTAACCGAAGGGTGATCGGCCAGTTCGGCGTTTTCATAGCCGGGGCGCGGGTACACGTAAATGCGGTAATCGCGTAGGATAAGCTTATAGTTTTTCCACTTGTGCAGGGAACCAAGGTTATCCGAACCCATGATGAGGGCAAATTCATGCTCGGGGTATTTTTCCTTTAAATGAGTAAGGGTATCAATGGTATACGATGGCTGGGGCAACTTCAGCTCAACATCGCTCACACTAATATTGGTTGCATTATCAGTAGCCAGGCGGGCCATCTCCAATCTGTCATAAGTGTTGATCAGATCGCCATACTTTTTTAACGGATTCTGGGGCGATACAACCAGCCACACCTTATCAAGCGTGGTATGGTTTGCCATATAATTGGCAATAATCAAATGCCCTATATGTATAGGATTAAATGAACCAAACAGTAAGCCTATCTTCATGTTGTGCCCCTAACCCCTAAAGGGGAAATTAAAAGTTTTGTAGATTAAATGCTCCCGGTGTACAAAATGAGTTTTTTGCACTCCCCCTTCAGGGGGCCGGGGGGCTAATAAAGTTACTCACCAATTCCTCCGCCTCTGCGCAAGCCGTTTCAAGATCGTAATTTTTGAGTATAATATCAAATTGCGGAGCGTATTTAAGCTCTTTTTCCGCTTTGGCAAAGCGTTCTTTCAGTTTTTCTTCGCTATCGGTGCCACGGCCGGTCAACCTTTCAATTAAAACCTCCAACGATGGCGGTTGTACAAATATAGCCAAAGCCTGGGGGCCGTATTTGCGTTTAAGGTGAAGGCCACCCTCAACGTCAATATCAAATATTACTGTTTTGCCTTTTGCCCAAATGCGCTCAATTTCAGTACGGAGCGTGCCATAAAAAGTACCGGTATAAACCTCTTCAAATTCAACAAACTGTTTTTTGGCAATGCGGTGCAAAAACTCTTCTTTGCTTATAAAATAGTAATCCTTTTCATGCACCTCATCGCCGCGGCGCTCACGCGTGGTGGCCGAAATGGAAAATTCAAGATCAGGAATTTTTCCCAGCAAATGATGTACTATTGTGGTTTTACCAGCACCTGAGGGAGCCGAAAATATGATGAGTTTACCGTTTTGGGTCATAGTTTATAGTTCATGGTTCATAGTTGGTTATAGTAATGGCATTAATCCATGAACTATGAACCATCATCTATGAACTTTACAATACGTTTAACAGTTGTTCTTTAATTTTTTCAAGCTCCTCTTTCATGCCTACTACCAGTTTCTGGATGTTGGCATCATTGGCTTTTGAGCCTAATGTATTGATCTCGCGGCCAATCTCCTGCGAAATGAAACCCAGCTTTTTGCCGTTTGCATCAGCGTTTTTTAATGTTTCGATAAAGTATTCGCAATGCGCTTTTAGCCTTACTTTTTCTTCGGTGATATCAAGTTTATCGATATAGTAGATCAGTTCCTGTTCAAACCGGTTTTGATCTATAGCTTCGCGACTTGCGGCTTCGGCTAAAAACGTATTAAGGCGCTCGCGGACTAAAGGAACCCGTTTGGGATCTTCCAGCTCAACAAGGTCCAGGTTTTTTAATATGGTGTTAATACGCCCTTTGATCTCCAGTTCAATAACATTGCCTTCCTGTGCCCTGAAATCCTGGAAAGCGGCCATAGCCTGCTGAAAAGTTTTCTCAACGGCTTTCCACTCATCTTCGGATATGGTATCTTCTTCGTATTTCACAACCTCTGGTAAGCCCAATGCCAGCTGAAGCAGGTTGCCGGTTGGTTCGCCAAGCTCCTCACTAACCGATTTAAGTTGATTATAGTAGTGTTTAAGCAGGTCTTTATCAATGCCGGCCGCTTTTATAGCCTGACTTACCTGCTCGGTATTGATAGATAAATTAACTTTACCGCGTTCGATAAGTTTGCTGCAATCATTACGCAACTGAAACTCTTTTTCGGCAAAAATCTTCGGCAAGCGAAGCGATAATTCTAAAAATTTGCTGTTCAGGGATTTAACCTCTACGGTATATTTTGTACTGCCCGAATCAAAACTGGCAATTCCATACCCTGTCATGGATTTTATCATGCGCAAAGATAGGGTTTTAGTTGGAAAGTCGGGAAGTCCGTAAGTCGGAAAGTCCGTAAGTAAGAAACGCCAGATATTTTTTAGATTTTTTGTAAAAAATCGAGTTCTCAAGCGCGTATCACGCTTCCAGACTTTCGGACTTTCCGACTTTCGGACTCCTTCCTTTTTCCCTTTAACACTTTTTCACATTTCAAATAAAATACAGTTCCTATATTTACGTTCAATTATCACTGATGCGCAACTATTTATACCTGCTTGTAACAGGCTTTCTATGCCTCATTACCGTTCATGTTTCGGCCCAGGAGTTTACGGTAAAGGGGGTTATCTCAAAAAAGGTGACCAATGAGCGTGTAGGACAGGTTTTTGTTAAAGATCTGAATACCAAAACATTGATACTTAGTGATGATGTTGGCTGGTTTAGCATAAAGACACGTGTTGGCGATACCCTGCTTTTTTCCCGCGATGACTATACCCCTCAAAAAGTAGTGGTACTGAACAATAGCGACATGCCCGTTTACATGCAGCCCATTATAAAACTTGACGAGGTAAAAGTTGTTGGACAAACCAAGAGGCAGGAGATAAACCAGGTGTTAAACGATTATAAGAAACAGGGGACTTATTATAATGGCAAGCCGCCCGCGTTATCTTTTTTAAGTAACCCTGTAACCGGCCTTTACGAGCTTTTAGGAACAACTCCCAATCGCGCACGTCGCTTTGCTCAAAACGCTCAAAGCGAATTGGAGCAGGCCGAAATTCACAAACATTACAACATCCCATTTGTGAAGCAGTATACAGGCCTCACCACGGATAGTCTTGCCCGTAAATTCATGAATTATTATACGCCTACCTATAAGGATATCAAAGCCTGGACAGATTATGACCTGATTAAGCATACCATACGGGCATATGAATATTACAAAAACAGCAGTGATAAAGAAAATCTCGAAAAGCTCAACAGCCCAACATTCATCGTGCCGGATTCGACTGTTAAACTGGGTGAAGGGCCGGTAGAACTTAAAAAGGAAAAGAAACTGCCGCTTTAATAAGCGTTAAAATACTTTGAATCAGATGCCCAGGGCTTCGCATGCTTTTTCGGCGGCAAGTTTTTCGGCGTTCTTTTTACTGAATTCTTTACCCGATCCCATTACCTCGCCGTCAACGCTGGCCTGTACGGTGAAAAGCTTGGTACTTTCACCATCCTGGTTGGTTACCAGTTCAAAAATAATGTCGCGGCCATGGCGCTGGCACCATTCAATGAGTTTGCTCTTGAAATTAGTTTCCGTTTGCTCAAGCTTATGGATGTCAATATGAGGCTTTATGATGTGATTGATCAGGAAATTTTTGGTAAAATCATACCCCTTATCCAGATAGACTGCGCCAATCAGGGCTTCAAATGCATCGCCAAGCAATGACCCCTGCCTGCTCGAGTTAAGCATACGGTTGTCATACTCAATCAATTTATCAAAGCCAAGTTTTTTTCCGAGCGCGTTAAGGTTTACCCGGCTTACTATTTTTGAGCGTAATTCGGTCAAAAAGCCCTCATCTTCATAAGGGTATAATTTAAAAAGTACTTCAGCAACAACACTGCCCAGTACGGCATCGCCCAAAAACTCCAGGCGTTCGTTACTGTTTTTCACCCCCTTCTTGATGTTTTGGGCTACCGATTTATGACGGAAAGCCATGCGGTATAAAGACAAATTGCCCGGCACAAAACCGAGCAAATTCTTTAAAATTTTAACATACTTTCTGTTGGGTGATATATAAAGCTTGTAGAACCGACTTATAGGCATCAAACCACAATTAATCTTCGTACTTTTTAAATATTACAGAAGCATTGTGTCCGCCAAAACCAAATCCATTGCTTTGCACTATATTAATATCGCGTTTTTGAGCGGTATTGAAAGTGAAATTGATCTTAGGATCAAAAGCCGGATCATCAGTAAAGTGATTAATGGTTGGAGGGATGATACCATGTTTTAATGCCAGTATCGAAGCAATAGCTTCAACCGCGCCGGCAGCCCCAAGTAAATGGCCTGTCATTGATTTGGTTGAGCTAATATTGATACGGTAAATATCATCACCAAACACATCCTGTATTGCTTTAATTTCCTGCGGATCACCGATTGGGGTTGATGTGCCGTGAACGTTCACATAATCAATATCGGCAGGGCTAAGGTTGGCATCTTCGAGGGCTGCACGCATTACAAACGCGGCACCTAAGCCATCGGGATGAGGTGCTGTCATGTGATAGGCATCGGCGCTCATGCCGCCACCCACCATTTCAGCGTATATTTTAGCGCCGCGGGCTTTAGCATGTTCTAATTCCTCTAAAATGATAGTGCCTGCTCCTTCACCGGCCACAAAACCATCCCTGTCCAGATCAAACGGACGCGATGCCGTTGCCGGATCATCGTTTCGGGTTGATAATGCATGCATGGCGTTAAAACCACCTATGCCGGCTTCGTTGATAATGGCTTCAGAACCACCGCTGATGAACATGTTAGCTTTACCCAAACGGATATAGTTAAATGAATCTATCAGGGAATTATTTGATGAGGCACATGCCGAAACAGTAGTGAAGTTGGGGCCGCGCAAACCATATTTAATAGATATATGGCCGGGGGCTATATCGGCAATCATTTTAGGGATGAAGAACGGGTTAAAACGCGGAGAGCCATCACCTTTGGCAAAGGCCATCACCTCGTCGAGGAAAGTTTTTAAACCTCCAATACCCGAGCCCCAGATAACGCCAATGCGGCTGGTATCCAGTTTTGAAAAATCTAATCCTGCGTCTTTTACGGCTTCTTCGGTTGAAAATAAGGCGTATTGTACAAAGGGATCCAATTTGCGGGCGTCTTTGCGGCCCAAAAAACCATCCGCGTCAAAGTCTTTTACTTCGCACGCGAACTTAGTTTTGAATTTTTCGGTATCAAAACTTTTGATCAAGGCAGCGCCACTTACTCCATTGATCAGTCCGTTCCAATAATCTGAAACAGTGTTACCAATAGGAGTAAGTGCTCCAAGCCCGGTTACTACAACTCTTTTAAACTCCATTTAATCCAGTTAGGGAGTTTTATTTAACGTTTTTTTCAAGGTAAGCAACTGCCTGGCCAACAGTACCAATAGTTTCAGCCTGATCGTCAGGAATAGCCACGTTAAATTCTTTTTCAAACTCCATGATTAATTCCACGGTGTCTAACGAGTCGGCACCAAGATCATTGGTGAAACTCGCTTCTGGCGTAACTTCACTTTCGTCAACACCCAGTTTTTCTACGATAATAGCTTTTACTCTTGAAGCGATATCAGACATAGTCTTTATAGTTTAATGATTAATAAAAATTCAGTGCAAAGAAAAATAAATTCTGTCAATAAACAAATCTAAAACTTTTACAATATAAATCTCTAAACAAAATTTTATTGAAACGGTTTGTATTAGTAATTTTGACGGCGTAAAAGTAATGATTTTGAACAGGAAATTTTTAAAGTTTGAGATCGATTTTGATTTTGTGCTCATTGCAGTAACAAGCTCACTTAAAGATTACCGGGTTTGTTTTCTTATAAACAAGTACTTGAATTTTAATTTCGTAAAAACCGATGACCTGGAAGTAGATATTTACCCCGGGAGCGAACCTGTTTTGTTTTCATTATACCGTTACAGCTGGGAAACCACCGAAACAGACTTCTTCTTTATAGGCAATAAAGGTTCAGATGGCTACCTGGTGCCTGAAATAAAAAGTGCCGACTATTTTTTAATGATCCGTAACTATATAGATGATAATGAGCTTGATATGATCATTTCATCGCTAAATAAAATACCAGAGATTGTTGCAGCTGTAAAGATTGACCCAAAAAAAATAAAATCACGGGAAAATCTTTTATTTTAGCGCCGAATTTAAAAAGATGTTGGTTTTACAATCATTAAATACCCTCCAGTTTTAACCCGAATAATATGGAACTATACTATAATCGTACAAAAATTGTTGCCACCATGGGGCCGGCATCAGCTAAAAAGGATGTTTTATTAGCGATGATCAAGGCAGGTGTCAACGTTTGCCGTCTTAATTTTTCGCACGGTAAGCCTGAAGATCATAAGGTAGTGATCGATCTTATCCGTGAAATTAACGAGCAATACAAAACCAACGTAGGTATCCTGGCCGATTTACAGGGCCCAAAGATCCGCATCGGGTTGGTAAAGGACGGCGGTATTCATTTAGTTAACGGAACGCACATTAAAATTACCACTCACGAATGCATTGGTAACGATGAGCAGATCTATATTACTTATGATACCTTCCCGCAGGACGTACAGGCAAACGAAATTATTTTGCTTGATGACGGTAAACTGCAGTTAAGGGTTATTGAAACCAACAAAATTGATACAGTTATATGTGAGGTTGTTCACGGCGGTATCTTAACGTCACGCAAGGGTGTTAACCTGCCTAACACCAAAGTGTCTATCCCAAGCTTAACCGAAGAAGACCTGATTAACCTTGAATTTGCCCTTAAACAGGATGTTGAATGGATCGGTCTTTCTTTTGTTCGTACAGGCGAGGATATTATTGACCTTAAACGTATTATAGCCCGCAACGGTTCGGCGGCTAAGGTGATTGCCAAAGTTGAAAAGCCGGAAGCTATTGAAAATATTGATGCCATTATTGCTGCTACAGATGGTGTAATGGTTGCCCGTGGTGACCTTGGTGTTGAAATGCCGCTTGAAGAAGTGCCATTGCTGCAAAAAATGATTGCCCGTAAATGCCGCGCTGCTTCAAAACCGGTTATCGTAGCTACCCAGATGCTGGAATCAATGATCACCACACCACGCCCAACCCGTGCCGAAGTGAACGACGTTGCCAACTCTGTACTTGACGGTGCCGATGCGGTGATGTTAAGCGGTGAAACATCAGTTGGTGAGTTCCCGGTTATTGTTATTGAAACTATGGCCAAAATTGTACGCAATGTTGAAGAATTAGGCTATCCGTTTAACGCTCCGAAGCAAGCAACAGTTAAAGACCCTTCTTCTCCGGATTTCCTGATCAATGCACTTTGCGAATCTGCCGTACATATTGCTGAGCAAAGCAATGCGGTAGGTATCGTTTCCATGACTACTTCAGGTTATACTGCATTTGAAATATCAAGCCACAGGCCCAAAGCCAGCACCTATATATTTACATCAAACAAGCAGCTATTGAATGCGCTTAGCCTTGTTTGGGGTGTGAGGGCCTATTATTATGATCAGTTGGAAAGCACTGATCAAACCATTGCCGATGTTAATGACACTCTTAAAGCCGAAGGCCTGATTAAAACGGGCGACGTAGTTGTTAACACTGCTTCTACCCCCATAATTAAACAGGGTAAAACCAATACGCTTAAATTAAGCGTTGTGGAATAAGGTTATTTAAAATCTTACTTTTAATGAAGAAGGCTCGCCGGGATAACTGGCGGGCTTTTTTGTTGGCGGGATATGCAGGCATCAATGGAATAGCGCGTTCCGCCCTATGGGATATAAGATGAGGTCCCTTCTTAAAAAACAATGCCGGCTACCCAAAGGTAAACCGGCAAAGCACAATTAAAATCAGGCATAATTCAGGTTTAAGTTGAAAGGCTGATTTCTCTTGCTATCCTAAAAAATAAAAGGTAGATGCTTCTTCAAAATAAAATTTATCCGCGTTTATAAAACCTGTTTGAGCACCTGTTGCAACGGTAGCGTTTTACCCGAAGCCGCGGAAGCAACAGTTTAACAATAGCACCTCTTTTTATCCGGTCGCAAAATTTGTTTTTGCATCTCGGGCATATTGCATCGGGTGCTTTGCCGATAGTTGGTATTCTATCGGTTGGGTTGTTAAGGGTACGGAGGTTATCCTCATTAAAAGTCACAGTCATTATATTAGGGATGATTGTATCTCACAAAGCTGCCTAAAAGCGATATAATAAAACTGCCATTTAGCTTTATAAAACCGCCATTTGCTTAAAAAAGGCCTCCTGTCAGTTAAGGATTTCTGAAAATTAAAAAGACAATGATAAGCGGCCGGATTGTTTAAAGTAGCTCGTTAACGTCGCGGCCATAATGCTCCTTAAACAATTTACCGAAGTATGCAGGTGTATCAAACCCCGCGGCATATGATACTTCGGCAATTGTGCGGTACTTCCCGCTTTCGATAGCTTCGCGTGCTATTTGTAATTTAATGGCGCGGATGTATTTATTATGAGTAAGTCCGGTAATTGATTTTATGCGGCGAAACAATTGCCGCTCACTGATCGCCAGTTCATAGCTCAGGGCGGCAAGGGTAAGGTCGGTTTTGCTGAATCCGGGCTTTTCATGTTTCGGAGCATTTTTAGTACAGGTTCTTTAGCGGGCCGGGATTGACTTTGAGCCTGTGCAGCAAAACTGCATAAAATGATCACACAAAAAGAGATGATCCTTCGGAAAAGATGAATAGGGTAAATTGTAATAGGGGGCATGATATTGAAGCCCAAATTACAATTTTATCGGCGGCCGGAATTACCTTAATTTGAAATAAATTTCCTTATAAACAATCTTTATCCAAAGTATTTTTCCAGCTTATCCGCTTTAAATCAATAGTTAAAACTGCCAGTTTTGTTGTTAATATTACACCATTAAAGCTATGCCAGCTTAAGCTATAATTGATTACTTTAGCAGCTGATATCGTTATAAAATTGACCATGAAATACTACGGGCTAATTGGTTTTCCGCTTTCTCATTCATTTTCAAAAAAGTTTTTTACCGAAAAATTCAAAACCGAAGGTATTACAGATGCACGGTATGATCTTTACCCTATTGAGCATATCAAGGATCTGCAGAACCTGCTTGATGAGCATCCGGATATTTGCGGTCTTAATGTAACCATTCCTCATAAAATAAACGTACTGCCTTTTTTAGATTGGATAGAGCATGACGCCCGCACTGCCGGTGCCGTAAACTGTATCAGGGTAACTGCCGAAAGCCCGATTGAAGCCGCATTTTCGGGCGAGATAGGGGTTAAAGACCATGATTTCAGACTGGAAGGCTATAATACCGATATTTATGGGTTTGAGGAATCATTAAAGCCTTTAATTGGCGATGGCAATGATGACGCCCTGGTTTTGGGCGATGGAGGTGCCGCAAAAGCAGTAAAGTGCGTATTGGAAAATTTAGGTATCACCTATAAAGTTGTTACCCGCAAGCCAACACACCATGCGGATAATATTTTGTTTAAAGATCTGCAGCCACACCATATCTTACAGCACAAACTTATCATCAATACAACTCCGTTGGGTACCCATCCTAATATTGATGAATGCCCGCCTATACCTTATGATTTTATTGGCGAAAATCATATTTTGTACGACCTGATCTATAACCCCGAAGAAACCCTGTTTTTAAAACATGGCCGCGAGCGTGGCGCGGTAACTAAAAATGGCTATGAAATGCTGGTTTTACAGGCCGAAAAATCATGGGAGATCTGGAATTCAAAGGAGAAACATCCATGAAGTATGTAAGTTTACTGGCAGCGACGCTATTGTTTTTGGCTGCATGCGGCGGCAATCATGAATATGCGCCTAAGCCCCGCGGCTACTATCGCATTGCGTTCCCAAAAAAAGAATACCAGGATTATGCTGCCGGTTGCCCGTATGCTTTTACATATCCCAAGTACGCCTTTATAGAACCGGATAAAAAGCGAGGTGCCAAACCTTGCTGGATAAACATGCAGTTCCCGCGGTTTAATGCCACGCTGCATTTAAGCTACCAGCCCATCACCTCAAAAAAGGAGTTTAACCAACTGGTGGAGGATGCCCGCACCTTCGCCTTTAAGCATACCGTAAAAGCCACATCCATTGACGAAGGCATCATCCATTATGCCGATAAGAAAGTTTATGGCATTTATTATACAATAGATGGCAACGCCGCTTCATCGGCGCAGTTTTTCCTTACGGATAGTGTGCATAATTATATACGGGGAGCGCTATATTTTAACACCGAACCCCGGCTCGACTCCATACAACCTGTGCTTAGTTTTATAAAGCAGGACATGGCGGTGATGATTAAAAGTTTTAAGTGGAAGTAGAAGCCAAAAACCGGAGACAAGACAGCGAGATATTAGAAGCAAGACTTTAAGAGCTGGATATTTTAATCATGCAAAATTGCTATATAGGTATTGAAATAGGCGGAACCAAACTGCAAATAGTTTTGGCCGATGATAGTTTTATTATCAACAGGACATTTCGTTTTGCGGTAAATAGAGTGTTGGCTGCCGCAGGGATCAGGGAGCATATTGCCCAAACCATCACCAATATTTCAAAAGAGTATATCATTAAAGGGATAAGCATCGGCTTTGGCGGACCGGTTGACAGGGAGGCGGGCTGCATTGCTAAATCGCACCAGTTAAGCGGGTGGGACGGATTTAACATTTCGGGCTGGTTGCAGCAGCAGGTTAATGTACCGGTTATTTTGGAGAATGATGCTAATGCAGCTGCCCTTGGCGAGGCATTAAAAGGGGGCGGGCGTAATTATGAACATGTATTTTATGTAACTCTTGGTAGTGGAGCAGGCGCCGGAATGGTCATTAACGGCCAGATTTATCACGGGGCAAAACCCGGGGAAGCGGAGATAGGGCACATCCGCCTTAACTGCCAGGGCCTTACGCTTGAAGATAGCTGCTCGGGCTGGGCGGTTGATAAAAAGATCCGCAAGGTAATAGCTGAAAAACCCGATGGTAAACTGGCCCAACTTTGTACAGGCATAAATGGAGGGGAAGCTAAAATATTACTGACCGCCTTGGAAGAGGGAGATGCAGACGCGCTGAAAATATTGGATGATACCGCTGCCGACCTGGGTTTTGGCTTATCACATGCTGTACATCTTTTTCATCCGGACATTATAGTGTTAGGGGGAGGTTTATCTTTGTTGGGCGAGCCCTTGCGGGTTCGCGTACAAGAGGCCGTCCGGGCCAATATCATGACCCTGTTTTTACCTGGCCCCGAGGTTGTAATAGCCGAATTAGGCGAACTGGCAGT
The DNA here is from genome assembly GCA_966212355.1 of uncultured Mucilaginibacter sp. Taxonomy (GTDB): domain Bacteria; phylum Bacteroidota; class Bacteroidia; order Sphingobacteriales; family Sphingobacteriaceae; genus Mucilaginibacter. The sequence continues at coordinate 14,723 of CBIHRB010000043.1, forward strand.
ACCCGTTGGGGCAATTGAAAACCTGAGGAGGCATATAGGTTAATTCAATTTCCCTTCCGGGTGGATTCTCGCGATTTCAGAAAATCATTCCACCTGAATAGGCCTGCCTCTATAGTAACCATCCCGACCAGGATGAAAATAGGGTTTAGCTATCCCCTAAAACTTATTGTTCTGTTTCCGCCAAATTTACAAACACGCAGATGGATCTGTTGTTAATAATACAGCGGTGTAATAACTGCCATTAATTAATCAACAATGAAACTCATCAAATTCAATAAAATAGGTACTGATATCCGATTGCATACCGAAAGCCTTGCTCATATGGGGTTTAGGAAAATATTTGAAGGCATCGATCAGCTTAAAATAAAAAACGGCGTTGATAAACTCGGCCTTGAAGGTTTTATTAACCAGTGCGCTTGTCTCGCAGCAGGTTCGGGGGCTATGGCGGGCAGCGGGGGTATGTTTACCCTCGTAGCAGGGATCCCATTTGATTTCATCAATCTGATCACCCAGCAGTTTAGGGCTATTATGGGCATTATGTATTATTACCGGGGCACATATGATAATGGGTTCGACGATTTCATGTCGTTAGTGGCAACATCCGTAAGGGTGGAAGCCGGTGTGGCTATCACTAAAACCATGATGGAGGGCATTGCCGAAAGGATGCTGATGATATTAGGCACCCGCACTGCCGAACGCCTGGTTCCGGTTGTAGGCGCGGTTATTGGCGGTACGGCAAATTACCTGTTTATTAAACGCATGGCCGAGCAGGTGAAACGGATGCAAAAGGATTTTGTGGTTATTGAAGTAGGGTAGGACACCTAAGCGCAAAACAGGCATATGACGTTTAACTTTAGGCTTTCAAAACTATAATGCTATCAGGTAATTCCAGATTGAACTAAGGTTTGATGATATACCTGAGTTGAATGAGTCCGCTTGAAAATTGCTCGGCACCAAGCAATACCAGGTTAATGCGTTCTTTTATATTTGTAAAAAGGGGTTTTCCACTACCTAAAATTACCGGGTGTACTGACAGTAATAATTCAGAGATTAGATTGTTTTTGATAAACGCTTCAACAAGTTCTGCCCCGCCAAACAACCAGATATCGCGTCCTTCCTGGCTCCTGATTTCTTCGACCCTGTTTTTAAAATCAGCAGACCTTATTATTTCAACATTATCAGCTCGCGGGTCATGAAGTGTATCCGAAAACACATAAATTTTCATGGCGGCAAACATTTTTGGATCGGTACGCATGATCAGCTCATAACTTTTGCGCCCGATGAAGATGGCATCACAGGCTTTAAAAAAGTCGGTAAGGCCATAATCCTGGTCGTCAAAGCACCAGTCGTACTCACCATTCGGGCCCTCAATATAGCTATCGAGACTAACAGCTACGTTTAAGATTATTTTACGCATAGCACTATTCTTCGGGTGTGTTGTTCATTTCCTGCCATTGCTTGCTAAATGATTTATCAGCTACGTGCGGCATCTCGCGTAAATGGCCCCAGGTACGTTTAAAGAAGGTTTTAAGCAGGAAGTTTTTCATGCCGCCGCCAAAAAAATCGGTAAGTTTGCGTTTAAGCATTCCTTTTTTCCAGATAGCCCAGCCCCAGCGTTCTTTATTGGTAACCAGGTTTTCGTTCACCGCATCGCGGCGGTTGAGGAGCAACATTTTATGGATGTCGATCTTAACCGGGCAAACCTCGGTACATTTACCGCACAGGCTTGAAGCATAGCTCAGGTGTTTAAAATTTTCCATACCCTGGGTATGCGGGGTAATGATAGAGCCTATCGGGCCACTGTAAGTGGTGGCATAAGTGTGGCCTCCAATGTTTTTATAAATGGGGCAACCGTTAAGGCAGGCCCCGCAACGGATGCAGTAAAGGCCCTGGCGTTGGTCTTTTTTTGCCAGCAGGTTGGTGCGGCCATTATCCAGCAGTACTACGTACATTTCCTCAGGTCCGTCGGTTTCATCCGGCCGGCGCGGACCACTTAATATAGTATTGTAAACGGTAAGATTTTGCCCGGTGCCATGAGTAGATAGCATTGGCCAAAACAAGTCCAGATCGGTAATGGAAGGGATGATCTTCTCGATCCCCACAATGGCAATATGGATTTTAGGGAATGTAGTACAAAGGCGCGCGTTGCCTTCATTTTCGCTGATTGCGATGCTGCCGGTATCCGCTAATAAGAAATTGGCACCGGTGATACCTACATCGGCCTGTACATATTTTTCACGAAGCAACTCACGGGCTTTCAGGGTAATTTGTTCGGGCGTGGCATCAATGGGAGTGCCAAATTTTTCGTGGAAAAGTTTCGCGATATCCTCCTTGCTGAGGTGCATAGCCGGGGTAACAATATGATATGGCTTTTGGCCCAGCAGCTGCACTATATATTCACCCAGGTCGGTTTCAAGCGATTCTATTTGATTGCTCTCTAAAAACTCGTTCAGGTGAATTTCTTCGGTAACCATCGATTTGGATTTCACCACGGTTTTGGCGTTGGCCTTTTTGATGATGTTCAGGATTTCACGCTGGGCCTCTTCTACATCATTAGCCCAGATCACCTTGCCGCCGCGTTTCTGAAAATTGGCCTCAAACTCGGGGAGGAACTTATCCAGGTTTTCCATCACCTTCCATTTAAGCACATGACCTTTCTTCTTGGCATTATCTAAATTGATAATGCGCGAAAGGCCCCGCGATACCGCCGCATTGTACCGGTCAATATTGAAGTTGATGATGCGACGGTGATCGGCATCAAAAGCCTTCTCCTCCGATTTTACCAAAAATTCTTCAGCGGTTGCTCCCATATATGCGAAAGTAGGATTTTTGTTTTATTTTTTGGGTGAGTGGTTGATTGAGTTGATTAGGTGAGTAGTTTTTTATTTCTTGAACAGTTTATTGGGAGTATGGTTTTAGCAAATCAATTTTCCCTTAACAAGAAGAGGCGCATGTGCGCCTCTCCATAAAATATTTTCAGTGAGCAGAACCACTCACCTAATCAACCACTCACTACTTCCCAACAGCATCCACTACAGGGCGTTTATCGCGGTTGGCAAGCTCCCATCCGGTGTAAAATACCAGTTGAGCGCGTTTGGCCAGCAGCGGGAAATTGATCTTGCTTACTTCGTCGCCGGGCTGGTGGTAATCAGCGTGTACACCGTTGAAGTAGAAGATGATTGGTACGCCATGTTTTGCAAAATTGTAGTGATCGCTGCGGTAGTAAAACCTGTTAGGATCATTAGGGTCATCATACTTATAATCAAGTTTTAGTTTTGTATAAGTATTGTTTGCATTCTCTCCAATTTCATGCAGTTCTTTGCTTAGCATGGCCGACCCGATGGGGTACACATAATTTGCAGAATCGGGTTTGCCGATGTATTCTTCGCCAACGCGGCCAATCATATCAATGTTTAAATCGGTAATGGTATTAGCCAGCGGGAATACAGGATGGTCTGAATAATATTCAGAGCCCAATAAACCTTTTTCTTCGCCAACGTTACCTAAAAACAGGATGCTGCGACGGGGGCCGTGACCATCTTTTTTAGCTTTAGCAAAAGCGCGGGCAATTTCCAAAATGCCGGTAGTACCCGAGCCATCATCGTCGGCGCCGTTGTTCACTTTATCTTTTGCTTTTTCATCAGGGTTTAAACCGATATGATCATAATGTGCTGAAAAGATCAATACTTCATCTTTCAGATCGGTACCAGGCATGTAACCTAATACGTCAACTGCTTTTACATCTTTTTTAGTAGTCGCGTAGTTTATAACTACATTATCTTTTATAACAGTAGCAGGGTTAACTGCTGCTGCTGAGGCAGATTTAAGATCGGCATAAGTTTTGCCGGTTGGTTTTACCAGTTCGTCAGCTAATGCTGCAGTGATGTTAAATACAGGGGCATTGGTGCTTGCCGGTTTGCCTGCTTCGTCTTTAATAGTTAACCGCGGACTTGTTACGCTTTTGCCAAAACGGGCCAGCGCGGCTGCAATACCCGGGTTAGCAGCTAATATAATAGCCGGATTTTTGCTTTGTAAGTTTTTTACAACCTTCATACGGGCATTGCTCATGCGATAGCTGGTATTTGGTGTAGCTCCTGCTTCGGGCTTATCTTCGTTGATCCAAAGTACTATTTTACCCGCCAGGTCAGTGCTGCCTATTTCGGCATCGGTACCGTAGCCAACAAAAACGATATCATTTACTGATGTGCTTTTATCAGGGAACGCGCCTCCTAAGTAAAAATCGGTACCATACTCAAATGATTTACCATTAACGGTGAATGCTGTTACTTTTAACGCATTTTCGGTAAGAGGAACATCAAAAAAGTACGATCCGTTAACAGGAGCCTGAAGTCCTAATTTTTTAAATTCGGCGGCTATATAGTTAGCCGCTTTTTCGGCACCTGGTTTACCCGTTTCGCGGCCTTCAAAGGCATCCGAAGCCAGGATGCTCAGGTGCTTTTTCGCATCTTCAGCAGTTATCAGCCCGGCATATTTCATTGCCGTGGCATTCTGCTGGGCACAGGCCGTCGTTGCCGAAGCCAGCGCGATGAGCAATAGTGGTAATTTATTCATTCTTTTAGTTAATAGTTCGTTGTTAGTTGATGGATCATGGTTAATAGATCATAGCCATCAGTTGGAACAAACCAACTAATCTCTGATCTCTAACCTCCGATCTCTGGCTTAAGCACAGGCTATCTTTTCCACACGATTTGCATGCCTGCCGCCTTCAAATTCAGTATTTAAAAATGTAGTTACTATGGCCTTCGCTTCTTCGGGGGTAACAAAGCGGGCAGGTACGCAAACTATGTTGGCGTTGTTATGGCTGCGGGCCAGTACTGCTATTTCTTCCTTCCAGCAAATGGCTGCGCGGATACCCTGGTGTTTGTTGGCAGTTATGGCAACGCCATTGGCTGCACCGCAAATCAGGATCCCAAGGTCGCATTCACCGCTTTCAACGGCATTTGCTACAGGATGTGCAAAATCAGGATAATCAACCGATTCGGATGAATACGTGCCGAAATCTTTTACTTCGACAGAAGACACTGCCTCTGTTAAAATTTGTTTGTAATCATACCCGGCGTGGTCCGAACCGATAGCTATTTTTAATCCTTGCTTCATTTATCAAAAGTATAACGTTTTATCACTTTTTAAAGGTAAGTAATTTGTTATAAACCGGCCAATTCGTAATGCTCAAAAAAAGGAACTACTTACCCGGAAAATATGCGAATCTCGCTTTTTTATTGTTTTCGTTCAATAAAAAAGCATGCTGCCGGTTTAAAGAAGGCAATTATGCTTTATCAAACTCCTGTTCTTTTTTGATCCTCCGTTTTTCAACAAGACCGGCTACAATTATACTAACCTCGTACAACACAAACAGCGGGATACTAACTACGGTCATGGTAAGCATATCAGGGGTGGGGGTAACCACGGCGGCTATGACCAGGATCACCACTATCGCATAACGACGGGTTTCTTTCATGAACTTAGGTGTCATGACACCCAGGTTGGCCAATATATATACGATGATAGGCAATTGGAAAACAACGCCTGTAGCCAGGGTAAGAGTAGCTACTGACGAGATATAAGAATCGATATCAAACAGGTTTTGGATAACCGAACTCACTGTATAACTCGACAGGAAATTAATAGACATCGGTGTGATCACGAAGTAACCAAAAGTGATACCTAAAAAGAAAAGCACACAGGCATAAAATACAAAGCCGGTTGCGGCTTTACGCTCGGCGTCGTGCAGGGCAGGCTTGATAAACCGCCAGATTTCCCATATCAGGTATGGGACGCCCAGTGTGATACCGATTATTAATGCCGAGTTGATTTGCAGGGTAAACTGACCCGCCATTTCGGTATTGATGAGTTTGATGTTTACTTTGTCAATGCAAAAACCATCACGGTGCAGGGCAGCGCCGATTTTGCAAAGCATCCGGTAAGTCCAGAAGGTTGACTTACTTGGGCCCATGATAATGGTATCAAAGATCCAGTCGTAGTAGTAAAAAACAACAGCGGTAAATATTACAATTGCTACCGAAGCTCTTACGAGGTGCCATCTCAAGGCTTCGAGGTGATCAAAGAAAGACATTTCTGCCTCTAACGTTTTCCCTTTATCCTTTATGGCCTTGATGATCTTGTTCTCGCTCATTGTAATATATACCGCTGTATCAACGCTATAGTGCTAAATACGTTTTATAGTATGAAGATAGTTTGAATTTATTTTTTATAATTCAAATGTATCCATAAACTTGGTGGTAAAGTTACCAGCGCGGAAGTTAGGATCCTTCAATAATTTTAAATGGAATGGAATTGTAGTTTTCACGCCTTCTATCACAAATTCGCTTAATGCACGCTCCATGGTGCTCAAAGCTTCATCGCGGGTTTGGGCCACGCAAATAACTTTAGCAATCATTGAATCGTAGTTTGGCGGGATAACATAGCCGGTATATACGTGTGTATCAATACGCACACCATGGCCACCCGGAGAGTGGAAATTGGTTATTTTACCCGGCGACGGACGGAAACCATTAAACGGATCTTCGGCATTGATACGGCATTCAATGGCATGCATTGTTGGCTCGTAATTTTTACCTGAGATAGGGATTCCTGCAGCTACCTTAATTTGCTCTTTGATCAGATCGAAGTTGATCACCTCTTCGGTAACCGGATGTTCTACCTGGATGCGGGTGTTCATCTCCATAAAGTAGAAGTTGCGGTCTTTATCAACTAAAAACTCTACAGTGCCGGCACCTTCATATTTAACAGCTTTGGCGCCTTTAATAGCTGCCTCACCCATTTTTTTACGGAGTTTTTCGGTCATGAAAGGGGAAGGTGATTCCTCAACCAGTTTTTGGTGACGGCGCTGGATAGAGCAGTCACGTTCAGAAAGATGGCATACTTTGCCAAACTGATCGCCCACAACCTGGATCTCGATGTGACGTGGGTCCTGAACATATTTTTCAAGATACAGGCCGTCGTTACCGAAGGCAGCACCTGACTCTGCACGGGCCGAATCCCAGGCATTCTCAAACTCTTCGTCTTTCCAAACAATGCGCATCCCGCGGCCGCCACCACCTGCAGTAGCTTTCAATATAACAGGGTAACCTATTTTATTGGCGATAGCAATACCCGATTTCACATCGGCAAGCAACCCATCAGAACCGGGAACAATAGGCACACCGGCTTTTTTCATGGTGTCCTTAGCCGAAGCTTTATCGCCCATCTGGTTGATCTGCTCGGCAGTAGCACCGATAAATTTGATACCATACTCGGCACAAATAGCCGAGAACTTAGCATTTTCAGACAGGAAGCCGTAGCCCGGATGGATCGCATCGGCATTGGTTAGCTCGGCTGCTGAAATGATATTTGGAATATTTAAATATGAATCGCGGCTTGGCGGCGGACCGATACAAACGGCTTCGTCGGCAAAGCGAACATGAAGACTGTCGCGATCTGCAGTTGAATATACAGCTACCGTTTTAATACCCATTTCCTTACAGGTACGGATAATACGAAGGGCGATTTCGCCACGGTTAGCTATTAATATTTTTTTAAACATAAGTATATGTTAGTTAATGGTTGATTGAGTTAAGTGGTTGATTAGTTATCAAACACTTAATAAGCTTAAACAATGAAAGGTTGATTTTAAAGCAGTAAAACCACTCACCTAATCAACCATCCACCTAATCAACTTAACAATTAAACTGGTTCTACTAAAAACAGGGGTTGATCGTACTCAACAGGTGAGGCGTTGTCAACAAGGATTTTTACCACACGGCCCGAAACTTCTGATTCAATTTCATTGAACAGTTTCATAGCTTCAATGATACATACTACAGAACCTGGCTTAATTTCATCGCCAACATTCACAAACATAGGTTTATCCGGGCTTGATGAGCGGTAAAAAGTACCGATCATAGGCGACTTAACGGTAATGTATTTCGATGTATCCGGAGCGGCCGGTGCAGCAGGCTCAACAGGCGCAGGAGCCGGTGCAGTTGGTAATGCCTGTGTAACAGGTTGCGTAACTGCCGGAATAGTGGCATGAACCACTGTAGGTTGCACCTCGTTGGTTTTTATGGTGATCTTAAAATCTTTTTGCTCGATTGATACTTCGTTCACGCCCGATTTGGAAACAAAGCGAATAAGGTCCTGAATTTGTTTAATATCCATGTTGAAGGATTAATTGGTTTTGGACAAAGTTTATATCTAAGTTATAGTCAAATGTGCAGATATGCAAATGTGCAGATATGCAGATTATTATGTTGATTAATTAGTGAACGGATACTATAAATAGCCTGTTATTTACATTGTTCATAAGCAGATAACAGGTGCTTCTTAAGGATGTTTTAATTTTTTGATATGTGAAATATGCTTTTCAATAAGAAATTTGCACATCCGCACATCTGAAATCTGCCATCCGAAATCAATAAGCCCATTTTAAATAAACTGAACCCCAGGTAAAGCCACCGCCAAAGGCTGCTAAAATGAGGTTATCCCCTTTTTTAAACTTGCTTTCCCATTCCCACAGGCAAAGCGGGATGGTGCCGTTGGTGGTATTGCCATAGCGCTCGATGTTAACGATCACTTTATCAGAGCTGATACCTGTACGGTTTGCAGTAGCATCAATAATACGCTTGTTGGCCTGGTGTGGTACCAGCCAGGCAATATCATCACCGGTAAGGTGGTTACGTTCCATTACCTCGTGCGCTACATCGGCCATATTGGTTACTGCAAATTTAAACACGGCCTGGCCTTCCTGGTAGGCGTAGTGCTCTTTAGCATCAACCGTTTCATGGCTCGCCGGTTTCAATGAACCGCCGGCTTTCAGGTTTAAGTACTGACTGCCCGAACCATCGCTTTTTAAAATAGAATCGATAACTCCGTTGCCTTCTTCATTTGGTTCAAGCAATACCGCGCCGCAGCCGTCGCCAAAAATGATGCAGGTTGCACGGTCCTGGTAGTTAATAATGGCCGACATTTTATCGCCGCCAACAACCAGTACCTTTTTATGTTTGCCGCTTTCAATAAATTGAGCGCCTGTGGTTAAACCGTATACGAAGCCTGAACAGGCTGCCTGCAAATCAAATCCCCATGCGTTTTTAGCACCAATTTTATGCGCTAAAAGGTTTGCGGTAGCCGGGAAGATCATATCGGGGGTAGTAGTACAAAAGATGATAAGATCAATCTCCTCGGCACCGATGCCGCGTTTTCTGAGCAGCTCGGTAACGGCAGGGACCGCCATATCAGATGTAGCAAGGCCTTCGCCTTTTAATATGCGCCGCTCTTTGATACCGGTACGGCTGGTTATCCATTCGTCATTTGTATCAACCATCGTTTCCAGTTCCTGGTTGGTTAATACATAGTCGGGAACGTAACCATGTACTGCGGTAATAGCGGCATGAACTTTACTCATCTTTATAAAATTACTGGAATGCTTGTTTTATTTTATCAACGAGGTTACTCTCCACCATGTTCCTTGATAAAAGGACCATGTTTTTTATCGCCTCGGGGCTCGAGATGCCGTGACCAACAACAACGGGGGCATTTACACCCAATATGGGGCTGCCACCGTATTGCTCATAATTAAACCTGTCAAAAAACTCGTCCTTTAGCTGTTTCTTCCGCGTTATAACATAGAACGATTCGGCAAGCTTTAATATTACATTGCCGGTAAAACCATCGCATACATAAACGTCGGCGCTTTCACTGAAAAGATCGCGTCCTTCAACATTACCTACAAAGTTAAACAACGATGTAGCTTTCATTAATGGGTAGGTGGCCTGGCTAAGGATATTACCTTTTTCTTCTTCTTCGCCGATATTCATGAGGGCAACACGCGGGTTGCTGATATCATAAACTGCCTGTGCAAATAAACTGCCGAGTACACCGAACTGAACAAGCACATCAGGCTTACAATCGGCATTGGCACCTACATCCAACAAAATACCCAAACCGCCTTTAAGTTTGGGTACAATAGTAGTCATTGCCGGGCGTACAACACCCGGAATAGTTTTTACGCTGAACATGGCACCAACAAGCATGGCGCCGGTATTGCCAGCCGATGAGAAGGCCTGGATTTCGCCGCTTTTTAACAGCTGGAAACCAACTGATATGCTCGAATCGGGCTTCTGAACAATAGCTTTGGTAGGGTGCTCACCCATGCCAATAACTTCGGTTGTATGTACAAACTCGAAGTTATCAGGGCTTACACCATTTTCCTGAAGAATACTTACTGTAACTTCCTTATCGCCAATAAGTACCAGTTTCTGGTCGGCAGATAAAGTTTTATACGCTTCGATAGCTCCTAAAACAGCTGCTTTGGGAGCGTAATCACCGCCCATAATATCTAAGCCAATCTTCATTTTCAGAAAATTAAACTTATGCTACTGCTGCTTTCTCAATAAGAACTTTACCGTTGTAGTAAACATTACCATCAACAGTATATGCCCTGTGCGGCAAATGCACAGCGCCTGTAGTTTGGCAGGTAGTTAAAGTTGGAGCTTCCGCTTTGTAATGCGTTCTGCGTTTATCTCTCCTTGATTTCGAAAATTTCCGCTTTGGATGTGGCATAATATCCTAATATTAATTATTTATTCATTTTCCTGAGCGCATCCCACCGTGGGTCTGTTTGCTCACTTTGTTCACCATTTGCCGAAAAACTATTTAATTTTTCAAGCATTTCTTTATCGCAATAAGGGGTTTCACCCTCGTTGTCGCAAACCGATATAAACGGCACTGCAACGTTAATGTATTCGTAAATCAGCCCGGCTACATCAATCTCATGATCGTTTTTGCCAAGGGTGATGATCTCCTCGTCTTCATCTATCAATTCATCGCTGAACTTAGCTATCTGCTGTTCAGTAATATCAACCTGCTGGGGCAGTTGCGATAAACACCTGTCACAGGTAGTATCAATTGTGCCGTCTATTTTAAAATTCAGGATCAGCATTGTTTCCTGCTTATCCAGTTCAACCTCACAGTGCAGGGTTGCTTTTTTAACGAGCGAATATTCAAACTCGTCAAAAAAATCATCCTGTATGTCATACTCAAACTGGTGTTTTCCCAGTTTAAGCCCTGTAAAGGGAATCGAATATTTTTTAAGCGATTTCAATGAGCAACAATTAGCCCGCAAATGTAGAGAAAAATACCATAACTGGAAAGTGTTTTTTTATTTTGCCCCTTTGGGGAGGATAAAGGTAAAAGGATAAAGGTAAAAGGTTGGAATACAGTGATTTTTACGCAACGCAAAAATCACTGTTCCATCTTTACGGAATTAGTTTGATAAAACCTCGCCCTTCATTTTTGAGGCAATTTGCAGCGCTTTGTATGCATTGACTATACCTCCGGTTTTGGATAGCGTTGTAAAATCAACCTTTTCGGTTTTGCTGCCGGGCTTTAATACCATGGTGCCCCTTAGCGGTGTAGCCGAGCTTAAAATAGCCTCTTTTACCTGCTTGGCACTCAGGGTTGGATAGTACTCTAATATCAAAGCAGCTATGCCTGCTGTTATTGGCGATGAAAAGCTGGTGCCATCTTCGGTATCAATTTCAGCATCGGTAGTAATGGAGGTAACTTTTACCCCCGGCGCAAAGATATCCACGCTTTTTTTACCATAATTGGAAAAGTCCCCGGCAAGGTTTTGCCCTATCCTGGGCCCCGACGCACCAACGCTGATCACGTTATCAGCATCGCTTGATGAACCATCTAAAAAAGTATCGTTTGGAAATTCGGGCTGAGCATCCATGTCCTGGTTATCGTTACCGGCAGCCATCACTAATAAAACATTCTTTGAGGCAGCATATTTGAAAGCGGCATCTACCCATTCCTTATGCGGCGAGATCTTTTTCCCGAAGCTCATGTTAACCACCCTGGCGCCATTATCAACCGCGTAGCGTATAGCATTGGCTACGTCTTTATCATATTCATCGCCATTAGGGATGGCCTTAATGATCATCAGTTTTACATTATCGGCCACGCCATTGATACCATAATTGTTGTTACGCACCGCGCCAATGAGCCCGGCCACACCGGTGCCATGTGCCGCATCCGCAAATTTTACCAGGTTATTGCCATATGATTTGCCATCCATAGTATCAGGGTCGTCGCCCACAATGCGCTTACGCGAAGTAAGATCCGGCGATACGTCGTTATTGAGCTTTGCAAGATATTCGCTCAGGTCTTTAATGATCTTGGCATTGGTAGAACCCACTCCCTCCTGCGAAAACACCGATTCCCAAACATATTTGCTTTGGCTTAGGGTGTCATTAGTGGCTTTAACCTTAACCAGATCGGCCTGGGTAAAAGTGCCGTTGGCCGGTAAATTAAGACCGCGCTTAATATACCCGCTGGTAACCATCAACGCGTTCATCACCGGCGAAAGCTGGCCGATTTCGGTATTGGCCTTGTTTACTGTTGAATCATAAACCGTTTTAACACGCAGCCAGTAAGCATATTCTTTTTTATTGGTGGCGGCCGAATCTGTAACCGAGGCATATTTACCTTTTAATTTATTGTACTCACGTACCTCTTCTGTTGTTTCGGTAAAGTCGGCTTTGCCGCCCGGACCTCCCAAAAAATTCCATCCGTGTATATCGTCAACGTAACCGTTATGGTCGTCATCAATGCCGTTTCCCGGGATTTCCTTTTTATTTACCCATAACACCGTTTTTAGGTCCGTTTGCAGGGTGTCGGCACCGCTGTCAATAGTTGCGACGAGAACAGGCTTGCTTTTTTTGCCTTGTACAAACATGTACGCTTGCTTTAAACTGATGCCATAAAAGCCGCTCTCCTTTAAATCAAGCAGGTGCCAGGCTTTTGGCGGGGCGGGTTCAGCCGCAGGCATTTGCTGTGCCGACGCCGGTAAATTAACTAATAATGCTGCTGCTAAAGAGGTTGCGCTTACGTACTTACAAAATTTAAACATGAACTTGTTTTATAATGTCTTATTTTAAAGACTCAATGAATCGTTTTTAATTTTTATTTAATTATTGCTTTTACGTGTTATCTAACATTAATGTTAGTCATCTTTTTTGGCGTTGCCTTCGGCCGGGCTATCCGCTCATACGCCTGCAGGCGTTACGCTCAATGCCGGTATCCGCTCCTATCCCTAACGCTGTCTGAGCTCGAATTTTATAGAATTCAAGGAATTTATCGAATGCAAAGCAATTCATTAATTCATTTAATTCAGTTAAGGTATTGAAAAAAATCAACGCAATCAGCGAAATCAAAAAATCAACGGTGGGTTGTTAATGAATGTTAAATCTGTTAAGCTAAGGTGCTATTAAACATATTTATAAGCAATAAACTTTTACCTTTAGGGTGGGTTTCTTATTTTCGCAGAAATATGATATTAACTTGAGGGGGGATAGTGGTCTCAAATCTCACGTCTGATATCTAACATCTAACAAAAGTAAATGGAAGAATTTGAAGCAAGCGCATCCTCTAAAAAGACAAAAACCATCTACATTTCAACTGTATTTGGTATTGCCATGGTGCTGTTAATGGTAGGGCTGCTGGGTTTAATACTGGTGTACGCTAAAAATATTTCGAGCTATGTTAAAGAAAATATCGTGCTTAATATTTTTGTTGATGATGCCGCCCACGAAAGCGATGTATTGCAGCTTCAAAAACAGTTGGATGGCAACGTAATGGTAAAACAAACCCAATACGTAAGTAAGGAGCTTGCCGCCCGCAACCTGCAAAAAGACCTTGGCGAAGACTTTGTAAAGTTTTTAGGTTATAACCCGCTATCGCAGTCAGTTGATGTTTACCTGAAAGCGGAATATGCCAACAACAAGGATATTGAAAAGTTCAAAGCCGAATTGCTTAAGAACCCATTGATAAAAGAGGTTAAATATCAGCAATCGCTGGTTGATCAAATGAACCAGAATGTAACTACCATCAGTTTGATCATCCTTACCTTTGCCGGTATCTTTGTGGTGCTTTCGGTAGCGTTGATTAACAATACCATCAGGCTGGCCATTTATTCGCAGCGTTTCCTGATCAAATCGATGCAGTTGGTTGGGGCTACAAAAGGGTTTATCCGCAAGCCTTTTTTACTGTACGGGATCTGGCATGGGTTATTAGGCGGTTTAATCGCGATTATCCTGTTGATAGGTACGCTGTATGTAGCTTATGATAATGTACCCGACCTGGTGTTTTTACAAAACTACACCGAGTTTGGCATCGTGTTTTTAGTTGTTGTTGGCCTGGGTATTTTTATATCAGGCTTCAGTACCTTTTTAGCGGTTAACAAGTTTTTACGTTTAAAGATATACGATCTGTACAGATAAGGTTGTAAGTCTCAAGTCGGGAGTTTAAAGTCTTTAGTCTTGGCTATACAATCACTAATTCACTAAATCAATAATTCAGTCATTAAAAAAGATATGGCACAAAAATTTAAACCAGCGGCTCCTGTAAAAACAACTGCTGCAACATCGCCGGCCGCTACCGGCGCTGCAAAAGCTACTGCGCCTGCACAACCGGTACAATTTATATTTGATAAAAGCAATTACCGTATGCTGATCATCAGCGTGGCGGTTGTGGCCTTCGGTTTTGTGCTGATGTCGGGTACAACTGATATTTACAGTACTACTAAAATTGTCATTGCTCCAATAGTAGTTTTGGGCGGCTTTGCCTTAGGTTTCTTCGCTATTCTTAAAAAGCCTTCGGCTAATTAATCCATTACTTAACTCATTTTTACGGCAGGTGTGCTTAAAATAAAGCATACCTGCTGTAAAAACGTATACCCTCTACCTTAACCCCTTAACCCCTAATGAATCTCATCCATGTTATTATCCTTGCAATTATTGAAGGGATAACTGAATTTTTGCCTGTATCATCAACCGGGCACATGATCATTGCCTCATCCGTAATGGGCATAGCTGCCGATCCATTTGTTAAACTCTTTACCATTGCCATACAGTTAGGCGCTATTTTATCGGTAGTGTTCCTGTACTGGAGAAGGTTCCTGCAATCGGTTAATTTTTATTTAAAGCTGTTTATCGCTTTTATACCTGCGGCAGTATTTGGCGTATTGTTTAGCAAAAAGATAGATGCTTTATTGGAGAGCGCGCTTACCGTAGGTATTACCCTGTTTGTTGGCGGCATTATTTTATTGTTTGTTGATAAATGGTTCAACAAGCCAGTGATTAAAGAAGAAAAGGATATCAGCAATTTAACGGCACTTAAAATAGGCTTTTTTCAGTGTTTGGCCATGATCCCCGGTACATCGCGTTCGGCTGCTACTATTGTTGGTGGCATGGCGCAAAAACTAAGCCGCACCGCAGCTGCCGAGTTTTCATTCTTCCTGGCGGTGCCTACAATGTTTGCCGCAACTGCAAAAAAACTATATGATTTCCATAAAGAAGGGCACGTATTTACCGGCGAAGAAATTAAGCTACTGGCCATAGGTAATATCATTGCTTTTATTGTTGCCATGCTGGCTATTAAAACATTCATTACTTTTCTTGAGCGCCGTGGCTTCCAGATTTTTGGTTGGTACCGTATTGTGATTGGAGCTGTTATTATAGGATTAATTTTGAGCGGACACCAGTTACAAACGATTTAAGCCTTTAAGTATATCGCGTTAATTTTTTTGCCGCGCCGGATCAGTCTCATATCAAAAGAGCTTGATCCGGCGCAGTAATTTATAGCTTGTCCGGCAATAGGGCCGAAAATCGTACCTTTGCAAAAAATCGGATAAATTGATCCGGTGTAAATAAAAGATTTGAAGAACACGTACACTAAAATAGAGGAATTTGCTGAAGGTCAGCTCCTGTTAGTTAATAAACCATATCAATGGACAAGCTTTGATGTGGTTGGCAAACTCCGCAATTCATTTAAGCCGCTTAAGCTGAAGGTTGGCCATGCAGGCACGCTCGATCCATTGGCTACCGGCCTGTTGATCATCTGCACCGGTAAAATGACCAAGCAGATCGATACTTTTCAGGCCGAAGAAAAGGAATATACCGGGACCATGGTATTGGGTGCAACTACGCCCTCGTACGATATGGAAACGGAACCAGACAAAAGTTTCGACATCAGCCAACTCACCGAAGAAATGCTTCGTAACAATTGCGAACAGTTCATTGGCGATATCCGGCAATATCCGCCGGCACACTCTGCCATAAAAGTTGATGGCGAGCGTTTATATGAAAAGGCGCGCCGGGGCGAGGATGTGGAACTAAAGCTGCGTAATGTAACTATAACCGAATTTGAACTAACCCGTATTGAGCTGCCCGAAGTGGATTTCAGGGTGGTGTGCAGTAAGGGCACTTACATCCGTTCGCTGGTGAATGATTTTGGCGCGGCTTTAGGCAACGG
This sequence comes from uncultured Mucilaginibacter sp., assembly GCA_966212355.1. GTDB lineage: Bacteria > Bacteroidota > Bacteroidia > Sphingobacteriales > Sphingobacteriaceae > Mucilaginibacter. The sequence goes on from CBIHRB010000043.1 coordinate 31,055, forward strand.
GGCCTATCTTTCAAAACTAAGGCGTACACGCAGCGGTAACTTCAGCATTGAAGACGCATGGGAAGTGATGGAACTGGTAAATACAGTGAGGGAATTAAAAGTATCAGATGTACATACAGCGCGGTAAAGGAAATTTACAAAGCTCAAACACTCCGGTTATTAATCCCATCAACTAAAAATTAACTTTGTGTTTTACTCATATAATGAGGGTTTACAATAATATTGACGAATTTACAGCGGTAAACAATGCAGTAGTCACCATCGGTACATTTGATGGGGTACACATAGGCCACCGTAAAATTATATCAGGCATTAAGGAGCTGGCCGAAAGCACAGGAGGCGAAACGGTGATCCTTACTTTTTTTCCGCACCCGCGCATGATCCTGCACCCGGAGGATGAGAGCATAAAACTGATAACCACCATTGCCGAAAAGGCCGAATTAATGGAACGCCTCGGGGTTGACCATCTCATTATAACCCCTTTTTCGAGGGATTTCTCCAATCAATCTGCCGAAAGCTATATCCGCGATGTGCTGGTCGGCAAAATTGGTACAAAAAAAATAGTAATCGGCTATGACCACCGCTTCGGTAAGGACAGGCAGGGCGGATTTGAAGACCTGCAGCGCCTTAGCCCTGTGTATGGTTTTGATGTGGTAGAAATTCCCGAACAGGATATCAACGAGGTAGCCATCAGCTCAACCCGCATTCGTAACGCCCTGTTAAGCGGCGACATTCATTTGGCTAATGCCTTTTTAGGCTATCCTTTCTTTATTACGGGAAAGGTTGTCCGCGGCGATCAGATCGGCCGGCAGCTTGGTTATCCGACAGCCAATATCGTGGTTGAAGAAAAATATAAGCTTATTCCATGCGATGGCATTTTTGCGGTAATAGTAATTATAGCCGATCAGAAGTATAAGGGGATGGCCTACATCGGCAGCCGCCCAACGGTTAATGGCCTTACACGCAACATCGAGGTAAATATCTTTGACTTTAACGAAGAGATCTATAATCAAGCTATCCGGATGGAATTTCACCATTACATTCGTGGCGATGTTAAATTTTCATCGCTTGAAGAGTTAAAAGTGCAGTTGGCCCAGGATAAGGTAGATGTGTTGAAAGTCATGAATTGAACCTTGATTTGCTTGATTTAAGGATTACCTTGAATTTGGTATCGATCGATATCAGGCAATCCTTAAATCAAGCAAATCAAGGTTCAGTTTAATGTTTGAAAAACGACAGATAAACCTGTTTCACAATATGATACATCGCGAAAGCGAAAAATAAAATAGCTATGCTGGTATTGATAAGCCTGGTGCTTAGCGCAAATCGTCGCTGTATATACCTGGCAAATTTGGCGTAGATAAACAGGCATAAAAAAGCGCCTGCTGCCGAGCCCATGCTAAAAATAACAAGGGCTACCCGGCCGTCGAGGATCCATTCGTGCGTAATAAGGTAGGTGCCGGTCACCATCCAGAAAGGTACCTGCATGGGGTTTAAAAAGCCTAATAAAATACCATATTTGATACTGGCATGTTCGGAATAATTGGCTTTAGGAGGCTTGTTACGATGAATCCAGGTGATGTATCCCATAACGCCGAACAGCACTACCATTATCCAGTCGATAACTGTATTGAGTTGCAACTGCCCCGAAAGCCAGCGGGCAGCATGCATAATGAAATAGGTAAAGAAAAATTCAACAGCCGAAAAAGCGGTTATAAAGCGTACAGCCTCTTTTATTCCACGGTTTATGGTAATCTGTACTAAAGTTAGGTTTATGTTGCCAGGGGGAATATAGCCTATAAAGTTGGCTATGATCCCGATGAAGAATGTTAAAAATATCATCGCAGCAAAGATAGGTTGTTAATTGGAGTTGGCAAATTATTGTCTGAACCGCGATTTACAGGATTTGAGGATTACCCGGATATCTGCATTAGAATCCAATAATCTGACAAATCTGTTTAATCCCGGTTCAGAATCTTCCTTACATTTGCAAACTTTAACTTGTTAACATGCCAACAAAAAAAATAGTTTCGTTACTACCGGCCGCTACCGAAATAATTTGTGCTTTAGGACTTGAAGAGAATTTAGCGGGCCGTTCACACGAATGCGATTTTCCGGCGTCTGTTAAACATTTACCCGTATGTACCGAAGCTAATTTTCCGGATGGTTTGAGCAGTGGCGATATTGATGTAAAAGTGAAAGAGATCCTGGCCGATGCACTATCGGTTTATACCGTAAAGCGCGAACAAATTAAAACCCTTGCGCCGGATGTGGTAGTAACCCAGGCCCAGTGCGAGGTGTGTGCTGTATCATTAAAAGATGTTGAAGAAGCGCTTGAAAACTACCTGGATAAACAAGCTCAAATTATATCACTGCAACCCAATAGCCTCGATGATATTTTTAATGACATTGCCAACGTTGCCAACGGGCTAAATGCACAGCAAGCCGGTGCCGAATTAATCGAGAGTTTGCAGGAACGCGTTGATATTGTCAAGCACAAACTTAAGTTTATAGATAGCAAACCCACCGTTGCCTGTATTGAATGGCTGGAGCCTATAATGATTTCCGGTAACTGGGTTCCTGGCCTGGTAGAAATAGCAGGCGGAACGCCCGTTTTGGCACAGGAAGGTAAGCACTCGCCTTATATTGAGTGGGATGAGATCCTGCAGCAGGACCCGGAAATTATTGTGGTGATGCCTTGCGGGTTCAGCATTGAACGTACCATGCGGGAGATCAACCTCCTTCTGGACCGCCCGGGTTTTGCATCCCTCAAAGCGGTAAAAAACGACAGGTTTTATATTGCCGATGGCAACCAATATTTCAATCGTCCCGGCCCAAGGATTGTAGATTCTATTGAGATCCTGGCTGAAATTATCCGCCCTAAACAATTTATATTCGGATATGAGGGTGAGGGGTGGATTAAGTTTTCTTTATAAGTCTTAAGTCGAAATGAAATAAGAATGGTTAGCAGAGTTATCCTAAATCTAACTTAAGACTTAATACTTTAGACTAACGACTTCTTTAAAATACTTCTTAAAATAATTTAAAAAGTAATATATTTACCTGTCTGCTATCTCCCAGGCACAGGATCAATTATGAACAAAATTTTTACGCTGGTGGTTATCGCCGCGGTTTTTGTATGCAGCGGTTTTAAAATTAATGATGATAAAAAACCGAACGTAACCAACCTGCACCTCACCTGGCAGGTAATGGATAATAACTATCAAAATAAAAACCAAGCCCTCACCGCGTTGGTGATTGCCAATAAAAGTCATGAAGTTTTGCCGGCAGGGGGATGGAAGATCTATTTCAATTCGGGACGTGGTTTTACCAAAGCAGCCGTTAGTAATAACGCCCTGATTGAACAGGTTAACGGCGACTTATACAGCATAACCCCCACATCCGGCTTCAAAGACCTGAAACCCGGTGAAACTTCCCGCATTGAATTTGTGTGCGATGACCCTGTTGTAAACATTACCGATGCGCCTGAAGGGCCATACCTGGTTTGGGATAACGCCCCTGAAAAAGGCTATTCTTTCGGCTCATATGATATTACACCGTACAAGCCAACTTACCAGGGCTTAATAACTCCCGAAATTGTTTATGACAGGAATAAAACGGTTGCCGATATTCCTGCTGATCAATTGGTAAAAGTTTTCCCTACACCGGTTAGTTATAGCCCGGGCAGCGGCAGTTTTTCGTTCGCTGCTGGTGTTCAGGTTTCATCGGCCGATACGCGGTTCAGCAAAGAAGCAGCGGTTCTAAGTAATTATATTGCCGGCATCTTCGAAAAAAAAGAAACAGGAAAACCGGGTAAAATTATTTCATTTGAATATAAAGCGGGTTTGGGCAATGAAGCTTACGAGCTAAGTGTAAAGCCGGCTGCCGTGGTTATCCGCGCATCTGCAAATACCGGCATCTATTATGGCATCCAGTCATTCAAAAGCCTGATCCCAGCGGGCGCTTTAGCTAAAACACCATCTTCGGTACAAATCCCTTGTGTTGAAGTTACTGATGCCCCGCGTTTTGCGTACCGTGCAGTGATGCTTGATGTAGCCCGTAACTTTCAGTCAAAGCAGCAGGTGCTGAAATTGCTGGAAGCGATGAGCCTGTACAAGCTTAATATATTGCACCTGCATTTAACAGATGACGAGGGCTGGAGAATAGAGATCCCATCGCTGCCGGAGCTTACTTCTGTTGGCTCAAAGCGGGGCCATACACTTGATAGCAAACACCACCTGCCACCATCGCACGGCTCTGGTCCGGAGGTTAACAATCCTTTCGGCAGCGGTTATTATACGAAGGCCGATTATATCGAGATCCTGAAATACGCCAACGACCGCCATATTACCGTAGTACCTGAAATTGAAACACCTGGTCATGCCCGTGCAGCTATCAAGGCAATGAATAGTCGCTATGACCGCCTGATGGCCGAAGGTAAAAAGGCCGAAGCCGAAAAATATTTGCTGTATGACCTGAACGATAAATCGGAATACCGCTCGGTACAATACTGGAACGATAACGTGATTGATGTATCGCTGCCATCCACCTATAACTTTGTGGAGACTGTGGTTAATGACCTCATCAGTACTTATAAAGAAGCAGGCGCACCATTATCAACCATCCACTTCGGTGGCGATGAGGTTCCTGCCAATGTATGGGAAAGATCACCGGCTTATGCGGCGCTCAAGGCTACCCATCCCGAGATACAAGGCACTAACGATTTGTGGTACTACTTCTACGGTCGTGTTAATGAGATCCTGAAAGCAAAAGGCATCCTGCTTTCGGGTTGGGAAGAAATGGCGCTTCGTAAAACTACGCTTGATGGCCAGCCGGCTTATGTTCCTAATCCCGATTTTACAAAAGAGCACTTACAGGTTGATGTTTGGAACAACGTATTAGGTGCGGGACAGGAAGATTTAGCTTATCGCTTAGCCAATGGCGGTTACAAGGTTGTGCTAACCTGCGTTACCAACCTGTATTTTGATATGGCCAATTACAAATCATTTGACGAGCCTGGTTATTACTGGGGCGCGTTTTTGGGCATTGATAAATTTTTCTCGTTTATCCCCTATGATTATTTTAAAAATGCTGACGTTGATAAACAAGGCAACCCGATAAACAGGAACATTTTCATCGGCAAACAACGTCTTACTGATTATGGTAAAAGCAATATCGTGGGCTTGCAGGGCGCGCTGTGGGCCGAAACAGTGAAAGGACCGGAAAGAATGGATTACATGATATTTCCGAAGCTGCTTGGCCTGGCCGAACGTGCCTGGGCGCACGACCCGGCATGGGCCACCGAAAAAGACCCTGTAAAAAGTAAAGAGGCATACCAGGCGGCCTGGTCAAATTTCCTGAATGTGTTAGGTAAACGTGAACTGCCCCGCCTCTCTTATTATAACGGTGGCTATGATTACCGTGTGCCAAAACCGGGCATTAACCTGCAGGATGGTAAATACCTGAGCAATGTGGAGTTCCCGGGTTTAACTATCCGGTATACAACCAATGGTAAAGATCCAGATGCCGGGAGTAAGGTTTATACAGGCCCGGTTAACTACAACGGTGGTATTATCAAATTCCGCGCTTTTGATCCTAAAGGCAGGGGAAGTAATATTGCTGAGGGAGGAAGTAATAATTTGAATCCGTAGTTTCAGTTTGCAGTTTTGGGTTTGCAGTTTGCAAGTCAGAAAAAGGTCGCCGCCGCCCGGCCCCTGCCGGGCGGCGGCGAAGATGTGTAACCCCTGTTTTTTATATATAGTTTATTATTAGATATTTATATTTAAATATTCGGAATTGTGTTAACCCTGTTAACCCCACCGCCGCCGCCTGGCTCCAGCCGAGCGGCGGCGGTTTTTTCTATTTCAATTCCCGAAATTTAGCTGCTTCAAAAATACTTTTCTCAGTTGCTGCCTTTTCAACATCCTGCCATTTACGCGGCGCATCTATGGACAGGATAGTACCGCTGTCTTTACCTATTTGCACGTCATCTTCAATACGTACCCCTATGTTCCACCACTTTTTATCACAGGGGCTGCCGGCAGGGATATAAATACCAGGCTCAACGGTGATCACCCAGTTCTCTTCCAGATTACCACGGCCCCCTTTGTCATGCACATCGAGCCCCAAATGGTGCGAACAACCATGCGGATAATATTTGCGCACTTCTGAAGCATCCCTGATAATACCAAGCTTAATTAATCCGGCCGATAATACCTCTACCGATTTTTGTTCAAGGCTTGCATAGGGAACTCCCGCTTTACATAATTTAAAAATCTCTTCCTGCGCATCGTATACCAATTGGTAAATTGCTTTTTGCTCTTCGGTAAATTTGCCATTAGCCGGTACGGTACGGGTAACATCGGCAGAATATCCGTGGTACTCCGCGCCAACATCCATCAGCAGCAACTGGTTATTGATTTTTGTGGCCGAGTTTTCTTCATAATGCAGGATACAGCCATTTGCGCCTGCGCCTACAATCGGCGGATAGCCTTCGTCTTCGGCGCCATATCTTTTGTGTACATAGGTCATGATCCCTTCAACCTCGCGCTCACTCATGGCCGGTTTAACCGACTTCATTACCTCCAAATGCGCAAGGCTTGAAATCTCCACAGCCTTTTTTAATACCGCCAGCTCTTCCGGTGTTTTTACGCCACGAAGCTTGCCGGTAAATTCAGCAAAGCCGGTATTGCCTCCATAAGCTGCTGCAATTTTTGACTTAACATCTGCAAGTGTAACAGAATCGGGTTTGGCTACTAATTGCTGAATAATGGGGTTATTTTTATGGTCCTCATCTCCAAATTTATCTTTAAAATAAGCCATGAAGCGGCCAATGTTTTGAGGAATGGCCATTCTTGCTATCATATTAAGATCACCAATAACCTGCCTGCTGGTTTCCGGGATGCCCGCTTTAGTTTTAAATGATGCAACAAGTTTTTTTAACTCCCCGGTCGATCCATCTCCGGTCACATCCTCGGGGAGCACGTCATAATACACATTGGCAAACTTTTTAAAATCAACCGGGAATTTCGCGAAATCCTCGCTGTTGTAAGCGCGCTTAAAACCAAGCTGCGATTTAGCGCCTTCAACACCCAGCCTGCGGCCAGTCCATTGCTCGCGGCCTGCATCACGATGGCGAACAAATAAAACTTCATTATAGCTGCTGTCGCCATCGGCCTGCATGTCTTTAAACACTAAAAGAACCGAGTTTGGTTCCTTATATCCCGAAAAATAATATAGATCGGGATTAGGATGATAAACGTAGTTAACATCATTTGAAAACACCTGCTCAGGGTACGAGAAGATCACAGCTACCGAATTGGCGGGCATCAGGTTGCGGAGCGCCTGGCGTCTTCCGGCGTGAAATTCTTTGCTTAAATAATCGGTGGGCAGGTTTTCGGCGGATTGTCCGAAACAGCGGTTGCTGCCAGTGAGGGCAAGTAAAACTACTAATGCCCGAAAAAATGATCGCGTCATAATGATAAAGGAATAATGTCAGTCAAAAAAACGGTTTAAGATACTAAATATCAGGGATTATCATGCTCACCCTTTTAGGGGGAAAAGATTGATGTGCCTGGTAATAAAAAACGTCATTGCGAGGTACGAAGCAATCCCAAACAATACAGAGACACTTGCATAGCCGCTCTGCCTCTTGGGGATTGCTTCGTACTTCGCAATGACGGGTGTAGAAATATATTTGAGGGGCTATTTAATCTTCCTTGCCGTTACACCTTCATTGGTGATCTTAACCGGCAGGATCTTGCCATCCTTGTCAAAGTACATTTTATCGATACAGGTAACGCGGTGGTTGCCATCAGTTTCGGTTAAGGGGCGGCGGTGGTAAACAATATACCATTCGTCCTTACCCGGCACCTGGATCACCGAATGGTGGCCTGCTCCTGTAGCAATATTCGGGTCCTGTTTTAATATTGTCCCGATACGGTTAAAAGGACCAAACGGCGAATCGCCAATGGCATAAGCCACGCGGTAATCCGGACCGGTCCAGCCGCCTTCGCTCCACATAAAGTAATACTTGCCTTTGCGTTTAAACATCACCGGGCCTTCAACATAATCTTTAGGGGTGATCAGCTTGTAGGTTTCGCCATCTTTAAATGGCTCTGTACCTGTAAAATCATTTTTCAGTCTAACAATATTACACTGGCCCCAGCCACCGTAGATCATATAATACTGGCCATCGTCATCCTTAAAAACAAACTGATCGATAGGCTGCGCTTTATTGATGATCTGGCCAATGAGTGGTTTGCCTAAAAGGTCTTTGAACGGACCTTCGGGTTTATCGCCAACCGCTACGCCAATACCACCAACTTCATTGTTGTTCTGGATATCGTTAGCACCAAAAAAGATGTAATACTTGCCATCCTTTTCTGTCACAGCGGGAGCCCACATAGCACGTTTTGCCCATTTTACTGCTGCAGTATCAATAATACGGGGATGCTTAGTCCAGTTAACCAGATCGGGAGATGAAAAGGCATCCATAAATACCTGGTCGTTATATTTAGCTGAGTAGGTAGGGTAAACCCAATATTGTTTATTGAAGATTTTGGCTTCCGGGTCGGCATACCAGCCTTGAACAATTGGATTACCGGATGTTTTTTTCTCCTGCGCTAAAGCGTTGTTATCAGATGTGGAAAGTGCCACACCCAATGCTGCCAGTAAAACCAGTTTTTTAGGAATGATCATTGGGAAATAGATTTTTGGTCTAAGATATTAAAATAGATAAAACGTTTTAGTAATGAGGCACGAATTTATTCGAAACCGTTTAAAACAATTCAATAAAACTGATATATCCCAACGTCATTGCGAGTAACCATCAGGGAAGCCCTGAAAAAAAATGAAATGACATGCAT
>CBIHRB010000044.1:0-33497 GCA_966212355.1 uncultured Mucilaginibacter sp.
TTTCGGCTACCCCTTCCTTTTTCCCTAAAAAATCTTTTACCGGACAACAGTGAAACAAGTTCTGCATGACGATAAATTAAATCACCTCACCAGTAAAAATCACCTTACAGCCCCTTCCTTTGCCACACTTAAACTATATTTGAGCAACGTATTTACTTATGAAGATAGTTTTCGCTGCCCTTGTTGCCTGTTTCGTTGCCTTATCTGCCCAAGCCCAGCTTACCCCCTTTGAGTTAAGTAAGGATAAAAATTATACCGCAACCTACACCCAGGTAATTGATTACTATCAAAAACTTAATAAGCTGTATCCGCAGCAAATGAAACTTATCAATTACGGCACAACCGATGTGGGCAAGCCCCTGACACTCGTTGTGCTTTCAAAAGATAAAATATTTGATCCGGCAGTTATTAAAAAGCAAAATAAAAGGGTGTTGCTCATTAACAACGGTATTCACCCCGGCGAACCGGAAGGTATTGATGCCAGTATGATGCTGGTACGTGATCTGCTTAAAAACAATACGCTGCCAAAAGATGTGGTGATTTGCCTTATAGCGCTGTATAATATCGACGGTAATCTTAACCGCGGCCTGAGCCGTGTAAGCCAGAACGGCCCATCGGCCTATGGTTTCAGGGGTAACTATCGGAATCTTGATTTAAACCGGGATTTTATTAAGGCCGATAGCCGCAATGCATTAGCCTTTACACAGATCCTCACTACCTGGAAACCCGAGATCTTTTTAGATAACCATACCAGCGATGGCGCCGACTATCAATATGTGATGACGCTCATCGAAACCCAAAAAGAAAAGCAAAACCCCATCCTGGCCGAATATACCACTAAGACACTTACCCCAGATCTGTACGGCAAAATGAAAAAGAGCGGGTACGAGATGATCCCTTACGGTGCGGGCGAAGAAGGGCTTCCTGATTCGGGTATCGTTAGTTTTTTAGAAACCCCACGCTTTGCCACTGGCTTTACTGCCCAGCATAATATCATCAGCTATATTACCGAAACGCATATGCTGAAGCCTTTTGATAAACGTGTGTATGCTACTTATGATTTTATGCAGCACCTTATTGAAATTAACCAGCGCGATGCCAAACTGATTGGTGAGCTGAAACGCAAAGCCGATGAGCAGGTAACCAATCAAAAAACTTTTGCGTTAAGCTGGGCTGTTGACAATAGTAAGGTAGATACCATCACCTTTAAAGGTTATGAAGCCGGTCACAAAACCAGCGGCGTAAGCGGATTGCCAAGGTTGTACTACGACCGTGATAAGCCCTATACCAAAACCATCAAATATTTTAACACCTATAAGGTTACCGCCACTGCAGATAAACCGGTAGCTTATGTAATTCCGCAGGCATGGGGCAAGGTGATTGACCTGTTTAAGCTGAATGGGGTGCAAATGAAACAACTGGCCCATGATACCACGCTTAGCCTGCAAATGTATTACATAGCCGATCTGAAAACACCGGCCCGGCCATTTGAGGGCCATTACCTGCATACCGGCGTAAAACTTAACCCGGTGGATATGCCTGTTAAATTTTATACCGGCGATTACGTGGTGTATACTAATCAGCCAATAAACCGTTATATCGTGGAAACGCTGGAACCGCAGGGTGTCGATTCGTTTTTTGCATGGAACTTTTTTGATTCGGTACTGGGCGAAAAGGAATATTTTTCGGATTATGTTTTTGAGGATATAGCTGCAGATCTGTTGAAAAAAGATCCTTCAATTAAACAAAAACTGGATGATGCCAAATCAAAAGATCCGCAGTTGGCCAAAAATGCCGGGGCGCAATTATTCTTTGTTTACCGCAATTCGCCTTACTTTGAAAAAACTTTTATGCGCTACCCGGTAGGCAGGCTTTTAACAAATACTAAACTCGATCTTAAATAAATGGAAATTATACACACGGCCCCGGTGGCCAGCATCATTTTTGCAATAACAATTATTACTTCACTTTTAGCTTTTTCAAATAATAACCTTTATGGCCGCATGATGCTGCACCCCTATACCGTTTCGCGCGGAAAGGATATCCACACCATCATCACCAGCGGGCTTATTCACCGCGACTGGATGCATTTGTTTTTCAACATGCTGTCGTATTACTTTTTTGCCTTTGGGCTCGAGCCGGTGCTGGGGCACCTTCAATTCGCCATACTGTATACTATAAGTTTAATATTGAGCGATATGCCAACGGTGCTTAAGCATAAAGACCATTACAGTTATTATAGTTTGGGTGCGTCGGGTGCGGTAAGTGCGGTTATTTTTAGTGCTATACTATATAATCCGCTGGCCCGGATGGTGATATTGCCCATACCAATTCCTATCCCGGCAGTAATATTTGGTGTGTTATATTTGGTATATTGCCATTATGCCTCAAAGTATTCGCGCGATCAGATCAACCACGATGCCCACTTTTATGGCGCACTGAGCGGCTTGATGATCACCATTATATTTCACCATGAAATTTTGCCCGATTTTTGGCAGCAGATCACAATGGCAATTTCAAATCTTGGCCATTAATAAACTCCCCATCAGCATTAAACAAGAAACTCATGGGTTTTTCGGGGTTCCTGATGATCTCTAACAGCAGGAACCCCCAGTTTTTCCAGAAGTTTTCCAGCACCTGCCCGTAGGTTTTGTTCATCCAGTCATCAAACAGCGGTTTGCTGCTGGTACCACGCAGGGGCAGGGCCTCTACCGAAATAGTATCGCCTATATTGAAAATATCATATTCGGGCAGGCGGTTAAACAAATAAGCCGAGTAAAAGAAGCGGGCGTTCAATTCTTCAAACTGAATGGGGTGCAGGACATGATCTCCAATTTTATCTAAAGCTTCTTTATGATAACGGGCGTTGGCGCCGTTATCCTGCAGGCAAAGGATCAGACCAAAATCTTTTATTCTCAATGAAAAGGTAAGCGTATTGATCTCATCGCGGTAGCCAAAAACGTTCTCAGCATTATCAACCTTAAACAATACCAGGCTGTATGGCTTAAAACCATCAAACTCAACCGGCAGATTGAGGCTTTGAAGCATCATGTGCAGGTTATTGAACTTGTGGATAATGGATTGCGATATATTAAATTCCTCGCCCTGCGAGTGCTGGAGTTTGATGCCGGCCTGAATCTCATTAAAAATAATCCCGTACAGCAATTTGCCCGCCCATAGAAACAGTTTGTCCTCATCAAGCGTTTTCACGGCGTCGTAACCGCTATCAAAAGCAGCAGCAATTTCGTTTTCGAGCGGTTCAAGATAGCGTTCGTTAACTTCGGCTGTGCAGGGCAGTTTCAGGTCTTTATAAGTAGCCATGCTTTCGTCGAGCAACTTAAAAGGCTTGTCTTCCAGTTCGTAACGGCTCATGAGCCATTGCGGAAATACCTGGATCTGCTCCTCGGGCGAATTAAGGTTTTGCCCGGTAAGGAAACATTTATTGTTGCTGAAATTGAAACTGGTGAACGGTGAATAAATTTGTGCCGGCATGGCCGCAAAGATAAGCACGATTTTCATACTAAAATTTTAGCTTTGGTTTTTAACATGGAACTGACATATCAACCCTACGAGCTTCAGCTGAAGCATGCTTTTACGATAGCCAAATTCTCAAGGACTTCTACCCCGGTTATGCTGGTGCAGATCAGCCACGAAGGTAAAACTGGTTATGGCGAGGCCTCTATGGTGCCTTATATGGGCGAAAGCCATCAAAGTGCCACCGAATTTTTAAGCAAGGTTGATATTGGCCGGTTTAGTTACCCTTTTGATTTTGGAGCGATCATCAATTACCTCGATAACATTGCTCCCGGCAACCCGGCTATTAAAGCGGCTATTGATATTGCGCTGCATGATCTTGATGGCAAACTCAAACAACAGCCCTGCTGGCAGTTATTAGGAAGCGAACCTGCGCTGATGCCCGTTACCAGTTTCACCATAGGTATTGATACGCCCGAAATGATCATCAAAAAGGTAAAAGAGGCAGAAGGTTTTGACGTGATCAAGGTTAAGCTTGGTCGCGATACAGATAAAGAATTGATTACTACCATCCGTTCCGTTACCGATGTGCCACTTTATGTAGATGCAAACCAGGGCTGGACAGATTTACAGCAAAGCCTTGATATGACCTATTGGCTGCAAGAACAAGGTGTACAATTGATAGAGCAGCCCATGCTCAAAACCGATCCCGATAGTAATGCCTGGCTTACCGAACGCAGTCCTATTCCTATTATTGGCGATGAATCCGTTCAGCGTTTTGAGGATGTGAAAAGGGCTAAAGGCGTTTATACCGGTATCAATATTAAACTCATGAAATCTGCAGGGTTGTATGAAGCCAAACGGATGATAGATAAAGCCCGTGAGCTTAACCTGAAGATTATGATAGGCTGCATGACCGAAACCAGTTGCGCCGCCCTTGCCGGTTTAGCCCTCGCCCCGCAAGCAGATTGGGTTGACCTTGACGGCCCTTTTTTGGTAAGCAATAACCCTTATGTAATGCCGGAATTTAGTGACGGAAAATACATACTAAACCACGATCCAGGCTTAGGGTTGAGATTTAGTTAAGTAGCTTTGATAACCATTCCGGGGCTTTCAGCTTTCGGCATTCTGCTTTTGGCTTTTTTTCAAACCATCCTTGGCCTCGTCCGTTATCCTGATACATCTAAATAAAAAACATCATGGATAAATTAGAAATAAAAGGCGGATGGAATGAGCTGAAAGGAAAAATCAAACAAGCCTATGGCGACCTTACCGACGATGACCTTGCCTGGCAGGAAGGTAAAGACGATGAAACACTTGGCAAGCTCCAGAAAAAAACGGGCAAAACCCGCGATGAACTGGTAAAGTGGATAAACAGTTTATAAAATAATAGGAGCTCCGGTAACGGGGCTTTTTTATTGGATGAAATAGAAAAGCACACAATCTAAACCAATCATTCTATCTTGATCCTTGCTTCTATCCGCAGTACATAGCCGGTTGTATCTAAAAAGTTCTCCATTCTTCTTGTTTGACTTTCTCTAAAACGCGGGCGTTCACTGTTTGCGATGTAGGCTTTTTTTATGGGATACCTCTCTGCATCGTCCGTCTTTTCAAACAGTTCAATTGATGTTAATAACTGTTTTTCGGCGTCCTTAACCCATTCACTTCCATGTTGATCACGCTCTTTCAATTCGACAAATGCGATAGTGTCGCCATAGGTCAGGAAGCCATCACATCGTTTTGATTCTTTTCCATCAGGCCTTGGCGGGAATGGGATGCAATGATCAACAGCTGTGAATATAACTTCAGATAGATAGTCATTTTCAACAACTGCAATCCATTTAGCACCATTTTTTTCGTCAATATAGGCAGGATTTGTAGCAGGAGATGGATCATCACATATTCCAAAAATCTTTAATTTAGAAGAGGTTTGACATTGAGCCGGGAAGAAATCTACATTCATATGCCTTTTTGCAATTCAAGTAAACGGGCATATAATTCATTACTTTCACCCAATTCTTCATTCAGCTTATTTTCGTCAGAAGGCATGCCCTTATAGTTTTCTAATTCTGTTATGGTGCCGTTCAACTCATCAAGCTCGTAAATAGCAAGATCGCCTTCTTTAATAGTTGATGATAAAGGCACAATCAATTCAAGTTCCTGCAATTGTTGCTGACGCTTGATGTGCTTCTTTAAAAAATCCGCTTTTACGGCCAAAGTAAGATAATTGATCAAATAGGGGCTGTGGGTGGTCATAACCAAGCCATTGTGATCGTGAAGATTATTATAATAAAGTAAACTATAAAGAATTTGTTGCTGCGATGTTGGAAAGAGATTTTGTTCGGGTTCTTCGACAATATTCAGAAATGATGAATAACGAAATCGGGATGAAAGTCGTTCCAGATAAATATCTTTTACCGGACCGGACAAATTAGGGTTTGACATGATCCGATCAATCTCTTCCCTGATCTTTTGCTCTTCCCTTAAACTTACCTCATTGTTTTCCTCAATGTTACTGGGGTTAATAATTATTTCAGTTAGATACCTCGTAACGATGAACAGAGGCACCAGTGATTGAAAACCGCTGGATGCTCTCGAAAGGCGAAGCTTATAATCTGCGCCAATAATTGATGGCAATTGATTGAGTTGTTGATATTCAAATCGTACGTTGTTAATTGGCAGCTCTACCATATCCCGTAAACTTTCAGCAGCTTTAATAAACTCATCCGAAAAAGTATAAATAGTTCCCGGAAGCCCTTTTAAATTCCTGATGTTTCGTACCGCACTTATAAAATTACGTTCAGCCGGCACATACATAATTTTGGGCAAAAAGTATTGACTGTTATCTGTCCAACTAATAAAGCTCTTGCCTTCACGATAAACGTAATGCATAGCATTACCACTATACTCTATGTGCGTCTCTTCTTTGAAATAATCTTCAATATTCTGATACTTGCAACGATTGATTAGATAGCCATCACGTATTGCCTCCTTCTCTTTTAATTCGCCCCTTACAAGCGCTTTTTCGATCCAGCTGAATGTTGCAATCAGTTTAGCTACTGTACTTTTTCCTGAACCCTGATTGCCTATAAATACCGTTACCTTACGGATATCAATCCAGCCATCAGCAGATTTATACCCAGATTTTATGGGTCCGAAGTTTCTTATAAGTATCTTACTCATGCTTTGCTGTTGAAACCCGAAATTACGAAATTTAGCTTTACAACAACCCTCCCATCTGTTATTACCGGTTACATTGTTGAGGATTGTTAACTTTGCCCAATGAAAGTTACCAAACCAACCATACTTGTTGTAAATGACGATGGCATTACCGCTCCGGGCATCAAAGCCCTGATGGATGCTATGGCCGAAATTGGCCGCGTTGTAGTAGTTGCTCCGGATAGCCCGCAATCGGGTATGGGGCATGCCATTACCATCGGCAAACCTTTACGGCTTGACCCGGTTGACATTTACGAGGGTATTGAAATGTACCGCTGCTCGGGCACCCCGGTTGATTGCGTAAAGTTGGCAGTTAACAAAATTTTTAAAGGCAAAAAACCGGATCTTTGCGTGTCGGGGATTAATCATGGTTTAAATAACTCTATTAATGTGTTGTATTCAGGTACTATGTCTGCTGCGGTTGAGGGAGCTATCGAAGGGATCCCATCGATAGGTTTTTCGTTAGATGACTATACATTACAGGCCGATTTTGAGCCCTGTATTAAGTTTGTAAAAGAGCTTGCCTTACAGGTGCTGGCCCATGGTTTACCACAAGCCAGTTTGTTAAATGTAAACTTCCCGAATACAAAACACATTAAAGGCATTAAAATTTGCAGGCAGGCGGCGGCCAAATGGGCCGAAGAATTTGATGAACGCATGGATCCGCATAAAAGGCCATATTACTGGCTTACCGGTGTTTTTCAATTGAATGATGGCGGCGAGGATACCGATGTCTGGGCTTTGGAACAGGGTTATGCTTCGGTTGTGCCGGTGCAGTTTGATATGACTGCACACCACGTTATCCCTTACTTAAACAACTGGAAATTCAACCTGTAATTATGCTAAACAAAAACGACGTATCCTTAGGTCTGCTCATCGGCGCTATACTGCCAGGTGTTAGCCTGTTTGTTTTTGGATTTCTGCTTAAAAATCAACTGGTTTTAATGCACAAGCCGGGCATCCCCTACTTTGTCGCTTTTGCTATCAATTTGTTTATCATCCGTTATTTTTATGGCAAAGGGGCCGATAAAACGGGAAACGGTATCGCTATGATCTCGCTTTTGTTTATGCTGGCCATATTCATTTTTAAATTGCAATCCTTATAATGAAATATTACCTGGTAGCCGGCGAAGCTTCGGGCGATTTGCACGGGGCTAATTTGATGAAAGCCCTGAAAGCGCTTGACCCTGATGCTGATTTCCGTTTTTTTGGCGGCGACCTGATGCAGGCCGAGGGCGGCACACTGGTAAAGCATTATGCCGATATGGCTTTTATGGGCTTTGTTGAAGTGGTTGCCAACCTGCAAACTATTCTTAAAAACATGCGATCATGCAAGCGGGATATCTCGGCTTACCATCCTGACGTATTGATCCTGATTGATTTTCCTGGTTTTAACCTCAAAATAGCCGAATACGCTAAAACTAACAATATACCGGTTAACTACTATATTTCACCCAAGGTATGGGCCTGGAACCAGAAGCGGGTGTTAAAGATCAAACGCATCGTCGACCACCTATTTTGCATATTGCCTTTTGAGGTGGCATTTTACAAAGAGTGGGGAATGGATGTTGATTACGTAGGCAACCCTTTACTTGATGCGGTTTCGGCATTTAATCCTGACCCTGATTTCCTGCAAAAAAACAAATTTGGCGAAAAAAAAATTGTAGCACTGTTACCCGGCAGCCGCAAACAGGAGATTAGCAGACTGCTGCCCGATATGATCCGGGCTTCGGCCAACTTTCCTGAATACCAGTTTGTAATTGCCGGTGCACCGGCTTTCCAGGCTGATTATTATGTGCCTTACTTAAACGGCGCAGAGATCCCCGTTGTATTCAACGCCACTTATGATCTGCTGAATCACGCCCATGCAGCTGTTGTAGCCTCCGGCACCGCGACACTTGAAACCGCGCTGTTTAACGTGCCGCAGGTAGTGGTGTATAAAGGCGGGAAATTAACCATCGCCATAGCGCGCATGCTGGTTAAACTCAAATTTATATCGCTGGTTAACCTGATTATGGATAAAGCGGTGGTAAAAGAATTGATCCAGGAAGAATGTACCGCCAATAAGATAGGCGAAGAGCTGAATTTGATCATTAACGATGTACCCTATCGTCAAACCATGCTTGATAACTATGATAAGCTTGATGTGCGAATGGGGAAACCGGGGGCATCTGCCAAAACAGCTGAACTAATTATTAAATATGCTATCAATAACGGATAGAAAACGGATGTCAGTCTGAGTATTAAAATCCGGGGCCATTGAAGGTGAATTGATAAAGAGGGCCTGTCAGTCTCAGCCGGTCGAAGACTCGTGCGCAGAGGCCTGCCTGCCATACTTCGACGGGCTCAGTATGACACCCATTTTTTTAAGTTGTCATGGGTAGTGTTTAAATCCGGTGGACTTTGAAGTGAAATGACAAAAGATGGCCGGTTATCCTAAGCCTGTCGAAGGGTTGTGTGCAAGGGCCTTGCCTTGACCGGCTCAAGGCTCAATTTCCTTATCATTATTTTCTTCCGGTTTTAACTCGGATTGGATAATGTCCTGTTCCAGCTTTTTTTCATCTTTCCGGTTGCGTCTGATGATCCATACCAATAAAATAATAACAACAATAACTACAATTATTACAATGGGATAATTAACCTGGTTCATAATGTTTGCATTTATGTAGAGTATATAATTTCACAGACGATAACAAACCGTTCGGACAATCAGCTTTTAGCATTTTGCTTTTAGCTCCTACTTGGGCAGGGTCAATATGGCCGTAACCGATTTGTTCATCACCTGGTTAACGGTACTACGCGTAAACAGGTGATACGATATGATGTTTAACCGCATCGGCCATTCGCCTGTAGCTTTATCCCAAATAACCGTTTCAGGCATTTCTTTTAGGTGACTAAAATGTTAACATATTATTATTTAATATTATACAAACTTAACATAGCATTAAGCATAGCTGGTTTTACCATAAAAAATAGAGCCCTGTTTTTTGCAGGGCTCCACGTTTTCATAGGTGATGTTAGTACTCGATAGGTAGATGTATATATGTTGATCAAGCGGCAGACAGCGTTTGCTGTGCTGCTACCTGCTTGTTGTTGCTTATGAATTGGGTTTTAGCCCTGTGGTTTTTCAGATCTTCCCTCAACAGCTCCAATAATTCGGCATCAAAGCGTGCAAGTAATTTAGTTATTGCGGGTGTTGGTTTATATGCTTTCATAGGTAGATGTAGTGTAGGTGATGTTTTTTATATTGAGTTTAAGCTGCCGGCGTTAAATAGGGCGTTTTAGTTTTGATAGCTTTTAAGTCGCTCATGATGATGTTTTTAAGTGCGTTATCAAAACTTGCTATTAGTTTGGTGGTTGATGTTTGTTTTTGCGTTTTCATGTTGTAGGTTTTGATGTTTTAAATATTTTAATGTCTTAGTTTTAGTCTTTCTTTTTTTCGTTCCCGTTTTCGGTGAGGTTATCGTGTCGGCGTTTTGCTTCTTTATACTGCCTTAATATTTGCTCCTCATCGCGTGGGTCTGAAGTTTTTGTCGGTTCCACTGGGTTTTCCCACTCTTTCTCTTCTTCAGGTTTAACCGCTTTGTCTTTTGCTTTCATAACAACTGCGTTTGATAAGTACTAATCTAAATCAGTGCCAAACTTTTATCGAAAGGGCAAAAAACGTCATTGAAAGTTCAGATTTATTTTACAACAGGATGTAAATGGCTGTAATACAGCGATGTTTTTTTAGAAGAAATTTTTACTTTTTTTGATCAATTCAATGCGGACAACTATTCAAAGCAGATAAACAGGTATACGTTACCGAACATCAGTAGCAGTAGCGGACGATTTTTTGTAGTATGACAAATGCACCGCCATTACTATTATCGATAAGATAGCTCCAATAGCACACACCCCGTTCCACTCGTAGTTTTTCCAAACCAAACTGGCGAAGAACGTGCCTAAAGCCCCGCCTATAAAATAAGACACCATGTACACTGTATTGATACGATTGCGGGCTTCCGGGATCAATGCAAAAATAATAGACTGATTAGAGATATGAGTAGCCTGTACACCCATATCAAGCAGAATAACCCCAATGATTAGCCCGATTATACTATGGCTCGAAAAATAGAATACAATAAAGGAGATCAGGATAAGTGAAAGTGTATAAATTGATAATTTGTATGCGTCCATTTTATCACTCAGGCGCCCCATAAAGCCAACGGCTACTGCGCCGAAAGCGCCAACGAGGCCAAACATACCCGCAGCAGCGCTGCCCTCATTAAACTGAGGCTGTTTTAATAGGAATACCAGCGTTGTCCAAAATGCGCTGAAACCGGCAAAGCATAAAGCGCCTCTGAATGCTGCCAATCTTAATTTAGGTTGGGTTTTTACTAAATGGATCAATGATTTCATCAATTTACCGTAATTGCCTTTATAATCGGGTTCAATTTCGGGCAAAAACAAAAATATCATGAACCAGATGAGCAACATTAATCCGGCAGCTATATAAAACATGCTTCGCCAGCCAAAATGCTCGCCTATAAAACCGCTTAATGTGCGTGACAGTAAAATGCCGATTAATAAGCCGCTCATTACAAAGCCAATCTTCTTACCCCGCTCATGTGGTTTGGCTAAGTGGGCGGCCATTGGGATCAGCAATTGCGGAATAATCGATGATACGCCCACCAAAAAACCCGCTATCATAAGTATAGTTACGGAAGGCGCCATGGCACTGGCTATTAACGATATAATCATGAGCACAAAATCAATTAAAATAAGGCGCTTACGCTTAAGCATATCCGCCAATGGCACTATAAATAATAAGCCTGTAGCATAGCCAATTTGTGTAAAAAGCGATATCTGCTGCGCCTTTTTATCGCTCACCCCAAAAGTGTGCGCCATATCGGCCAGTAAGGGTTGGTTGTAATATATATTGGCTACCACCAAACTGGTAGCTATGGTCATGATCCATAAAGTTAATGGCGTAAGATGCGGATGTTGTTTTGCAGTATGCGTAGATGACATATTTTAAAAGGCCGTATATTTTTGCTGCAAAAGTGTTAAAGCATCTTTAAAAAAAAGCCTTTGTAAAGTAATTTTTATCATGTAACTGCGTTTACAACATAAATTGTTTTAGCAAACAATCGTTCTTTACAAAGCTAAAAGTAGAATTAAGGCAAAAAAACAGGGGTGTTTTGGAGTTTTTCATAGAGAAACTGGCGATGATTTTGCTTTAAATACATAAAATACTTTAAAGTTTAAATTTAAGGCGGGTTTAAATCGTAATTTTACTTTAAAAATCATTTAAAATTAAATTTTTGTAAATTTTATAAATAAAAGCGCGCGTTTTTTGACTGAAAATGAATGATGCAATAATTGTTGTCAAATAATTTAAAAAAATTAGTAAATTAGTAACGTTTTATTCTTATTTTTGACAATAAGATATCGGATGGTAGTGTAATTGATAAAACTTACAAAGCAATTACAAAATATATTTTCCGAATATCAAAACTTAGTGTTACTTTTACACCGTGTTAAAAATAACGCAATACATAAAATAGTCTTCTCATAATTTAGGTTTATAATTGGTTAGTAAAGGCCCCTGCCCATCAGGGGCTTTACTTTTTTATAGGCTTTTGTTCCGTCCGAAAATTAGGGCAAACCAACGGTATATATATTTTAAGTTTAAATTAACCAAACCGATAGTAAAGGCAGTTGAGACAGGATTGGATAAAATAAATAACAATAGAATTTCATTTTAATTCGCAAAATTCTATATTTGCAGCCCACCACGGGGGATTAGCTCAGCTGGCTAGAGCGCTTGCATGGCATGCAAGAGGTCATCGGTTCGACTCCGATATTCTCCACTGATTATCAAGCACTTACAAGCAATATGTAAGTGCTTTTTTTTCGATGACCTTTCGATGACCTGTAAAAGCAGTTAAAGCTGGTTTAAACGACTTAGATGTTGTTTACAGAATGTAGCTATTTTATACCTGTTTTAGTCTTACAGATCGCTGTCCTTGCTTAATATCGGATTATCCTTCAATCCACTTCTTACATGTTCCGTCACAAACTGATTGCTTATTAAAAAGATAAATATGCGAATATAGTTTTGCACGGTTTTAAATGAAATACTAAAACTGGCGCTAAATCTTGAGATACCGTTGGCAAAATTAGCTTCTTAAAAACCCCAATTGCTTTTCCTATTTTTGTACGCATGGAATTGGAAGAGAAGTTGTATTGTGAAGTATTGCAAACGCGGGGCGTCAAGCTAACGCCTGAGCAGGATAAGAAATTCCGTTATGCATGTATGAAAGCAATTCCTGAAAATCCCAATGCTGGTTATTTCGACTTGATGGCAATCTGTCATATTTACCTTAGTTTTATCCTGAATAATCCCGGCTTGGACTTAGGGTCTGTTAATTTGCCTAAATAGAATATGGAGCTGCCCCTGGAATACTACGCAGCTATATTAGCGGAATTTGCCAAAGTCAAAATAGACGAATTAAAACTGGACGCCAATGGTAACCACGCTTTGTTCAGATTTCAGGGCAAGGTCCACCTTATCTCCCATTCCGCTGATATAGAAGCCGATTATCGCAAATGGTTCGCCTGCAACCATGACCTGTTGTTTACTGAACTTCCATCAGAATTGTGGAATGATTTTCTTAACCATATGAACCCGTTCTCGGACGACTTTCTGATTGATCTATATGAAAGCTGGAAAATCTACTGGGCACAGCAGGCTTTGATCTATGAGCAAGCAGAACAATATGCCGCCTCTATGGACAAGGCACATAACCGGTTCGAACTGCTTTGTGAAAAATTACGCAAACGCTATGGCCGGCCGGTTGAACTTGCGTGGGAAATCGACGACCTTCAATTGGTGCCCGTTGTGGCCTTAGCCGTAAAAAGGCATTATGATAATGACGCCGATTTTTACCGTACCTGTGTCGCCTGGATGACCAGCAAATATCATGATCAATTGGGTGACGGTTTCATGTTTACCCCTTTTCTCGTACCCGTAAGTGGATACGACAAACCGCAGGCGTTCTTTGTCTACACTATTGATGAACCGTTTTTATAAAAAGCAAACAATCTCCTTCTTTTTCCTGTAAATCATTTAGAGATGCTTCAATCGAAAATATCTCTAAAAATTAGACGAGGGTTTTTAAATAAATATGGTTCGATCCCCGTTCAGCCCGCTTGGCGGGCTGGACGGGGCTACAATCGAACCCCTCATACCGCTTTTAACGTTTATTGGTAATATAGAAACCAAAAGTAAATTGCGATCTGAAATTCATAATGAGGAAGTTGTCGATCAATTTCCAGATAAAATAGGAAAAGCAAACTCAAAAAATAAAAAGCGAGGTCATCATTTGTAAATAGTATGGCTCGAAAGGAGAGTTGCTAAACTCTTAAGAAAATTTTGATAATTATACACTTGTCTGGTTCATTTCAAAATCCATACATTTGTAATAAGTGAAGTTACTAACGATAATATTAGGTCTCTACATCGCGCTTTTGTCGGTACTACCGTGCCATGACAATGAGTCTACGTGGAAATCTGCTAATAGAACTTCTGTCATATCTAATCACTCGGGAGAAAACGCACCATTATCTGACGTTTGCTCTCCCTTTTGCACTTGCTCCTGCTGCTCATCTGTAAGAAATATTTCAGTTATAAAACTTTTCACAACTCGTCTTTCGCCAAAAACAAACTACGAGTTCTCAGTTTACATATCTCCATCTTTGCCGACTCGTAGTTCGGATATCTGGCAACCGCCGCAATTAAGCTAATACGCATTTCTTTCCCGAATTAAATGGACCAGGCTTCCGGCCTGTGTCTGTATTGTCGTATTTATTTATTGCATTTTCATGTTTGACAGAATTATCTCGTTCTCTGTGCAGAACAAGGTGACGGTCGGCATCCTGACGCTTTTACTGGTGATCGCAGGCATTTGGTCTGCGGCTAACCTACCGGTGGATGCGCAGCCTGACATCACCAATAACCAGGTACAAATCATTACACAAGCGCCCACATTAGGCGCTCAGGAAGTGGAGCAGTACATTACTTCTCCCATAGAACTGGCAATGGCCAACATTGCCGGTATTATTGAAAAACGCTCGATCTCCCGCTCGGGCATATCCGTAATCACTTTAGTATTTAAAGACAACGTTGACGTTTACTGGGCGCGTCAGCAAGTGGATGCCCAGCTAAAAGAAGCCGAAGGCAACATCCCGCAAGGTGTAGGCGAACCGTCCTTAGCCCCGATTACTACCGGCCTCGGTGAAATATATCAATATAGCATTCACACCAAGAAAGGGTACGAAAACAAATACACTGCTACCGACCTGCGCACTATTCAAGACTGGCTGGTACGCACTCAGCTCGCCGGAACCGTTGGTGTGGCAGAGGTAAGCGGCTGGGGCGGATATGTAAAAGAATATGAGGTTGCCTTAGATAATGATAAGCTCAATTCTTTTGGTGTTACCATTCCCGAGGTTTACACAGCCCTTCAAAAGAACAACGAAAATACCGGAGGCTCGTATATCGAACAGCAAAGCAACGCCTATTTCATCCGCGGTTTAGGACAAGTTAAAACGCTGGACGATATCAGCAAGATCGTTATCAAAAATAGTGGTGGTACACCTATTCTCGTTCGTGATGTCGCCATTGTCCAAATGGGTACGGCCACTCGTTACGGTGCTGTAACCCGTAACGGTGAAGGAGAAGTCGTAGCCGGAGTTACGCTGATGCTGAAAGGAGAAAACTTCAGCAAAGTGATTCAAAATGTAAAAGAACGGATGGTTCAAATACAAAAATCATTGCCGGAGGGTGTGGTTATTGAACCTTTTATTGACCGGACAGAACTGGTGAACCGGGCCATTGATACGGTAAAACGCAACCTGATGGAAGGTGCGCTCATCGTAATTTTTGTGCTGGTACTTTTGCTCGGCAATCTTCGCGCGGGGTTGGTGGTAGCATCTGTTATCCCGCTGGCTATGCTCTTTGCTTTTATGATGATGAAAATCTTCGGCGTATCAGGTAACCTGATGAGCTTAGGCGCGATAGATTTCGGCCTTATCGTAGATGGCGCAGTGATCATTGTGGAAAGCGTGGTTCATCATATTACTGCAGGTCGCTATAGCAAAGAAAGTATTAAAGAATTAAGCCGCGAGCAGATGAATGAAGAAGTGAAAACAAGCGCGGGTAAGCTGATGCAGTCTGCTGCTTTCGGACAGATCATTATTCTGGTCGTGTACCTGCCACTGCTATCACTCGTTGGCATCGAGGGCAAAATGTTCAGGCCGATGGCTGAAACAGTGGCCTTCGCTATCCTCGGTGCTTTCATTCTCTCACTAACTTATGTGCCAATGGCCAGCGCCTTGTTCCTGAGCCGTAAAACCGAGCATAAGCGTAATATCTCAGATCGTATTATCGGTTTTTGCCAATGGATCTATCGCAAAGCACTAATCGGCGTACTGCGTTTTAAAAAACTCACTGTAACCATCGCATTTGTCCTGTTTGCAATTGCCATCTACGCTTTCAGCCGGATGGGTGGCGAGTTTATACCTACGCTGGAAGAAGGCGATCTGACGGTGGAAATTTCGATGATGCAGGGTGCCTCACTTTCGGAAGTAGTAAAAACCTTTAGTAAAGCTGAGCAGCTGTTGCGTTCCCGTTTCCCGGAGATCAGGCAGGCTGTTACCCGTATCGGCAGCTCGGAGATACCTACCGATCCTATGCCTATGGAGCGTGGCGATATGATGCTGGCGATGAAGCCAAAGGCTGAATGGAAAACAGCCAAAACCCGGGAAGAAATGATGTCCAAAATGGAAGATGTACTATCTGACCTGCCGGGTGTACATGCTTCGATCTCCCAGCCCATGCAAATGCGTTTTAATGAGCTGATGACCGGTATCCGGCAGGACGTAGCTATAAAAATATATGGCGATGATCTGGACGAACTGGCAACACAGGCAGATAAGATTGCTGCCGCTATCCGCCAGGTAAAAGGTGTAACAGACCCATTCGTGGAGAAAGTAA
The DNA here is from genome assembly GCA_966212355.1 of uncultured Mucilaginibacter sp. Taxonomy (GTDB): domain Bacteria; phylum Bacteroidota; class Bacteroidia; order Sphingobacteriales; family Sphingobacteriaceae; genus Mucilaginibacter. The sequence continues at coordinate 16,736 of CBIHRB010000044.1, forward strand.
GCGGCCTGCCGCAGATCCAGGTGAATTACAATCGTGATAAAATGGCCCAATATGGTTTGAACATCAGCGATGTGAACATGATTCTGAAAACAGCGTTTGCGGGCAGCGTTACCGGCGTGGTTTTCGAGGGCGAGAAAAGGTTCAATATGGTGGTACGATTAAACCGTGATCTGCGCGAGAATATCAGCAGCGTACAAAACCTGTTAATCCCGCTGCCCTCGGGAAGCAAAGTGCCGCTCGACCAGGTTGCCGATATTTCGTTCAGGGAAGCCCCGGCGCAAATCTCCCGCGAAGATGGTAAACGACGCATCTATGTTGGGTTTAACGTTACCGGACGGGATGTACAGTCAACTGTAACCGAAATTCAGCAAAAGCTGGATCAGACCTTGAAACTTCCATCGGGATATTACCTTTCCTACGGCGGACAATTTCAAAACCTGCAAGCTGCAAGGGTGCGCTTATCCATTGCTGTGCCGGCAGCACTACTTTTTATATTGGTGCTGCTTTATGTAACGTTCCGCTCAGTAAAAGAAAGCCTGCTGATTTTTACAGCGGTTCCACTGGCCTCCATCGGCGGCATCGCTGCCCTGTTTATCCGGGGTATGCCGTTTAGTATTTCTGCCGGTGTAGGTTTTATCGCGCTTTTTGGCGTGGCCGTGCTTAACGGAATTGTCCTCATCGGTTACTTTAACCAATTGAAGAGCGAAGGTGTAACAGATATTTATGAACGTGTATTAGAAGGTACCAAAACCCGTTTACGCCCGGTGCTTATGACGGCATCTGTAGCCTCTCTTGGTTTCCTGCCAATGGCCATATCGTCAAGTGCCGGAGCCGAGGTACAAAAGCCGCTGGCCACCGTTGTGATCGGCGGGTTAATCACCGCTACATTTCTTACCTTATTTGTTCTGCCCTGCCTTTATTTAATGTTCAACCGAAAAGCGGCTGCATCCGGTAAGGTTGGTAAAGTTGCCGGTGTGCTGGTGATGGGTTTATGTTTATTCACTGCTCAGGCGAACGCACAGAGCAAACCTGCGTTGACATTGGATAGCGCCATTAGTCGTGCGCTTGCTAACAACCTGGATATACGATCAGCAAACCTTTCAGTCGAACAATCCAGATCACTCAAAGGCGCAGCTTTCGATCTGCCGAAAACAGATCTGATGCTCACGCAAGACCCTACCAGTGGCGGCAACATCGACAACGGCCTGAGCGTCACCCAAAGTATTGCCTGGCCGGGGCTTTACACCAACCAACGCAAACTGGCTGATCAGCAAATTAAGCTGGCAGAACATTCAGGGCGTGTAACTAAAAATGAAATCATCAGACAGGTGCGCAGCGCATGGTATGCTTATTTGCTCAGCCGGGAAACATTGCGCATCCTCAACTATCAGGATAGTATTTATAGTGGCTTTGTACAACGGGCAACCGTGCGTGTAAAAACCGGGGAAGCATCTAATCTGGAATTGATTTCAGCACGGAATAAATTCCAGGAGGTACAAGCATTAAAGATTGGTGCGTTGGCAGATTTAAGCACAAATGAGCTGGCCATAAGGCGCCTGTTGAATACGGCAGAGCCCTTGCAGGTTGCGGAAAGCACGCCGGAGGTTAACTTGCCCGATTTAATGGATTCCTTAAATACATCAGCCAACCCGCAAACGGCATTGGGGTTGCAGCAGGTGGAAGTGGCCAAAGCTAAGGTAGCCGTGGAACGCGCCAGGCTGATGCCTGATATTAAGGTTGGCTATACCCAGCAGCTATTAGTTGGTGCATTCAACCCTGCCGGTATTGACCGTACTTATTCGCCGGGTACCCGCGTAGGTGGTTTTCAGCTTGGGTTAGCGTTGCCTGTGTTCAGCGGTTCTTACCGCGCCCGTATCCGTTCAGAAAAAATCGGCGCGCAAATCGCTGAAGCAAATCTGCAGCAAAACCGGTTGTTGTTAAGTACACAATATCAGCAGGAGTTACAGCAATATCAAAAATTCAAACAGGCGGTCGATTATTATACCACTATTGGGCTGAAGCAGGCGGATGAACAATTACGCATTGCACAGGTGTCTTTTAAATTAGGTGAGATCGGGTACATCGAATATATCCAAAACACTTCGGCTGCCGTGCAAGCCCGCCTTTCCTGGCTGGAGGCATTAGGCCGTCTCGATCAGTCTGCTATTCAATTACAATTTTATCAAGGACAATAAACATGAAACTCAAGATATATATCGCGGCTTTATTTGCCGTAACCATAATGGCAGCCTGCTCAGGGCCAGCCAGCAAAGAAGAACAAAAAAAGGAGCCTGCAAAAGAAGAGCCAGCCATTAAAGCAGGCGCATTGGAGCTGACAGGCCAGCAAATGAAAAATGTGGGTATCGAGGTTGGCCCGATCCCACAAAAGAACCTGGACGCAGTGATTAAAGCCAGCGGGCAACTGGCCGTTCCGCCGCAAAACAAAGCGGATGCCAGCTTGCTTTCAGGTGGGGTGATCAGCCATATCAATGTGCTGGAAGGCCAGCAGGTTCGCAAAGGTCAGGTACTGGCTACCGTCAATAATCAGGAACTGATCAAAATCGAACAGGACTACCTCGCAGCCAAAAACAACTTTACTTACGTGGCAGCGGAATATGACCGGCAGAAGCAGCTCCAGGCTGCCGGTGCCGGTACAGGTAAATCCTATCAATCGGCCACGGCAACCTATAAAGCAGAGCAGGCCCGTTTGCAGGCGTATGAAAGCCAGTTGCGGCAATTGGGTATATCACCACAACAAATCAGCAGCGGCAATATTGTTTCCAGTTTCCCGGTATTATCTCCTATCAGTGGAACCGTGGGCAAGATCACTGCAAATACCGGTGCTTATGTACAGCCAGGCACCTCGATTATGGAGGTGGTTGATAATTCTAAAATCCATTGCGACCTGATTGTATTTGAAAAAGACCTGATGGCGGTGAAGATGGGTCAGAAGGTAGATTTCCAGTTAACCAATCAGCAGAATATGGTGATTACCGGTAAGATCAATGGTATCAACAAATCATTCGAGAACGAAAGTAAGGGCGTGGTAGTACATGCCGAGATTGATAACCGTCAGCATCAAAATCTGATTCCGGGCATGTATGTTACTGCTTTAATCAGCACCGGCAATAAACAGACTGCGGCATTGCCTGTAGATGCAGTGGTTCGGCAGGCTGGGAAGCAATACATCTTTATCGTTACCGGCCAAACGGGTGACAAGTATACTTTTAAAAAGGTGGAAGTGGCCACCGGCATCACCGAGCTGGGTTATGTAGCCATTGAGCCTATGAGCGAATTACCTGCGGGGATAAAAGCAGTAACCAAAGGAGCTTTTTACCTCGAATCGAAGTTGTCAAGTAGTGATGACGAAGATTAAACGAAAAACTATTAAGGATGTTAAAAAATTAAGTAATGAAAAAGCAACATCAGAAAGATAAAAACGAGCAGCCAATAGCTGAAAAGAACAATGCAGAAACACATACCCACGAGCATGAGCACGGCATTTTTGGTGAGAAAAGCGAGATTATTTTTGCCGGATTGTCCGGCCTGTTTTTAGGAGCAGGGTTCGGATTGAGTTTTATCAATGGCCTGCCGGGCTGGGTATCTGTCAGCTTGTACATAGTCGCCTATTTCTTCGGCGGCTATTACACGGTCAAAGAAGCCTGGGAAAGTATAAGTAAGGGGCATTTTGAGATCGATTTCCTGATGCTGGTAGCCGCCATCGGTGCGGCTGCGTTGGGGCAATGGGCAGAGGGTGCATTACTTTTATTTCTGTTTAGCCTCGGTCATTCGCTGGAGCATTTTGCGATGGAAAAAGCAAAGCGATCTATCGCCGCGCTGGGCGAACTGGCACCCAAAACAGCTATAGTACGCAAGGATGATAAAGAAACAGAAATCCCTATCGATGAATTGCAGGTTGGTGACATTATTATCATTAAACCAAACAGCAAAATATCGGCAGATGGTGCTGTAATAAAAGGCACAAGCAGCGTTAACCAGGCGCCGATTACCGGTGAAAGTGTGCCGGTTGATAAATCACCGGTCAAAAACCCGGATGCAGATTATACCGACGATAAAAAACTCAAAGCCGAGCATAAAGTTTTTGCAGGTACGATCAACGGCAGCCAGGTATTGGAAGTCAAGGTGACAAAGATTGCTGCAGATTCAACCCTATCGCGATTGGTAAAGCTGGTCAACGATACGGAATCCCAGAAATCACCAACGCAACTGTTCACCGATAAGCTGCAAAAGTATTATGTGCCTGCGGTGCTGGGCCTGGTAATCTTATTACTTGGCGCAGGATTAGTGATTGATGAACCGTTCAGCAAAACATTCTATCGGGCAATGGCAGTACTGGTGGCGGCAAGCCCGTGCGCATTGGCCATTTCAACTCCCAGTGCCGTATTAAGCGGTATTGCCCGTGCCGCGCGTGATGGCGTGTTGATCAAAGGGGGCGGTCCGCTGGAGCAATTGGGTGGTTTATCTGCAATTGCTTTCGATAAGACAGGAACACTTACTGAAGGAAAACCGAAATTAACTGATGTGGTAACCTTTGAAGGGCAGGATGAAAAAGATCTGCTCGAAATTGCCATAGCGGTAGAACAACTAAGCGATCATCCGCTGGCCGCTGCAATTGTTACAGGTGGACAGGAAAGACTAAAGAAGCAAAATATACCATCTGCAAAGAACCTGGAGGCGGTGACCGGTCACGGTGTACATGCTTCAGTAAACGGAAAGAAAGTGACCATTGGTAATCGCGGGCTTTTCAAAAATCTGCCTGAAGCAGTGGACAAAGCAGTGAGTGAGTTAGAAAAATCCGGCCACACCACCATGATCGTGCAGCAGGAGAAAACTTTCCTGGGCGTTTTAGCACTGATGGATGTACCACGGGCAGAGTCAAAAAGTACCTTAGCGAAACTAAGCGAATTGGGCATTAAGCGCATGGTTATGCTCACCGGCGATAATCAGCAGGTGGCAGATGCGATTGCCAAAGAAATCGGGTTAACCGATGCCTGGGGCGGTTTGCTGCCTGAAGAAAAAGTGAAGTCTGTAAAGGATCTGCTTAAAAAAGAAAAGCAGGTGGCGATGGTTGGCGATGGCGTAAACGATGCCCCTGCTATGGCTAAAAGCACCGTCGGTATTGCAATGGGTGCTGCCGGCTCTGCGGTTGCGTTGGAAACCGCAGATGTAGCCCTGATGGCAGACAAGCTGGATAATCTGCCGTTCGCCATCGGATTAAGCCGCAGCTCACGCCGCATCATCAAACAAAATCTGTGGATTAGCTTAGGCATGGTAGGCGTATTAATACCGCTCACTATTTTAGGTATTGCTCACATTGGGCCTGCAGTAATTGGTCATGAAGGATCGACGCTGGTAGTGGTGTTCAATGGACTGCGGCTGTTGGCATACAAAAAAACTCCTAGTTGAAAGATTTCAAGATATTTTAAAATGGTAGACGATCCATTTAAAAGTACAGCCAGAAGACCTAGAACTAATTTCACTTTCAGAAGACGCCAAAAAACTCGTTGACTTAATAGTAAAAGTAATAGTTAATATTACGTATGAGAAGGTAAAAGAAAGAAAAGAAATCAACCAAGAACAATAAAAACGATTGAGCAGAAGTGAGCGGGACTCGAACAAAAAGCAAAGATTAATTTACTAATATTCAAGTAATTATCTTTTATTGGAAATGTTTAATTCCCCAACTCTTTCGATGCCTGAAAATATAAAGCGCTAAAGCATAACACTTTAGCGCTTTATATTAGTTTTCTGCGGACCGGACGGGGCTACAATCGAACCCCTTATACCTCTTTTGACTTTTATCGGTAGTATTGAGTTGGACAAATCGATGGGAAATCATCCGACTGATCGCGATGAAGAAAACTTAAGTATTAACCGTGATGCCATCCAGAGTCGTAAAATAGCAAAAAGAAAAGGCCGGCACATTTAGCCCATTATTTTAAAGAAGGTTTTTTTTCAATGCTGTCTTTTGCCGGGCTTTTTTTGACGATTAATTGTCGAGAAAGTGAGTCAATAGCTCTTGCATGTTGTAATGAATCAATAAGAAAATTCATTTTCCTTATTTGCCTTTGATTATTGCTTTCATGAAACTTAGCGTAAGATGCATAAGCAATTGCTGAAATCAAACCTAAAGAAAAAATAACTATTACAAACCAATGCATCCAAGTAAGAGCTATTTTTCTTATTCCATCCGGTCTTGTGATAAACCAAATCATTAGAACAAACAAGCCTAACCCGAAGGCGAAAAAAAGTGTGTATGCGACTGCGTCGCCCATGTTTGGAATCTTAGAAAAAATCTGAATTTCGTTTGAAACAAACATTACAAGAGCTGCAAAAATTGATAAAATCTCAATGTGCCGTTTGTCTGTTCTTTCTATTTCCTGTTTTACTTTTTTAATGTCTTTTCGATCCTCGTCTATTAACGTTTGAATGTTTAGAGTAGTATTAAATTGCGTTAATTTGGCCTTGTAAATTTCCAACTCCTCTTTGAATTTCTTGTAATTTAAGGGGATAGCAAAAGAAGAAGAGATAAAGCAATTTCTCTGAACGCCCGTACTATCAGTTATTGGTACTAAACAATTGGAATAACTGTTTTGAAAAGGTAGATAATCAGTTTCATCACATATCCCAACATGTTCAATGAGTTTAGTTAGATTAAGTTCGTATTCTGAGATTAATGAACTAATTATTGTGAAATCATAATCGCTTTTAGAAAATTGATTCCAAATTTCAGTTCCTAAAAACTCCTTTACGATTTTGTAATAAGGGAAAAAGTTGCGGTTTAGCAACTGTTCAGCCATGTTAGTACATTGTTTTAGCTTCGCTTGCCAATTTTCGATTTTAAGTTCTTTTTTGTCTAATTCAAGTGATAGGATATTATTTAACAAATAGCAGTATGTGATATTATATGCATTTTTATCAAAGAGCGATGGGTTTGTGGCTTGGGCTGAAGTATAAAATATATTGTAATGATTCTTTAGTTGATAAAGTTTTGCCAAATCCTTTTTGTCGTCTTTGAAATATTTTATTAGGGCATGATAGTCGTTTAAATCAAGAGTGCTAGCTGCAGTATTAAATTTATTAAATGCGTTGGAGCAGCGTGTAACAAAAAAAGCTGGAGATACAACAGATTCATTATAGTGCCCATTAATAATATCGTTATATTCTGAAAAATCCGCAATTGGATTCAATTGTACGGCTGTGTAATTAAAATCTATTCCGTATAAAAAATTTTGTTGGGATTGTTTTAACCTGAAAGAGATTTTGTACAAAAGAAAGCCACATTTTTTCTCTAGAATTTCCTTTGCTGGAGTTGACGTACTTAAATTTCTTAGGGAATTTTGAATCCGCAATAGCCGACTAAAAGTTGATTCGCCAAATGACAATGTATGATCTATTGATGCAACTCCTAGATTCAATTGAAACAGAGCAGACATTTCTTCTGCAGTACTATTAGTATCCGTTGCATCATCGGCGTCTCGTTTGACAGTTTGGAGTATAATGCTGGTATTCGGATGGTAATCCAAGTGGTGTTTAACGAAGTCTAATAGGATCTTATATGACTTTAAACTTCTTCTAACGGCATTATAAAAGGTACCTCTGAATTTTTCCTGGCAGACGCTAGTAATTTGAGGGAATCCAGTTATATCGAAATTTGCTATTAGGTTTAGATAATTTTCAATATCTGTTAATAGAGTCTCATATGTAACGATATCTTCAACATACTCGCCTTCAATAATAGAAAAATTCAAAAAATCAAAAAAGCTTGTTGCAACAGGATCTAAAATTGTTGCCACTTGCAGCTCTATATTTGCTACTATTTGAGGATCGCCAATATCATCAGCTGTAGGCGGAGTAATAGCATTTATCCAAGTATTAGGCAAAGTCGCTTGAAGATTGGCCAAGGCGTTGTGGAGATGCCCCATTCGAATCAGTTTTATTTAAAAATTTTAGGCTCTACCATTATCATTGAATTGGGTATCGGCATTGAGAATTTGCCATTCTTTTTGGCTATTGAAAAAACCGTCTTCCAAGATTGCCAACGATGACTCAAGTCTACCAATCTAAATGCGTCATAAATTATTAAGTCCTTATTTATTTGCTTGAGATTACTAACCGCATTATCGATTGATTGTTTAAGTTCTTCGTTATCTATTTCTTCCGCACTTTCTGCAGTTATTCCCTCTTTAAAACTTGCATTTCTAGTAGAAATATTATATTTAAAAGATTCATGCATATGGTCCTGAATCTCGCTTTCAACATGTCCATATGGCATTGCCGTAAATTTATCAAAGGTGTTGAGTAGACCTGTATTATTCTCAGAAGTCGTAACGGCGGTTACAAAAAAGAGAAGCTTGGTTATTTTCAAGCGTGAAAGATCATTATTGTTCCAATCTCCATTTTCTTCACTGTACCACTCACGTAGCCGGGTAACAACATAGTCGAATGCCGCTAGTTTAGTTTCTGTACTCATGATCTTGGGGGGAATATCTGAAGTAAAATAATAGTAAATATTGCTTAATTGAAAGCAAAAGTTATGCACATATGGTAAAATATGTTGATAATAGATTTAATGTCAATTAGAGAGTTGCCAATTGGTACTTCGATATAGCTGCATGATCTAATTTATCGACAATATCTATTAAATAAGAAAAGAGACTTAATATTTCAGTAGTTGATAATTGATGCTCCTCATTAAGATTAAATTGACCAGGATAGAATTGAAGAAACTTTTCATCTACTATACCATTTCGATGGGCATACAAATGCCTAATCTGAAGTATTTTTTCTATCTTATCCTGTTCAACGTCATCCAGAACATTTAAGTCCTTAATTTGAGGATTATCCGATATAAACCCTTTTACGCTACCTCTTTGTAACTTTCCAAGTTTCTTTTTTGCCCAATACAGTACAAACTCCTGCATATCTGCGCAATCCAGCACCTCCTTGATCGTTATCTGTTGATTGGATTTTAGTGTGGCCGGGTTTGCCAGATAAATTTCATAAAGAAGGTCCGAAAGGTAAATTTCTAAATTGTCTGCACATGAAGACAATAATATCCTCATTAAAATCTTTCCTTCTTGGTTTGTTGTTGGTATCGTTGCCGAAGTTGGGTACAACAAGTTTCTCAAATCATCAATAATGTTGAGCACGCCAGAATAATGTTCGATAAATTTTGATTTTGCCCCAGTACTATCGGCACGGATATTATTTAGGTCAACCATTAATTTTGCAATTAATGGAAGTTGACTGGCAGTAACCTTTTTCGTTTCTGGATTAGAAAGAATGTTTTGCAGCCCATTTCTAACGTATATTTTATTTTCAACCGCAATTGCCGAATGGGATTTTTCAACTTGTATAATATACAAACGTTTCCCTTCTTGTGTAACATATTCATATTTGACTTCCGGCTTGGGGATTAATAGGTCGATAGCCTTATGGGTTACTCCATTGGCATGAAAGTCTTCGCTCAGACCGGTGATCTTTACCTCACCATTGGCATCATTTACGCCTAAGACAATAAGCCCACCTTGCGAATTTGCGAATGCCGCAATCATTTGTGCAAGGCTTCTGGCAGGAGGTAATACCGCTTTATATTCTAACTGCTCGTTTTCCGGGCTGCCGATTATTTTTGTTAGGTTTTTGATATTGCTCATAACTAGATCGGAAATTTGACTATTTTGGCTTTCTTCAACAAGTGGCCTAAAGAGATCATCTTTGGCTGAACACCGTCATCCACCCACAATTCGGAAGGCTCATAATCCAGTATGTCTCTTTCCGAACCATAGTAAATGATAACTTCCTTATTGTATGCTGGCCTAGCAACAATGCTTACTTCTTTTTCGTCCTTTAGTATTCCGGCTAGAATAGTAGGCGCAGTGGTATCATCAAGATCATCCAGGTTGTAATTGTCCAAAGTCTCCAAATGCGCTATGATGTTTTCTTTGGCACGCTTAATGAGGCTTTGCACATACACAAACATATCGGTTGTTGGTGTCGACTTATGGGAATATAATGCAGCCAAGTCTTTGTCTTTTATAGCTTCCTGCCATTCCTTTAGGGAAGTGATGCCCATGTTTGCAAGTATCTCCTGCGTTATTGGTAGCAGCGTGTTGTTTTCCGGTGAAACTGTCGATTTGCTCTCTAACACTTCGCGTAACTGCTCCAGGCTTTTTACATTATACTGTTTAAGCAGCGAATAGATTTCCTCCGCTTTTTCTATCGTCTCAAACAGGCGTGGATTGGCCTCGATAGCCTCTGCTACTTTTGATAAATCAGTCTTGCTACGCATGACCTTGTAAAGGCTTTCCTTGTCCTCGATGGTGTTCATAAACAGTTCAGCCCTTCTTCTGTATGTCTCCGAGAAAAGCTCTTTTCCCTCTTCGGGATTATTGTCAAACCATTCGGACAAAAGGATTATGGCCTTATTGAAATCTTGGTCTTTTACTTTTGGGGTTTTTAGTTTCTCATTTATCTTTAGCGCTATCTCGCTTTTTTTCTTGGCGACAAACTTTCCGAAGCTGATTTCCTCATGAAGCAGGATATCGTTCCAGTCCTCGGCTAACAATTGCAGGATCTCTATTAAATCAGGATCGTTTATTTCGTCCAAGTAGAGTTTGCTCTTCGCCAGAAATCTGCCATTTTGGTTTGGGATGATTGCATGTTTCTCAAACAACTGCAGGTTTACTTCATCATCCATTATAAACTGCCCCACTTTATTAAGCCAATCAAACGTATCGTCCTCGTCTTTCCGTAAGCTTTCTACCAGTTCGGTAATTGTTCCCTTTTGGGCAATGTCGCTGGCTATTTCTGCAAATGTTATTTTGTTGACATCATCCCAAACAATTTCAACCCAATGTTGTAGGTCTTCCTTCCTGCACACGGAGGCCGGGAACAAATCAAACGTATATTGCCACAGGCTTTCTCTTATTTCTTTTTTGTATGACTTTAACGGAAACCATAATTCCCCGAGTTTTTTCCCAGATCCATCTTCGGTTTCCACAATCTCCTGTTTCAGTAAAAACTCTCTCACAGGTTTTTGGATAGTCTTTATGTACCAGTCTCTGTCGAAATAGCTTTCATCAGTGGAAGGCATTTTTGAGTTGGCGATATAGAAAATATTTTTGTAAGAATCGCAATCCAGCTCTGCCACCATTTCTTTGTAAAGTTCCAATGCATCTTCTAGTATCTTCTTATTTTCTTTCACTTCCGGGTCATTATCTCCCTTTAGCCAAACTCCATCCCTTTCCGTCTGCGGGTTGAAGAAAAAACTGTTAACAACAATCGGGAAGTGAAACTCCTCTGTTCCGATCAATGGGAAATCGCAGAAGAGCTTCGGCACTTTTTCGAGGGATTGAAATTCAAAAACTTCAGACTTTTTTATCGCCCTTGCAGCTATTGAAACTGTCTCATTTGTGGCAAACCGCATCCGTATTGTCGTTGAGTTCCCATCTTGCGTTTTGGTTATTTTCTTGAATCCATCTACAACCTTTGGGCTATTAGTGAATTCAACTTTGTTCTTTTTTACTTTGTCTACAATCTCCACCGAATGTATTTCGGGGATGAATGAAAGCACGTATGGTATTAGGTTAACAAACTCGTCAACCCCTGTTTGCGCTATTTCCTGCTGTTCCTCTGTCTCTAGCGAATATGTAAACGAAGTATTAAATTCCTCTTCATCATATTCTTCAATTTCACCATTTTCTGTGGATTCATGAAAGGCAGTCCAGGCCCCCTCAATATTGGGAATCAGCAGACCTGTAGTTTTACCGTTCCGGTTTAAGGGGAACCCAAATTTATACAGTGTTCCATCGTCAGTTTCTACAATGCCTTCTATATACACTTCTTTCGACAGCAAATGCGTGGTGAGAAAACCCGTACCAAACCTACCGGTACGCTTACTTACTTCACCCTCATCTACCTCTTTGGAGGAAATCTGGTTGATCAATCCCCGAATATCCTTTTCTGTAAAATGATTGCCATTATGAGAAAACTCGATCTCGTCATGGTTATATTTTATCCTGACAGAAACCTTCCTATTTGTCTCTGCTACACTGTCTTTTGCATTTTGCAACAGCTCCCAAGCCCAGCGGCCATGATTGTTTTGAACTGTTTTTTCAAGGTCATGTAAGCGCTTGATGATTTTATCAGCAATGGACCTGTTGCCGTCTTCTTTTCTTCCGTTTTCGATGGATTTTATCATGCCTCTGCATTTAACAAGGTTTATTCTTTGATACTTGTACTTTCTTTTTTTGTTACATATAGAAGCTGTACTTCAGCTGCATACTATCTTCCGGGTTAAGATATTTGAGTATTTCCCCAACATTTCTGGCACATTCTATTGTAATTGGCATCTGCCTGTCGAATTGAGTATTATTCCAGTTCATTTTGGTTAATGCCAGGATTTCATCGCAAATAATATTAGGAGATTCATCGTGCTGGGCTAATTTTATCTCAATAGCTCTTGGAATATACCTTCCTGGGTATGTTTCGTAATAAGGTACCGATCCTCTTGTGTACAATAGATGGTGCTTTTCGCTCATCGCAAAATGAGTTCCTCTCATTGGCGGGTAATTGCCACTTCGATAAAGTCTTAAATCCGACGTCTGTATTGAAACCAGGTCTATTTGGTTTATATGCAAATCACGGCCAGCTTGAGCAAACCCATAGATTTCATCCTCACTGAAGTTAGAGGTCTTGTGAATCACAAGCCTTTTAGGAAATATTTTTACTGCCTCGTAATATTCAGTGAGTGATTGTTTTAAAAGATTGAACGCTTGTTCTTCGCTAAGATGTGGTGTTTTGTCACTTTTTTTTAAAGTAATTTCCTCGCCTCTCAGGATCACACCTTTTCCAAGTTCGTTAAATATTTGGGCAATACTTGTTTGAGTCGATTTCCTATCTCTACTTCTAAAAAAGCTAATTCCTGCATAGCAAGTAGTTTCAGCAGAATCCTTTCTTATTAACGCCCACGGTGTTCCAGATGCTTTATAATATAAGGCTGTAAAAAAATTCCATGCAACTGTAGCGGCATCTTGCATTTCCTTAGTGGGTTTGGCAACCCTGTCTCTTATTATTTGAATGGGCACATTATACTGCATTGCCTTTGCCTTTAAATTTCTTCTGAAATTTTGCTCCTTAATAGAAACTTCCTCTTCGTCAAAATCAGTCTCTATTACCTCGGTATCATTTTCATCTTCATCAGATTTCTTTTCCTTCGCTTCTGTAATATGTTTCATTATATTCTCCGGTAGAGCACAAAGAATAACATCCGGCTTTTTGTTTTTGGATAGAAACTTTATCTCTGTTAAATACAATTCGGTGATTTCGCTAATTACAGTTTCAAGGGATTTACTCGTTTTTACTATCCTTTCCAAGTCTGAGTTGTTTAGCTTTCTCAGATAGGTGTCATCGTAGTTAATCTCACACTTAAATCCAATATTCTTATTAAAACCGCAAAAGTTCAAAAACAGATTGGGATGGGGAGTCTTACTTTGCTTTCCATCGATATGAGTTTTACATGATTCTATCCATTCTAAAACAGCGTCAACGCTGTCGGATTTGCCAACGACACCGATAGTGATCTTTTCGGGTCTTACTTGTGCAATATCAAATGGATCGAAGGTGTATATGCCACTTTTAGGGCAGATATGATGTCCTGATCCGAATTGTAAAGAAGGCTCTTCAATATATCTTAGTTTCATTAGTCAAAAAAAGTTGAATTAGTTAATTCGGTGTCAAGGCTTATCTCAGTTGGTGTGGCTTCAGAGCTTTCTTCCACGATTTTAACCGGCACCCACTTTTGTTCATCTAAACTTGGTGCTAAACTAAGAGGTTCAATTTTTGAAGTCTGCAAGTATGAGTAATTGGTAGTGAATAAGTCTGTATATGAGAGATAGTATGCGAAGAATCTGAAATAATTATAAACAGAATTATTGTTTTCAAGTCGTTTTATCCCGGCCATGTAAGCAGATTCATACCTGCTTTCCTTATATCCTCCAGGATTCGTAAAACTCCAGGTAGGATTTATGACCAAATACCAATCTTTTTCAAAATTTAGAAATGAGGCTCTAAAGGCGAGATGTCTATAGCAGATGACATGGCCCTCTTTTTTATTAATTATTTCAAAGATTACAGTCTTGGTGGATTCCTTTTTACCTTTCCACCGAATCTGCTTTGCTTTTGGTGGCCTAGTATTAGCAAATCTAAAAATACCCCGTGGTACAAAAAACTCTATGCCTTTAAAATAGCAAAGCTGAATCAATGCTTTCCTCAGCAGATTTTTAAATACTCTATTATTTGCTTCACTTTGTTCATAAAAATCGGCACACTCCAGAGAAGTAATAGTTCCAGCGTCAATAATTTTTCGCAGCGGTTCATTATTCTTGCCTAAATCCCTGAATGTGTAAATGCACTTCTCAAATAAAATCCAGTCTTCAAAGTAAATCTGATTCTGTCTTAATGCTTTTTTTACAAGGGTATTTGGTTTTAGCTTTTTTACTTTTTTCCTCCCAACACTTTCCAAGTATTCGTTTAAATTTGCAATAATTGCATCTTCATCAACGAATAATTCTGCCTTATACAAAACCTTTGGAAATGAAACTGTGACCATATTTGGAGATATATCCTCCGGCTCATTGTTTAAATACCCATTTTCAAATTTCAGTTTGCGTTGCTCTATTTGAATCTCTGAGAACTCATGTTCATATAACTTGGAAATAGCTTGAATCTTGGGAGTAGAACTTATAGCATTGATTTTTTGTAGGATAATGTCTTTGTCTATTATGTGATCATTAGAATCAAAGACAAATTGATCAGGTATTACATCACGTAATTTTGAATGATTGTATTGCGGCTTCTTTTCTGTTAATATGTAGAAATAGAGAACATCAAACTCATTTTGTAAATCGTGTCTTGAAAATGTTTCAAGAGTGCTTTTGATCTTGTTAAATGATGAGGTTGAAGTAATCTGAAAAGCGACTTTATTTTTAAAGTCTGCCAAATCGATAGCTGGAAAGTTCTTTTTTTTAGTAGCATTAAGATTTTCAAGTTCTAACCCAAAAACCTCATTCAATAAAGGGACTAAAAAATTTTCGGCATGTATGTTAATGTGATAGTTATCTATTGCATTAAACCCTTCTACTTCATAAACAAACCTTGCCGCACAAGTATTAATTTTATTAATATAATCAATCCTATTCACACATAAAATATTTAAGGGATTTACGATTTAGCTTTTAACATATATTTTCTTTTCTGCAATCTTGAGCGTTTTATAAGCTAAGTGCTCATCTCTCAATTCAACCGCAATTCTTTCACTTAGATATTGAACAAGTAGTTCTTCACGTTTTATATCTAAAATATCTACGAACTTAAAAACTTGCTCTTTGCTATATTTCGATTGTTACGTTCAATTTTACTCAGAACTGCAATATCCATTTCTAAACATAGCTGCAACTTCTCTTAAAAGAAATCCGTTAGCTTCTCGTTTAGCACGAAATATTTCTCCAACCTTTTTGTACAGTCCATTTAATGTTAATTGAAATATTTCGACTTGACACATAAAGTCAAATATAAATATTAAAATAATGTCAAAGAGCCAATTATATACTGCATATTGACGATTGTTTTTGCACTGTATTGAAGCAGCATAGAAAATCTTAAATAGGCTAATTTTGTATTGAACACTGTCATAAACGAAAACGATATGCATTTGCACTACCACATAAGTTTTGACAGATGCCTTCCGCATGTCTCTATATCAGGGTCAGCACCGATGAACAAGCGATACGAGGTTATTCCCCAAGGAACCAAGAAGACCGCCTGACGAAATTTTGCCTGGCCCATAATATTGATATTCTAAACACAGTTTTCGAGGATCATTCAGCCAAAACATTTGATCGTCCAGCCTGGTCTGCGATGATGGCTACTTTTCGCAGAAATAAACTATTACGTCCCGATCTGCTTTTATTTACCAGGTGGGACAGGTTTAGCAGGAATACAGGGGACGCATATTATATGATTTCCCAACTTCATCATTTAGGCATTACACCTCAGGCAACAGATCAGGAACTTGACCTGTCCGTTCCTGAAAATAAAATCATCTTAGGTGTATACCTCGCTACCTCAGAAGCAGAAAACGACCGTAGATCTATCAATGTAAGGCAAGGTATACGCAAAGCTAATCAGGAAGGACGGTGGACTGCGCATGTGCCCATCGGCTACAAGGCTTTCATTACTACTGCACAGAAAAGAGAGATCAGGCCTGCTGAACCACAGGCATCTTTGATCAGAAAAGCGTTCGAACTGGTCGCAGAAAGTAAAAGGACTGTACAGGCTGTGTACGATCAGATACACAGCTACGGACTTAGATGTAGCATTTCTAATTTCAGACGGCTACTGCGCAATCCGGTCTATTGTGGAAAGATCGCCTTGCCGGCATATGAATACGAGCCGGCAAGATTGGTACCGGGGTTGCATCAACCACTGGTTGATGAGGTCTTATTTAATCAGGTACGGGAAGTGCTTCGTCGAAAGCCTACCCATGTTGATCATCCCGCCAATCAGCAATTATTCCTTCGTGGATTCTTACGCTGCCCGAATTGTAATCACCAACTGACAGGTAGCGCATCAAGGGGTAAATGCGGACGCTATTATCATTACTATCACTGTAAGTCCTCATGTGGTTGTCATGTCCTGAAAAAAGTAGACATTATTATTGTTTATTTGAGCTGTTAATAAG
>CBIHRB010000045.1:0-33452 GCA_966212355.1 uncultured Mucilaginibacter sp.
AGTATCTTTACAATAAGAAGGAGCTGCAGGAAGAGCTGGGGCAGTATGATTATGGAGCACGGTTTTATGATCCGGTGATTGCAAGATGGACGAGTGTTGACCCATTAGCAGAGAAAGGGAGACGATGGTCACCTTATGTTTATGGGTTTGATAACTCTATGCGGTTTACTGACCCTGATGGAATGTGGCCAGATTGGGGGCAGGTAGGAATGTTTCTCGGAGGCGTTGCGCAGAGCATTCAGCATGGAATAGATGGCCTAAAATCATTTGGTAACGATCCTGTTGGATCGATGAATAGACTTGAAACAGGATTAAAGAATGGGAGTATCAAGAAAGCATTGATTAAATCTGTAGTTCATACAACGGTTGCATTTGCAACCGGAGGGAAGAATGAAAGAGCTCAAATAGCTGGTAATGTAACGGGTGAAATACTTCCATTAGCCTTAGCTGCTGGTGATATTGCAAAAGCTGGAGAAGTGGTAAAAGTTAGTGAAGGTGCAAAGGTTGCAAGTGAAGCTGGAGAAGTAACCTCACTGACAAGAGGGGAACGATTGGCTATGTTTAAAAATGACATATTAGATGCCCCCGCAGCAAGTAACCCCAAAGATGCATTAAATCTTATAAATTCGACTCTTGACAATATTGAGAGTAAATATAGTGGCGCTAATGATAGGATGTATGGGATTCTTGATGATAAGTATGTTACATATCATGATGACGGCAGCGTAACGGCATTAACTAAAGGGCAAAGAATAGAAATTAAGTCAAATGGGGACTTCAACATCATTAATAGAAAAGATGGAAAGACGTTCCTAAATAAAACCAATAACTCTACGGGACAATGATTTTTAATTCGCAACAAGTTTATCAATCTCTAATTATGGAATTGGACAACAGAACCATAAGGTACGTTGTTCATGAGTTTGCTTCTGGTAACAAGATGATTGACATATGGCACGATAACCTGTTTTATGTAATCCAAATTGAAACCAATTTTGCTGGGGTTAGTTTAATTGATGACGATAATCCAGGGTTTGATTTAACACCAGACGCAAAATTTACCACAACGGAAGAGTTTCTTTCAAAACTTAAGGATATGATAAGTAAATAGTGTCGAAAATTACCGTTAAACGAACTGTCATAGTTAATACTATAATAGCAGTTCTCACCTGAAAGACCATTTGGGCAATACTTGGGTGACGATAACCCCGGATACCACTGACGCTATGCAGCAAAGGGCGAAAGTGTTGCAGGAGAATGATTACTGTGCTTTCGGGTATGGCATCCAATCAATGCAGGGTATCGTACCTTCACCTAAAAATGAATATCTTTATAACCACAAAGAGCTGCAGGAAGAGACGGGCTTGTATGATTATGGAGCGAGGTTTTATGACCCGGTGATTGGGAGGTGGACGAGTGTGGATCCGTTGGTTGAGAAGTCGAGACGGTTATCTCCTTATACCTATGCACTAAATAATCCCATCAGGATGATTGATCCCGATGGCATGTTTTCAACCGATGTGACAAAAAATGAGGATGGTACTTACAAGGTTGTTTCCGCAAAAGCTGATGGAGATAGAAAGATATACGTACAAAATTCCGATGGTGAACGAACTGGACAAGTGATTGGGCAAACAATTAGTGATCGATCATTCTTGTCGGATAATGGTCAGGCTGTAGTTGGAGCGAAGATAGATCTATCTGATAAGTCTGGCGCGAACTTTTTGAATAATAAAATTTTAGGTGATAAAGATTTGGGATTATTGGGGTATGCAAATAAAGCCAAAGGAGGCGAAGAGTTAGATTTCAAAACTAATGGTCCTAATGGTGAAACAAACGGAATTGCCGGCATTCCATCAAATCAGCAGCAAACTTATAAATATAGAGCAGGTGTAGTCGACGGAGTTCCTGGATTAGGTGATAACAGTGGATTACCGACAATAGCAACCGCCAGAGACGTAGGTAACATTGCTGCGGGATATGTTGCCGCTTACAATAATTTGAGTTGGGGAGATTTTAGATTAGCAGCAGATCGATTAGAGAGCAAGCAGAAAGGACACTTAGCAGTGGAAGGGCAAACCACTCAAATGGCGCAGCGAACAGATTATCGTTTAGGGGTTTCTGCATTTAATAAGGAGAATCCAATAAGAGGTCTATTTAGAATTGATGGCGAATTACCTCTACATTAAATGTTTTAACTTTTAAATATGAAAAAAATATTTTTGTTATTGATTTCGATTGTGTTTATAGTGATTGTTTGGCAGATAGAAGATCGATCTTTCTATTATTCGAAAAATGGCGAGTGTGTCACTGTATGGAGAGCTTATGATGGTCGTTGTTATGTCATTCCTAAAAAATACAAAGGAATATTGAGGCCATCGTCTGATGAAAGTTATATAATAACACCTTACATAAATGGAATGGACATTATATGGCAAGATAACGCTATCATTGTAAATTTAGAGGATGATCAAAGTCAGGTTATTCATAATTGTTCAACCGGGGTTCAGATAGTTAATTATAACTTAAATAAAAGATATAACGACAGCGTATTACTATATTTTGATAAAGGATATTACCGTTACAAAAAAGATATTGATTATCTTACTATCAATATTAAAGAAGGGTACGCTTATAATAAGGACGGCAAACGGCAGGAATAAAGCCATGGGTAATAAGTATGAGGCTGTATCATAAATCAAGGTACAGCCTCTTTTGTTGTAAATAGGTAGGCCAATATTCTATTGTGGTTATGATAACCTGAACCGGCTACGCCCGGCAGTATCCCATTCCCATTCAGGCACGAGGATGCAGCGGTGGGATTGTGGGCTGGATACCCGTGACTTTTAAGATTGCCTCATAATCCACCCCCTGAACTGACAATATCTTGTCAGTGTTCAATTTTTAAAAAAATAGGTGTTCAGCTTTTGAAAATACAATATTGCAATTAATTGATTATCAATAGTATTTTGTTCAAATTAAGATTTAATACATTTGAGGCTAAACTTAAGTTGTTGATTATCAGCAATGATAGTTTAGTAGAAAATACAAAGTGTTCACACTTTTAAAAGTTGAACACTCACGAATTTAACAGCCATGCTTATAACCTTGAACGCTCAACACAAGCTGCTAATACCAGCTCAAGCACCGGCCGTGAAACCGGCTTGCTAAAAAAGCCGGTGACATAGCTATAGCTAAGTGCCCGCTCCCGGTCTGTTGGATCGATCGATGAGGAAAATACGTAGAGTAGTGGTTTAACCGGTAATGCCGGGTACAGATCCTTAAAACCTTCAAGAAAATCCCACCCGTCAAACCTGGGCATTCTGATGTCCAGAAAAATAACATCCGGGCAATCCGCCGGGTTGTCTGTTAATGATTTTAACGCATCTTCACCGTCGTAACTATGTGATATGGGGTTAAAATCTTCAATTCCTGCAATAAGCTTATCCAATATAATATGGTCAAGTTTACTGTCATCAATAAAGAGTAATCGGAACATAATTGGCAATTATGATATTGTTGCATAAGTTAAGATATATTATCCGCTTTTAAAAAAAATGGATAGTATTACTACGGTCAACCTGCAATTGGGAAAAGTTATTATAGTATTGATTAATTTATTTATAAACTATGCATGGTTATTTTTGAAAGTAATAGCTAAAAGGGCACGTATTTCGCTTTTGCGCATACATACCCTTTTTAGTTTTAATGAACCAGGAATATCACCGGTACCGGAGAAGCAAGCCTATAATTTGGTTGAAGTTATAACGTAGCGCTTTTTTCAACAATTACATTCCTTGCGCGCATATAAGTGGTACCGGTAGGACCGGGTGATCCTGACGACCCTTCCATTTGGTAATCAATAATGATATTCAGGTTTTTCCCGACAAAGTTAGCGCCCGTTTGGGTGCTTTTTAAAACACCATCTATCCAGTATTCGATTGACACGTCGGTCGCATTGGTCTTGGTCATATAAACCGAATAAGTGTGCCAGTTTCCTGGGCTTGAAATAGTTGTACCCACACTTGACCAGCCTCCGCTTGCATTTTTGTAGGTGTTTGTCCAGCAGGTTGCACTTCCTTTAAATTCCATAAAATCGCTTTCTGGTGGCCATGAGTCAGCTCCTGTAACCCAAAAGGCAGGCCAGGTGCCAGTTTGTGATTCGCACTGAAATTCACCTTTAAAATGCCACTTAGGCCAGGAGTCGGTTACTACAGGTACGGTCTTGGCATAAACCGTCCCGGAATAATAATGGATCGGTAAATATGGATCTTTATTGCTGTTGCCAACGCTGCCGCTGGGCGCACTGGTTAGTGTAAGCACACCTCCGGAAACTGAAATATTTTGAGAGCGCATACGGGCAGACCCATTATGATCAGATCCCCAGGGATACAGGTCATTCCAATAAGTGCTGTACGAGCTAAAGGAGGTGGAAGGAATAACATTTACCCATGATACCGTATTGGTTGCAAGATGACTGGCTGAAGTATTTACCGCGGAGTTGGCGGTGGCTGCATTATCTTTTCTACATGCAAAAAACGATGTAATCACAATAAATGCAATTAAAACAAAAGTTAAATTTTTCATAATAAAGATTTTTTAGGTTAATAGGTGTGCTTCTCCCGATAGTTAATGAGAGTACTGGTTAATTGGTGACACAAATTAACATACTTAAAATCCCATGGATGGGGGGCAAAACTGGAATTTATGGGGGTTATTTATAATTAATATTATAATATAGCGAGGCGATAAAGCGATTGGAGAGAATAACCGGAAAATAAAAAAGGTTGTTTTTGGGATGAAAACAACCTTTCGGAGCTTATGATTCTTTTTCGGGAAACCCAATCACCAGATCTTAATCCTGAATTTCTAATTTTTTTAAATTTAGAATTTGAAATACTAAAAATATTAGTATGTTTGCAATAGGCAAGACGGAATAATACACGGAATTGAGTCCGGAAACACAATATTTTACCTAAACCTTATCACAAGAAAAGATAAAAAATGGAATTACACATTCATATGACGGGTGCAATTTCATTTTTTATCTTTTTCTTTAGCTCACTGTTGCCGGTTATTTCCAGATAGACCTCAATCCGGAAATGCTAATATTATTAATGGCTAATTTTCCGGTGGTTTTAACGGCAAGGTTATTGAAATCACCGGTTGGGAAATAAATTGCAGTCATAGTAGTTAAACCACCGTCAACAAATAGCTCTACAGATGATTTATCGACTACTAAAATTAGGTCGGAGTTTTTAGCTGCGCTTTGCCGCGGTGCGGTAAAACGGCCCGAAAAATTCTTTTGGAAATCCATTTTTCCGGCTTTGGTACGATCTATATAGTATTCATCTTTGGCAGGGTCGTAACCAATAAGCAATTCTTCACCTTTGGTGTTTGATAGCCTGATGCTATAATCTTTTAAGGTAGCAAAGCTCAATTTTAAAATATACCGGCTTTTAAGCTTATTAATTTTTGAAGTAAGATCAAGAGACTTGTTAACCACGGGCTGCTTTAACACAATTGTTTTTTCTTCAATGTTTTTTAATTCAGCCACCGGTTTGGATACCAGGAAAATTTGGCCTTTGCCTTGTTTCAGGCTAAGCTCACGTGGAATGGTTGCAGCATTACGCCAAGCCTTTGTAGGTACCTGGTTGGCATATTGCCAGTTGCTCATCCAACCTAAAAATATTTTACGGCTGCCGGTATTGCTCCAGGTAATACCTGCATATTCGTCGGGGCCGTAGTCAAGCCACCTGGTATTCGAATCAAGGGGACTAAATTTGTTCCCGTCAAAACTTCCCACAAAGTATTGTGTTGCTGAACCGCCGTTAGGCCCGCCGGGGTTAAGGTTTACGATCAGGATCCAGTAGGTTTTTCCGTTCATTTTTAGCGGGAACAGATCGGGGCATTCCCATACGCCACCGTGCGCACCTGCTTTGATACCAAATTCACTTTCCTTTTTCCAGTTTTTCAGGTCAGGGGCCGAGTAAAAGGAGATATGATCTTGTGTGGCGAGGGTCATTACCCATTTTTTCTCCGGGGCATACCACATCACTTTGGGATCGCGGAAATCCCGGATTCCGGGGTTTTTTAAAACCGGGTTGGCGCTGTATTTAGTCCATGTGCCGCCACCATCCAGGCTATAGGCAAGGCTTTGGTTTTGAAACTTATCGGTACCGTCTTTTTCTCCTTTAGGATCATGATGGGTGAATATGGCCACCAGGGGTATTTTGCCATTTTTACCAAAACCGGTTGTATTATTGGAATCGACAACAGCGCTACCAGAAAAGATATATCCAAGGCTATCAGGATACAATGCGATAGGTAACTGTTTCCAATGGACCAGATCCTTACTTTCCGCATGCCCCCAGTGCATTGGCCCCCATACAATGCCTTTAGGGTAATACTGGAAAAATAAATGATAGGTATGGTTAAAATAAACCATACCGTTAGGATCATTCATCCAATGTTGGGCCGGTGAAAAGTGTACCTGGGGGCGATGCTCATCTGTATAAGGTTTTTGGGGGGAATCCTGGGCCTTACAAATACAATTTAAAGCAATAAGGAGGGGCAGTATTAATGTGCCGCATTTTGTTTTCATAATTTAAGCTTTTAATAGGTTATACATTTGGCAGGGTATGCAAAAACTTATGGTATTTGGTATAAAAAAGGGAATCCCGGCCTGATAATTCAGGCCAGGTTTCCGTTGTTTAATTATAGTTTAATAGCCAGGGTTTTGTTTATATAAACCGTTAGTGAACGTAATTTCCGATTGCGGAATTGGAAGGTATTCATCTCTTCCAGCGGTAAATTTAGCCGTTGCTAAAAATGGTCTCCTAACTTTTTCAACGTTAATGTAGTCGTTTAAAGTTTTTTCTGCAATTCCCCATCTAACTAAATCAAAGAAACGTGCCCCTTCGGTAGCAAATTCCAATCGCCTTTCCCATTGTAAAGCCTTGCGGGCATAGTCTTGTGTCCAGTTTGCCGGGCTATAGGGTTTTACATTGTAGGATGAAGGGAAAGTTCCATCCAGCTTTTTAAGCCGCCCTGTACTGGCTGCCGCCCTGTTCCTAATTTGGTTAATTAATGGCAGTGCACTTGCCTGTTGCCCTAACTCAATATAAGCTTCGGCCTGCATTAATAAAACGTCATCATACCTGATGATATCATAATTTTTTGCCGAGCCCATAAACGGTCCCAGTTTAAAATAAGATGCGCTTGTAGCTAACTGCTGGTTACGCATGGTATGAAAATTACCATAAACACCCGGATCACGCACCCAACTGTTACTGAATGGTTTGGTGTTATCATATTTATACGGATGCCCGTCTATCCCAACGGTATGGTCTAACCTGGTGTCGACAGTAACTTTTGAAAGATCGGCTATGCCGTTATTGAATGTATCAAAGTTAGGCAAACCATTAACATCAGTTGTATAGGCATTAACTAAATTCTGACTTGCAGCATGGAACCCGCAGCAGCCATATTGAGGCGCCCCGTGCGGATAGTTTAGCCCATCTTCAAAATTTAAACGCCCGGCAGTTGTGCCATCATTGATCGTAAATTGTATGGCAAATACCGATTCCGGTCCGTTCTCTGTTTCGGGTAAAAAATTATCAGCAATATCTGCACTTAAGGAATATTTACCGGATGCGATCACCGCTTGCGTAAGCGTAACAACTTCCTGTAACCTTGTTTTATTGATATTAATCACATGGTGTTTATCATCCTGCTCATAGGCCTGGTACAATCTTAATTTGGCTAAATAAGCCTGAGCGTTTAATTTATTGGCCCTGGCCAGATCGGGCTGCGTAGTTGGTAAATTATCAACTGCATATTGAAAATCAGCGGCAATTTTATTCCATGAATCGTCATTTGATAAAGTATTTGAAACCTTCAGGATGTCGGCAGCAGTTGCGGTTTCATCAAAAATGGGGATGTTTTTGTACAGCAATTTCATGGTAAAATAGCTATGTGCCCGCAAAAACCTCAATTCGGCCAAACGGATCTTTTTGTTTGGGAATTCAGCATCCGAAAGTGAGTTAACTGCCCTAAGCGCTACATTTGCCCTTGAGATAGATTTAAACAAATTTTTCCAGGTACGGGAAACAAAAGCGTCCATAGATGGGGTTACCAGGTTGTAATGTTCCAATGCGTCAACTTCGCCAACATCCCCTGTGCCGCCGCCACCCTTATAAGCGTCGTCTGAACGAACGCTGCCATAAGCCCAGTCGCTGTATATAGGCCCTATCATATCACCGTTTCCAATAGCTGCATAAGCCGCGGTTACCAAACCTTCAACTGCGGTTGGCGACTTTAAATCTGAAGAAGATAATACACCCTTTGGAGTATAATCTAATGCTTTTTTACAGGAACTAAAAATTATTAGCCCCGATAAAATAGTTGTTACTAATATTTTCGATTTCATATTGAATGATTTTTATTGTTAAAAGGATGCATTGACGCCAAAACTGAAGATCCGCGGAATTGGGATAGGATTGAGGTCAATCCGCTCAGGATCAGGGCTCAGGTACTTGCTGCTTTTTACAGTAAATATGTTTTCGGCCATGGCAAACACCCTTAGCCTGGTAAATACAGCTTTAGGTAAAATGGTATATCCAAGTTGAAGGTTCCTTAATTTAAAATAGGAGGTGTTTACAATGAAATAATCAGAAGTACGACCTTCATTGTTATTGTCTTTTAGCGTTAATGCCGGTACGTTGGTGTTGGTATGCTGGGGTGTCCAGCCATCAAATACACCGGGGCCAACATTTTCCCGGCTATGCATCAAATTGTTATACAGGGTATATACGTCAAATCCCTTTCGGCCGGCAACACCCGATCCGAATATGGAGAGGTCGAACTTTTTGTAGGTCAGGTCAATTCTTGCACCATACTCTAAAGCCGGTAGTGTAGTACCTATCCAGGTTTGATCATAAGCATCAATTTTTCCGTCATGATTGATATCCACATAACGAATCCTGCCCGGCCCGGCGCCGATTTGTGTTGGGGCGGCATCAACTTCGGCTTGCGATTGGAAAAGGCCATTGGTTTTATAACCAAAGATGTCAAACTGCGAATGCCCTATGATGGTATTATCTATATTGCCCGGGTAGGCTGGTCTAACGTTCTCCGGTAAATCAGTGATCTTATCCCTGAAATGAGAGAAGTTTAAAGTTACATTGTAATTAAAATCTCCTGACCGTTGGCCGTGATAGGTTACTAAAAACTCCCAGCCTCTATTGGTTTTTGATGCGCCATTAACAGTTTTAGATTGTCCTTCGCCCAATGCCGATGCAACGGGAGGCGTAATCAGGATGCCTGTGGTTTTCCTGGTAAAATAATCGAATGAGCCGGAGATCTTACCGTTTAATATAGCAAAGTCCAACCCGGTATTCAATTCGTCGGTTGTTTCCCATTTAAGAGCGGGGTTTTCCGCCTGGGTTTGAACAAAGCCCGATGGCAGTGAACCTGTGTTAGCGCCGGATAATGAATATGCAGTGCCCACATTCATATATTGCTCCCAAAAGCCTGGCGTAAGTTGGTTTTGGGTAGTGCCATAGCGTGTATTGTAAAGCGCGTAACGCGACAGGTCGCCAATTTCCTGGTTGCCTACGCGGCCTACGCCTGCCCTTAATTTCAGTTCAGAAAAAAGGGTGCCGTTTTTCATGAAATTTTCCTGGTCTATTTTCCAGCCGAGAGATGCGGAAGGGAAGATACCGTATTGGTTATTGGCACCAAACCTTGAGGAACCATCACGACGAACGGTAGCCGACACTAAATATTTGCCTGCATAATTGTAATCAAAGCGGCCAAACTGCGAAAACAAACTGTTACCTGTTGATCTGCCGGTAACAATGGTATTTCCTGTGCCGGCATCTAAGGTAAAGTAGTCTTCCGTTTGGATGGCGTATCCTTGTTTCAGGGTAGTTTGAAAATCAGTAAAGGTTTTAATATACTCTGTACCAACTAATATCTTAAAGTGATGATTGATGTTTAAATCATAGCTGTACCTCAAAGTATTAGAAAGCGTGGTGCTCAGGTAATGATTCTGATCAAAGAACAGGCTGTTGGTAGTGCGGTTTAATGCACCTTCCGAAAAAGTTGGCGTAATTACTTTGCTCAGGTAGTCTGCATTATCGGCACCATAATTTGACCGGAAGTATAAATTCTTAATGGGTTGTACTTCTAAAAATACGTTGCCAAATGTGTTTAACCTGTTGGTATTGTTCCATTTTGCCAGGTCCTGCATATGTAAGGGGTTGTTCCTGTCAGAATAACCAGCCCCTGATTCGCCGGCGTAGGTTACACCATCTTTTTGATAAACGGGGATAGTGGGCGCCAGCGTAACTGCCAGGAATGGGGTCGAGGCACCACCCAGATCGTTAGTGGTAAGGGTTTCGTTTGAGTTGGTGATTTTTATATTGACGCCGAAAGTAACTTTGCCATCAAAAGGCCGTGTTATGGCATTAATGCTACCGGTGGTACGTCCGTATTTGGTAAAGCGCACAAGGCCGGTGTTTTTGATGTTTCCAAAATTTATCTGGATGGAAGAGTTTTTGTTGCCTACCGAAGCCGTGAAGTCATTATTGTAAACAAAGGCGGTTTTATATAATACACTTTGCCAGTCGGTATCCCCTGCGGGAGTGTTAGGGTCGCCGCCTACAAACGGTTTAAGCGTAACGCTGTTTAAAACAGGGTTACTGAAATTATTATTCCAATCAAAGTTATAGATCTCTCCATAACCCGCGGCGGGGTCCTGCCCATCGTTAACTGAAGCTTGCCACAAGGCCCTACCTCTGTCTACAGAGTTCAGCATTTTAAACCGTAACGATTTTTCGGACTGGATTGAAGTACTGTTATTGAACTGGAACTGTACCTTGCCCTCGGTGTTGCCGCCGTTTTTTGTTGTAACGATGACAACGCCGTTAGATGCACGTGAACCATAAATTGATTCGGATGAAGCATCCTTCAGTACCTGAACCGACGCTATATTTGAAGGCGACAGGTTTTGAAATACCTCCGGTCTGGTGGTAGGGATTCCATCAATAATATACAGCGGGTTGTTATTGCCTAAAGTATTGGCCCCCCTGATCAGGATCCTGCTGGTTGCCCCATTTGCCGATCCATCTTTTTCGATGTATAAACCGGCAACGCGGCCCTGTAAAGCCTGCATGGTATTTCCCGAACTGTTGTTTTTTACCGGTGCCAAATCAACAACCGCAACTGCGCCTGTTAAATCCTTCTTTCTTTCAGAAGTGTAACCGGTTACAACTACTTCATTAAGCTTGTTTTCCGCGTCTTTAAATACTACGTCAAGTGTTTTGGTATCCGCAGTGATAGTAACCAGTATTGGTTTGGCGCCTACGTACGAAAACCGTACCGACTGGCCGTTTTTTACGGCGATACTGAATTTTCCGCTGGCATCTGATAGCGTTGATTTTTGGGTTTCGATAACCACAATAGTAACTCCGTCTATCGGTTTCGAGGAGTTATCTAACACAGTCCCGGTAATGGTACGGGATTGCGCATATCCTTCACTTATGAGCAGTATAAGAAAGGAACAAATAAGTAATAATTTTCTCATTGATTTTTGTTTAAGTGTAATTGGTTGGTTAAAACATTTTGCTTATAAAGTCTTGGTATTCTTTGATTTTATAATCCGGACAACCTCCTTTCTTCGTTGCAATGAAGCCGCCCATCGCTATTGCATTTTTCAGTAAAATTTCTGGTGATTCGCCACGGTAATGGTTGGCTATGAATGCCGCTAAAAAGGAATCGCCGCTCCCTATGGTATCCCTTACTTTCACCTCGCGCCCGGCAATGTGATAAGCCTTTTCTTCTTTATAATAAGAAGCACCGAATTCGCCTTTGGTAACTATGATCTCAGGGATGTTAAAATGATCCTGGATAAATTTGATCTGTTCCGATTCCTTCCAAAATGAACCCCTGAACAGGCCCTGTACCATTTCAAGTTCGGCCTGGTTAAATTTTACAATGTTGGCTTTGTGCAGCAGGTCGGCCAGCAGGTCGCGACTTATAAATGGCGGTCTCAAATTAATGTCGAATACTTTGATAGCATCGCTTTCCAACAGTTCAAACAAAGTGTTGCGCGATACGCTGTTCCGGGATGCAAGGCTGCCGAAAACAAAATAGGTTGAAGGCCTGATCTGTGTTTTGATGTGCTCGCTGTCATTAATAAAATCCCAGGCTACAGGAAAAATAATCTCGTAGGATACCTCGTTGCCATTATTCATTTTGGCTATCACCTGGCTGGTTGGGTGTTCGGAATCTGTTTGCAGCAGGTGCTTTTTTATCCCCCAGTTGTCGAGCAGGTTTTCAAGTTTTTGGCCATCGGCATCATTACCTATTTTGCTTACCAGGCTGGCGGGCATACCCAGTTTATTAAGGTGATATGATACATTCAGCAGTGCCCCGCCGGGTTGTGGGCCATCCGGTAAAACATCCCAAAGTATCTCGCCATAGCAAATGGCAGGTGTTATGGTATTTGTATGTAAGTTCATCATAGCCGATCCTGATTAATGCATTACCATGTTGGTCTCAATTTGCTCCAGCGATCTGCCTTTGGTTTCGGGCATCAGCCTCCACACAAAAATTAACTGGCATATCATCATGGTGCCGAAAAAAGAAAATGTTATTGTGCCGCCAAGTTTTTCGGCGAAATACGGAAAGGAGAAGGCGATCAGTGCTGCCATGATCCAGTGGGTTGAGCTGCCCAATGTTTGGCCCTTGGCACGTACCTGGTTTGGAAATATTTCCGAAATAAATACCCAGATAACGGCTCCCTGCGAAAACGCAAAGAATGCAATGAACAGCATCATATAAGCGGGAACGGCAAAGCCGCTCATGTTTCCGGAGTAAAAGGTGTAGGCTACCAGGAACAGGGACATGATCAGACCAACCGAACCAATGAGCATCAGGATCCGGCGGCCTACTTTATCAATAATATTAATAGCCGCAAGGGTGAACACAAAGTTGATTGCCCCAAGACCCACTGTTGACAATAACGATGAATGGGCTCCAAGGCCTGCCATTTCAAATATGCGGGGTGCATAATAAATAATAGCATTGATACCCGAAACCTGGTTGAAAAAGGCGAACAGCACAGCTAATATTATAGGTGTTTTATATTGACCCGAGAAGAGGTTGCCGCCGGAAGCAGTATCATTTAAAGTTGAATGTTTGATAGATGCCAGCTCCTGTTCACAATTGAGCGGATTAATGATCCGTAAGATCCCGAGGGCTTTTTCCATTTCGCCCTTTTTAAGAATAAGCCAGCGCGGGCTTTCAGGTATAAAGTAGATCAGTATTAAAAACAGAGCCGAAGGGAAAGCCTGTACGCCAAGCATCCATCGCCATGAAGTTTCGCCAACCTGGCTGATAAGGTAGTTGGACAGATATGATATCAGAATGCCCAGCACCACGTTAAACTGAAACAGGCCCACCAGCCTGCCCCGGCGATCAGCAGGTGAAACTTCTGAAATATAGATAGGCGCGGTAACCGATGAGATACCAACACCAAGACCGCCCAGCAGTCTGAAAACCAGAAATACATACCAGCTATCGGCCAGTGCAGTGCCCAATGATGATAGCAAATACGCCGCAGCTACAAAGTAAAGCGTGTTTTTACGGCCAAACAGATCTGAAGGCCGGGCTCCTAACAATGACCCGATGACTGTTCCAATTAATGCGATAGAGATCGTGAACCCATGCTCCACTACGGATAGGTGCCAGAATTGCTGGATAGATTTTTCAGCGCCCGATATTACGGCGGTATCAAACCCGAAAAGGAAGCCACCAAGGGCCACGACCATGGACCAGGCCAGGACGGAGTGTTTTCTCATAATAATTATAAAAGGTGTTATATTGGATTTATTGAGGCCAAAGTAGGGTAATGGGCCATGTGAGGGTTATTGATTTTGTATCAATAAAGTATAAAAATCAATCTTGTTTTATCTTGTTGGTTTTCAGTTAGATAAAATAAAAAATGTAAAATTTGAAATTGAAATATTCGTTTATGTTACCTGTTACTTTCAATTTGGTTACATCACTCCGGTTGTTAGGTAGGTTGCCCGGCCCTATAAATTTGTTTTTCAGGAACGTTTATAGATATCTTTACTTTGTTTAATCCTGAAACGGAAAAAATAAACCAATAATTAATCCTGTTTATTACCTTTTTCTTCCAAATAATCTGAGCTTATGACCTTGCTTAATCAATGGCATGCAAAAAACATACGGACCGGTATCATACTGATCGGTTTTATGATGCTTATTGCTGCCGGTTGTAAGCGGGCTGATAAAACATCACAGTATACGATAGGGTTTTCGCAATGTATTGGTTCTGATCTCTGGCGTCGCACGATGCTTGATGAAATGAGGATGGAACTTTCATTGCACCCCGACGCCCGGTTTATTTATGCCGATGCGGACGGAAACAGCAGCAAACAGGTTGAACAGGTAAAAAAAATGCTGGACGATGGCGTCGATCTATTGATCATATCACCCAACGAAGCGCAGCCCCTCACCGGGATAGTGGAACAAACGTACAATAAAGGTATCCCCGTAATCGTGATCGACCGCAAAACATCATCGGCTTTATATACAGCTTATGTTGGTGCGGATAATTACCAGATAGGTAAAATGGCGGGTGAATATGCAGGTGCCCTTTTAAAAGGCAGGGGTAACGTTGTAGAAGTTATGGGGCTGCCCGGCTCTTCTCCGGCTATTGAAAGGGACCGCGGCTTTTCCGACGGGTTAAGGAAATACACTGATATTAATATAACCGCCAGGGTTTATGGCGATTGGTTAAAGGATAGCGCTAAAAAGCAATTGACCAGGATAGCGCCTGTTATAAAAAATGCAGATGTAATATTTGCACATAACGACGTAATGGCCCTCGGGACAAGAGAGGTGCTTGACGGGTTTAATTTGCACGGCATTAAAGTATTGGGTGTTGATGCCTTGCCCGGGCATGGAGGTGGCCTGCAAATGGTTGCTTCAAAAACTATCAATGCCAGTATGCTATATCCTACAGGGGGTAAAGAAGCAATTATGACCGCTTTCAGGATCCTGAATAAAGAGTCGTTTGCCAGGGAAAACCTGCTACAGTCGGTTGTTATTGACTCTGCCAATGTACAGCTAATGAAAATGCAATGGAGCAAGATCAGCAGTCAGCAGAAAGATATTGAACGGCAACGATCATTACTGACAGAGCAACGTGAGGTGTACAACAGCCAGCAATTGGTTTTAAATGTAATTGTAATGTCGCTGGTGTTAGCTATTGTTTTTGGCGGTCTTGCATTTTACTGGCTCATGGAAAACCGGAAGATCAACAAAAGCCTGGAGGTAAAAAATAATGAAATTCTGCAGCAGCGTAATCAGCTGATCGAGATGTCGGCAAAAGCTGAAGTAGCTACGGAGGCCAAACTGCAATTTTTCACTAATATTTCTCATGAATTTCGTACTCCGCTCACACTTATCCTCTCGCCGGTAGAAGATATGATGAGCAATGAAAAACTTAACCTGGTTGCAGGGAAAAGTTTGAAACTGATCCATAAAAATGTATACCGTTTGCTGCGCCTGGTCAACCAATTGATCGAGTACCGTAAAATAGAATATGATAAACAGCAGATCAATGTATCTCCTAATAATATTATTGAATTTGTCCGGGAGATCGTTACAAGTTTTCAGGAAAATGCCCGGAAGCGTAATATCAGCCTGAGCCTGGTAAGCGATGAGCAACAGATAATTGTTTGGTATGATGTTAACCTGTTAGATAAAGTTTTTTTTAATATCATAGCTAACGCGCTAAAGTTTACCAGCGACAATGGCCGTATCCAGGTAAGTTTCAAAAACAGAGATGATAACTCCGTTGATATCGCCATCCAGGATAACGGGATAGGTATGGAGCCGCAGGCCACCACCCATGTATTTGAGCAGTTTTACCAGGCCGAAAACAGCTCTTCAGGAGGATCCGGATTAGGGCTTGCGCTATCAAAAGAAATCGTGTCCCTGCATCATGGCAGTATCGAAGTTAAGAGTAAAAAATGGGAAGGAACTACTTTTACCATTAATCTGCTGTTAGGAAATGGTCATTTTGGCCAAACTTTGCAGGAGCATATCAACACAAAACAAACAGATCTTGAAGAGCGGGCAAAAATTTATGTTACAGACCTGGCTGCACCTGTTACATTAACGGATGAAGGGCAAATATTCGGCACTCCCAGGGAGCAATCTGTATTGATCATCGAAGATAATAAGGACCTGCTGAACTACCTGTGTGAAAAATTGGGAACTAATTACGAGATATTTACGGCAGACAACGGCATAAGCGGATTAAATGAAACCTTTGAGCGCGTGCCAGACCTCATCATATCTGATGTTGTGCTGCCAGGAATGTCTGGCAAAATTTTAACGGTAAAACTAAAAACTGATGTCCGTACCTCGCACATCCCTATTATTCTTTTAACGGCACAAGGCAGTGTTGAACAACAGATAGATGGGATTACCTGCATGGCCGATGCCTACATTGTTAAGCCGTTTAACTTTGATTATTTACTCGCTACCGTGAAGAATTTGATCAAAAGCCGGGCAACACTTAAAGAACATTTTACCAGTGATGTAAGTAAATCAACTGTGCCTGTCTCAAAAGCCCTCGACAAAAAATTCCTGAATGATTTCGCGGGTATTGTAGAACAGAATTTAGCGAATGAAAACTTTAGTGTTGATGAAATATGCAAACTGATAGGTATTTCAAGAATCCAGCTTTACCGTAAGGTTAAAGCATTGCTTGGCTGCAGTATCTCTGATTATATATTAAACCGCCGGCTAAAAAAAGCGAAATATTTGTTAATGAATGAAGGATATCCGATATCCGAAATAACCTATATGGTGGGTTTCTCTACGCCAAACTATTTTTCCACGGTTTTTAAAGCAAAATATGGCTGTACGCCAAGTGAATACAAGCGCAAGCAGCAACATTCATAGGCTTTATTTTTTGATCATTAACGAAGGAATAAACGTTAGCTATTGTATAACAAGATAACGCCGCATACACGGTTCTTAAAACCTTTTTTGCCAATCCCTGTTACTCCTGCATCGAAACAGCCTGTTGAGTTTTCAATGATTGAATAAGATGTATAAACCACACATCTAAATAAGACCGGATATTCACTGACAGGGCAAAAAAGAAGATAGCTTTTCATGAAAAATAACTTATTACCTGACCTCTTCACCCTAACTGCCATTTTTGAAGGAATGGAAGATGCGGTATTGAGCCATGATCTTGACTATATTATTTTAAACTGCAATCCGGCTGCTGAAAAAATGTTTGGCTGCCCGGCGCCGGTGTTGTTAGGGCAGAACATCCTTACCCTGATCCCTGAAAGCGTCCGTCAGGAACAACTGGCTATTCTTGAACGTGTATGGTCAGGTGAAAGAATCAATCACTTATATACTGTCCGCAACGACAAATTACATGTCGATTTTCCGGTATCACTTACCATTTCTCCAATAAAAAATGAACAGGGGGAGGTTATTGGAGCATCACACATCATGCGTGATGTGACCGACGAAAAAGAGACAGAAGAGAAACGGGGCATGCTGGCTGCAATTGTTGAAAATTCTGATGATGCCATTATTAGCAAAACCCTTAACGGGATCATCACTACCTGGAACGGTGGTGCTGAAAGGATTTTTGGTTACGAGGAAAGAGAGACTATCGGTAAACATATATCTATTCTCATTCCTCGTGACAGGCTGTCCGAAGAAGATATTATCATTGAAAACATCAGGAACGGTAATAAAGTTGATCATTTCCAAACGGTTAGGTTACATAAAAATGGAAGCGCCATTGATATATCCCTTACTGTTTCACCGGTAAGGGACCGTCATGGAACCATTATTGGTGCATCAAAGATTGCCAGGGATATTACAGCTGCAAAAAAAGCCGAAACGGCTATCCGACACCAGGCGGAAAAGTTGAAGATCCTGAATACTATAGGGAAAGCCATTTCGGAGAAACTCGATACGGAATCTATCCTGCAAAAAGTAACGGATGCTACTACGCAGATTACCGGTGCCGCCTTTGGCGCATTTTTCTATAATACGATTGATCAGGACGGCGAAGCCTATATGTTGTACTCTTTGTCGGGCGCGCCAAAAGAGACATTTGAAAATTTCGGAATGCCCCGGAATACGGCTGTTTTTCATAGCACATTTAACGGGGAAGGGGTATTAAGGGTAGATGATATAACGAAAGATCCCAGGTATGGACAAAATGCACCGCATTTTGGAATGTCCGACGGGTATCTGCCGGTAGTAAGCTATCTGGCTGTGCCGGTTATAAGCAGTTCAGGCAATGTTATTGGTGGCTTATTCTTTGGTCATCCGGAAGCCGGGGTTTTCCTGCAAGATCATGAAGATTTCGTGGTTAGCCTGGCTTCCCAGGCGGCAGTGGCGCTCGATAATTCCAGGCTGTTCACAGAAGTAAAGGAACTGAGTCAGAAAAAAGACGAATTTATTGCTTTGGCCTCCCATGAATTGAAAACGCCCCTCACTTCTATGAGCGGTTTTTTACAACTGCTGGAACGAAAGGTAATTGATGTAAACCGGCCGTTTGTTGCAAAGGCAATAACCCAGTTAAAAAAACTGAATGCCCTGATCAATGACTTGTTTGATATCTCAAAAATACAATCCGGAAAATTGCAGTTTTATTTTGAGGAATTTGATTTTACGGTGCTTATCAAAGAAAACCTTGAAGCTATTCGGGAAGCATACACATCACATGAAATTTATTTTGACGAAAGCGGAGAAATGATTTTAGAAGGGGATAAAATGAGGCTGGAGCAGGTATTGACCAACCTGGTCACCAACGCGATCAAATATTCGCCGGAATCTGATAAAATCGAAGTATCAGTAAAAAAGTCAGAAACGGAAATCCAGGTATCTGTTAAAGATTACGGTATGGGCATCAATAAGGAAAATATCAGCCACATATTCAGCCAGTTTTATCGTGCAAAAGATGTAAACAGGAGCATTACCGGCCTGGGCCTGGGGTTATACATTACCAAAGAGATCATCGAACGCCATGGGGGCCGCATTTGGGTAGAAAGTGAGCCCCGGATGGGATCGACCTTTTTCTTCGTGTTACCGCTAAAAAAACGAAGCAATGTTAATGGCCACTTCCGAAAAAAAGAAGAAGAGAGGGTCTGAAGTTGTGCTTTTCCTTCAATTAAGACATCAGGCTTTGCGCACAATATACACCAGCCGGCTACACCACCGATTTCTTAAGCCATTTGTATATGCCAGTAGAAGCCCGATCTTTATAGGCGTTCTATAATAGGATAATTCGAATGTGTATTTTCTCACATCGTTACACCATAGTTAAATTTTGGCCGGGCTTGCCTGTTCGCGGAAATTCCGGGTGAGCCTGGTGAGTTGTCTTTTAAGCACGGTGGCCTGCCTCTTCAGTCCTTTGAGTGTCTCTTTGCTGTTCCGGGTCTCAGTCGTCGAAAGAAGTGCGATGGCCAGTTCATTGTCATGCCAGTCGCCGATGGCCGCCTGCACGTGGTCAAGATAAGGTTCATTAAATGCGAGGTCCAGTTCCGGGCCGGCCAGGGGATAATTGTAAAGTAGTACCTTAAGTTGTTTACGGCAGGTATGCAATTCTTCATTAAAACGGGGAGGGTTTAAAGCTGTAGCAATGATTTCCAGTTGTTGCCTGTAATACAAGGAGAGGTGATGTTTACTGATCGGCCTGATCCGCTTCAGCAGTCTGCGGCGCGTTTTTCGGAGCCAGGCCCGGTGCCGATCCTGATCGGCGTTAAATGCCAGGGTGGTGATTTTCATGATTTGCTGTTGCTCCCGGATAAAATCGGTGTTTTCACCAATTGCTTTGCCCAATTCCTGGTTTATATAGGCATTCCTGATTTCGCCGGCCTGCTTAAATATCTTACGAACAGGTTTGAAGCGTTTCTCCAGCGTAACATCCTCTGCCGCGCTGTCTCCCAAGATCAAAAGTGCCCGTAGTTTTTTTACCCCGGTGCGAAAACGATGCAAATCTTCCTGTTCGTCGTTTTTGACAAAAGAGCGGAGATGGCATTTCATGGTTCGCCATGTCTTAATTACGTACTTCCTTTCCGTCTTCTTTTTCATCGCGGGCGGCGTATTGTTGTCGGGGCCTTGCTGATATCCTCAAAAAAGGATACCACATATTCAAAAATACGGCTAAAGCGACAAATTTGATGCTAAAAAAGCAATCTAATTAACCAAATATTATTACACACAAATCGCTGGCTACACAACACCAATGGAGAGGCACTGATGGAAATAACAATCATTGCTCACCTGCTATGTTTTGCATTGCCCACGCCTGATGTCTGGATTGTTTTACCCGGAGCTTTATCATACTGAGCCAGGCAACTGTCCAGTGGTTTACCCAGGTTGTGCACACAGTCGCAAAAAACCTTACAAGCTTCCGGCTTGGCATTTCCAACACATCCATTATTGCATTCCATTAACGAATTGCCCGGGCGGATATCATATATAAACTGGTTAATTACTATTACTGCGGCTATAGTTGCAAAAACACCTCCAAAAAACACGAACGGAAACTTGTTATTCCGCATTTCAGGTTGCATGGTATGACTGTTTTTTTGCTTGAATGGCAAAATGAATTTTAAACGATCATAATCCCAACCCAGCAAATATAAGTTGGCAAGTACCATTAAGGTAGTGATGCGGGTGCCTTCAAACCTAAGGGCATAGGCCAGTATGCAGATATTCAGTATAATCGGAAAATAGATTAACGCGCCGAGGAGCCGGGTACGGGGAATTAGTAACAGTATAGCGGCTGCCACCTGCAAAATGCCAATAAAAGTGTAATAATAACCTGTATGGTGCAACGCTTCTAAATAATGGCCCATTGGTTGATTGGCCGATAAACCACTGGCGAACCGCTCACCCATAATTTTAACATTACCGGCAATAAAAAAACCGGCCGCCAGCACTATCCTGTTAAAAACAGCGAAAAGCCGCATCCATTTATTTCCTTTTGCCTGGTAATGCAATTGGTCGAGTGTGGTAGAAATGGGCATGTTTTGTCTGTAATTTTGATGTTTATAAAAGTACTTTGAAATGCAAAGTTATTAAAAGCAGATTGATTTTGCAAGAAGCAAAAAATCCCCTTAGAGTTAACTAAGAAGATTTCTTTTTCTATGGTACCAACAGGGACCGAACCAGTGACACAAGGTTAGATAAAGAATTTTTATTTGACTCGCTTGTAGATTTCTATAGATTGGCCATTTGTAGCGCTATTAATCACCTGGGTATATTCGTCATGGCCATTCATAGTAACTTTAACAGTAAATTTATTACCCTGAAGAAGCCGGTAATTTGATATTTGCTCTTCTTCCCTAAGCGTATCATTACTAAAAGTAAATACCCCGGTGCCAAACCCATTTTTAAAAATGGTTTTTTCCTTATTCTGAGCGAACCTGTGGACGAAAATAAAATGCCCTCCCCAGAATATTTTATACTGCGTTACATCAGTTGGGATTGTGTCTTTGCCCTTTATGGTATAGGTTCTTTCCATTTTCCACAAGCCGTCAAGCGCTGAGCTATCCGCTGACGGGAATTTTTTATAATCTTCCTTCAATGCATATTTTACACCTTTTACCGTGGCAAAGTCGGGGATGACTTGGGTATAACCACCAGGTTTTTTCGTAACCTCAAGATTATACGTTAGGGATGAGTCGAGCGCTCTGCTGGTGTAAATACTATGTTCCTGAAGTCGGTTGGCCGAGTCAAGTGTATAAGTGCCCACACCAAACCCAACAGATGAATCAGGAACTATACTGGCGTATAAATAGTTATGATCTGTGTAGATTTTAATTTGCGTTCGTTTAATAACAGAGTCTTTGCCTCCTCGATCAAGCACTTGTTTTTCAAGTTCATATACACCCGAGAGGCCTGCCTCGGACGACTTCTGTTTTTTCTTGCATCCAAAAATCAGGAAGCTAAATAAAGCTGCGAAAATTAAAATCCTATTCATAATGCTTAAGGTTTAATATGATATAAGGCTTTATTTCGTCTGGTAGCGGTTTTATTTGGCGGCGACGACTCCTTAGTAAAAAGAGCCAGGTAAGGACAAAATAATGCCTAAAATTTTATCACCATAAATAATGCAATTGGTTACATAAACTTACAAATAATATATATCATAAACAATTTGTTGGTGAATTATTAAAAGCTTGTTAATGAATTAATTAAAGAGAAGTAAGGTCGTTTAATTAAATACGGAGCAATGAGAATGTGATCAATATTTAATCGGAGAGAAAAGATGCATCTAAACGCAAAAAGGCCACTTTCTTATCGAAAAATGACCTTCTTCTTTCTGTGGTGGCTACATTACAAATCTCGAACCATTTTCTGGTTGATTTGCGTTTAATAGCGTATTTGGACTTATAAATGATTTGGTTCAAATTAATAACATTCAAATAAAATCGCATTGTCAGGATAAAAACCCTATCCTTTTGAGTTAATTTATCTCAGTGAAAATAAAAGTTGACTAATGTTAACCAAACTATGTTTTGATATATCTTTAGTTTAAACCATGGCTTTTAAATTCATTGGGACTCATGCCAGTTTGTTTTTTAAACAACCTGGAGAAATACGGAGGATTCTCAAAGCCTAACTTGTAGGCAATTTCGGCGACAGTGGAATCTGTTCCTGTTAACATATTTTTAGCTTCTGAAATTAAATAAAGGTGGATTAATTCCAATGCTGTTTTACCGGTTTCCTGTTTAAGCAAATCGCTCAGATATCGGGGCGAAAGGTTTAGCTCACCAGCCATGTAATTTACCGTAGGTAGCCCCTTATCGTTCATAAGGCCTTTTTCAAAATATGAGGTCATTATTTTATTGAACCTGGACACCGTGGTGCCGGATAACGGTTTTCGGTCAATAAATTGCCTTCTGTAAAAGCGCTCCGAGTATTTAAAGATAGAATCAATATGGGTAAGTATGATGGCCCTGCTGAATTCATCCCGGTTATTATGATATTCCGTTTCGATTTTTCGATATAATTCCCAAATAGTTTTTTCTTCTGCAGGTGACAGATGCAATGCTTCGTTTGCTTCATAGTCGAAGAAACCATATTTTTTGATCTCATCGTGGAGTGGGTGTCCAATTAAGAAATCCTCATGCAAGGAAATATTAAAGCCATTTTCTTCCAACTTGATATCTCTCATGTCTACAACCTGCCGCGGTTTAATAAAAGACATTGAACCCAAGTCATGATCGTATTTGGTTTTTCCATATTGTATCACACCCGATTTCATTTTTTTGAACGCGATCAGATAAAAATCACAGGTGTAACTTATATCGTTTTTGAAAGTTGTACTGTCACACATCATTACGCTGATCAAGGGATGTTCAGGCGGTGCAAATCCTAAAATGCGATACGCTTCACTAAGACTTTTAAAATGATTCATAACAACCGAAATTACTTAATAAAACTATGAAGTGCTTCGTAAGCATTATTTTGAAATGAAATGTTCTTTAAATCAGGAAAAATTGGTCCTTGTTCGACCAGAACTCCCGTAACTTTCCCATCCTTGCTGCCATAAAACTCACCGCTTTTGAAGCTTGGGTTATTCAATGCCTCGACATATCGTGCAGCGCCTTTTTTAATGCCATGAATCATTCCAATGAGCGGCATTATAATAGGCGCGAAAACGTATTTGAACAAAAACTTCGTCACAGTCGGTAAATTATCATATCCTGCTGTACCACGTGTATTACCAGGACTAACGCTAATAAATTTTATTTGAGGATATTTGCGGGCATTGGCTGATGTCCATAAGGTACCGATATATTTGATATACCCATACCCATAGGCTTCACTGGCATCCAATTTTGTCTCAGAAAAAGAGCCATTAAGAACAGAAATAAGTTCACCTACAGAGTTGGTCTTTAAACTGGGTCTATTCATGATACCTTTAATTCCTCTTGCTCCTTCTGAACTGACATAGAGAACTTCATTATTTAATTTGCCGGCTTTAATCATCTCATCAACTAATACCACATGACCCAATAAGTTTGTAGCAGCTATGTTAGTCATACCTGTTGATGTGATTTTCAGTGGATTTTTCCCACCCTGTCCGCCTGCGTTTAATATCAATGCATCTATTGATTTCTCGATTCCCTTCACAGCAGCTCTTACTGAATCCATGTCACTTACATCCAGTATAATAACTTCAAAAATGGATCGTCCCGTTAGACTTTCCAAATCTTGTTTGGCCTCTTCTGCTTTCTGACGGTTTCTGCACCCAAGGTATATCTTTTCTGTTTCATTGATTAAGGCCAATTGCCTTGCAGCTTCTTTACCTAAGCCTACATTTGCCCCTGTAATTAAAATACTTCTATTTTTTGTCATTGCTATTTATGTTAAAAAGTATGACACAAAATTATCCCGATCAATACTTGAGCGGCGTATACAAAACTCAGGAAATCGGATACATTTTTACGGAATCAGAATTGAGGAGCTTGAGGATATGTTGGTGAGTTAATAAAGCATCTGCTGCTGAACTTCGCCAATTAAAGAAACAAAGCTATGGAGCATAAAATAAAACGTCCGCAAGTGT
This sequence comes from uncultured Mucilaginibacter sp., assembly GCA_966212355.1. GTDB lineage: Bacteria > Bacteroidota > Bacteroidia > Sphingobacteriales > Sphingobacteriaceae > Mucilaginibacter. The sequence goes on from CBIHRB010000045.1 coordinate 24,668, forward strand.
TTAGCAACTTATGAACGTTTGTGGTGGTTACTATACAAGTATCCAACCATTTCCTATCTGATTTGCGTCTGATAGCGAATTTAGAATTGTAAATTCAAGATGGAAATTGGGCTATTTTATATAAATCGTTGACAAATATTAATCAGATTAAGTGAGGTGGATCTGTCGAAGAAAAATTATAGTCTCAGAAAGCAAACTCCACTCTGACTGCCAAATAACGACTATCACCTAAAGTCGTTGGTTGTTGTAGCAGATACTTCCCACGTTTATCATAAGCGGCAAATAAAGAAATGGACATGTTCGTAACCGGTATATAAGATAATTTGAAGTCATACATATCTGACACATGCCGTGCTGAATTTAATGAAGGGAATAATAGCAAACCATTAGCCAAATACACTCCGTCGTTCGTGGATTCCCGCCAGAATTTATAATAGCCTAAAGCTAATGCCAACCTCGTATTGAATGGAATTTCTAATTTTTCATGTACAACAATCATGTTGGAAGATCCGACATTATCCATATACCCATAATAAACACCCCTGGGATAAATCGGGTTGAAGGTTTGAAGTTTATTATCATCCAGGCTTTGGTCACCGCTGGAGATGGCGCAATTAAGAGAAAATACAGGTTTGAATACTATGTTTTGAAACTTGTAAAAAACTGATTGTACAATTTTCCAGGCCAGGATAGGGCCGTTACTGAAATGGCCGAATTGAAAACTGCCTTCAGAATAACCACCCAAATTACCTGTTTGAAACCATGCGTCTCCCCCAACAGTATTTCTATATTCATGACCAAAGCCTTGGTTAAATTGTGCGGCATCCCTGTCAATATAAATATAAAATGCGTCAATTTTGTTGAAGAATTTATTTGCCCTTGTTTGGGTTATCCATGCTCCCCCAATTTTTTGAGATTTATTTAACCGATCATCGAAATAACCGGGATTATTTTGGATAGCCTCCATTAAAAATGCATCAATTTTGGTGTTTCCCTGTTCAAAAATTAATTTTCCACCAGCGAGTGAAAACCTGACGTTTACATCACGCAAATCTAACAGAGAACCTATTCCGTAAGTCAGCTCTTGTTTTCCAAGCCTCAATTTTAGATGATAATGCTGGAACGCATCAAGCGCAAATTCTGCAAACGCCTGGTTAACGGCCAGCTTGTTTTCATCTACTACGGGCCGGGGGCCGCCGTTTCTTCCTATGGCCAAACTGTTTTCAACTTCTGTAAAAAATCTAATTGAATGGTTCCACCTTACGTCAGTGTGTAATAAAAGTCGATGTAACGAATATCCATTATTATCCTGAGTACCCAACCCCCATAAGTAATTCTTATAATTTTCATACCCCTCACGAAGCGTTCCGCCCACACTGATAAACCCTTTACCATTGCGGATGGGGTTATGCTTTATCCTTTGAAGAAAATCCTGTTTGCCTATTGTGTCTTTGGATTCAGGCCAATATTCTTCAGCGGCGTCCGGCAAATGCCCGGTCGGTGAGGAATCCCGGGAAACCTGGGCATAGGTAGAAGATGAAATTGCAAATAAGGGGATAAAAAACCAAAGAATTGCTTTCACGGTCATACATATGTATGGCTACAAAAATGTTTTATATGAAAGCAAAGAACGATGATAAATGACGAAAAAATCTATAGACAAATGTCAACAGAAGCAAGGCAGAAAAGGCGGTTAATTTTAAGAAATACCTTATTTTTTTATGGTTTGATTCCGTACCCGGCTTAGCGTATCTTTCGTAATGCCGAGATAAGACGCGATCATATGTAACGGAAATCTTTGTAGAAAATCAGGGTGACAACTAACAAATTCGGTATAACGTTTCTCCGCGGTAAAGCTAATTGATGAGGTTATTCTTTTTTGAGTGGCAATCATGTGTCTTTCGTCTAATTGTGTTATCATTTCATTGAAAGCTGGAAATTGCCGTACCAATTTCATACCATCTTCTCTGTTAATAAGCAACAATTCGCTATCTTCCCAAGCTTCGATATTGTAGATAGACGGAGATAGCGTAGACCAACTTTCCCTGTCTCCAACCCACCAATTCTCAATACCCAGTTGTACGGTGTGCTCTATGCCTTTTTCATCAACCATGTACTGTCGGATGGCGCCCTTGGTAATAAAAGCGAAGGTTTTGCATACATCGCCTTGTTTCAACAGATATTGTCTTTTCCTTATTTTTTTCGGTATAAAAGCTTTTTTAATCCCTTCGAATTCACTTTCTGAAATAGGCTTGGATATATAGCTATTTATATATTTTAAAAGTGCTTCAAACATTGTTTGATAAAATATTAATTGTACATGCACGTACATCTAAGTGCGGCACGATAAGTTAGTCTGAGTGTCTTATTGATAATAAATAATCTCATTCCAATGAGATACGAATAAAATTACAACAAATATCTATCCAGTATAACTTCCTGCTACTATTTCTTTACTTACATTATACTAATTTTGAGCAATTTTCAATATATCAGCCAGGTAGATTTATGAGTCTCAATATGCCATTCTCAGGGTTTGAATATTTTCGCGATTATATTACCAAATATTCAACGACGCCGTTGACGAATAAGCAGTTTGAATTGCTGAGTGCAGCTTTTCAGCCCAAATTTTTGAAAAAGAAACAATACTTCCTTCAGGAAGGCGAAGTATGCAATTACTATGGTTTTATTACTAAAGGTGCCATGCGACAGTATAGGGTTGATGAAGGGGGAATGGAGCGTATTGTCCACCTGTCTATTGAGAATTGGTGGGTGGGAGATCGGGAAAGCTGGGTGATGCTTACGCCATCTTTATATAATATTGATGCATGGGAGGATACAGAATTACTTCTTATTACAAAGGCCGATACCTTAAAGCTTGTTCAGGAAATACCCGCGTGCAATGAAATGGTAAGAAAAATGGATGAAATGCATGCAATCGCCGCACAAAAGAGAGCTAATGCATCCATAAGTCTTTCAGCTGAAGAACGATATATCGATTTTGCTTATCACTATCCTCAAATCGTAAAACGTTTCCCGCAGCATGTCATTGCTTCCTATCTCGGCATTACAAAAGAAACATTAAGCAGGGTTCTTCGCAGGGTAATAAAAAAATAATTCCTCTTCTGGTTTATTGATATTTGTCAACGATTCTTTTCGCCAAAAGTCATCGTTTTTAGTTTGTTGCTGATTGCATTTTTACATCAGCAAAATCAATGTCAAACAATTAAATTCAAAAACGATGGACAAAAATCCTAAAGCAGGGTTAGATGCCCTGCTGACACCACAAAACTGTGTACTGATCTTAATTGATCATCAACCTTTTCAATTTGCAGCGTTAAGAAGTCATGATTCACAAACAATCATTAACAATGTTGTTGGACTGGCTAAAACCGCAAAAGTGTTTGGCGTGCCAACACTTTTAACCACAGTTGTTGAAGAACGGGGTGGTTATTTGCTCAGGCAACTACAGGATGTATTCCCGGATCAGAAACCTATTAACCGGACATTCATCAATACCTGGGAGGATGGCCGTGTGGTAGACTGGGTAAAGCAAACAGGAAGAAAGAAAGTTGTAATAGCTGCCTTATGGACAGAAATATGTCTTGCATTCCCGGCGATACAAGCTGCAGGTGAAGGGTACGAGGTATATGCGGTAACAGATGCTTCCGGTGGCACCAGTTTGGAGGCCCATGAAGTAGCGGTGCAGCGGATGGTTCAGGCGGGTGTTACTCCAATTACATGGATGGTTTTTGGAGCAGAACTGCAGCGTGACTGGGCACGTTTGGAAACCGTTCCCGGTATAGGCCAGGTCGGTATGGAACATCAAGGCAATGTAGGCACTAATTTCCTATGGGAACAACAACTTCTTGATACCGAGCCACAAAGTAAGTAGTACCCCAATATTTTCCAGGAATAAATTACCAATTAAAATACGCAGCATCCCGATTTATCTCAGGATGCTGCATTATTATATATGAAAAAACAAATCAGTTTCTCAACACAAGGCCACAGAGCGGATATTGGCGAGATGGTTATTTACCGGATATTACCCAACCGATATGCAGAGGCGGTAGGCCCCTTTGTTTTTCTTGACCATCTGGCCCCTGTAAAACATTCCACCGATAAGCCAAAAATGAAAGAGGGAACAGGCGCACACCCTCATCGCGGTATTGCAACACTAACATATGTTTTGAGTGGTGAAGGAGAACACTTTGACAGTCGTGGCAATCATGCAAAAGTTTATTCCGGCGGCGTACAATGGATGAAAGCCGGTAATGGAATCATTCATGATGAGACGATGAACCCTGACTCCCAAACGGGTAACCCTGAAATGCACGGTTTTCAATTCTGGATTAACCTGCCTTCGAACATTAAAAAGGAAGATCCGGAATATCTGTCTATTAATGCAAATGAAGTTCCGCAAATGCAGTTGAGCGAAGACAGTGGTTGGCTGAAAGTCATTGTCGGGCAATATGAAGAACTTGCTTCAAAAATTCCGGATTACTCGAAACAGTATCTATATCATATTCATCTTAAGGAAGGAAAGCAGTTCTCTATGTCAACTGAGAAAGAGTTGGAGTATGCTATATTTCTTCCGGCACATGATTTGATGATCAATGATACAAAATTCGTCGCCGGTGACTTTATTGAATTTGACAGGGAAGAAGGAACAATAGAACTTACTAACACCCACGAGGGCGACGTGGATATCATTTTGTTCGGTGGAGAAAAATATGCTGAGCCAATTCTTGCTCAAGGGCCGTTCGTAATGAATACGATGTCGGAAATTTCAGAAGCATATAATGACTTTCATTCGGGTAAATACGGTAAAGTAGTATACGCCAAATAGATTTTTTGATTACCAATCGATTAGGTGTAAAAAAGAACTGGACAGAATCGGAATTAACCGATCTGTCCAGTAAGGTGGTGCAGACTTTAATTATAACACAACATTTCTTTTATGATTTGAAAAGGGTAGCAGGTTTAGACCTAAATTGAAAATGGTTCAATTACTTCGTTTTATCTGTGGATTAAGTAAATTATGTTAAAATAACTTTTCTTCTAATTGGTCTTTCCAGATAATGAACCCTTTTTGCTCGTTGGAATAATCATGCACTATCCGGCTAAATTGTTCCGGATTAGTTTCTAAATATTGCTGTCTGCCTTTGCTTCGTATTTGTCCAAGCAAACCATCTACACGCTTGATACTTCGTTCCAATTCGTAGAATGATTTTTCAATATGCCATATATACGTCGCCTCTTCGGTATCTAACGTTTCCCATACCAAATGGTATTGATTATTGCCGACAAGTAAAAACACAAATGAAAAGGTTCCAGTACAAACCGAAGTTTTAATATCGTTCGTTCATGTTTTTGCGAAAGGTACCAAAGGTGACGCTGGTGCTTATACTGTTTAAGAGCCAGTATACTTTCCAATAGTTCATCTTCGTTTGCATAGATCAGCGACTCAGTCCCGCCTTGTATTTTCTCTGCATCTAAAAGATTTTCTCCACTTGCAGGAAGACCTTTAATGATCTCTTTATTTAAGAATCGGAACTTTACACTTTCAATAACTTCGCGGTTTATTTTATCAAGATCATTAGAAGATGCTGATTTAAATACTAACCTGTTATGTTGTAATGTAGCTCTAATTTCAACTGATGCCGATGTACTTTTGAGAAACCGTCCAAAGTAAGGTTTATGCTGCCTGTTATGCTATTTGAGGGTGCAAAGTCGTTCATCACATGAGCTGTCTCTGTCTTCATTAACCTTTCACTTATACTGCGCCTACACTTGGTCTATTCGACCAGGTGACGCTTGCAACACTCAAGATTTATAAAGCCAGCCGCTCATATCGTTTGGCTCGCCTGCGCCATCGCAAAAGGCTTCAGCCTTGTCACTGCTTTTGATAGTCCACAACACTACCCAACTGTTCAAAATCAGCGCCAAGGCTTTGTGAAGCATTCTGTGAAGTCGCTGCTTTGCAGCTTCCTCTTCACAGACCCTCGCTCAAACTCGCAGCGGCTTGCAGAACTGGGAGAAAGTATTAATAACGGCTTGCAACAAAATCCCGGATGAAATCAACATCCGGGATTTGCATGTGCAATACTTTGCAAACGGGCCACAAGCCGGGAGGCTTGCGGCAGCAATCACTTGCGGTAGCAGAGGCCAAATAATATATTCCCTGTTACATTTAATACTAATTATCTCGCTTTGAATTAAAAAAGTTTTTAAAAGTAATCTCATCAATTTGCCAACTACTTCCAACCTTGTAACACCTGATGCTGTTTATTAACAGATTGTTATCTATCCAATTGCCATTTATTCTTTCTTCTTTCCTGATTTGGACAGTGTCCCAATTAGTGATAAGTTTAACTTGATAGTCTGTAAATATTGATTGCTTTTGCAATGTAACGGTTCCTTTAAGATAACTGTAACTTATTTGGTGATTTCGATTCCATATTCGTTCGTAGAACGTTGCTGTTTCAATATTGTACCCCTCCAAAATATATAGCGTATCTTTTAGGGGCTCCTTTAAAAAAGTTGAACTATCTAATAGAAAAACTTTCATTCTCACGTCCTTTTTGTAAGAACTTAATTTAAAGGTTGATTTATCATTTATACCCCTGTTCTTATCATATATTTTTTTAGACAGGAGAGGAAAGGTCATCTTAGTGGAACATCCAGATACAATAATTATAAATAAAGTCGATATTAACACTTTTTTCATGGCCGTTGTATTGTTTTAGGAAGTTGAATTGAAGGTATAACAATATGATTCTGCGGTTGCATTGGAGTCATTGAAGTAGGGGCTCTAAAAATCCACATATTAATGCTTGTTCCACTATTTAAAATGCGAGAAGGCTCAAATCCACCTCCCGATAATACTGGGGAATAAAACTCTCTTAACGCTATACCATGTTCCCCTCTTATTTGGTTCTCAGCATAAGTTGCATATTTTTCTGCATTGGATACGCTACCGACTACATTATTGTCCGCATCTGTAACCGAATACCAAGTACTTCTATCTATCGTTCCTTCCCAAACATCTTGAACATGTGCAAATTCATGACCTAAGCCGATAAAGGATGGCCTTGTTGTGCCTCCATTTTGATCAGGCCCCCCTGTATTCCCATTTGGATTCCACCGTACAGCACTTCCATCGTCAGCTGTAAAGTTCCCCTGGCCTCTGCTATCGTTTACAATTGTTGTGTTATTTGTTGATCCTTCTATATAGTTAACTAAAGATCTACCAAAAGCTCCTTGACTTAAACTATTTAATGCAGAGCCAACCTGTGCGACAAAGGGATCATTTCCAGTATAAATTGTTCCATTTTGGAAATACGCAGTACCGCCTCGATAATGTAATGACGCAGTGACGTTTATATTCCCAATTCCAGGAATAGCTATCGACAATGTCGTGTTTACTTTAACACTATCTCCATTAACATCAATGTTTTTTATCGGGTTAAGTGCTCCATATTGATATGGTGTCATAGAAGAGTATTTTGCCGCGTATGCATCCATGGTGTTAAACCTCCCGATCTCTGGATCATAAAACCGCGCACCATAATCGAACCTTCAAAAAGGATTCCCGTTATCTGAGCAAGACATTAATTCTTTACTGCGTTTAATTGATCTTTTACTTTCACTTTTTGATCCTTCTCATCCCAATAGATTTTTGAATTATTTATTTTGAACCATTTTAGCCATTGATCATAATCGTGTGTTGTCGGATCAAACCGGCCTACATAATTACCATTTGATTCAGACCTAATACTTGTTAACTTTTCTAAAAATGTTATAGCCGCATCAACCTGCATTAGATTCTGTCCTTGTTTATTATCTAAACGTTCTTTTATTATCTCTAAATTTTGAACATATATTTTGCATGCCTTTTTATCGACACAACTGATAAACAATAATGCCATCAACATAACAAACAAATTTACTTTAATATTTAAAATCATGATTTACTCTATTTTTGCTGTTGCAGTTACATTAACAACATTGCCTTCCTTAAAATCAATTTTTACTACTGTTACTTTGCCGGTTTTGTTGTCTTTATACATATTGATAAAAAAACCATTGCGGCCTTCTTTTCCTCCCACCATGAAAGACATTTTATTTGTCTCATCAACATCTATACGCATATTACCCTTTATCTTTCCCTCAGCTTGCACTCCTATTTCATGATTATCTGGATAATTGCTATTAATTGTCATTTGTTTGGCAGTTTGTTCAGCAAGCTCATGCCCAAATACCGAGAACTTATCAGCCCCGTCATTATTTCCAAATTGTTTTACATCCGCTATATCAATCATACCCCTTCCATAATTTGCAATCTCTGCCTCTGGTGAATTTTTTACAATATCTATACCTATTATCTCATCGGCTTTCACTGCATTATTTATTACGTTGTAAAACTCTCTTTGCTCGTCTGTAAATCCTTTCAATTGTTCTTCGGATACATTCAATGTCACTTTTCCTAACTCGTCAATGTCTGCGAACTTTCCACCCAAACCTTCATTAATAAGATTTTTAGTTTCATCTTTTCCGGTTTGATCAGGGGTTCTGTCCACAAAATACAAGTCGTACATTCCATCAGGATCAATCATTATAATAGGATTGTTCTTCCCATAAGTATAAGGTGACCATCTTCTCGACTTTTCTGCGAGTGGATCAGCACCAGTCCACCTCGCAATCACCGGATCATAAAACCTTGCGCCATAATCATACTGCCCCAGCTCTTCCTGCAGCTCCTTCTTATTGTAAAGATACT
>CBIHRB010000046.1:0-30344 GCA_966212355.1 uncultured Mucilaginibacter sp.
CAACCTTTTTTTCAAGAACTCTTCTTTAACTATTTCACCCATACGATCTTATACGACATCCATCGGCGCTACTCCTGGCGTATAAGATTTCTCTTTCGCTCCAACGCTCTGCCGCCCCGGCTCTATCGAAATGACATTTTTTTGTTTTGTTGCTCAGATAAGGCTCTTAAACTGATTCCTTTCCAGCAGCCTCGCTTTGGTAAGTACATAAATCCGGTTAAAGATCACGGCCACGGCAGGGATGCCAAGCCAGTGGGCACGGAACGAATTGCTGACATCGCCATGAAAAAGATAAATAATACTATGCCCTAAGCCGCAGCCGGGGCACCAGCCTATGCCCATCAGCTTAAGAGGGCATAAGGTAAAGTGCGATGCTTCCGTTGGCGAGGTCATCGCCAATGAAAGCATCGCCGCTATCCAGAACAAGAGTTCAAAATATTTTGAAAAATAACGCTTAATCAAGTTTGTTCGCTTTGTTGGTGAATAATAACGATACCGCGAAGGCGAGCAGTACCCCAACTATCAATGCACCAAAGATCCGTTCAGAAAAATCCTTTATGTTAGCACCCGCCGACGATACGTAGCTGATATAAAGTATTGAGCCGAAAACGGCGATGATGCCGCCTACAATTAATATTTTAAAGCTTTGAAAAAGGGCTTCCAAAAAGCCCATCTGGCCATTACACTCGTTTTTTCGATAACTCATGATACCGAAAAAAAGCCCGATAGCCGGTATAATAAATGAAAAGTATTCGACTGGGGCCACAACGTCTTTTTGCGGCATAACGCCAAGCCGTGGCATAGCAAAGATCCAGATAATACTTAGTACGCCGATGATACCCCCTGATAACACTGCATTCTTCATAATTATATAATTAAGATTGATTTATAAATCGGTATGCGCGTTTACATACATAAATTTATCATTAAAAAGTAAATAAGCCCTCATATTGTTTGCATTAATTTTTAGCCCAATGCTTTTTTATTTTGGCTTTTCTTTTTTGTTTATCTTTGCCGCGATTTGAACATCCGTGATATATTAGACAGATATAAGGCTGATGACCGGATAAAAGCGTTGGCTACCGCGCTTAACGCATCAAAAAATCCAAGGGTACAGCTACGTGGTTTGGTGGGATCAAGTGATTCGGCCATGGCGGTAGCATTGTATTTTTTGCAGCACAAACACATGGTATTTGTACTGCCCGACCGCGAAGAAGCAGGTTATTTCCAGGCCGACCTGGAAAACCTTACCGGTAAAGAAGCCCTGCTGTTCCCTTCATCATACCGCAAACCATTTGAATTTACCCAGCCCGACAGCAGCAATGTGCTTGCCCGTGCCGAGGTTTTGAACGAACTTAACCACAGCACCGAATATGGCCAGCTCATTGTAACTTATCCCGAGGCCCTGGCCGAAAAGGTGATCGATCGTTCATCGCTTGAAAAAAACACCCTCGAAATAGCCGTTGGCAACAAGCTTAGCATCGATTTCATCAACGAGTTTTTGATAGAGTATGATTTTGAGCGCGTTGATTTTGTGTATGAACCGGGGCAATTTTCCATCCGCGGCGGTATTGTTGATATCTTCTCTTTTTCGCATATGCTCCCCTACCGGGTAGAGTTTTTCGGCGATTTCATTGAGTCGATCCGTACGTTTGAAATCGAGAGCCAGCTTTCGGTTGAGCATGTTAAAAGCATTACCATTGTTCCCAACGTACAATCTAAATTTCTAACAGAGAATAATATCTCCCTGCTTGAATATGTTGAAGCAGGTACCCAGGTATGGATCAAAGACATTCAGTTTACGCTGGACATTATCCAAACCGGTTATAAAAAGGCTGTAAATCTTTGGAAAGCCCTCTCTGCAGATGAAAAAGCACAAAACCCTGATTGGATAGACCCCAAATTTGGTTTTACCGACGAAAAACTAATAGGCGATCAATTGCATGATTTCCCGGTGGTAGAGTTTGGAAAACAGTTCTTTTACCATGATGCTACCGCTATCAATTTTGATATGCGCCCACAGCCATCGTTTAATAAGGACTTTACGCTGCTCATTCATAATTTCAAAAACAACGAGGCAGATAAGATAGAGAACTTCATCTTTACCGATTCGGCCAAACAGGTTGAGCGTTTGTACGCCATTTTGGACGACCTGGACAAAACGGTAAAATTTACGCCGGTAAGCATCTCCATACGCGAAGGCTTCATTGACCACGAGCAAAAGATAGCCTGCTATACCGATCACCAGATCTTTGACCGTTACTATAAATACAAAACCCGCAAGGGCTACCAGCGTTCGCAGGCCATCACACTTAAAGAGCTCCGTGACCTTAAACCGGGCGATTATGTTACGCATATCGACCACGGTATAGGTAAATATGCCGGACTGGAAAAGGTTGATGTGAACGGTAAACAACAGGAAATGATCCGCCTGATTTATGCTGACAACGACCTGCTGTATGTGAACATCAACTCGCTTAACCGCATCTCCAAATTCAGCGGTAAAGAAGGCTCCGTTCCCAAAATGAACAAGCTGGGTACCGACACCTGGGAACGTTTGAAGAAAACAACAAAAAAAAAAGTTAAGGACATAGCCCGTGACCTGATCAAGCTTTACGCCCTTCGTAAAGCCCAGCATGGCAATGCCTTTTCGCCCGATAGCTATCTGCAAACCGAGCTGGAGGCATCATTCCTGTACGAAGACACTCCCGACCAGGAAAAAGCCACCGCCGATTTCAAAAAAGATATGGAATCGCCCCACCCTATGGACCGCCTCATTTGCGGCGACGTAGGTTTTGGCAAAACTGAAGTAGCTGTCCGCGCAGCATTTAAAGCCGTTGCCGATAGCAAGCAGGTGGCCATCCTTGTACCAACAACCATCCTGGCGGCGCAACACTATAAAACCTTTACCGACAGGCTCAAGGGTTTCCCGGCCAATATTGATTATGTTAACCGCTTTAAATCAACCAGGCAGATCAAGGATACCCTGGAGAAACTAAAAGAAGGTAAGGTAGATATCATCATCGGCACCCATCGTTTGGTAAGCAAGGATGTGAAATTCAAAGATCTTGGCCTGATGATCATTGACGAGGAGCAGAAGTTTGGCGTATCAACCAAAGAAAAGCTGAAACAGATGCGCGCCAATGTGGATACACTTACCTTAACAGCAACGCCCATTCCGCGAACGCTTCATTTTTCGTTAATGGGTGCACGCGACCTTTCTATCATATCAACTCCCCCGCCAAACCGCCAGCCGGTTGTTACCGAGCTGCACGTATTTAATGACAAGTTGATTAAGGAAGCTGTTGAATTTGAGATTGACCGCGGCGGGCAAGTGTTCTTTATCCACAACCGCGTGGCCGATCTGCCGCAATTGGGCGGCATGATCCGTAAGCTGGTTCCTAAAGCACGTATCGGCATCGCTCACGGCCAATTGGAAGGTGACGATCTGGAAGATGTAATGCTCAAATTCGTGAACCACGAGTATGATGTGCTGGTGGCTACAACCATTATTGAGGCCGGCCTGGACATTCCCAATGCCAATACCATTATTATCAACTACGCCCATATGTTTGGCTTGAGCGATCTGCACCAGATGCGCGGCCGTGTGGGCAGGAGTAATAAAAAGGCGTATTGTTATTTGCTAAGTCCGCCTTTGTCAACGTTAACCAGCGAGGCCCGCAAACGCCTGAGTGCCATTGAAGAATTCAGCGACCTGGGCAGCGGCTTTAATGTGGCTATGAGGGATTTGGATATCCGTGGCAGCGGAAACCTGCTTGGCGCCGAACAAAGCGGCTTCATTGCCGAAATAGGCTTTGAAATGTATCATAAGATCCTCGACGAGGCTATACAGGAACTTAAAGACGATGAGTTTAAAGGCGTATTCCCCGAGGATAAGCCCCGCCCCTATATTTCTTTTACCCAAATTGATACCGACCTGGAGATTCTCATCCCCGATGAGTATGTAACCAATCTCTCCGAGCGATATAACCTGTATACCGAGCTTTCCAAACTGGAAAACGAGGTGGAACTGCAGGCATTTCAACAAAAATTGCACGACCGTTTTGGCCCGGTGCCGGCCCAGGTTGACGGTTTACTCAATACCCTGCGGTTGCAATGGCTGGGCAAGGCCATCGGTTTTGAAAAAATCTCGCTCAAGAAAAACGTTTTGCGCGGTTATTTTATCACCAACCAGCAATCAAGTTACTTTGAAACCGAGGCCTTCCGTAATGTGCTCGACTTTGTGAAGAATAACCCAAGGCGCACCAATTTGAAAGAAGTTAAAAACACACTCCGTTTGGGCATTGAGGGAATTGATAGCGTTGACGAGGCGCTGAGGATGCTGAGCGAGGTGGCGGGGATAATATAATCAACCCCTGTTGTCGTGTTCCCACAACATAATGTCTTTCTATGCATTAGGGTCTCAACAATGGTGAAAAGGTTGTCGTGAGGACACGACAACCGGGGAGAGGAAAAGGCATGGAAGGCTCCCCCGTTGCCGTGTCCCCACGGCAACGGGGATGCAAAGCAACTTACATCACATCCATATAATGTATTAACCAATCAAACTTTTTATCCTCCTGCTCATAAAACGAACATCATGAAAAGTAATAGTTATTTGGATCATCGGTTAAATTCCAATGTGCCTGTAATGGGTTGAGGTGAATGTAATCCAGCTTTTGCTCTAACATTTTCCGATCAAACACCCTTATGGGCAACGAGTTGGTTTGCCAAAACAGGTAGTTTCTGTTTTTTAAATCTGTCTTAAACTTTACCAGTAAAGGGTTATCCGTCGCTCGCAACTCGTCCAAAAACTGATGACCCGTAAACTTCATAAAGCTGGCAAATGGCTTTTCTTTGCCATTCATTTGCGATTCGGACCAAATTAAGTGGATGTGATTTGGCATGATTACAAAACCATAAATTTCTATTTCTTTTGCTTAACGAGATGAATCAGGCTATTTAAAACAATATGTTTAAATTTATCGGATTGAAGCAGTGGAATCCACTTGTTGATTGTCGCGGTATAAAAATAGATCTCATCAAATTCCATTAAATAAACTTAATAAGAATTAGGGGAATAATTGTATTTCAGGCATGTTGTCGTAAGGATACGACGGATATTATAAGCAGTAAAACACCGAAAACAATAAATATTCTTTTCATCGAAATACAGGCCACTTAAATATTACTGTTCAACCTATAACAATAAAGCTACCGATTTTCACCGGTAGCTTTACTATAAAATAAGTCTCTCTGTAAATTAATAAACCGCTAAGCTGTAATTAAGCGTTTGTCCTTCTTCCAAAAACAAATTCGGCGCTTTTGCTTTATCCGAATCGTTGATAACGCCGTCGTTATTGGTATCTTTAAATTTCACTGAACCAATTATTGCTGCAGGTGTTTGTTTAGGGCTGCTGTCAATATCGGCCTGAGTTTTAAAAATACCTATCGGAATCAGTCCATTGTAATAACTTTTCTGGGTTCCCTTCTCAGCAACAATGTAATATTCTCCTATATAGGCAACTACTGCAGTCGCTTTTCCTGACGCATCCGTAGTAAGTGTATATGAGGGCGCTTCCCCGGTATTGGGTTTATTTACATCATCATACAGTTTTACTGTTGCACCTGCCGATGCAGCGCCGGTTTGGCCATCAGTTATGGTAATAGCAACAGTTGAAGTAGCCGGCCCTTTTTTATCACATGAAGAAAACAAAAACGATGCTGCTATGCAGCCTGATAAAAGTAAAGATGTATATTTCATAACTCCTAAAACGAAACAAGGGGGCTATTGTTTTAATCAGTTGTTAAAAAGATTACCCATAATGTGCTATGCCTCAATAGCAACCCCACATTTCCTGTTCAGGTATGCTTATTCCTATCCTACTTTTTTATAAATATCCTTTAAATTACGCCCCAATTCTTTATAATCGAGACCATAACCTATCACAAACTCATTTTCAATTTCAAAGCCCACATACTTAAGTTCTTCTATCTTTTTTTGCAGGGAAGCAGGTTTTAATAATAACGAGCATAGCCCCAATGAGGCAGGCTCCCTTTCTTTCAGTTTCTGGATTAGATAGTGAGCCGTATTGCCTGTATCAACAATATCTTCAATAATAAGTACATCACGGCCCTTAATATCAACCGTTAAATCAATATCTTCCCGTATTTTTAGCGTACTGGAGGTGCCACCATAGTATGATGCTAATTTGGTGAAGTTAATTTCGCAGGGAATGCTCACTTGTTTAATCAGGTCGGCTATGAAAAGGAAACTGCCGCTGAGCACGCCTATAAAAACCGGTATGCTATTATTATAATCCTCATTTAATTGTATGCCAATGGCTTTAACACGTTCTTCAATTTTTTCGGCAGTTAGTAGTATCTCAAATTCCAGATCGGCTATTTGTTTTGTCATTTGGTTTAGTTTGTTTTTTAAAGGCAGTATAGTTCCGCCGTTTACATTTAACCCCGGCGAAATTTGATTTTAAGCGCCTAAAATACTATTAATCACTTACAATAGCGTGAAAAATAATTGTGACATATAAGCTTATCTTTGCAGCCGAATGATTGACTATCAACTTTATACTTTACCTAATGGTATCCGCATACTGTATAAGCACTGGCCATCGGCAATTACACATTGCTGCTTTATTGTAAACGCGGGATCGCGCGATGAAGCTCCGGGACAGGAAGGCCTTGCCCATTTTATTGAGCACCTGCTGTTTAAAGAAACCGAACGCCGTAACACCAGCCAAATCCTCAACAGGCTTGAACTTGTTGGTGCCGATCTTAACGCTTATACCACTAAAGAATATACCTGCATCCACGCATCGTTGCTTAACCAGCACCTTGACCGTACTATGGATCTTTTTGAAGATATATTATTTCATTCCACGTTCCCGGATGATGAACAGGAGAAAGAGCGCGGTGTTATTTTAGATGAGATAGCCTCCTATCTTGATCAGCCGGAAGAAGCCATACAGGATGATTTTGAAGAACTGCTGTTTAAGGAGCACCCCATGGGGCAAAACATTTTAGGGACGCCCGAAACTGTTGGCAGGCTTAACGGGGATGACATCCGGGGGTTTATAGCAGCAAACTATAATACAACCGAAATGATCTTTGCTGTACACGGCAATTATGAGTTCAGGAAACTGGTGGCCATGTCTGAAAAGTATTTCGGCCATGTGCCTTTAAATGAACTTCAAAAAAACCGGGTAAGGCCCGTACAAAGTACGGGTAGTATCCATATCGTTAACAAACCCATCTCACAAACGCACTGCATTATAGGCACACAGGCTTATTCATCGTCGCATGAGCATAAATGGGGCTTATTATTGCTTAACAATCTCCTGGGCGGGGTGGGCATGAGCAGCAGGCTCAACCTCGAGATCAGGGAAAAACATGGTATAGCATATACCGTCGAATCAAATTACACCCCTTTAACTGATACCGGCATCTTTTCTATTTACTTTGGTACCGATACCGAAAAAGCGAACAAAGCTTCAAAACTGATTCATAAGGAACTGAAAAAACTGCGTGAACAAAAGCTGGGCACATTGCAATTGCACCAGGCCCGGCAAAAGTTTATCGGGCAAATAGCATTAGCGGAAGAAAACCGCATGAGCCTCATTATTGCCATGGCCAAAAGCATGATTGATTTTAACCGCGTTGACACCCTCGAAGAGATCTTTGCAAAAATTAACCTGGTAAGTGCCGAGCAATTGCTGACCATTAGCAATGAAATTTTTGATAATAACCGCCTGATCACTTTACTATTTGAGCCTAAGCAATAATCCTTTATTTTTGCAAGATGAAGTATCCTATCATTGCCTACGGTGATCCTGTTTTAAGAAAGAAAGCAACAGCTATTGAGCCCGACGAGTATCCACATATAAAAGAACTGGTTGAAAATATGTTTGAAACCATGTACGCGGCCCGTGGTGTTGGCCTGGCAGCGCCGCAGGTAGGCATGTCAATGCGTTTATTTGTAGTGGATGCCACCCCTTTTGATGATGACGAACCGGAACTGAAGGATTTCAAAAAAGCGTTCATCAATGCTACCATACTGGAAGAAACCGGTGAGGAATGGGGTTTTAACGAAGGCTGCCTGAGCATTCCGGATATCCGCGAAGATGTATACCGCAAGCCGGTTGTGCGCATGTCATATTATGATGCCGACTGGAAACACCATGAAGAAACTTTTAAGGGCATGGCCGCACGCGTTATCCAGCATGAATATGACCATATTGAAGGCAAACTGTTTACCGATAAGCTAAGTCCGCTGCGTAAACGGCTTATCGAAAAGAAACTTAACGATATTTCAAAAGGAATGGTTGATGTGGATTATAAAATGAAGTTTCCCAACATTAAAAAAGGAAGATAATACTTTACCCAAAGCATATGAGGAGCCGCCACAGCGGCTTTTTCTTTTTATATATTTTTACAAATATTTAACTACGCCTGTAAAAATTACAATACTATACCACTGCATTAAACCAATCGGCGTAATTTCGGTCTTTGTTTTGGCATTTTTAATGCGTTATATTTACACAACCAATCATAAAAATCATAAACCAATGACTACCAGACGATCTTTCCTAAAAACTTCGGCGCTACTTTCAGCGGGCCTGTTGGCAGCTCCTAATTTGTTTGCATATGATAAAAAATATATAGGCTTACAATTATATACTGTGCGTGATGCAATGGCTGCCGACCCTGTTGCTGCATTGGCAAAGGTTGCCAAAACAGGTTTCACATCTGTTGAAGGGGCAACTTATACCGGTACCGAATTGTTTTATGGCATGCGCCCCGGCGATTTTGCAAACGTTTTAAAACAAAACGGCCTCATTATGCCGAGCGCGCATTATCGCTTAGGCGAGGAGCTGGTTAACGGCGAACAACAAAAAGGAACCATCATGAACGACTGGAAAAAAGCTGTTGATGACGCTGCCGAAGCCGGTGTGCAATACATGGTTTGCGCATATCTTTCACAATCTGAGCGCGGCAATCTTGACCATTATAAAAACGTGGCCAACATGCTTGATATAGCCGGCGAAACCTGTAAAGGCGCGGGTATCCAGCTTTGCTATCATAACCACGACTTTGAATTTATACAGGAAAACGGTAAATACCCATACGAGATCCTTTTGGAGAACACCGATAAAGACCTGGTAAAAATGGAAATGGACCTGTATTGGGTTAATAAAGCAAACCAGGATCCAATCGCCCTTATTGATAAACACCCGGGCCGTTTCCCGCTGTGGCATGTTAAGGATATGGACAAAACACCTGAAAAGAAATTTACTGAAGTTGGAAACGGGGTTATCGACTTTAAAAAGATCTTTACCCAGGCTAAAAAATCAGGCCTCAAATATTTCTTTGTTGAGCAGGATGTTTGCCCGGGCGATCCGTTTGTGAGCATTGCACAAAGTATCAGCTATATTAAAAAGAACCTGGTGTAATATTGCTTTTACACTGATATCCTGAAGGCCTGCATTTAAAACAAATGGCAGGCCTTTTTTATTCTACAAGGGCAAATTGTTTTATAACACATTTAACGGCAAAGGAAAATGAGCGCAACCATAATCAAATACCTCATAGTCATTTTGATGGCTTCGCTTCTTTTTGCCTGTGTTGCTGAAGCGCAACCCGATAAACAGCCGATTCAGACCCCACAGCAACATGTTACCTGCCTTTAAGTTCTGGCAGGACTTGAAGCTCAATGATGGGCGGTTTTCTTTTTGCCCCTGTTCCTGCGCTCCCTGAACCGGTTAAAGAAAACAAAAGCCAGCAAACAAAGCGCACAACCGCAAATGCCATTCAGGCGCAGGCCATAATCGTTGCCCGGGTCTTTTCCGTAAATGGTTAAAAACGCAAACAATGCAATACCCAGTGTTTGGCCCAGTTTTACAAACAGGTATTTAACCGCAAAGAACATCCCTTCCCGGTTCTCACCGGTACGTTTAGCCTCGTTCTGTGCTATTTCGGCAAGTATAGCATTGGGCAAAATACCCAGCGAGGCGAGCGGAAACGATGCACTGATAACCAGCGTATAGATTTGCACCTGCGGTGTAAATGGAAGTTTGCCCAGGAAAAATATCGCCACAAAAATTAAACTCAGTAAACCGAACGAAAAAAGCACGATAGGTTTTTTGCCAATCTTTTGCGACAGGTAATTAACCAGCGGATAAAACAGCAGTGATACCAATACCATCGTAGCCATAAGCTCCCCGCCCATAGATTCGGGCAGATTTAACAACGATTTTAAAAAAAACAGTAAGCCGCTTGATATGATGCTTAATGCCATATAGTACGAAAAGTCGGATATCAGGTAATATTTGAAATTCCGGTTTTGAAAGGTTTTTTGAATAGCCGGCAGCAGCGATAAGTGCGAGGGATGACCGTTTGAATACCGTTTTTCGTCAATGGCGAATACAGGTACGAGCATTACCAGCCCGGCAAATATGGCCAGCCCCCAAATGGTGTACTGCACGGCGGTATCCCGATTGGGGGTACCGGCAAAGCGTTGTACCCAGTCGGCAAAATTATTGACCATCGCCGATAGGATAATCCCAATTACAAAACCCACCTGTTGTAATGATGATAGTTTAACCCTTTCGCTGCCTGTGCGGGTAAGCTCGGGTAGCAGGGCGTTGTACGGGATAATATAGGCCGTAGCGCCCATAAAAAAACAGATGAGCGTAAAGGTAAGCCAGTAAGCATTGTGGATACTTTCGCCCTTTACCATGGGGTAAAAGGTTAATCCGCAAAATAAAGCGGCAGGCAAAACAGCCCATTGCATAAAAGGGATGCGCCGCCCACGACGGTTTTCGCTTTTATCACTGAGCGAGGCAATTAAGGGGTCAAAAAAAGCATCCACCAACCGCCCGGATGCTGTGATTACCGACATGATATTGAACAGGCCAAAAAGCAGCAATTGAGGTACCAGCGTAGTAAGCCCTGCATTGTTTGGCGGCAGGTAAAAGTAAGGCAGCATCACAATGATAATATTGGTCATGATGCTCCACCCTATCATTCCGCAGGCATAAGCAAGCTGTTTGGAAAGTGGTAGTTTATTGGCCGGCATTTAATGCAATATGCAAATATTACATCAATATATAATGGCGGTTTACATGCGGATTGAAAAACAATAAATAAAAAATTTTCACACTAATTTTTACGTATTAATCGAATTACACGAATTGAATCAATTTAAGATTCGTGTAATTCGATTAATTGTGGAGAGCTTGCAAAGCATTTGTGTAGAAATTTTTCAGTATGAGATTAGTAAAACAGATGGAGTTATTTTAAACGCGACTTCCCGGACCTGTTCTTTACAACCCCGCATAATAATCATAACCCTGTTCGGCCCAATAATCGCGGGGGCGGCTGTTGCTGAAAGTTATGCTGCCTATCCGTTTCAGGTTTTTTATGCCATATTTTACAGGAATAATGAGCCTTAGCGGTGCGCCATGTTTTGGAGGCAAGGGTTTTTCGTTCACCTCATAAGCCAGCAGGGTTTGCGGGTGCATAGCGCTTGGCATGTCAACGCCCACGTAATATTCCTTGTCGGGCGTTTCCATGCCAACATACTCAAACCGGGTTTCGGCATCAAGCTTAAAGTGAGCAATAAAATCACTGAACTTTACACCGCCCCAATGCGAGATCTGATCCCAGCCTTCTACGCACTTAAAATCATAAATAATCTCCGTTTTAGGGAGCTTTCTTATTTCGTCGATACCGATATTCAAAACCTCACCGCTTTGTTTTTTTACCGACAATTTCCAGTTGTCTACATCAATCAAACCCTCCGAGCCTATATCACTGTTATGACGCACTACTTTGGCGGCCATTTCTTTAGGATAAGTTTTAACCAGGTTTTTATTGCTGTATAGCTGGCGAACCACCTTTTCGTTACCATTAAGCACCGCACGCAATGGCTTGTGGGCATCTCCTGTTATGCCCGGCACCTCATTAGGTGAAGTATACAACCAGCGCCAGCCTCCATATGCGGCACCTCCCAATACCAGGAAGCTGCCGAAGGAGATAAAATTGCGACGGCTGATCTTTTGCTCAACGGTAAGCTCCTTTTTGGGGCCTTTATTTTTGCTGAAAACCTTATTCAGTTTTTTCGTTAGTTTCATCGTTTTGAATTTGAATAGCAGGCAGTGGTTTTTCATCTATTACCTCAAACCCCGAAATAACCGACCTGAAATTATTCCAGCCGGCAAGTACTACCTGAACAACATGCACCAGGAAAAACAATACATAACCAATAGTGAGCACAAAATGCCAGATGCGGGCCAAATGGTAACCTCCGCAAATCCAGGCCAGGTAATTAAATTGCACCGGCTTATAAATAGCCAGTCCTGTTATCAGCGAGCCAAAGCCCATGACAATAATTGCTGTATAGGCAATGCGCTGGGCTGCGTTGTATTTATTTTGAGGGGGAGCCATTTTGCGGATATGCAGGTCGTGCAAAACCACCAGCCAGGCTTCTTTAAACGAGTGCCGGTTTGGTACCAGCTCCCTCCACTGGCCCGATATTATGGTATATGTAACATACAGAAAGCCGTTAAGCGCGAAAAACCACATAAACAAAAAGTGGAAAGCCATACCCTCTGCCAACCGCCGGGGAATGTGCAGCGCATCATAAAAGCCCTGCGGAAAAAAGCGAATAAAAGTAACACCGAAGAGCGTGAACGTGTAAGTATCATTGGCCCAGTAAATGAGCAGCCCGCTCCAAATCATGATGGTAAGGATGGGAAAGTTTACCCAATGCGTCCAGCGCATTAACAGCGGGTGTTTCTCTTTAATTATCTTCATCTAAATGCTCTTAATGCCATTCAGCACAACTATTGTATGTTTTTAACTTGTTGCCCAACATCTGCCGTTACTTTGAACAGGCTTTTCGATACTGCCAAAACAGCACCGTTGCTTGTATTTTGCACAAAACCTATTACCTCCCATCCCCGGGCCTCAACCCCGGCAGGTAAAGCAATAGTTGCGCTGCCATTGTTTTTGTTTAAAGGCATGGTTTGCAGGTTTCGTACAATTTGAGCGTGGGCCAACGTGCGGCCGCCGTTTTCACCATGCTCAACTTTTACAACAGCCTGTTTTTGAACCAATGCCAATGATATCACATTAGGTGCGCTCCCGGTATTGCCATCAACTTTATATTGTACCGAAGCTGTATTATTCGCGCTAAGAGTAACACTTAAGTTCAATTGAACACTGCCGCTCCCCTGCAAGCCGTTTTTAATAGCGCTGCGTAAACGCTCCTCCTGCGAACCTACAAACTCCGTTTTACCATTAACCACAATTTGCGGCGTGTAAACCTGCGACAGGTTTAACCAGCGCGCATATTCATTTTGCCGTTTGGAATAATCGGCGTTGCTAAAAACGTCTTTCCAGCCAAGGCGGTTCCAGTAATCAACGTGATAGGCTAAAATATAAATGGGCTTATCGCCAACCTCTTTTTGAACTCTGGCAACCAGTTCGTCGGCTGGCGGACAGCTTGAACAGCCTTCGGAAGTGAACAGTTCTACCAAAGCAAAACCTTTACCGTTAAACTTTAAATAATCGTTTTGGCTGGCTTTAGCTCCGCTTTTGCAATTTATAAATGCGACAGAAATGATTACTGCACCTATAACAAACGGCACAAACGCAAATATTCTGATCTTTCTCATTTCACTTAGATTAAATGATATACATTTTTTTCTGCGTTGTCGGGTTCATGGGGATAACCTTACAATAATTTTTAACTTTTTTTACTGATATAAATATCGGCATAATAAGCTCAAATCAAGGCATGTAGCGTAACTTAGTAATCATCAGGAATGTCCTGGATTAAAACAAAATAAATTTAAACTTATTTTGTAAGGATTAAGCCCGGCGCCCGACTAAGCCTGTAATTGTATTAGCATTACCGCATTTCATGTTAACCGAAACTAATGTATTAAACCCACATAAATGGGTTGCCGCCTATGCCGATTACCTGTATATGTACGCCATTGTGCGCATCAACGATGAGGATACGGCCAAAGACCTGGTGCAGGAAACTTTTTTGGCAGCCCTTGAAAAAGTGGACCGGTTTGAAGGCAAAAGCACCGAACGAACGTGGCTTACTGCTATCCTTAAAAATAAAATTATTGATGTATACCGCAAAAAATCATCTGGTTTGGCTATAGCTTCGGCTAATAAAGCAGCTCAGGAGCAGGATGATTTTTTTGAGGAAGACAATGGGCACTGGAAAGCTGAATATGCTCCACAGCCCATCGCGGCAATGGATGATCAGGACCCTTTGTTAAAAAAAGAGTTGAACGGCATCCTGCAAAAATGCCTGCAAAAATTACCAGCCCTGTGGAACGCGGTATTTACCATGAAACACATAGACGATGCGGCTACCGAAAATATTTGTACCGAACTGCATGTTAGCCAGGCCAACTTCTGGGTTATCATTCACCGGGCAAAAGTTAACCTGAGGGCCTGCCTTCAAAAAAACTGGAATTAAACTGAAATGAGCTATTTAAAAAAAATTATATATAACTGTAAACAAGCTACTTTCCTCATCGAAAAAAAACAGCTTAAACGGCTTAGCTTCCGCGAGGAAATGGAACTGCGCATTCACCTGGCCGGTTGCGGTGTGTGCGTATTATACAATAAACAAAGCCGCGTTATTAATGATATGGTGCAGCAGCTATTTCATGATTCGCTAAAAAATGAACTAAAACTGGATGAGGCTTTTAAAGCCGATTTGCAGGCAAGGATTGAGGAGGGATTGAGGTAGTCTTTACCTGTTTGCGTTTCTATTTAACATCGTCATTGCGAGGTACGAAGCAATCCCAAACTATACAGGGCGGATCTGCAAATCGGGGATTGCTTCGTACCTCGCAATGACGGGGGATTATTTTTAATGGTTATCTCTATCCTTCGTATCCATTATAATAGTTACCGGGCCATCGTTCAATAAGCTGATCTTCATATCCGCGCCAAAGATCCCCGTAGCTACTTTTTTGCCTGTTAATATTTCAAGCGTTTGAACCATTTGTTCATACATTGGGATCGCTTTATCCGGCTTGGCTGCCCTTAGAAACGAAGGGCGGTTTCCTTTTTTGGTTTGCGCGAACAGGGTAAACTGGGAAATCAAAAGTATATCCCCGTTAACATCGGCAAGTGCTTTATTCATGAGGCCGTTTTCATCGCCAAAAACACGCATGCCTGTAATTTTATTGGCCAGCCATTGTATATCTTCTGGGCTATCGGCATCTTCAATCCCTAATAATACCAAAAATCCGGTACCAATTTCGCCTGTAACATTTCCATCTACTGTGCAGCTTGCCTGGGTAACACGTTGTAGTACAGCTCTCATATTTTTTACACTAATTTCTTTTTTTATTGCTGCCCACAATTTAGGCTAATTTCACTGATCCTACTTGCTATAGATAAGATAATCGTGTAATTAGATCAGATTATAAACGTTATAAACTTACTCGCGCGCTATTAATATTAGTGTCAATTAGATATCATTCGTGCAATTAGTGCTAATTCCATTCGTGTAATTAGTGCGTAATTAATTAAGTTCGCAACCGCTATTATGTATATCTAATTAATAGGATTTAAAATGAGTGCAAAAAAAGGCTTCACTACCACCATATTACATGCCGACCGACTTGGTAAACCCGAGCATGGTTCATTACATAAACCAATCCACACCTCGGTAACCTACGGGCACGAGGATGTTCAGGATCTGGTTGATATTTTCCAGAATAAAAAAAGTGGTTATGCTTATTCACGCCAGGGTAACCCTACTATTACCGCCCTGGAGCAAAAGGTAACCCAAATGGAACACGGGGTATCAAGTATCGCTTTCTCAACTGGTATGGCGGCAATTTCGGCAACGATAATGGCCCTTATTAAAGGTACTGACCATATTGTAGCCAGCTCATTCCTGTTTGGGAACAGCCGCAGTATTTTCCAAACCTTTATTGATATGGGTATCAGCATTGATTTTGTTGATGCTACCTCGGTTGATAATGTACGCGCGGCAGTAAAAGCAAATACCCGCATGGTATTTGTTGAAACTATTGCCAACCCGGCCACGCAAATTGCCGACCTAAAAAACATTGGCGATCTGTGCGAGGAAAAAGGCATTATGTACGTGGTTGATAACACCATGACCTCGCCATACCTGTTTAACCCGGTTAATGTTAAAGCCAGTTTGGTGATCAACTCGCTTACCAAATACATTGGCGGTCATGGCAACGCGCTCGGTGGCGCGGTTACGAATACCGGCTTGTTTGATTGGGCAAACTATCCAAACATTTTCCCCGGATTTAAAGCAGCTGTAAAACCAGAGAACCTGGGCATGACCCAGATCCGTAAGAAAGGGTTACGTGACGCCGGCGGCACTTTATCACCCGAGGCCGCGCACACAATATCTGTTGGTGCCGAAACGCTCGCCCTGCGCCTTGACCGTGCCTGCAGCAATGCCCTGGCGTTAGCCAAATATTTCGACAACCACCCGAAGGTTAAAAAAGTATTTTATCCCGGGGTTGAATCGCACCCACAGCACGCCCTTGCCGGCGAGTTATTTACACGCTATGGCGGCTTGATGAGCATCGAACTTGATGAAAGTATCGACTGCCTGGCATTTTTAAATAAACTGAAACTGGTTGTAAAATCAAGCAATCTTGGAGATACACGTACCCTGGCCATACCGGTTGCACAAACCATTTTCTTTGAACTTGGTGCCGAGCGCCGCGCAGAAATGGGCATTCCTGAAAGCATGATCCGTCTCTCGGTAGGTATTGAAGACCTCGACGATTTGCTCGAAGATTTCAAAACCGCTTTAGGCGAATAAATATTGGGCCTTGTGTTATTCACAAGGCCTTTTTTGTTGAAATACCATTACCTGTTCGCGACTATCATAGCAGGACATAAAATAATTTTCATTGATCGATAGGGGGTTATATGCTGTTTGTTGTAATATAGACGTATGAAAACATATAAAACCTTGAAAACACTTCTTCGTGTGCTAACCCTTGCACTTATAACCAGTGGCATCCAGGCGCAAACCCAACCAGACTCTTTAACCATCAAATTACAACAGGCTTTTACGAAGGAAAGCCTGCCTGGCATGTATGTGATCATGACCGATGGTAATAAAGTTAGCTACTCCCATAGTTTTGGCTATGCAGATGTGGCTAACCAAATCCCCTATTCGGCCAATACAATTCAAAACATTGGCTCGGTAAGCAAAACTGTTATTGCTGTTGCATTGATGAAAGCCATCGAACTAAAATATTTTACGCTGGAGACCGATATTAATGATGTGCTGCCTTTTAAGGTAACTAACCCTAACGATCCCAATGGAAAAATAACTATCAGAGAATTAACCAACCATTCATCGGGGATTATTGATAACCCAGAGATATACCATTATTGTTATCATTTTTATCCTAAGCTGAGGGCTTACGACAGTGTTTCGGTAAAAACCCTGAACCAGATGGGTTTTGGTGATAAATTAAAGGATACAACTTTAGCCCAGTTCTTTTACAACTATTTATCCCCACAGGGAGAGTACTACAGCAAGGCCAATTTCGCGGAAGGCCCGGCAGGGAGCGTTTCTTCGTATTCTAACATCGGCTCGGCACTGGCGGCATATCTCATTGAACTTAAATCGGGCCTTTCTTACGCGGAGTTTACCCAAAAATATATCCTGAAACCGTTAAAGATGGATCACTCAGGCTGGCATATCCAGGATGTGGATTTAAAAACCCACGCCTATTTATACCTTGATCAAAAGAGCCGTTTCCCGTTATATGACCTGGTTACGTATCCGGATGGAGGGCTAAAAACTTCGCCCGAAGATTTGAGCAAATATTTAATGGCAATTGCCAGGCACGATAAAAAGCTGCTGACTGAGGCATCTTACCAAACCATGTTCACCGCACAGTTTAGCAAAGAGCATCCGCCTAAAAACATCAATTTAACCTATCGTAACAAAGGCATCTTCTGGAATTTATACACCAACGGCACCATAGGCCATGACGGTGATGATCCCGGCGTAGGCACTTATTTGTTTTTTAATACCACTACGGGTAAGGGCGGCTTATTTTTGACCAATAAATACTTGCCGAATAAACAGGCTATTGTTGATGTGCTGGTGAAGGAAGCAGCGGGGAAGTAAGAGTATCAATAAAAATTTGTCATTTCGACCCTCAGGAGAAATCGTAGGCTGAGCAAACTATACAAAGCAGTTTACATGGCGAATAAGATTTCTCTTTCGCCCCAACACACCATCCACCTCTGCTCTATCGAAATGACAAGAGTTGAGTTTCTTCCTGCCTCCTGACTCTAAAAGTCTTGATTCTCTCCCTAAGCTCTTGTATCGTTACCATGATAAATACTCAGGTAACTCTCATAGCGGGATAGGGTTATCTCTCCTTCTTCCAAAGCTTCGAGTACGGCACAGCCGGGTTCATTGATGTGGCGGCAATTGTTAAAACGGCATTGGTTCATCCGTTCGCGCATTTCGGGGAAGAAATGACTAAGTTCCTGTTTTTCTATATCGATAACCCCCAATTCGCGGATGCCGGGGGTATCAATAATAAAACCACCCTGCGGCAGCTCAAACATTTCGGCAAAGGTGGTGGTGTGCATCCCCTTATCGCTCCAGTCGGATACCATGTGTGTGCGCAGGTCCAACTCGGGCAGCAGCGCGTTGATCAGGCTTGATTTACCCACGCCCGAGTGACCGGAAAACAAGGTGACCTTATCCTTCAACAGATCCTGTACCTGGCTGATATTAGTACCTTCAATAGCCGAAACTTCAAAACAGGGATAGCCAATATCTTCATAAATAGCTTTATAATCGGCCAAAACCTCCAGGCCTTCATCGCTAAACAGATCGAGTTTATTAAATACAAGCCTTGCCGGGATATCGTAAGCCTCGGCAGTTACCAAAAAGCGATCGATAAAACCCAGAGAAGTACGCGGAGAAGCCAGCGTAACCACCAGAATGGCCTGGTCAAGATTGGCAGCAATGATCTGCGCCTGTTTGCTCAGGTTAATAGCTTTGCGGATGATGTAGTTTTTGCGTTGATGCAGGTTGGTGATCACGCCATCTTCCCTGTCGGGCTCCATTTCAAAATCAACGATGTCGCCAACGGCAATCGGATTGGTGGTAGTGATCCCTTTAATGCGAAACTTGCCCTTGATGCGGCAATCTATCTTTTGCCCATCGGGGGTTTGTACCTGGTACCAGCTTCCGGTTGATTTTGTAATTAGTCCCTGCATGTTATCGAACTCCAAAAGTAGCATTTTTTTGATTTCGGATTTCGGATGTTCGATTTCGGATTTATTTAGTAGGATTAAGGGAAACGCTTAGCATTCTGTCAATTCTTTAATTCACCCAAATTCCCGCTCAGACAAAAAACATTCTGCTAATTCTCAAATTTTGAAAATTCTGATTCAGATAATAGTCGAAACACGATATTCCGTTTACAAAACTCTCAAAACACCGCTTAACTACTTGACAATTATTACGAAAATCATAATTTGTTAAATAATCCTTGCAAATCAGAAAATAATCTACTTACTTTACAGACATTATATATGACAATTAACAACACCATTTCTACAATTATTATTACCACCGGTATAAACCTCGGAGGAAGATAATCGTATGGTGTAAAACATAAAATGAAAGCCAAAAGAAAAACCTTCCTCCGCAAAGAGGAAGGTTTTTTTGTTACAGAACGATTACTAACCCATAAATGAAAGTTTTAAAATTCGGAGGTACTTCCGTTGGATCTGTAAGCAGCATCCAAACCCTGTTAAGCATCCTGAAGGATGAAGTAAAAAATGAAGAAAAGCCGGTGGTGGTATTATCTGCCATGGGCGGTGTAACCAACCTGCTTTCGGCCATGGCCGAAGATGCGGCAAACGGCAAAGAGTTTACCGCAGGCTTAGCCGAATTGGAGAAACGTCACTTTGATACGGTTAAAGCCCTTTTGGATGTGCAAAACCAGAACCCCGCGCTTACCCGTTTAAAAATTCACTTCAACCAACTGGAAGAACTCTTACAGGGCGTGCTTACCCTTCGCGAACTTACCCCGAAGACGCGTGATCAGGTACTGGCCTTCGGCGAACGTTGCTCAACGCTGATGGTGAGCAAGGTTGCAGCCCAGCATTTTGGCGATGTGCTTTTTGTTGATGCTGCAGATGTGATCAAAACCGACAGCGCCTTCGGTAACGCTAAAGTAAATACCGAACTTACCGAAAGACTGGTACAAGGCCTGTATGCCGAAAACAAAGGCAAAACATTGATCGTTACTGGTTTCATCGCCTCAAACGACGCCGGGCAGACTACAACTTTAGGTCGCGGAGGTTCTGATTATACCGCAGCTATCTTTGGCGCAGCCTTAAACGCACAGGAAATCCAGATCTGGACAGATGTTAACGGTATGATGACTGCCGATCCCCGCATGGTGAAAAAAGCGTTCTCTTTAACCGAGCTTACTTATACCGAGGCTATGGAGCTTTCCTACTTCGGCGCCAAGGTGATCTATCCGCCAACCATGATCCCGGCTTTCCTTAAAAAGATCCCTATTATTATCAAAAATACTTTTGAGCCAGAGTTTGAAGGTACCGTGATCCGTCATGATTGCAAGGCTTCTACCCTGCCAATCAAAGGGATCTCATCTATCAACAATATCAGTATTCTCAATTTAGAGGGTAGCGGCATGGTGGGCAAATCTGGCTTTAGCGGCCGTTTATTCTCCTTACTTGCCCGCGAGCAGATCAACGTGATCCTGATCACCCAATCGTCATCTGAGCATAGCATTACCTTCGCAGTTCAACCGCAAGAGACAGACAGGGCAAAACAGGTTATCGAACAGGAGTTTGAACTGGAGCTTGCCGCCAAAAAATTGGAACATCTGGTTATCGAAAAGAATCTGGCCATCCTCGCCATTGTTGGCGAAAACATGAAACAAACCCCGGGCATGTCGGGCAAGTTGTTCCATGCACTGGGCCGTAACGGTGTTAACGTAAGGGCTATAGCACAAGGCTCATCAGAATATAACATCTCGGTGATCATCTCGGCAAACGATCTGTCAAAAGCATTGAACGCCGTGCACGATGCCTTCTTTGTACAGCTGACCAAAACCCTGCATGCGTTTTGCCTGGGTACCGGCAACATTGGCAAAACATTGTTTAATCAATTGAACGCCCACAGCGAATATCTGAAAGATAACAACGGCATCCAGGTTAAAATAGCCGGTATCAGCAATACCCGCAAAATGACTTTCAACAGCGATGGTATCTCTTTAGACACATGGCAGGATGTTATTCAATCGTCGCCTTACGAGGCAGATCTGCAGGGCTTTATCAACCGTATGAAGGAAATGAACCTGCCTAACTGTGTATTTATTGATAATACTGCAAGTCCTGTTCCCATCGGTTTTTACGAGGAGGTTTTTAAAGCCAATATCTCGGTGATCACCTGTAATAAAATAGGCAATTCGGGCAGCTATCAGCAATACCGTATGTTTAAAGATACCGCCCGCGCACATGGCGTTGATTTCTTCTACGAAACCAACGTTGGCGCTGGCTTGCCGATCATCAATACCCTTAAAAACCTGATGAACAGCGGCGACAGGGTGCAGCGTATCGAAGCAATACTTTCGGGCACTATATCGTTCATCTTTAATAACTTTAAGGGTGATGCCAATTTCCACGACGTGGTAAAAGAAGCCCAGGATAAAGGCTACACCGAACCCGATCCGCGTGATGACCTGAGCGGTAAGGACTTTATGCGCAAAATGCTCATCCTTGCCCGCGACGCCGGTTACGCTATGGAAGAAGCCGATGTAGAAATAGAAAGCGTACTGCCAAAAGCAAGCCTTGAGGCTAAAACCGTTGAGGATTTTTATGCGACACTAAAAACTGAAGATGCTCATTTTGCCAAACTAAAAGATACCGCCGAAAAAGACGGTAAGGTTTTGCGCTACATCGGTAAACTGGAAAACGGCAAGGTAACCATTACCCTGCAAATGGTTGATGAAAACCATCCATTCTACATGCTGTCGGGCAGTGATAACATCATATCCTTCACTACCGACAGGTACCGTGAGCGCCCGCTGGTTGTAAAAGGCCCTGGCGCAGGCGCCGAAGTAACCGCCGCAGGCGTATTTGCTGATTTAATAAACGTGGGCGCTAATTAACCCCCTAACCCCCTGAAGGGGGAACTATAGTTTGATATTTTTAATATGGAAAATAATTTAGAAGAAGTTAAAGCCGCCCCACAAGTGGCTTCCCCTTTAGGGGGCGGGGGGGGCGATAGCGTTAGAGTTTTTGCCCCGGCAACCGTAGCCAACGTGGTTTGCGGTTTTGATGTGCTGGGCTTTGCAGTTGATGAGCCAGGTGATGAGGTAATCATGCGTGTGACCGGCAAACCGGGCATCACCATCAGCAAAATTACCGGAGATGACGGTCGCCTGCCGCTTGATCCGGCGAAGAATACCGTTAGTGTCAGTGTTCAGCATTATTTACAAAGTGTTGGCCGCAGCGATATTGGCTTGGATATCGAGCTGCATAAAAAAATGCCTATCGGCAGCGGTTTGGGCTCAAGTTCGGCCAGTACAGTTGCCGGTTTGTTTGCTATCAAAACATTATTAGGCGATGATGCCGACCCGATAAAGCTATTACCTTTTGCCATGAAAGGTGAAGAAATGGCTTGTGGCCATGGCCACGCAGATAACGTTGCCCCCGCCCTGTTTGGCGGCTTTGTACTCATCCGCAGTTATGAGCCGCTTGACGTGGTAAGGCTGCCGCACCCTAAAAACCTGTGGTGCGCTATCGTATTCCCGGATGTGGATGTACCAACAAGGGAAGCCCGCCAGATCATCCGCAAAAACATTCAAATGAAAGATGCCGTAACCCAATGGGGCAATATTGCCGGCCTGGTGAGCGGTTTGTTTATGCAGGACATCGACCTGATTGGCCGCAGTATGAAAGATGTTTTGGTTGAGCCAGTACGTTCTATGCTGATCCCTGATTTTTATAAAATGCGCGAAATGGCCATGGAGCTTGGTGCTGTAAGTTTTGGTATATCAGGCTCAGGCCCTTCAGTTTTTGCCTTTACTAAAGATGAAGCAACCGCCCGTGCCATCACCCAGAAGCTGCAACAGCATTTAACCGGCCTCAAGATCGGTTCAAACAGCTACGTATCAACTATTAATGACGCGGGGCCGAAGGTTTTATAACCCCACCCTCCCCTAAAGGGAGAGGGCTTTTATTAACTTATTTTAACCTTAAATTACCCAAAAAGTCTCCCCTTCCGGGGGAGATTTAGAGGGGGCTAAAAAATGAAACTCTACAGTACCAATAATACCCTATCAGAAGTATCGTTCAAAGACGCGGTTTTTAACAGCATGCCACAGGATAAAGGCCTCTATATGCCTTATGTTATCCCCCGCTTGGATGATGAGTTTATCAACAACCTTGATAAATATTCCCTGCCCGAAATTGCTTTTAAAGTAGCACAAAACCTGCTTGGCGATTCCATTCCAGAGGCCGATCTGAAAGCCCTGATCGATGATGCCATTAACTTCCCTGCCCCTATTGTAAAGCTGGAAGATAATGTTTACGTTCTTGAGCTATTCCACGGACCATCATTGGCGTTCAAGGATTTTGGCGCACGCTTTATGAGCCGTGTCATGAGCTATTTCCTTGAGCCCGGCGAAAAACAACTGGACGTACTGGTTGCTACCAGCGGCGATACCGGCGGCGCTGTTGCCCTTGGCTTTTTAGGCGTTCCAAATACCCGGGTAACCATTCTTTATCCAAAAGGCAAAGTAAGCGGCGTACAGGAGCAACAATTAACCACCAACGGTCAAAACATCCGTGCATTAGAAGTTGACGGCACTTTTGATGATTGCCAGGCATTGGTAAAACAAGCTTTTGTTGATGATGAGTTGAACGAGAGGTTCCGCCTTACATCGGCTAATTCTATCAATATAGCACGTTTGGTTCCGCAGACTTTCTATTATTTCAATGCTTACGCGCAGTTGCTAAGGCAAGGCATTAAAAAAGTAGTGTTCTCGGTACCAAGTGGTAACTTCGGTAATATCGGCGCGGGTTTGTTAGCCTGGAAAATGGGCCTACCTGTCGAAAAATTTATTGCGGCCACCAATGTTAATGATACCGTGCCCGCGTTTTTAAAAACCGGCGTTTATCAGCCTAAGCCATCTATAGCAACTTTATCTAACGCGATGGACGTAGGCAACCCAAGCAACTGGGTACGTATTGCCGATCTGTTTAAAAACGATACCGAAGCCCTTAAAGAGCTGGTTGCAGGCTTTAAATATAATGACGAAGAAACTGTAAACGCCATCAACTGGGTATTCGATAATTATGATTATGTGGTTTGCCCACACACTGCTATCGCATGGCAGGCCCTTACTGATTATAAACAGGACCATGCCGCTGTTGATACAGCCGGTGTATTCCTTTCAACCGCACATCCTTGTAAGTTCCCGGATGTTTTCAGCGATGAAGTTGCTGCTAAAATTGAAGTGCCCGAGCAGGTAAAAGAACTGGAATCAAAAACCAAACTGGCAGTAGCCATCAGTAAAGATTTTGCTGATTTTAAAGGCTACCTTTTAGGGGTTAATTAATTTCAGTATTTTTAGCTGCTGGAAAACCAACAACTACCCGTTATTGCAGAAAGCTGGGTAGGCCTGTCAGTCTGAGCCTGTCGAAGACTCGCGCGGAGAGGCCTGCCCACCATGCTTCGACAGGCTCAGCATGACACCCTTTTTTGGTCGTGGGAAAGCTACGCAATAACGGGCAGTTGAAATATGGCCAGCTTCAATACCGAAACATACAATGCTTAGCAAAACCTTGATATTTACCTGCCTCCTGGCAGTTTGCCTAACCGCCTGCAGCCGTAAACAAAAGTTCGACCGTGATAAATGGGATGATGGAGATGGCCTTACGTTCGCTTATCGCCCGGGTATGGTTAATGACCTGATTGAAAGTAAGCAGCTTAATAATCTTAAATATCAACAGGTGATCCATTTGCTCCACCGCCCTCAATTAAGCAGTAAAGATAGCATGGTATACGACCTTGACCGAGAATACAGCAAAGGCAAATTGATTTATACCCAAACCCTTGTTATTTTTTTGAAAGATTCGGTAGTTACAAAGGCCGAGGTTCATGAAACCCACGCAAAGAAGCAATGATTATTTTGCTTTAAAAGATGGATTATTTTTAAGTAGCCTTTTGCTGTGATGAATTGTTAGTACATCTATCCGGGTTTTACTTACAATTCTATAAATCACCCGGTAACTACCTACCAATACTTCTCTTATTGAGGGGTCTTGCTTTTCGGGGACAATTTTTCCTCTTTTCGGGAACCGCTCCAATGGTTTAACGCTCAATATTAAGCGTTGAACCTGTACCTGGGCGTAATGGACAGAGTCCTTAGCTATAAATTCGGCTATATTGTCGATATCTTTATAGCCTGTTTGGTCCAATTTATTTCAACCATTTAGCCAAACTTTTTTTAGCTTCCTCGGTAGATAGTATTTCTCCGTTATTCGATTGTTCAATACCAACATCAATTTTATTCAACAACATTAACCGGCCTAATATCTCATCAAAGCTAAATTCGCCAGGCAAATCATTTACTGTCTTTAATACTTCTTCTTTCGTTAGCATCATTAACTATTTAATAATCTAATTTACTAATTAAAATTTAAAGTGTTTATTCGCTTTAAGTTTTAACATCAATGATCAACACCATAATATTCGATCTGGGTGCCGTTCTAATCGATTGGAACCCGCGTTATATGTACCGCACCCTGTTTACTGACGAACAGGAAATGATAGACTTTTTGGCTAATATTTGTACCTCCGACTGGAATGAGGAGCAGGATGCCGGCCGGTCCTTACAGGAAGGCACAGATCTGCTTGTTGCCCAATTTCCGGAACATGAAGCTAATATCCGTGCTTTTTATTCCCGCTGGATAGAGATGCTTGGCGAGCCTTTTCATGATACGGTAGAGATCTTCAAACAATTAAAGGAGAGCGGCAAATACAAAATTTACGCATTGACCAACTGGTCGGCCGAAACTTTTCCGATGGCCCGGGAGCGTTTCGATTTTTTAGGCTGGTTTGATGGCATTGTGGTATCCGGCGCCGAAAAAATGCGTAAACCCACCCCTGCCTTTTATCAAACCCTGCTTGATCGTTACCATGTAAATGCTGATGAGGCTTTATTTATTGACGATAATTACCGTAATATTTTAGCAGCAGAAAAGATGGGCATCAAATGCATCCACTTTACATCGGCCGAAGTATTGGAAGAAGAGTTGAAAAGGCTGAAGGTGTTGTAATCAGACGAACCGGCAATCGGCTGTGAGGACACAGCCTCGGGGATTGGATTAAAGGATAAACTTGCGCTCATCTGTGATGAGCGCAAGTTTTAATGGTTGTTTACCCAAACAATTCGCTACTCAAATACCTGTCGCCCCGGTCACAGCAAATAAAAACGATTAGCCCCTCTTCCAGTTCTTGAGCAAGCCTTACAGCCGCAGATAGTGCGCCGCCGCTGCTCATGCCTGCAAATACGCCTTCTACTTTGGCCATCTGACGCGCCATTTGGGTAGCTTCTTCCTGTGAGATATCCATCACCCTGTCAACGCGTTTAGCATCAAAGATCTTGGGCAGGTATTCCTCCGGCCACCTGCGGATTCCCGGGATAGACGAGCCTTCAACCGGCTGGCAACCTACTATCTGTACGTTGGCGTTTTGCTCTTTCAAATATCTTGAACAGCCCATGATGGTGCCGGTAGTACCCATCGCACTTACAAAATGGGTGATCTTGCCTTCGGTATCCCGCCAGATTTCGGGACCGGTAGTTTTTACGTGGGCCATGTAGTTATCCGGGTTGGCAAACTGGTTCAACAGAAAGTACTCACCGGTAGCGGCCTTTTCTTCAGCATAATCGCGGCAAAGCTCTATCCCTTCAAGCAACGTAACTTTAGCACCAAAGGCCTCCATGGTAAGCGTACGTTCGCGGGTGGAGTTGGATGGCATCACCAGCTCTATCTCCAGATCAAACAACCTTGCAATCATAGCCAATGCAATACCGGTATTGCCGCTGGTTGCTTCAATGAGCTTAGTGCCGGGTTTAATATCGCCGCGCTCGATGGCACTCCTGATCATGTTGAGCGACGCACGGTCTTTTACGCTGCCACCGGGGTTATTGCCCTCCAGCTTGGCGAAGATCCGCACTTTTGGATTTGGGTTCAGCTTTTTAATTTCTACCATAGGCGTGTTGCCTATCAGGTCTATCAATGAAGCCATTATATATTTTTTATGGTAAATGTTCTATTTCTTGTGGCCGAACAATTTAATGCTCAATCTTTTCAATACCCTGTGGTTAGGTGTGTGGTATACCCTTGAATTTGGCGGCAAACTCTTGGTGAGCCAAACGTTTCCTCCTACCACACTGTTATGGCCGATGATGGTTTCGCCGCCTAAAATGGTAGCCCCCGAGTAAATCACCACATTATCCTCCACCGTTGGGTGCCGCTTGGTATTGGCCATACTTTTATCCACACTTAAAGCACCTAAAGTAACGCCCTGGTACAGCTTTACATGCTTACCTATTTTACAGCTTTCGCCAATAACAATACCGGTACCATGATCTATATAGAAATACTCGTCTATTTGGGCAGCAGGATGAATATCTATCCCTGTTTTAGAATGCGCATATTCTGTAAGGATCCTTGGCAACAGAGGAATATCATCGATATAAAGGCTGTGCGCCACCCGGTAAAGCGAAATGGCATAAAAGCCCGGATAAGTACGGATCACTTCAAATTCGCTGCGAGCGGCCGGATCGCCGTTAAAAATAGCCTGGATATCGGTATTCAGAATGCGGAATAACTCGGGAAGGCCCTCAAAAAATTTTTTGGCCAGCTTTGAGGTATCACAGTTACTGCAGGCTTTGGTGGCGTGCATAATGTCACAAAGTTCATTCTCAAGCCTTAAAAATTCATCTTTCAGCTCCTCAACCGAAGCATACTGTTGCCCGGTTTGTTCGGGGTACAGCAAATGGATCACTTTTAATGCCCAGGCAGTAATCTCCCTGTTTGAAGGCACAGCCTCCAGCTTTTGCTGTTTAGCAAAAATATGTTGATAAAAATCCTGACTCATGTTTTATGGTGGGGCTGTTTTGGGAAAACAACCAATAACAGTACAAGTTTATATAAAAGATTGTTGTTAATATGTAAAATGAGCCATATAATTGATATTTGACTGTAAACATCAATGCCGAACCCATGAAAGATCAAATAATTGAAGCCGTAACAGCCTTGTTCAGCGGAGCTGATGAACGCGACTGGACCAAAGTTAAAAATGCACTTGCCGAAAATGTAGAGCTTGATTATAGTTCCATGACCGGCAACCCGGCAAGTATTGTACCTGCTGAAGGTATTATTACGGCGTGGCGTGGATTTTTGCCCGGCTTCGACAAAACCCATCATCAGCTGGCCGATTTTTATGTCATGCAAAATGGTTCGGTAGCACTTGTTCATTATTATGGCAAAGCCGATCATTTTATTGGTGATGAGCTATGGATTGTTGAAGGCACTTATGATACCGAGCTTATTGAAACCGATGGCAAATGGATCATCACCAAACATAAGCTTAACCTAATTAAGCAGGATGGTAATATGGACTTACCGGTACAGGCAGCCGCCCGGGTATCTGAACGGGATTAATAAAAGACCTTGAAGAGTTACGAAGTTTTGAAAACTTCGTAACTCCGGGATTATGTAACTCATTATAAATCTGTCCCTGCCCTTTTTCTCCGGCTTAGTCCCGCCTGTAAGATTACGGATATGATGATGATCAACAGGCCTGCATAAAAGGATAAATTGAGCTGCCGGGATTCATTGAATAAAATCATTGCCAGTAAAATACTGTAAACAGGCTCCAGGTTAAAGGTTAAGTTAACCGTAAAGGCAGAGACTTTCCTCAAAACCTCGGCCACCAAAACATAAAGCCCAACCGTGCAAAAAAGCGATAAAAGCAGCAAATAAATGATATCCAATGTGCCCGGTATTATCGTTTTTGAAGGAAAGAAATAAAAATATAGCGGTGAGGCCAGTATTAGCGCGACAGATCCGGCCAGCATCTGATAAAGGTTCATAATGGATGCATCATATTTTTTAACCAGGCGCTCGTTAAAGATGGTATAAAGTGATGCCAGGAAAGAGGATATTACACCAAGTATGATCCCCAGTCTGAATGAGGTATCAAAATGAAAGATCAGGCCAATGCCGGCCAGCGTAAGCATACTTAATAGTAACTCGGTTATATTAAATGGTTTTTTGTTAACGAGCGGAGCCAGGAATGCCGTAAAAAAACTGGTGAGGCAATAGCAAACTACACCTACAGAAACGTTGGAATATTTGATGCTGGCATAAAAGAACACCCAGTGAAAGGCAATTAGTAATCCAGCCTTACCCATTTCCGTTATGTTGCTCCATGAGTATTTAAATTGTGGCTTTTTGAGCCACACCATAATCACCAGGAATAAAAAAGAAAACAGGGTACGGTAACAGGTAAGCAGGTATTCATTTAAAGAAATAAGTTTCCCGAATACCCCGGTAAAGCCCGCCAGTATTACGGCTATATGCAGTAGAATAAGTGTTTTTTTCATTTTTTGCTAAAATAAGATAGATCGGACAAACACAATGACTCATGCAATTGTCCGCATTGAATTAAATTGTTGGAAAAATAGTGTTGGAAAAAGCTCAAATACAGTTGCACAACAACTGGTTTTGATTAGCAAAAAAGAAAGATTGGCGGATCATTAAAAAAAGGCTCCGAGACAAGAAATGTCGGGATAAAGGATGTGAGGTTCTCCCCGGTGCCATATTTAATGTTTGTTGCTGTCATTCGTTGATGAACCAAAGATAGAAAAAGTTTTGTTTTAACTAAGATTTGTGATTGGCCACAGCCATAAAATTGAAGGTCGTTCTATTCACAGAGATAACTTCTACCGAAAATAGCTTAAGTAGCGGCCGGAGTATCCCCACAAGCCAAATACCAGGACACGCCATATACCGTGTGTGCCTGTATAATCCGGGGCACTTATCAATAAACATTTACAAACGAGCCGCTTATATTTAGATGGATAATAATTACATATCATTCCTTTTTAAATTTATCGGTGATACAACAAAACAAAGCTATACACCGTATCATTGCATATTAATAAAAAACAGCGATGTTAAGTTGATACAAATTATAG
>CBIHRB010000047.1:0-28985 GCA_966212355.1 uncultured Mucilaginibacter sp.
CTTGCTTGCCTAACCCTACTTAATCAATATTCAGGTTTTTATGGGTAAACTTAAACTCGCAGAGGACCCTGATGCATACATCATTCATGTTCGCTGTTCAATCTGCTTGCGCTCGTTTGCAACGGGCGCTTAACGTGGCTTAGCGATTGCATCGCGAATCGCATTACAAATGCGGAACCATATTAAGCACTCATCACAGATGAGCGCAAGTTCATCGGCAAATCATCAAA
Organism: uncultured Mucilaginibacter sp.; assembly: GCA_966212355.1. Taxonomy (GTDB): domain Bacteria; phylum Bacteroidota; class Bacteroidia; order Sphingobacteriales; family Sphingobacteriaceae; genus Mucilaginibacter. Next base: position 231 of record CBIHRB010000047.1, read on the forward strand.
TAAAAAAATCCGAAATCCCAACTCCCAATTCCGAAATCAAAATCCTATCTTTGCCCATGCAAGAAAAAATCCTCATTCTTGACTTTGGTTCGCAATTCACCCAACTTATAGCGCGCCGTGTCAGGGAGCTCAATATTTATTGTGAGATCCACCCCTTCAATCATTATCCCGAAATTGACAGCACTGTAAAAGGTATCATCCTTTCCGGCAGCCCTTATTCTGTAAGGCAGGAAGATGCTCCTCATTTCGAGTTTGAAAAATTTCATACCACACGCCCTATTTTAGGTGTTTGCTACGGTGCACAGTATGTTGCCCACTTCCACGGCGGCGAAGTATTGCCATCAAGCACACGCGAGTACGGTCGCGCCAATCTGGAATATATCAAAAAGGAGAACCCATTATTTAAGGACGTTCCTGGTGGCTCACAGGTGTGGATGTCGCACGGCGATACCATTAATACCATTGGTGATAATTTTGAGATAATAGCCAGTACCGATAGTGTAAAAGTTGCCGCTTACCAGGTAACCGGGACCCAAACTTACGGTATCCAGTTTCACCCGGAAGTTACCCACAGTATTGACGGTAAACAATTGCTGCAAAACTTTTTGGTTGACATCTGCGGTTGCAAACAAGACTGGACTCCTGATTCATTCATCGAAACCACCGTTGCTGCTCTTCGCGAAAAACTGGGTGATGATAAGGTAGTACTTGGCTTATCAGGCGGTGTTGATTCGTCGGTTGCCGCGGTATTGCTGCACCATGCTATCGGCAAAAACCTGCACTGTATCTTTGTTGATAACGGCCTTTTGCGTAAGGATGAATTTGAGCAGGTGCTTGATTCATACCAGCACATGGGCCTAAACATAAAAGGCATCGATGCCAAACAACGTTTTTATGACGCGCTTGCCGGCTTAACCGATCCTGAAAAGAAACGTAAAGCTATCGGCCGGGTGTTCATCGAAGTATTTGATGATGCCGCGCATGAGGTACAGGATGTGAAATGGCTTGGCCAGGGCACAATCTATCCCGACGTTATCGAGTCGGTATCAGTAAAAGGCCCTTCAGCTACCATCAAGTCGCACCACAACGTTGGCGGTCTGCCTGATTTTATGAAACTTAAAGTAGTTGAACCGCTTAACACTTTGTTTAAAGATGAGGTAAGGAAAGTAGGTAAAGCTTTAGGTATCGACCCTAATATTTTAGGTCGCCACCCTTTCCCTGGCCCAGGCCTGGCTATCAGGATTTTGGGAGACATCACGCCTGAAAAAGTAGCGATATTACAGGAAGCTGATGCAATTTATATAAACAATTTACGTGCTGCCGGGGTTTACGATAAAGTTTGGCAGGCCGGCGCTATATTTTTACCGGTACAGTCGGTAGGCGTAATGGGCGATGAGCGTACTTACGAAAACGTGATCTGCCTCCGTGCCGTTGAATCGGTTGACGGGATGACCGCAGACTGGTGCCATTTACCGTACGATTTGCTGGCAAAGATCAGCAACGAGATCATCAACAACGTAAAAGGAATTAACCGGGTAGTATATGATATCAGTTCAAAACCACCGGCCACTATTGAGTGGGAATAAGTGGGTACCTTTTTTTTGCATAGCCCTGCTGCTGGCCGCGTGTTCACCCAAAACGCGGCCGGTAGCAACTACTGTAAAAAAACCGACTGATACCGAAAAAAAACCCGGCAATACTACCGAAAAACCATCAGAAAAGGCTTCGGAACAAAAGGTGGCTAATATAGCCATGATCCTGCCTTTGAATCTTGAACATTTAAATCCGGCTCAAAAATATAGCCCTATACAATTGAGCCAGGCTAATATCGCTGTTGAATATTACCTGGGATTTAAACTCGCCCTCGATTCACTTACAGCATATGGCAATAATTATAAGCTGCAGATTTTTGACTCGAGAGATGAGGCCATGCAAGCACACGATCTGGCTTTAAACGCGTTCGTCCGTTCAAGCGATTTGATAGTAGGCCCTGTTTTTCCGGATGGTATAAAGGCATTCTCCGGTGCGCTATCGTACTCAAAGGGACCAATTTTATCCCCCTTGTCACCGGCTAATCCAACTACCATCAACAGCAAAAATTTAATTACCGTTATCCCTCCGCTTGAATATCACGCATGGGGCGCTGCCGAATACATTAACAGAACGGTTAAGCCTAAAAAAATCTTTATTCTGCGTTCGGGCTTTAACCAGGAAAATGATTACGCTGTTAATTTTAAAAAGGCTATTGACAGCTTAAGTAAAAAGAAGGTAAAGGTCACCAATGTGTATGTGGTACGAGGCAAACTGAGTAGCCTGCTTCCGCAGCTTTCTAAAACAGAGAAAAATGTATTTGTGATCCCTGCTACCGATCAGGCATTTTTGGGCGTAACTCTCCGGTCGTTAGATACATTGAACAAACATTACCCGGTTATGGTGTTTGGGCACCCGAGCTGGGAGAAGTTCAGCTTCCTGAAACCGCAACTTTTACAACGCCTGAACACGCATATCACCTCTACCGAAAAAATAAATTACAAAGCCGGGGCTACAACAACATTTTTACGTAACTATAGGCGTGCTTATCACGTTGAACCGACCGAATATGCCATTAAGGGTTTTGATGAAGGATTGTATTTTGGGAAGCTGCTTTTTACGGATAAAGGCATGCAATCTATAGATGAGACCGATTTTACCGGCCTGCATAACAGTTTTCACTTTATAAAAAAGCCGGGGCTGGGCTGGATCAATACCCACGTCAATATATTAATATACACCAACTTTGAGCTAAAAAAGGTAGAATGAAGGCTATAAACCAGCTTAAAACGTTTCAGCGAATTTTGGGTGAATACCCTGCCGATACGCCACTAAGTAAATTTTTACCCGGCTTTTACCGGCAAAACAAACAAATGGGTTCAACCGACAGGCGGGTGGCCAACCGGCTGGTATACAATTATTTTCGCCTGGGCAGGGCACTGCCAAACCTACCTGAAGATGAGCGACTGCTGGTTGCCGAATTTTTATGCAATACCCAAACCAACTCCTACCTGCAACACTTCAAACCCGAGTGGGCTGTATGTGTAGGTTTTAATGATGATGATAAACTCGCACTCGTAAAAACCACCTACCCCGATTTTAAACTGGAGGATGTTTTTCCCTGGAGCAGTCAGCTTTCGGAAGGGATTAATAAGGGAGCTTTTCTGAAGTCTTTCTTTTGCCAGCCCGATTTGTTTATCCGTGTGCGCAACGGTTATGATCATTTGGTAAAAGCCGAACTATCCAAAGCGGAGGTTGTTTTTAAGGATGAGGGCAACGGCTGTTATTCGCTGCCTAACGGCACACGTCTTGAAACCATATTTCCCAAACAACACTGGTTTGAGGTTCAGGACTATTCATCGCAGCAAACAGGTAACTATTTTAAGCCGCAACGCTGGGATAGCTGGTGGGATGCCTGCGCGGCATCGGGCGGTAAATCGTTATTGCTGCATGAGGATGAGCCTAATATTAAACTGGTTGTATCCGATATCCGCGAGTCAATATTGGCTAATCTTGATGAGCGCTTTCAACTGGCTGGACTGACCAAATACCAGAAAAAAGCCCTCGATCTGACCCAAAACATTGATTCGGTAATGCATGATTATGCTTTCGACGGGATCATCCTTGATGCCCCTTGCAGCGGCTCAGGCACATGGGGACGCACTCCCGAAATGATAGCCCAGTTTGATGTGCATAAGATTGAGTTTTTCCAAAAGCTTCAGAAAAGCATCGCCCAAAACGTGGTTAAATATCTTAAACCCGGCAAACCGCTTATCTACATCACCTGCTCTGCCTTTAAAGGCGAAAATGAAGATGTGGTTGACTACCTGGTAAATGAACTTGGTTTAAAGCTGGAAGAGAAAGCGGTATTAAAAGGTTACGAGCGTAAGGCGGATACCATGTTTGTGGCGAGATTGAGCCCCTCTCCAATTACGTAATAAAATATATAATTGCTGCCGTCGCTCGGCTCCAGCCGAGTGACCACTATTAAGCGGCGTCTCGCCGCCGAATTGCTAAGCCATTTAAGCGCGCAGGCCAGAGGCCTGGGGATAATCGTCACTCGGCTGGAGCCGAGCGACAGCGTTGGTATTTGAATGCCATAGTATCTTACAAATGCGTATTACTCCTGAAAAGCTTAATCGCGATAGCCAATAAAATAATCCCGAATGCTTTACGCAATACGCTCAAGCCTATAGGTCCAAGCAGCCTTTCCAGCCATTTTACATTTTTAAGTACCAGGTAAACTACAAGGGTGTTCAACACAATACCCACAAGGATATTTTGTGTTTGATATTGCGATTTAAGGGAAAGCAGCGTAGTCATAGTTCCTGCCCCTGCAATAAGCGGAAAAGCCAGTGGTACAATAGACGCTGCCTGTGGCAATTCCTCTTTAAAAAAATCGACACCCAATATCATCTCCATGGCTATGATGAAAATCACCAGGGAGCCTGCAATAGCGAATGAAGAAATATCCAGACCAATTACAGCAAGCAGTTCATCCCCAATAAAAAGAAATGTTACCATAAGTACCAGTACGGCTATACTGGCCTTTTCCGATTCGATATGGCCTACGCGTTGCCTGAGCTGAATAATTACCGGTATGGCACCCAAAATATCAATAATAGCAAAAAGGATCATCGTAACCGAAATGATCTCTTTAAATATAAACGGGTGCGGCATGGTGTCTTAAATTTATTCTTTTCTCTTTAACCGGATACTCAGCAGCAATGCCGCCAAAATATAGCATGAAGATAAGAAGAAAATAGCATGTACCGATAGCAAAGCTGCAAAGCCGGCCGTAACCGGACCAAGGGTTTGCCCTATGGAAGCGTACGACTGGTTGATCCCCAATATTTTGCCCTGCTCTTTATGATCAATATGATCTGCGATAATTGCATTGAGCATAGGGTTGCGCAAACCGTTAAATAAACCATAACTGCACATGCCGGCAACAAAAGGGATAAAATGGTTAGTAAGCCCGGTTACAAACATCGCTGCAAGGCAAAGAAAAGTAGAAAGCAGCAGGATCATTGATTTAGATGAAAACAATTTGGTGAACAGCGGCACACAAAGCTGCATAATGATACCACTAACACCAAAACCCGCATATAAAATCCCAATTTGCGTAGGTGTGATCTTCAATACATCAACACTAAAGGTTTGAAAACCGATGATCATGGTAAACTGCGCCATGGTAAGCATAAAACCGGTAAATACCGCCGTACCAATAACCGGTCGTTTAAGCGTGGTAACCAATGTGGTAAACGAAAATTTAGTTTTTTCTGCATTCTTTTTTGTTTTATCGGGCGGGTTGGTTTCTTTTAAAAAGAACAGGCTGCAAAGTGTGCCGATAAGTGAAATGCCCGCCGCAAAAAAGAAAGGTACCTGCATACCATACCTGTTCAGGAAACCGCCAACGGCCGGCCCAATCACAAAACCAAAGCCAAAAGCCGAGCTCAAAATACCGAACCTTTTGGCACGGTTATCGGGTTTGGCCGTATCCGATACCATGGCCTGTGCTACGGATACATTGCCGCCGGTAAGTCCGTCAAGGATGCGGGCTGCAAAAAGCATGATCATGCTCCGCGCTTCGGCAAAAAGGATAAAGGAAATACACGTACCCGCCAGGCTAACCACCAGCAAAGGCTTCCTCCCCCATTTATCAGAAAGGGACCCCAGCACCGGTGTAGCAAAAAACTGGGCTACCGAAAATGAGGCGGTGAGGATCCCCAGCGTTTCGCCGGTAACGCCAAAGGTTTTACCGTATGAGTAAAGTATTGGTACAATGATGCCGAACCCAAGGGAGTTGATGATACATACAAATACTAATACCCACAGGTTTTTATCGCCCTTCATGAAGCGGTTTTATTGGTTTGATAGTATAAAAAAGGGAATGTAACAAAAAAGGTTCTGAAAATTCAGAACCTTTTTTGTTTATGATAACATTGTTATACTATTCAACAAATTTAGGGTTGATAGGATTAACAGCAGCTTCAACCTTACCATGCCTTACATGCGAACGTTTGATGCTATAGCCAAAGTAAACGGCAAAACCTACCAATAACCAAACGATAAGCCTTGCCCAGTTTTCCCAGCCTTCGCTGGCAATCATACACAGGCAAATGATGGCGCCAAGCGGGCAAACAATCATATAAGCCGGAGTTTTGAACGGACGTTCAATGCCCGGGTCGGTCTTCCTTAAAATAAAGATACCGATACATACAAGCACAAAAGCAAACAACGTTCCTATGCTTACCATATCGCCAACATATTTATCAGGAATAAAGCCGGCAAACAACGATACAAATACGAAGAATAACCATTGCGATTTGTAAGGGGTACGGAATTTAGGGTGTAGCTTTGAAAATACTTTAGGGATCAAACCATCGGTGCTCATGGTGTAAAATACACGGGTTTGGCCCATCAGCATCACCAGGATCACCGAAGAGAAACCGGCGAGTATTGATACAGTAACAAATGAAGCCAACCATCCATAACCTGGCATAGCAGTTTTAATTGCATAACTTACCGATGCTTCTTTACCCTGGATAAGGAAATCTTTGTATGATACCAAACCGGTTAACACGTGCGAGAACAGGATGTAAAGAGCAGTACAGATTACCAATGATATCAGGATACCCTTTGGCATATCTTTTTGCGGATTTTTGGCTTCCTGAGCGGCTGTTGATACAGCGTCAAACCCAATAAAAGCGAAAAACACAACACTTGCGCCGCGTAATACACCGAGCCATCCGTGGTTAAACGTATCAGCATAATCAACCACACCCGCACTTACTTTGATCTTTCCGGCATCGGCAGGGATAGTATAAGGTGTATGGAAAGCCGGGTTAATAAAGTGCCAGCCTAAACCAATGATCATTAATACGATGGCAACTTTTACCACCACAATGATATTGTTTACAACCGCAGATTCGGCCGTACCGCGAATAAGCAACATCGTTAACAGGAACAGGATCAGGATAGCAGGCAGGTTAACAATGCCTCTTGTGCCAAGTTCGCTGGCATACATGCCTACCGTGGTGTTTGAGGTTTCCATAAACGAGTGCGACCATGCGTATGGTATATGCACGTTAAAGAACGTTGTTAAAAACTCATTAAAATACTGCGACCAGCCAATGGAAACGGTAGCGGCCCCAAGCGCATATTCAAGCACTAAGTCCCAGCCAATGATCCAGGCAATGAATTCGCCCATGGTAGCGTAAGAGTAGGTATAAGCAGATCCTGCGATAGGGATCATACTGGCAAATTCTGCATAGCATAAACCGGCCAGGGCGCAACCGGCGGCCGCTATAAGGAATGAGATGGTAACCGCAGGCCCGGCATGTTCACCTGCCGCAGCTGCCGTACGAACAAAAATACCGGCACCGATAATAGCGCCGATGCCGAGTGCTATAAGTGAGCCAACGCCTAAGGTTCTCTTGAGCGATTTCTCCGTCTCTGCCGAAGCAGCCATTAGTTGAGCAATCGGTTTCTTAATAAATAATTTCATTTTAAATTAGTAAGATCAGTCAAAAATTAAAAATTTACATTTCCCCAAACGTACTTAAATTTATTGAAAACATAAAGAGCCGAATGAAACAACAGTTAAGTATTAATTATCAAAATATTAAACTGTTAAATGCTATTAAATCTATAGGGAATTGGATTTTAAAGCTAAAAGCAGAACGCCCAAAGCCCAAAGCTATAAATTGGTTATCCCACCGCAAACTGCCACTGCCAACCGCTACTTACTGCAAAACGGCTACTCTCTACAAACTGCCACTCCAAACTGCTACTGCTACTTACTGCAAACTGCTATTCCCCTTCCCGTTTCACCAGTAATACCTCATCATTATCTAATAACAAGTAGCCATACTCGTAATTAAAAAAATAGATCGATCCGGTTTTTGTTTGATAGATGCTGGTGATATAGTCGAAATCAAAACCTTTTGCAGTGAGTTTTTTACGGGTTGTTTTGGTTTTGCCGGTCGGGTTCAGCTCTTCCAGCACGCGGCGGTTACGGCGCAGGATATTATTGATATTACGCACCAGGTTATAGCTATTGCTGTTGAGCTGGTTATTATAATTATTGCGGCACAGATCATTACAAAACTTTTTATCGGCACGGCCCTGTAAGGGCGTACCGCAATCTAAACATACTCTTTCCTGGTTCATGACATAAAGGTAGCGATTATCTTATCCGTTTGCAAACGCTTACAAACGGATACTATCGACTATAAACGGTTAATATCCGGTTAACCCTTTTGGCTTGCCGCACCTTTGTATCGTTAACTCAAACAAACATTAAACAGTAAATATTAAAACGATGAACTCATTAAGAAACAGTGTGCGCCTGGTAGGCAACTTAGGTATGGATCCTGAAGTAAAAGTATTTGACAGCAATAAAAAAATGGTGCGACTTTCCATCGCCACTAATGAAAGTTATAAAAACGACAAAGGCGAAAAAATTACCGATACTCAATGGCATAACCTGATTTTCTGGGGCACACAAGCCAAACTTGCCGAAGACCTGCTCAAAAAAGGCGATGAAGTTGCTGTAGAAGGCAAACTGGCCAATCGTAACTATACCGATAAGGATGGTATTAAACGCTACGTGTCTGAAGTAGTGGTTAACGAATTTTTAAAAGTGGGCGCTAAAGGCTGAAAAGCAAATGGCGAGATACCTAAAGCTGTGGGACATTGGCGGGTAAAGCCTGTGAATAAGGTAGGGCTGGTATCCCGAAAGGAAGAGTAAGCCTATCTTATACAAGGCCATGTCCTTCAAATAACACAATCGAAATTTATCAATGACAATACCGGCAGAAATAACCTCCTATCAACCTAAGGGGGAAATTATATCATATAAAGCGGCTTTAAACCTAAACCTTATGATTGAAAATATAATCAATAGAGAATATTGCTCAAAGTGTTTTTTTAATACATTAGAAAACACTAATTATTTACAAAGAAAAGGGTATCGCTCTCTTTATGGACTTGCAGGCTAAAGCAGCATGTATCATAATTTAAATCTGTCGTGGCCTTAAACAATATTGACTTAAAAGACGGAAAAAGTAATAGAGCAAAGAGGCTGAAACCTAAGCTGCCAAAACTGTAAATAGCGCCCAGGCTTGTTCCATGAGAACGCAGTGGAAACTTATTTTACGGCTTAAGACAACCATTTTGATGATTAAATTCTTAGCGGATTTTACGGATCAGTCTGGCGGGTTGGGCAAACAACGATGCAGCAGTTTCGCACGGTGTACGTTCGTTTTCGATACAATTACCCTATATCAATTTTCTTATTACTTATTGATTTTCAGTTAATTAGTTACATGGCATTCGTTTAGCTCATCAAAAAACACTTATTTGTAAAAGCTATGATAAAGAATTATCTGAAAACAGCCTGGCGTAATATCTTAACGAAAAGATCAACTTCGTTCATCAATATCAGTGGCTTAGCCGTCGGAATGTCGGTCGCTTTATTGATCGGTTTATGGATCAATGATGAACTTTCGTTTAACAAATACAATGAAAACTATGACCGCGTGGCCAGGGTGCTACAAAACAAAACGATCAACGGGACGATCAATACCAACGAAAACATACCTATCCCTTTAGCGGCAGAATTGCGCACGACCTATAGCGGAAATTTTAAACATGTGGTGCTGGCATCCGGTGTTTGGAACCATATCCTGAACAGCGGCGATAAGCAATTGCTTAAAACAGGCAATTTTATGCAATCTGAGGCGCCTGAATTGTTGAGTCTGCATATGATCAGGGGCAACAGATCAGGCTTGAACGACCCTTCTTCTGTGCTTTTAGCCGCGGCAACAGCAAAAGCACTGTATGGTGATATTGACCCCACCGTCAAAATGTTAAAACTGGACAATAAAATGTCAGTTAAAATCAGCGGGGTTTATGCTGACTTGCCACAAAATTCAAGTTTTAGCGACCTTGCGTTTATTGCGACCTGGCAGCTCTATTACACCGCAGATGAAAATCTAAGAAAGGCAGATGCCGATTGGGGTAATAACTCCTATCTGCTTTATGTGCAATTAAATGATAAAGCCGATGTGAACACCGTTTCTGCACAGATCAAAGATGTGAAATTGCGTCGGGTTGACCAGGGCAGCGCCAAGTTCAAACCGGTGATCCTGCTCCAGCCGATGAGCCGCTGGCACCTGTATGCCGAATATAAAAATGGTGTTAATACCGGCGGAGAGATCACTTATGTCTGGTTGTTCGGAGTGATCGGTATATTTGTCTTGCTGTTAGCTTGTATTAATTTCATGAACCTGAGTACAGCCCGGAGTGAAAAACGGGCGCGGGAAGTAGGCGTTCGAAAAGCAATAGGCTCACTGCGCAGTCAGTTGGTCACTCAATTTTTCACCGAATCAATTGCCGTTGCTTTATTATCTTTCCTGTTTGCTATCACATTGGCGTGGCTGGCGCTACCCCTATTTAACCAGGTAGCCGGCAAACAAATCAGCATGCCTCTTGGCAATGTTCAGTTTTGGCTGGTTTGTGTAAGCTTCAGCTTTTTTGTCGGGCTGTTGGCGGGTATCTATCCGGCGCTGTATTTGTCTTCCTTTAACCCAGTCAGCGTCTTAAAAGGCACTTTTAAAGCAGGCCGTTTTTCAACGCTGCCCCGGCAGGTACTGGTTGTAGTGCAATTTGCCGTTTCGATCATTCTGATCATCGGTACTATTATCACTTTTAAACAGATACAGTATTCCCAAAACCGAGCTGTTGGTTATAACAGGAACGGTTTGATCACCATGGAGTTGAATTCAGGAACCATTCACAAGCAATTTGCGGCGTTTCACAATGATCTAATTAATAGCGGTGCCATTGTTGATGTTGCCGAATCGGGTAGTTCGACCACCGGCATTTATGGCGGCGTCAACGGCCTGAAGTGGTCGGGCAAAGATCCTCAAATGAACGACGAGTTCGGGATGGTCGGCGTTAGTACTACCTATGGCAGAACGATTGACTGGCGGTTGACCCAGGGCCGGGACTTTTCGTCTGCATTTGCCGCAGATTCTTCTTCAGTTATTTTGAATGAAGCCGCGGTTATCTATATGGGCCTAAAACATCCCATCGGTGAAACCATCGATTGGTGGGGCAAGAAATACCAGGTTGTGGGCGTAGTCAAAAATATGATCATGACATCACCATACGAACCTGCGAGACAAACGATATTCTTTATGGACCCCAAACCGGGGAATTTCCTGATCATCCGGATCAATCCGCAATTGAGCTCCAACTCGGCGATTAACAAAATACAGCGTATTTGGAAACAGTATTCACCTGCAGAGCCGTTGAACTTCCGCTTTGTGGACGAGGAATATCAAAAGAAGTTTGCCAATGAACAAAAGATAGGGATACTGGCCGGCATCTTCTCCGTGCTGGCGATATTTATCAGTTGCATGGGTATCTTTGGAATGGCGATATTTGTTGCCGAACAACGGATTAAGGAAATTGGTGTCCGCAAAATACTGGGGGCATCCATATTTAATCTTTGGCGCATGCTGTCGATGGATTTTGTGGTACTGGTAGGAATCTCCATGGTAATCGCAGCGCCAATAGCCTGGTATCTGATGCACACCTGGCTCAGTCATTACGCTTATCATACAGAACTGTCCTGGTGGATATTTGCAATTACAGGTGTTGGCGCGATAGCAATCACCCTGATGACGGTTAGTTACCAAAGTTTGAAAGCTGCGATTGTGAATCCCGTCAAAAGCCTGAAAGCGGATTAATTTGATAAAAAAAGAGCCATGCGGACTATCGCATCGCTCTTTTGTTTATTGGATCGCCCTATTGCTTATTGCAGAGACTTAACTTACTACTATCGATACTAAAAGTGGAGACCTGAGCAAAAGAGATACCGCTCAGCAATAGAAAAAAATGGCCGTTACGAACTTACGCATCAGCTCCAAAAGCTTTGATAAATGCAGTTCTTTCAACTATTGAATGTATCACCCCGTCAAGTTGCTGCGATGTTGTATCAATGTGCCCGATGATCTCTTTATTAAGCGGGTTTTGAAGATCTTCATTATCAAACAAATTAACCAAACCTAAGATAGTTGCAACCGGTTTGCGCAACTCGTGCGAGCTGATATTGGCTATGGTTTGCAGCCTGTGGTTTTGTTCACGTATATTGTCTTCAGTTTTTTTGCTTTCTATCAGTACTCTCAGAATATTCACAGTACGCTCAATAATACTCAACTCATCGTCATTTGGCTCACGTACAGTATGATAATAAATACCAAATACGGCCAAAACTTTGGTGTTTTTTGAACTCATTACCGGCGATGACCAGCAAGCCTTAAGTCCGTATGGTTTAACAAGCCCCACGTAATCAGCCCAAAGGGGATCATTTTCGATATCACTTACAATAACCTGCTTGCGGTGAAATGCCGACGTACCGCATGACCCTACATTTGGCCCTATTGATAAGCCTTCCAACTGATCGCTGTAAGCCTGGGGTAACCGCGGACTGGCAAGCGTATGCAACTTTTCCTGTGCATCATCAACTTCCAAAACCGAACAGATCATATCCGGGAAGATCCTTTCAACCCCCATAAGCAGTTCGGTAGCGGATTGCACAAGTGTATATTGCGATGCGGCGTTTAACTCCAGCACCCTCTTTTCAAGCTCCAATACCCATTCCTGCATTTTTATTTCCGTTATATCACGCACGAAAACAGCCAGCTGGTCCTGATATGGGTATATATTGATACGAAGCCAGCTGTTTGAATATGTATTTAAATATTGTACCTGTATTGATTTTTTGCAGGTTAATGAAAGTTGAAACTCGCTCTCTATCCTTTCAGTTAAACCAAGACTTTTAATCTCCATAAAATTGGCCTGATCAAGTTCGGTTAAACTAAGGTTAGTCATGGCCTGGAAAGCCGGGTTAAAGGAAATTATATCCCAGTTGGCATCAAGTACAATAAAACCCTCATTAAGGCTTTGAATGGTATGCTGTACAATATCATCTCCCGATTGGCCAATCATACCGGCCAGCGTATTACCGCTCGAATAAATCAGGTTATCATCCTCATTCAATATTACCGACCAGATAATGCTAAAGTAACACCCGTCTTTTGCTTTAATACGGCTTTGATAGCCAATTAATTTTTTATTAAGCAGAAGGCTGCCCTGTGATTCTGCCTGGCGTTCTTTATCTGCCGGATGGCATATAGCTGCGATATTTATACCCGTTAATTCCTCGTCGCTATAGTTAAAGGTATTACGAAAAGCATGGTTGGTATGCATGATCACGCCATTCATATCCATGACAAAAAAAATATCTTTTGAATGAGTAAAGAGTGACGTAAACCTTGTGTCCATACGCAGTAGGCATAAACATATTTATAATAACTAAGTTATAAAAAATGTTTGCAATATTATCTAATATTTCAAGGCGTACTTGCTGCTACAGGTATTATTTTCCCATTAAAAAACTTGCTCCCGGTTAAAGCAAAATCAGCTATATATTTACCCATTTCAAACGCCATTACGGGCGATTGATAACCCGGAAAAGCTTGTTCCAGCATCTCGGTTTGCGCTGATCCTAAAGCCAGGCAGTTTACTTTTATACCTTGTTCAGAGAATTCCTGCGCCAAACATTCAGTTAGCGTATGTAAAGCTGATTTACTTGCTGAATACGCCGCGAGGCCCGGAAATTTAGCACTTCCCTGAAATCCTCCCATGCTGCCAATATTAACAATGTGCGAGCCGCCGGGCATTAAAGGCAGCAATGCCTGGATGGCACGTACATGACCAATAAAATTGCTTTGCAACATCTCTACAAAATCCGACTCGAGCAATTCGGTAAATGGTTTATTGATAAGCACACCTGCGTTATTGATTAAAACATCAACCCGGTTATCAAAATGCGATGCGATGAACTGCTGCAGGCCTTCATAATCATCATGCACTATATCAAATTTTAAGGCAAACAACTGGCAATCGGGGTTTAAACCATGAGCTATCTCCAGCAAACGTTCCAGTTTATCCTGTGAACGGGCCAGCGCTATCACCTTATGGCTGCCCGAAAGTATCAGTTCAATTACGGCTTCAAAGCCCACGCCGCTGCTGGCGCCGGTTATTATGATGTTCATATGCCCCCTACCCCCCCTAAAGGGGGGAATGATTATTTATTTAACGTATTTATATTCCTTACCGTCATTGCGAGGTACGAAGCAATCCCCGATTAGCAGAGCGGCTCTGTAAAGTTTGGGATTGCTTCGTACCTCGCAATGACGACGGATTTGCAAGTTCAAGATGACAAACCAATTGCTAAACTAACATTTTCTGTTAAATAGCGAATTGCAAATGATTGACTATTTTTGGGGGTTTAATTGCAATAGCCCCTTATATTCCGTTGCCATTCAACAGTATCTTTGATATCCTGAAAAAAGTCCTTTCCTTTCGATGCGTTAAGAATTGCCTTTATTTTGTCTAACTGCGTAGGCTCCTTGATTACCATATCGCTACTTTTAACAGTTATATCCCGAACATAAGGAATGTCTTTCAGTATCTTTTTTAAGGATTCTGTACGTTCGTCATCAACTGTTATTATTAAGTTGTCATATCCTAAATTACACAATAAACGCTAAACTACCATTTTTTGCTCAACCGGGTGCTTGATCAGGTAAAAGCCATCGCTGATGAGTTTACCATATTCAGGCTCGTTACGGCCCTTTTCTTCAAGAAAATGCTTGATTTCGGCTGCTAACACTGGGTCTACACCTTCATGGTCAAGTATTTCCAGTATCTCGAGGGCACAAAGCCAGTCGTCATGATGATCTTTTTGCAGTTGCTGCCATACATTGCCTAAAAAGCCATAATCGCCATGGTTTGTGCGGCAATTGCGTACCTGCTGGTAAAGCTTATGCAATTCTCTGGTTTTATGATCATGCCGGACGTGGTGCGTTTCTGTTTTTGATTTATAAACAATGGTTTCATAAGCTTCCCTGTCGGCCGCGCCGCAAAATACCGAAACGATTTCTTCGCCAACAGCCATATCATAAACGCCCCAGGCCGGATCAAATAACACCGTTCCATTATCATCAGTAACGGTTACGTTATCAAAAGTGATCAGGCAGATTTTGCCATCCTCCGAAAGGATATTTTTAATAATGCCTTTTACGGTGATCCCGCTTTCAAAATGCAGTTCGGTGCCCAACCCTTTTATCATACCCGCTGCTTTCAGATCATCCTCCGAAAAATCCTCCAAAGGTGTATTGTGATAGCCTTTCAATTTACCAACCGGCGAGCTGAAACCATCTTTATGATAATCTTTACCATGGCCTCTTAACTGTTTATTGCTCAGGGCCAGCGCGGTGGGGCCGGTGGTTTTTATAAAATAAGGTTTGCCGGCTGCATCTGTATTAAAATCGGTAATGTTACCCGAAACCTGCAATCCCGAACTGTAAACAGCCGTACAGGTATTCTTGCTTTCAACGGCCTTGCTTAATCCGTAAGCACCACTTTTTCTGAAAGCCATGGTATTGGCAAACTCTTCCAGCACGCTGATCAGGTTTTGAAAATCGGGGGTTACAAAAAGCTGGGGCTGTGGCTTGGTGATATCATAAGGATATTTAACAGCGTCAATAGTATACCATAGCTTTTGAACATCCTTATTCATACAGGTTGAACTTTCACCGATAGATGAAAGCAGGCCCGCGCCGTAGATTTTTGGGTGCTCCAGCGTTCCAATCAGGCCATACTCTACCGTCCACCAATGCAGGCGGCTCAGGAGGGCCATTTCCGATGGTTCGCCCATGTTTTCCTGGCAATAAGTTACCAACTCTTCGGCTTTAAGTATTTCCTGTTCATCGGCATCGGGCATTTCTTTTAATATCGATAAAGCCCGGATTGCCTCATAAAGCTCAAAATCCTGTGCCGAAAACATCGCTTTAGCCCCTATCGATCCAAAATAACTCAGGTATTCATGGTAATCCTTATCGGCAATAATAGGTGCATGCCCTGCCGATTCATGAATGATATCAGGAGCCGGAGTATATTCAATATGTTTTAACTGCCGAATATCCGCAGCTATAACCAGCACCCGGTACGCCTGATATTCCATAAAGGCGGCCGGCGGGATAAAACCGTCGACCGTAACAGCACCCCAGCCAATTTTGCCGAGGGCATCATTCATCTCCTGTAAATTGGGGATATGCTCAATAGTTAAACCCGCTTTTTGCAAGCCGGGAATGTACGGGTAGTAAGCGACATCCTTTAGATAACTATAATTTTGGCGCATGACATAGCGCCACACCGCATGATCGATAGGCGTATAATGCTCGTAGTGCTGGTCGACTATAAATTGTTTTAAATGACCGGGCAATGCCGCAACCTGCGGATTATTAAAATCATTAAAATGGCTCATTGATAAAGGCGATTTATAATACAACGCCAAGTTTAGCAGATGGTTGCCATGAAAACAAGTTTCAGTTTATTATTCTGAAATTAAAATAACAGCAAAATATTATTCTTCTATTGGATGATTTTCCAATTTTGGTTCTTCGCCTTTTTTAAGGCCAGCCTCAAGTCGTTTAGGAATAAGCACATAATATACACCTAATAAAGCTACAATAATTGAGATGAGATAAAATCCAAAGCTCAGGTAAACAGCCATGTCTTCGGCCAGGTTAAACTGCCGGGCCAATGTAAGGAACAGCGCGTCGCGGATACCGCCGCCACCCAAACTAAACGGAATAACTGCCGCTAACGATGAGAAAAGAAATGACAGGAGATATGGGGCAAATTTACCGTTGAAATCCTGTGCAAGCAGTAAACAAATAATGGTAAGCAATTGCATGCTTTGTACGCCTATGGCTTTTAAATGCGCCTGCACAAAGTTATGGGTGTATTCTTTAAAAAACTTGCGGGCTACAAAGTAATAAATCACCGAACCAGCCGATACTATACTGAGCGGCCAGGCCAGGTGATAGGGGAAACTCGGTATTAAAATAATCAGGCCCACTACGATAGCGCCTATGGCCCAAAAACCGCTAAGCCTGTCAAACAGGATGGCCCAGAACACTTTTTTTGTAGGCAAATGATAGCGCTTGTGCAGTAGGTAAATTTTGTAACCATCGCCGCCGATACCGCCGGGCAATAGCACATTATAGCACAGGCCGAGAAAATACAGGCGCAGGTTAAAGCGCCAGTCTAACCGTAAACCAATGGATTTGAAATAGCTTAATAACCGCCAAGATGAAAAAAACATCGACCCGATATAACAGGCAATAGCGGCAGCTAACCAGGCGCGATCGGCATGGAGTAAGCGATATTTAATTTTTGCAAACGGCACCTTACTGAATACATAGTAAAGCAAACCACCGGTTACTACTATGATAAGGATTACTTTTATAACGCCCCAAAGCTTACCTTTCCAGGTTTTATGTTCGGCACCTTCGTCAATGAGATCTTCTGTTTGTGTCATTCGGCTGCAAAGCTATGTTATTTTTTTATTTCGATGTATCGGATAGTCAATTAACAAAAAAACTTCATTTTGTTTTCACAAACATTAAAACCAGTAAATCAGGTTATTATTTCAGGGAGGGAGCAATGTAAAATGACAAAGGCAATCTCACACCAGTGTAATCGTACTTTCAACTGAGTGTAATCATAATATTAAATGGGTGAAATCCTTGTTACAAAGTGTTATTTTTGCGCAAATTTTTTGGAGATGAGTAAAGTAAAAGTTGGTTTAGTACAAATGAGCTGTACTGCTGATAAAGAGCAGAACCTACAGAAAGCAATTGTTAAAGTAAGGGAAGCGGCTGCTAAAGGCGCGCAAATAGTTTGTTTACAGGAACTTTTTACCTCGCTTTACTTTTGCGATGAAGAAAATTACGACAATTTTAAGCTGGCCGAAGCCATTCCCGGCCCATCAACCGATGAACTTTCGAAGGTTGCTGCTGAGCTTAATGTAGTGATCATTGCTTCATTGTTTGAAAAACGCGCCCAGGGCGTTTACCATAACACCACTGCAGTTTTGGATGCCGACGGAAGCTATTTAGGCAAATATCGCAAAATGCATATTCCTGATGATCCGGGCTTTTACGAAAAATTTTACTTCACGCCTGGCGATTTGGGTTATAAAGTCTTCAACACCAAATTTGCCCGTGTAGGTGTATTGATCTGCTGGGACCAATGGTATCCCGAAGCGGCCCGTATCACCGCTTTAATGGGTGCCGATATATTATTTTACCCAACCGCTATTGGCTGGGCTACCACGCAGGATGAAGCTACCAACGTTGAGCAATACAACGCGTGGCAAACCATCCAGCGTTCGCACGCGGTAGCTAACGGCATACACGTAGTAAGCGTTAACCGTGTTGGCGAAGAAGCAGGCGTAAAATTCTGGGGCGGTTCGTTCTTTGCCAATCCATTTGGTGCTATTATTCACCAAACATCACATAACGATGAGGAAGTAGTAGTACAGGAGCTGGATCTGGATAAATCTGATTACTACAGGAGTCATTGGCCGTTTTTAAGAGATCGTCGCATAGATTCTTATCAGCCGATAACAAAAAGACTTCTTGACGAAGACTAATGTCTTTAGTCCGAAAGTCAGCAAGTCCGTAAGTCCGAAAGAAAGAATTATATGAGTTTTAAGTTTGAAAAGTTAGTTGTATGGCAAAAAGCTGTTGACCTGTCGGCTGACATTCACGACCTAACTAAAACTTTTCCAAAAGATGAGTTGTTTATTTTAACGTCTCAAATAAAACGGGCTGCGGATTCTATTTCATTAAATATTGCTGAAGGCTCGACGGGGCAATCAAATGCAGAGTTCAATAAATTTGTGGGTTATGCTTTACGGTCGGATATTGAAGTTGTAGGATGTCTTTATTTAGCACAAAAGCGGAATTTGATATCTGACGAAAATTTTTCAAAACTATATCAGCGATGCGAAGAAATTTTAGCAATGTTGAATGGTTTGCGTAACTCTCTAAAATAACCAATTATTAAATGCCACCATTAAAAGATATATCAACCCAATCCTCACTTCCCGACTTTCGGACTTCCGGACTTTCGGACTCGCCTTCGGCGCAAGGCTTCTCCTTCCCTGCCGAGTGGGCTAAACATACCGCCACCTGGCTTAGCTGGCCACATAAGGAAGCTTCATGGCCAGGCAAGATCGATACCATTTACGCACCTTATATAGAGTTCATTAAGGTAGTTACCGAAGGCGAACTGGTACGTATCAATGTAGTAAACGAGGATATGAAAGCCTCCGTTATTTTCCAACTGCAAAACGCTGGGGTTGATCTTAACAAAATAGAGATCTTTGAATTTCCTACCAACGATGCCTGGTGCCGCGATCATGGTCCGGCGTTTTTGATAAACCCAGCCACCAAACAAAAAGCCATTGTAGACTGGGGCTACAATGCATGGGGCGGCAAATACCCTCCATTTGACCTGGACGATGTAATCCCTACCAAGATAGGCAATCACTTTGGTTTGCCGGTATTTAATCCCGGCATAGTAATGGAAGGCGGCTCGGTCGACTTTAACGGTAAAGGCACTATTTTAACTACTACTGCCTGTCTGCTCAACAAAAACCGCAACCCGCAGCTTAACCAGCAACAGATTGAAAGCTACCTGCAAAATTATTATGGCGCAGAACAGATCCTTTGGTTAGGTGATGGTATTGTAGGTGACGATACCGACGGACATATCGACGATATCACCCGCTTTGTAAACGAGGATACCGTAGTTACCGTTGTGGAGGAAGATAAGAATGATGAGAATTACCACATCCTCCAGGAAAACCTTGAAACGCTGAAAACCATGCGCCTGCTTAACGGCAAACAGCTAAACATTGTTGAATTGCCCATGCCTGATGCGGTTGTTTATGAAGATACCCGTCTGCCGGCATCTTACGCTAATTTCTATATAGCTAATTCAGCCGTGATAGTGCCTACCTACCGTTCAAAAAACGACGATAAAGCGCTTGACATATTGACCAAATGCTTTCCCGACCGCAAGGTTGTAGGCATTGACAGCACCGATATTATCTGGGGCCTCGGCAGTTTCCACTGCCTGAGCCAGCAAGAACCAAGCCCCCTCTAAATCTCCCCCGGTAGGGGAGACTTGGGGCGTCGACCTTTACGCTAATGACCATCAATGCTGTTTCTTAAAATACTAAAAAAGTTAAAGCCCTCTGCGTAGTGGGCTTTAATTTTTTTAGTCTCCCCTACCGGGGGAGATTTAGAGGAGGCTTTCACCGCCTTTATCCCCCACTTTACCGACATCTCCCCTTACATCGCCAACAATTGATTGCCCAGCCTGCCCTGTTGCTGTAGATTTGGGTAACATTAAAACTTAAAGCGATGAACAACGATATAATAAACACCGAAAACAAAAGAAATGGCAAAATCATGTTAGGAATAATATTACTGGCAGCCGGTGGTTTATTTCTGATAGATCAGCTCAATGCCTTCCTAATTCCCGACTGGCTTTTTAGCTGGCCAATGTGGTTCATAGCCTGGGGCGCTTACATGGGTGCCAAACACGACTTCAAAAAACCATCATGGATCTTTATGATACTGTTAGGCATCATATTCCTGGTAAATGATAACGTTTATAACGCCGACCGTATAACCTGGCCAATTGCATTGATGCTGCTTGGTACCTGGATAGCCATCAAACCAGCCAAACAAACCGATAGGGACTTCTGGGAAAAGAATGAAAAAGCTAAACAACACTTCGACTTTGAACAACCCAAAACCGAAGCTTAAACTCAATCATCCATCATATATCAAAGCCGGGGCATTTTTAAAAAGCACCGGCTTTTTGTTTGTCCTCCCACCGGTTTAAAAATATTATAAGTCGACATAAAACCATGGCATTTTAAAAAACCCTTTTTTCTCCATTACACGCACTCTTGAGCCAACACTTGTATGGTAATAAAAAGATTTGGGAACTATAATATATTCCGCTTCGTGATGATCCCCCCAACTATCTATCCGGATGTGATAATTAGTTGCATGCTTATAGGAGATAAATCTATCGGTTACAGTTGTAGAATAGATATGAGCAGTGGACTTATCAAAAGAACAATTAACATTGGCTATTACCCCTATGGCATAAGCTGCTGAAAATATAATCATTAGTAAAAATTGCCCGATACGTGAACTATATGTGTTATTAAATCCTTTCACTGCTAATACTCCGAGAATAACTGAGCCTAAAATCAGACTTGGAACAGTTAATTTATCATAGTTGGTTATGTGATAATAATTCAGAGATTTTAAAACCAATAGTAATACTCCGAAATATAAGCCCGGCATTACATTGTTATACGCGCTGTTTCTTTTAGAAATTAATGTTACAAGCCCCTTACTGAAATAAATAATCGAAATACCAATTAAAGGAAAAACCAATAATATTGCATCAGCCGCACTGGTATCCCTCAGAAAAAACAAGAACAACACGAAAAGCACAAATCCAACAAAGTTGTATATCCCCGATAACCGTGTTATTGCTTTAAGCTTGTCTGCCCTCTCCCCTTCGTTATATCCCAAATTAGCATTATTTATTATGTCATTTTTCTCCTTTTCGTAATCTTCTTTATTTAAATCCCTAAGATTTGTGCGCAGCCATGTTGTTAGGTCAATAAGATTCCCGATACTTGAATAGTCGCGAATTTTTATTTTGGAATAGCCTGCTTCTACAGGCTCAATAACAATTACCTTATTGTTAATCCTGAAACCTTTAATATCAGCACGCAAAAGCTCTCTGGTACCAAATACGGTCGTTCTTACAATACTGTAATCAGATATTATAAGCTTACTTTTAAATTGGTTTATTAATGTTGCCACACCTCCTGTTCCAAATACAACGGGGAATATAATAAGCCCATTAGTGGATTTAGTTAGCAGGAATAATGAAAAAACAATTGCTGATGTTGCCATTGCTCCATAAAAAATTCGCCAGTATAGTGATATAGTGTATTCCTGTTCCATTTTTTGATATGATAAGTTTAGTACGGGTTATTTTACGATAAAAAACCGTCGCAACATACAATTTTTTATTTTTGCCGGATGATAAATAATCAACCGCAACTTTTTCACCGCCAAAACATCCCCCTTCACCGATTTCTTTAAATACATCGCCAGTTTTTGTTTGGCTCAACTATAATGTTACCTTAGTTTTGGATATGATTTTAATTTGCAGATAATACAATGAACAACGATATAGAACATCCAAAAGATCCCAACAAAGGCAAGTCTGTTGCCGGGATCATTTTACTTGCTGTAGGCGGCATATTGCTGCTTCAGCAATTCCGAATTTTTTTCATACCCGCTCATCTTTCCCTGTGGCCCTTATGGCTTATCTTCTGGGGGATATACATAGGTGCCAAGCATAATTACAAAAAAGCATCGTGGGTATTGCTGGTAGCTTTAGGTACTATATTCCTGATCACCCAAAACATTAACAATTCCGATCGGATAGTTGGCCCCTTAGCTGTAATTGGATTTGGTATGTGGCTGATATTAAGGCGCAACAAACATTTTGATCCGCAGCAATGGAAAAACGATTTCAAAGGAGAAAAATGGGCCAACTGGGATAAAAAAGAGCCCTTCCAATTTGAAAAAGCCGAAACTGTTGACTATACCGTAAAAGAAGAAGGCAGCGAGATCCCCCCGGTTGATCCCTACGCTCAAAAACAACAGCAATACAACACCAAATATTCCGGCGACGATTATATCGATACTGTATCCATTTTTGGCGGGGTTAACAAAACAATCCTTTCCAAACAATTCCGCGGTGGTGATATCGTAAACATATTTGGCGGCGCCGAGCTTGATTTTACCCAGGCAGATATTAATGGCCGCATTATCATTGATATAACCCAGATCTTCGGCGGCACTAAAATTATCGTGCCATCAAACTGGCAGGTAGTATCTGACCTGGCGGCGGTTTTTGCCAGTGTTGATGATAAACGCATCAGGAGCACCGCAAGTGTAGGCAGCGAGAAGGTGCTGGTACTTAAAGGCGTATCCATATTTGCGGGTGTAGATATCCGCAGTTATTAATTAATCAAGGCAGCTAATTACGAAAAGCATAAAAACATGAACTGGTACGTAGCAAAATTAGTTTTCAGGGTGATAAGCGGGGATGGCGATCATCAGGCGCAATTTGATGAGCAATTAAGATTGATCAGCGCAGATAATGAACTGGTGGCTTATGAAAAAGCTAACCGGATAGGTCACGCCAACCAGGATAGCTTCAAGAATATTGAAAAGCAAACCGTTAAATGGCAATTTATTGATGTAGCCGAGCTTAACCAGCTTGGCGAACTTACCGACGGCGCCGAATTGTATTACAACATACACGAAACACCCGATGCCGATCTGTACATTGCATGGGCGCATCATAAGTCGGCCTTATTGGGCATCAGAAATTAAACCTTAAAACCACAGAAAGTAACCGTTTTGGAAGTTCCATCAATACAAACATCAAAACTGTACGCGGCATTTGTAATATGCGGCCTGGTTTGGGCTGCATTACAAACTTACATCATTCATAGTTTTGGTTTTTTATGGTTCACCGCTGCTACCGATGGTTTGTTGAGCGCCATACTGCTTTCATGTGCTTGCTGGCTTATCAACAATAACTTACGCTACTACCAACCAGGCAAGGGTAGCTACATTAACCTGTTTATATGGTGCGTAGCGCTGGCAGGGATCTGTACTGCCGGCTGCCGTTACCTGTTACCGCTCATTAACAGCGACACGATTTACACCGGTTTCCTGGCCCAGTCGTTAATCATCCGCTTTTTTACCGACTTTTTAGCCATCGGATGGATGGCCATGATCAGTTTGTTATGGTTTTCGCAACTCGATCAGAAAGAGACCCTGAAACGCAAAACTGAAGCCGAGCAGCTTGCCCGCGAGGCCGAATTATATAATTTGCGCCAGCAATTGCAGCCCCACTTCCTGTTTAACAGTTTAAACTCCATCAACGCGCTTATTGGCTTTAAACCAGATGAGGCCCGCAGGATGATCCACCAGTTATCCGACTTTTTACGCGGAACGCTTAAGAAGGATGATCAGCTGCAGGTTAGCCTTACCGAAGAGCTTGCCCATCTTAACCTCTATCTTGATATTGAAAAAGTACGCTTTGGCCACCGTTTACAAACCGAAATAAGCTGCGACCCCAAATGCGGAACCGCGATACTGCCATCTATGCTGTTACAGCCTTTGGTTGAAAATGCCATTAAATTTGGCCTTTATGACACTATTGGCGAAGTTACCGTGAGCATTCGCGGTGAAATTGAGGATGGCTATCTGAACTTAATGGTACAGAACCCGTATGATCCGCAAACATCGAAACCAAAAAAAGGTACAGGTTTTGGTTTGCGGGGAGTGCAACGGCGATTATATTTGCTGTATGCCCGCAATGATTTAATGGAAACCCATGCGAGCGATGATCTGTACACAACCATTATAAAAATACCGCAACTATGAAGCGAGCTTTAATTATTGATGACGAACCTTTAGCCCGCATGGTTGTAAGGGAATACCTGCTTGATTTTAAAGACATTGAACTGATACAGGAATGTAACGACGGCTTTGAAGGCCTCAAAGCCATTCAACAGCACCAGCCCGACCTGGTTTTTTTAGATATCCAGATGCCTAAAATTACCGGTTTTGAAATGTTGGAACTGGTTGAGCAGCCCCCTGCCGTAATATTTGCCACCGCTTTTGATGAATATGCCATCAAAGCTTTTGAAGCGCACGCTGTCGATTATTTGTTAAAACCCTTCAGCAAAGAGCGCTTTAATAAAGCGGTTGAAAAATTCCTGGCTTCAGCCACGCCAAAACCGGCTGTTAAACAAACGGAAGAGTTGCTGGAAACTGCCGCTACCCAGTCGCCCGCCCAGCATGAGCGTATTGTGGTGAAAACCGGCACCAAAGTAAAGATCATCCCCGTTGCCGATGTTGAGTATTTGCAGGCCGATGATGATTATGTAAGTGTGATCACCAAAGAAGGCTCGTACCTCAAAAACAAAACCATGAGCTTTTTTGAGCAAACCCTTGATCCTAATCATTTTGTTCGAGTTCATCGTTCCTACATCGTAGCCATACAACAGATCACCCGTATCGACCCATACGAAAAAGACGCGCACCTCGCTATCCTGAAATCGGGTGCCAAGATCCCGGTAAGTAAAACGGGATATGTGAAATTGAAACAGGTGCTGGGGATATAGAATCGACAAAACAAAATACTTCTAAACCACGTCATTGCGAGGCACGAAGCAATCCCCAATATGCAGAGTAGCTATGCAAATCCGCCCTGTAAAGTTCGCGATTGCTTAGTACCTCGCAATGACGCAGTGTTGAGTAGCAGGTACGCGCTGTATAGTCTGGGATTGCTTCGTGCCCCTCAATGACGTGGCGTTGAGTATAGTGGTTTGCATTCTCCAACAAAAATCTTCTCTCCCACATAATTTCCTCCCAGCATTTCCGTTAACTATAATTATAGTTAACAACCTAACCAATGCCTAAACCAATTACATTGCTGCTATTAATTATATTATTAGCACTTCACAAAACCGAAATCCCCGACAGCAAACGGGCCACCGATGTACGTCTTAAAGTATGGCCTAAACTTCAGAAAGAACTTAAAGATAAAGGCTTTGCCCCCTATGGCACAGTGTACCTCCGTATTATCAAAGACATCAGCGTGCTTGAAGTATGGGTAAAATCGGCTAATAAATACCAGCTCTTTAAAACTTATGACGTATGCACCTACTCCGGCGGATTAGGTACCAAAACCCGCAGCGGCGACGGTAAAAGTCCGGAAGGTTTATATACCATCGAACCCAAACAACTTAACCCGGTAAGCAACTATTACCTGGCTATTAATGTAGGCTATCCTAATGCGGTGGAAAAAGCCAAAGGTTACACAGGCAGCGCCATCATGGTGCATGGGCACTGTGCTTCTATAGGTTGCTACGCCATGACCGATGCCCGGATAGAAGAAATTTATACCCTGGTTTACGAGGCATTTGTAGCCGGCCAAAAGCAAGTCCGTGTTGATATTTTCCCCTTCCGGATGGATGACGCAAACTTAAAGCGCTATGCGGCTTACAAACAGGATGCCTTTTGGCGATCATTGAAACCAGCCTATGAACTATTTGAAACGCGGCAAGTACCGGTTGATTATCATCTTAAAGGGAAAGATTATGCTTATTGATGATTGATTCTCATTAAAAAAATTGTCATTTCGAAACGAGGTACGAGTGAGAAAATCTTATACACGATGCTAAGTGAACTATGCAAATCGGATTTGCATAGTGTGTAAGATTTCTCTTTCGCTCCCGACACCCATTCTCTGGCCGTGCTCTATCGAAATGACAATTTTGGTAATTACATCGAATCTCACTCCATCAACAACACCATCAAAGCCTCCAATACCCTTTCCTCTTCAAGCAATTGCTTAGCTTTCAAATGTAATTGCAATTCGCGGGTCTGGCTGTCGCCGATGGTGGCATCAAGTACTTCTTTTATCTCCGGGGTAAGCGCAAAGGCTTCGATAGCATCATCGCCGGGTATAGCTTCGAGGTTACCCAATTGCCCGAGGTTGTTACCTGTAAGGATCCTTGAGTTGCGGATAGCATAAGGCAATGCGTCAACACCTATACCCATTTTGGTATTGGGTTTGGCTACTTTAAACAGGTTATCTTTAGTAACCCGGCAATACCAGTCGCCGCCAAGCCGGGCAACCAGGTCCATCTTTTCCTGGTTTATTTTGCCATCCGCGTCTAAAACGGTATCGCTGATATGGATCAATTTAATTTCGGCAAGCACAAGATTACCAGCGCCATGGCCTTGCCCCAGTTCAATCACCTCCTTAACCACACATTCCAGTTGCACATATGATTCGGCCACGCGCGGCGGTTTTACCAATTGGGATGGCACAGATGTTAAACCCGATTTGATAAACTCATTAACACCCTGCGGATATTCCACGCTTGAGAGCGAGGTTTGCTGCACCATATCGTAATTAACAATATTGATCACGCATTCGGGTATTTCTTTTACATTTTCGAGCGTGTGTTTGGTCGTATTGTCCCTCACCCGGCGTGAAGGCGAAAAAATACATATGGGCGGATTAACACTGAAAATATTAAAATAACTGAAAGGGCTCAGGTTTACATTCCCGGCTTTATCAACCGTTGAGGCCAGGCAAATCGGTCGCGGAGCTACCGCAAAGTTCAGGTAGCTTTGCAGTTGAACGGGAGAAAGATCGGATATGTGGATGGTTGGCATAACGAAAATGGTATACGCCCCACCCAAACCCTCCCCGGCAGGGAGGGCTTACTATCCAAGTCTCCCCTGCCGGGGGAGATTTAGAGGGGGCTGTTTTTTTACTTCTTCAATTTCAAGATCGAAAAATCACTATCGGCCTTTTTAATAATATTCCCCAGCATCCCTAAACCGGTAACCTCCATTTCAACCAAATCGCCGGGTTGCAGCCATTGTGGTTCATAATCAGCATTATTGAGTACACCGGTACCATTCAGTTCGAGGAAACAGCCGGTACCAACAGTGCCTGAACCTATTACATCGCCCGGTAATACATCGCATCCATAGGCAGCACGTTCAATGATCTCGGCAAAGGTCCAGTCCATATCGGCCATATTACCTGCCGATACCTGTTTGCCATTCACCACGCATTTCATCTCCAGGTTATAGGCGTTACCGGTATGTCCGGGTTTCGCAGGTACTTTATATTGCTCCAGTTCGTCGGGTGTTACCAACCAGGGACCAATCACTGTCGAAAAATCCTTACCTTTTGCCGGACCAAGGTTCAGCAGCATTTCTTCCATTTGCAGGGTGCGGGCGCTCATATCATTCATGATCATATATCCCGCTATAAAGCTATCTGCTTCGGCAGCTGAAATGTTACGGCCTTTTTTATTGAGAACAACGGCAACTTCCAGCTCAAAATCAAGCTTTTGAAAATGATCGGGCATACATTCAATTTCGCCGGGGCCTTGTACGGCGTTATGGTTAGTGAAATAAAATATAGGATACTGATCAAACTCGGGTATCATATCCAGCTTACGGTTACGCCTTGCCGAAGCCACATGCTGACGAAACGCATAACCATCGCGGCATGATGTTGGGTGCGGCACCGGGGCCATCAGCTCAAAAAACAGTTCCTCTTTAGCCTCTATCTTTCCCGACCGGATCTCTTCATTAACCCGCGCGGCATGTTCCATCAGTTCGGGCCCTCCCCATAAAAACTCGTTCATGTTATCAGGGATCAACTTATCGCATGAGTTTAAATTGTAGATGTGGCCATTAACAAAAACGCCAAGATGTTCGCGGTCTTCGGTTTTATAGGATACTAATTTCATAGAGTAGCTTAATTGGTATAATCAAAGCTAATGATTTTGATTGAGGGTTTGTTAGATGAATGGTTGATTATTGAGTGAATGGTTGATTAAGTTGATTAGGTGAGTGGTTGCTTGAATAGTTAGCGGTTTATAAGGTTGATTAGGTCAGTGGTTACAACTCTCTCGCGGGTGTATATAAAGATATACTGCCACCGCTCGGCTCCCGCCCATAGCCGTTAACTTAAGGAGAAAAACGCCTAAAAAGCGAAGGGAAGTGCGATTCCCCTCTTGAGAGGGGTGGAGGGGTGTGTCACTCTACGTGCGACTTATCGCTTGTA
>CBIHRB010000048.1:0-27713 GCA_966212355.1 uncultured Mucilaginibacter sp.
ACAATCTTTTTATAACAATAACAAACTTTACCGGACAACAGTGAATTTATTTCGGGATCCCACGCGCTGAGCGGCTATGCAAGCGGCCTTGCATGTGGGGCGCTGAAACAAGTTCAGCATGACTGTATTTTTTATTATGTCATGGGTAGCCCGTCGAAGCATGGTGGACAGGACCTCTGCACGCGAGTCTTCGACAGGCTCAGACTGACAGGCCTTCTTTTTTGTCATTTCAACTTCAGAGCCAGCCGGATTTCAAATTCAGACTAACATCCAACTGGCTTCATGAGCATATTTTATTTCCCCTTATCAGTTTGCGGCCCATTGTCACCTCCATTATTATCCTGATCATTGTTTCTCTCTTTTTCCCGATCCTTCTTAAATTCAAGCTTGCCAAACTTATAACTCAGGCTTATGCCGAACGACTGTACCGGCACCAGCCTCAGGTTGGTTGAATAAAAGTTGCTGCCAAAGGTTGATGAGCTTTGACTCACATATTTGGCAAACGGATTGGTAGCTGTAAGCCCAATACTGGCTTTTTTGTTCATAAACATTTTGCGCATGGCAAAATTGTAGAACACAAATTTGGGATTGGTACCCTGGATGCCTTTTTGCGATGAGTTGTAATTACCAAAAAACTCCGCGCTCAAATCATGACCAAAGTTGTATTGCGCGTTGAGGTTAAGGCGGTATGCGAAGGCGCTTACATTGGCAAAACCCGGGTTGGTGCTGCGCCTGTCGCTGAAAATCATATTGGTACGCAGGCTTAGTTTACTGGTTACCGGTACCGAAGCATAAATATTGATGCCGGTGCGCTCTTCCGAACCTATATTATAACGCTGGTTCAATGATACATCGGTATACGTTGTACCGTTTACATCAAATGTTGAGTAAAAGGTAGTGAACTGCTGGATATCATCGGTGTTACGGCGATAGAAAGCTGCTATATTAATATTGGCGCCTTTATCATATGATTTGTTATAACCTAACTCAAAAAGATCTCCTTTTTCGGGTTTCAGGTTAGGATTACCTGTACTGATATTATGAGGATCGCTGATGTTCAGGAAGGGGTTCAGGTCGCCATAATCAGGGCGCTGAATGCGGCGGGTATAGCTTAATTTAACAGATTCGGCACCATTGCCAAACTTATGCGAAAACACAAGTGATGGTGCAAGGATATTATAAGACGGGATGTTCACACCCTGAAAATCGGCTGTAGTAGTGGTATACTCATCCCTTAAACCAGCTTTCACATCCAAAAACTTATCAAATATAGATGTTGAGGCCGACAGGTAGTAAGCATACACTTTACGGTCGTAAGTAAAACCATAGGTTTGGCTTGGGTTGGGCACAAAGGTATTACCGCCAAAAAGCGTATCCGTTATAACATTATTGTTGATGTGGTTAAATACAAGTTTACCGCCTGTTTCAAGCGTAAAGTTTTTGCTTACCGGCTGGGTATAATCAACAGATATATCGGTTTCCCGATCCTTACCCGGATTGTTGTTGGAGATCCCTGATGAAGTTATGCCCGAATCATAATCCTGGCGCTGAAATGAGCTGAACGAGTTACGGCCAAAACTTGATGAGTATAATACATCAAGCTCCTGCCCTTCTTTCGCGAAAGTTTTTTTGTAATTCAAACTTACATCGGTTGAGTAGCCACTGAATTTACTGCTTGAGTTACGGATACTCCTGATATCAGATACCGGGTTGCCGGCCGCGTCAACAAGGCTTTGATCCTGGTTGGTGATGCCATTGCCATGGTTACCGAAATGGTTAAAGCCTACGCCTGCGGTCAACTGATCTTTAGGGCTGATATCCCAGTTAAAATTAATGCCCGATTCATAACCGCTGCGTTTAAAATTGTTGCTGCCCTGCTGAAAAAGAGTGGTCCTGTTAGCGGCCGAATCGGTTGATACGCGATTACGGGTATTGGGCGCGTTGCTGTTGATCTGAGCGTTACCGCTAAAAAAAGCATTCACCCCAAAATTGCCTTTACGGGCATTGAGGTTAAATGAACCGTTTTCGCGGCGGGTACCTGCCGATAGGTTAACACTACCGTTAACGCCCTGCACTTTGCTATCTTTTAAGATAATGTTTACGATACCTCCCGTACCCGCCGCGTCATACTTAGCGCCCGGGCTGGTAATCACCTCAATACTTTTGATCTGACTGGCCGGGATACTGGCCAAAGCATCGGCAAGGCTGGCCCCAAAAATGCTTGATGGTTTACCATTGATCAAAAAACGGATATTGGCATTGCCCTGAAGCTCCACATTACCATCAATATCAACCGTGATCTGCGGTACTTTTTTCAATACATCAATAGCTACGCCGCCCTGTGCACTTAAATCGTTTTGAGGGTTGTAAACCATCTTGTCAATCCGGTTTTCAACAGTAGGTACTTTGGCAGTTATGGTTACGCCTTTTAGCTCGTTAGCAACCGGAGCCAATTTGATCTCGCCCAATGATACGGCTCCATCTTTAACAATTACATGTTCGATAGTTGCTTTTTGGTAACCTAAAAATTCGGCGGTTATTTTATACTCCCCGGCGGGGATGTTATTTATGCTAAAATTTCCTTTAGGATCGGTGCTGATGCCATTGAAGGGTAAAGCAGTTCCTTGTTTAAATACAGATATAGTGGCATAGTCAACCGGTTGTTTTGTGGTGGCATCGGTAACTTTACCGGTGATTTTGCCCCTGGCTCCGGGGGCAGTTTGGGCGTGTAAGGTGGTTATAAAAATAAAAGAACATAATATCAAAAAAACAGATTTCATTATAAAATACGGGTGTTTGGAACCACAAATTTTATAAGAAAGATTGGATTAAATCTGAATTAAATGGTATTGAAGTGTATTTGTTACAATATGTTTTTATTATGTATATATGCTTGTTACATTGTATATGAGCATGTTACAAAACAATTAAAAAATCAATACAATTGTACCGCCGATGATAACGAAGTAGCCTATTCAATTAGTTCTTTTAATATGTATATAAAGTTAATGAAAAAGCCCCCTATTCAAAATAGATAGGGGGCTTAAAAATGTTCAAGAGGATAAGTATTACTTTATCGTGATTTACAAGAGTTTTCCAAAATCAGTTCTTTCCCCTTTAGCACCTTTTTAAATTCTTCAAAATAATGTTCTTTAACGAACTGTTCAGTAGAAGAATCTTTTTCCGCTATTTGTCTAACAACCTTTGGATAAAATTCATTCCAATTGGAAGTAGACTTTTCTTTTTCCTTCGTTGTTGCCATATGTTGTTTAAGTTTTAAGTTCATTTTAAAAAAGGTTCATGAGTTACAATTTCGTTACCAGAAATGAATCTGAACCCATCATTATCTATCACTGCTAATTTGATTACTCCGCCAACGCTTGGTATGTTTTCAGTATATTTTTGTATGTCTATTTCAATCCTCATCAATAAGTTTGCCAAATCTACAGCTTGTTGCAGACTTAAATCCCTTAATCGAAACATTTTTATGTCATTAATGGATTCCTGTGTCATTATTGTATTATCGTGAAGCAAATCTGATAAATATTCATTTGTAATTCGTTCCTCAGGAATATTAAAATCTTTCGCTACTCGTTTAACAATATACGGTAATTTTTCAAACAAAACATTGAAATCTCCTAATAATAATCTTTCACTCTGTCTATTCTGACCTTCACAGACAACGCTCATTGAATTAGACTCCAGTGAAACAGTCACAAACTCATAATCAGGATCGTCTAATGCCGAATCTTTTGTAGCGTTGACATTAATTTTATATACAAATACTTTATTTAGCAATCTTGAATAAGTAGTATAAAGTAGAACGGTGGTGCTTATAGAATTATTTTTCGACAAAAAAACTTTAACCTCATCTGTTACAAAACCGGTGAGATCTTTTACTTTTTTTTCTATCGAGGCAAGATCGCCCCTATCAGACGGCTTTAAGACCTTATGTGCTTTTTGAACCAACTTTTTGATTCTTTGACCATTTATACTCGCATTTCCAGCGGTAGTTATAGCTCCATACTTTCCATATTGAAATAACTTATCTTCATAATCCTTTGTATGAGACGGCTTAATCTCAAAAAGTTTAAACACCTCGCCCGGATCAATTTTAACTGGTTGCCCGTTATTCAGTTTTTGGTCTATGTAATTTATAAAATCATTGAATTCCAGTACAGGGCGCATTGATGTAACTAAAGAGTCAGCAATCACAGCAACACCTTCTTTGGCTATAACACTCGCAATAAAGGTCATATTAGGTTTTTTTTATAAAAATATAACCCAATTTTAATATTTACAAATACTTAATCAATAGCAACACAAAACTTAATTAATATCGTTTCGTCAACTCCAAATCAATACAATTGTGCCGCCGATGATAAGCAGCGCGCCTATGGCATTTTTTAAAGTTATTGGCTCGCCCAGAAAAATAACAGAAAGCGCGATGGCCAAAGCAACGCTTAGTTTATCAACCGGGGCAACCTGGCTTACCTTGCCCAACTGCAGGGCGCGGAAATAACAGATCCACGAAAGGCCGGTTGCACAGCCCGAAAGAATGAGGAAGGTCCAGTTGGTTTTAGTAAGACTGCCGATACCACCATGAGTCCCTTTAAAAAGTGCTATGGCCCAGGCCAGGATAAGGATTATGACAGTCCGGATGGCCGTAGCGAGGTCGGTATCAACCCCTTTAATCCCTATTTTGGCAAAAATGGCTGTGAGCGCTGCAAATAGTGCCGAAAGTAATGCGTAGATCCACCACATAATGATCCAATTTTGTTTTTAACTTGCAACAAGCTAAATGCAAATTTGCTTAGGTATTCTGTATAAAATCTGTGAGATGGCTGTCAGCCTTTACTTAAAATCCAGAATCTGTACAAATTGGCGTTTTAACTTTATCAAAAAAAACGTTTTGAAAATACTCATCATCGAAGACGAAGAGGGCCTGCGCGAAAGTATTGAAGAATATTTTACAGAAGCCGGCAACATTTGTGAAACCGCAGCCAGCTATGCAGCAGCCCTCGCAAAGGTTGAATTATACCGTTACGATTGTATCCTGCTGGATATCACCCTGCCCGGCGGTAATGGTATTGATATATTAAAAACGCTTAAAGCCAATAACTACACTGATGGGGTGCTCATCATATCGGCCAAAAACTCGCTCGATGACCGCCTGCAGGGCCTTGACCTTGGTGCAGATGATTATCTGGTAAAGCCCTTTCACCTTTCGGAATTGAAGGCGAGGGTATCTGCCATCATCAGGCGTAAAATGTTTAATGGCAGCAATGTACTTAACTTCAATGAGCTCAGTATCGACCTGATGGCTAAAACGGTAGCCGTAAATGGCACGCCTGTAAAGTTTACCCGTAAAGAGTTTGCTTTACTCATCTATTTCATCTCCAACAAAGGCAAGGTAATTTCAAAAAACGCAATTGCCGAACATTTATGGGGCGATGGCATCGACCTGGCCAATAATTTCGACTTTATTTATTCGCACATCAAAAACATCCGCAAAAAAATAATGGAAGCCGGCGGTAAGGATTATATTTATGCAGCCTATGGCATGGGCTACAAATTTGCCGATCAATAATGAAGCTTTCGGAAAGGTATAACCGGGTAAATTTAATTGCTACTATTGTTATCATGCTGATAACCGGCGTTATTTATTACCAGGCCATCAGCCTGATCCTTACTAATCAAAAAGACAATTCACTTAAGGTTGAAGAGCAGGAAGTTTTTGATTACGTAAAGCTCAACCACCACCTGCCCCAGGTTTTCGCCTCGAAAGACCAGCAGATCACCTTTGTTTCGGCCGAACCCAATTCGGTTAAACGCGATTTTTTTAACACTACTTATTACCGCGAAAAAGACGAGCCGGAATCAGGTCGCGGTTTGGTCAGTTCGGTGACAGTTGGCGACAGGTATTATAAAATTCTGATAGTTGAATCGAAAGTAGAAACGGAAGACCTGATCCAGATCATCTTCGGCATTACCATTGGTGTTATCTTATTACTGCTGCTGGTGCTGGTAATCACAAACCGCCTCATATTGAGCCGGCTTTGGCAGCCATTTTACAGCATCCTGAGCGAGTTGAAACTATTTAACGTTACCGACAGCCGTGAAATGCCATCTCCCAATACTACTATCGACGAGTTTAACGAACTCCAGGCCGAAGTTACCGCCATGGCCGAACGGGTAAAAAAAGACTACAAAGACCTTAAAACCTTTACCGAAAATGCCTCGCATGAGCTGCTTACCCCTATCGCGGTGATCAACTCCAAATTGGATACCCTGATCCAGACAGAAAATTTTAGCGAGCACCAAAGTAAATTGCTGAATGACCTTTACAGCGCGGTATCGCGCCTGAGCAGGCTTAATCAATCGTTGTTATTATTGGTAAAGATTGAGAACAAATTACTGAACGATCGCCAGCACCTGGATTTACAGGAGCTGATAGAGGAACTGCTGTATCAATTGGAAGATATTTTCAACGACAAAGAAATAACGGTTATTTCAACAATTGGCAAAAAGGAAATTGAAGCCAGCAATTACCTTATTGAGATCCTGTTGAATAACCTCATCATCAACGCGGTTCGGCATAACAGAAGCGGCGGCGAGATCATCATCAGCCTCACAACCGAAAATTTAACTATCAAAAACACCGGCGAGCAAGTAGCCTTGAATCCTGAAAATATCTTTACACGTTTTCATAAAGCATCCACATCTGAAGGCAGCGGATTGGGGCTTACTATCTCCAAACAGATCTGCGAAAGTTTGGGTTATCAGCTGGTTTACAGTTATGAAGAGCCTTACCATTGCTTTGAAGTGAAGTTCTAAACATCCGATCGATTTAATCAGTTAATGACCTACTTGACTAATTAAATATTTAATAAATTGAGCTTCGTTTTAATTGCCCTTCTTATTCTTAAATATTTAATGAATACACATTCTTCAATTTAAACAACGATATTTGATGTACTAATAATATGGATCATCAATTAAAAAACATAAGAGTTAAAGGATATAAATCAATTTCTGATCAATCGATTCAGTTATCTGAAATGAATGTGTTGATAGGGCAAAATGGTGCCGGAAAATCAAATTTCATCTCTTTATTCAGATTTTTAAGAAATATAATTGAAAGAAGATTAAGAAATGTTTCATTAAAAGCTGGGGCCGAAAACCTATTATATTATGGCAGTAAATCCACAGAAGAAATTGAGATTGATTTGGATTTTGATCCTAATTATTATCACTTGAAGCTTCAACCTGCCAATGATGATAGCTTATTTATTGCAGTTGAGAATTGTGCCTACCGGGGCCGAGGTTATATGCACCCTTATATCACCGGTATTTCAATTGATGAAAAAGAAAGCAATTTATTTACTAAGGTTAAAACCATTAAAATTGCTGAACATGTATACGATGTACTCAAAAACTGGCGTGTATACCATTTTCATGATACAAGTGAATCCGCCGGCGTAAAAAAATATTGTTCTGTCGCCGATAGCAAATTTCTTTTTGAAGACGCTTCAAATTTAGCGGCATTTTTATATGTTTTAAAAAACACTCAACATGAATTTTATGAGCGAATTGTAAAAACGATTCAATTGGTTGTACCATTCTTCGATGACTTCATACTGCAACCCAATCCTTTGAATAAAGAGAATATCAGATTAGAATGGGTTGATAAATATTCTGATAAAACATTCACAGCAAATGAACTATCAGACGGTTCGTTGCGATTTATTTGCATGGCAACCTTATTACTTCAGAGGGACCTTCCAAAACTTATCCTGCTGGATGAACCAGAATTAGGACTTCATCCTTCAGCAATAACAATTTTATCAGGACTGTTAAAAAAAGCCTCAAAAAGATCGCAAGTAATAGTTTCTACTCAATCTGTTAGTTTGGTCAATGAATTCGACGCGGAAGATATAATCGTTGTCGAAAAAATGGAGGCGGAAACAACCTTTCGAAGACTGGACCCTGAAAAGCTTGAATCATGGTTACATGAGTATTCATTGGGAGATTTGTGGGATAAAAATATTATTGGCGGCAAACCATGATCAGATTAAATATCACATCCGAAGGATTTTCTGAAGAACGTTTTGTTACCGATATCCTGCGTCCTCACCTACTTTCTTT
Source organism: uncultured Mucilaginibacter sp. (assembly GCA_966212355.1). GTDB lineage: Bacteria > Bacteroidota > Bacteroidia > Sphingobacteriales > Sphingobacteriaceae > Mucilaginibacter. The sequence goes on from CBIHRB010000048.1 coordinate 8,149, forward strand.
TAATATATACGTAGAAACCAGAAAGGTACTAACGAATAGAAAGTTAAGAAAACGTGGAGGAGTTGTAGGTTATATTAAATTTAAAAATGATATTACGCAGTGGTTTAAGGAGTGCCCTGATGTCTACCACACCACATTGATCGATCTTTATGGGCTAAGCAACGATTTTCCAGCATATGGCCCTACCAAGATACTGCCTCCTTATGACAGAGTTGCCGCAATGGAAAATGCACTAAAAAATGACCTGGGCTTTTCTAAGTTTATTCCCTATATTCAATTACATGAATACGAAAGCCTTCTATATTCAGACACTGACACATTAGAAGAATGGTTAGGGTTATATAATAAACTACCGAAGGATTGTTTTACTAAGATTAAAAAATCCGTCGCTGATCATAACCCTGAGCTAATTAACGATGGCCCGGCGACAGCACCATCAAAAAGAATCATATCGATTTGCGATTCGTACGATAAAATAAACGATGGTATTCTCATTATAAAAGAAATCGGGATACAAAAGATCCGCCAAGAATGCAAGCATTTTGATGATTGGCTAACCACACTGGAACAATTAAAGTAATTAAGACTTTAATTATAAAAAATATTTAAAGCCTATACAACGTTTTCACTACTTCGTTCATCTATTACTTTTAATAAGAGGTTAAATATAATTTATACCCGCTGTTCGGCGTATTTAAATTGGGGACTAAAAAGCTGAATATGATCTATAACAAAATTTAAATTTGTTACACTGCCCCTACCAAATTTTTCCAGAATTATCGTGTAGCTTAGCTATTATTTAACACAATACACATTATTTTGACCATCCGGATAAAATGGGTTTTCTGCTTTTTATTTTGCCTGTTTGGTGCTGCTACACAGGCACAAACCTACAATCTTGAACATTATTTGGAGCTTGCCAAAAACAACAGCCCGCTGTTAAAGGACCTTCAAAACCAGGTTGCTTCAGGCCAACTGGATAGCCTCCGGATCAGGGCAGGTTACAGGCCACAGGTTAGCGCTAACAGTGCCGGCCTTTATGCTCCGGTTGCCGGCGGCTATGGCTATGCCCCTGCCATCACCAACGAGCATACACTCAATACACTATTAGGCATCAATCAATCGCTGGATAGCAAAAAAAATATCGCCGCACAGATAGATGCAGTGAAGCTGCAATCGCAATCGGTGCTTAATACCACTAAAATCTCTGAGCAGGATTTGAAAAAAGCGGTCACGGCACAATACATAGCGGCTTTTGGCAGCCTGCAGCAGGTAAAATTTAACCAGGAAGTGATCAGCCTGCTTAACCGGGAGGAAGCGCTGCTAAAAAAGCTTACCCGCACCAATGTTTACCGCCAAAGCGATTACCTTACCTTTTTGGTTACCCTTAAGCAGCAGGAATTAACTTTGTCTCAGGCAAGGCTGCAATATAAAAATGATTATACCACGCTTAATTACCTAACTGGTATTGCCGATACCAGTTATATTGAACTACAGGATCCCGGCATTCAAAAAACTATCCGGGCCGATATCAGCAACAGCATCTTTTTCAGCCAGTATAAAACGGATAGTCTGAAGCTGGTAAATAGCCGTGCCCTGGTTGATTTCAGCTATAAGCCCAAGATCAACCTGTTGGCAGACGGTGGTTACAATTCCGATTTCCTGACCGGCCCGGCCTACAAAAATTTCGGCGCCAGTATTGGCTTTAGCTTTACATTACCATTGTACGATGGAGGGCAACGTAAGATCCAGTACCGTAAGCTTTCGTTAGAAGAGGATACCCGGCGCAGCTACAAAGCATTTTTTGATACCCAATACCGCCAGCAGATTGCTCAGCTAAACCAACAGATTGATGGCTCCGAAAAACTGCTCAATCAAATTGATGACCAGATGAAATACACCGAAAGCCTGGTAAAAGTTGACACCCAACTCCTGCAAACCGGCGATGTGCGTGTGGCCGACCTGGTGCTGGCGATCAACAATTACCTTGCTATAAAAAACCTTAAAACACAAACCAATATTAATAAGCTGCAGCTCATTAATCAGCTCAATTACTGGAACAAATAATATGAAATTTAAACATATATACCTGTTTGCAGGCCTTTTAACCTTGCTGTATAGCTGCAAAGGCAATACTCAACCTACAGATGATGCGGGCGACGGAGGTTCGGCCGCTCAAACACCTGTAACCGTAACTACAGTTGCCGATAGCGCTATGATGGACTATATTGACCTCAGCGCTACCTCCGTTTTTCAGCAAAAAAATATTGTTAAGGCCAATGCTAACGGTTACATCCAAAAGGTGAACATCCTGCCGGGGCATTATGTAAATAAAGGCGAGTTTTTATTCAGCATAAAAACCAAAGAAGCACAGAGTATTGGTAACAGCATCAATGTGCTGGATACTACGTTTAAGTTTTCGGGCGTAAATAAAATAAAAGCTGCCGGTAATGGCTACGTTACCCAGCTAAACCATCAGCAGGGCGATTACGTGCAGGATGGTGAACAACTTGCCGTGATCAGCGACCGCTCGAGCTTTGTATTTGTGATGCAATTACCTTATGAACTGCGCAGCTATGTAAAAAACAACCAGGACGTACAGTTGATCCTTCCCGGCGGCGAAAAACTAACGGCACAGGTAAGTTCATCAATGCCCGCTGTTGATTCGTTGTCGCAAACACAGGGTATTGTGCTTAAGGTAAACAGCGCCAATCCCATTCCCGAAAATTTGGTAGCCAAAGCGCGGATCATTAAGTCGATACGCCCGCATACGCTATCACTTCCAAAATCGGCCATACTAAGCAATGAAACACAAACGGAGTTTTGGGTAATGAAGCTGATCAATCCTACTACTGCGGTAAAAACCGCCATAACCAAAGGCATTGAAGCCGGCGACAGGGTGGAAATTTTAACCCCCAGATTTTCGGCGAATGATAAAATAGTGGTTACAGGGAATTACGGGCTTGCGGATACGGCCAAAGTGAAAATAACAAGCCCCCTCTAAATCTCCCCCGGTTGGGGAGACTTTCCATGTCGCTTAGTATAAATTGGCAACAACTTAAATAAATGTAATAACAAAAACCTCTTTAAATATCCCACAAATTAAAGAGCAATTTCTTAAAGCCCTCCCTACCGGGGAGGGTTTGGGTGGGGCTTATACTATGAACCAGCGCAAAAATTACTTCATAACCCATCGCAAGCCTTTAGGCCTGGTGCTGGCCCTGATTATTATGGGCGGTTTGTTTGCCTATTCCAGGCTGCAAACTTCGCTTTTTCCTGAAATCACTTTCCCCAAGATCAAAATCATTGCCGACGAGGGCCTGCAGCCGGTAAATAAAATGATGGTTACGGTTACCAAACCGCTGGAAAATGCCATTAAGCAGGTGCCGGATCTGCAACTGGTACGCAGTACTACCAGCAGGGGAAGCTGTGAAATTTCAGCACTGCTCAACTGGAATGCTGATATCGACCTGAGCCAGCAGCGTATCCAGTCGAGCATCGATCAGATCAAGAACGACCTTCCTGCCGATGTAAATATCAGCGTAGCCAAAATGAACCCTTCCATTTTACCGGTAAGCGGGTACACTTTGGAGAGCCACAACCTGTCCCCTATTGAATTAAGGCAGTTAGCTACATACACAGTAAAACCATTCCTTTCGCAGGTTGACGGGGTATCGGAGATCAGGGTGATCGGCGGTAAACTCAAAGAATACTGGCTCACGCTCGATCAGCAAAAAATGACTTCGTTGGGGCTTACGCCTGATATTATCAGCACCACGCTTGCTACCACCAATTTTGTAAAATCAGAGGGTTACCTGTCGGATTATAAGCGTATGTACCTCACTGTCACTGATGCTACCATCAACGCCAAAGATCAGCTGGAAGACCTGGTGATCAGCAATAACCGCAAAAGGATAGTACGGCTCAAGGATTTTGCAAGCATCCAGGTTAACGAAGGTATTGAGTATACCCGCATCAACGCCAACGGGCATGATGGGGTACTGATAGCTGTAGTAAAGCAGCCCAATGCCAACCTAATTTCGGTTAGTAACGATATGGCCGATAAGATTGACGCGCTGAAAAAACTACTCCCGCGGGGTGTAAGTATCCGGCCATATTATGTTCAGGCCGATTTTGTGAACGACTCGGTTAGGAGCGTAAGCGACAGTCTTTGGGTAGGCTTGCTCCTGGCTATTATTGTGGCGGTTATCTTCTTAAGGTCTTTTAAGGCAAGTATCACTATATTGATTACTATCCCGGTTACACTCGGGCTTACCCTGCTTATACTATACTGGCTTGGCTATACTTTTAATATCATGACGCTGGGTGCTATCGCGGCCTCCATAGGGTTAATTATTGACGATGCCATTGTAGTGGTTGAACAGATTCACAGGGTACACGAAGAACACCCAGACGAGTTGAGCAGCCATTTGGTACGCAAGGCTATTGATTACCTTTTCCCGGCCATGGTGGGCTCATCTATCAGTACTATCGTAATTTTTATTCCTTTTGTTTTGATGACGGGTGTGGCCGGGGCCTACTTCAAGGTGCTTACCGATACCATGATCATTACCTTGCTGAGTTCATTCTTTGTAACGTGGATCGGTTTGCCGGTAATTTACCTGCTCGTAACGCGTAAGCCTAAATTAAATACAGCAAAAGCCAAGGCAGAAGAAATACATACAGTTAAACAACAAAAGTGGGTTAGTTTCTTTATCCTGCGCCCCTATGTAAGCCTTATTATTGTTGCCGCGTTGGCTGCCGTAATTGTGATTGTCCCCCCATTGCTGGAGACCGGCTTCCTGCCTGATATGGACGAAGGCGCCATCGTGCTCGACTATAAATCACCTCCTGGAACATCACTGGAAGAAACCGACCGGATGTTGCGTCAGATAGAAAAACAGATCATCAAGCATCCCGATGTAACTGCCTATTCACGCCGCACAGGTACACAAATGGGCTTTTTTATTACAGAGCCTAATAGCGGTGATTATCTTATCCAGCTAAAAAAAGATCGCACTAAAAGTACTGAAGAGGTGATCAGCGATTTGCGTAAAATGGTTGAGGAAACCCAACCCGCGCTGCAGGTTGAGTTTGGCCAGGTAATATCCGACATGCTTGGCGACCTGACCACATCGGCCGAGCCTATCGAGATCAAAGTATTTGGTGATAATCAGCAAACACTGCAAAACCTGTCAAGGCAGATAGCCGGGCTGGTTGAAAAAGTAAAAGGCACTGCCGATGTGCTGCCGGGTATTGTTATCGCCGGTCCTTCGGTAAGCATTCAACCTCATTACAGCAAAATCGCACAGTATGGAATTACCGCTGCCGATCTGCAGATGCAGATCCAAACCGCGCTGGAAGGTAATGTAATAGGCAGCTTACTGGAAAAAGAACAGCTTTCACCCATCCGCATGGTTTACCCGGGTAACCGTTCGCTTAACGTGAATGACATCCATAACCTGCATATATTTTTACCCAGCGGCAAACTCATCCCTATAACCGAACTGGCCTCGGTTGAGCTAAGGCCTGGCGATGCCGAGATCAACCGCGAAAACCTGCAAAGCATGAATGTAGTGAGCGCCCGGCTGGAAGGCAGCGACCTGGGTACTGTAATAACATCCATCCAAAAAACCATCCATGACAACGTAAACCTGCCAACGGGTTACCATGTGGAGTACGGAGGAGCTTACGCCCAGCAGCAGCAGTCATTTAAAGAATTGCTTATCATCCTCATAACTGTCTGTTTACTGGTTTTTGGGGTGATATTATTCCTGTTCAGGCAGTTCAGGATAGCGCTGCTTATTTTGGTGATTGGCATTTTAGGTATCGCCGGCAGCTTCCTGGCTTTATTTATTACCGGTACGCCGCTCAATGTGGGCAGCTATACAGGGTTAATCATGATTGTAGGCATTATTGGTGAAAACGCCATTTTCACCTTCCTGCAGTTTAAGGAAAGCGCTATCGAAAATGAAAATAAAAACATTGACGCCGCTATAACCTTTGCCATCAGTACCCGTTTAAGACCAAAACTAATGACCGCGTTGGGCGCTATTATAGCCCTGTTGCCGCTTGCCTTAGGCATAGGTGCGGGCGCGCAATTACATCAGCCACTGGCTATTGCGGTTATCGGCGGATTTTTAGCTGCGTTGCCATTACTGCTTATTGTTTTACCGGCAATGCTCCGTATATTGTACAGCAAAGGGTTTAACACCCATTTAAATGAAATTAATGAAAGCCATCACGGTTAACACAGCATTTTTACAGATTCGGGACTTAATTTCATGGCAATAAACACTCCCGAAAAATGAAAAAGCAAATTTTGGCCGTAGCCTTGCTCATAGCAGGTATAGCTCCTTTTAAACTGAACGCGCAAACTTATGCGGCCGATAAAACCATCGCGCTTCCGGGTGACGGTGGTTACGATTATCTGGCTATCGACAAGATCAACCGTAATCTGTATGTATCGCACGGTACGTCGGTAAATATCATTAACCTGGATACCGAAAAACCGGTTGGTGTTATTGATAACATGAAAGGCGTTCACGGTATAGCCATTGTAAATAAACTCAACCGTGGTTTCATTAGTGATGGCAAGGCAAATGCGGTAGTAGTTTTTGATCTGAAAACTTTTAAAACCATTACTACCATTGCCCTTACCGATGCTAATGGCCCAGATGCCATTATGTATGACCCTTACTCCGACCGTGTTTTTACCTTTAACGGCGAAAGTAACAACTCATCGGTAATTAATCCGGCAACCCTTAAACAAGTTGGTACTGTTGCACTTGGCGGCGGCCCCGAGTTTGCAGTATCTGATGGAAAAGGCAAAATCTATAACAACCTTGAAGATAAAAGCAGCCTCAATGTTATCGACAGCAAAAGCCTTAAGGTAATTAAAAACTATCCCCTTGCCCCTTGTGGTGGCCCTACCGGTTTAGCGCTTGATGCCGCTAACCAGAAATTGTTTACCGTTTGCCGCGAAAATAAGGGGGTAAGTGTTGTTGATATCAAAACAGGCAAAGTGACTGCTACCCTGCCAATTGGTGCCGGTGTTGACGCGGTAGTTTATGACCCTGAAACCAAACTGATATTTTGCTCATGCGGCGATGGCACCACTACCATCATCAAACAAAAATCGGCTGATGAATATGAGGTGATCCAAACCCTAAAAACCGCCGAAAGAGCGCGCACCATGGCACTTGACGCCAAAACCCACAAAATTTATTTGAGCGTTGCACAGTTTGAACCCGGCACACGCAAAACCATTCCCAATACTTTTAAGGTGCTTGTTTTTAAGCGAAACTAACGTAAATTGTATATAAAATTTATATGAAATGATCATGAAGATTTGGTTTATTCCTAATATTACTAATTAATTTTTACAAAAAAATGAACTTTTGTGCACGTTATCGTTATATTTAACGTTTTAACACTATATGATTAAAAAGACTGATTTTGTTTATTCCCAGGAGTCTGAACCTCATCGTATCCGCACAAAAAAAATCTTGAAGGAGTTTCCGCAACTGCGAAAACTTATTGGTAAAAACCCCGCAACCATATGGGCCATTATTGGTTTAGTAGCTTTCCAGGTTGTTTTAGCCTGGTTTGTACGCGACCAGTCATGGTGGATAGTTTTCGGAGCGGCTTATTTGCTCGGCGCTTTTGCCGATCATGCGCTGTTTGTAATGATCCACGAGTGTACACACCAGCTGCTGTTTAAAAACCGCAACGCAAACCGTTGGGCCTCCATGTTTGCCAATTTACCGCAAATATTGCCAAGCGCTATTTCGTTCGAAAAATACCACATCAAACACCATTCATTTCAAGGTGTACATGAACTTGACGCCGATTTACCAAACCGCTGGGAAGCCAAACTGATCAGCAATTCATTTTTTGGTAAAGCAATCTGGCTGCTGTTTTTCCCGGTATTTCAATTGTTCCGCCTTTCACGTTTAAGGGAAATCCATCCTTTTGACGGCTGGATCCTGACAAACTGGTTATTACAGGCAGCATTTACAACCGCAATCGCTTACTTTATGGGCTGGCATGCAGTAGCGTTCCTGCTGTTAAGCTTTTCGTTTTCGGTTGGCCTGCACCCGCTGGGCGCCCGCTGGATCCAGGAACATTACCTTACCGTTACCGAAGAACAGGAAACATACAGCTATTATGGCAATTTTAACGCGGTAGCATTTAATGTGGGCTTTCACAATGAGCACCATGATTTCCCTTCTATCCCATGGAATAAACTTCCCGAGATCAGGAAAACCGCTCCGGAATATTACGATACCTTACATTATCATACCTCATGGACAAAACTGTTCTTCCAGTTTTTGTTTGACAGGGAGATCTCACTGTTCAACCGCATTCTGCGTAAAGACCGCGGTCGTGTAGCGTTAACAGACATTTCAAAACCAGATATCGACCTCACCAAGTCCGAAGCAACAAAGCCGGAGCTTGCAGATGTTGAGAAATAAGAAAATAAAAAAGGGCCTGAAATAAGGCCCTTTTTTTTGTACATTACCCCGCTGCCGCAAGCGTCCCCGCTTGTGGCCCGCATTTAGGTATACAACCTGATTAGCCTCTCGCATAGCTTAGCATGATACCCACAAGCGAGGACGCTTGCGGTAGCGATGTAAAACTCCGAAACCATTTATAACCAAACTTTCCACATTTCACATTCGCCCTTGCATCTCACTAACTAATTTCCGTATTATTGCTAATAAAATTAGCAAAATAAAATCTATAAGCGTAACTGATCAACTCGTAATCTTTAGTCGTTATATCGGTCAGCAGGTTATGATTATTAGTCTTTTAAATAACAATGAAGTCAGCATTGGTATCCTTAACGGGGTAAAACACAATGCCATAGCTGTTAGCACTGATAATATCATACGCTGGGTTCCGCTTTATGATAACTTCAGGCTTTGCGAAATCAAACTGCTTTTGAAACCTTTAAAAAAGCTTACTACCGAAATTGTTTCCGCAGCAAACGACCTGCCCGTAAAAGCGTTCATTACCCCATACTACCAGCAACTGGCTATGATATGCCTGTTTTTATTGAACCCGGGCACCCCTGCAATTGCAAATATGTTCAGGAGCTTGAACTGGCCGATTATCGTACCCCTGCCGAAATATACCGACAAAGTGCCTTATTACATGCCTTTGAATCGGCATAAATGTTTCATGGTACGAATATTGTGTACCATTGCCCTGTTTGTTATATAATTTTCATATAGTCGTAACAAAATCAAATAATTAATGTCAACTTCATACTAATGCGCTTTATTTGCGTTATTGTTTGCAAGAAACAGAATGAGCCGGTCAAAAAAATTAAATATACTCTTACCCATTGTATCCCTGCTTTTCATGGGGGCCTTTGCCAAGCACAGGCTGCTCGACAGGCAGGATATTACAGGCACCCTGAATGATAAAGAGATGGATGAAACGTCGGGTATTGCGGCGTCATCCATTAGTCCCGACACCTATTATGTACATAACGACAGCGGCGATACCAGCCGTTTTTTTGCTATAACAGCCGAAGGCAAACTCAAATCAACCATTTATTTTAAGGGTGACAGCACTCAAAAGCTGGGTGTACAGGACTGTGAAGATATTGATGTTGGCCCCGGACCGGAAAAAGGTAAAAGCTACGTTTACCTTGGCGATATAGGCGATAACAATCAAAACAGGCCATATATTACAGTTTACCGCATGGCCGAAAAAAAATCATGGGCTACAGGTGATAAGGCTATTACAAGCACACAAGCTGTGCGGGCAGATTTTAAATATCCGGATGGCCCTAAAGATGCTGAAACGTTAATGATTGACCCGATAGGCAAGCAATTGATCATTGTAAGTAAAAGGGGTGATACCGTCGCGGTTTACACCAGTCCGCTAAAATACCAGGCCAATACAACAACTGTATTAACCAAACGCTGCAAATTGTTCTTCGCGGGTTTTAAACCTTTTAAATGGATCACAGCCGGCGATATCTCTAAAGACGGGCAGCAGATCCTGCTAAAAAGTTACGACAAAGTTTACTACTGGCGCCGTCAGCATAACGAACCCATATGGGAAACCATGGTACGCAAGCCACAGGAACTTACCTACAAAGTTGAAAAACAGGGCGAGGCGATAGGTTTTCAGCCCGATGGCAAGGGCTACTACACTACAAGTGAAGGTGTTTTTTCGCCGGTATATCATTACGATGTGCCAAATTGATCTTTATAAAATCAGCTAATCAAATAAAAAGCGTCATTGCGAGGTACGAAGCAATCCCAAACTATACAGGGTGGCCCTGCTCATCGGGGATTGCTTCGTACCTCGCAACGACGCGTGTTTTTTATCTCCCTACCCTAAATCCTTACATCACCCGGATTAGCTTTACGCCATGTGGGGGAATTTTGAAAGTGTATTTGTGGTTAACCGCTATCAGGTATTTCTGTTCCCAAACATCGCGGGCTTTGGTAAAGCCTTTTAACAGCTTGTCATTAGCTTCCAGGTTAACGGTTTGATATTTATCAGATGTGTTAAAGAAACCTATTGCTTTTTCACCTTTGGTAAGCTCTTTTACCCAAATCTGCTGCTCATCTGTTTTAGAAGCCTGTCTTGCACCTTTGCCTAAGGCATCCTGGTCAATAGCCAGTACTTCATCATTCGTTAACAGGCTAAGCGTAAACCTGTCCAGGTGCCCCATATCGCAGCCGATTAACAGCGGTGCAGACAGCAGGCTCCATAAACTGATGTGGGTATATTGCTCATCATAGGTTAAACGGCTATTGTGCAGGCTTGGCCCCCAGCCTACTTTGCCCACAACCAGCATATCCGGATCATTAAAATGTCCCGGACCGGCGTAAGGCGAAGCTGGATCCTGGCTAAAGCCAATGTCGCTCATGCTTCTCCAGGTATCCTGGATATCCCCGGTGGTACGCCAGCTGTTACCGCCGGTTTCGGCACCCCATTTCCAAACATCGCCCCAGCCGTACTGGCAAAAGCTAAACATGATATCGCGGTTCACTTTGTTTAAAGATGAACGCATCAACTCATAAGGCTTTTTAAGCGCCGGCAGATCTGGATGAGGTGGAGTAACTTCCGAGTAGGAGCACCAGTCGTATTTCAAATAGTCAAAACCCCAGTCGGCATAAGTTTTGGCATCCTGGTCTTCATGCTGCCAACTGCCCAAAAAGCCGCCGCAAGTACGCGGACCAGGCGATGAATAGATCCCGGTATGCAGGCCAAGGCTGTGTACATAATCAGTTAAACCCTTCATATCCGGAAACTTACTGTTAGCTACTATAGCACCATCGGCAGCACGGTTTTCGGCTTCCCAGCCATCGTCAATATTGATATAGTTCCAGCCATAAGCACTTAATTTCTCCGACATTTCTTTAGCCGAGATCTTTACTTTTTCGTCATTAACACTCAAACCCCAGGCATTCCAGCTGTTCCAGCCAAGGGCCGGGGTAAGGCCGATTTTATCGCCGATGCTAATAGTTAGTGTTTTGGTTTTGCTGCCTAAGCTATTGGTAACCGTAAGCGTTACAGGATAATCTCCCTTTTGACTTACCACACCCGAAATGATGCCGGTTTTAGCATCAAGCGTTAAGCCGGCAGGCAAGCCCGCGGCTTTATAGGTAAGCGGCTTTTTACCGGTTGCCGGGATCAGGTAAAGGAAAGGGTTACCCGGCCTTGCACCGTAAACATCAGCTCCGTTAATTTTTGGTCTGGGCGATGGATAAGGCGTAAGCACATAAGGCGTGGTTTCCGTTTTAATGATCTCCTTCCCCGATTTTTGATCTGTAAAAGTATAAGCTATGGTATAGGATTTTTTAGCTAACCGGGCTATCACAAACGAATAGGTGAAAGGCTTGCCGGCGGTAAAGTTTGCAGGGTTTGTTTTTTCGTAAATCACCGCGCCCGTTTCAGGATCGGTAACTTTAAAGGCCAAAGTACCCTGGTACTGGTATTTATTGGTGGTTACCAATTTGACTGATTTGGCCAGGCTGTTATTTTCCTGGAAACTGAAATCGCCATCGGTATTAACTGTAACGTGATCCATTACATCGGCCATGGCAATAGAAAAGTTATCGCCGTAAATACCACCGTCGCCCCCGGTATCGTAAATACGGATGGCCAGCACATTTTCTTTATCCCACAAAATTGCAGGATCTGAAGCCGGGATACTATAAGTGCGCGGGCCGTAATTGCCATCTTTAATGGTTCCGCTGTGGCCGCCATATTTAGCGATCAGCTTTCCGTTTAAATACACCTCGTCATTATCATCAACACTGGCAAGGCTTAAGCGGAGACTATCTTTTAAATAAGCTTTCTCCTTAAGCGATGAAGGGATCACGACGTGGATACGGTACCAGCCGAAGCCATCATAATTAGGATGCCCCTGCGGTTCCCAGGAATGGGCGACATCAATATTTTGCCAGTTTTGATCGTTAAAAGTTGGGGACGACCATTGGGCAGAATCACCCACAGCAAATTTCCAGCCTTTGTTAAGCTGAACATCCTGTGCCGAAGCGCCCAAGTACGTACCACCCAACAATAGCAATGCGGTAAAAATTTTCTTCATTATTATAGGTTGTTTAAAGTGAAAAGCGAAACAGGATTTCGCCCGGTTAGTATGCGGATTTAAAGGTACAATGATTTTGAATAATTAGAAATGTGTTGTTAACATTTATATAAATACACATAAAAAAGCCTGCAAAATACAACTGAAAGTAAAAAAGCGCGCCAGGAATAACTACCGGGCTATTGCAGTATAGTTTTTGTTTATAAATCGATAATACCACCGGCAGTAAATTTAATGTACAGTTTACGTTTTGGTTTAATATCGATTTTACATTTACCGGTGAAAACAACAGCTATGAAAAAGACTTTTTTAACCTTAGCCCTTGTAACAGTTTGTATTGCGGTTTGCTTTGCAGCTATTGCCGGAATTGCCGGAAAGTGGGAAGGCAAGCTTGAAACAGAAACTGGTGAAGTTTATCCATTGCTTTATAATTTTCAGATTGACGGGGACAAACTAACCGGCACAGCCAAAACACCTAAAGGTGATATGCCGATTGAAGACGGCAAAATAACCGGCGACAGTTTCAAATTTACCGTAAGCATCGAAGATATCCACATTGCCCATACAGGCAAATTCTATGGCGATTCGGTAGGTGTTGATATTGAAGCCAATGGCTCAAAAGTACATAGCACTTTAAAAAGAGCTCAACAACCTTAATTTCCTGATTTAAGAATTACATGATATTCAATCGCATAAAATATCATGTAAATCATTTCATCCTCTAAATCAAGGTGCTTATATTTATAAACCAAATCCACATTTTATGAAAAAGATTTTTACAACTACTTTATTGGTAAGCTGCTTTATGATATGTCTTGCAGCTATAGCTGATCTTAACGGCAAATGGGCAGGCAAATTAGTTACAAGCGACGGCCAGGAATACCCACTGCTTTATAATTTTAAGGTTGATGGCGATAAACTGACCGGCACAGCCTTAACCCCCGAAGGCGATGTTGATATTAAAGAAGGCAAAACAAACGGTACCGATTTTTCATTTACAGTAGCAACCAGCGGTATCGTGATTCCGCATACAGGTAAATTCATGGGCGATTCGGTTAGCGTTGAGCTGGATATCAATGGCTCAAAAAGCAGCTCGGTATTGAAAAGACCGGCTGAGAAGAAATAAGCTCACTAATAACACGATAGTCCTGCCGAACTTGTTTCGGCACCCCATTTGCTAAGCGACCTTGCATGGTCTACCTGCCTCATGGGATCCTGAAACAAGTTACTCATGACAACTTAAAACGGGTGTCATGCTGAGCCCGTCGAAGCATGGTGGGCAGGGCCTCTGCGCGCGAGTCTTCGACGGGCTCAGACTGACAGGCCCTCTTTTGTCATTTCCCATTCACAGGCTTCCGGATTTAAACGCTCAGGATGACATTTTCTAAAATAAATAAAGCAAAAACCTTACCCACCAGTAAGGTTTTTCTTTTTTATTAAACTTAAAGGCAATAAAATTGTATATAGTTTAAATTACGGCATATAGGTATCTGCTTAAACTATATCAACAATGAAAAAAGAGTTCCTGGTGATCAGTGCGTTTGTTATTATTACCGCTTTCAGTTTTATTTCGATGGCCGATATTAACGGCAAATGGATAGGTTCATTAGCGCTTCCGGGCGATGATCATTTTCCCTTAAGCTACACTTTTAAGGTAGACAGCGGCAAACTTACAGGTACAGCCCACGCTCCGCAAGGGGATGTAGCTATTACTGACGGCATGATCAATGGTGATAATTTTTCGTTCAGTATCCCGGTACCGGGAGGCAGTTCGCCCCATACGGGTAAAGTTTATGCAGATTCCATTGGTATGGACCTGGTTTACAAAGGCCAGCACCTGCATGCTACGTTGAAAAGAGAGAAGTCTTGAGTCGAAAGTTCTAAGTCAAAAGTCTTTAGTCGGGTTATGCATTTAGATTTTTGAACTTAAGACTTAAAACTGAGACTTCCGACTTAATACTTGCGACTTAAGACTTAGAACTAAAGTTGCTTATTAAACCCATAGGGCGTACCTTTGCGCCATGCTGCAACGTATTACAGCCTATTTACTCATCTTTTCACTGATCACGGTCAACTTCTCACGTTTTTTTATTTTCGCGGGTTTTGAGCTGAACAGGAATTACATTGCCACCAAGCTTTGCGAAAACAGGAACAAACCCTGGCTCCATTGCGATGGCAAATGCTACTTCGCGAAAAAGATCAAACAGGCAGAGGACAAGCAGGCCAGCGACGAAAGGCAGTCGCAAAAGAGCCTCTTTCAGGAGGTTTATGTCATCAGCTCAACTGATGTTAAATTCCACTCCAGCCTGTTGCAGGTTATTTCAACCCCTTACACCCCCACCGTACCGGCCGATCGCCCGGCTACGATATTCCAGCCTCCGCAGTTAGGATAATCATTTCATTTTTATTGGTTTTTGATTGATGGTATAGGATAGCTATATCAGTTGTATAACTACAACCTTGTAATTACGTGCTAAAAAACCATCAAAAGAAGGTTAAATGACATTGGGTGCGGAGGGATTGTCATCCTGAGCCTGTCGAAGGACGCGCGCAGAGGCCCCCCCACCATGCTTCGACGAGCTCAGCATGACACCCGTTTTTAAGTACTTCGTTCCTCGGCGTGACATACGTTTTTAGACCAATCATCGGCAAAAAGTAATGGCAGGCAGAAGCTACAATCCATTCCCGTCAATCAACCCACACCCTACTCTACCCATTTTTACACCGGGAGGCAACTCCTGTAATACTATATAATGAAACGATATTTAATCCTATTTATAACTTTTATACTCGTTAAAACCCTGGCTCACGGCCAAACTACTATACAAGGCACCATTACGGATGCCAATACCCACGAAGCCATCGCGGGTGCATCAATCTGCAATGCCGATGCAACTACAGGTGCGAAACTGGGCATGACTAATGCCAAAGGACACTTCAGCATCAATACGCAAGGCATTATCCGGCTTAAATTTGCCATGGTTGGTTACAGCGCGCGCATTATTGAAGTATCTGCCATAAAAGGCCAAAAGCTTGATGTTACCTTAGAGCCTTCAACTGTGGATCTGCAACCCGTAGTAGTAACCGCCAGCCGAGAAGGACAAGCGAGGCAGGACGCGCCTATCGCCATCAGTAAAATTAATTCTACCCAAATTAAGGATACCAAAGCCACTGCCCTTTATCAATTGCTGAACAAGGTTGCAGGGGTTTACATGGTGAATTTGGGTAATGAGCAGCATACCATGGCTATTCGTCAGCCCATAACTTACAATGCACTTTACCTGTATATGGAAGATGGCGTACCTATCCGCCCTACGGGCATCTTTAACCATAATTCGCTGTATGAGATCAACATGTCGGGCGTTAAGGATATCGAAGTGATCAAAGGGCCGGCATCATCGCTTTATGGCAGTAACTCTATCGGCGGCGCAGTTAACTTTATTACCCAGGGCCCGCCTACAGGTTACGCCGGTAATGTTTCTGTTCAGGGCGATAACTACCATTACCGCCGCGTTGATGCCGACGGCGGTTTTACACAAGGCAAATTTGGTTTATACGTTGGCGGTTATATAGCCCATCAGGCAGATAGCTGGCAGGACTATTCTGATTTTGATAAGTACTCGGCCAATTTTAAAACTACCTATGATTTCAGTGCCAAAACAAAGCTTACCACTTCAGCTGCCTATAATTACCTCAACACCCAAACCCCGGGTAGTTTAGACAGCGCCCGGTTTTATGACCGCAGCTATGGCTCCAACCAACGTTTCACCTATCGCAAGGTAAAATCGTTTCGTGCCGGCACCCGCCTGGATCATCAGTGGGATGATAAGAACTGCACATTTGTAACGCTCTTTTTCCGTGGCAACTCAACCGCGCAATTGCCAAGCTATTTTATATCCGACGTGCGCGATGCTAATGGCATTTACAAAAGCAGCAACGGCCAGGTAAACGATCAAAAATTCAACAGCTATGGCTTACTGGCACAGCACCGGGTTGATTTTGATTTCCTGCATTCGAGGCTGATTGGTGGTGTTTATATAGATGACAGCCCGAGTTCATATTATGCCCAATATCTTGATATCACCAAAGATGTAGCTAACAACTACTACACCGGCTTCAGCAATACCGGCAGGTACATTGATAATTACAAGATCAAGTTGTTCAACACAGCGGCTTATGTCCAGTATGAAGTCAAACCTACTGAAGCATTGAGGATCGTTGGCGGTTTACGGTACGACAGGGTTCATTACAACTTTAATAATGAGATCCCCGCCGGGCAAACCAAATACAAACAACAGGAGACCAACAATTTCAACATTGTTGCCCCCAAACTGGGCCTTACCTATAACCTGGGTAACAACAAAGGTTTTTATGCCAACTACAGCGTAGGTTTTCAACCGCCCGAAACCGGCGACTTGTACAGCTCACGTCAGCTTA
This sequence comes from uncultured Mucilaginibacter sp., assembly GCA_966212355.1. Lineage (GTDB taxonomy): Bacteria > Bacteroidota > Bacteroidia > Sphingobacteriales > Sphingobacteriaceae > Mucilaginibacter. Next base: position 25,169 of record CBIHRB010000048.1, read on the forward strand.
CCCAGCTTACGCAGGCCACTTTTGATAATTACGAAGCCGGCGGCTGGTTTTCCGCTTTTAACAAAAAGCTATATTTTGAGCTGAGTGTGTTTGATTTAGAAGGCCATAACGAGATCATTAACCAATTGATGCCGGATAACACTACCCAGAACCAAAACGCAGGTGCAACACGTCACCGTGGTATCGAGTACTCGCTTACTTTGGCCCCGGTTAAAGAGCTTACTTTCAGGTTTAGCGGTACCAATGCCAAACATACCTATGTGGAATACAGCGAGGTGACCACCAATTACACCACCGGCACCAACACCGTAACCAACTATGACGGCAAACGCATGAACAACGCGCCGGCCTGGGTTGCCAACTCCGAGCTCACCTACAAGCCGCAGTATCTTCCCGGTTTCAGGATAGCAACAGAGTGGCAGCACATCAATCAATACTACACCAACCCTGCCAATACCAAAACTTACTCAGGTTATGATATTTACAACCTGCGCTTAGGCTATGATGTAAAAAGCAGCATATTAAAAGGCGCAGGCATCTGGTTCAATGTGCTTAACTTAACCAATAAGCTTTATGCAACTACGGTAACCAGCAGCCAGTACGGCGATACCTATAACGCCGCGCCTCCGCGTACCTATACGCTGGGCATCAGTTATTCATTTTCAAAATATTGATCAATGGCATCTGCAACAGTAAAAAGCAACTTTTATAAATGGCACCGGGTGCTGGGCTTAACGGCCCTCATCCCGGTGATCTTCTGGACATTGAGCGGTCTTTCACACCCGTTCATGTCAAACTGGTTCAGGCCTTCAATTGCGGAGGAAGTGTTTAAACCGCTACCTCAAAGCCAGATGAAACCGGTGCTCACGATTCAGCAGGTACTGGATAAGAATAATATCACCGTTATCCGCAACTTCGGACTGGTTAACTTTAATCACAACACCTATTACCAGGTACTGGATAAAGATAGCGTGTACAATTACTACTCAGCCAATGATGGGGTATTGTTAAAAGATGGGGATAAGCTATATGCCACTTATCTGGCACGCTATTTTACGCAGGATTCAACATCTAACATTAAAAAGATCGATCTCCAAACAACGTTTGATGGGCAATACCAGCCCATCAATCACCTTTTGCCTGTTTGGAAGATCAGCTTTGACCGTCCCGATGGCATGGACATTTATATCGAACCCAGTCAGAGCCGCATGGGTACATTTAACAACAACACCCGCAAGGCTTTCCTTTGGCTGTTTGAACAGTTCCATACCTGGCAGTTTTTGGCTGATATCGGCGGCGATACTTTCCGTAATGTAGTATTGCTCATCATCACGGTAGTAATGCTGTTCGCCCTCATCAGCGGCTTAACTATTTATGGTTTAATGTGGAAAAAGTTTAAATCCGTAACTCAGAAGCGAAAAGAAAATAGCGGTGAGGACAAGCGCATCGTTCATCGTTATCACCGGCAGATAGGGCTTATTATTTCCTTTGTGATGTTCACTTTCGTAATCAGCGGGGCTTTTCACCTTGCCGTAAAATTGTATAACACCGAAACACCAAAGCCTGATTATGGGCAGATGATCACCAGGAAACAGCTGGCTATCTCCAATCTTCAGCTTCCTTTTACCGACAGTATCATCAAAAGGATAGCTGTGGTTAACTTTGGTGGTAATACTTATTACCAGGTAACTGATAATAAAAAGCAGATCTCCTACTTCAACACCTTAACCGGCAAAGAACAAATTAATGGAGATGAGGATTATGCCCGTTTTTTAAGTACCTATTACCATACCAGCCTTGATGCTGATAAATTTTATGGCAGGGTAAAAGTTAACCAGGTAAAGCAGTTTGACAACGAGTACGGTTTCATTAACAAGCGCCTGCCGGTTGAGCGGGTAAGCTACGCCGACGGCAGTAATTGGTACATTGAAACTACCTCATCAAAACTGGCTGCAAAAGTTGCAGGAATTGACAGGGCCGAAGGGCTTTCTTTTATATTTTTACACAAGTATTTCGGCATGACCTGGGCAGGTAAGGATATCCGCGATATAGTAAGTATGCTGGCCGCCTTAGGCGTGCTGGTAGTATCGTTGTTCGGGTTGGCCTCATTCATCAAAAACAAATAATCAATGAAAAAAAGCTTTATCATTTTAGCCTTAGCCGGTCTTGCCCTTGGCGCCTGCAACAGTGCGGTTAAAAACACCGGCAAAACCGACAGCACCTCAACCGTAAAGAAAAAAGGTAAATACACCTGCACCATGCACCCCGATCTTACGTTTGATAAACCCGGCACCTGCCCTAAATGCGGTATGGCCCTGGTTGAAACGGATACAACGGAGGATAAGAAATAGTAAAAGAAAAAATGTCGTTGCGAGGAGCAGCATAGGCCAATGCAACGGGGCGACGCGGCAATATTGTAGCTACACAGGGCGGCTATGCATTAGCTGCGAGATTGCCACGCTTCGCTACCCATGACAACTTAAAACGGGTGTCATGCTGAGTAATTTAAATCCAGGATCTCTGAAGGTAAAATGACATCCCCGCA
>CBIHRB010000049.1:0-24989 GCA_966212355.1 uncultured Mucilaginibacter sp.
TTTTTCCCTAAAAAATCTTTTACCGGACAACAGTGAACTTGTTTCAGCACCCCACATGCAAGGCCGCTTGCATAGCCGCTCAGCGCGTGGGATCCCGAAATAAATTCGGGATGACGGGTAGTGTAAATGTCATTTCACCTTCAGAGGCCTCCGGATTTAAACACTCAGTATGACAGGTGCTCTTTGTCATCTAACCTTCAGAGGCCCCGGATTTAAATCACTCAGCATGTCGGCCGCAATTTGATCGGGTTACAGGAACCATTGCAGAATAAAATTTGTGCTTTATATATCTTCCAGGTTTGTGCGTTTACTCCCCTGAAGGGCTTTAAAGGCAGATGGTGTCATCCCGGTTACCTGTTTAAACTGGCTGGATAGGTAGGCAACACTGCTATAGCCTAATTGAAACGCGATTTCCGAAAGACTAAGTTCATTATAAACCAGGAGTTCCTTCACTTTTTCAATTCGCTGGGCTATGTAATATTTTTCGATGGTTGAGCCTTCTACAGCCGAAAACAGGTTGCTCAGGTACCCATAATCATAATTAAGTTTTGAAGTAAGCAGCGCCGAAAGCTTTAAGGGCGATTGTGTTTCGGCGTAGTGCACATGCTCAATGATGAGGGTTTTGATCTGTTCAATAATACGGCTCTTTTGATCGTCAATGAGTTCAAACCCAAGGGCATTTAACGATGTCTCCAATTGTTTAAGCTGAATTGGGGTAGGTGCTTCTTTAATCTCTACCTCACCAAGATCAACGGAAACAGGCTGCAGCCCGGCTTTTTCCAGTTCGGTTTTTACAACCATTTTGCAGCGGCTGCAAACCATGTTTTTTATGTACAGCTTCATGGCTGCAAAACTAATATTTTACTGCTTCATCCACCAGCTGTTTCAGCTCGCGATAACGCTGTTGCCTGCCATCGCTTTTAATATAAAAAGTCATCATAAAGGCGGCGTACTTTTTATCCTTGTCTATCCACGGAAAGCTCCCGAACAACCCCGGACTGCTTACGGTATGGGCATCAAACACCCACTCACCGTAACCATAACCTAAACCTCCTGCCTCGGCAGGTGAATAGGCGATCTTAACGTCAGCGGTGATCCTGTTTTCCTGCATCCGGGCTATACTATTTTCGCTCAGGATGCGTTTTCCGTTAAAAACGCCCCGGTTCATGATCATGGTTAAAAAGCTCAGGTAATCCTCCGAAGTACTGTAGGCCCCGCCCGCGGGCAGGGCTACTTTGGCATTTCCAAAATCAGTATGCCGCATATTAAGTGGCCGGGCAATACGTTCGGCAAATAAGGTTTCAAAGTTTTTGCCGCTGATTTTTTCGATGATAGCCCCGGCAATTTGCAAGCCGGCATTGCTGTAGTGAAAAACCTCGCCAGGTGTACCTTCCATCGGTAAGGCTGCTATATCGGCTATTGCATCATCCATCGAGTTGTTCTGGCGCATATCTTCTAAACTTTCTTTTAATGGCGGCGTTTTGATCCCGGTTTGGTGCGACAGGCATTGACCAATGGTGATGCCCCCCTTGCCATGTTGCGATAGTACAGGCAAGTATTTGCCAACTGTATCGCTCAATTTTAGCTTTCCCTCATCAACAAAGGTCATCACCAAAGCGGCACTAAGCCATTTGCTGCAGCTGGCAATAGCCACCTTTGAGGTAGACGTATAATCATCCAGATCAGCCTTTTTGCCTTGTTTGCGGGCTATCATGCGACCAACAAATTTTTGCCTCATGTTCATATCATTAACTGCGTGGTTGTAAACCACCCAGCCATCTTTATAAACAACAAGCACCACCCGGCCACCCATTTCGGATGCGTGGTCATTTAGCCAGTTATCAACTTTGGTAAAATTGTATTGCCCGTTTGCTTTAATAGCGTTAACGGAAATAAGCATTAGTAGTAAGATAGATCTTGCTTTCATTTTTTTCGAGGATGATTGATGCGTTCGTTTGACTGCTACGCTAATTTAAAGTTTATTCATACATGCTGATTTTATATTGATGCCGGTGCGCGCAAAAGCAGCGTGTTTTGTAGTCTCAACTTCCTTTTTTCCTTATTTAACGATTATTTGCACCCGCCCAACTAATTGTTACGTTTATTATAAGGGATTGTACTTTTCTTTGTATTGCAAACCGAATGGCTATGAAAACCAACAGAAAACCCTTGTATCAACGAAAAGCGTTCCTTATCATCCTGATTTTATTTGCAGGCTTTTTGTGCATCCAGTTTGTGCGCCCGGATGTTCCTAACCCGCCGGTAACGGGCGACCTGGAAGCCCCGGCAGATGTTAAGGCTATTATTCAACGTGCCTGTTATGATTGCCATTCAAACAACACCAATTTACGCTGGTACGATAAAATAGTTCCCATTTACTGGGGGGTGGCATCCCATATCAAACAGGGCAGGGCCGACCTTAATTTTTCCGAATGGAATAGGCTCGCGCCGGCCGATCAGAAAGGCAAACTCTGGGAGTCGGTAAATCAGATAATAGCCGGAGCAATGCCTTTGCCGGGTTATACCGCTGTTCATACCGGCGCAAAAGTATCTGCAGCCGATCTTGCTGTTTTGAAGAACTATCTTGCTTCAATGGTGCACAGCAAGCCTGCCGATACGGCGGTTATCAATGCCGCCGACAGGCAATATCAGTATTGGCAAAAAAACAAAACGGCAGTAAGCAAATTACCGACAGCGGCCAACGGCATCTCTTACATCCCCGATTATAAAAACTGGCAGCCCATCAGTACAACTGAACGTTTTGATAATAACACCCTTCGCGTAATCTTCGGTAATGATATTGCCGTGAAAGCTATCAAAGAAAACAAGATCCACCCATGGCCAAACGGCGCCATATTTGCCAAAGTGGCCTGGGCGCAACTACAGGACAAGGACGGGACCACCCATACCGGCGAGTTTAAACAAGTGGAGTACATGATAAAAGACGATAAAAAATATGCATCTACCTATGGCTGGGGCTGGGCGAGGTTTAAGACCCCGAAGATGGTGCCGTACGGCGGTTCAAACGTCATGTTTACCACAGAATGTATGAATTGCCACAAACCGATGGCTGCCGAAGATTTTGTATTTACCCAACCAATTAAACACTAACCCCATGAAAGCATTATATAGTTTATTTGCTGTATGCAGCTTAATGTTTGCGGCCTGCTCCGATAACAAACCGGTTGAATTATACAATACCAAAGCCGCGCTGCCATCGTCCCCGAAATACAACCTGGATGGGCTCAAGGTAATTACCTCATTTGTTAATAAGACCAAAGGTACAGCCTCAACACTTTACGGGAATGACCTGGCTTTGAAATCGGCAATTGATGGAAACAAAACAGTTGGCGCTAATGAAGTATTTACATTAGTAACCTGGAAGCAACAGGATGACGATCATTGGTTTGGCGCGAAGATCCCTTCGGATGTTGAATCGGTTGAAGTGATTAAAACTACATCGTCTGGTAATAGCGTCGCTATTAATTATCAACAACTTAATGGAAAGTCTCTCGACTTTAAAGCAGATACTTCGGGCCAGTCTGAAAGGATTAAATATATTCTTGGGCAAAAGCCTTCAGTTTTGCCATAGTAATAGAATGAGCTTTTTATAGTTTTGGGGCCGTGCGATTCCCCTCTTGAGAGGGGTGGAGGGGTGTGTTTCTGTTTTGATAAGTCTATCGCAAAGACACACCCCTGCTACCGCTCATCCCCTCGGCGCCTCATCTCAAGAGGGATTTAAAAAGCCTTACGCTTTAAGCTATATCAATTTCAGTCCGATCACCATCTTGTGGAGGGGCCTCAAGTGTTTTTACCGGTTCCAAGCCGGAGGCATATCCAAACAGGCGACGCTCTTTGATTATCGTAGCCACTTCGGGCGGCACAAACTCTTCCCAGCCATCGGCGCCCAGTTTTATCAGCTCAAGCACATTGTCGGTTTCAACATTAAGGTTATTTTCGTTATAATGCCTGATGTCTTCTATCTTATTGTTGGCTATCAGGTAACGGTACAAATCTATCAGGTGAGGGGGCAGGTAAAAACGCAGGCAATTCCAGATCACGCCGTCGCGCAGGGTAGGGTATATAAACAGTTTTACCTTGCGGCTAAACAGCGTGGCGAATGACTCCAAAATACCGCCCGGCAAATCTTTATAATGCTCTTCAGAGAAGATATACTCCAGGTTAGGGAAGCCAAGTACCACGCCCATTTTAAGTTTGGTAATCTTTGAAAGATAAGCCACCAGTTTATAATACTCGTGAAAATTAGAGATCATCACCGTTTGGCCTAACGAACCGAGGATGTCTACACGGTCGAGAAAGTCCTTCTCGTCTATATCGGCATTGATATCTGCATTACGTTCTTTAAGGGCCTGGAGGGTAAGCTCGGTAACAACAACAACGTTCTCCTTATCAACATCCGATTCCTGTAAAAACTGTTTAACACCGGTGTTCAGCATATCCATATGCACGTTGATAACCGGGCGGAAGCGGCCGCGCACCATTACAATGTGCTTTTTGTATAAAACTTCAGACGGCTGCAGGTTTTTACCATCGGGCCCAAATAGCGCCGCATCCGAAAAGCCGTATTTTACCAGGTGAAGACTCATGAGCCGGTTATCAACTTTGGTAAAGTTTGGGCCTTCAAAGCGGATCATGTCTATCTGGATCCTGTCGCGCGAGAGATTATCCATCAGCGAAAGCAGGAATACCGGTGGAATCTCATTATAATAAAAGCAGGCATACATCAGGTTTACACCCAATATCCCCACAGCCTGCTGCTGCAGGTTATTATCGTTATCCAGCAGCTTAACATGGATCACTACATCATTGTACTGCCCGTTCGGCTCCAGCTGAAAGCGTACACCCATCCAACCGTGGCCTTCATTTGTTTTGTTGTAATTGAGGGCCGATATGGTATCCGCGAAAGCAAAAAAAGTTGAAGTGTCACCACGCTGCGTACCAAGGCGTTCAATGATCAGGCCATATTCATGACCAAGCATGGCCATCAGGCGCGGTTCGCTTACATAACGGCGGGTTTGTTGTACCCCATAAATGGCATCTGAAAAAAGCATGTCATAGGCCGACATGGTTTTGGCTATGGTACCGGATGATGCCCCGGCTTTAAAAAAGTTTGCTGCTACGTCCTGTCCGGCACCTATTTCGGCAAATGAGCCATAAATTTCGGGGTTAAGATTAATGGCCAGCGCTTTTTGTTTGGTCCCAATATCTTTATTGTGAATGGCATTCATACCCATTAAATTATTATAGTTTACTGTTACCAGTAGTATAACCTTGCTAAGAAGGTCTAAAATTACACTTTTTTAAGCGAAGGCGTGTTAAGAATGTATTACAAAATAAGCAATCGGCCCGTTTTATTACGTTCAGAAAATAAATTAATGTTTTTTTGACAGATATTCCGGCTTGATGCTCAACGCTATCCGAAAAAGATTTCCAGTAAAAAAACAAACAAAAAACTTGTGTAGTTAAATGGCTACATTTATATTTGTAGTCAAATAGCTACACGATGAATTTAAGACGAGATGTATTTCAAGCCATAGCCGACCCAACCCGCAGGGCCATCCTTTTACTGGTTGCCACACAAGCAATGACCGCTGGTGTAATTGCTTCAAACTTTGATACCGCCAGGCCCACTGTTTCCAAACACCTTCAAATACTTACTGAGTGCGAGTTGCTTAAACAGGAGCAAAGCGGCAGGGAGATCTATTATCATATCAATGCAGAAAAAATGAAAGATGTGGCCGATTTCATTGAACCATTCCGCGCAATGTGGGAAGACAGGTTCAACAAATTAGAAACTATTATGAAAAATTATAAAGGCAAATAACATGGAACAAAAAACAAAAATAGATGCTGAAAACGGCAAACAGGATTTAACCATTACAAGAGTGTTTGACTTACCGGTGGAACTGCTTTTTAAAGCTTACATGGAGCCCGAAATTGTTGAACAATGGATGGGAACAAAAGTGCTGAAGCTTGAAAATAAAAAGCACGGCAGCTGGCAATTTGAAACGAAAGATCCGCAAGGGAATGTAGTGTTCAAAGCCAATGGAACAATTCATGAGTTTATCCCCGGGCAAAAGATCACCCGCACTTTTGAAATGGATAACGCGCCTTTTGATGTACAGCTGGAGTTCCTGGAGTTTGAAAAACTTACCGACGATACCAGCAAGCTCAATATGCACGTGGTTTACCGAACGCCCGAACTGAGGGACCAGATGCTGAAGTTGCCTTTTGCTTATGGTATAAATATGGCCCATAACCGCCTGCAGGAAGTAGTAAACAAATTGAAATAACACATATCATGAAACGGAATAAAATTATCTATTGGATAGCGACCATCTGGCTTGCTTTAGGGATGATATCAACAGGAATGGTACAGTTATTAAAAGCGAAGGCCGGGGCAGGAGGGGCCGACAGTTTGACGCATTTAGGCTATCCGGGTTATGTTTTGACTATATTGGGCATCTGGAAAGTTTTGGGCGTTATAGCAGTATTGATTCCTAAATTTCCGGTGGTAAAGGAATGGGCATACGCGGGTTTTTTCTTTGCTATGTCGGGCGCAATTTTTTCGCATATTGCAGCGGGGAATGCTATAGCTGAGATATTTCCCGCGCTGCTATTACTGGTACTCACTGTAATATCATGGTATTTCAGACCCGCCGAAAGAAAAGTAATTTCGGGAAACCAATAAATGAACGATATGAACCCTAAAGTTGATTTTTATTTTAATAAAGCCGGGAAGTGGCAGGAAGAAATAGAGCAATTGCGATCAATTGTTCTTGATTGCGGATTGGCCGAAGAATTGAAATGGGGCTGTCCCTGTTATACCTTCCGGGAAAGCAACATTGTTTTGATCCATGTATTTAAAGAATATTGCGCGCTTTTATTTTTCAAGGGAGCTTTATTAAGTGATACCCATAACATCCTTATTCAGCAAACCGAAAACGTACAAGCTGCGCGGCAAATCAGGTTTACCAATGCCGGTGAAATAGCCGGGCAAAGGAGTATCCTGAAAGCGTATATTTATGAAGCCATTGAGGTGGAAAAGGCAGGACTAAAAGTAAATTTAAAGCAGACGGAAGATTTTGCCGTAGCTCACGAGTTTCAACAAAAATTAAATACCATACCCGCCCTTAAAACCGCATTTGAAGCATTAACACCCGGACGGCAAAAAGCGTATCTCCTTCATTTTTCCCAACCCAAACAAGCCTCAACCCGCGAGGCAAGAGTTGAAAAATGGATACCGCAAATCCTTAACGGTAAAGGATTGAATGATTTGTAGTAGAGCCCGTTTTGAAGAATAAAAAGCAGAGGCCTGTGCGATTCCCCTCTTGAGAGGGGTGTAGGGGTATGTTTCTGCTTTGAAGAGGCAATCGCATAAACACAACCCTGCCACCGCGCTGTCCTACGCGCCCTCTCTCAAGAGGGGAATTGAAAAATTACCTAAAAACCAATAAATCATAACCTGCAATAAATATGAAGCTATCACCAGAACAACAGAAAGAACTTATCGGCATACTAAAAACCCGTTTTGAGAAAAACAAGAACCGCCACACCGGCATAGAATGGGCCGGGGTACAGGCAAAGCTGGAAGCCGATACCGAAAAGCTATCGTCACTTAATGAAATGGAAATAACCGGAGGAGAACCCGATGTTGTTGCTTACGATAAAAATACGGACGAATATATTTTTTTCGACTGTGCTGCAGAAAGCCCCAAAGGCCGCAGAAGTGTTTGCTATGATCATGAAGCGCTGGAAGCCAGAAAAAAACACAAGCCCGGAAACAGCGCTGTTGAAATGGCGAAGGATATGGGCATTGAACTTTTAGATGAAGAACAATACCGCGAATTGCAAAAGCTTGGAAAGTTTGATACCAAAACCTCAAGCTGGATCAAAACACCTGCCAATATCAGGAGGCTCGGCGGGGCCATCTTCGCCGATTTCCGTTATGGTACCATATTTATTTACCACAATGGGGCGGAGTCATATTATGCTGCCAGGGGGTTTAGGGGAGCGTTGAGGGTTTGAGTTCCCTGTTTGCCGTCTGTTTAAGTAACCTTTTGCGATATTCGCTGTTAGGTATGCGGCAATCAAATTCATAATATATGGCAGCAGAGCTCAACAATGAGTGGGGAGAAAAGCTGCTGTATTCCCCATGTTTTAAACACAAAAAGAGCATATCTAATTGGTAAAATCACCACTCAGATATGCTCTTTTTGTAGTTCAAGTCGGGATGGCGGGATGATGTCAATCCGGGTTATATCAGTGATTATCAATGTGTTATGTCGACTTAAAACAGGAACGGGCACCGAATAGGGCACATATAACGTGCTTTTGTTTGGTGGCTTTTGAAGCCAGTTTAAATGTATAAGTGATAGTCAATGAACTATTTTTACAAATACAATAATGTCTTGAAGTTAAATTATTCAATCCATTGAAAACATTTTGTGTAAATGCGTTAATTAATTTCTGCTATTGTTAATCGCAAACGAATTAATGCTTGTTTGCTATCTTTGTAGCCATTTGTTACCCGCAAGATTGACGAATTAAATTTAGTTGTTTAGGGTCTTACAGAAAAAGATGTTCACCAGAGAGTATCAGTTTTCTTTATTGTTTTATTACTAATAACATCGAGGTATTTTTTCAATATCTGTCTTATTTCTCTTCTTAATTGGGGCTAATCAACAACGTAAATAAAGCGACTTCGGTAATCGGAAACTATTTAAGGAAGAACGAGATGCTTGAAACTCCTGAACATAGTACCTACTCACTTCGCCATAGTTTCCAGGATCGGTTGACCAATAAAAATTGTTCGGATCGAATTCAAACCGACTTAATGTGTCGCGCTTTTAAAGATCGAACAAAGTATGGAACGGGTGCTACATTGAAAAATGCATATAAGTGGATGAGGAAATTCAACTAAAGCCTGAGAAATAAGTAGTCTTGAGGTAGTGGCAAGAGTTTAATTGATTAAGTATATTAGTTGCATTAAGTAAGAAGCCGTCACGTGCAAATCAAATTGATGTAACGGCTTCCTTATTGGTTAAACGGATCTAAAGTTCCAAGTGGCCTTCGCAATCATCGCATCCACAAGTATAAGATATTGAACCGTCATCATTCATGGTGACGTTAGTTGTACAGCACTTTGTCCCGCTGCAATAATACTTCATGTTCTGGTTAGAAAGCTGCAACTTATTGTTCTTCATCGTTAAGTTTTTCCCGTAGAACATATTCGTTGTTTGACCTTGGTTATCTGTCAACACAATATTTAATAAAACAGAGTTATTATGTCGGTAATATTCCTCTACTTTCGTAACAGTAAACGAACTATTTCCAAACTTTAAAACTGCGAAATCTTTAACGATTGATCGGACATTCAATTTCAATGCAGAAAGATCAGTATTGGAAACTGTTTTAGGCGATTCCAACCTGATAATTTCGTCATCGATAGTTTTAGCGAATGATGTTTGGCTGATTACCAAGCAGAAAGCGAGTAGTGATAAAAGATACTTTTTCATGATTAAATCGATTATAGGTTAAACTTGATAAGAAATACTTGTTGTTTGCTTCTCGTCGGTATAGCTGAGGATTCGGTAAATACTTAAGCCGACGAAGATTGTATTAATCAATAAATGCTTACCCAGGCTTAAAGATTCAAATATTCCACCGCAACCACAGCCATTATAGATTGAGTGTTTGTTTAATAGATAGATATAAATAATAAAAACAGTTAGTAAAAAGATCGATATATAATGGCCGACAATTTTGTAGCGGCTGATTAACAAAAGCACTATTAAAACTTCAACCAATGGCACGCCGAATTTTACAACGTCTACAAATTCATCCGAAATCAACGGCGATTTTAATAATTTTACTTTGAACGCAGTAAGATCTTGCAGCTTTATGCTGGCAGTATAAACGTAAAGAGCGATTAATAAGTAGTCTGGAATTAGACTTAGATAATATTTTAATTGCTTCATAAAAGTTGTTTTGTACTGTAAGCAGCAATAACATGGGGATAACTCATATAGAGGTAATCCTTCCCAAGGCTTATATCAGTAGGTGGTTGATTGTTGAAATTAGAAGCAATAATGCTTTTTCGATAAGCGCCGGAATTTGCATCGTAAAGATCAATAATTCGATTACTGGCGTGGGATTTGTCTCCAATGTTACTAAGGACGTATAAGTATCGTTGATCTGCAGCAATGGAGGTCGTTACAATGACTGACTCGCCAGCCATCGTATACCCGTTCTCTGTAATTATATGCGGTTTAATTACGTTATAGATTGCTTTTCCATTAAACAATACAGAGCCAGCACTATTAAAGCCAATAATATTATTAGTGAGATAGCAAACGTAATAATAACGATCGCCAGCACCTTTTGTAAAAAATCCTTCGTAAAACAGGTTGGAAAATTTCTCGGACGCGAATATTTTATTTAGTTCGGGAATTTCTTGGTAGGTATTGTTAACGAAATTAAGTTTAATGAAGTCAATCTTCGATCCGCCTTGCACTGTAACTGTCCTTTGTGCGATACAAGTGCTATCATTTATTCTTATACTTCTATTGAACTTTACTTTAGGAATATATTTGGCGACTATACTATCGTTCGTGTTGGTATAGGCTACAAGGTTTTTTGCCGCATCTGCTAAATATATATTATTCCCAGTTAGGCAATAGTCAGTAATAAACGAACGTCGTCCTAATCCAAAGGTGCTAAAACTCATTTCACGCTTACCGTTGGACGACAATTTGATTACGCGCTGAGTTTTAGTGTCCTTGGTCAAATAACCATTTTCAATTTCAAGAACTAAGCCAGGGTCGAAAGACAAATCTATAGTATTGGATAATTGTAGCGTATCAGCAAATTGCCGCTTGGTTTCAAATTGAAATTTAGGATGCTTTGAATAATTATGAAACAAGACGGCGGTGAAAATTATAGCAAGCAAAATGACTGATAAAATCGTAAAAATTTTCCGCATGAGGTGTGATGGTTTGAAGTATCCAGATGTTTATCTGGATACTTCTGTAGGTTAGTGGATTAGTAAATTATAATTTTACTTCGCCGTCTCCTTTGTATACCACCCATCCGTCTTTTTCGGCGCATTTGTATTTATCGCCTGATGGACAGGTAAAACCGCCGCTACCAGGATCTTCAGTAACAGCGAAAGACGATTTAGCCCCAATAGAAAGCAGGATAACACCTGCCACGAAAGCAATTTTTAAGAAGTTTTTTTTCATGATTAATTGTGTAAGATGTATTTAAAATTTAGTGTTAAATTATTTAGTTAACAGGTGTATCACCTTCACCTTTGTACAACACCCATCCATTCTTCTCGGCGCATTTGTATTTATCGCCAGTCGGGCAAGTGAATCCTCCATTTCCAGGGTCCTCTGTTAGGGCAAATGTTGAGTGAACGCTAATTGAAAGCAACATTACGCCTGTTGCAAATACGATTTTTGCGATGATTTTTTTCATTATGATTTTTGTTTTAAGTTGTTCTTGTTTTTCTCTTGTTAATGGATTTTTGTGCCGGGTTATACAGTAACTGGCGTGTCGCCGTCGCCTTTCATGATGACTAACCCGTTTCCTTCCATACATTTATATTTGTTCCCTTCTGGGCATTGCACTCCACCGCCAGGAGGAGGTTCTGTTGCTTCAACCGTGCCAAATGATTGACGGGTAACAGCGCAGAACATAATTACCGCAAAGACTGCTTTAATAGCTGTATTTTTCATGGTTTTTAGGCAATAAAATTCCTTAGACAATTTCTTGTCTTAATCTTGAATAAAACTAAACTAAGGTTGGGGGGCTTTAGAGAGTAACGACAGTACCGCCGTCGCCTTTATATGCAACAAAAGTGCCCTTGGAGTCAGTAACAGTGGCACAAACGTATTTGTTACCATCGGGACAAGTGATGTTGGTATCGCCAGGCGCTTCTGTGGCATGTGTTTTTAATGTTGAAGCTGTGAAGATTGAAAGGGAGAAGAGTAATCCAAATAAAGTTTTTCTGTTAGCAACAAGGTGTTTCATAAGTTCTAAGGTATTAGTGGTGAAATAATTATTATTAATTAATAGCTAATTTAAAAGGCGGGAATATTAATTCCAAATTATTTTAATAATATGTATTTAATTTTTTTTTGTTTTTCCTCGCTTATTTTAAAACCTATTTTCTTTAGCTCATCAAACAGCGTATTCTTGTTCTCGTAATTAAATTTTACGGCAATATTGAACCGTCCGGTCAATCCTGTTTCGTCTTCTACCGGCAACTTAGTCTGTTCTTCCAGGTAATTAATGAACTCCCTTAAAGGAACATTTGTGCCGTTAAATTCCGGCCCTTTAATGTCGAGCTTGCTGATCGTGTCTTTACTATTATCAAAGCGGGCACCTTCTTGTTTTCTAAGCACAAGGCATGTTGTCGCAGTACTATCAATTAAACTTGCGCTAAGTTCAGGATGTCTTTGCTCTAAATAATGCTTCAATGCAAGCCGTACATTATTCAATTCATAATCGCCTTTCGGCACGATGATGTCATAGCATTTAAATTCACTGGCATTCGTTTCTTTGATTCCCGGGTGTGACGATTTGTACCGTACATAGGTCGTGTTGTAAGCAAATCGATATAAGCCCGGAATGCTAAAGTTTACGAAAGTAATTCGTCGGGAATTAAACGGTGGCTCGGTGTATTTGTAGTAAAAACTCGAACTTCCTGGATAATGGGGAGTTTCTCTTACCATTTGCGACGTTGAATCAGGTACCTTAAAACTCTTTAGGACCTCATTTGGCTCGCTCATGAAGCTTACTGATGTCTTTTCGCTTGCCACATGCTTGCCTTCCATCAAGGAGTCAACGGTAACCTTAGACAGCATCTCTCCCTCGAAAATAGATACAGAATGAAGGCGCCTATTGATGAATAATGTCGTTGGAATGATTTTGATGTTTAAATAGGAGAACAACTTATTGTGTTCATCAATTGCATTTAATGTGGTAATCTTATGTGCATCGTTAAACGATAAAAAACGATCTTTTGTGTCCCCTGAAACAGCAATAACCGATAGTTTTTTCCCAAATTCTTTTTGAATGTATTCCATTTGATGAAGTACCCGAATGCATGGCTCGCACCAACTGGCCCAGAAATCGATTATTATATAATCACTTTGTATTGACCCCAAATCTTTCTTAACAAATGATTTTTCACGAGTGTAAACGGTTACTTCCTTTTTTAATAAAGCCGCTGGATCTATTTGTTGCGCATGTGAGTGTAATGGATGGCAAATTGCAGAACAAAGCAATGCTCCAATAAGAAATTCCTTCGTTTTTGTCATTATGGTCATAAGTATTCGTACTGCATAATAACAATATTATTTGAATATTTCATCATTTTTCATTTTTTAAGTAATACGAAAAACGTTTTTTATAGAAAAGTATGAATTTGTAGTTTTATTTATATTTTAGCCGTAAACCACCTCTATCATGAACATATATAGATATATTGTATTCTTCTTTCTCTGTCCAATATTCGCAACTGCTCAAAATGTAACAATCAAAGGAACCATTAATCGTACAACTGATAATTCACCATTGCAGAACGTCAGCGTAAGGTTATCCGGTTCGCTTGATTCAACCAGGAAAATTAATACTGTCTCCGGATCCGACGGTAACTTCTATTTTAATCACGTTGTACCCGGAACGTATTTTATAACCATTAAAGCTCTGGGGTTCGTACCGTTTTCGAAGACCTTTGCTGTAAGAAACGATAATGAAGGAAATTTGGGAGTGATTCATCTATCGGAAGCTGCCATTGCATTGAATGAAGTGGTTGTCAAAAACAAACAAGCACCAGTAGCAATTAAGGGAGACACAATTGAATTTAATGCCGGATCATTTAAAACTCAAGCAAATGATAACGTTGAACAGTTGTTAAAGAAATTGCCAGGTGTCGAGATAGATGCCTCTGGAAGAATTACTGCTCAAGGTAAAGCGGTTGTAAAGATATTGGTTGATGGGAAAGAGTTTTTTGGTAATGATCCAAAAGCAGCGACAAAGAATTTGCCTGCCGATGCTATCAGCAAGATTCAAATAATCAGCGATAAAACGGAGAAAACAAAAGCTACCGGTATTGATGATGGCCAGCGTGATAAAGTAATTAATCTTAAACTAAAGGATGATAAGAAAAGCGGATGGTTTGGAAACACTGCTTTAGAAGGCGGCACACACGATAGATACCTGGCGCAAGCAAATGCTAACCATTTTGACAACAAACGACAGTTTTCTGTTTTATTGCTGAGTAACAACATCAATGAATCAGGATTTACCATTGAGGACCTAAACAACTTTTCGGGGGGCAATCCATTTAACGTGTTTTCTAATGGAGGCAATTCTAATACTTTTAACGTTTCCAGTAGCGGAAGAATAAATATCAATGGCGCGTTTTCCGGCGTTTCCGGCGGGCTAATAACAACCCATTCAGGGGGCATTAATTTTTCCGATGAATTAGGTAAAAAAGTAAAATTCAATGTAAGTTTTGTTTCAGTACTTTCAAAAAACGACATCACCCAATTCTCAAACATAGCTGACCCTATTACAAACGGTTATTTATATACCGTTCAACAATCAAGGGGCCACAATACAGCGAATAGTTACCGCACAAATTTGAATCTTGAATATACTATTGACAGTCTTACTGTGTTCAAATTTAAACCGATATTTACTGTATCCCATAAAACCGCAAATGCATTAACAAATAGTTCTTTATCTACTAATGAGACCGTCACTTCCCAGGAAAGTCAAAATTTCATTCAAGGAATAAAGGCACCGACCTTGTCAGGTTTAATGTCTCTTGGACACCGGCTACACAACGGTAAAGGTTCGATAAATGCATCGATAACAGGAAGCTATTCTCAATCAAAATCAAATTACACCAATGATATACGGATTTCAAATCCGACAATAAGCAATGACAGTACCGCCAATACTACAACCGATCAACGTTATCAATCAAATTTCGTAACGTCCACCGTATCTTACGTTCGGCGAATAAACCAAAGGAAGAAAATCAACCTGGTCCTCGCTCAAATAACGAATTACAAGAGTGAAAAAAACAATCAGCTATCGCTTGAATACAATCCAGTTAATGGCAGGTACGAATTACTCGTGCCATCGCTTACTGGTTATTTTAAAAGTGATATAAGCAGGGTTTCCGGCGTAGCAGGCATTAACAAAAACGGGGCAAAATTTACCGAAAGCTTAAATGTAGAGTTGGCAAATATTGTTCTTGATGGCAACTCAACTAATTCAGATTTATCGATACGTAAGCAAGAATTTGCCGTTGTGCCAAGTGCGACAGTGTCTTACCAGGATACACATGGATCAAACTTTTTCGTTACGTTGAAATCAGATGTTACAATGCCCTCAATCTATGATCTGCAACCCGTATTAAATAACACCAATCCCTTGTACGTTCGGTTGGGTAATTCGAATTTGAAACCTTCCAGAAACTTAACGTTTAATTCCAGCTTTAGCAATTTTAATGGTAAAACCAATTCCTTTATTAATATAAACCTGAATTTCACTAACTATTGGAATGGCTTCTCTACACAAAGCTTAATAAATGACCAACTTGTACAAACCATACGACCAATCAATATAGATGGCAACTATGCCGGCCAACTGGATCTTAGCTTAGGCAAGCCAACTAAAGTCGTAGGATTAAAATATAGCTTTGGATTTGGTGGAACGATTAGCCGGAGCAAAAACGCTATCAATAATAATGAAAATAGCGTTCACCGAATAAGCCCTAATGTCAGTTTGGGCTTAAGTTATGATCATAATACACTATCGTTAAGCATTCGAACCAATGACTCGTATAATTCAGTAAGCAACTCTTTTCAAAATATAGCGAATACTTCCTATTATTTGTTGTCGGTAACGTATAAAGGAAGCTGGGAACCAATCAAAAATTGGCGGATCTTTAGCGATTTGATCCAGAACAATTATTTAGGTCAAAATAATGTGCCGAACGACTCACAATACCTACTTAACTCCGGTATTGAAAAATTCCTATCAAAAAGCAGGCTTCTCAGCTTGTCCCTCGGTGGATATGATTTATTTAACCAAAGTGCTGGCTTGCAGCGAAGCATTAGCTCTACGGGTAGAATTGAAGCTTATCAAACCAACGCTATCGGGCGATTTGCTTATTTAAAGCTTAGCTACAAAATAAATAAATTTAGTGCTAAAAGCACTAACAATGCAATCAGAAAGCTTTAAGGAGGCATCTTCAGTAAATATTTATTGATGTCCGGGTTTTGCTGAGCAAATTTTCACTTTGCAATAAAAAATCACTTGAATATGGGCAAGCAGATCACATTAAGTTTATAACTGTTGATTGGAAGATTTAGGGTAAATTTGATGGTTACTCACTTTCCCACTCCATCTTCGTATTTTGATTTAAGTAATTTGCTCTTTTGTACGAAAAACCACAATGCCCCTTAAATCACCATGTAAGCAACCAAAAGCGCTTAGCCGGATAAAATGTCAAGGGCGGGCCAGCCGCTGAAAAACAAAAACAATATTGCCCGCTTGTGTAGCCTTGACGTTTTATTCCGGGTGGGCTATCTTTACGGCGCATGGTAATTGAGGGGCTATATAAACGGCACTGCGCTTTATTCTTGCAGTTAGGCTGACTGCGTAAGTATGGAGCCGTTTGCCGCAACCGCTCTCCGCTATGCATTTCTAAATACAGTGATCGACTTTACCAAATTACAATCATAATCTACCTGTTTATCCGATCTATCAGAGAAGAAAACACTATAGTGATTACATAGCTGACCCAAAAATTCTTTATCAAATTCAGGAAAATGCTCGGCCAGTATCGTAACCTTATTATTGTTGTCCATCATCCAATTAATAACTCATCTTCCTGCAAGCTGTTCATCAAAAAGCATGTGTTTGTTTCTTCGTCGAAAACGAACAAATGCGGTTTATGCTCCAACCTGATTGCCTTACTATCTACAATTACGTCTACCGTAAGAGTAAAATAATCCTTATGATGGGTTAGTTTGAAAGTTAAAGACGGGTGTTCCAAGCTGTACCTCAGATTGACGGGTTTTGATACAATTTAGCAGGCGGGCAATTTGCCCGTAAATTTTTACTACGTTAAAGGATACCAAAACCAATCAAAATAAATTAATAACAAATTGAGCATCAGTTACTTAATGTAATATTTGTGCCAAAATATAAACGATAGATCTGGGGCACCGATAGGGAACATTTTCTTTGATAGAACTTGAATAATTGGGGTGAAATAAAATAAAAAAGCCCCTAAATCATAGATTTAAAGGCTTTTTGGAGGTGAATGAACCTGTAAAAGTCGGGATGGCGGGATTCGAACCCACGACCTCCAGCACCCCATGCTGGCGCGATACCGGGCTACGCTACATCCCGAAATAAATGAATGGCCGGGCTGCAAATATAATTGTTGGTGGGATAATTCAAAATGTAAATAAAGCTATTTACTCTTTCTCCCTGCAATAAACAGAGCAATACCTATTATTACAGTCGGAACCCAATATATAAATGAAAGCTCTCCAAGTTTAGAAACGAGTGGGCTTAAAGCCTCTCCCCGATAGGTGAACATGCCTGCGCCAAAGATTAACATGCCTATCCCTAAAAGAAAGATAAGTAGCCCTGCCATTTGAGTACGTGACATGTTGGTTGATAATTGATTCTCAAATGTAATAAGTTAGTTTGCTATTTAACGATACAAACATAGCAACTCCCCAACGTATTCCTTAGCCAGAGCTGTTGTTTCCAAACAGCTATATCGTTATGAAATGAACTTTAGCCCCGAATCTGGTTGGTCTTACCATGATTTAAAGGGTATCATCCCCTCCAAATAAACTGACACGATCTTGTCAGTGTTCAATTTTTAAAAACCGGGTGTTCAATGTTTGGAAATGAAAATTTGTAACTCGTTGATTATCAAAGTTGGTTTGTTCAAGTCGGCTTTTAAAGCATTTTGGCGAAAACGCAAGTGGCTGACAATCAGCGATATTTTTTTATGGAAAGAAGGCGGGTGTTCACACTTTTAAAAATTGAACGCTTACAGATCCGCCCGGAAACGGAACCTGTAAAGCACAATCACCTCTTCATTAGTGGCTCGGTATGGGTAATTGAAAATTTCCCGGATAGTTTTAGGGGTGTTTCGTACTCGTTATAATAAACCCTGCCCGCTGCCTTTATTTCTTTTGATTGGCTGCCATTTAATGGATGAACGAGGCAGGTGATTGAGAAGTCGGCACCGGTGTTAAATGATTTTTCAACAGCATCCATAAGTGCCGCCTGGTACCGGGGATCAACAATATGGATAGCCTCATTTAAAACGGGCTTTGTATTTTCCGGAAAGCCGAAGAGCTTTAAACCATATTCGGAAAGCGTAATCTCTTTGCTGCTGAAATCCAGCGACCAATCCCAAAAGGTATGATCGTAGGCCATTGTTAATTCAACACTATCCAATATTTCCGATAACTGGCCATTAAGTCTTTCCGATTTCATGTACGAAAGCTCCAGTTCTTCGCCAAGTGCCAAAAGCTCGTTTCTTAGTGTAGCTATTTCTTTATTTAAAGCGGCGTTTGTTTTGAGCCCGGCGCTATCTGTCAACGACAGCGCAGACTCGTCTTTTTCGTCAGGTAAGTCCCCAACTGGCTGCAGCTTATAACTTTTCTTTCGACGGGTTAACAAAATGTTAATATATAAAAGGCAAAATATTGCGGCATAAAATAAAATATTTTGCCAAACGCCACCTACACTAAAGTAGTCAAATATGGATTTATCGAGTTGGATCGGAGTGGTCATGATAGGGCTGTGGCTAAATTAATGCAAGGTAATAATTAACTATACGCTTAACAATCCGTGAAAACACCCTTTTTTATGGTAATTTATATTGCGGCAATTAACCCGGGGTTAATTTAATGTAGAAATTTTAAATAAATAATCGTACTTGTTATTTGTGGCCCAAACCCTGCGTTTTCTCCCCGAAAGTCGAAATTTTTGTTCCGCTATTTTAGGAGAGGGTTTTCTGCTGTTGCAGATATAATTTTTGGATAAAAAAACAGTTCTATATTTTAAATGTAAACCTTTTAAATTAAATGGCGTGGCCCTTAAATCAGCGTTGTTTTCAAATCTGCAATTATGGCAGCGCAACGGCCGGATGTAAAAAAGCATTTTCCGGGTTATCACGATTATAATTGCTGTGTTAAATAATAATCGTATACCGTTTACGAACCCGGGTAGCCTTGTTATTTTATTGACGGCTCTGTATCTTGTTAGCGCGCTTAATAAATTATGAACAGGTCATTTATATATAGTTTAAAAGTATGGTTGCTGATGGTGATCATAGCGCCATTGCTCCACCTTGTGCTGTCATGGTTTATTATCGAGAACCCGGAAATTAGTCTTATTGAAGAGATCCAAAAAGATTATATCATTTTTGCAGACATGGTTTTGCTGATTACTATTCCCTTTGCCTTTATATTTTGGGTTGCCGTGTACTCTTTATCAAAAAAGAGAGATCCGTTTTATATAAAACAGGCTTTAACTATAGCTATACTGATAATTACTATGCTCCCGTTTTTTGAATTGCTTTTTGAGAAAAAAGTTTCCGCGGTGTCTTCAATAGCAGTAATTATATTTCCATATTCAATTACCGGGATAGCCGGCATCTGGCTGCATAAGCTCGAATCCGCAGAGGTTGAGGAAGAAGAAACAGTTGAAGAACAGGAATAGGATTGCTCCAGGTTTTTCCCATCATCATTGTTTAAAACCATGTATTTCCCAATAAAGCGGGGGAATCAATTTTTATTGTCATAAACAATTAACATTTTATTATTATTGCTTTAATTTTTAACTTAAACCAACACGTATTATATATAATACATGGCTTTTGCGTTTAATAAAGCGTGTGTATTTAACGTTTTTCCACCTGTAGCATGGCCTCGACAGAAAATTATGAACTTTTGCTTGGCAAAATCAATACTTTCATCCGGAAGTATTATTTCAATAATTTTTTGCGTGGATTGATATTTTTAGGAGCAGGCCTATTCACGGCTTACGTGGTTATCACATTGAGCGAGTATTTCGGCAATTTTAATATCTTGTTGCGTACCATCCTTTTTTACTTTTTTATCCTGCTCAATACAGTGCTTGTTTGCTGGCTGGTTTTACCATCATTATTGGCCTGGCTTAAATTAGGTAAAACGTTAACGCATGATGAAGCAGCCGAAATTATTGGCAGGCATTTTAACGATGTTCATGATAAGCTGCTCAATACCCTGCAGCTTAAAAAGCTGGCGTCAGAGGATGAAAACCATCGCGCGCTTATCGAGGCCAGTATCAACCAAAAGATAGAAGCGCTTAAACCGGTAAGCTTCCCATCGGCCATCAATCTGAAAGAGAACACCAAATATTTGAAATGGGCGCTTGGTCCGCTGGGGGTAATTATCATCATTGCTTTAGCGGCTCCCTCAGTATTAACCGAGAGCACAAAAAGATTGATCAGGCACAATGAATATTTTGTGCCTGCTGCTCCGTTCAGGTTTATTGTATTAAACAAAACACTTTCAGTTGTTCAGGGGAGTGATTTAAAGCTCGACCTTAAACTGGAAGGCGATAAGCTGCCTGCCGATGTGTATGTTGAAACCGGGGAAAATACCTTTAAGCTTGATAAGGAGAGCCTTAGCCGCTTCCATTATCAGTTCAGCAACCTGCAGCAAAACACCCGCTTTAAGTTTTCGGGCAATGGGTTTAACTCGGCAGTTTATGAAATTAAAGTGAATCAAAAACCGGCCTTGCTTCATTTTGATGTTGACCTGAATTACCCGGCCTATCTCCATAAAAAAAATGAAAGGCTGCTCAACGCCGGTGATTTGACTATTCCTGCCGGAACAACAGTAAATTGGCAATTGCATACCCAATATGCGAGTGCCTTGATGTTTGACATGAATGGGCAAAACCACCTTGCTGTACAAAATGGGCCAGACCTGTTTGAACACCGCGAGCGGATATTGAAAAATTCGGTCTACAAACTTTTGCCGGTTAATACACAGATAAGCTATAGTGACTCGGCCACATATCGCATCAGCGTTGTTGCCGACGAAGCGCCATCCATTACTGTTGATGAAAAGCCAGATTCGGTAAGCATGAAAGCGTTTTATTTTAATGGCAAGATCCAGGACGATCATGGCTTTTCGGCGCTCACGTTTCATTACAGTATTGAGGCTTCAGGCAATAATAAAGCAAAAGAGTTTACCAAAAAGGTTAATGCCGATCTGTCCCAAACACAGACTGGGTTCTTTTACTACTGGAATCTCAAGGACATGGGTATTAGCCCCGGCGATCATGTAAGTTACTTTTTTGAGGTCGCCGATAACGATGGCGTCGCCGGGCATAAAACTGCCCGTACAGCAAAGCATACACTAAATGTCCCTGACAGCAAGGAGATTAACCAGCAGTTAAATGCCGGATCAAAAGCCATAAAAGAAAAAATGCAATCGGCTATTAAGCTGGCCGGGCAGGTTGAACGTGATGCGCAAAAGTTAAATCAAAACCTGCTGAACAAAAACACGCTCTCGTTTGATGAAAAAAAACAGGTGGAAGACCTGATGCAAAAACGGAAAGACCTGGAAGATTTAGTAAAAGATATCCAGGCCGATAATAAAAAGAATTTATACAACCGGCAGGAAAACCAGCAGCAAACCGAAGAGATCAGAGCTAAGCAAAAACAGATAGAAGACCTGTTTAATAACGTACTTGACCAAAAAACAAAAGAGTTGCTTCAAAACCTGCAGCAAATGTTAAATGAACAACAGAAAGATGCTACCCGCGATGAACTATCCAAAATGCAGATGGATAATAAATCATTGAAAAAAGAACTTGACCGGGTGCTGGAACTTTATAAAAAGCTGGAGTTTGAACAAAAGCTCAATCAAAACCTCGATCAGCTGAATAAGCTGGCCGATGAGCAGCAAAAACTATCTGATCAAACCAAACAGCCCGGTGCCGATCGGAAAAATCTGCAGCAACAGCAGGATAAACTGAATCGGGATTTTCAAGATGTGAAGAAAGGCTTTGATGAGTTGCAGAGGGCCAATGAGCAGTCCGAACGTAAATCAGATTATCAAAACCCCGAAAAAGAAACCAAAGATATTGAGCAGCAGATGGATCAAAGCGCCGGCGACCTGCAAAAAAAAGATAATTCAAAGGCGTCAAAATCGCAGCAGCAGGCAGCAAAGCAAATGAAGGAGCTTGCCGAAAAAATGCAAAAGGATAGCGACGAAGGTGAATCAAAAGAGAATGCTGTTGATGCACAGCAGTTGAGGGAATTGTTAAAAAGCCTGGTTAACAGTTCATTTAACCAGGAAAAGCTGATGCAAACGCTTAAAAACACCAATCCTACAGATCCGTCATATGTTACGCTATCGCAAAATCAAAAGGATATAAAAGATAACTTGAAAACGGCCGAAGACAGCCTATATGCTATCAGCAGGAGGGTACCGCAGATCCAGTCGACAGTTAATAAGGAGATTACCAGTATCAACGAGCATATTGACCAGGCCCTTGAGTTTTTGGGGGACAGACGAACGTTGGAAGCAAACCGCAATCAGCAATACGCCATGACATCCATGAACAACCTTGCCCTGATGCTGAGCGAAGCGCTTGAACAAATGCAGAAAATGATGAACAAGGGTGGTAAAGGAGGCAAGGGCAAACAACAGTCGATATCGCAGCTGGCAAAGATGCAGCAGCAGCTCAATCAGAATATGCAAAAGGCCAGGGAGCAGATGCAACAGGGAAACCAGGGTAAAAGCCGGCAAGGTAATAATGGCAATATGAGCGAGCAGTTTGCTAAAATGGCACGTCAGCAGCAGATGATACGACAGGCTTTGCAGCAAATTGACAGGGAGGAAAATAAAGACGGAACAGGCGGATTAGGCAATTTGGATAAAATTTCGAAAGAAATGGAACAAACCGAACGTGATCTCGTAAACAGGAAGATTACAGATGATGCGCTAAAAAGGCAGCAGCAAATACAAACCCGGTTATTGGAGGCCGAAAAGGCCGAGCAGCAACGAGATCAGGATCAGCAACGAGAGAGCAATGCGGGTAAAGATTTGCCGCCGGGATATGTAAAGGCGCTGCAGGGATACCAGCAACAAAAAGCAAAGCAAACGGAGCAGATCAGAACGGTATCTCCGGCACTTAATTTGTATTATAAACAAAAAATAAAATCTTACTTTGATCAACTTAATGCCAAATAATATGGAAGAGGCAAATGTTCAAACCAGTGAGCTATACACGTTGCAGCTACCGTCAAAAACGGAGAGCATAACGTTGCTTGAGCAGCTGATAGAAGAAATTGCTGATAAATATCATGTTGAGGAAGATACCTTCGCCAACATGATGACTTGTCTTAACGAAGCGGTTATTAACGCCATTATGCATGGGAACAGGCAGGACGAGACTAAAAAGGTGATTGTTAATGCCGAGGTTGAATCCAAGCGTGTTATCTGGACTGTTACCGATGAAGGCCCTGGCTTTGACTATAATAACCTTGCCGATCCCACGGCTCCCGAAAATCTCGAGAATCTGACCGGACGTGGTGTGTTTATCATTAAGCATCTTGCCGATCAATGTATTTTTAACGCCTCGGGCAATGAAATTGAACTTCATTTTAAGATCTGATGCCCGCGATTAATTTTTTTGAAGAAGACACAACCTTTAAGCCAAAACAAAAAGCGCAGTTAAGACAATGGATCAGGGATACAGTAATTGCCGAAGGTTTTAAATTAAAAGAACTTAATTATATTTTTTGCTCAGATGCCTACCTGTTGCAAATAAATCAGCAATACCTTGATCATGATACTTTTACTGATATAGTAACTTTTGATAATTCGGAAGTTGAGGGGGATATTATTGGCGATATCTTTATTTCGATAGACCGCATCCGTGAAAACGGAGCCAAATTTAAAACAGGTGAAACAGATGAGCTTCATCGGGTGATCATTCACGGCGCGCTGCACCTTTTAGGTTATACGGATAAAAGTGTTGTTACAAAACAAAAAATGACACAAAAAGAAGATGAGTACTTAGCTAAAAGAAATTTTTAGCTTTACTTTAGATTATAAAAATCAATTGTAAAACCATGAAAACACTGGCACTCATCATCGCCTTATTATTTGCCACCGCGCCTTCTTCAGTATATGATTTTAAACTGAAAACTATTGATGGTAAAGATTTTAGCCTGGCTAAATACAAAGGTAAAAAAGTATTGATCGTAAATACGGCTTCAAAATGTGGCTTCACCAAACAATACGCCGACCTGGAAAAATTATCTGAGCAATACAAAGGCAAACTGGTTGTAGTAGGTTTCCCGGCCAATAACTTTGGCGGCCAGGAGCCGGGCACTAACCAGGACATTAAAACCTTTTGCAAGGAAAACTTTAACGTAAAGTTTCCCATGAGCGGCAAGGTAAGTGTTTTAGGTTTGGATATTGACCCCTTATTTCAATACTTAACAACTGCTCCAAACCCGGATTTTACCGGCGATATCAAATGGAATTTTGAAAAATTCCTGATAGACGAAAATGGTAAGCTGATCCACCGTTTCAGGTCGCAAATCACGCCGCTGTCTGAGGATATCACAAAGTATTTAAACTGAGACATTGCCTTTTAAGGCACAGGCAACCGGCGGTAGTGCCGGTTGCGCAAGATAGTTTTGAACAAAGTAAAAGGGGCAAATGACCAATTGGTTGTTTGCCCCTTTTTAGTTAAAGTGGGATTGATCTTTTAAGCAGGCGATTATAATTATGCAAAGGTGAATAACAAGTGTTACGCGAAGCCGGGAGGCAACGAATTATGTGATAAGGTTTAGGCTTAAAAAGCCACTAACAGGGAAGTTAATATTAACAAGG
>CBIHRB010000050.1:0-23393 GCA_966212355.1 uncultured Mucilaginibacter sp.
CGGTGCCACCCTTTATCACTTTCAATAGTGCAACATTGCAAAAGCCTTAGCTAATAACTAAGGCTTTTTTGCGTTGGTAGGCTTTTGGGGTTCCCTGCCCATTACATAATAAGAAATGGCTGTAATGGGTAGGCTCTTGAAGCATGGTGGGAAGGGCTTCTGCGCACGGCCCTTCGACAGGCTCAGAGTGACCGGCCCGATTCCCTGTTTCATACAGAAAGTCAACCACTCATCATTCTCTGATCACCACTCACTCCAAAGCCGCGTTAGGGATAGGAGCGGATACTGGCCTGTGGCTAATGCCCGTGCAGTATGAGCGCATAGCCCGGCCGCAGGCAACGCCCCAATAAATCATTGTTGTATTTAAGTGACATTGGCCCGCTCAGTTGCTGCGGGTTGGCTTTGTTCTTTTTCTTGACAAAAAGAATAAAGACCGAGCGATAGCAAGCACCATCACCAATAAACATTTCATTACCATATTATTTTGCTATTTTTAAAGTATATACCTAAACATATGCTTACAGCAGAACAAGTCGCGCTTTGGCAAAAGATCCTGGATTTCCAATTGGATGATCCTGAAGCTGCTTTCAAATTTTCCGAACGCCTGGCGCGCGAGAATGGGTGGAACTTAGTTTATACCCGTAGGGTGATTGCTGAATACAAACGTTTTATTTTTCTTTGTTGCATCTCCGAACATGGTGTAACACCTTCCGACGCTATTGATCAGGCCTGGCACCTGCATTTAACTTTTACCCGGTCATATTGGATAGATCTTTGCCGTGACACACTCGGAAGGGAGATCCATCATAATCCTACTAAAGGTGGAAATAGCGAAGCGGTAAAGTATGACACGTTTTATACTGATACCGGCCAATTATATTTTAACTGTTTTAACGAACAGTCGCCTGCTGATATCTGGCCTGGAAACGAAGCCCGCTTCAAAGAGATTAATTTTCAACGAGTGAATCTGGATAAATACTGGCTTATCCGTAAACCTCGACGAATTAAAGTATTGTTGCTGATGGGGATGTTGATCTTTGTTTCATGGGTATGCATACAGGCCTCAGATAATGATATTTTTATATTAATTTTCCTGGTACTGTTTGCTGGTGTTACCATATTAAGTTATCATAGTGAAGGGCGCAATGATGATAAACGGGACCGTGACGGTAATGGTGGTGGGAATGGTTGTAGTACCGTCGGCTGCAGAGCTGATGGTGGTTTCGATTCGGGCCATCACGGACATTCTGGTCATGGGTGCCATAGTGGCGGGGACAGTGGATGTGGAAGCGGTTGCTCAGGGTGCTCTGCTTCAGGAAGTAGCGGTTGCAGCAGCCATTAAGTTAGTCAGTTACCTAAAGCCTCAAAAATCTCAGCTGAGAGCAATCCGCTTCCACCTCCAAAATGTTGTACGATCTTAATTTCTGGTTTTTCATTACTGAAATATTCATTCAATTTAACTTCTGATATCTCATCAACCCCTCCACCCAATAATACCACTTTAAAGTCCTGGGTAGGGAATGCCGCAATGGCTTCCTCATCGCTGAGGCAGCCTGTTGCGTTCCAGTTGGGATTATTATTCACTAATCTCACTACTGTGGCTAATATTTCTGGGTGCCGGCCAATTACCAATATCTGAATCTTTTCCATGATCTTAAAATTTCATCGGTACATCTATCAGTAAAAACTCGGCGTCGGTACCTGCTTCAATAGTGAACTTGTCGGTGTCCCAAATACCTAAAGCATCCCGGCTGTTCAATGTTTCTCCGTTGATATTTACTTCTCCGTTTAAAACAAACGCATAAACTCCGTTGCCTTCTTTCTTGATGTTATATTCGGTACTTACACCTTTGTCGAACTTACCTAAATGAAACCATGCATCCTGGTGGATCCATACACCGGCATCATCAGGATTGGGTGATAACACCTGCTGTAATTTATTGTGCCTGTCTTCAAGATTTAATGAGATCTGATCATAACGTGGTTCAACATTCCGTTTGTTAGGGTAAATCCAGATCTGTAAAAACTTAACTTCGCTGGTACGGTCAAAGTTGTATTCGCTATGAAAAATTCCGGTGCCGGCACTCATCGCCTGGATATCACCGTTTTTTATTACGGCCACATTGTTCATGCTGTCCTTATGCTCGAGGTCGCCTTCCAACGGAATAGAAATGATCTCCATGTTATCATGCGGGTGTTTGCCGAAACCCATACCCGGATCAACGGTATCATCGTTCAGTACCCTTAACGCGCCAAAATTCATGCGCTGTGGGTTGTAATAACCAGCAAAACTAAATGATTGGTAGCTGTGTAACCATCCGTGGTCTGCATGCCCGCGGGTATTGGCTTTATGTAAAACGGTCTGTGCCATTGTGTGTTTCCTTTAAATTGTAATACAAAGTTAAAGGGACGTTGGTTGCCGGCACTTGATGTAGGTTAAGAAATGGTGAGTTGTTTATTGGGTGAGTGGAGAATGGTTATGGAATTAGTGAGTAGTCGATTAGATGGGGGGAGAATAGTTAAGAAATGATGAGCGGTTTATTAAGTGAGTGGACAGTTGTTATTTTGCACCATCTTATTAACTATTCTCTATTCACTCAATCAACCATTCACCTACCTCTTCCTCACCATTTCGCTTTTCATCCGGCTAAAAAATTCGGGGGTTACACCGATGTAGGAAGCAATTTGTTTTTGTGGGAGGTGATCTATCAGTGTAGGGTAGCGTTTGCAAAAATTATTATAACGGTCTTCGGCGGTGAGGCTCAGACTATCAATAAGGCGTTGCTGACTGGCTACCAAAGAATTTTCGGTCAGGATCCTGAAAAAGTGCTCAAACTTAGGGATCTGTATATATAATTTTTCCTGGTTAGCTTTTGAAAGTAGCAATACCTCGGTATCTTCCAGGGCCTCGATGTTCTGAATGCCTGGTTTCTGCGAAATGAGGCTGTACATATCGGCAATCCACCAGTCGGCAGGGGCGAAGCTGAGCACGTGTTCGATACCACTTTTATCTATGGTATAGCCCCGCAAACAACCGGCCGTTACAAAAGCCGAATATTTGCATACTTCACCATAAGTAAGCAAAAACTGTTTGCGTTTTATTTTTTTAGGCTGTAAATAAGCCGTAAAAGTTTCCTGTTCTTCGCTGGTTAAGTGGATGTGTTTTTCGAGATTGTTAAGTATCAGATCAAGCGGCATATGCAAAAATGTGGTTTATTTGGCTCATAACCGAAAAATGGACAATTAATCTATCCTGTTTTTTACAGGCGCAGGCATTTATTTAATAAATTTTAAATTAGCTTTATCAACCGCCAAACAAGTCATGCCAAAATATGCGCATGTTATGCTTATAAAGCGGTATGGATAGCAAAAAATTATCAATATGATTGTGAATGGCTTTTTAACCGAGGCCTGAAGCATGAACAAATAAACCTGGAGCGCATTACCAATTACTGCGTTAATTGATTTTAAAGATAAGTTTTATGGTGAAAAATTATTTTTTAACGATCTGCCTGTGTGTTATTGTTGCTTCGTTTGTTGATGCGCAGCAAAAATTTAACGGCCTTGATGTTGGGCTCGGCAACCTTTATCGAACCTCTGACGCTAAAACACGGTCTATTAGTCCGGAAAATTTTACCGGCGAAAAAGGTAAAGGTGGTATGGCCACAACAGGTACAGGCGCTAACGCATCCCGCGACTTAGGCCAGACCTGGAAGGTAAGCCCAAGCGTTGTCATCAAAAAGCATACAACTTTTACCGTTGCCGAAATTAACGGATCGGGCGCTATCCAACATATCTGGATGACCCCTACCGGGAACTGGCGCTATTCCATAATCCGTTTTTATTGGGATGATGAAACCACCCCTTCGGTAGAAGTGCCCGTGGGCGACTTTTTTTGCATGGGTTGGGGTAAATATGCGCCGGTAAGTTCCCTTGCCGTTGCAGTAAACCCCGGTAGCGCATTCAATTGCTACTGGCCAATGCCGTTCCGCAAAAAATGCCGCATCACTATGGAAAACGTCGACGATGCGGATATGGTGCTCTATTACCAGGTTGATTATACCCTGACCGATGTACCTGAAGATGCCGGGTATTTCCATGCGCAATTTCGCCGTGTAAATCCGCTGCCATATAAAAAAGATTTTGTTTTGGTAGATAGCATTAAAGGCAAAGGGCAATACGTAGGTACTTACATAGCTTATGGCTCAAACAAAAATGGTTGGTGGGGTGAAGGCGAGATCAAGTTTTTTATGGATGGCGATACCAAATTCCCTACCATAAACGGAACCGGTACGGAGGATTATTTCTGCGGATCATATGATTTTGATACCCGTCACAAGGACGCTGATGGTAAAGAGAAACCCGGAACAGAATACACCGAATTTTGCAGCCCCTACAGCGGCTTGCCGCAGGTGATCCGTGGTGACGGGCATTACAATATTGCGCAACGTTTCGGCATGTACCGCTGGCATATCGTTGACCCCATTCGCTTTGAAAAAAGTTTAAAAGTTACCATACAAGCCTTAGGCTGGCGGCATGATGGCCGTTACATGCCCTTGCAGGACGATATCGCTTCAACCGTGTTTTGGTATCAAACCGGCGAACACGGCCCTTTCCCTAAATTCCCCTCAAAAGACGAACTGGAAGTAAACTAATGAAACTATATAAACTCGCCAAAGGCAGCCTATTGCAACATAACGGTTCATCATATATTATTGATGATGAATGGGATAAACTGATCAACAGGGATGGTTTAGCGGCTTACCTGGAAACCATCACTGCCGATACTACGGCTTTAAGCGCCGAGGTGGAGAATGAATATCTAAACGGCAAAATATTACCGCCTATTGGCAACCAGGAAGTATGGGCCGCAGGCGTAACTTATTTACGTAGCCGTGATGCCCGCATGGAGGAATCAGAAACCGGCGCGAGTTTGTATGATAAGGTTTATGACGCGCCCCGGCCTGAGCTTTTTTTCAAAGCCCTTGCTCATCGGGTATCCGGGCATAACGGCGAGGTTTACATCCGCAAAGACTCGGAGTGGGATGTGCCAGAGCCTGAACTTACGCTATTTGTGAATAGCGATGGTAATATCCAGGGATACACCATTGGCAATGATATGAGCTCCCGGAGTATCGAGGGCGAAAATGCGTTGTACCTTCCGCAGGCCAAAGTTTATGAAAAAAGCGCCGCGCTTGGGCCATGCTTATATGTTACTTCATCACCCATTCCCGGCGAAACGATGATTAGTATGAATATCAAACGCGAGGGAAAGCTGGTTTTTGAAGATGAAACTACCGTATCGCGCATAAAACGTTCTTTTACCGAACTTACCGGCTAT
Source organism: uncultured Mucilaginibacter sp. (assembly GCA_966212355.1). GTDB lineage: Bacteria > Bacteroidota > Bacteroidia > Sphingobacteriales > Sphingobacteriaceae > Mucilaginibacter. The sequence continues at coordinate 5,342 of CBIHRB010000050.1, forward strand.
CTATATAGCGAATGTGATTTCCCTAACGGATGCTTTTTAATGACGGGCACCTGCCTGGTGCCACCGCCAAACTTTACTTTGCAAGCCGGTGATGTTGTGGAGATCAGTATTGACTATATCGGTACTATGGTAAATGTTATCGGTTTAAACCCTAAACATAAATAAGCAGTATGGTGCAGCTTTTAAGAAAGTCATCATTGTTTTTGCTGCTTGCCGCTTTGGCGTCATGTACCATGCGGAACCCTCAACTACCCATGAAAGGAACTTTTGGATCTGATCTTGATTTTTTAAAAGCAAAGGATAGCGTCATCGTTTTAAAAGATGACAGCGGTTTGGGCCAGGTGATCGTATCGCCAAAATACCAGGCAAAGGTTTTTACCTCAACTGCTGATGGCTTAAACGGCAGAAGTTTCGGATGGATCAAATATGAAACGTTCGACCAGAAACAGCCCGACCCACATATGAATGCCTTTGGCGGGGAAGACCGTTTATGGCTTGGGCCGGAAGGCGGGCAATTCTCGCTTTTCTTTAAGCCCGGCACCAAAATGGAGTTTGCCAATTGGCATACGCCGGCTGCTGTTGATAATGAAAGCTGGGAACTCATTTCAGCTTCGGATAAAAAGGTATCCATGAGCAAAAGCACGCATCTGCAAAATTATGCCGGCACCGAATTATCAATAAAGCTGGAGCGTGATGTGGAGATCATAGAGCCCAAAGCAATACAGCAGCTATTGGGTATTGATGCCGATGTGACTGTAAAGACAGTTGGGTTTAACACGGTAAATTCAATCATTAATGCAGGGGATAAAGCTTGGGATAAAGCTACAGGCGCACCTTGTTTATGGAATTTAGATATGTTTACACCATCGCCTAAGGTGGTGATCGTGGTTCCGTACAATGAAGACGCCTCCGGTAAAGTAGCTACTACCAATTATTTCGGCGAGATCCCAAAAGACAGGATCACTTATAAAAACGGCATCCTGCTGTTTAAGGCTGATGGCAAAAGCAGGGGCAAACTGGGCATCCCGCCAAACCGGGCAAAGAATATGGCCGGCAGCTATGATGCTGAAAACGATATTTTAACTATAACAATGTTTGATGTAGATAGCGCAGCCGCCTACTTAAACCAAGAATGGAAAACTGATACCGCACCTTACAGCGGCGACGCGGTAAACGCCTATAACGATGGCCCGCTGGCTGACGGTAAACAAATGGGGCCTTTTTATGAAATAGAAAGTGTATCGCCTGCAGCCTTCCTGAAACCGGGAGAGAAGCTTACACATAAACATAGCGTATTCCATTTTACCGGTAATAAAGCCGCATTAAACAAAATAGCATTAAAAACACTGGGGATTTCACTGGATGATATTTCAGCAGCATTTAAATAACAGATCAATATATAATCAACCAATAAACACTAATGTCAAAAAACAACGCCCTGTTCGCAGTAGCATTAATTACCTCCCTGTTCTTTATCTGGGGGTTCGCGCTCAATCTTAATCCGATACTAATTCCACACTTAAAAAAAGCATGTCAGCTTAATGACCTGCAATCCTCACTTATCGATTCAGCATCTTATATAGCCTATTTCATATTACCTATTCCGGCCGCACAGTTCATGAAAAAATATGGCTACAAGGGTGGGATCATCTTAGGTTTGATACTTTTTTCAACAGGAGCATTCCTGTTTTTCCCTGCTGCTGCGGTACGTAACTACTCGTTCTTTTTAGCAGCGTTATTCATCGTATTTTCGGGAGCGGCCTTTTTGGAAACAGCCGCTAATCCCTATATAACGGTATTAGGTGACCCGGCTGGGGCTGAAAGAAGGATCAACTTTTCACAATCATTTAACGGATTGGCTGCCACCTTAGCTCCGCTTATTGGGGGTAAATATATTTTATCGGGCAAGGTTTTGACAGATGCGGAATCAAGCAAAATGTCGCCCGAGCAACTGAATGAATATCTTAATCATGAAGCATCTTCTGTACAAATTCCTTTTGTGGTAATTGGTGCGGTGGTGCTTGTTGTTGCATTCTTAATTTATCGCACGCACTTCCCGCCAATTGTTGAAGAAACCAGTGAAGAGGCAGTTAACGATAATCGTTCGCTTGGTGTAAGGATAAGCGAGCTGTTGCACGTGAAAAGTTTAAGGGCCGGTATCTTTGCAGAGTTTTTATATGTAGGGGCACAGGCTGGTATAAGCAGTTTCTTTATCCGCTATTCAGAAAAAGTAGCCGGATTTGCTGAGAAACCAGCTTCTTTTTACCTCACTATAGCTTCTGCAGGTTTCATGGCAGGCAGGTTTATTGGTACATTACTCATGCGTTATTTTAACCCGGTTAAACTGCTCATCACTTATGCGATTATTAACATTTTTCTGATAGCTATGGCTGTAACACTAAAAGGCGAAGTGGCTGTTTACGCGTTAATGTGTACCTGGTTCTTTATGTCGATCATGTTCCCAACTATTTTCTCGTTAAGTATCCGTGGCCTGGGCGCTAAAACCAAACTTGGTTCATCATTGGTGATCATGGGGATTGTGGGTGGTGCTATATTTCCGGTGATCATGGGCAGGGTATCTGACGCTACACATAACATCCAAATGGCTTATATAGTACCGGGCTTTTGTTTCCTGGGCATTTTAATATTTGCCATCAATAATCACAAAGTTAAGAAGCTGGTAATGGCCGGCAGTCATTAATATATCTATCATACTAAAAATGAATTTACAACTTACAGATAAGGTAATTATAGTTACCGGAGGCGCCAAGGGCATAGGCGAGGGCATAGTGAAGGTGTTAGCTGCTGAAGGGGCTATCCCGGTTATAATAGGTCGCGGCGAGGCTGATAACCTGAAAACGGTTGAAGCTGTCGAGGCTGCAGGCCACAGGGCATACCAGGTGGTAGCCGAACTTACTGATCCTAAAGCATGCGAAAACGCGGTGAATGAAGTTATAGCCAAATTTGGCCGTATCGACGGATTAGTGAACAATGCCGGGGTAAACGATGGTGTAGGCCTGGAAAGCGGCGACTACGAAGGTTTCATGGCATCGTTGCATAAGAACGTGGTGCATTATTACCTGATGGCGCATCACGCCCTGCCCGAGCTAAAAAAATCAAAAGGCGCTATCCTGAACATTACCTCAAAAACTGCCGATACCGGCCAGGGGCATACTTCAGGTTACGCGGCATCAAACGGTGGCCGTAATGCGCTTACACGCGAATGGGCGGTTGAACTGTTAAAATATGGCATCCGTGTTAACGCACTGGTAGTAGCCGAATGCTGGACACCACTTTACGCTAACTGGATCAAAACCCTGCCCGACCCGGAAGCCAAGCTGAAGGAGATCGAATCAAAAATTCCGCTGGGGAACCGGATGACCACCGCCGAGGAAATTGCCAATACCGTGGCGTTTTTATTGTCGCCGGTATCAAGCCATACCACCGGACAGTTAATTTATGTTGATGGTGGATATGTGCATTTGGACAGGGCGCTGGCTAATGCGTAGGGATTAATTTATTATAAAATCGTCATTGCGAGGTACGAAGCAATCCCCCACTTACAGAGCCGCTCTGTATAGCTCGCGATTGCTTCGTACCTCGCAATGACGTTTTATTAATATGAAATAGTTTATCCTTACAACGAAAATCCCTTTAAATACTCTTTTCCCTCCGTACCCCAATCTTTCATGGCATTTTGCAATACGGTCATGAAGCTTTTGTTAGTAGCTGCTTTGCCTTTTTTAGGTGCTGTTAATGATTTTTCGTCGATAGGCTGTTCAGTAACTTTAGTGGCAAACCAGGTTACGTTTTCGTGCGGGAGAGCTACGCCTAATATCATCCCCGGCAAGCCATTAAATGATTCGGGGCCCCCCGAAACAGGGATCTCTTCGGTGTAAAAGGCGACTACATAAATCGAATCAAGGATCAGGCCGTTAGCCCGGCGACATGGATAGCCGGCAATTTCACGGGTTTCGCCGGTAAGTTTCCATTTGATATGACGGGTGGTGTCTTTCACTAAAAAGGTTTCTTCAAATACACTTTTTTGACTGGTGCTCATTCCTGTATTAAAGTCAGAAAATATGGTGCTGTTTTGAGCAGTCATCATTGGCTCACTCCAGAAATTGGCTGTTGGTGTTTCCGGTTCAACAGGTGTAAACAGCGTTTGGTTGTTGCCAAATTTCAAGGTGCTTTTTAATACCTTAAACTGGGGCTTGGTTTTTTTATATTGCTCATACCTCGGCTGGTACCACATTTCGTTATCTTTATTAATGGCTTTTTGCAACATTGCCCATACATTTGAGGTTTTGTCATATTCAATGGTACCGTGAAAAGTAAAGTGCTTATTGCCCTGCGCAAGCAAAAGGTTCGCGCTTAATAGCAGTATGGTTGTTAAGGTTAAAATCTTTTTCATGATAGGTTATTTTTTAGGCGCACCGCCTCCAACTTTGTTAAAATCCCAGGTAAGGGAAAACATAAAATATCTCCTGATAGTGGTATAACGCTCCTGGGTAAGCACATTGGCCGATCCTGTGCGGTTATAGCCGGTATTTTGATTTAGCAGGTCATTGCCAGATACAGTAGCTTTCAAAGCATCTTTCATAAATGTTCTTGATATGTTAGCATTCAGCAGAAACCTTCTAAAATCTTGCGGGAACGATTTTGTAGGCGCGTTATAAGTATAATTGCCATCTGAACCGATCTGGAATTTGCCGGGCAGGTAAATATTGAACCCTCCATTAGCATTAAACCCGCGACCGTTGTTATTCAGTACGGTATTAAGTGATGAAGAGTTAATGGTATAGGTAGGCCCTGCCGAGATCCAGGCATCATACTTTTTTTCCTTGTATTTAGATAGCCTGATGTTGCCCGAATAACTATATGATTTAGTTTCATTAAGCACATCGTTTGACAGGTTGTAGTATGTATTGCCATTACCATTAAATCCGAGCCCTGCGTTAATGTCCAGGCCGGGGATCTTTCTGTCAAAGTAAGCATTAACCCAGAAATTGCTGGTTGATTTGTTTTTAAGATTTGACGATTGATATGTGCTGATACCGGTAGTAGTATCGCGCGTTACATTGCTCACGATAGGATTACTGGTAGTTGAGTATGACCCGCTGATCCAGATATACTGGTTGCTGATCACCTTGTATGAGTTATAACTGATATTATACCTGTTGGTGAACGATGGCTTAAGCCCTGCGTTACCTACCTGTATGTTCAGCGGGTCGGTATTAACACGTACCGGTTGGATCTGGTCTATATTGGGCTGTGTGGTATTCCCGTTGTAGTTCAACCTTAAGCTTGATTGTTTCGTGAATTTGTATTGGAATGAGGCCTGCGGATACCAGTTCGTAAAGTTACGCACCAGATCGGCCAGCCGTCCAAATTCATCAACCTGCTTAAACCTTACTCCTGCCACTTTTGTACCGAAGTTGAACGAATATTTCTGTTTTTGTACATTAAATACCATACCCCCCTGGTTTGACAACTGGTTCAGTTTATAATCGCTGCTGTAAATGTTATCGAGCATATTATAAGGCCCGCTGCCTGCATCTTTGTTGAACGTGCGCCTGTCGGCAGTAGCGTTGTTTACCGATAAGGCATAACTAACGGCAAGGGTAAAATCCTTGGCCAATGGTTCGGTATAAGTTACGTTGGTATTGATATTGGCGCTTTTGGTTTTATTTACCTTGTACTGATCGATGGTGTCTTTGCTCACATAGGTACCAACCGAATCATAAAACTGCGTGTTTGATCTCAGGAAACCTTTAGAGTCGCTTTCGTTGAAAGCGGTTTTAAAGTTTACAGAAAGCGTACGGCTTTTCTTTTTAAACTTTTTGGTGTAGAAGGCATTGGCGTTAAATACCTTGCCATCAACATCGGCGCTGTTTTCACGGTCGTTGCTGTTGATGAGGCTGCCATCCAAACGGCGGGTTTGCGTTGCGAAATTGCTCCTGGTATTGCTGTTCCTTAACGTCCCGTCGGCAGTGATCTTCAGGTTCTGCATCGAATCGAGTTTTACCTGATAGTTTACATCTACCTTTTGGCGGAACATGTAATTATGATTGTTCTGATCGCTGTTGGTGTTTGATACATTACCCGGGAAATTATTTTGCTGCTGGGTATTGCTCGTACCATCAACGGTTAACGAACCTATTTTATAATTGGTGTTTAACGATTCCTTATCGCTGTTCCATTTGGTATCATAATGCGCACCGCCGGTACGCGCTACGGGTTTCCCCTTTCCGTTGTACCTGCCGTCAAAACTATCCAGATCATCACCACCACCGCCGAAGATATAAATACCACCATCGTCGCCAAACTCCATGCCGCCACCGCCGCCATATTTGTTATTATCCTCCCAGCCTAAACCTGTTTTGCCTGTATTGCCGAGAGTGCCGTAAAGTGAAAATTTTTGTTTGCCTTTAAAGCGGTTAAACAAGGCCTGCCCCTGGTAATAGCCATCGGTACCTATACCGCCGTCAAGCTTACCAAAGTAGCCGTTCTTTTTATCTTCCTTAAGTTTAATGTTGATGGTTTTATCCTTTACGCCATCATCGATGCCCGTAAAGGCAGCCTGATCGCTCTTTTTATCATAAAGTTGTACCTTATCCACCATATCGGCGCGCAGGTTTTTGGTAACCAGGGTAGGGTCATCGCCAAAAAACTCTTCGCCATCAACCAATACTTTTTTTACCGTTTGGCCCTGTGCCGTGATCTTGCCGTCTTTATCCACCTCGATACCTGGCAGTTGTTTCAGCAGGTCCTCAACCTTTGAGTTGGGCTGGATATTGTAGGCTGCCGGGTTAAACTCGGTGGTATCGCCCTTAATTTTGATAGCAGCCGCTTTTCCTTTTACAATTACTTCCTGTAAAAGACGCTCTTTAAGCAGCATGCTGATGCGGCCGAAATTGTGCGTGGTGTGCGCCGAATCTAAAGTAAAACGTTCTACAAAGTCGGCATAACCGGGGTAAGTGGCCAGTACAATGAACTTGCCCTTGCTTAAATTGTTAATGGTAAAAGTACCATCGTCCTTAACGCGCGTAAATTTTTGAAGGATAGAATCTTTAGCAGTTATGATGCTGATGCTTGCGTTGGCTAATTTAAAATTTGAAACGGTATCGGCTATCGTTCCTTTAACGCTGTAATTGGTTTGGGCTGATAAGCTTGCTGTGCCCACGAAAAATAGCAGTAGTCCAATAATTGTGATTTTCATAAGGTCTGTTATGAAAGCCAAAATATAACTAAATAATTAGTTGTGCAAGCGATTTAACATTTTATACTGTAGATTTAACATTTCATCGCCAAAATTTAACATTTGGTAGTGGAAAGATGTGTTAAATGTTGTTTGTAGGTGATATGCACGGCGGTTAATAGCTGCCACTCGCGAGGACGCGAGCGGCAGCGGCCTTTGTTTTATTACGCTGTTACAGCAATTAAATTGATAAACTCCCCCCCTCGCCGCTCGGTTTCAACCGAGTGGCAACTATCTCCCGGCCTTTAGCGGGCGTGTGGTATATTTTTTAAAATCTATTCATACCTCAACGCCTCAATAGGATCTAACCTTGCTGCCTTTTGCGCCGGGTAATACCCAAAGAAGATTCCTGTAATTGCGCAAACCACAAACGATAGCAATACCGATGATTCAGATACGATAGTCGGCCAGGACAAAGTAAGGGTAACGAGGTTTGATGATACAATGCCCAACACTACCCCGATGATACCTCCGGTAATACTGATCAGAATGGCTTCCATCAAAAATTGAAGCATAATATCTTTTCCCCGGGCTCCGATAGACATACGCAGACCGATCTCGCGGGTGCGTTCTGTTACCGAAACGTACATGATATTCATGATGCCGATACCTCCTATCACCAGCGAGATCCCGGCAATTACAGTGAGAAGCACGGTAAGTAATCCGCTGGTTGAGCTTAGGGTATTGATCAGTTCGGCCTGGGTACGCACGGTGAAGTCATTATCTTCACTATCGCGCAAACGGTGCGAATCGCGGATGATCCGGGTCATTTCGGTTACGGCCGCATCTGTCACCTGTTCGTTGGCTGCTGAGGCATAAATATTTTGGTAATAGATAGTTGCCAGGATCCTTTTTTGAATGGTGGTATAAGGCGCTATCAGGATATCGTCCTGATCCTGCCCGAAAGCGTTTTGACCTTTGGGATTAAGGATGCCAATGACCTGGAAAGGGATTTTATTAAAGCGGATCACTTTTCCTATCGGGTTTTCACCATTGGGGAACAGGTTGTCAATAACTGTTTGGCCTATTAAACAAACCTTTGCCGATGTCAGGACATCCTGCTCAGTAAATGCGATGCCGTCTTTTAAGCTCAGCTTACGTATATCCAGATAATCCGGGCTGACACCCTGTATGGTTGTAGGCCAGTTTAATGCGCCATTAATAGCCTGGCCTTTTGAGGTTATTGAAGGCGAAAGCTCCGTAATGTATTGCGCCTTTTGCAGGGCAACAATGTCTTTTTGAGTGAGGGTTTGAAAGCTTGAGCCTGCAATACGCACACCGCCGTTAAGGTTACTGCTCGGCAGCACAGTGATCATGTTTGAGCCCATGCTTGATAGCTGGTCGTGAATACTTTGTTTTGATCCCTGCCCGATAGCCACCATCGCTATTACAGCGGCTACACCTATGATAATACCGAGCATGGTTAAAAAGGCCCTCAGTTTATTTCGTTGAAGGGCTTTATAAGCTATCCGGATGAGGTTGAAGAAATTCATGCTTGCTTAGCTTTAATAATCATCGGTAATGGGAAGGCCTGCCAGCACCTCTTTTGCCGAACGCTTGTTTGTATTCAGGGTATCCTTCTGGATCCTGCCATCGCGGAGTTGAATGGTACGGCTGCTGAATGAGGCGATATCAGGCTCGTGCGTTACAAACACAATGGTTTTGCCCTGTTGAGAATTTAGTTCCTGCATTAATGACATAATCTCATATGATGTACGGCTATCGAGGTTGCCCGTTGCCTCATCGGCCAGGATCATCACAGGTTCATTCACCAGCGCACGGGCTATGGCTACACGCTGCTGCTGTCCGCCCGAAAGCTGGCTTGGCGTATGATCCAAACGTTCGGCCAGTTTTACGGCCTCCAGGGCGTGGATAGCCCTGTCCCGGCGCTCACTTACACTGATCTCCCTGTTGTACAAAAGTGGCAGCTCCACATTTTCCAATGCCGATGTACGCGGGAGCAGGTTATAAGCCTGGAAAACGAAACCTATTTTGCGGTTGCGCAGCTGGGCCAATTCATCGCGCGATAACTTTTTTACGTCTACGCCATCTAAAAAATAATCACCTATAGAAGGCTTGTCCAAACAGCCTAAAATATTAAGCAGGGTGGTTTTACCGCTGCCGCTGCTTCCCATAATGGTTACAAATTCGCCTGCTTCTACATCAAAAGAAATCCCTTTAAGCGCGCGTACAGTTTCGCTGCCCATCTGAAATTCACGTTTTAGTTCGCGGATATCTAAAATTTTCTTGCTCATTACCGGCGTCCTCCCCCTCCGCCACGTGGTCTTTGCGGCATAAACGGACTACCGGCTGGTTTAGCAGCAGCTGTTGATGAGCTCGAAGAGCCACCGGTAATCCCTGTGATCACCGCATCATCGGCAGTTAAGCCTGACAATACCTCAACCTGGGTATTATCATTCAAGCCTGTCTGGATTTTTTTACGCACTATTTTTTTACCCTGTAATACCCATACAATAGCTGTTTGTTTATTTACGCCACTGCTATCTTTGCGGCTTTTTGCGGTATGTATGGCTGCTGCGTTATCATTGGCTCCACCGTTACCGGTGCTTCCGGCAGCAGTAGTTCCGCCTTGTCCGCCTGATCGTTTTCTGCCACCTTTGTGGCCCACTTTGCCTACTATCTCATAATCTTTCATCAATGCCGAATCGGGCGTAAAGCTTAAAGCTTTGGCCGGGATCAGCAGGGCGTTGTTTACTTCTTTGGTGTAAATGATGATACTGGCGGTCATTCCGGGTTTCAGTTTCATGTCATCGTTAGGTGCATTAATAATGGTTGTATAAGTAACCACATTTGATGATACAGAAGGATGCAACCTGATATCTTCAACAGTACCTGCAAACTGGTCGTTAATAAAAGCATCAACCGTAAATGAAGACCTGTTACCCGCTTTTACATCGCCTATATCGGCTTCATCCACATTGGCCTCAACTTCCATTTTAGTAATATCCTTTGCAAGCACAAACAGCGTTGGAGTGCTAAAACTTGCCGCGACGGTTTGGCCCACGCTTACGTTACGGTTAAGCACTACCCCATCAATAGGTGAGTAGATATCCGCATATGATAAATTCTTTTCGGCCGAGCGCACCTGTGCTTCGGCACTTTTAACCGAAGCTTTTGCTGCATTCAGCGTGTTCAGGGCAGTATCATAATCAGCCTTGCTGATGGCGTCGGTTTTGAACAACAGATTTTGCCTGCCGAAGTTGTTTTGAGCGAAAACCAGCTGGCTTTGTGCGTTAAGTAACGTGCCTTTCGCCTGGTCAACCGTGGCCTGTAAAAGCGACTTATCCAGTTCGGCAATGAGCTGGCCTTTTTTAACTTTCGAATTAAAATCGGCATAAACGTATTTGATAATGCCCGATACCTGCGTACCTACTGTTACGGTGTCAACCGGCTCAATACGGCCTGTTGCTGTTACGCTTTGGGCTATATAGCCTTTGGCCGGCTTTTGGGTTTGCAGCACAACGGGTTCTTCCCTTTTTTTGATGAACAGGAACCAGATGAGCACCAGCGCTGCTATTATGCCTGCAATAATGAGTATCTTTTTATAACTGCTTTTCATGATAACCGGTATTATAATGTAATAGGTACGCCCCTGTAAAAATCATAGATCTTTAACGTGAGCAGGGCATTGTATTTGGCCTGCACAAATGATTGCTGTGCCTGCACAAACAAGTTTTTCTGCAATAAAAAATCGACCGTATTGGCTACGCCAACTTTAAGCTGTTCGCTGGCAATGCGGTAGCTTTCCTTGCTATATTTATATTCTTCGGCGGCGGCATCAAACTGGCTGCGCGCATTTTGTACATTGATGTAAGCCCGCTCAACTGTTTGTGATAAGGTGATCTTTGTGTTTTTAAGATCAAGCTGCGATTGTTTTACGCTGATCTTTGCTTCTTCAACCTGGGTTTTTACCACCCTTTTGGTGAAGATTGGGATAGCCAGGGTAAGCCCCAATTGCTGGTAAAAGTTATTATTGATTTGGTTGCCGAATGAAACTCCCTGCCCGTTGGCATACCCGGTATTAAGTGATGCACCTGCGGTAAGTGTAGGTTTATAACCAGCCTTCGCTTTCTCCACGTCATATTGTGCTATCTTAACACCTAACTCGCCGCTCTTAACTTCAGGGCGGTTTTGCAGAGCTGTTTGTTCAGCTTCGCGAAAAGAGGAAATACTATCGATGGGTGCCATCACCGTATCGGGCTGCATAATATCGAAACTCAGATCAGTTGGCAATACCAATAATTGCTTTAGGGTAAGCAGATCATTGCGTACAGCGTTTTTTGAATTTACCAGCGTGTATTGGTCGGTAGCTTGCTGGGCCTGTAGCTGAATCAGATCCTTACGGGCCACGCTGCCTACATTGTAGCGCTGTTGCTGCAACTTAACCTGTGCCTGGGTGGTGCTGAGCAGATCGGTATTGTAGATCACGGTTTCCTTATCCAGCAGTACGGTAAGGTAGGCCTGGGTAATTTGTAAAACAATATCGTTTTCCTGTTGAAGGATGCCCAGGTTGGCCGATTGTACCTGCAGGTTTTTTTGTTGGATATTGTTGTTGATGTAACTACCATTATACAATGTAACATTTGAGCTTATCCCGTATGAGCCCGATACGTTATAACCCGAATGCCTGCCGTTATCGCCGTTGCTGAAATTATTACCATGCGCAAAGGTTTGTGAACCCGTGGCCGAAAGATCCGGCAGGCGGGCAGCTCTTGCCAATAAATATTCCTGCTGACTGGTTTGCTGCGACAAGCGCAACGAATTGATCTGGATGTTGTTCTTTTTGGCATAGTCGATACACTTAGCCAGGTCCCACTTAAGCGATTTGCCCACCAGCGTGCTATCCTGCGCCTGGAGATATGAACTGCCTGTGAGCAATAAAAAGAACGTTATGATATGTTTTATTTTCAATGGCATAGTTTTTCAAATTATACCCGTAGCGGCTGATATTTACTCATTTGTGCAAGTAAGAATATCGGCTTTGGGCAAAATGTTTTAATATGACTACGCCAGGGCCTGTAAGTAATGTATTATTTTTATTACCGTAAGTGCCTGACAGGTAGGTTTATAGTTGAAAATGTGCGCTTAGGTGCGCTTGCGGCGGGTTTAACGCGCTTGTGTAAAAAGTTTTTTACGATTGATTAATCAGCACTGCGGTATTAGGATATAAGGGCCGCGGTTGCGGCAAACAAACGCCCGAAATGATGAAAATCCCCCACCTGCGGTACTCAAAAAATGTATAATTTAGCACATTATTCTAACCTGTAATGCTGTCCCGATCAGCAAGTTTAAACATGTATTATAAATGGTGGAAAAAAGTAAGGTTTTAATGCTTTCAAAAAGGGCATGTAAGCTTGTATTGCTTTTTATTATACTGCTGTCTGCAACTGAGAGCAGGGGGCAGGGGTTGCAGTTTGGTTCAAATGACAGCCTGATGAGCAAACGCACCTCTTACCAGGTTTTTAAGGATGATCTGCCAACCTTTCATGATCACCTGGTCATTGGTTTCGACCTTTCATTGTGGGATAATCAGCACCTTGGCTATATTTTAAACTTAAACGATGATAAGGGTAACTCCTACAGCCTGAGTGCGATTTACAATCATGGTTCGTTCCTCAATTTCAATATTGATAGCCGGAGTAATAAACTCAGCATCCCCCTTGCCGATACTATGCTGAAACGGCGTAAATGGTTTAAGGTGATAGTTGATCTTGATCTCAAAGGCGATAAAGTAGGCATTTCCATAAACGGAAAATGGTACCGGGCTACAGGATTGGGTTTTAACGGTAAAATAACCGCGAAGATCACCTTTGGCAAAAACGAACATTATTCGGACGTTCCGAATATGGCCATTAAAAACCTGGTTGTCAGTAATGATAATAAATCCTACACCTTTTTGCTTAGTGAATGGACCGGCAATGATGTTTTTACGGTTGAGGGAGATAACCTGGGCCATGTTGATAACCCGGCATGGCTCATCAACGAATCATACTTTTGGAAACAGAAGTTCGTGCATACTTTTAACGAGGTTGCAGGGATCAACTTTAATGAAAAAAATGAACAGTTCTTTATCTTCAAAAGTGATTCCCTGATGTTTTATGATGCCGGGCGCGATGCAGTAGGAACAAAATCATTCAAAAATAAACTGGCAGTACCTTTGCACCTGGGCAAAAGTATTGTAAACCTTAAGGAAAATGAATGTTATTTATACGAGGTACTCAGGGCGCCGCAACCTGCTCCAAGTATCGCTTCTTTTAACCTGGACAGCCTTAGCTGGGATTTTTATGGTAAGGCGACCATAACGGAGCAAAGGCATCATCATAATATTTTTTACGATAAGGACTTTAACAACTTTTACCTTTTTGGCGGGTACGGCTCCTTTAAATACTATAATAACTTTTTTAAATACGATAAAGTCACAGATACCTGGCAGCCACAAAGTTTTACCGGCGATGTGATCAACCCCCGGTTTTTTTCGGCAGCAAGTACAGCTGACCAAAACAACGATATTTACATTTTTGGCGGCTACGGTAACCAGTCGGGCAACCAGGTGGTAGGCGGGATGCACTATTATGACCTGTACCGCGTTAACCTGGATAAGCATAGCATTAAAAAGCTCTGGGAGATCAAGCCGGATGAAGAAGCATTTGTACCAGCCAATAATCTCATTATATCAAAAGATAAGCAGTTTTTTTATGTGCTGTGCTATCCGCACGAACGGCCCAAAACGAGTTTGCGTCTGTACAAATTTTCAATAAAAGGTGGTTCGTACCAGGTAGTAAGCGGTACCATCCCGGTTGTGTCCGAACGGATAGAAACTGACCATAACCTGTTTTACAATGCCAGGCAGGATGTATTTTACTGCACTACCCAGGAGTTTGAAACACCATCCCGGTCTACCATAAAAATCTTTGCGCTTACCGCACCGCCTGTGAGCCAGGAAGCATTTGTGGCCGCCCACCAACCCAAAAGCAAATCTTTTACTTTATACAGGATATTGGGTGGCGCGTCTGCACTTGTGTTGTTATGCGGAATTGTCGTATTTTTCTTAAGGCGGAAAAAGGATAACGATGAACCTGCTGCTGTTAACGAAGAGCGTATTGCCGAACAAAAAATCGAACCTGAAATAGGCAACAAAGCCAACGCCGTTTACCTCCTGGGCGAGTTTACTGTTTATGATAAAAATAAACGGGATATTACTTACCTGTTCAGTCCCAAGATCAAGCAGCTGTTTATTCTTATTTTGTTGAACAGCCGCGAAAAGAACGGTGTGGTATCAAAAAAGATCTCCACTACGCTATGGCCGGATAAGGATGTAGTCAAAACTAAGAATATTCGCGGTGTAACCATCAATCACCTTCGTAACATCCTTTCGGATATAGATGGCCTGGAACTTGCTTTTTTAAACGATACCTATAGTTTTATCAGCACCGAACATTTTTATTGCGATTATTTTGTGGTGAGGGAAGCACTTAAGCAAACTAATGTTGGTGAATCCTCTGCGTTCAGTTATCTCGACTTAGTTGCCCGTGGCGGGCTATTGCAGCACATTCCCGAAATATGGCTCGATGATTTTAAACAGGAATATGAAGAAGCGTTGATGCCGGTTATTTTACCGGTGATAAAAAAGGTTTACGATGCCGCGGATTATAAAAAAGCACTGGAGATTTCCCGCATTGTGCTGAATATCGATCCTTTTAATGATATCGGTATTAAGTTTAAACTGAAAGCACTGCGCCGAACAAAAGGCATTGAACATGCACGCAAAATTTATGAAGAGTTCAGCGCTGAATATGAAAAGTCATTAGGCGAAGAGTACCCCGTTCCTTTCGAAAAGATCTGCTCCAATAAGTCTGATCAACGTTGATCATAAGCTTAAAAAGCTGTCATTAACGCCCTCTTTAAGGAAAATGAATGTTTTATGAATAAATTCTACTAAATATATGGATTTAATAGAATATTTATATATTTGCAACAGATTAGTTTGCAAATGGGGTTCATTTTAAACTAAATGGCAGGAGCTGGCCGGCAGCAAATGGATGGTTCGATTCCACCCCTGCATCTCTTCTCATCTCATGATTTATGTTTTATAATTGGTTAGCAAAAAGAGTATTCCTGCCCATCAGGAACTCTTTTGCCTTTTGGGGAGGGTCTAAGTGGGATGTTAAATTATATGACTCTAACGGAAAAATAAATTAATCAAAGAAGGCCTGTCACCCTGAGCCCGTCGAAGGGTCGTGCGCAGAGGCCTTGCCCGCCATGCTTCGACGAGCTCAGCATGACACCCGATTTTGATTGAGCCAGGGAATGATGATTTTCGTAAGTCACGATGCGAAAGAAAAGAGGATTCTTACTATTACTTAGGATAAGCTTCACTAATATGGGTGAATTTTAGCCAAAATGAACCCCATCCTATCCTTTCCCAGATAAAATACTTATTAAAAAAATTTAAAAAGTTCTTTTAATTCAAATTTTGTTTTAGTAAGTTTGTATTGATAATGCACAGCATATTATTATACGCACTTTACTTTACCCTCATGTCGGTGAGGATAAACATTTTTGTTAATTGGTTTGATAAAAATCCTCGTCCTTGGCGGGGGTTTTTTGTATAGCGACTTTTTTAAACTTTAACATATAACATATAGGTTCTGAACAAATTATGGCACGATTAAATTTATTGGAAGAGACGCGTTACGAGAAGTTACCTGTGAGCGTGTACAACAATCAGCAGGAAGCCTCAGTGGCAGTAGCAAACCGGATAGCAGATCTGATCCGCGCGAAACAAGCTAAAGGCGAAAAAGCGGTGTTAGGGCTTGCCACCGGTGTAACCCCGATAGGGGTATATGCCGAACTGGTAAGGCAGCACAAAGAAGCAGGCTTGAGCTTCAAGAATGTGATCACTTTCAACCTGGATGAGTACTACCCTATGAAGCCCACAGCAGCACAAAGCTATGTGACGTTTATGTACGAAAACTTGTTCAGCCATATAGATATTGATAAAGCCAATGTTCACATCCCTGATGGCACACTGGATAAAGACGAAGTCGTGGCATTCTGTTTACAATACGAAAAGCAGATAGAAGAACTTGGCGGATTAGACCTTCAGATCCTGGGTATCGGTCGTACAGGCCACATCGGCTTCAACGAGCCAGGTTCTGCACCAAACTCAGGAACGCGGATGGTAACCTTAGATGACCTGACCAGGCGTGACGCCGCCCGCGATTTTGGTGGTAAAGCCGACGTGCCAACCAAAGCGATCACGATGGGTATCGGTACTATTTTCAAGGCAAGGGAAATCATCCTGATGGCCTGGAACAAGAAGAAAGCTCCGATCATCAAGAAAGCGGTAGAAGGGGAGATTTCAGGCGAAGTTCCTGCAACCTACCTGCAACTGTCACAGCATGTGGAATTTGTGCTGGATGCAGATGCCGCGTCAGAATTGACCAGGTTTGATACCCCATGGCTGGTAAAAGATTGCGTGTGGGATAACCAGTTAAAGAAAAAGGCCGTGATCTGGTTGGCGAATGAGGTTAACAAACCGGTACTGAAACTAACCGAAGAAGATTACAATAACCACGGCATGGCACAGCTGGCAGTGGAGCAGGGCCCGGTATACAATATCAACATTGATATCTTTAACCAAATTCAGCATACCATCACCGGCTGGCCGGGTGGCAAACCGGATGCGGACGATTCGCAAAGGCCGGAAAGGGCACTGCCTGCTAAAAAACGCTCTATTATCTTTTCACCGCACCCGGATGATGACGTGATCTCGATGGGCGGTACATTTATCCGTTTGGTAGACCAGGGGCATGATGTACACGTAGCTTACCAAACTTCAGGTAACACTGCCGTATGGGATGATGATGTGCTGAGGTACATGGAATTTGCTATCGACTTTACTAAGAGCATCGGCGAAGACACCACCCATCTTCAAAAATCATATGAAGACATGCGTGCCTTCTTCCCGACCAAACAACCAAACGAGATTGATACACAGGAGATCAGGAATGTAAAAGGCTTCATCAGGAAAACGGAAGCGATTTCAGGCGCAAGGTATGCAGGTTTACAGGATGATCATATCCACTTTATGGCATTGCCGTTTTACGAAACCGGTAAAACCAAAAAGAACTCGGTAGGAGAGGAAGATATCCAGTTGACTATCGACCTGCTTCAAAAAGTAAAACCACAGCAGATCTTCGCGGCGGGCGATTTTGCAGATCCTAACGGTACCCACCTGGTGTGCTTCAAAATCATCTTAGCTGCACTGGAAAGGTTAAAAGGTAAAGAAGCCTGGGTTGAAGACTGTTGGCTGTGGATGTACCGTGGTGCATGGCATGAGTTTGAGACTTATGAGATTGAAATGGCTGTACCATTGTCACCACAGGAAGTGATCCGCAAACGTAACGCCATCTTCAAACACCAGTCACAGAAAGATACTCCGGTATTCCCGGGTGATGATGCAAGGGAGTTCTGGGTACGTGCAGAAGACCGCACCCGTGATACTGCCCAACGCTACGACCGCCTTGGCCTTGCGGAATATGAAGCTATGGAAGCGTTTGTGAGGTATAAATTCTAAAACGTAGTTCATAGATCATTGTTGATGGTTCATAGAACTGAAGGATTTCCCCCGGCGCCCGTGTCCTCACGGGCGCTTTTTTTTGTAAAGTTGGCCGTGGGGACACAGCCAACGGGTGAGGACAAAACTTTACATGCGTCATTGCGAGTAACCATCAGGGAAGCCCTGAAAAAAAATGAAATGACATACAT
>CBIHRB010000051.1:0-21467 GCA_966212355.1 uncultured Mucilaginibacter sp.
GAAATTTCAGGTTGTTGAATTTTGTGGGTTAACCTAAATCTGCGAGAGACCCTGATGGGACGTTAATTACTGAGCCATATTAAAATCCGCATGTCAAATCCTATAAATCCAAAAAATCCCCCCAAATCCCGGTTCAGACCTTCTGATAATTCAACATCCAGTTAATTCCATACTTATCAGTAAACTCTGCGAAGTATGCCCCAAAGAACATATCGCTCAATGGCATGGTAACCACACCACCGGCAGAAAGTTCATTGAACAGGCGTTCGGTTTCTTCGCGACTTTCGGGTTCAACGTTGATGTGCATATTATTGCCGGTCTGCAGTTTAAAGCCCATACTCTCCGGCGCGTCGGTAGCCATTAGTACGTGTCCACCCATAATGGTAAGTTCGCCATGGATGATCAATTTCTTATCAGCTTCGTTCATCCGGATCTCAGCCGGCAACTCTATATCGCTGAACCGCGTAAGTTTTTTGCCGGTAAACTCACCCTTAAAAACCTCTTTGTAAAAGGTTAAAGCCTCTTCAGTATTTCCGGGGAAGTTTAAATAAGTGGTAACCCTTGCAGCATTGCCCGGTTTCAGATCTTTCCTGATCCTGAAAGCTGTGATCAGGTAATGATCGAGGTTGCTTAAGCCGGCAGTAAAGCCTTCCTGGAAGCCCATACCAACAATGGTTTGCATATCTTCCACTTTATCAAAATATATATCGATGTTAACGGTAGTATGCTCACCCTCGCCGGTAAAATTCTTCTCCCAGTTCATAACAGGGAAATTGGTATTGGTTACAGCATTTTCATCACAAAAGGAAACAGCATTGGCAATTTTTTGCGGAACTACAATGGTTTTATACTCTTCCTTACACCATGTTGGATGTTCAGTATGCTCCGGGCCAACCATCTGGTACAGCCAGTAGCCGCCTTCCCTGAAGTCCATATATTTAGTTTCGGCGCAGTAAGGATGAGGTGCCCACCATTGGTCAAGGATCTCACTTTCGGTCCATGCCTGCCATACTAAATTGAGTGGCGCGTCAAAGGTTCTTACCACATTAAGCCTTTTGTTTTGCAGGTCTTTGGTAAATACGGCTTCGTTGTTTGTCATGACTGTTTGTTTTTTAGGTTTTGTAATACATTATCTAACTGGCTAAAACGGGTTTCCCACAGGGCGCGGAACTGATCCATCCAAACATCCACTTCTTTCATTTTTTGAGCGTTAAAATGATAATAAATTTCGCGGCCTGTTTGTTTTTGATTAACCAACTGGCATTCGCTCAGGATTTGGATATGCTTGGATACAGCCTGCCTGCTGCTTTGAAAATGTTCGGCAATGGCATTGGGTGTCATAGCCTGCAAAGCAAGCAAACTAATAATGGCCCTGCGGGTAGGATCGGCAATGGCCTGAAATACATCTCTTCTCATAAAATCTTTTTGCAACCGTTTGATTGCAAATATAATGCAATTAATTGGTTGCGGAAATTTATTCGAAAATATATTTTAAACCTGGGATTTCAAGCAAACGAAGAAATAGGACGTTGATAAAAGGAGAGTAACCGGCTTATTCCTCATCCGTAAAATGAGCTTTCCGTTTCTCTTTGGCAAATTTATCAGCATTGTAATTTTCAGATTGGCCCCTTGGGATAGATAATGAATGCCAGTTTTCATTGCAAAGCATCTTACCTAAAAAAACGATCTGGCCAACATGGTAGGGATAATGGGCCAGCTGCCGGTTTATCGCTTCCATAACGGTATGTCCCTGGTTGCGGATATAGATGATCTTATCGAGATCTTCGTCGGTTAGTTTATCAAGCGTATCAAAAAGGCATTGCCATCCCTGTTCCCAGGTTTCGGTAATTGTTTGGCGGGTAGGGGTAGAAGGAGTAAATTCAGCTTCGCGGTTACGGGTGGGTTTTTCGCCATCAGTAGTAAAAATATCAGTCCATCGGGAAATCATATTGCCTGCCATGTGGTTCACAATCATGGCAACGCTATTTGATTCGGGATTGTATTGCCAATATAATTGTTCGTTGGTAAGCTGTTCAAACGTTTTTTCGCCGAGGGATTTGTAATAAGCAAACTGTTTTTTCACACTGGTTAGATAGTCGTTTTCCATAAGTTATAGTTAAAGCTGAAAGCAGAATGCAAAAAGCATAAAGCAATAAATTGATTGTTGGTTGGTGTGAATTAATTGATAAAGCTTATACAAACAAACCGGATGCCTAACCTCTAATCACTAACTATTTCTTCTTCAACTCCCTCATCTCGGTTTTTAACTCCTGCAATTGTTGCCTGGTTTGCCGGTTTTCAAGGTAAAAATATATCGCGAAGCCTAAAAAGATCTTCCCTATCACAAACACTGCTGCAAAGATCCAACGCCACGATTTATGCAGGCGCATATGGTTCGATTCGGATTCGATTGGTATAAACTGATCGGCCGGTGTTGCTTTTTCATAATCATTATCCCTATGATCTGTTCGGAATTTAACAGTCTGCACCCGGCTTTCCCTGCGGATAAGATCATTGATCTCTTCTTCAATTTTGTCCCAGGCCCCCGGAGGCGGGGCAACGGACATACTGG
Organism: uncultured Mucilaginibacter sp.; assembly: GCA_966212355.1. GTDB lineage: Bacteria > Bacteroidota > Bacteroidia > Sphingobacteriales > Sphingobacteriaceae > Mucilaginibacter. Next base: position 2,573 of record CBIHRB010000051.1, read on the forward strand.
CAGCTAACTTTTCCATATCAAGTTCCAGTTGCTTCAGGGCTTCATCCACTTCCGGGTGCTTGGCCTTCATGTACATCAGCTCCTTTATTTCCTCGTCGGTAGCTGCGCCCATTACAAAAACTTCAAGAATGCCGCTGTCAATGTATTTTTTCATCGTTCCTCCCGTTCCTGATAATGGTGAAGCATTCTTTTAATATTTTCCTTATTTCTTCTTCTGTTTTATTCAGTTCTATAGCCATGTTCCCCGCCGATTTGCATTGATAATGAATACCGCAAAAAACCTGCTGATGAAAGGGGGGCATTAAAGCTATATACCGGTTATTAGTCCAGGGTAAATTTTCCCAGGCTCTTTTGTCTATGTCATTTTCCAATGCTTCAAAAAAGCGAACCAGTTTTTTGCGTGCCATTATTTGCAGGCGGCAAAGGGCGCTTGTTCCTTTTTTTGAAAACTCTTCAAGCTCGTTTGGTACATCGTTAAAAACAGCTGTAAGGTACTGCTCAGCTACCAACTGGTTTTGCACCACCTCAAAAATATAGCCTAAAAGCGTTGCGGCATAATTGTCATACAGGTTTCGTATAACCGCCGCTTGGCTCTGGCTTAGGGGGGCAGGCGTTTGTAACTGCGGCTTCAAATCAGGAGTCAATTAAAGAATACTGTAAGTTCAGTACTCAATCAAATATATAAAAATTATATTTTAAGTTAACGAATGAATTTGTGCAGGAGTGTGAAGAGTGATAGGTTCCGCGTGATCAAATACTGGCGTGTTATAAACACCGTTGATGGTGACTATCGGGCTGCAGCATGCATGAATTTATAGCGCTTAATAATGAAAATTCACAATTAAATGCCTGGTATGAGCTTTGGTGTTAAATTTATAATTGTTCACACCATTTTTTTAATATGCCAAGTGTTACATTCCAGTAAAAATTAACATGCTTGTAAATTATTTCGTCCGGAAAATTATTTAGCGTTAATATAACCGTTGTCTTATCTTCAATGGGTGTTAATACAAAGCGGACTTCTGTGTAATTTTCAGGTATATCGGGCAGGTTTGAAAGCGAACTCCAATAATTATATTGAAAAACCTTTTCGGGGTCGAATTGCCGGATAGTGCCCTTGTTTTCAAAACTTGTCCAGTGAAGATCTCCCCGAAAAATTATTGAGCTTCCAACTTGCCAGTCGGATATCACATCAATTGGTGAATCAGACATCCATAGCTTAATTAATGCCGGATTTGTAATAGCATCCCACACCTTTGAAACCGGGGCATTGATATTAACCGTTTTATTTATTTCTGTTTCATATGATGAACTGTCCGTCATGTTTTCCTGGTAGTTGATTAGGAGCTGAGGTGAAAATAAAATTTAAAAATGGGAAAGACCAGCGTTAACCGATTATATGACCGTAATTGAACGATATGTGAAAAATCAGACAGTTGGAGCGAATGGGTTTCTGCTTAAGGTATTGGTTTTTAATTATTTAAAACAATGGTGAAATATGCGTGTATAATAAAATACAGGCTGAGATTTGACCTGGTTTAGTTGATCGATATCAATGAGATGTTGTCGAGATTGCGTTCCGGGGTGAGATACGGGACGCATTTTTTTGAGAGGATTATCAAACAAAGTAATTGTCATTTCGAAACGAGGAAGAAAACTTATACGCCTGATAAACCTCGCCGTTGTTGGTGTTGTCACCAACAACTCCGCGCCGCTCAATTACTACGTGGATAGCAAATGGTGATTTCGTGATTATTAGAGATAAAACAGGCAAAAAAGTTGTTGGTGACAACACCAACAACGGCATGGACTTGAAGATTTATAAGTCTCCCCTTCCGGGGGAGATTTAGAGGGGGCTACTGCTTCATTTTCAAACTATCAGCTTTTGCTTTTTCTTTCTTCTTGAAAAAACCTCTCAGAAAAAAGTTATGCTGAACGGCTTCCAGGTCATCATTTAATTTGATAGATGCTGCCTGCAGGTTATTAATGGCCGATTGTGTTTGCACCGCCGCTTTCGGATCGTTCAATAATACGCCCAGTGCATTATCGGTAGTGTTAAGCTTGTTACTTGCCCTGGTAAGATTGCTGGTAAGCGTTGAAGCATTGGCTGCAGTTTGCTGCAACTGGCCTACCGCTTGTTTAATTTGGGCAAAGGTAGCAGTATCGGTAAGCATTTTATCGGCAAGGCCGCCTTTGGTGTTCATTTTACGGCTAAACTGGTCAAGCTGTACCGCCATTAAAGCCGCGCTTTGGGTAGTGGCCTGGAGGTTGCGCATAGCGCCGCGCAGTTGGATAGCCATGGTGCTGTCGGCTAATAATGCGCCAACTGTGCCTTTGCCCTGCAATATGTTATGACTTAATAATTTAAAATCATTGGTAATGGCCAACAGGTTTTGGTTATTATCCTGCAGGGTTTTAAGCATATCATCGGTCGAGAGCATTTTTTCGGACTGTAGTATGTCGCCATTTTCAATTACCGGTGCCTGCGCGCTGCCGCCTTCTATCACAATAATTTTATTACCTATCAAACCGTCCGATCCTATCTTGGCCATCGCATTGCGGCGGATGTATTGCTGGGTGGCCTGGTCTACATTCATATATACCTCCACCTTTGAGGGGCCAATGAACTTGATATTGCTGATGGTGCCAACCTTAACGCCCGAAAACCAAACCGCGTTGCCTTTCTTTAAGCCGGCAACATCGGTAAATACCGAGCTTAGATTTATATTTTTAACAAAAGCCTTTTGCTGGCCGCCCAGGGTAAATACACCCAATATAAACAATATGAGCCCAAGTGCCAGGAATATGCCTACTATGATCGATTTTCTTTTTTCTGCTGAATCCATGATAATGGTATATCTTATCTAAGTGTTGTTATTCAATAAAGTTGTAATCGTAAAATGGTTTCACCCGGCTATCGGTAGTGTTAAACACCTCGTCGAAAGTGCCGGTGCGCTGAAACTGCCCGTCTAAGAGCATGGCTATCCTGTCGCCGGTTTGCTTGGCGCAGGTTAGGTCGTGTGTTATGATGATGGATGATGTATTGTAGCGCTGCTGCACCTCGTTAATCAGGTCATTGATTTCGATACAGGTGATAGGGTCGAGGCCGGCGGTGGGTTCATCATACAGCATAACCTCGGGGTTCAGGATCAGCGTGCGGGCAATGCCGATACGCTTACGCTGCCCGCCCGAAAGCTCAGACGGCATCTGGTTAATGGTTTGCGAAAGTCCAACCGCGTCAAGCACCGTTTCAACCGCGGTATTGATCTCCCCGCGGGTAAGGTTACGTTTGTTACGCACCAGCGGGAACTCCAGGTTTTTACGCACGGTCATACTATCGTACAAAGCACTGTTCTGAAACGAAAAGCCTATACGGATGCGTAATTTCTGTAAGTCATCTTCGGTAATATGAGCGATATCCTGGCCAAATACTTTTACCATTCCGTCATCGGGCTTAAGCAGGCCCGATATGATTTTGATCAGTACCGACTTGCCTGTACCTGAACGGCCAAGCACCACAAGGTTTTCGCCCTGGTAAAGGTCAAGGTCGATACCGCGGAGCACGGCATAATCCTGGAAAGCTTTTTTTAAGCCCCTGATGCTGATAACCGGGTTATTATGATCTGTCTGTACTGCTGCCTTTTTCATATCTCCATAAATTAGCGGAACCAGCCGGTTATTTGTACAATAATAACTTCTTCAATAAACACCAGGAACATCGCGGTAATTACCGCGCCGTTTGCCGCTTTACCTACGCCTTCGGTTCCTTTGTTTGAATTGTAACCCTGGTAACAGCCTACAATGCCAATGGTAAAGCCAAATACAATTGATTTTATAAGCGATGCTACAAAATCGGTAAAGGTTAGCGGCTCAAAAACTTCCTGTATAAAAGTTGTCCAGGTGGTACCTTCGTTCATGGTTACATTTAAATACCCGCCAAATAAAGCCACAAAGCCTGTATAGGTTGATAAAATTGGAATAGTAAGCGTGGTAGCCAGTACGCGGGTACATACAAGGTATTTAAATGGTTTGGTGCCGGATACTTCCATCGCGTCTATCTGCTCGGTAACGCGCATGGATCCCAGCTCGGCGCCAATGCTTGAGCCCACTTTTCCGGACGCTATCAGCGCGGTAACCAATGGGGCCAGCGCACGCATAATGGCTATGGATACCAGCGAAGGCAACCATGATTCGGCGCCAAATTGTGATAGTGACGGCCTTGATTGCTTGGTAAATATCACCCCGACAATAAAACCCGTAACCGATATCAGGGTAAATGAACGTACGCCTACTTCATAACACTGGCGTATAACTTCCTTAAGTTCAAAAGGTGGTACAAAAGCTTCTTTAAAAAAGCGGATGATAAACTGGTTTATGCGGTAAAGCGTTAAAAAAAAGTCGCTCAGGCTTTGTTTAAGCTTCACGAATCTTTTGTTTGTATGCCTGGTTATGCTTTGCGTATTGTCCATTAAAAATGTACTTGTATATGCGTATGGTAACTCTACAAAACCCGCAGGTGTTTGTTTGCCGTACCGTGTTTTATTTCATTAAGATACTTTGGATAACTTTTTAAGCCGTTTTAAAAAGAGTTTGTTTAATTGATAAAATGACATAAAAGTATTAGGTGCCGATGCTTTATTTTGAGTGTTTACAGTAGTAATTTAAACGTTTTTGGTAATTTAAAACTAAATAATGAAAAAAAAGTATTATATCTTGCCCGTGCATTAAAAGTACATTTGATAATAAATCAATTATAAAATGCTGTAGCAAAAGGCCGGCCAAAATCTCTGCCGGCAAATTATCAATACAGTATTAATGACAGATTAAATTACGGCTAAATAAACCTTTGACCGTTTGGGTTAAATGTTTAAACCAATTTGTCTGCAAACCTAAAAGTTAAAATTTATATAGCGCAGTACAGTCCCTAAAATATTAGTTAATGAAGTGTAAAATTTTGATAGGTCGCTTTGTATTATACTGTATTGCCGGGCATTTTAAAACGCGCTGCCAAATTCATGTGAGTTTTCACGGCTTGATATTAACAGCAGGTTATTAGATAGTGGGGCGAACTTTGATTTTGCCATACAACTAACGTTAAACCCCTACAGGCACATTTTAATTGGTTACGGTGCTGTAAGGGGGGCATAATACGCAATGAGGTAACGAAAATTAATAATTAATTGTTTAATTAACATTCTGAAAGTATAAAAGTGTTAAATTAGTATCATTAATTAGTAAACTTATTTTAGTGGATTCTATGACGACAAGTAATGTAATGCGGGAGATAACTCCGCTAACGCCAAGTGATTGTTTTACTATTTTTTCGAGGGTAAAAAAGAAATTTGATTTTCCGCTTCATTATCATGACGAATACGAGCTTAATTTAATTATCAACGCCAAAGGGGCCAAAAGGGTGGTAGGCGGCCATATTGAGGTTATTGAAGAAGTAGAGCTGGCGCTGATAGGCCCAAACTTATACCATGCCTGGTTTACGCACCAATGTCAAAGCGAAGATATAACCGAGGTTACCATCCAGTTTCATAAGGATCTGTTTGATGAAAAGTTTCTGAAGCGAAATCAGTTAAGTTTTGTAAAAAGCATGCTCGAGCGCTCGCAAAGGGGGATTTCTTTCTCATCGGAAACCATTTACGCGCTTAAAGACAGGATTATGCAATTGGATAAAAAGAGTGGTTTTGACTCCGTATTAGAGCTTCTGTCCATTCTTCATGACCTGTCAATCTCCCGCAATATGAAAATGCTGTCGGATCCAAGCTTTACAAATGAGAAGTTTTACTACAACAGCCGCCGCATTGAAAAAGTGTTTGAGCACATGAATATTAACTATAACAAGCAAATCACCCTTGCCGAAGTAGCTAAAATTGCCAATATGCCCGAAGCTTCATTTAGCAGGTTTATCAAAAAGCGCACGGGCAAAACCTTTATTGACAGTTTGAACGAGATCAGGCTTGGGCATGCTTCCAGGATGCTTATTGACTCTACAACCACGGTAGCCGAAATTGCCTATAAATGCGGCTTTAACAATATCTCCAATTTCAACAGAATCTTTAAGCGTAAAAAAATGTGTATTCCCAAAGAATTCAGGGAAACCTATACCGGAAATCGCGTATTTATTTAACTGGTATTTATTTGGCTTTATGGCTGGTTAAAAATGTATCAGCCTATCGATAAAGTTAAATATAAGGTTAAAAAAGTATTATAAAGTTGCTGATAATAAATTCATTTTTGAGTAATGACAGTTAGGTGTCTGAACTCGAATTTTTGGAATTTATGAATTCGTCGAATTTATTGTATTTGGCCATTTTTAAACCAGGATTGTAGTATTCTGACAATTATTTAATTCAAAAAATTCCGGTTCAGACAAAATCAGACAAGATGAAGTTACACTTACTTGATGTTGCCATTATAGTTTTATACCTGCTTAGCACCATTTTTATTGGTTTATGGTACCGTAAAAAAGCCCGCGAAAATAAGGAAAGCTATATGCTGGGCGGCAAATCTTTACCCTGGTATAAACTGGGTTTAAGCGATGCCTCCGATATGTTCGACATCAGCGGTACCATGTGGATGGTAAGCCTGTGCTTTGTTTATGGCATGAAAAGTATCTGGATTCCCTGGTTATGGCCGGTATTTAACCAGGTGTTTTTAATGATGTACCTGTCGCGCTGGCTGCGTCGGTCAAACGCCGCTACCGGGGCCGAATGGCTGGCAACCCGTTTCGGTAAAAACGGTCCGGGGGTAACAGGGTCAAATGTGGTAGTTATCGCTTTTGCGCTGTTAAGCTGTTTTGGTTTCCTGGCTTATGGGTTTATTGGTTTGGGCAAGTTCATTGAAATATTTATCCCCTGGGATTTGGTTAAAGCTTATGTGCCTTTCAGCGTGGCGCCTCAGTATGTACCGCATGTATACGGGATCATATTTACGTTGTTTGCCATGTTTTACTCTATCATAGGCGGTATGCACAGTATTGTACTGGGCGATATGATCAAGTACGGCATCATGACGGTGGCCTGCGTGTGGATCAGTTTCATAGCTGCAGGCAAACTCAGCGGCAACCACCTCAATGTGCCCGATGGCTGGTATAGCCCTTTTTTTGGTAAAAATCTTGGCCTTAGCTGGACAGGGATCATCAACGAGGTAAATAATAAGATCAAAGAAGATGGCTATTCGCTGTTCGGCCTGTTTTTTATGATGATGACCTTTAAAGGTTTCTTCGCGGCGGTTGCCGGGCCTGCGCCTAATTATGATATGCAAAAGATCCTCTCCACCCGCTCGCCCGAAGAGGCCAGCAAAATGAGCGGCTTTGTAAATATCATCCTGCTGCCTATCCGTTATTCGCTTATTGTGAGTTTAACTATCCTGGGCGTACTTTTTTATCACCAAATGGATTTGAAAGATGCCAAAGGAGCTATCGACTTCGAACGCATCCTGCCTGCCGTAATCAACAATTTTTTGCCGGTTGGTTTGGTTGGCTTGCTGCTGGCCGGTTTACTCGGGGCTTTCATGAGCACCTTCAGCGGTACCATGAACGCGGCGCAGGCTTATATTGTGAACGATATCTATCTTAGGTATATCAATCCAAAGGCATCTACCAAAAAAATCATCACCGCCAATTACCTGGTAGGCGTTTTTGTGGTAGCGGTAGGCGTGATACTCGGCTTTTTTGTAAAGGATGTGAATAGTGTGCTGCAATGGATAGTATCGGCACTTTATGGCGGTTATATAGCCAGTAACGTACTTAAATGGCATTGGTGGCGCTTTAATGCCAACGGTTTTTTTTACGGCATGCTTTCGGGGATTTTGTCAGCCATGATATTCTCGCTTATTATCCCTTCGGTCCAACTGTTGTACTGGTTCCCGGTGCTGTTTGCCATCTCGCTGGGGGGCTCGGTTATTGGCTCGTACGCTACAGCCCCAACGGATATGACCGTGTTGCGGTCGTTTTATACCACCGTAAGGCCGTGGGGCTTTTGGGGGCCTGTCAAGGCTTTGGTAATGGCGAAAGATCCATCATTTGTGCCCAACAAAAACTTTAAGCTAAACATGTTCAACGTGGTTATAGGCACTATTACACAATGCTGCCTTACCATACTGCCCATGTACCTGATACTGGCACAAAAAGCATCGCTCATAGTTACCATAGCCATACTGGTGGTTACTATTACCATACTGAAAAAAACATGGTGGAATAAATTAAAGGACTATTGATAGAAAACTATATGACGCAGGAATTTAACCAAAGACTCATTCAACTACAGGCCGAGCAAGCGCAATTGATTAACCGGCAAAATCAGGTTGAGGAAACAGGCAACGGTATTTTTAGCCGGTTTAAATATCCTGTGCTCACAGCAGCCCATACGCCGCTTGAGTGGCGGTACGACCTTGATGCTAAAACCAACCCTCATTTAATGGAACGTTTTGGCATTAACGCCGTTTTTAATGCCGGCGCTATAAAGTTTAACGGCAAATACCTGATGGTAGCAAGGGTTGAAGGCGCCGATCGGAAATCGTTTTTCGCTGTGGCCGAAAGTGCTGATGGGATCAATGGTTTTAAATTTTGGGATTACCCGGTTGAACTGCCCCAAACCGATGAGCCCGATACCAATGTGTACGATATGCGCCTTACCCAGCATGAAGATGGCTGGATCTACGGTTTGTTTTGTACCGAACGCCGTGACCCCGAGGCCCCATCGTATGATCAGTCGATGGCGATAGCGGCCTGCGGTATCGCGCGTACCAGGGACCTGGTAAAATGGGAGCGCCTGCCCGATCTGAAAACCAACTCGCCCCAGCAGCGCAACGTGGTATTACACCCCGAGTTTGTTGATGGCAAGTACGCCTTATATACCCGTCCGCAGGATGGATTTATCAGCGCAGGGACCGGCGGTGGAATAGGTTTTGGCTTGTGCGAAACTATGGAGAACGCGGTTGTTGACCATGAAACCATCATCCATAATAAAAACTACCATACCGTTTACGAAGCCAAGAATGGCCAGGGCCCGGCGCCAATCAAAACGGAAAAAGGCTGGCTGCACCTGGCGCATGGCGTACGCAATACAGCTGCCGGTTTACGTTATGTGTTGTACATGTTTATGACCGACCTTCATGACCTTACTAAAGTACTTTACCAACCGGCAGGTTATTTTTTGGCCCCGGTTGGTGAGGAGCGTATCGGCGATGTATCAAATGTGGTGTTCTGTAATGGCTGGATAGCTGATGATAACGGATCAGTTTATGTTTATTATGCGTCCTCAGATACCCGTATGCATGTAGCTACTACTACAACTGATAAACTGATAGACTATGCCATAAACACACCGGCCGATGGTTTGCGTTCGGCCTCATCAGTACAGGCAGTGTACAATATTATCGATAAAAATAAAGGTTTAAGCCAATTACAGGGAGCCGGTGCCTGAACGGGGATTTAAACATGCTTCAACTATCAAATACTGTTTCAAATCGTCAGCTTGCTATCTTCAGCAATGAGCTAACAGGTGAGCTGAAAAATATCCTCAATTATTGGCTCAATCATACTGTGGATGAAGCAAATGGTGGTTTTTGGGGCAAGATCAACCATGATAACCAGGTTATTCCCGGGGCACCCAAAGGTTCGGTCTTAAACGCGCGCATCCTGTGGAGTTTCTCCGCTGCTTATAATCAAAATCCTAATGAAGCTTATTTACAGGCAGCAATGCGGGCCTATGATTATATCAAAGCTCATTTTGTTGATGATGAGTTTGGCGGCGTGTATTGGTCGGTTGATTATAAAGGCAATATGCCGGATACAAAAAAACAGGTATATGCCAATGCCTTTACCATTTACGCGCTGAGTGAATATTATATAGCTTCGAAATCGGAAAGGGCAAAGGAGGAAGCCATCGGCCTCTATCATCTTTTGGTTGATAAAAGCTACGATCAGGATAAGACCGGTTACCTGGAAGCTTTCACGCGTGAATGGAACCCTCTCGATGATCTTAGGCTGAGCGCTAAGGATGCCAACGAAAAGAAAACCATGAATACCCATCTGCATGTACTGGAAGCTTATACCAACCTGTACCGCATCTGGGCCGATGAGGGACTTAAACAGCAGATTGAAACCCTGATCGATAACTTTTTTGATCATTTTATTGATGCTGGAACCGGGCACCTCGTGCTGTTTTTTGATGAAGACTGGAACCGCCGGTCGGAAACCATATCGTATGGGCATGATATTGAAGCCACCTGGCTTTTACTGGAGGCCGCCGAAGTTATCGGTAATCAGGAAATGATCGAAAGAGTCAGCAGCACTTGTATCGCGATAGCAGAAGCAACTGTACAGGGTTTAGATGTTGATGGTGGCTTATGGTATGAATATGAACCGGCAAATGATCATCTCATCAAAGAAAAACACTGGTGGGTACAGGCCGAAGCTATGGTAGGTTTTTACAACGCCTGGCAGGTTAGCGGTAATGATAAATACCTTCATTTGGTCTTTAAAAACTGGGCTTTTATAAAAGATAAAATACTGGATAAACAAAACGGTGAATGGTTTTGGGGTATCAAAGCCGATGGCAGCACTATGCCCGGCGAGGACAAAGCAGGGCTTTGGAAATGCCCCTATCATAACAGCCGTGCATGTATTGAAATTATCAGGCGCATAGGCTTAATAAATTAGCGATAAAGCAAGGCTTCAAATGGTTTAACTTAGCGGCAGTGATTATGATAAAATTTTTTAGAAGGATTGCTGTTTTATGCCTGCTGATCCATAGTTCAACCGCTATGGCGCAGCTGTTTGAACCTGCCGATAAACATGCCACAACCGAAACCCGGCAGCTTTTTTACAGTATGCAGCGCCTGCTTAACGTGGGGGTAATATTCGGTCACCACGACGATCTGGCTTATGGTGTGGGATGGCGTAATGAATCGGGCCGCTCAGATGTTAAAAGTGTTACCGGATCATACCCGGCCCTGTATGGCTGGGATTTGGCCAGGATTGAACACGACAGCATTCATGATATTAACGGTATCGCCTTTGAACAGCAGAAGCGGTTTGTTAAAGATGTTTACGCGCGCGGCGGCATCAATACATTTTGCTGGCATATGGATAACCCGGCCAATGGCAAAACCGCCTGGGATACCACGCAGCATACCGTAAAAGATCTTATCCCGGGTGGCGCGTTTAATAATGTATATGTTGGGTATCTTGATCGTGCGGCCAATTATTTAGCTGATATGAAAGGCCCGGAAGGCGAGGCTGTCCCGATATTGTTCCGGCCATTTCATGAGCTTACTGGCAATTGGTTTTGGTGGTGCAAAAACACCTGTACCCTCGATGAATTTAAAGCCCTGTGGCGTTTTACTATCAATTACCTGCGGGATAAAAAGAAGCTGCATAATTTGCTCATCGTATATTCGGCGGCCGATTTTGAATCGGAAGATGAGTTTTTGGAACGCTATCCCGGCGATGCTTACGCGGATTTCATAGGCTTTGATAATTACTGTACGCAAAGCGTTGAGCGTTTTCAAGCTAAGCTGGATCAACGCCTTGCCATTGTTGATGGCATCGCTATAAAACACCATAAAATAACATGCCTGCCCGAAACCGGCTATGAAGGTATCCCCATGCCCAACTGGTGGACGAATATATTACTGCAAACCCTTGCTAAGCATAAAGTATCCTACGTAATGGCATGGCGCAACGGAAACGATCATCATTATTACGTGCCATACCCCGGCCAAACAAGCGCCGGTGATTTTATAAAGTTTTATAATAACCCGCAAACCATTTTCCAAAACCGCATAACACCACTGGGTATTTATGGTAAGCCAAATTGGAAGCAGTAGCCTTGCGGTTCATGGATGATAGTTCATGGTTCACAGAGGAGGTGGATAATACATTCATTTTGGCTTTATGCTTTAAGCCTTCGGCTTTTTGCTTAAAACAGCTACCCCCGATATCCCGGACAGCAAAGAGGCTAACAGGATCCCATATTTGGCCTGGTCAATCATTTCGGCATGATCAAAGGCCAGTGCCGATATAAAAAGAGACATGGTAAAACCTACGCCTGCAAGCAAAGCCACACCTGTCATTTGTTTCCAGGATGAGCCTGCGGGTAATTGTGCGCCAAATTTTACCATGAGCCAGGTAAAGAGCAATACACCTGTAAACTTGCCGGCAAGGAGGCCTATAGCCACACCCATGCTAACAGGATTGGCCAGTGACGAGAAAAAGTTATGGCTAACAATAATCCCGGCATTGGCTAAAGCAAAAAGCGGCATGATGACGAAAGCTACCCAGGGGTGCAGGGTATGTTCAATTTTTTGCAGCGGTGTTTCGGCATCAAGGCTCAGCTTTTTTATTTTATCAATAATGTGGTGCTGTTCGGGCGTTATAAGCGTGCTGTTGTTTGGCAGCTCGTTTTCAAAATCGGTAAGGTATTGCTTTACAGATTGGGTGTAACTGATCTCGCTGATGCGGGTACGGGCAGGAATAGTAAAAGCCACCAATACACCCGCAATAGTTGCGTGGACGCCCGAAAGTAAAAAAGCTATCCAAACAGCGAAGCCTATGATCAAATAAAAAGCGGTACTCCTGATCCCCATTTTATTGCCGATAAGTAAAAGTACCAACAGCCAAACCCCAATGGTAAGCGGTACAAGCGCTATGTGGCTGCTATAAAAAAGAGCAATAACTAAAACAGCGCCAAGGTCATCGGCAACGGCCAATGCTGATAGGAAAACTTTTACAGAGGATGGAATATGTTTGCCCGCCATAGATAGTAAAGCCAGCGCGAAGGCTATATCTGTAGCCATCGGAATTCCCCAGCCATGGGCCGATGGCTTACCTGTATTAAAAAGGAAAAAGATGAAAGCGGGCACCAGCATTCCGCCCAACGCGGCAAACATTGGTAATGAAGCTTTTTTTACAGAGGATAGTTCGCCGGCCATGAACTCGCGTTTTAACTCGAGGCCTATCACAAAGAAAAATAAAGCCATAAGGCCGTCGTTGATCCAAAGGTGCAGCGGATGGTTTAAAACATATTTATCAAAACCGAGCGATAGTTTGAGTTCCCAAAGTTGCTGGTAACTGTGCTGAAAAGGAGAGTTTACCCATATGATGGCCACGATCACGCTGATAAAAAGCACTATGCCGCCGGTATGTTCCTGGTTTATGAATTTGCTTACCGGCTGCGTGATTTTATCAATAGGGTAGCTTTGTTTCATAGATGCCTAAAATAAGGAATTAAGTTTGATTTTTGGGTGAGATGACCTGTTGATTCAGGGAAATCGCTTTTAACCACATGCGGATTGAAAAACAATAAATGAAAAATTTTGACACTAATTTTTACGGATTAATCGAATTACACGAATTGAATCAATTTAAGATTCGTGTAATTCGATTAATTGTGGAGCGCTGCAAAGCATTTGTGTAGAAATTTTTTAGTATGAGATTAGTAAAACAAATCGAATTATTTTAAACGCGATTTCCCCGCCTGTCGATTACATCCATTTATATATAATCTAATAATTGATTTCACATTAAGGATTTAAATAATGCTAATAATCAAAATGTTAAGCTTTAGGCTTTGTGCATTCGGCTTTTAGCTTTTATATAAAACAAAACCCGGCCATAAAACATTTATCAATGAAACCGGATGCTATGAATAACTATCAGCAAAAATGGATAAGTGCATTGAAAAACGCTCATTTAAATGGTTGGGAGATTAAGCCGCAGGGTGATGATATTTTTGTGGAAATGCCGCATGTTACGGATCTTAAACTGATCAGGGATAACCTGCCTGAAACACTTGCGCTGATGGCTTTGGATATTAATTTACCGAAGGAAAGGCTGAAGTTTATTTTTCACAACGGGTACGAGCAGTTTGAATACCTGCTTAATCCTGCTGCTGCGGATTTGGAACAGGAGGGCTAAAATCAACGGTTGTTGTTTCATTAGGCAATTCCTCTTTGGTATTATCCGAATCAATTTTGGCCATTGTTGATACCACTACTACCGAAATTCCCATACAGGCAATCAGGATAAAAGAGGCCCTGAGGGTAGCAATTCCTGCTATAAAACCGATAACCGGCGGACCGACTAAAAAGCCCATAAAACCAATAGTTGATACTGCAGCCAGTGCAACGCCCGGCGACATGGTTTTTGATTTACCGGCAGCGCTGTATACCATAGGCACTACAGATGATACACCGGCGCCAACCAATAAAAAACCTGCCATGGCTGTATAAACATAGGGGAAAGCTACCGCTATTAACAGGCCTGTAGCGGTCAGTGATCCGCTAACCTGCAAAGTGCGTTTTAAGCCAAATTTGTGAGCAAACCAATCGGCCACAAAACGGCCGCCTGCCATGGTGAACATGAAGGTAGTAAAGCCTATGCCAACCAACGCCTCGGGGGCCAGTACCACTTTTTTGAAGTAGATCACGCTCCAGTCGAACATGGCGCCTTCGCAAATCATGGAACAGAAGGCTATAATACCTAATTTGATGAGCGACTTATCGGGCATTACAAACACAGGCCCGGAGTCGGTTACTTTATCATCTTTCAGGTAACGGGCAGCTACGGCCACGCCAATCGCTATCACGATCAGCATTAACGAAAAATGATGAAAAGGGATAATGCCGTTGGCTATCATGAACGTGCCTATACCTGCCCCGGCAAAACCGGCCAGGCTCCACAAGCCATGAAAAAATGCCATAATAGGCCTTTGGTAAAGCTGCTCGGTAGCCACTGCCTGTGTGTTTACTGCAATGTTTACCGAATTGCTTGCAAAGCCAAAGCATAGCAGGCAGATGATAAGCTGAAACGTATTTTGTGCGAGGCCTAAACTTACCAATGCGGCAGCGTAAACCAATAGCGCGGCGATAACGAGTTTTTTACTGCCTATTTTGGTGATGATCCAGCCCGAAAAAGGCAGGGAACACATAAGGCCTACAGGTAGGGCGAATAACACGGCACCCAAACCGGCATCTGATAAACCTAAATTTTGCTGAACAGTAGCAATACGCGATGCCCAGCTTGAGAAACTTAACCCCGCCATAAAAAACATAGCACCCACGGCAATGCGGAGCGTTAGTTTGTTTATGGCATTTGTTTTTTGTGGGATATTGTTCATGTTTTAGTATTGCCATAGTGTCTAAATGACACTATGGTTAATTGCCACAAATATAAGGCAATTAATTGTACTTTTAATAAGCTAAATCGTTTTTTACTTTTGCGTGAATTAAACACTATATAAATGGAAAAGCGCTCGCTTAGCCTGTAATTGACTGAAAGCGAACGCTTCTATAATCTTGTTTTATATTGTTAAGTTTTTACATTGAAGGAGCCAACAACGACATATGATATACCGGTATTCAGGTTTTTAAACTCAGCCCTGAAAGTACCTATTGCATTTCCTTTGCTTGCGCTTGAATGATTTAACGTTGTAAACTTAACTTTGCCACCCAAAAAAGTAGCATCTATATTTGTACCCAAATTAACATTCAAATCTATTAGATCATAAGTGCCTGCGACCACTGTATTGGCTCCTAACTGAAATATATCCGAACCATTACCATTGATGTACGAAATCATAGTAGTTCCGGTAGTAGATATCGGACTTTGATCTATAGATGTAAGCATAGGGCCGCTCTTTACAACCTTGGCACCTCCATCAACCTGGTAGGAGATGGTTCCCTGCGAAGTAGCCGGGTAATCAGATCCATCGTCGGCAGTGCTGGTTCCTGTTCCGGTTCCTGTGCCAGTTCCTGTCCCCGTCCCGGTTCCTGTCCCCGTCCCGGTTCCAGTACCCGTTCCAGTACCCGTTCCCGTTCCGGTTCCTGTACCGGTTCCAGTATTTGTAGTAGGAACAACGTCAATTGCTTTTGTTTCCTTATCGGGCCCGAGAGGTGGGTCAAGTTTGCAGCTACTTACAGAAGCTGCTATAAAAAGAAGGGTAATTACTTTACAGTAAATTTTTTTCATATATACAAAGAGTGATAGTTTATGGTTTTAACGGTTTAAAGATAAGTAATTTAGCTCTTTGTACGTATGGGTAAAACTAATTGATACAAATAATGTTAAGAAAAGTTTACAATTTTTTCAATTATTTACAATCACCATCGGGGCTGCATGATTCGCCTTCGATCGTATCAAATGCTGGTTTGGGATTTTCTTCCTGCCAGCCGGTAAAGGCTTTTGCAAGGGTATCTTTAAATACGGCCACTTCCTGTGCCCCTGATACAGCATATTTGCGGTTCATTACAAAAAACGGAACGCCACGCACTCCTAAATATTGAGCTTCGGCAATATCGTGTTTTACCTCGTCGGCGTAGGTGTCGCTTTCAAGCGTTTGTTTAATTTCTTCAGCGTTCAGGCCAATCGCCGTACCCATTTCCATAAGGGTTTCGGTATCATCAATATTGCGGCCTTCAGTAAAATATGCCCTGAACAAAGCTTCTTCGGCAGCGTCTCCCAAACCATGTTTTTTGGCCAGATGAGCTAACCTGTGCGCATTAAAACTATTAGCAACAACCGATTTACTGAAATTATAGGTAAGGCCGGCCTGTGCCGCCATTTGGGTAACGTGATCGTTCATCTGTTCGGCATGGTCAAGCGTCCATCCTTTTATATCGGCCAGGTACTGGTTAATGCTGATATTGGGGTTGGTTTTGAGATCGGGGTTTAGCTGAAAGCTTTTCCATTCTATCTCAATCTGTTCTTTGTCTTCAAAGCCGGCCAGTGCTTCCTCAAACCTCCGTTTGCCTATATAACAAAACGGGCACATCACATCCGACCATATTTCTACTTTCATCATTTCTATTTTAAATGTTTAAACAAATTTAACGCCTGTAATTCTTATCCCCGTAAGGGCAAAGTAAAATTTAACCGTCCATCCCATAATGCCCGACGTTTTTATTTGGGCGATAATTTTTTGTAATATGTAAATTTTTATAAATTAGGAAATTATAAACCAATTATAAACTTATTGAGGTAACAGCCCAATGCTAAGGATTTATTGAATAAGCATGAGATGGAACAGTGCTAAAATATTCTGGATAGGTATCATTTTACTGGTGGTGCCCGGCCTTGTTCATGCTTACCTGCTCATGCCATTTCCCGGCAGCCAGGATCTGAATGCCATAACCCTGTGTTACTATCTCGAAAAGGTGATCATGCCGCTGCGCTTGATTGGCTTGCTATTCATTGTTTGGTACTTATTTAAATTCTACGCTAAAAATACCTTTAAACAAAAGGCTGTTAAAGCCGCTGTTGTTGTGCTTTGTATAGGCAGTTTTTACATAACCGATTATATGTATAAGGCCGAAACCATGTTTAAAGAAACCACAAAAGCTGTTTTTGCCAATGGATTAAAAAACAGGGTGCCGTTAAGCTACCTGGTAGTAGGTGTTGTAAACAACGGTGTCGCCAAAGCTTATCCGCTCATCTACCTGGGCTATCATCATAAACTGCAGGACGATGTAGGCGATAAACCCGTTTTGGTTACTTATTGCACCATGTGCCGTACAGGCAGGGTTTACAGCCCGGTTATAAACGGTATAAGGCAAAACTTCAGGCTGGTGGGGGCAAGGCACTATAATGCTATAATTGAGGACGAAAACACTAAAACCTGGTGGTACCAGGCCACCGGTAACGCGGCTGTTGGGGAGCTAAAAGGAAAACAATTAACCGAGTTGCCTTATGAACAATTAACCCTCGCGGCCTGGTTACAGAAACATCCCGAAACGCTCATTTTACAACCGGACAGGCTGTACACCGCCGATTATGCCGACCTGAAAAACTACGACCGTGTGCAGGCTATCGACCGTGACAGCACTATAAAAAACAAAGACTCCCTGATGCGTAAAAGCTGGGTAATTGGTGTGATCATAAACGGCAAAGCCAAAGCTTACGACTGGCGCCACATGTACGCCAAACGCCTGCTAAACGATGAGTTGAATAAAAGTTCACTGCTCATTGGCATTGAAAAAGACAGCCTCAGCTATCATGCCTGGAATACATCAGTAAGCGGTAAAACCCTTCATTTTAAACTGGATGATAAAGGCATGCTTACCGATGAGGAAACCGCTTCGGTTTGGGATTGGGACGGCCTGTGCTTAACCGGTACGCAAAAAGGGCAGCGCCTGGCTAAAATTCAGGCCTACCAGGAATACTGGCACTCATGGAAACATTTTCATCCCGGTACCGTGTTTTGGAAAGGCGATGAATCGCTGGAGCAAACAGCATCCATTTACCCGCCTTTTTAACAACAGCTTTAATTAAATAGCGGTTGCTATTTTGCTGATGTCATCGTCATTAAGCAGAGCGTCTTCAGAAATGTTGGGGTAATACTTATTCAGGATCTTTTGAATAAGCTGGTAGCTTTCGATGGATTGAATGGGAGCGGAAGCCAGTTCAGTGATGGTTGAACCAATAAGCTTAAGTTTTTTTGCCTCGTACTGGTTGATCACAAAGTCAGAAGTTTTTTTCTTACGGCTTTGTTGTATGAGATCATCAAGTTTCTTGATCTCTTCAACCAGGTCAATCATTTTTATTACTTCCACCTTTTTCATCAGCGCCAAAATTAGTGATTTATTTGTAACAGGGGGTATAACAGGATATAAGTTGTATTGTTTGTAGGTATGAGACGGGTGGAAGCTGTAATTGTTACGGATAGAAATTGAGCACGTTTTCAACGTGTGCAAGCTGAAAAAATTAAAAATATGTCATTGCGAGTGTTTAAATCCGGAGGCCTCTGAAGGTGAAATGACAAAAGAGAGCCTGTCAGTCTGAGCCTGTCGAAGACTCGTGTGCAGAGGCCTGCCCGCCATGCTTCGACGGGCTACCCATGACATGTTTAAAAAATACGTTTTTGTCAGCAGGTAAGCTTCGGGCGAA
>CBIHRB010000052.1:0-17665 GCA_966212355.1 uncultured Mucilaginibacter sp.
CTTTCGGCTACCCCTTCCTTTTTCCCTAAAAAATCTTTTACCGGACAACAGTGAATTTATTTCGGGATCCCACGCGCTGAGCGGCTATGCAAGCGGCCGTGCATGTGGGGTGCTGAAACAAGTTCAGCATGACCCGTTTTTTATTTTTGTCATGGGTAGCTAAGTCGAAGCATGGTGGGTGAGCCCTCTGCGCGACCCTTCGACAGGCTCGGGGTGACAGGCCGCTATCACTGCTGCTGCCACTGCTACTAAAAAACTAACTGCAAACTGCCCACCAAAAACTGCCCACTGATTATTGCAACGTTACCACCTTGTACAAAATCCAGCCTTCGGTTTCGTAGGCGCGTTTGTAGTTTACACCGCTGTTGAGGCGGCGGATTTCGGGGATGTACCTGTCGCTGAGCTGGGTGTAGCCGGTGAAGGGGTTTTTGGGAGTGGCTATCAGGATATAGTCGTCGTATTTGTAAGGGGTTTCAATGGCCGACAGGAACGAGTTGAGCTGGTAGGGCAGGGTTAGCTTTTTGATGTTGTTGGTAAAGGCCACAATGGGGTATGATACGGCATCGTCCATGAGGATGTGTGTACCATCGGGCAGGCTATTGATATAGGCTGCTATTTCTTTGCTTTCGTTTTGATCGGTATTGGGTTCCAGCCGGCTAAGGGTGGTGATGAAGCGGCGCTCGTCGGTAATGAGCGAGTTGGTTAAAAAGGTGTAGCCGGTGTACAGCTGCAGTACAATTACAAAGGCCAGGCCCAGTTTAACGGCCAGTTTATTTTTGATGGTATGTACCTTAAATATGATACACAGCAGCGCCACAAATAAAAATATGAGGTAGTACTGGTAGGTGAGGAACAGCTTATCGTACTTAATGTGCAAAAATTCAACAAAGGCAAACAGGGTGAGCACGGTTAGCACATGATAAGTGCTTTCGCGCAGCAGGTACAGGCCAAACAGTATCAGCGGACAAAAATAAATCACCCTTAATGATACCAGGATGCTGAGTTCGGGCAGCTGGTAGTTTACGGCAGTGGCGGCGGTGTCATAATTCAGCTTGTCGACCAGTACGTTCCAGGTGGCCAGGGGGCTTTCCATAAAGTAGTTATAGTCGCTGGCGTGGGTTTGGTTAAGCAGCTTATAGCAAACCAGCGATACCACGGGCAGGATAAACAGGATCACGTAAATAGCAAAAGTTTTATTGATAAGCTTGCGCCTTAACGACGGACTGTTAAAGCTCATGAACAGCCTGAAAATGGATTCCTTTTCGCCCAGGTTAAGGCTGGCCAGCGTTATGGACAGCACCAGCGGGATAAAGAACAGCGTAAGCCAGATGAAGCGGTAATCGCAAAAAATGAGCAATACCAAACAGATACTGGCTATGGATACGTGGAACGTGGTGTTTGAGCGGTAAAACTTAAGCAGGTTAAGGAAAAACAGGTACACGAAGATCACTACCAGGTAAATGGCTTTGCCCGAGCAGGCCATGTAAATGATACCGGGATGCAGCAAAAATAGCAGGGCTACCATGATGAGGTAAAAATCATCCTTCACCCTGATAACAAACGAGCGCGTAATAAGATAAAAGAAGCCTGCCGTACCCAGCGCCGATGCGATGACCGGGGCGAGGTAACTGTTTATTGACGAAAATATAAGCGAGGAGTAAAAGGGCAGCAGCGGCGCGGTTAAGCCCATTACCTTAAGGCGGTTGCCCAACCCCTCAAACACGATCTTTGTTTTTTCGATATAAAAAAGGCTTTCCTGGTTATAATAGCCTAAGTGGTTAAGGTATACGCCGATAGCCAGGTACCAGGCGGCCAGCACCAGGGTAAATATAAACAGGTATGTACTTTTGGCAATTTTCATTTAATAACGTTTGTGGGGTTATTAACCTTACTTAAACCGTGGTTGGTTTTTTCCCAGTAAAACGGATTGGTGATGAGCTGGTACAGGCCCATATAAGCTGCTACCGAGTGCATGAGCCAGTAAACCGGGTTGGCTATGGCAAACAAAATGAGCTCGAAATAGCGGCGTTTAAATACGGCCATCATGTTGATATAGATCATGAGGATATTACCCACCATGAGGTTAAATATCGACATGAACAGCACCCAGTCCGGAAACAAATTGCGGATGGTTGAAAAATCAAATATGAGGTAACAGATAAAGATGATAAGCAGCACCGGGTAAATTAAAAAGGTGGCTGATGTGGCGCCGATGAAAAAGTTAAAACCCAGGAAACCGCGAAAGCCTATTTTACGGATGAGGGCCGGCGGGTTGCGCATGTGCACCAGGTAGGTTTGCATGTAGCCCTTGATCCAGCGCGAGCGCTGGCGGATCCAGTTCCAGAAGTTGTTATTGGCTTCCTCATACGTGGTGGAGTTTACTATGGCCACCTTATAGCCTTTGGCATAGGCGCGCACGCCAAGGTCGGCATCTTCGGTTACGTTAAAGGGGTCCCAGGCGCCAAGCTCAATCAGCGCGTCCATTTTAAAGTGATTGCTGGTGCCGCCAAGCGGGATGGGAATATCCAGCGTATCCAAACCGGGCAGCATATAATCAAACCAGTACGAATACTCGAGCGTGAACATCCGGGTAAGGAAGTTTTCGTTGCGGTTAAAGTAGTTTAAGGCGCTTTGGATGCAGATATAGTTTTCGGGCAGCTTATGAAACAGGGCCACCACTTTTTTAAGCTGATCGGTATCGGGGATATCCTCGGCATCATAAATGGTGAGGTATTGGCCCCTCGAAAAATGCAGGCCATAGTTGCAAGCCTTGGGCTTGGTTTTAGGCATGTGGAAAGGCACCACAATAACTTCAAACACCGAGGGGAAGTCGAGGTTTTTTACGGCGTTTAATGTTTTATCATCATCTTCTTCAATAAGCAGTTTGATATCCAGCTGTTCGCGCGGATAGTCGAGGCTTTGCAGGTTCCAGATGAGTTTTTTGATCAGCTTATCTTCCTTGTAAACAGGCAGCAGGATGGTGTACACAGGCAGCTCCTCGTTTACGATAGTGCGCAGATCATTTTTGGTGACGGCCTGGTGCAGCTCAAACCGGGAGCCTACCAGCGCCAAAAACAATTTGAAGATGATGGCGATGAGGAAAAACGAACTGATGATTAAGTTAATGGTGATGGATACATTTTTAAAGTTGAGGAACAGGCCGATGGCGGTAATGCCCCACAAGGCAAAAATGAAAACAAGCTGTGATGTGGTGAACGTTGTTGAGGCCGAGCTTTTTGGGTCGCGCTTAAGGAGCTCAAAAACGGATGCCTTCACATATTTTTGCCCGGTAAGCTTGTGGCTTAGCCAGGTGATCTCCAGGTCGGATGCTACGATGACTTCGGGTTCCATGTCATAGGTAAACCTTACAAAATCAAGGAAAAGTTCATTGCCTGGGTCGGCCATAACGGTAACCACTTTATTGTTTTCGATGCGAAGGGGGAGGCCCAGCTGGTCGTTGGCAAATTTAAGGTCAACCTGGTCGAGGATTTTCTGGTCGAAGGCTTCCTGGCGGATTTCGGCAAAGTGGTAGCCTGCGTTGCCTAAGGCGCGTTCATAGTTTTTGCGGGAAACATAGCCGAAGTTAAGGGCTATTTTGAGGTATGACATACCCGATCTTTCCGAAAAAGCATGGATCTTTTCCTGGTCGGCCGGCGAAATAAATCCGTGGGCAACCAAAATTTCAGGAACAGAAATACTCAATGTATCCATATTTAAAAGCTGAAAGCAGAATGCATAAAGCCTAAAGCGGCATCCTGATTATTAATATCATTTAATTGCTTTGTGTGAAATTAATTAAATGACCCTATATAAATAGCAGTTATCAAACGGGGATAAGCCGGTTTGATAACTGGTATGTGATGTATTTTGACACGCGATGTGCAGCGGCATTAATCGTTAAACAGATCCTGCGATTTTTGAACTTTTGACCGCACATACAGGAACGAAAGCAGGATCAGGATCAGGATGCCCAGCAAAATGTACAGGTTATAGCTGTCCCAGAAACGGGTAAGGCCGCTCTTGGTATCGATGTACTCCAGGTTTTCGCTGGATTTGTTGATGTTGAACAGGTACTTGTTGGAGTTAACATCCGAGATACAAACATTGCTCGACAGGGTTGAAAGCTGCTCGGTAATGGATTTGGATACCGCCAGGAAAGCTTCGGAAACATGCGTGCCGGTAGCGGTAAGCACCAGGGTAGCATTGTTGCTTACGCCGTAAAAGATTTGCGCCAGGCCGTTTGATACCGTATCCGAAAGCGAGTAAACCGGGTTATTATTATCGGTGTTGTACAGCCTGAAGTTCCTGTCGAACTGGATAGGGGCATCGCGAAACTCCTTAAGTACTTTATCATCTTTTGATAGCAGGGCTATGATATTGTATTGCTTGAGGTCAGTTTGCTTCAAATCTTTCGAGTAAACAAACTCGGGGAAGTTATTGGCGTTGATGTTATTGTTAAGCTCGTAAATGATCTCGCCCATAGCACCGGCTGCATATTTGGCGTATTCCTCGCTTACTACAATTTTGGTTGTGCCGTTGTTAAAGGCCTCGGGATACTGGTAAAAGCTCAGGTCGCTGGTGATGAAGGGGTTTTTTGATTCGAGGTATGATTTGTCAACGTCAACTTCGGCAAAAAAGTTGGTGAAGCTATTGCGGCAGTTGCCGTTGGTAGGGTAAAACCTGAATTCGGCCTCCAGTGTGTTGTATTTATGGTGCTGGTAACGGTTAATGGTGATAGAGCTGTTCAGCTTGCCCGATGCATCCAGTTTTTCGCTGCTGATAAGTAAGCCGTTAAGGTATATGTTGAAGAAACCACGGTCGCCGGGGGCAAGGCCGCTGTAATTGGCAACAAAACGGATCTCCACTTCTTTAGGGGTGAAGCTGAAATCGCTGTTTTTAAAGCTGTAAGCGCTCTTCAATGAGCCAATGCCCGACAGGAAGTCGCTCACGCCGCCAATTTGCTTTAAGGATAGCTTTGAACGGTTTTCGTCGATAGTTTTAAAGAAGGTGTTCTCGGCCCTGTTGATCAGCAGGTAATCGCCATAAGTTGAGTTAAGGATGTTCATGTTGCCCAGGGCGGTAATGGCTTTTTCATAACCTGTATCATCGCCGCCGGTAACAAACAGCACCTCTTTAGGCGATTGCTCCTGCGTTACGGTTTTAACCGGTACAAACCGGCCTTTTACATCAACCATGTGCACAATGGTATCAGTGAGCAGGCTTACTGATTTATGCAGGTAGAATAAACCCTGCGTATTTTGCGGGGTAACTTTTACCAATGCGCGCGCATCGGCGGGTAATTTATCAATGGCGCCTACCCTGATGTAGTTACGAACGCTGTCGGGCAGTTTGCTTTCTTCGTAAACGGCAATTTCACGTGTTTGGGTCTTTTTTAACCTTGAATAGGCCCAGGCTACGGCCTTAAGGTCATGCAGGCTTGGGTTTGAGGGATAAACGATAGCTTTTTTAGAGTCGAAGCAGTTGCTGATATTTACGTTATCAAAAAAGTTTTTATTGCTTTTAACCAGCGACAGGTATGAGTAGTTCTTGATCTTTAACCACATCGCCGGGTTATCCAGGTCTTTACACTGGTCGTCGGTAATGGTGAGCAGGGTTTTGATCTGGATCTTGAGGAATTTATCGGGGCTCAGATCGGCACGGCTCAGGTTAAGGGTGATCTTCTGGATAGAATCGGGGCCCAGGTGGCTGCTGTATGCCGGTTTGTTATTAATAACCAGGTTAATGTACGAGTGCGATTTTATCAATGCCTGCGACGGTTCAAAAAATAAAACCAGTTTACTGCCATTCATTTCAATCAAAGGGGTGATCTTGAAGTAAAATGAAATAGCGCCGCTCATGCCGTATACCACCTCATCGTCATGGCCGTAGGCTTTAAAGGATGCAATGCTGTTGCCCTGGGCCTGCGAAGCCGTGTTGAATAATAGGATAAAGGCTAATAAGGTAAAAAACTTATTCATTGATATCAATATTAATTTATTACGTAAAATTCTACTCTGAAATAATTACCGTTGTCATCACTGCGGTAGCTGAGCTCACCGCCCATTTCCTGGGTCATTAGCTTGGCAATTGATAAGCCTAAACCCAGGCGGCTTTCGGTAACGCCGTGCGTATCGTTAAGGGTTTTAAGCTTGTTGAACATCATGTCCAGTTCCTGCTGGCCTATGGCTATACCTTCGTCAATGATCTCGAAAACAAAACGCTGGCGCTGCAGGCTGGTTACTACCTTAATGCTGTTATTGGTTTGCGAAAATTTGATGGCGTTTGATAACAGGTTTTGAAATACCTGGCCTGCAAATACTTTGTCGAGCCGTACGTTGAGGGGCAGCTTCAGGATATTGTCAACCAGGTGGATGTTTTTCATGAGGGCCGTTTCATACAGGCCTTTAAAAACATGCATCACTTCAATGTTGATATCAAAGATCTCCATGTTGAATTTCATATCCGGCGATTCGATCTCCTTAACATCCATCAGCTTGTTGAGCATATACTGCATCTTATCGGCCGATTCGGCGATGTAGCCCACAAATTCTTTCTGGTCGCTGCTCAGTCTGAAATCTTCTTCCCTGATCATGTTGTTGCTCATTATAATAGAGCCGATGAGGTTTTTAAGGTCGTGCCCGGCAATATTGATAAAGCTGTTCTTTTGGCTGTCGAGCTTGCGGAGCTGCTCATACTGATGATCGATGAGGTTATTTTTTTCGTTGATATCCTTGTTTTGCTGTTTAAGCTGTTCGTTTGATTTTTCGATCATGATCTGCGCACGTACTTCACGCTGAATTACCTTATAACGCGCCCCGGGTATTAAGCAGGAGATGCCCGAGATGATAAAAAAGATCTGCCCGCCGTTACTTAAAACCAGGTCGAGATTGTATTCGCTTAGCAGGTTAAAGAAAATGGCCAGTAACAATAGCGCCATTAAGGTTTGGATGATGGAGTTTAAGGGCTCCCAAAAAACCTGCAGGTTAAAAAACAGCAGGGTGGTAGCAAACAGCATAAAATAAATGGTCAGGAACTGAATGTTTACCAGGTTGCATAATATAGCTGCCGTTACCGAAAGCATAAAGAAACTGATGTGCAATAATATGCGGTAACTAAATTGTTTATGCTGAAAATAACTGAACAAACCGTATATAATAAGGATAGTGATAATGCGGATAATAAAAAACTGCAGCCAGTAGTTTGTAGCGTAAATAAAATCAACAATACTAAAAAGAGGGTACAGGAATATAATTGTCCAGATTATATTATTGGTTTGGTACCATGCTTTTTTGGAGGTCTCTCTAATTAATTCTTCGTTGGTAATT
The DNA here is from genome assembly GCA_966212355.1 of uncultured Mucilaginibacter sp. GTDB lineage: Bacteria > Bacteroidota > Bacteroidia > Sphingobacteriales > Sphingobacteriaceae > Mucilaginibacter. The sequence continues at coordinate 7,326 of CBIHRB010000052.1, forward strand.
TGAACAAACATTATTTGTTATCTTGAATTGTAATTAAAAATTAAGGCCGCTGTTTAAATTAACTCCGTTTAATATTGATAGACAAAAATATTCGTTATACGATAATTTAAACAGGTTTGTTGTTACTGTTGCCAACAGTAATAATTGCCGTTGCAAAAAGCCGTCCAATTCCCCGGCAAGTTCGGAAGGTCGCTTTTAAACCGGGCCAAAGTTTAAGCAAGGGCATCAGTATTTTTTGGCTTGAGCAAATCCGGAACGAAGGCTCAGCAGCCCAAACGCCATTAAAAAAATCCAATTTTATGCTGCTCAAAAGCTGGGCTTCAAAAGTACCAGGCTGCCCGTGGCTTTTACTTCTTTTGGCCCTAAAGCAACGGCGCGGCTATTTACCTAATATGGATAAAGTTGCTAAGCGATGCAATACTTATGGATTGAAGCTGGTGATAGATTATCATTATGGCAGGTTAAGCGACAATAATTATCTCACAGAAACACCGCAAACAATTGATTTGTGGCTAAAATTAACTAAAAGGTTTTTGAGATCTGATAATGAGCCGCCCATATTAACCCCAAACTGTGGAAAGATGCGGCGTATAATATTGTTAAGCTTATCCGTAGAATTGATAAACAACGTACCCTGATCTTAAGTATGTCAATTCATAACAGCATCTATGAGCTAAGCAGGGATGACCATATCATCTGCAATTTTCACTTTTACGAGCCTTTCTTTTTTATTCACCGGGACACAAGCCGGGTAGGCGACCAGGTTGCAACTACCGGGGTATCATTTCCATACAATGCGGAAAATTTTCCTGCACTTAACCCAAAAGCAAAAAGCACCCCGGCAAAAGTAACTACCCTATGTGCTCCCGCGATGGCACCGAAAAATCCCTAAATGATAACTGCCACCGCGGGTATATCAAGGCTGTACGTGAGGCTTTAAAAGAGCCCGATATTCCTGGCATGCTTTGGGATTATAACAGTAGTTTTTCGCTGTTTAACTGCAGGTTGGTTATGGGAAATTTATCCTTGCGTATGAAAGACGCAATTAACGCCGTACAGTGAAATTTTAAACATTAATGTTACAATTTTATTACCTTTGCTCACTAATATACAGTTATGAGATTTTTTGAAGAAAAGCGCAGAGAAGTAATGGTGCATATCGAAAAGTTCATGTTAGAAAAGATACATGAATACCTGAAACCGATTGATACCATCTGGCAGCCGTCTGATTTTTTGCCCGATTCTTCAAGGGACTCGTTCTTTACTGAAATTAAGGAATTGCAGGAAAGCGCTGCAGGTCTTTCATATGATCTGATCGCCGTTTTAATTGGCGATACTATTACCGAAGAGGCTTTGCCTACTTACGAATCATGGCTTACCATGGTTGAAGGGGTATCTGACAATGAAGAGGGCGGCTGGATGAAATGGACCCGTCACTGGACCGGTGAGGAAAACCGCCATGGTGATTTGCTTAACAAATACCTGTACCTGTCTGGTCGTGTGGATATGCGCATGATGGAGATCTCCACCCAATACCTCATCTCTGATGGTTTTGACATCGGTACCGGTCATGATCCTTATCGTAACTTTATATATACCTCTTTCCAGGAGCTGGCAACCAATATTTCACACCGTCGTGTGGCTTCACAGGCCAAAAAGTATGGCGATACCCTGCTGTCAAAAATGTGCGGTGTTATCGCGTCTGACGAAGCCCGCCATGCCAAAGCTTATAAGTACTTTATCGAAAAAATATTTGAGGTAGATCCAAGTGAGGCTATGGTAGCTTTTGAGGATATGATGCGTAAAAAGATTGTGATGCCTGCCCACTTCCTGCGCGAGGTTGGTTTAAAGGTTGGGCAAACTTTTGGTCACTTCACCGATGCTGCACAGCGTTTGGGGATCTATACAGCTATCGACTATGTGGATATCCTGAAAGAGCTTTTGACCGACTGGCACATCGAAAGTATCACAGGTTTGGACGAAGCCGGCGAAAAGGCCCGCGATTACGTGGTAAACCTTCCGGCCCGCTTGCTGCGTGTAGCCGAGCGCATGAAAAACCCAATGCTGGAGTATAAGTTTACCTGGATTAACGGTTGATTTTAGCTTAAAGCGGAAAGCCGAAGGCTTAAAGCTTTGCTTTGCAACCCATTTTTGGCGTAAGTGCTGTACGGCGGTTGCGGCAATGCTCACTTGTGCCTATCCGATAAAGCACAAGTCTCCCACTACACATTTCTCCGCTCAAGACTTGCGCTAAAGGAGGCGTCTTTTTCAGAGCTTTGTGCTTTAAGCTTTTTGCTTTTAGCTTCTTTCCTATAGCTTTTAGCTTTATGCATTCAGCTTTTAGCTTCTATAAGGCTTTTAGCTTTCTTCCCGTTCTATCTTATACCCCGGCTTTTTATACCCATCGGCAACATAGTTTTCGGGAATCTGGATGTGGCTTCCATCGCGCACAGCTGTAAAATGCGGCGACATGATCTCCATGCCTGCTTCATTAAATTTATTCTGTATGTTTTGGTACAATGCCGAATAGATCATAGCCATTTTGCCGGGCTGATCGGTGTAAGCGTTTATCTGGTAACTTACGTTAAAATCATTCAAAGCGGTTTGCAGTACAAACGGTTTTGGATTGGCAAGAATGCCCTCTGTTGCTTCGGCCGCGCTGATGAGCAGATTGTGGATGGTTTGCCAGGGGGCATCGTAGCCTATAGTAACACTGGTATTCAGTATCAAACCCAAAGTTTTTGACGATGAAGTATAGTTAACCGTAGCACCGCTTAAAATGGTAGCGTTGGGCACGGTTACATCTTCGTTTTTAATAGTGCGTACGCGGGTAACCAGCAGGTTTTTCTCAATTACATCGCCCATAATTTCGCCAACTTTGATGCGGTCGCCAATTTTAAAGGGGCGCATATAGGTAAGTACAATGCCCGATACCATATTAGCAATAGCCGATGAGGAACCTAACGAAAACAGTACGCCTATAAACACCGTAACCCCCTGAAACACTTTAGACTGCGACCCCGGCAAATATGGAAATATCACCACAAACATAAAGGCGTACATGAGTACGCGGATGATATTGTAAGTTGGGATAGCCCATTCCGGATAAAAGCCCTTTAAAGCGATGGCCCCGTTTGCTATTTCGGTAGCTATAAATTTTACCAGTTTTACAATATACCGGGTAACCAGGTAAATAACCGTTATGGTAAGCAGGTTGGGTATAAAGTGAACAATGGCCAGCAGGATACTTTTCAAGGGGTTAACCACAAAGCCGATCAATTGTGTGGCGATAGGCTGCGACGAAGGGAAGATATAAAACAATACGGGCAAAGCCAGGTAAACCAGCAGCAGGATAACGAGCAGCCGGCCAACGTTTATAAGTCCGCTGATAAATGGGAGCAGGCGGGAAGCATAAGCTACAGGCGCCCCCTTAGCTGCCAGCTTTTCAACCCGGTGTTCCCAACCCAGTATAATCTTTAATTTTATCCACCTGAAGCCTTTGTTAACACTCCAAATTAGTAAAATCAGCAAAATAACAACCGCCACGGCTTCGAGCACGTTGGTGATCAGCTGTTTTGGGCTGTTGCTTTCAAAAACACTGCCCAGTTTATTTTTTAGTATGGATAAGTAGCTTGCTGCCAGCTGCGGCCGGTTCAGTTCGGAGTAAGAGGCATCGATATTATTAACCCCCATGATCATCTGGCCGTTGTAAGTTATTACCGATATGGAGGTGTCGTTTTTAAGTGTCAACGAATCCGGGTTAAAATCTATCCGGCTCATCAGGGCCTTAATGCGTTGGGTAACAATCCCGGCGCGCTCTTTAGGATCAAACAATCCCTGCGGGGCATAAAATTTAAACAGGGTATCCCGGTTAATGATCACCGGTTCGCCTTTTTGTTCAGGGAGCTTTTGTGCCTGTGTGGTAAATGCAGCAAACAGAAAAAGGATGAGCAGGCTATAAATTTTAGGCATAGGGATGTTTTTCTGTTAAAGCTAAAAATTATTTGGCGGAAAAAAAGGTATTGCTTCGGACTATACCAGGGAAATCGCTTTTGATTACACGCGGATTGAAAAACAATAAATGAAAAATTTTGACACTAATTTTTACGTATTAATCGAATTGCACGAATTGAATCAATTTAAGATTCGTGTAATTCGATTAATTGTGGAGCGCTTGCAAAGCATTTGTGTAAAAATTTTTCAGTATAAGATTAGTGAAACAGATCGAATTATTTTAAACGTGATTTCCCTGTGGACTATACGCTACTTCCTCAACATGTCATTGAGGAACGATCAGGAAACCTGAAAAAAATATAATGACGTTTGAGATATATTTCGGAAATGGTGTAGGGGCTGCGTTAGAGATGGGAGCAGGCTAACGCCTTATGAGCGTACCCGGGCCGCAGGCAATGCCCGGGAACGAAGCAATCGCACACATGCATAGCTGTTCTGTATAGCAAGCGATTGCCGCGCTACGCTCGCCATGACATCATTTTTTAAATCAAAATTTTTCATCCTTCCTGCACCAAATCGGTACCCAAATTACCGGCAATTTTGCTGAACAGATCGTTCAGGATCGATTCGACGGTGAGCGAATTTACATCATCAACATAATGTTCATTCCGGGTAATCCAAAGTTCATTACCGTTAATCGCGATGCTGAACAGTGCGCCTTCATAAACAGCAGGCAACGAAATTTCAACCGCCCCGCCTTTGCGTTCAACGGTGAAATTTAATTCGCTTTTTCGTTGCTCGTGAAACAGCGGGTTAAGTTTTTCGTGCAGTAACTGGTATAACTGGTTAATGTCGGCATTGGTATGGAGGGTGATGATTTTCATAATTTGGTATATTAGCGATGTATTAAATAGTACAAACTTGAAGGAGGGATTGTTTGAAAGATGATTGCATCAGGGATACCAGGAAAAAATCTAAAAAAAAGCCTTTTACTACTTTTGCTGTTTGCCTGTGTATCGTTTGCATGGGGACAGCAGGAAGTACATCGCGACAGCGTTATCAAAGCTGCCCGTGCTGATGCCAGGAGCTTCAGACTGGATGATGCGATCTGGAAAAAATATCGCCATAAATTACCTAACACCTCCGATTATTTTAAACCCAAAGCTTCTGACTTAAAAGACACAACTTTACTCAACGATTCTGTGTATGTAGATGCGTACCGCCGGGCTGCTTTTAAAAGGAATAAACAAAGGCATACGCATACGCCGTGGCATTATGTACTGGTTGGAGGAAGCATAGCCGTTGGCGTGGCGGTTATAGGATTAGCGGCCATTGCTATAACCATAGGACCGAAAATGGGGTAGATGGATTGAAAACTTGTTGGTTGCGACTTTTACTATAATGTAAACTTTAAATACAAAACATCACCATATATGAACTACAAATTATTAGGCCGCTCGGGCCTTAAAGTTTCTGAATTATGCCTTGGCGCAATGGGCTTCGGTACCGAAGGCGGCTGGGGCGCCGAAAAGGATGCCAGCTTTGCCATTATGGATGCCTTTGCCAATGCAGGAGGCAATTTCATTGACACCGCGAATGTGTACAAACTGGGTGCCAGCGAGAAGATCATTGGCGAATACCTGGGCAATCATGACCGCGATTATTTTGTGCTGGCTACCAAATACACGCTGAAAGATAATACTACCAATCCTAATGCATCGGGCAATAACCGCAAAAACATGATGCGGAGTGTAGAGGAAAGCCTTAAACGCCTCAAAACCGATTTTATTGATGTGCTGTACCTGCACATCTGGGATAATATTACCCCTATTGATGAGGTGCTGCGCGGGTTGGACGACCTGATAAAACAGGGTAAAGTTACATACGCCGCCATCAGCGATACACCTGCCTGGGTAGTATCAAAAGGGAATACCCTTGCCGAACTGATGGGTTGGAGCCAATTCATCGCCTTGCAGGTGGAGTACAGCCTGCTGGCCCGTACTGCCGAACGCGAACTGATCCCGATGGCAAAACATTACGGCATGACGGTTACCCCCTGGGCCCCGCTGGCAGGTGGTGCATTAACCGGCAAATACCTGCGCGGCGAACCGGGACGTGTAAAACCGGAAAGTAACCGCCGTAACGACAGGGCTAAAACTATTACTGAAGCAGTTGTTGACATCGCCGCCGAATTAGGGGTATCCGAAAGCCATGTTGCCCTGCAATGGATGATGGACAGAGATTTTAGCTGTATCCCCATTGTGGGCGCTACCAAAATTGACCAGCTAAACGATAACCTCAAGGCCATCGATACCAAATTAACTCCCGAACATTTCAAAAAGCTCAATGAAGTTAGCGCTATTGAATTAGGTTTCCCCGGCGATTTTTTTAATGAGGATGCCGTGAAAATGAACAGTTTTGGTGGGTTTTATGATAGGGTGCAGAAGAGGTAGCCTGCCTCTACCTATCCACTGCTTCGTTCCTACCCATGACATAATTAAAAATGGGTGTCATGCTGAGCCTGTCGAAGCATGGCGCGGTGGGCCTCTGCGCGCGTCCTTCGACAAGCTACCCGTCGAAGCATGGTGGGTAGGCCTCTGCGCGCGAGTCTTCGACAGGCTCAGACTGACAAGCCCTCTTTTGTCATTTCACCTTCAGAGGCCTCGGATTTTACCTACTCGCAATGACGCTCTTTTATACACTTCATCTAAAACCGCTTCAAATAATTTTTACTGATCAGCTCGCCATACATGATCCCGCTATGCTGGTCCATAGCAAACCAGGGTGAATCATATTTTAATACCTGGATATTTTGGGCCGGCATAAAACTCTGCGCTAACAAAAATTGCTTTTGATGAGCGGCGTTCTCCACCACATCAAGCACAATAAAACAATGTCCGGGCGAGCCTCCGCGGATAAATACATCGCCTGGTTTTACATCATTGGGATTGGCCACAGTTTTTAATTCTTTTTGCAGGGAAAGGGTGCCCGCATAACTGAACACCAAATTCATGTAATTTAAGAATGTTTTGTATGAATAATCGGGTTTGGCTTTCAATACCCATTGGTCGTTTTTGTAGCGATAGCCCTTGGCATAATGTGCATAGTCGCATTTAAAACCGCTGGTAAAGTTGAAAGAAATTTCGCTGTATTTTTTTTGCTGATAAAGGTATTCGGCACGGAGGCGCATAACCGCGTCGGCACATTGCTGCAGGTCCTGGTTGCCTATGCTCATGTCAATAACCGCAGCAGTATAAACATCGGTGCGGGCAATATCGCCTTTATAAGTTTTGGTTGGTGTGCCCGCCGGCTTTAAAGGTAAGGCCTGCAGCCATGCCCCGAAACTGCCAGGTGACGCTGCTATACGCTGATAGCCTGCCGGTACCGCGAATCTTTTAATCACGTTATCCGGAGGCGCAATGTTGATATTCAAAAGCAAGAGCAGGCAGGTGATCAGGATTTTCATAACGTTTTGGCTTTTTTTAGCTGTTCATAAGGGTTATAAGGTACAGGTATTCCATCTGCCAGTTTAAATGCCGAAAAATGCAGGTGGGTAGGCGAACGTTTTTTATAAGCATTATAACCCGTGCGGCCTACTTCGGCTACTTTTTGGCCTTGCTTAACGTAGTCGCCCGGTTTTACGAAAATCTGGTTATTGTGAGCATAGTACGTGAAAATATGGGTTGCCGGATGATAGATCCAGATAAATTTGCCTCCCCGCATATTGCTGTTCGGTTCCCACTGATTGGTACAGGCTATTACCCAGCCATCGTCAACTGCAATAACATCAACAGGCTTACCGGTACGGTCATCTATACAATCCTGGTTTTTATCATTAATAAATATATCGTGTGCAGGATGGGCCCCGTGTTTGTTGCCGTCAAGGTAACGGTAACCCTTATCAAAGTAACCATTACCATGGGTACCGCCAATGGCGCTGCTTTTATAGCCCTTTAAGGGGAATACCCATTGCGTTTTTGGAATGATCCGCTCAGCACGGATCATTTCCAGCATGTTAATTCGTTTTAACAGGGTTTCAAATTGCTTTTGAGCTTCCGGTTTTTTGACACCACCGTTTAAAACCAGGTTATTAAAATCATTGAATTTGGTAAACGCAGAAGTGTCGGCCTGAGCTAAAGCCCCGGTGCTTATCAACAGAAAAGAAAAAAACAGGACAAGTTTTTGCATAAGGTTTGTGGTCAGTAAGTAGTTTCAAGATTTCAAACGCGTCATTGCGAGGAACGAAGCAATCCCAGATTAGCAGATCCGCTCTGTATAGTTCGCGATTATTAATATCTATAATTTGTTTTTTTATAGGTATTAATGAGCTCCCTTCGGTCGGTTGTCTTCGTGCCTTATAATGACGTGATTGTAAGTTATTGATTATTAAGTATATTTTTTCGATCAGTTGTATAACATGGGCGTTGCCTGCGGCCCGGGCTTTCCGTTGTAAGTCCTCGCTTTTCCTGCCCGCAATTCCACTACGCGCTCCGGGCTTTACACTGCAATCCCTAACGCGGCCCACGCGCAACACCGCTAAAATATGTTTTACATGTCATTACGTTTTTTTCAGGGCTTCCCTGATGGTTATTTGCAATGACGATTCTTAATTTTATGCTTTTGATATTAACTAATAAGTCGCCAAAATATTATCCTATCCTGATATCATATTTGGCAAGCAATCCAGGCAGTCCATGAAGCGAGAACTTTGCTTTTTTGATGATGTTATCATCCGGATCGATGATGAAATTATAGGATGTGCTCAGGTCGGCGTTTTTAAGGATGGTACGACTGAAGAAAGCGTTTTTAAGATTACAGTTAATGAATTTACAATCGCTCAGGTCGGCCTCGGTCAAGTCGGTTTCCATCATGGAACAATCGGTATAGGTAGCCTTCTTGTTTTTCTTTTTATAAAACACAGCATTATCTAAAATACAATCCTCAAAATGTACCTCGAATAAAAAGTCATTGGCCTTACCAAAATTTACGCCGCTTATTTTACAGTGCTTAAAACGAATGTTCTGCAAACCGGTATTGCCTAATTCTGCAAGAAGCAGGTTGCAGGTATCAAACAGGCAATCAACAAAAGTGATCCCTGCAAACCGGGCGTGGGAAAAATCACTATTGATGAATTTGCAGTTTTCGTAAGTTTTGCCGGTAAGCTGACCGGCGGTTATTTTGGTAAATGTTTGGTCTTCGTAGAATAGGGATTGCATAGGGGCAAATTTATGTTTTAAAAGCATGTTGGTTGTTTGCCCCTCCCATAATTATCAAAAGTTTGGTCGAATTAACTTGACGGGGGCAAGTCTGCAAGTACAAACGTAGAGGAATAGCGGTGATAAATGTGCGAAACCCCAGAGTTGCGTACCTCCGGCACGCTTAAATCTTACTTATGTTATGCTACAAACCTTTTGCACCTCTGGTGCAACTTATAAGTATCATAACTTAATAGCGTGACCCAGAAATACAACAGGTTTATAGAAAAAATGTATGTTTGAGTTTAGAGTTTCGGCAGCTTTCTAATTAACATATTAAAAAAAACATGGGAAATACATACACCCAATTATATATTCATTTTGTATTTGCGGTAAAATATCGCGCGTCGCTAATTGACGAAACATGGGCAGAAAGATTGCGGCAATACATAACTTCTATTGTTCAGAAACAAGAACATAAAATGATCGCCATCAACACTATGCCAGATCATCTGCATTTATTTATTGGATTGAATCCTAATCAAGCCATTTCTAACTTGATAAGAATCGTCAAAAGTGATTCTTCTGAATGGATCAACAAAGAAAATTTAACACCTGGTAAATTTCAATGGCAGGAGGGCTATGGTGCTTTTAGTCATAGTCGGTCGCAGGTGAATAAAGTAGTGAATTATATTACCAATCAACAAGAGCATCATAAAAAGAAAACCTTTTTAGAGGAGTACCAGCAGATATTAAAGGATTTCAATATTGAGTTTGATGAGCGATACATTTTCAAATTGCCCGAATAGAACGCTTTATAAGTGGAGCTCCTACGGAGCTCTGAAATATATCTATCAATATTATTCTACAAACCTGCTGTCCCTATGGGACAGATCTTCCAGTTTGCTTTTAAAGCTAATGAACGGAATGAAAACCTGATGCTTGCAAGGTTCCCAATGATAATGTTAAATAAGCTAAAATCTTGATTAGTTGCGCCGTAGGTGCAAAAGGTTTGTAGCATAATGTGAATGGAAAATAAACCTGATGCCTGCAAGGTTCCCAATGATAATGTTAAATAAGCTAAAACCTTGATTAGTTGCGCCGTAGGTGCAAAAGGTTTGTAGCATAATGTGAATGGAATGAAAACCTGATGCTTGCAAGGTTCCCAATGATAATGTTAAATAAGCTAAA
>CBIHRB010000053.1:0-16379 GCA_966212355.1 uncultured Mucilaginibacter sp.
TACCCTAATACAATCTTTTTATAACAATAACAAACTTTACCGGACAACAGTGGTAATCTTCTGTTATATCCATTCGCTCTTTCGCAATTTCAACCATTTTGGATTGAGCTGCTTCTTCGATGGCTTTGCGTTTAAGGGCTTTGGTATACTCGTTTATCGCCGTTGTTCCTTCTTTAGTATTAATATTAGCAAGTGTTAAGGTTTTTAGATGATCTGGTGATATTGCTATCAGCTTTTTTAATGCTTCAAGGCGGACATCCTGGGCCAGTTTTTCGTTTTTTGCTATTGATAACAAAACCTGGTATTCAGCCGATTGCTTCGATACCGTTTGGGTGTAGCTTTCCATTACGTCTTTATAATCTTTCAGGGCTCGTGCGGCGGCTCTTGCCCTGTCCGACTCAAATAGATTAGCCAAAAACGATAAAACTTTTGGCCCGTATGTGGTTATTAACGTAATGCCCACAGATAAAGCGGAATTCCAGGACAAAAATGCCGAGCCAAGCTCTTTCAGTATATTTTTAGGTTGCTGACCCGAAGCAGCAAGTTCCTTGTTTTGTTTGTTTAACTCTTTTATTGTGTTAACAACCTCTGGAAGTTTCTCGCCCAGGGCCATAAGGCCTGCTTTCATGCCGTTGGCAAATTCGGGTAATTTTCCATTTACACCGTCTAAGGCGGTTTTCAATTCCTTTAACGCATTAGCATAGGCTTTTGCTTTTTCGGTCTGATTTTCATTTGTGGGGTTTGTTTCTGTACTCATCTTTATATGTTTTAAATGCCTTTTGGCATATTTTTGTTTAAAAAAAAGGGTTGTCCCTTTTTACTTTTTTGCGAGAGTTGTTTCCTGTTTACCAGCCATTAGCGGATCTATATAGTAAAGGCTATCGGCCAGGGTATAATTTTCGGGTAATCTATCAAACATTGGACTTATATTAACGTTTTTCATATCCGGTTTGATGCGATAAAGTATCGCTTTGCCCTCATCTATACCAGGTATTTTCTTTACATCTATTAGGGTCTTGTCTAAATAGGTTCCAAGAACTGTCGTTCCGAGCTTCTGCATTGCTTCTTTGGAAAACGATATGTTTATAAGAGTGACATACGGTTTTAATGAAGAATTAAGACTTTGTTTAAGGGTACGCCTTTTTTCTTCATCAAGAATACTCATGTCATTATCAATCTCCTTTGCAGTTAACGGACGAATTAATCTTAGCGCAGCAATTGAGTTTACTTGTTTAATATCAAAAAAACGCTGAGACGCATAAACTTTATCTCCGCTGTTAAAATGGGCACTCTTAAAAACGTAGCAGTATGTTTCTACGGCGAGGGTAAAGTTTAATAATACAACTGTGATTAAAGCAACAACGATACCTGCAAAGATCCATAATTTATTGCTTTTTTTAGGTTTGGCAGAAGTGTTTTGTTCGGGTGACATAAGGAGTTTGAGATTTGATAGTAAGTTTTGTTTTACAAGTAAAATATAATCATACTTCATAAAAGGACATCTTAATAGTGTCGGATTTATCTTGTGATGTTATTTTATTAATCTAAAAATAGATGAGTTATTCTTTGACTTTGTGAAAGTTGGATCAAAGCTACAGGAACTGTTATCTGACTGTTGTGGCATAAAACTTAAGTGCTAATTTTTTTAGTAAAAATAATAATAGATATGATTAAAACAAATAAAATAGTTGAAAATATTTTAAGATTTAATGGGGCTATGATTAAAGCGTTATCCCAATTTTATTAATTCTACCTTTGTTGGCTGTCCCTTACGCCAACTGTCAATCTTGTTGATGTAATAATAACAACTATCCTGCGCAAGATAAACGGGAATGAGTAAATCAAGCTCAAGGATATCGCGGGACGTAAGCAAAAAATATCTGACTACCTTTTTGGTTTGGGTTAGTATTTTTTCAAGCTGCGGATAATAGTTTGTTTTTAAACCTGGCTGCATGGCGCCGTTAACTCCCGGTTTATCGCTAAAGCACAGATTAAATTCACCATCGGGTTTATAAAAATAAGGCACCGATACTACGTCATTTACCTCAACAGTCTTTTCGCCGTCGGTAAACTTTACCGTTGGGTAGTTTTTAAGATTGAGCAGGTTTAACTTCTGATCAATCAGTATCCTTGGTGACGTGCTGATGCTGAAATCGTTGGTATCGCTATCAGGATCGAGCTTTTTGATCTGAGCTATTGTGCCACCTGTAAATGCCCGGTTAAGGGTGGGGGCAAACTGGCTTTCGAACAGGTCGGCACTTGCTGGCAGGGTCTTATCTTTAACTATAATTTCAGAATCGGCCAGTTTTTTGGGTAATACGTTATCGTCATCCTTGTATTTCATGTAATTAACCTGTGCATATCCGCCGAGTTGAAAACTTATGGTTTTACCCTGATCAATACACTTGCTTGTCCAGTTTTTTGCGATTGGAATATTGGAAACAATATCTGCAAATGAATTAAAGGACACGGTGCGGGTACTGTTATCTGTTTGGCACACAATACCGAAACGTTGCAGCGTATCCTTCAATAAATCTTTCTGACTTATATCCGGAAAAATGCGTTCGCATTGTACCTGTTGACCGTATAAAATTGGTTTTTGGTCAACATCAAACCTAAATACAGCGCCTTTGTGAAGAAAAACTGTAGTATTATAACGATGCAGGTGATAAGTGATAAAAACCGAATCGCCTTTATTGAGCTCGAAATCGTATGTGAGCTTTAAATTCTTAACCAGTTCTGTGCGCTCACGGGTATTAGGTGGGTAAGCCTTGTCTGTAAAGTTGATGGTTTGCCTTGCTACCTCGCTTGAGTGGCCGCTTGATTCACGGTAATTTATAATGAGCTCAAAATACCCATTATCGCCGGTATTGGCCACGCCATGCATGTCTAAGTCGAGAATGAGGCTTGCTGTGCCGTTAACCCGCTCTTTTGCATGATATTCCTGGAACCCAATTGGTAATGTTCTGTCTGTATTGTCGTTAGCATGCATGCCTAATTGCCCGCCATCTATTACGAGTTCGTTATTTGTTACATACAACATCGATGCTGATTTACTCAAGCCTTCAACAGAATTCTGAAAGTCAGTCCCGTGCTCAAATTGGTCATTGGCAAACTGGCAAATAAGTTTAGGGTATAATTCGTTTTTAAGCAAGGAACCTGTTGCTTTGTAACCTGTGTTTTTGATCATTAGTTCGATTGCAGTTTTAATGAAAAAACCTGGCCGCATGGTATACACATCCAAAGGTTTATCAAAATCAACCTCATTTATTGATCCATAATCAACAACAGGCCATATCCAACCCTCTTCCTTTTTTTGTGATGCAACAATGGTTTCCAAATTCCAGGGATGGTCAAAAGCCTGCCACGGCAGGTTTTTACCCAAATTGGATGTGGTGCTGCTGCTATCGCCCATGTCATAGATTTTTCCCTCCAACGCGTCAAAAAAATCAACATTGCCACTTAATATGGTGATGTTGGCCATATCCTGTTCAATGCTGTTAAGCACAGCCAGTCCGTAAGGAATAATCTCCAACCCATCCTGGATGATTTTTGCCTGGTAATTATCATAAGGAAGCGCAGTTGTAAAAGCTATATCATCCGGAAAACCCAGGATTTGACGGTTACGCTGTGTTAGCGGGATCTTAAACTGGTTGCTGGTATTGCCCTGTTGGTTTTTAACTTCGGCCAGGTTATTGATCTGGAAGGTAAGCGCAATAGGGCTGTCATCAGTTAAATCAACCAGTTGGTCATTAATATAAAGTTGTATCTGATTCATGAAATTAGCAAATGTTAGTTGTTGACCGTTGTTTAAAACAATTGGTTTATTATCAATAATTTATTTAAGTTTATGATCCCGACCAATTAACCTGAAACAGCATTCAATGCATGTAAAGTATCTTTTGATAATTGCCATATTGGTATGTTGCCTGGTATCATGCAAAAAAGATGATAAGGTTGCTAACCCTGCAGTTACTATTACAGGTAAATGGTACCTGAAAAAATATCATACCCGCAGTTATAAAAACAATGTATTGCAAAGGGATACTGCCCGTACAGATTACTCCGCTGCTGATTTTGAAATTTTTAATAATGATGGTTCAGGTTATACGTCAAACCGCACTCCGTCGGGCGAAACGGCGCTTATTAAATATCAATACACTTTGAAGGATAAAGTATTAACCATAAGTAAAACAACACCGGCATTTTATGAAGGCACTTATACCGTTAATACACTTACCGAAAATGCACTTGAAGTAAGTTATGAAAGTAGTATAACTGTTGATGGTGATTATTACTATGGGATTGATAACATTAGTTTTACTAAAGAATAGGGCGGTTACTGGCTTTGAATATTTATGGATGGCATATTGAATGTTATGCTAAATGGGGCCTGCCCGTTGCGGGTTTCATATTCGCGGTAGGTGGCGGTATTTATCACAATGGTTTGCCACCTGACAGGATTTTTATTTACCAGCATCTGTACCTTTGGCGAATATTTAATTGACTGCAGCCCGCGGATATCATTTACAGAAAGATCTTCGGCCATAACCTTCATTTTTTGACCTGCGCTTTTGCTGATCACATCTTCAATTCCTTCCTGGGTTTGCCAGTTTTGTACAAAGTTTTTAATGATAACAGCATTTTGAACATCCAGGCTTATTTCCTGGTTAAATACAAAACGATAGTAATTCCAGGAACCACTAAGCCCGATCCATCTCAGGTATACTGAATTATCATCAACAGCATCATCTATCCGTACAGTTTGTGCTTTGGTTAACGAATGCGAACCGTTTTCATCATCATACCTGATCTGGATATTGAAGTAATAGGCCACGGCCGGGAAGTTTGCATTAACCATAAGCCGGTGCAGGCCGGCAGGACCTGTTAAAGGCATGATAAAAGATGTCTGGTTACCGATGCTAAACTTGCTGCCATCTTCATTCAGGATCCATGAATCATCCTCATTTTGCAAATAATCGGGTTGTGAACCACCGGGTAACGGGTTCCGGTTAATATCAAGCAAGGTAAGCAGGCAATAGGGTTGGAGACCGGCCATCTCATCGGTGCAGATGAACCCAATATCGAATGGGTACCCTGCCGAATATGCAGGTTCTTTAAAATCTGTTATCCATTGTGCAGGTGAGTTAACGTTTGGTACATAAGCTGCAAGGTTGCCGCCATATTTATCCCCGAGCTGTTTGGCCGCATAAACCACATAGTACGGATGCTGAATTTGACTGAAGCTGCTCGTAAATCCTTCGTTTGAGCCATTATCATAATGCTGGGCGTACTCAACCGTATAAGCGGCGTAGAGATTGGTATCGCGATGATCAACCTGGTTATAATCGCTGCTGTCGGCCGGACGCAGCAAGCTCTGTAAAAAGTTTGACAGGTCTGCTTTTACTAAGCCGGTATTATCCGGCCGGTTTACTGATTTTATGGTAGATAGGTTATTGGTAAGCGGATCGGTATAGGTAATGCGGGTATGCAGCTCATAATATGGGCACATACTGTTGATGTTGATAAAACCGGTAGTTTCACCGTTTATAAAAGGTGTGTCTATCACTATGCTATTAGTGCCAATTACTTTTTCAATGGTATAAACACCTTTATATGCAGTAGTATTTATATAAACCTTATCCCCTTCCTTTACTTTAACCAGCCTTGTATTGGTGTCTTTAAAATTGGCGTTAACACTGATGCAGGCATGTGCTTTTTCGCTGTCGGCTGTTATGTTGTTAATCGTGAAATCTTTTCTTTGATAGGTAAACACAATAGGGTTGAACGCCGCGCTCCAGCGTGACATATATCCATCGGGGAGCATTACCGAAGGATCGCCGGTTAGCAGATTGGTGGATGTTGAAATACTAACCTCCGCGGTGTCTGTACAGCCTAAAGGGTTACTGTCTTTTACAAGTATGTGTTTTAATCCTCCGCTTAGGTTTGTAAAAACAGGAGAAGCCTGCCAGTTTACACCCAGATCGATACTGTACAATATGGATGCAAAACTTGAGGTTGCGTTAACGGTGATTTGGGCATCAGCAGCTCCCGGAGCCGACTCGGTCTTGTTGATATCTATATAATTTATCTTCAGATCACAAACAGAGGGATTGGGGGAAGGATTGTCACCGGCTTTGACAGCGATTATGCTGAACGATACATAGTTGCTCCGGATCATATCGCCCTGGGGGCTGTATTCATAGTCTCTGATGACGCCCGAATAGAGCGGGAACGATTGCCCGGCTACGGTAACTGTGTAGTTAGCTGTAAATCCGTTTTCGTTACGCTGATAGGTGACCTCGCAGTTATTGCCATTGGTGGGTTGCCTGGTATCGGCATCAATAATGCTGATGAATACATCGCCCTGATCGATTTGTCCCCCGTTTTGGTCGGGGTAGGTTGTTGAGCTGATGGTTTCATTAATAGTGGCTGTTATATTCATTTTTTATTGGTTAGAATGAGGGTTTAAAAAACATCAAAATACATGGCCGATAACGCTATAGTTAAACCAATACCGGTGGTGTTAACATCAAACTTGTTATAAACCGGCACACATTTGGCTTTTTGTCCTGCTTTAACCCTGAAGTACCGGCCTTCGCCTTCCCTGTATTTTGAGGCTTTTACCACAAATTGGTTAGCCATTTGCAATGCCTGCGATATATGGGTTTCATTTTCGGCTGTGAACTGTCCAAAATCTGTTTTGAACAGAAACTCCATATAAACGGTGAACATATTATCAACCGAGCCATTAACCTGCGGACTTACCTCAATAGGCTGAAGGGGGTAAAGAAATACGCAGGGAAAGGTGATATCATCTGCAAGGGTATTCAGTTCGGCCTGGGTGCCATAGGCAAAAGCCGGGTTGCCATTAAGTGTTTGTACAATAGCTTCTATTTGGTTACGCATAATAATTCAGGCCCCGATCCCTGGGTTGGGGTGGTTTGGTATTTAATAGCCTTGCAGGGATAAGGCACTTTAAGTTGTAGTTTGAGATAGCTCGCTATATCGTTTTTGATATTCGGCTTCGGTTTTGTTAAGCAGCAGTTTGGTAAGTATGCGCTCATATGGCATACTCATGATCAGGCCCCATTTGGTAATATCGCCGCCTGCTAATGAGTTTACAGTGTTGATATATTTAAATTTTTCGAACGACTGGATCCCTGCCCTTTTTTCAAGTATAGTAGGAGCCGATGCCAAAAGCTTATTCTCGGCATCGATAAGCTGGGATAACAGGTAAAAAAATGCTTTGAGATGGGCAGTGCCTCCGTTACCCGTAGCTTTTTAACTTCATCCATAAAGCCCTCTACCTCATATTCGTCATATTTTTTACCTGTTGCCCGGCAATAGAAGTATTGCGCCAATACCTGGCAGCAGGCGTTTAATGAAGGATTAAAATGTTCCTGCCAATCATCTTCGCCATGGGTTTTTATATGTGCATTTATTTCTTCGGCTATGATATCGCGGGCTGCCATAAAAGCGCCGGCGGGCTCAACCGAAAGGTTTTGCATTACTTTTACCTTTGTTTTTTGGAGTGGTGTCCCGCTTCCCCCGGGCAGCATAAAAGTAACCTCTTTGGGTATCTCGTTACTGTTGTACAGGTGTTTAATCTGGTGGGATAAAGAAAGTACGGTATCGCCAAACTGGTGCAGGTCATCATAGTTTTTGATGTTATGAAGCTCAGCAATCGGTATGCCCGAAAGTATGCTGATGGCCTCAAGGTCTGTTATATCGGGCTGGGTTTGCAAATCCATTAGTTGGCCCAGGGTTACTTCATTTAATTGCGTTGGTATCCGGACCCGCAACTTGCCCTGGGTTGTTTTTAATATTTGTTCTGTCATATCTATTTAAGCCTGTATCGGTTTTGTGGTTTTTGATTGTGGATGTTTAGATCAGCCCGTATAATGCCCCTGCTTGTTGAATACTTTGCTTGTGCGGCAGGCGTGATTGAAGTTTTCCGGTGCCGTTTATTTTTAATTTATTAAGGGCGATATATCTTAAGGGATCTATCAAATGATTCCATGAGTCAACCGGTTCATTGATGGTTTTGCCTGTTACATCTACGCGCCATTTATAACGGTTAAGCTCGTTGCGCAGGTTTGTACTATTGCGGGTTATATTTATTTTGTAGCGTTTAAGGATATCAATAGAGTTTTTAACACTATCGGCACCTTTTTTTGCAGGTGTAATGCGCCACCCCAGGCGTTTTAATTCTTCGATTGATTTGGGCTCCGCACTATCTGCAATAATTTCGCAGTTGAAGCCTACGCCGGCCTCTTTTAATTTTGAGGAAATATCTGTGTTGGTGAGGCCTGTTTTGTAGAGTAACTCGTTTACCCACAATTCGCCGTTTTGCTGGTATACTTCAATGCATCCGGTTTCATCATTAGTAAAACCAAAATCTAACCCCAGGGCTATCAAACGGGCATCGGCCGGGATAGATTCGCAGATATACCAGTTGTCAAATATAAGTCCGGTTGTTTTGCCGGTTAAACCACGGGCATATACCTTCCATAGTTCAATATCAACAGTTTTTAACGCTTCTATTTTATCACGTACTTCCTGACCTAAAAACGGGTTATGCCGATGGTCGGACACGATAAGTTGTACCCCCGGTTTACCAATTAAGTGCTCATGTACCCAAAAGCCGGTATTGGGGTTATAGTCAATAAAAATGCGCTTTTTGGTGCGCAGGGCCAATTCTGTATATACATCCCATGTAAGGCCATTGGCTTCGTTGATAAACAGGTAATCGCGCTTTCCGGATTTTGCGTGCTGGCCGTTGTCGTAGCTTTTAAACTCAATTATGCTACCATTGAGAAACTCGAAAATACGGTCGCTTTTATTATAGCTTTTAATTTTTGCCTGTAATACCGGCGAAGAGCTGTATATATTTAATGCATCGCGCAGGGCGCCTGCTTTAAGGTTGGGGATATCCTGCCCAACTATGGTAATCACCTGTTTGGGGTTTTCGCAGGCAAGGCAAAACAGCGCCTGCTCAATGGCAAATGTTTTACCGCTGCTGGTACCTCCCTGGTTAATTACCACATGCGCGGTTGAGAGATAATTTTGTTTGAACAGGACAGAGCAGTGAAAACCTTCCGGTTCTTTAAATGGAGTGTCGGTAATTATTTCTTCATCGGTCATTATTGCTGATTTTTAATCTGATAGCTGAAGTTGCAAGCGGGTACCGGGGTTATAGTTTTACATCTTTTTCGCTACCGGCAGGGGGAGGCCCGGAGCTAAAGACCTTTACTGTTAAAATGTTCCCTGCTTCTGTATTTGGTGATGGATCATGTTTTTCGCTCCACCCTATATTTTTTAGCGCGAACATTGCCCCGGTTACATTTTGGTGCAGATGGGCTTCATAGCAGGCCTCTACACGTAAAACGCCCTGTTTAACTGCCTGTGAAAACGGGCCGTGCTGTACATAAGTATAAAACTCCTGCCGGCTGCTAAAGCCAAGGGCAAGGATCAGTCCAGACAGGGTTGCGGGTTCGGGTTCACGGTCCCAAACCTTTTGTTCAATAGTTTCTGCATTGTCTTTACTGTTTTTTACCGGTTTTTGTTCAATATGATATTTCCCCTTTATATGGGCGAAATATTTGTCAATAAGCCGCTCAACCTGGACGGCTTTATTAAAGGAAGATATATCGGGTTTCATTATGTCATAAATGCCGATTGGCATAAAAGAATAATCAAATGTCGGGAATATTTTTTACAATTGCTAATTTTATTGGTAATTTTTTATTTAAGCAGATATAAGCGGATAGGCATAGCGGCGGAATGAATAAAATGTAAATATTTTCTTTTTTAATAGAAAATATTTACATTTGTATATGAGCAAAGCAATTAAACGTAATACAGCTATTGAAAGCAGGCAAGGGCAGGCTGCATCCCGCCCTTATGTATTTACCGATGCACCTATGCAGGTTTTTAATGATCTGCTGATGCCTTATGAAACCTATTTTAAATCGCCTTTGGCCAAGCTTGGGGCTATAAAACAAGGGTTGCGTTCAAATTCCATCACTGATTTAGTAAAGGTAACCGGTGCTACTCAAAGTGATATAGCCAAATGGCTGCATATAACCGAGCCTACTTTGCGTAAGCATTTGCAAAGCACGCATGAGCTAAACCAGGGGCTGAGTGAGCACATCATTCAACTGTTTGAGCTTTTTGATAAAGGCCTGGATACCTTTGGCTCCCTTGATGAGTTTAAAGGCTGGCTAAAACATTATAATCCGGGCATTGACGCTATCCCTTTTGATTTACTTGATACCATAACAGGCATTAGTATTGTAATAAGTCAGCTTATCCGTATTGATTACGGTGTGCTTGCCTAAAAATAATTATTGAATTAATGATTTAGTGAATTATTGATTGCATTTTAACGCAAATTTATGATCACTAAATAGATTATTAATCTTTCCTTCTATCTTTTGAACGTTTACCGGATAAGCCAAACCAAATATGCCCATGACCGCAAAGGCTCAGGAATTGACGGCCGATGGAATTCATTGGGGCAATATATGATCTATACAGGCGGTTCGCTGGCTCTTTCATGCCTTGAAAAACTGGCGCATTCGCCTGGTACTGCTTTATATGCCGGTGATTTTTCAGTTATTATATTCCAGATACCGGATAACCTGCCTGTTTTTGAAATCACTGTAAACAAACTCCAAAAACTTAATGCCAACTGGCATACGGTAATTAACTACCCGGTTACTCAATTGCTTGGCGATACCTGGCTTCGTAAAATGGAAACGGCCGTGTTAAAAGTACCATCGGCAATTATCGATCTGGAATATAATTACCTGCTTAATCCGGCCCATCCCGACTATAACAAAATAACTATCAGCAGTGTAAACAAGTTCACTTTTGATCCGCGGCTTAAAGCTCAATAAAATCTTGTACAAACAAATAACTTAAATAATTATTTTATAATTGCACGGATAAACCTTTACTTTTCCTGCATCGAATAATTATAATGGGTATTAATAAAACAAGCATTTTAATTTTTGCAGGCCTGCTCATAAGTATCAGAGTACACGCCCAGGATAAAAGATACATCCCGATAGGGCACACTAAATATAAAGATACAATACTGGTTACCCATCCCGATACCACTTTTGAAAAAGATATATTTGACGTTATAGGATCCATTTTTGGTGAAAGCAAGAAGCCCGGCAAAGTTGATTCTGTAACTTCAAAACCGGTAATATCAATTATTCCGGCTATAGGTTACACTTTACAAACAGGGCTGGCGGGTACTATATCAGGCAATGTGATTTTCAGGTTAGCACCCGATACCCGGATCTCCACCATAACAGTAAACCCTGCCTACACTCAAAATAAGCAGGTGATCGTCCCCATCCAATCAAACATATGGTCGAAAAATAACAAATATGATTTTATAGGCGATTTCAGGTTTTACAAATACCCGCAAAGCAGTTTTGGCTTAGGCAGCAATTCTGACAGGGATAATGAGAATCCCCTTGTTTATAGTTTTTTCCGTTTTCATGAAACTGTTTTGCGCAATATAACCGGAAACTTTTACGCTGGTTTGGGTTATATTTTTGATGACAGGTGGAATATGTACGAGAAAGGGCAGTTAAACGGAAAAACGTCGGACTATGAAAGGTACGGCCCTGTTAGCCACGCCATATCAACCGGGATAACGTTTAGCGGGCTCTATGACAGTCGCGATAACCCGATCAATGCGTCGCGCGGATTTTACACCTCGTTACAGTACCGGGATAATTATACATTTTTAGGCAGTACAACTGCCTGGCGCTCTTTAATTGTTGACGTGCGCAAATACTTCAGGTTTCCGGAAAGCTCGGATAACGTGCTGGCCTTTTGGTCATATAATTGGCTGGTAATTAATGGACGGCCGGCATATCTCGATCTGCCCGCTACAGGGCACGACCCAGGCTTTACTACCGGGCGCGGATACATACAGGGTAGGTTTAGAGGGGCGCAAATGGTTTACCTTGAAAGCGAATACCGGTTTAAAATAACCCGTAATGGTTTACTTGGAGGGGTAGCTTTTGTAAACGGCGAGTCGTTTTCGGCGGCCCCGGGTACCGCTTTGCAAACTGTGCAGCCCGGTTTTGGGGCCGGTTTAAGGGTTAAACTGAATAAGGTATCCAAAACCAACATAGCCATTGATTATGGTTTCGGGCGCGAAGGGTCAAGAGGCCTGTTTATTAATGTGGGCGAGGTGTTTTAATGAGCGTGTATTAATTTGATTAACAATGCGTTGTTCGTAATTTGTATGCAGATTTTATATTTTTGATGTCGAAAACCTCCCAAAACAGGTCGCCGGATATCCGTTTTTTGCATTTTTATTAAAAGTGCATTACCGCGCATAAACCGGCAACTTTAGCATGACTATTGACGTATATTCATATAAAGGTTAAAAAAAGTTAAAAAATTAATTCGTTTAACCATATTTAATGAAATTTGTAATTATTTATTGCTATGTTTATTCGCCAATAAGCCTATGATACGTACCAGTTTTACTAAATGGTTTGTTTTACTAAGTTTATCCATTTCGGTGGCTTTAACTTCCTGTCAAAAAGACGAGGAAGTGAAAGATATCAACGCGGTTAAAACATCCGCCAGTAAGGACAGCGTATCATCAGTAAACATCATCAATACTCCGGGTAATTTTCTTGCAGGCAAAGGTACTTTAAAAGTTACCATCGAAGATTCAACTTACACTTTCGATGCCAGCCAGGATTCAATTGCATTTATAAACGTGCATAATGGCGATAACAAATACTTTGGCATCACAGCAATCAATAAAGCGCATAACATGAGTTTTGGCATCAGTTCGTTAGGATTGGCTTCGGTGAAAACCAGCAGCGATGTAGCCGGAAGCCAGTTTCTGTTTAAGGTTGATGAAAAAAAACCTTTGCTTCAATATACCCTTACCAAATATGCCGGGCAACAGGATTTTGGTAAGATTGATATGGATCAGTATAATCACGAAAATATGATTGCTAAAGGTACTTTCTTTACCTTTTTAGCTAAAGACGATAAGTCTGACTCTCCTTTTTACCGTGTTGAGGGAAGCTTCGAGCTACAACTCAAATAAAATCCGGTTCTGTTTTTAACATTTTGTTTGGAAATTTTATTCAGTAATATGAAGGTAAAAAAGCCATTACCTAATCATCATTAGTGCCCGGAGAGGCAGGAATCCGGCTCTTTTTTTGTACCTTTACGCAAATTTTAAAAACATTGATGAAAGTATTTATTGCAGGTCTTCCTTTAGAAGTAGATGAGGCCGAATTAACAGCTGTTTTTGGTGATTTTGGGCCGGTTAAATCGCTCAGGATCATTAAAGATCGCGAAACAAAAGAGAGTAAGGGTTTTGGTTTTGTGGAGATGGTTAACGAGGATGAAGCGAAAGAAGCGATACGTTGCATGAATGGAGCAAGTTATTATGGCCGCAGGATCACGGTTAACATAGCCGAAGATAAAGGTCCTGGCTTTAACGGCGGTGGCCAAAAAGGTGGCTTCAGGCGTAATTAATACCAACTAAAACATTTATTTTTCTTTTTCAAAAATATTAGCCGGCTTAGTCCGGCTTTTTTGTTTTTGGTGATGCCGGATTTTATAATTTAAATCATTTAAAATTAGTTGATTAAGAGTTGTCAAAAAAGCTTATTTTAGTATGGATATCAGCAAGTGATAAACCAATGGGATAAACAGATCACTATAACCTTACCTGCAATTTAATGACCAGTTATATTTACTCTTGCTATCTTCCTGACCGCTGGATAACCGCACCTGCTTACAATTTAAAATAGCTGAAGTGCGTGCTTCTCCAAAACCGGTAATAACAGCACTTGTGCTTTGGCTCGTAGCTTTTTCAGCTTTTGGCCAGGCGCCCGATATTACCTATACTACTCCCAATGTTTATATTATAGGCAATGAAATAGCGCCGCTAAGCCCTGTAAATAAGGGTGGCGCTGTTCCGGCTACCGTTTATGGCGATACTAAGATTGTTGCGGGCACAGGGCAGTTTGGCAATGTAAACGGCGATGCGGCCACCGCGCAATTTAAATTGCCGTATGGTATAAGTATCGATGCCGACGGGAATATGTATATAGCCGAAAGCGGCGGCGGGATCCGTATGATAAGTGCCGCGGGGCAGGTTTCATCAATAGGTACCGACGCATTGCCCGGCCCACCTTTTAATGTGCCTAAACTTAATAACCCCCGTGGAGTGGTTAAGGATAAAAGCGGCAATTTATTTGTGGCTAACTATAGCAATCATAATATATTAAAAATTACCCCTGCGGGTACAGTTACTGTTTTTGCCGGTATAAATCAAAGCGGTACGGCCGACGGCCCGGGCGATGTAGCAAATATTATCAATCCCAACGGTATCGCTATCGACAAGGATGATAATCTGTATGTGTCTGATGGCAATAATGCGATTCGTAAAATATCTCCATCGGGGTATGTATATACACTTGCCGGCCAGCCTGCTGCAGGTACTTTAGATGGAATTGGGCCTGCGGCTCAGTTTAACAGGCCAGCCGGGCTCGCGGTTGATAAAAACGGGAACATCTATGTTGCAGACCAGGGCGGTTTTGTGATCCGGAAGATAACCCCCAATGGCTTGGTTTCAACAATAGCCGGTAGCGGTAACTTTGGATCGGGTGACGGAATTGGAGCCGCCGCTAACTTTCAGTTTCCTGTGGGGATAACGGTTGATGCATCGGGTAATTTATATGTAACTGATGGTGGAGCAGGCACGGTGCGGCGAATTTCGCCGGATGGTGAGGTTAAAACTATAGCCGGGGGTGGTCCGGTTGGAGTTGAAAGCGGGGTTGGCAATGAAGTGCATTTTAGCAGTCCGAGCGGCGTAACAATTGGTCCTGATGGTAATTTATATGTTGCCGAATATGGTAAAAATTTTATCAAACGGGTTATAGCAACCGGATATACAATAGATAAAGCTTTACCCGCCGGCTTAACCTTTGATCCCCGCACGGGATCTATCACCGGTACTCCAACTGTGCTCTGGCCCGCTACTAATTATACTGTTACTGCATATAATGCCGGTGGCAGCAGTAAGTTTATATTGAGTATAGAGGTTGCTGATGTTGCAAGACCTGTTATTAATGGCAACAATGTTAGTGGGATAATTACTGCCTGCTTTGGCTCAGCATCTGCAAATTATCAGCAGTTTGCAGTGTCGGGAATTAATCTTACCGATGATGGGGGTGTTATTGCCCCTGCCAATTTTGAAGTGTCATTGACACCAGTTGGAGGCTACGGCAGCACTGTTAGCATACCGCTTGCCGATTTAGAGCTACCACCAGATGGAGACGGGGTTGCAGTTTATGTTCGTTCCGCAGCGACTGCACCCGCCGGGAGCCTGGCAGGCGATGTGTTACTGAAATCAACCGGGGCAGTAGATGTTCATGTGCCCGTAAGGGGGATAGTAAAACCGATTGTGACACCAGAGGTAAGCATTAATCAACAAATTTTGGGCTGTCCCGGCGAACAGGTGATACTTGTGGCATTATCAACAAATGGGGGTGACCATGCCAGTTATCAGTGGTATGTAAACGGAGATCCCCGCGGGCCTAACAGTGTAAATTTTATAAGCTCTGAAATTAGCAGTGCTGATGTAATAACGGTAACGATCACTAATACCACCGATTGTACCAATATGCCATCTGTTACCTCCGCCCCGGCATCACCCATGTATATACCATTGGTAACCCCGGTAGTAAGCGTAGAACAACCTGATTTGGCTTGCCCAGGCCAGCAGGTAATATTTGTGGCAAACACCCATGACACGGAGGACGTTAACTCTGTTTACCGCTGGGAGATCAACAATGTCGATCAGCATAATAACAATAAAACGTTTCCGGCGCCCATCACCATAACGGCTGCCGATAAGGTGACTGTTACGCTGATTAATACAAGCGATTGCGGTCCTCTGAGTGCAACTTCTGCCCCGGTATCGCCTGTATATAAGCCATTAGTAACACCAACGGTAGCAATAGAGCAACCTGATATAGTTTGTCCGGGCCAGTCTGTAACTTTTGTGGCCAATACCAATGGGAGCGAAGGTGTTAACCCTGTTTATCGCTGGCTGGTTAACGGTATTGATCAAAATAATAATGGAAAAACGTTTCCGGCACCTGCAACTATTACCGCTACCGATAACGTAACAGTTACCCTCATCAACACCAGTGATTGTACCGATAACCCCGCCGGTGTGACTTCTCTTCCGGTATCGCCTGTATATAAGCCATTGGTAACACCAACGGTAGCAATAGAGCAACCTGATATAGTTTGTCCGGGCCAGTCTGTAACTTTTGTGGCCAATACCAATGGGAGCGAAGGTG
>CBIHRB010000054.1:0-10891 GCA_966212355.1 uncultured Mucilaginibacter sp.
TACCCTAATACAATCTTTTTATAACAATAACAAACTTTACCGGACAACAGTGAAATAAATTCGGGATGACGGGTAGTGTAAATGTCA
The DNA here is from genome assembly GCA_966212355.1 of uncultured Mucilaginibacter sp. Lineage (GTDB taxonomy): Bacteria > Bacteroidota > Bacteroidia > Sphingobacteriales > Sphingobacteriaceae > Mucilaginibacter. Next base: position 88 of record CBIHRB010000054.1, read on the forward strand.
TTTCTCCTTCAGAAGCCTCGGCTTTTATTTACTCAGCATGACACCCGTTTTAATGTTGTCGACCTGAGTGCAAAGGCCTGTCACCCTGAGCTTGTCGAAGGGTCGCGCGCAGAGGTCTAACCCACCATGCTTCGGGAACCTCAGCATGACACCCGTTTTAATGTTGTCAACCTGAGTGCAAAGGCCTGTCAGCCTGAGCTTGTCGAAGGGTCGCGCGCAGAGGCCTCACCCACCATGCTTCGACGAGCTACCCATGACAAGATAAAAAATGCGTTTTTTTCGCAGCAGATCAGCTTCGGATAAAAACGAACAGAACGATGCCGGGCGGTGCGGCTGCAGGGGCATAGCAAGTTTTTGCAGAAGCGGATGCATTGCGTGCGAATCGGGGCAAAATAATTGCAGCCCGTGGTTCTGTTCGTTTTGCAGGGTGAAGGCCGCGCCGAGGGCTATGGGGCCAGGTTGCGCGCAAAGAAGCCTATCTGCTGACTTGACTTTTTGGATACTTTTGTGTCAAGACAAACGGCGGAGCCTTCTTGAGCACCTTAAAAAATGAACAATAGCGAAAAACGTAACTGGCCCCGCGCGGCCAGGAGCGCGACGATGTAAGTTTATAGAATAAAGTCTTTTATCTGCCTGCTGGGGATTGCTTCGTAACTCAGCAATGACGTGGTGTATTTGTTATTCCGCCTTCACAAGCCCCGGATTTAAACACTCAGCATAACACCCGTTTCTCCATACCTTAAATCCGAAATCGAAAATCCCAATTCCGAAATTAAAATAATGGCGTTGCCTGCGGCCCGGGCTTTACGCTGCAAATCCTCGCCTTGGCCCTCCGCGCGAAGGCCTGCGCAAGGCTGTGGGTTTTCCGCTGCAATCCCTAACGCTGCCGGGGCGCGAGGGCCGTATTATTTTCAATATAGCTATTTATAAAAATGATACTATATTTATAAATCCTAATTTAGCTGATGAACCAAAACCCCGAACAGATAGCCCGCGATCATATTGATAAGCAATTAGAAGCTTGCGGCTGGATAGTACAGGGTAAAAAACAAAGCAATATTAGTGCAGGTATTGGCGTAGCGATAAGGGAATACCAAACAGAAACCGGCCCTGCCGACTATATATTATTTGTAGATAAAAAGCCGGTTGGCGTTATTGAAGCCAAACGCGAAGATGAAGGCTACAAGTTGATTGTTGCTGAAGAGCAATCTGCCGAATACGCCAAGGCCAAACTCAAATATCTTAATAATGATCCTCTGCCTTTTGTTTATGAAAGCACAGGCGAACTAACCCGCTTTACCGATTATCGTGATCCGAAACCCCGATCGAGACCCGTGTTTACATTTCACCGTCCTGAAACTTTTCAGCAATGGATAAAAGAAGGGCGCACATTGCGAAGCCGTTTACATGATACGCCGGTTTTGGAAACTGATGGCCTGCGCGATTGCCAGGTGACTGCCATTACCGGGGTTGAAAAATCATTTAAAGAAAACCGGCCCAAAGCCCTGATACAAATGGCTACGGGTTCGGGTAAAACATTTACGGCAATATCATTTATTTACAGGCTGCTAAAATATGCTAAAGCCAAAAGGGTTTTATTTTTGGTTGATACCAAAAACCTTGGCGAACAGGCCGAGCAGGAGTTTAAGCGTTACCAACCACAAGACGATAACCGTTTATTTCCCGAGCTGTACGGTGTTACCCGCTTAAGCAGTTCCTTTATCCCTAACGATAGTCAGGTTTATATCAGTACCATACAGCGCCTATACTCCATTTTAAAAGGAAGCGAACTGGATGAGCGCGACGAAGAACAAAACCCCAACGAAAAAAAGTGGGTAGCTAAAGAACCTTTACCTGTAGTTTACAATCAGAAAACGCCAATGGAGTTTTTTGACTTTGTAGTTATTGACGAATGCCACCGCAGCATTTACAACCTTTGGAAACAGGTGCTGGATTACTTTGATGCTTTTCAAATAGGTTTAACTGCTACGCCCGATAACCGCACCTTTGGCTATTTTAACCAAAACCTGGTTTGCGATTATGGTTATCAAAAGGCAGTGGAAGATGGTGTACTCGTCCCATACAATGTATTTGAAATTGTAACCAAAATCACACAGCAGGGCTCAAAAATTGAGCTTGGCGAATATATTGGCAGGCGCGAAAAGCTTACCCGCAAACAATTTTGGAATACGCTTGATGAGGATGTAGAGTATAGCGCCAAACAGCTGGACGATAAGGTAGTAAACCCAAACCAGCTTAGGTTAATTATTAAAGCTGTAAAAGAGCAACTGCCGGTGATGTTTCCCGACAGGCTTACGCCCTCTACAGTTACTACACCCGAAACTTTCGAGGTTCCTAAAATGCTCATATTTGCCAAAAGTGATAGCCATGCCGATGATATCATTAACATAGTACGCGAGGAGTTTGCCGAGGAAAATAAGTTTTGTAAAAAAATAACTTACCGCAGCGAGGAAGATCCGAAAAGTATTTTGCAGCAATTCCGCAACAGCTATTATCCACGCGTTGCAGTAACTGTAGATATGATAGCTACCGGTACCGACATTCGGCCACTGGAAGTATTGTTGTTTATGCGTGATGTAAAAAGCAAAAGCTATTACGAGCAAATGAAAGGCCGGGGTACCCGTACTTGCAGCATTGAAGAATTAAGATTGACAGGTACACCGGCAGCTAAATTCACCAAAGATCATTTTGTAATTATAGATGCCATTGGCGTTGAAAAAAGTCAGAAAACCGATAGCCGCCCATTAGAAAAAAAGCCGGGCTTATCGCTTAAAGAAGTGATTGAAAGCGTACACATGGGCAATACCGATGAAGATATGCTTACCACACTGGCTAACCGCCTCATTCGTTTAGATAAACTGATTAATGAAAAAGAAAAAACTGCTTTTGCAGAAAAAGCAGAAGGTCAAACTATTACCCACGTAGTTAAGCAATTACTTAATGCGCATGATGCCGATACATTAGAGAATATTCGCCGCGAAATTGACAGGCAAATGCCCGGTGCGGCACCGGCAGATAAAGAAACAGCTTTCAACATACAGCATAACGCATTGATTGAACAGGCTACACAGGTGTTTAACAGCTTTGAACTGCGTAATTATATTATTGACATCCGTAAGCAATACGACCAGGTTATTGACCACATTAACCCCGACGAACTGTTAAATATAGGCTGGGTAAAAGACAATACCGCCATTGCCGAAGGCCTGGTGCAGGATTTCAAAACCTGGATAGCAGATAATAAAACCGAAATTACTGCCCTGCAATTATTTTACGGGCAGCCATACCAAAGGCGAACGCTAACCTACAAAATGATCAGAGATTTAGCCGAGACAATAAAGGTTAGCAAACCCTTGTTAGCACCGTTGAATATATGGCGTGCCTATGCCCAACTGGAAAAAGTAAATGACCAGCCCAAAAATGAATTAATAGCCTTAGTTTCGCTGCTCCGCAAAATAAGCGGGATTGATGAAAAATTAACCACCTATGATAAGATGGTTGATATTAACTTTCAGCAATGGGTATTTAGTAAACAGGCCGGTGCAGCAGCAAAATTTAATGAAGAACAAATGCAATGGCTGCGCATGATTAAGGATTACATAGCATCAAGTTTTCATGTGGAGCAAGATGATTTTGAACTTGATCCATTTAATAAACAAGGAGGGCTTGGCAAAATGTGGCAACTGTTTGGTAATAGCACCGGCGAAATAATTGATGAATTGAACGAAGTATTAGCGGCATAATGGATAAGAATATGGAATTGCCGGAAGGTTGGAATTTATTAAAATTAGGTCAAATCTGTACTCCACCTCAATATGGTTATACCACCAGCGGTTCAAAGCATGGCACTTTAAAACTACTTCGAACCACGGATATAACTGGAGGGCAAATTGATTGGGAAAATGTTCCTTATTGTTTAGAGAATCCAAAGGATTTGGAAAAATACTTATTACATGAAGGAGATATTGTTATTTCAAGAGCAGGTTCCGTTGGTGTAAGCTATTTAATAAATAAAACAGAGCCTTCAGTATTCGCTTCATATTTGATTAGGTTCAAACCTATCAATAGCATTGTTCTTTCAAAATACTTTTATTTATTTTTGAAAAGCCCCTTTTATTGGAAGGAAATCACAGAGAAAAGTTTAGGAATAGCAGTTGCAAATGTGAACGCCACGAAGTTAAAAGAAATCTTAATACCTATTCCTCCAATTAAGACTCAAATTCAGATAGTAGATAAAATAGAAGAACTTTTCAGCGAACTTGATAAAGGCATTGAAAATTTAAAAACAGCGCAGGAGCAACTCAAGGTTTACAGACAGGCGGTTTTAAAAATGGCTTTTGAAGGTAAGTTGACAAATGAAAATGTAAAGGATGGGGAGTTGCCGGACGGATGGGAATGGAAAAGAATTTCAGAAGTTGCTAAAGTCGGAACAGGAAGCACACCATTAAAAAGTAATTCAAGATTTTACAATAATGGAAACATCCCATGGGTAACCAGCGGTGCGTTAAATGACAACTTTGTAACTGAGGCAACGGAATACATAACTGATGAAGCGCTAAAAAGCACTAACTGTACTATTTATCCAAAACACACTCTTTTACTTGCAATGTATGGTGAAGGTAAAACAAGAGGTAAATGTTCTGAATTATTAATAGAAGCCTGTACTAATCAAGCTATTGCTGCTATTTATTTTGATGGTTTTGATATTAGAATAAAACCTTATTTAAAATATTTTTTGCAAAAAAACTACAATGATATCAGAAGAAAATCATCAGGTGGAGTTCAACCAAATATCAATTTGGGGATAGTAAAAAACCTAATTTTCCCGTTAGCTCCCCTGCATGAACAGCAAATTATTATTCGAGAAATTGAAAGTCGCCTAAGCGTTTGTGATAAAATAGAAGAAACCATAACCAACAGCTTACAACAAGCCGAAGCTTTACGGCAAAGCATTTTGAAAAAAGCTTTTGACGGCAAGCTGGTAACAGTTGTTAAAAGACAACCCGAAGAAGCTAAAGTAATTTCAATTGACAGTAACGATAGCTGGCAACGTAAAGTATTAGCCGGCCATATTATTTATGCATTTCAAAAAGGCGGTTATATCGGGCGCACCAAGCTTCAAAAAATATTATACCTGTGCGAGCAGCATGCCCAATTGGATTTTGATACCCAATATGTAAAAGAGGCTGCAGGGCCGCTGGATTCAAAATTTCTATATGCGTTTTTAAATGAGGGTAAACAAAAAAACTGGATTGATGAAACGCCCATAGGCAATGGTTTTAAATATGAACCATCGACGGCAATTTCTGAATTGACAATTGATTACCCTAAATACTTTCGTTCAAGCAGCAGTAAAATCAATTTCATTATAAAGCTGCTCAAAGATACCGACACAGATACTGCTGAGTTAATAGCAACTATTTATGCTATTTGGAATAATTACATCATCAAGAAACAAAAACTTGATGAAACACTCCTGGCACAAGAAGTATATGACTGGGACGATAACAAAGCCAAATTTAATAAAAGCCTTATAGCATCAACATGGCAGTGGATGAAAGAAGTTAAATTAATACCAGTAGGTTTTGGAAAATTAATTGACAAACGGGCGTAATTTGTAAATAAGCAAAATGCTTAATTACTCGTTATATTTGAACAACAAGGTTTGTAAATGGATAATATAAAAATCAAGTCGTTAGGCCCAATTAAGGAAGCCGATATTAATTTCGGCGATCTTACTTTGTTTGTCGGGCCGCAGGCAAGCGGCAAAAGTATTTTACTACAGTTGATTAAATTGCTAATCGACAAAAAAACTATTCGCCGTACCATTGAGCAATACGGGTTTGTATGGGGCAATAACCAACAGGAAATATTAGACAGGTATTTTGGCGAAGGTATGGCCGGTATATGGACTAAAAATACCCGGGTTACTTTTGATAAAAAAGTTTTTTTAGCCACAAGCCTTAAACCAAAAGCCAAACTAAGCAAAACTGCTAAAGACGAATTATTTTATATTCCTGCGCAACGCGTTGTTTGTTTACAAAACGGCTGGCCCCGATTTTTTAGCGAATATGATGATTCAGTGCCTTACATTTTGCGCGATTTTAGTGAAACCTTGCGGCAATTTTTAGAAAGCGGTATAAACAAAAGTGAAGAATCCATATTTCCGCAACCACAACGAATCAAGCAACCACTTATTGATTCCATTAACAACAGTATTTTTCATAATGGAAAAATAGTAATAGATAAAACCAATAAAAAAAGGTTTAAATTAAATATTGGCAATACCAGTATCCCTTTTATGGCCTGGAGTGCCGGTCAAAAAGAGTTTATGCCCTTATTGCTCAGCTTTTATTATTTGTCGCCGGTACTAAAAACCAACAAAGACGGAATTAAATACGTAATAATTGAAGAACCGGAAATGGGGCTTCATCCAGAAGCGATAAAAACAGTGCTATTACAGATCCTCGACCTGCTTTCAAGAAATTATAAGGTTATCGTATCAACGCATTCGCCGGTTTTGCTCGAGTTTGCATGGGCATTTAATTTATTAAAAGAAGCCGGTGCCGATAAACAAGCACTTTACGATCTTTTCGATGTGAAAAAATCCATTCAGTTGAACCGGCTTTTTAAAGATCAGCTTGAGCTAAAGAAAATAAACACCTACTATTTCGACCGGACTAAAGACGATGTAATAATAAGAGATATTTCCAGTTTAGACGCCGGAAGTGAAGAGGTGGCAATTGCCGAGTGGGGAGGTCTTTCTTCTTTCAGTTCAAAAGCAAATGATATTGTATCAACTATAGCTGCTAACAATGGCTAAAATTGCTACTAACGTGTACAAAGGGGCAGTTGAAGCAACTCCTGATGTTAAAAATTGTTATCAACCAGGTTTATCGGCATTGGGCACAAATAGTACAAAAGTAAATGTTGCTAATACACGTTTATTCAACGGGAGTGTTGATATTGATTCGTGTACAACTACTAAATATCCAAACGAAAATCGCTGGGATTACAGCTTCGGGTATAATGATAAAGCTTACTTTATTGAAGTACATCCTGCCAATACAAGCGAGGTTGATGTGGTTATAAAAAAACTGCAATGGCTAAAAAACTGGCTAAGCTCTCAAGCACCCGAATTAAATAAAATTAAGGCTAAAACTCCCTATTATTGGATCCAGTCTGGAAAAGGAGCAATATTACCCGGATCAAATCAGGCAAGAAAGGTAGCGCAAGCCGGAATAAAACCGATGCCCAGCCTTCGATTATCTTAAATTAAAACTAATGACTTCATCCGCAATCATATCCAAAGTTTGGTCGTTCTGTAATACCCTTCGCGATGATGGGGTTAGCTATGGCGATTATCTGGAGCAACTTACCTACTTGCTGTTTTTAAAAATGGCAGATGAATACAGCAAACCACCCTATAACCGAAAACTAACTATCCCGGCAGAATATAACTGGGATAGCCTGACCGAAAAACGCGGTGCCGAACTGGAAATACATTACTCAACCCTGTTGCGCGAGTTAGGGCAACATAAAGGGGTATTGGGTCAAATATTTACCAAAAGCCAAAATAAGATACAAGACCCGGCGAAGCTGTATAAGCTGATAAATATGATCCACCATGAAAACTGGATCATGATGGGTACCGATGTAAAAGGCGATATTTATGAGGGCTTACTTGAAAAAAATGCCGAGGATACCAAAAGCGGTGCCGGGCAGTATTTTACGCCGCGGGCGTTAATACGTGCTATGGTAGCCTGTATTCGTCCCGAGCCTAATAAAACAATCGCCGATCCTGCATGTGGAACCGGCGGGTTCTTTTTATCGGCCTATGATTATATAGTCGACAATAACAAGTTAGACAGGGAGCAAAACGTATTTCTAAAATATCATACTTTCTTCGGTAATGAAATTGTAGCCAGCACACGCCGCCTGGCCTTGATGAACTTGTTTTTACACAACATCGGTGATATCGACAGCGATAATAATATATCGCCAGCCGATGCCCTTATAGCGCAAAGCAGCACAACTTACGATTACGTACTTGCCAATCCGCCTTTTGGTAAAAAGAGCAGCCAAACTTTTACTAACGAAGAAGGCGAGCAGGAAAAAGAAGATCTTACTTATAATCGCCAGGACTTTTTTGCTACAACAAGCAATAAGCAGTTAAACTTTATACAGCATATCCGTACCATGCTCAAAACTACAGGCATGGCTGCTGTTGTACTACCTGACAACGTTTTATTTGAAGGTGGTGCGGGCGAACTGGTGCGTAAAAAACTATTGGAAACAACCGATCTGCATACCATACTCCGTTTACCTACAGGCATATTTTACGCCAATGGAGTTAAAGCAAACGTAGTTTTCTTTGATGCTAAGCCCTCGGCAAAAGAACCTTGGACAAAAGAAATTTGGTATTACGATTATCGCACCAACATTCATCATACCTTAAAAAAGAACCCGCTTAAATTAAGCGACCTGCAAGATTTTATTGACTGCTATCAATCAAGCAATCGCCACAAACGCGTAGAAACATTCCACCCTGAGTCAAACCCTGATGGACGTTGGAGAAAATACAGCTATGATGAAATTATAGCACGTGATAAAACAAGTTTGGATATAACCTGGTTAAAAGATAAATCGCTTGCCGATTTAGATAACCTCCCCGATCCCGACGTATTAGCGTTAGACATATTAGAAAACCTCGAGGCAGGTCTGGAAAATTTCAGATCGATAATTAAACAACTACAATAAAATGAAAGGTCAGCCAATCCGGTTGGCCTTTTTTAATGCCTTAAATTGTTTAACGCTCATTCCCCCTTCAGCATCCTATTCACACTTCCCACACTCAGGCCGAGCCGCTCCGCTACCTGCCGCTGGCTTAAACCTTCATCGTTTAATTTCTTAGCCTCCCGGTGCATCCGTTCGCGTTCTTGCCTCGAGGCGTCGCGTAGGTGGTTTTTCTCGCAGTCATGGCCCGTAAAAACAAACTTTAAAAAGCCCTTGTGCCGTTCCAGTTGGGCAAGGCATATATTGTCGGCCCCATAAGTTTCGGCAGTGCTGCGCTGCTTAATCTGCTTTAAATAGCGCTGGCCGGGCATGGAGTGGCTTTCGCCCATGGCAAAAGCGCTGTCACAAAAATTGATGAGCATTTTACTCCCTTGCAAATCATTGCGGCTCAGCGGCAGCCGCGGGTTACGTTTAGGCGTATGGGCCAATACCAGGATACTCACGCCATGGCGGGTTTTAAGCTTTTTCAGTTCCTTCATCAGCAACAGGGCAGCCCCGGCGCTCTCGGTTCCGTTGCGCAGGCAGGTAATATTATCAATGATGAGCACCCGGGCGTCCGTACGCTTAATGCCCCGCGTTAAAGCTTCAATCACATACCTGTCCAGCTTTTGATAATGCGAGCTTGCACGGTTAAACTGGTTGTATTCGCCGCGGTAAAATTCGGTGGCAAACTGGTAACGGTTTTGGCCATCGGTATAGCGTTGTTCAAACTGCTTGCCGGTAAGCTCAAAATCAATATACAACACAGGGGAGGCTTCGGCCCCAAGCGTAAAGGGAGCAATGGGTTCGCCCCGGGTAATGCTGTCGGCCAGCTGCACGGCCAGCAGGCTTTTGCCCATATTGGTATCGGCAAACAGGATGCACAGCTCGCCTTCCAGCCAGAAGTTGCCAAACAGCATTTGCGGCATTTCGTGTTCGGTTTCCATAGCCATCCACTCATTGGCCGGGTAAATATCAAACAGCTCAACCACGGCATCCGGGTCGGAGATCATAACCCCTCCCTTTCGCCCAAGCTTAGCCGCCGCTTCCCGCACCTCATTCTGAATCATTTGAATAACCAGGGGTTTTTCTGCAGTATGGTCCATAATTTGTCGCGCCCCTGTCCGGCAGCTCAAAAGCCCGAAACATCCATCGTTATTTGCCGCCAACCCGCCGGCAATCATGAAAGGCACTCAAATTTACCCACTAAAAAGCCCCCCAATGGTGACAGCACTTTGTCAGTGTTCAATTTTTAAAAACCGGGTGTTCAACGTTCAAAAACCAATTTACATAACACACTGATTATCAAATACAAGTTGTTCAAATCACGATTTTGAACAGATTTACCAATTTACAACACACTGATTATCAGGCGTTCAATTTCGCAAGAAAACACCAGGTGTTTACACTTTCAAAAATTGAACAGTACTATACAGGCAAGTGACAATGCTCCGAAACCACCATTGCCCCCCACGACCGGGCACCCCAACAAACAAAAAAGGCCCGCCAAACCTGGCAGACCTTTTAAATTCTTCTACAAAACCAATCCCTTATTCCCTGCTTTTCTTCTTAGCGGGTTCAACATATTTTTCACCAAGGGCTTCAAGGGCGGCGATGAGTTTTTTCCGTTCTACGGCGTTGTCGGGCACGGTAGCCAGCTTCTCGCGGCGGGCTTCCTCCACCTTGCGGATCTTCTCGTCAAAAGCCCTGTTGATCTTATCAAGCTCGGGCGTGGTATCCAGTTTTGCTATTTCTGCTTTAATTTGGGCTGCTAATTTTTCAAATTCCATGGGGCTATTTTTGGAAGCGCAAACATAAAAAAATGATTCTAAGTTATTATTACCACAATAAAAAGTATGTGTGTTAACTTGTAATTTTTGTTGCCGCTGAAGTACGCTATGGAGAATATAACAGGACAATGAAAAGCCCATTAAACGCAAAAAAGCCTTAGTAATTAGCTAAGGCTTTTGCAATGTTGCACTATTGAAAGTGATAAAGGGTGGCACCG
>CBIHRB010000055.1:0-10702 GCA_966212355.1 uncultured Mucilaginibacter sp.
CCCACTCACCCACTCACTCACCCACTCAAAAAACAACAATCCCTATCAACTTAATATATAATTTAATCATTCTAAATAACTCAACATTTAGTAAGTTTGCACCCTTAAGCAAATATTCCTGTTGAACTATTATTTTACATATTTTATTGCAGCAATTGGGTTGTTCAGTTTTTCAGCCTTTTTCGCTTTATTCGGTGTATATGCCGAGCGTAAAATATCAGCGTTTATACAAGACAGGCTCGGTCCAACGGAAACGGGAAAATATGGTTCGCTGCAAACGCTGGCCGATATTTTAAAGATGCTTCAGAAAGAGCTGATCGTCCCGGCGGCTGCCGATAAATGGTTGTTTATGCTGGCACCGGCGGTGATATTTATTGCCGTGTACCTTGGCTTTGCTGCATTACCTTGGGCCCCCGGACTTATCCCTTCAAAAACAAATATTGGTCTTTACTATATTTTCGCTATTATCTCTATCGAGACATTGGGCATCCTGATGGCGGGATGGGGATCGAACAATAAATACTCCATACTGGGCGCTATGCGCTCGGCGGCACAGATCATTTCGTACGAAATTCCCGCAGGCTTTGCCATCATGTCTGTTGTAATGATAGCACAAACGCTGGATTTGCAGGTGATTTCGGCCCAGCAGGGTATCCTGGCGACAGAAAAAGTTAAATTCGCTGGTTTTTGGGATGTATCTCAAATAGGTGGTTTTTTTAGCTGGAATGTTTTCAGGGCACCACATTTGCTCATCGCATTTGTGATCTATTTTATAGCCTCACTGGCCGAAAGTAACCGCGCGCCTTTTGATATTCCGGAAGCGGAATCTGAATTGGTTGCCGGTTTCCATACTGAGTTTACTGGTATTCGTTTTGCACTGGTATTTTTGGCCGAATATTCGATGATGTTCCTGGTATCCATGATAGCGGTGATCTTGTTTTTAGGTGCCTGGAATACGCCGCTGCCAAACATAGGCGGCGTTAAATTGGCAGCCTGGACAACCGGAGTAGCCTGGGGGATATTATGGGTAGTATTAAAAACGTTAGGCCTGGTGGGTGTTCAAATGTGGATCAGGTGGACATTGCCCCGCCTGCGGGTTGACCAGCTCATGAACCTTTGCTGGAAAGTATTAACCCCGCTGGCTTTCTGTTGTATGCTGATATCGGGTGTATGGAGGTTGTGGGTGATGTAAGCGTTTAGTCGGAAGTCCGCAGTCCGGAAGTCGGAAGAGATAGAAGAATAAAGATTAGTAAATAATATAAAATATAGGAAATTCAGGGTAATCCTAAAATCCTAAAAATCATGGTTCAGAAAGTAATAAACGCGTTTACAACGGCATGGAAAGGTTTAAGCCTTACCATACGCCACCTTTTTGCGGGTAATAGCAAAAGGGAGATTGTGACCGTGAGCGACAGCAATTACTTTAAACAATTGGAACATGGTACCAACACTATTCAATATCCTAAGCAACAACTGCCGGTACCCGAAGTGGGCCGGTACCAGTTGGATGTGGAAATGGATGACTGCATAGTGTGCGATTTGTGCGCCAAGGTTTGCCCGGTTAATTGTATTGATATTGAGTCGATCAAGGCTACGGAAGCTATCGGCCAAACATCCGACGGTACAACCAAGCGTTTGTATGCTGCCAAGTTTGATATTGATATGGCCAAATGTATGTATTGCGGCTTGTGTACCATTGTGTGCCCAACCGAATGCATTACCATGACTAACCAGTATGATAAAACCGTTTTTCAGCTAAGTGATCTGGTCTACCAGTTTTCGGATATGACGCCCGAAGATGCCGCCGAAAAGCGTGCCCTTTTTGATAAACAACAGGCCGAAAAACAGGCTGCCAAATTAGCCGCTATGAAACAAAAGGAGGGCGGGGCATGACCTTGGTTCGCTTACTGTTTTATACAATGAGTTTTATTGCCATTGGCTCGGCGTTATATGCTGCTTTAAGTAAAAACCTGGTCAGGAGTATTTTTATATTTTTTGTGACCTTGTTTGCATTAGCTGGCTTGTATGTAATTGCCCTTGCCGATTTTGTTGCCGTAACGCAAGTGGTAATTTACGTAGGGGGCATCCTGGTGCTCATCCTTTTTGCATTTATGCTTTCTGGTCGTGAAACGCTAAATGTGATAGAACAACACAAAGGAAAATTCATTAACATGGCTAAAGTACCGGCGGTTATACTGGCTGCACTGTTTTTAGCGGTGATTGTAAACATTATCCTTAAAGCCGATGCTGATAACCTGCCATGGGTAAAACAGGCCATCGCACAAAAAAATGAGATAACGCCAACCTCTTCAACTATAGATAATATAGGCGTTAACCTCATGACTACCTACCTGCTGCCTTTTGAAGCCATTTCTGTTTTATTGCTGATGGCTTTGGTAGGTGCGGCACATTTATCACGTAAGGAGGGCCGGACATGATCTCGTTAACCGATTTTTTACTCGTAGGCGCGTTATTGTTTTGCACAGGCATGTACATGATTGTATCCAAACGTAACTCTATACAAGTATTAATAGGAATTGAACTAATGCTGAATGCTGCCATTTTAAACCTGGTAGCTTTTGGTAAATATGATAAGCTGAATAACGGCGGACAGGTGTTCGCCTTGTTTGCTATTGTGCTGGCCGCGGCAACAACAGCGGTTGCGCTGGCCATCGTCCTGAATGTTTACCGGCGATATAAAACCATTGATCCGGATGAGATTAAAAATTTGAGGGATTAAAAAAATTGTAGAGACACATAATTGCGTCTCCCGCAGGACAAGCGGAAATGTACATTCGGAGACGCAATTATGCGTCTCTACAGAAGATAAAAAAGATAATTGAACAACGCTATACCATATACCGATACCATTATCAGCTACACCATTGCAGCCGTGGGTTTGCCGCTGTTCGCTGCGTTGATCAACTTTTGTCTCCCGGTAAAAAGTAAAGCAGCAGGCTGGATATCAACGCTGGCTATTTTGGTGGGTTGTGTATTATCGGCTATGGTATTTGCCGCGGTTTGGAACCAGCAACCGCTGCACACCCAAAAACTATGGTTTACCATTGGCAACACCAAAGTTTTCGCGGGCATCCTGCTTAATAATCTGTCAGCGCTGATGCTGCTGTTGGTATCGCTGATTGCCTTGCCTGTTCACATCTATTCTACTGCATACATGAAGCATGACGACAGGTACAGTCGTTATTTTACCTACTTAAGTTTCTTTTGTTTCAGCATGCTGGCTTTAGTGGTAGCGGATAGCCTGGTGCTGTTCTATGCTTTTTGGGAGCTGGTGGGCTTTTCATCATACCTGCTTATCGGTTTCTGGTTCACTAAGGATAAAGCCGTACAGGCCAATAAAAAAGCCTTTATCATGAACCGCATTGGCGATATCGGTTTGCTGAGTACTATCATTATCATTTTTGCCCAGTTCCGTACGTTTGATATTGCCACACTTTTTATAAATGATAACCTGGTATTTAAATCCGTTATTCATGATGGTTTGTGGATATCTGCTTCTGGGCAGATCCCTGTTGTATGGCAATATGTGGCCTGCATTGGTGTATTTATGGCAGTGGCTGCAAAATCGGCGCAATTTCCATTGCATACCTGGCTACCTGATGCCATGGAAGGGCCGACGTCGGTTTCGGCGCTGATCCACGCGGCTACTATGGTGGCTGCCGGTGTATTTCTGCTGGGCAGGGTTTATCCTTTGTTTACTGATACCGAGTTAACGGTTCTTGCCGTAATAGGTTGCTTTACAGCTTTTATGGCCGCCACCATCGCGCTTACGCAAAACGATTTGAAACGTGTACTTGCTTATTCAACTATATCGCAATTGGGTTACATGATCCTGGCGATGGGGGTTGGGGCTTATGGCTCTTCGCTATTCCATTTGGCTACGCACGCTTTCTTCAAATGTTTACTGTTTTTGGTGGCCGGGGTTGTGATCCACGAAATGCAGCATATCAGGGAGGAAAATGACCTGGATATCGACCCGCAAAATATTCAGTACATGGGTGGTTTACGTAAAAAGTTGCCGCTGACATTTATTGTTGCTATTGTTGGCTCACTGGCGCTGATCGGTATTCCGCTTACTTCGGGCTATCTGTCAAAAGATGGCATCCTGATCCAGGCCTTTGAATGGAGCGAGGGTAGAAGCGCATGGCTTAAACTGATCCCGGCAGGTGCATTATTTACCAGCTGGCTTACAGCTTTTTATGTATCAAGATTGATAGTAAAAGTTT
Organism: uncultured Mucilaginibacter sp.; assembly: GCA_966212355.1. Taxonomy (GTDB): domain Bacteria; phylum Bacteroidota; class Bacteroidia; order Sphingobacteriales; family Sphingobacteriaceae; genus Mucilaginibacter. The sequence goes on from CBIHRB010000055.1 coordinate 4,248, forward strand.
TTTTTGGCGAGTTTCGCCTGCTGAAAAGTAATCCCGAAATTAAATTCCATATCAGCGATGGCGGTTGGCAATATAAATTGCCATTGATCCTGCTGGCGGTTTGCAGTTTGTTCCCGCTGTTTTCGCTTAACCCCTTTTTTTATGAAAAAGCCTGGCTGTTTGAGAGCTTAAAGCCGGCCAATTTTATGGCCCGCGAAAATATTTACCATACCATTATCCCCATTGGGGTGAACATCCTGAGCGTGTTTGTCATGTATGCGGCATATGCTATCTATGTGAAGAAAAATGCGTTTTCATTTCCGCAAACGGGTTTTCTGTACCGCTTATCGTACAACCAGTGGTACCTGGATAAGATCTATAAGAAAGTGATTGTAAAACCGGTACTTGGCCTGGGCAAAACCTGTTTCTGGTTTGATAGGAATATCATTGACGGGCTAATCCATTTAATTGAACGCACGAGCCGGATGATGGCAAATCTTGCTGCCTGGTGCGACAAATATATTGTTGACGGATTTTTGCATTTAACGGCTGCATTAATGCAAAGTATTGGCAATTTTGCACGTAAGTTTCAAAACGGCAAGGTGCAGTATTACCTGTACAGTATGCTGCTCATTGTGTTGGTGCTCTTTATTTTAAAAATACTGATCTGAATTTAATGAACCTACTAACCCTACTCATATTCATACCTGTACTGTTTGCACTGGTGATCGTATTGCTGCCATCGTCGGTTCGGGGGAGTTTTAAATATATTACCCTGCTGGCTACGCTTTTGCAATTGGGTATCAGCATCGCGATCTACCTTAACTTTAAAACAGGTGCGGCAACTGCCGGTATTAACCATGAAGACCAGTTTCAGTTTGTGCAGAAACTGCCATGGATTGCCCTTAACCTGGGCAGCATGGGCAAAATGCAGATAGATTATTTTGTAGGGATAGATGGCATTTCGGTAACAATGCTGGTAATGTCGGCACTGGTGATGGTTGTTGCTACGCTGGCTTCCTGGGAAATCAAGAGCAATCTCAAAGGTTTCTTCCTATTGTTTTTGCTGTTGGATATGGCCGTGATGGGTGTATTCTGCGCTTTGGATTTCTTCCTGTTTTACCTGTTTTATGAGCTGATGCTATTACCGCTATATTTCCTGATAGGGATGTGGGGCGGTGTACGTCGCGAATATGCTGCCATCAAGTTTTTCCTTTACACGTTGTTTGGCTCCGTATTCATGTTACTGGTGATGGTAGGTTTATATCTTTCGGTAAGCGATCCGGCAACAGGAAGCCATACTTTTAATATTATCCAGATGATGAACCCGGCTAATTATGCCCAGGGTTCAATATTTTCGGCAGTGGCGCATCAAACTATATTAGGCATGCCTGCACGTACGGTTGGTTTTGTAGTGCTATTTATTGCATTCGCTATTAAAGTGCCGGTTGTGCCTTTACATACCTGGCTGCCCGATGCCCACGTGGAGGCGCCAACGCCGGTATCCATTATTCTTGCCGGTGTGCTCCTTAAAATAGGTGGTTACGGCATCATCCGCATCTGTTTGGGGATTTTCCCGGAAATAGCCTCGTCCGGAGCTTTCTGGCTTGGCTTGCTTGGTGTTATATCGATATTATATGGTGCCTGCAACGCGCTGGCCCAGCGCGACCTGAAGCGGATGATCGCTTACTCTTCCGTATCGCACATGGGTTTTGTGTTACTGGGTATTGCCTCGCAAACTGCCGAAGGTGTAAGCGGCGCGGTGATGCAGATGGTAAGCCACGGCTTTTTATCAACCATGCTGTTCTTTTTGGTAGGCGTGGTTTATAACCGCGTACACGACAGGGATATTTATCATTTCCGCGGATTAGGCACCCAGATGCCTCAATATACAGCCTTTGTTATGGTGGCTTTTTTTGCTTCCTTAGGCTTGCCGGGTTTTTCGGCATTCGTGGCCGAAGCATTTACACTGGCAGGTGCGTTTAAATCACCAACGGTTAACGGTTTGCTGCCGTACTGGATGGCTGTTTGCGGTTCGGTAGGGATCCTTTTGGGAGCAGCCTATTTCCTGTGGACACTGCAACGCATGTTCTTTGGAAAAGTATCCTTAAAAGGAGGAGAAGTTTGGAAAATAGCACTTACCGATGTAAGCATCCGCGAAAAACTGGCATTGATACCGCTTGCCGCTGCAGCATTGGCTTTAGGCTTGATGCCGTCGTTGGTATTTGGTAAGATCAACGATTCGGTACTGGCATTGATACAGTTTTTACAGGCTAAATAAAATAGTACAATAAAATATAAATGCACGATCTGCTCCCCCACATATCAGCTCAGTTAACCAATGTTTTTGGCAGCATACCCTATTTTATGCCCGAAATTTATTTAACCGGGCTGTTTTTGGTAGTGCTGATAACCGACCTGATATTTGGGCGCAGATCTGTAAAGCTTTGCAAAATAGTAGCCTGCACAGGCTTGTTGCTGGTATTGTTTAAAGATCTGCAGCAAGTAGCTCTGATCCTTGACGGCGATCACGTTATTTTCGGCAGCATGTTACTGCTGCGCAGGTCGGCGGTATTTTTCAAGATCATTATCGATCTGCTATCGTTTATCCTGTTATTGAATTTTACCTGGGATGATAAGCTGAAGGCGCATCCAAAAGGGTTATCAGACCTGTATACCATTTCCATAGCGTCTATTTTAGGGCTGCATTTAATGGCCATGGCTATTAACCTGCTCTCTGTTTATCTTGCCATCGAGATGGTATCCATAGCGTCATACCTGATGGTGGCTTACCGGTCTGAAACTGCTTTAAGTACCGAAGCCGGTTTAAAGTACGTGCTTTTCGGCGCGGCATCATCGGCTGTTATGTTATACGGGATCTCGTTACTGTATGGCTTCAGCGGCTCGCTCGATCTGCCGGGTATTGTGGCACAGTTACCCAACGTAAACCCTGTGAGTGCTTCATTTGTTTTGGTGCTGGTGATGATGGGCATAGGGTTTAAATTATCATTTATGCCGATGCATTTTTGGGTACCCGACGTTTACCAGGGAGCGCCCACGCCGGTTACTGCATACCTGTCAACCGTACCTAAAATAGCGGCTTTTGCGTTGCTTGTAAATGTGATGCCTTTGTTCCTGTTTTCGGCGGATTGGAAGGGGATTGATTTTAGCATTGTTTTGTCAGCCATTGGTATTATCACCATGATAGCCGGAAATTTTGCTGCCGTTTTGCAAAGCAATGTGAAAAGGATGCTGGCTTATTCAAGCATTGGCCACACCGGTTTTGCTTTAATGGCAGTAGTTACGTTCAATTTACAGGGCTTATCATCATTAACCTACTATCTTGCGGTATATGCCATGGCGAATATCGGCGCTTTGGCGCTTGCATCTTACTTCAGCAATATTGTTGATGCCGAAGATGTAGAAAGTTACAAGGGCCTGGGCTTAAAATACCCTGTAGCCTCGGTTTGTTTTGTAATTATCCTTATTTCTTTAACCGGCATCCCGGTTACTGCGGGGTTTACGGGTAAACTGTTTGTGTTTTCGGCGGCTTACAGCGCTTATGAGCAAACACACAGTATCTGGCTGTTGTCGCTGATGATAACGGGCGCCATAACCACGGTAGTATCGTTGTTTTATTACCTTAAAATTCCTTTATATTTATTTCTGAAAAGGACAGAAAATGCCGAAGTTGCCAGTGAAAGATCTTATAATTTGCTTGTTTTGGCTGTTGTTGTAAGTTTTCTGCTTGTTTTATTAGGCATTTTCCCCAATTCTATCCTGAAATATCTGTAGTTGATGTTTTTTTCAACAAAAGTTAATTAGTTTCTTTTGTTTTTAGAAAAAATCATACCTTTCGTGCTGATTTAAAACATATTTTTTCTGAATACATGAAGAGGTATTTCCCTTTTTTCCTGATCTTAATTATACTTTCACTTACTTTCATTTTTCCGTCGGTTGATTTTAAGGACTCCGGTCATCCCAATTTTAATACGGGTGATATAGCCTGGATGCTGATGTCGACGGCGCTGGTTTTGATCATGACACCCGGTCTCGCGTTTTTTTACGGGGGGATGGTTAATAAGAAGAATGTGATCTCCACCATGCTGCAAAGTATTATTTGTATGGTGATCATTACGGTAATGTGGGGGATCTTTGGTTTCAGCCTGGCCTTTGGCGATAGCTTTTATGGCCTGATCGGCAACCCGGGAACTTATTTCATGATGAAGGGCATGTTGGGTAACGCCACCTGGAAAGCCGCGCCAACTATTCCTTTACTGCTTTTTGCCATGTACCAGTTAAAATTCGCCATTATTACCCCGGCGCTTATCACCGGTGCATTTGCCGAGCGGATCCGTTTTAACTCGTACATTATTTTCCTGGTACTGTTTTCTATTTTCATATTCTCGCCGCTGGCGCATTGCACCTGGCACCCGGATGGCATATTAGCCAAGTTTGGTGTGCTTGACTTTGCAGGCGGTACAGTAGTGCACATGTCGGCTGGATGGGCTGCCCTGGCATCGGCCTTATATTTAAAACGCCGTAACGAGGCTAATCATTCCCCGGCCCGGATTACCTATGTAATGATAGGTACGGGCTTGTTGTGGTTTGGCTGGTTTGGTTTCAATGCAGGTTCGGCTTTTGGGGCTAACGCGTTGGCCGTTACCGCTTTGGCAACCAGTACCACTGCTTCGGCAGCTGCAGGTGTTACCTGGATCTTTTTTGATATGCTGCTCGGCCGCAAACCATCTGCAATGGGTACCTGTATAGGCGCTGTTGTAGGTTTGGTGGCTATTACACCAGCCGCCGGCTTTGTATCGGTACCGCACTCGCTGGCTATCGGTATCATATCGGCTGTGGTGAGTAACCTGGTTGTGGAATGGCGTACCCGTACTTCTATTGATGATACGCTTGATGTATTCCCTTGTCACGGCGTTGGCGGTATGGTGGGGATGCTGTTAACCGGTGTATTTGCCAGTCAGCATGTAAATACTAATAATACAACAGGCAACGGTTTGTTTTTTGGCGAGACACACCTGTTCCTCGTACAGTTGGTAGCATTGGTGTGCGTATCGATATTCGCATTCTTTGGTTCATTATTATTGTTAAAGATCACCGACATGATCTCGCCGTTAAGGGTTTCTGCCGAAGAAGAAGAACAAGGCCTTGACCTCAGCCAACACGGAGAAAAATTATAATTACGTATTTCCAACCAATCCAATAAATCTAATGAAATTCCCGGCCGCAAGGCCGGGTTTTTTGTTTTAAGGGGGTAGTTGAAAATATTAACGGGGGCGCAGGGTGCCCGCGCTTGAATGAGTTTTTAACAGAAGCATATACGCTCCCTGCTATTATGGTAAGCGTGAATCTCTTAGGGTGAAAAACTTAAAAATCTCTTCTTGAGAAGGGACGCGGAGGAGAGGGCCTCTTTTTACGCCCTGGTATAATAAAGCAAAGCCGCACCACAGGCAAATGGTTTACAATTCATCGACTTTAATTCTAAATCATTTTTTAAAGGGTTGAAGGTTTGTTGTCCGTTACCAATCTCTGCAGGGTTTACAAGCAAATAAAACTCATCAATCAAATCATGTTGAATTAAGGATGATACAAACGAATCTCCTCCATAAACAAGGATGTCTTTACCATTTTTCTTTTTCAATGTTTCTATCGCCTCCTTTACGTCACCGCCTATTATTGTTGTATTGTCCCATGGGCTTACTTTAAGGCTGTTTGAAAAAACAACATTTGGAATATCCGCGAAACGCCTTCCAAGCTTATATTCAGCGTCATTGGGGTTGTTTGCTATTGCTGTCCAATAGGGAATAAAACCTTCACCTGTTTTTCGTCCATGTAAAATACAGTCCACATTTTTAAGATTGTCGATACTAAAATCAGACATTCCGCTGTCCCATTTATTGTTGAGTGCAAGGTTCATTTGTAATTTTAACTTTCTCATGCCGATCCGTTTTAGGGTAAATTGATATTACAAAGTTACAGGCCCGGCGGCTGCCGAAGGAGGCACGATCACGACATTATACCATTATGATTGCGACATTTTAGCAGTATTCATCCCGCGCTCGTTTGCAACCTACCGTGTACCCACATCTTTTTATTAGAGAAAAATGTCATTTCGAACGAGCAAGCGCAGGGAAAAACAGGGCGCGAGGAGAAATCTTATACGCCTTTCAAGGCGGAATGGCTGCTTGTAGAAGATTTCTCCTCACCACCGGCGCACAACCCTGCCCAAGGTTCGTTCGAAATGACAAGTATTTTTGTTTAATCAAAAGGTTTAAAAAGATGTGGGTACACGGTAGGTTTGCAACGAGAGCTTAACCTGCGTTAGCGTTTAAAGCTTTAAGAGCGATGCAATTGCCGGCCGGAATAAGCACCCGTTGAAAATGAACGCAAAAGGGAGAAAAATAAAGAGGCTGTATCATAAATCAAATGATGCGGCCTCTTTCTTTTGTATGTATTTT
>CBIHRB010000056.1:0-8927 GCA_966212355.1 uncultured Mucilaginibacter sp.
CAACCTTTTTTTCAAGAACTCTTCTTTAACTGTTTCATGCATACGATCTTATACATCCAGCTCTCAACTATGTAAAGCGGCTCTACAGGGCGTATAAGATTTCTCTTTCGCTCCTATGCTTAGGCCTGCCCAGCTCTATCGAAATGACATTTTTTTTAAAGATATGCGTACAAGGTAGGTTAAAAACGAGCGCAAGTCGAAAAATATTTATAAGAGATTTAAACCTCATCATCAAAATCCATCACTTCCCCTTCAAAATCTTCCAGCTCCTGCAAATTATGACTTACTACAATAGTAGTAACCCTTAATTGCTTAAGTAAAAGCTTAAGTTCAGCAATCAGTGTAGTTTTCATTTTACTATCCAATGCCGAAAACGGCTCATCCATTAAAAGCAATTTAGGTTTAGTAGCCAATGCCCTCAAAATCGCCAGCCGCTGTTGTTGCCCTCCGGATAAGTGATCGGGCTTGTGATCAGTAAATTTATCCAGTTGCCCAAGTTTCAATAGTTGCTTTATCCAGTCCGCATCAGTTGTGGCATATTCCAGGTGTTGCTGCACCGTCATGTTGGGGAATAGGGCGTAGTTTTGAAATACGAAGCCGATATGCCTTTTTTGCGGCGATAAATTGATCGGTTGTTCATCATCAAACCAGGTAATTCCGTCTGCTATGATCTTCCCTTTTCGGGGCGATGACAGACCGGCTATCATTTTAAGCAATGTAGTTTTTCCGGACCCCGAAGGCCCCCAAATTTTGGTAACGCTCCCGGAAACAAACTGCCGTTTTATCTTCAGCAATTGCCCGCCATGATAGGCTTTCAGTTTTATTTCAATATCTACGCTGATCATGCTAAAGGACCTTTCGCCTGGTATTTATTGAATATAAAAACAGCTATCACCAACACAAAAGTGATGGAAAATAAAATAAGCGAATAGTTGTTGGCCGAGGCATAGTCCATCTTCTCTACCGAATCGTACACCGCGATGGACGCTACCCTTGTAACACCGGGGATATTGCCGCCAATCATCAGCACAACCCCAAACTCACCCAGCGTATGGGCAAAGGTTAAAACCGAGGCGGTTAATAATGATGGTTTGATGTTGGGCAGCAGTACATACCTGAACGTTTGCCATTCGGTTTTACCCAATGTGTATGACGCTTCGGCTAATGAAACCGGCAATTGCTGCAGAGCGGATTTTACCGGCCCCACCATAAAAGGCACACTGTAAATTACCGAAGCCAGGATCAAGCCCGGAAAGGAAAAAACCAGTTGTACATCAAAAGTATCATGCAGCCATTTCCCTAAACCATGCTGCGGACTAAAAGCCAGCAGCAGATAAAAGCCCAGTACAGATGGCGGCAACACCAAAGGCATAGTAATAATTGCTTCGGCAACGATCTTGATAAAAGACCGCCCTCTTGAAAGCCACCAGGCAAATGGCAGCCCGATAAGCAGTAGCAAAAGCGTGGTGATGCCTGCTAATTTTAATGTGAGCCATATGGGCGATAGGTCCATCGATAAAAATACAAATTATTGCACCCTATAACCATAGGCTTTAAAAATACTTTTAGCCGCCGGGCTTAAAATGTACCGGTAAAATTTTCCGGCTGCGGGGTTAACCGCTCCGTGTTTCAGGATCACCATGCCCTGCAGTATGGCGTCGTAGGTTTTGGGATCGACGACCGCATAAAACAGTGGTGTTTTATCTCCCAGTTCCTTTACCAGCGATTGGGTAGTGAAACCGATATCGGCCACGCCTGTGGTAATGTAAGTATTTACTTGTGATATGCTTTCCCCGTAAACGATCTTCGGTTTGGCATCATCCAAAATCCCCTTATCCCTGAGCGATTGCTCGGCAGCTTTACCATAAGGCGCTATAGCCGGGTTTGCTATGGCGATTTTTTTTATCCTTGCCGAAAGCAGCAGGCGTTCCCAGTTTTCAAAACCAATGTTTTGCGTACTGCAAATGATCAGGCTGCCCGAGGCGTACACTACCGGTTTTTCCTTTGCAAAACCATTTTTAAAAAGCGTTTCGGGAAAGGCCATATCTGCCGATAAAAACACATCAAACGGAGCTCCATTACTGATCTGAGCTACCAGCTTACCCGATGAACCGATAACTACATCAATAGTAATTCCTGTTTTTTGCTTAAAATCTTTTTGTAAAACCGCCATTACCGGCTGCAGGTTAGCAGCTGCCGCAACCCGGATATTTTGGGCGCTTACGGTTAAGCTTGCTGTTAACAGCAGGGCGAATAAAAAAAGAATGCTTTTTTTTAGCCCGGTATTGTAATGTTCGCTTTGCATCGGTTTTATAGTTTTTAGCTTGCAGGCAACAGTTTTCGTTTTGGTAATGAAATACATCATGATTTTTTAAAAAGCGATATCTTGATGCCCGAACACTACAAATATACACTTGTTATAACCAACAGCGGTTCATATATTAGTCATGTTAAGTCATATAATAAATCAAGTTTAACAAGAATAAAATCGTTAAACGCTACGTGCTGGCTTTAAAAGTACGCCTGATGAAAATTGCCATTGTTGTTTTTTTAGCGTAGTCCTTTAATATAAAATAGATAGAAAATCCGCTTCGGACACTTTAGTAAATGGGCCTATAACTATTTATGTATGGTAATTACCGGATATTAACAACAAATAGCTAAAAATTAACATTTTAAATAACTGTTTAATGTACTTTTAATAGGAATAGAAAAATAAAAATATTATAATTGTATCCGGCCTGACGCTAACCAAACAACCATTTCTTTCGCGCCTGTAGTGAAACCACCATTACAGGTGCGAAATACATCCATTTTCCGAGCCTATGTTTAAACTTTTACTGAGATCTTTTATCGGTATTATGATGTTTTGCTTATGCTTTTCAACAGGCATAGCTCAAACCACGGTTCAAATAAACGACAAAGTTAACCAGCACATTTTTGAATATAAGCAGATATTATATTTTGAGGATACAACCGGAAAACTTGGCCTCGACGGGATTCGCGACGCTTACTTAGCAGGCAAATTTGCAGCTAACCAGGAACCTACCCCTGTTACCCGTAACAACAATTCGGCTTATTGGTACCGCATAAAAATTGGCAAGGCCAATGCCACCAGTAACAACTGGATCCTGGAGTTTTTTGATCAAACTATCGACAGTATTACCGTTTATTCGCCCGTTAAAAATACTTACCGGGCAACGTCGCTTGGCAGTAGCCGCCCTTTTGCCGCGCGCTTTTACAAACACAAAAACTTTAGCTTTAATATCAACAGCAACCAGGGGCCCGATGATGTTTATTATATCCGCATCCGCTCGTGGCATTCGGTTAATGTGATCATGGTATTGCGTACGGTAAGCCGCTTTATTGGTTACGCGCTCGACGAATATTTTTTCTTTGGTGTTTTTTACGGTATGATCCTGGTTTTTGGCCTGTACAATTTCATGATGTTCATAGCCATGCGCCAGGTGCAATACCTGTATTACATCATTTATAACTTAAGTATTGGCCTTTATGAAATGTGTGCCGATGGCATAGCTTACCAGTACATCTGGCCCAACTATCCTGGCTGGAATAATTACGCGTATGGTATCGCCCTGTTCTCGGCCAGTATTTTTGCCATCCTTTTTGCTCAAAGCCTGCTCAATTTAAAAGTTAATGCCCCGCGTTTAAATAAAGTGATCAAGTGGGTGATCATTTTCAGGTGCATTTATTTCCTGGCCTGCATTACTATTAATATGGCCTGGTTTAACTACAAGATCATCGAGTTTTTGCCGCTGTGCATTTCTTTTTATGTGGGTTGTTATGTGTTGGTAAAAGGGTATAAACCGGCGCGGTTCTTTGTTATCGGGTACACTTTTTTACTTACCGGCTTTGTGATAAAAAGCTGTATAGCACTAAATATCTGGTGGCTGCCTGTTACCGAGTTTGATTACTACAGTCTTAGTATTTGTTTTATTATGGAGATGCTGTTCATCTCTTTTGCTATAGGGGATAAGGTGCGGATCCTTAAAAAAGAAAAGGATGTTGCCCAGCAGGATATTATAGCCCAGATGAAACAAAACGAAGAGCTGAAAGATACCCTGAACCGCAGCCTTGAAGCCCAAGTGCAGGAACGCACCCGCGAGCTGGTTGAAAAGTCATCGATGATAGCGGAGCAAAATGAGGAACTTAAATCAGTCAATGAGCTGCTGCAGCAACAGGCCGAAGAGATTTCGCGCATGAATGTACTCCTCGAAAAAGATAACATTATCCTGCATAATGATATTGAAAAAGTAACCCACGATAGGGTAATGCTCACCGAAGTTGACTTTGAAGAGTTTAGCCGCATTTATCCCGACAGGGAAACCTGCTTCAAATTCCTGTCCGACCTGAAATGGGAGCACGGTTATGCCTGCCGCAAATGCAGCAATACACATTACGGGAGCGGACACCTCCCTTACAGCCGCCGGTGTTCAAAATGTGGTTATGAGGAGTCGGTGATAGCTTACACCATACTGCAAAACACCCGGATCCCTATCAATAAAGCTTTTTATATGATCTTCCTGATGTATTCAACCAAGGGTAAGATCTCGTCACATAAACTTTCTGAAATTCTTTCTATCCGGCAAAGCACCTGTTGGGCTTACAGCTCGCGTATTAAAAAAGTAATGGAGCAGCGTAAAAAAGAGATCAAAAACGCGGGAAATAAAGGGTGGAGTAAATTGGTGATCGACACGAATGCTTAACAGCAGGATAAAGTCAGGCGAAATTTACCCCAATTTGTATGTAAGGAAGCACTAAAGGCATGACGTCTATTTCCACTTAATAGGGGAGTATTGATCTATTTACAATTGCATGGCTAAACATATATGTTTAAACATTTATATTTGTTTCAACATTTGAAAATAATCATGTCATTAGTAGAAAAATTACAATGGAGATCGGCCGTTAAGAAATTCGATCCCAACAAAAAAATAAGCGCAGAACAGTTAGAGGCTTTAAAAACAGCCATTCAGTTAGCACCATCATCATTAGGCCTGCAATCATATAAGGTGATTGTTGTGCAGGATGCAGAGACGAGAAAGAAATTACGTGCCGTTGGGTACGACCAATCGCAGATTACCGATTCAGCGGCTCTGTTTGTATTTGCTTCATTAACTAACCTTGATGAGGATTTTGGTAAAAAATTCATTGACCTTGTTGCTTCAACCCGCAGCATCGCCCGTGAAAGCCTTGCCGGTTATGAGCAAATGGTATTAGGCACCCTGGCCAGCCGTACTGATGAGCAAAAAGTTGAATGGTCACACAAACAGGCTTATATTGCTTTAGGGGTTTTATTGGCTGAAGCTGCAGAAATTGGGGTAGACGCGGGTCCAATGGAAGGTTTTGACGCTGCGAAATTCGACGAGATCCTGGGCTTGAAAGAAAAAGGCTTAACAACCTCAGTAATTGCCGCAGTAGGTTTCCGTGCCGAAGACGACGCTTACAGCAAAATGCTAAAAGTACGGAGGCCGCAAAGCGAGCTTTTTATTGAAGCGTAATTTTAGGTTGATTAGGTGAGTGGTTGATTGAGTTAAGTGGTTGCGGTTGCCGAAACAAAACCACTCTCTTAATCAACTATTCACTGCTCACCAATCGATGACTTCCTGATAAACAGTTTCGATTTCAACACATGTTGCTTTTTAGGAGCCGGGCTGTTGTTTTCCAGCACATCGAACAGTAAAGTTGCAGCCTTTACGCCCATTTCGTAAGCGGGTTGCGTTATCGTTGAAAGGGGAGGAGAAAGGAGCGGGGCTACCCTGAGGCTTGAAAAGCTAATCACTTTCAGATCGTTAGGTATCGAAATGCCAAGGTCATTACAAACGTAGTAGGTGGCAAAAGCCAAACGTTCAACCGAACTGAAAATACCATCAGGCTTGATTACCTGTAAGGCCTTTTTCAAAATCTTATAATTTTCCTTTTCATCATTGCTGCAATCAACAACCAGGGTATCATCAAACACGATCTTGTGCTTAGCCAGCGCATCCATATAACCCTGCATCCGCACTTTACCTATCGAAATACTTTTGTTAACCACCAGGTAAGCAACCTTTTTGCACCCGGTTTTAATTAAGTGTTCGGTTGCTGCAAAGCTGGCGTCATAGTCGTTAGTAGTTACTTTGGCGGCCTCAATATCCTCATAAACGCGGTCGAAAAAAACAACAGGCACATGCTTTTTTTCCAGCTGGCGCAGATAGTTGTGGTCGCTGGCTTCGCCGGATACCGACATGATAATGCCATCGGCTTTGCCATTGTTTAGGTAATTTACAAACGATACTTCCTTTTCAAAAACGTCGTCGGTGCGGTAAAGTAAAATGTAGAAACCTTTTTTTCGGGCAACCTCTTCAATACCATTGATAGCCTGCGAAAAAAAGTCATTAGCTATTTCGGGAACAATAACAGCCAGGGTTTTGGTCTTTTTATCGCGGAGGTTACTGGCATAATGGTTGGGCAAATAGTTATGTTGTTTGGCGTATGCTAAAATCCGCTCTTTGGTGTCTTTATTAATATCAGTGTTTCCATTAAAGGCCCTCGAGATGGTTGATGTGGAGATATTGAGTTCCTTTGCCAGTTTTTTGATATTGATATTGTCCATTTTCGCTCGCTAAATCTATTTCCTATAGGCCAAATGTAATAAAACAGATCAATTGTGTTTAAACATTAAGGCTATAATTGTCAAAATATCATTACAAAACATAGCTCTGTCAGGAATGGTTCCCGGCCTGGACGGCAAGTAGTTAACTGTAAGTTAATCAGTGGCATGCGGTTTGCATATTATTAATACAGAGAGCAAGGACATGGTTTATGGCAAAACGAATTTTGATAGTTGATGATAACGAGCTGATGATAGAGGTGATGACCTACATCTTGCTCGGCAAAGGTTACGAAGTAGCCTCATCAACCCATGTCCATGAAATTTTCAGGACGATAAAAGCATGCCACCCCGACCTGGTGATCCTGGATATTGTTAATAAAAGCATGGATGGCCGCGAGCTGTGCCGGCTCATTAAATTGAACCGGGCCACTGAAAACCTTCGTGTAATTGTTTGTTCAGAAAACGAAGAAACCGAAGCACAGGAACCGCAAAAAGGGGCGCCGGATGATGTTTTGCACAAGCCATTTGGCATGAACAGCCTAATCCATAAGGTTCAGTTACAGCTGGCGGCCTGATTAAATGTGCAAAATAATGATCTGTAAATTAACCTGTTAATGTAGAAAATTGTTATTGCCCGCCGCCTGTTGTTGCTTTTGTAACATGGGATACGTATGTTTACCGTAGAGAAGATAAAGATGGGATTGCCACTAAGAATAACTTTTAACGATACCGACCACGTGTATCAAATTAATACCTCGCCAATTACCCCAACCACCAGCGAACTTGAGATCCTGTTAAATGGCGAGAAAATAATCCTTCAAAAAGACGCCCGCCGTGTATGGGTACAAAAAGGCGAAGGCCCGGTAATTGACCCCGAATTTGCGCAGGCTTTGGGACGCTCGGTTGCCTTGCGGTTTAGGATGTAAGCGGGTTAATTGACGGCTGTCGCTGTTAATATCAAGAAATTTTCCCCCTTTAATTTTTTGAGTAAGGATAATATTGGGGTTTGGTTTTCTATTTCCAGGATCAAACCAATAAAAAATTGGCCGGAACTTTGGTCGCCAATTTCTACGCTTTTTATTTTGACGACCTCGTCATTTAAGCAAACGAAATCACCGGCTGCAATTGTTCCCCGAATAATCTGTCCGGCGATAACTAATCCGCGACCAGTAATATTAAACCAATCCTGTAGAAGGAATTGTGCGGTGTTTTGCATGATATTAAAGTACAAAAAAAATGTCATTTCAACGAACAGGATGAGGAAACCCGCTTCCGCTCCCTTGAAATGACATTTGCTGGCTGCCTTACATCATTCCCAGCATCACAACACCCATCAAAATCATCAGTCCATCCTCAATAATGGTTACTGTGCTCATGGGCAAATTAAACACCGCGCCAAGGCATGCACAACGGATCTGTCTTTTGCTGAAAACACTTTGCAGCACACCAATCAGGCTTATGCTCATCACCGCAACCATAACAGCGTTAACCGTTACCGGCGCAATATTAAGTGCAAAGGCAAGGCCTAAACCCAGTTCAACAAAAACATACACGTAGCCCCATCCGCGCCAGCGTTTGGCCACCACATCATACATGGCATAGCTATCGGCAAAGCCAGCGAGATCCAGCAGTTTAAAAAAAGAGAATACCAGGAAAAAGCCGCTCATGAAAATGCGCATAGCTGTGATGGCGTTAAATCCGCCTGCATGGCTTCCGGCAATTATTGCTGCTGCTAAAATATAACCAAAAATGAGCAGGATCGGCTTGTAGGTTTGCAGCCAGGTGCGGTTTTCAGCAGCATCTGTCGTACTCATATGGTGATGATGTACCTCTGCTTCGCTAAGCTGGTATTTAGGATAAGCGGCGAGTGCCTGTTTAAGTTCGGCGGTCGGCAGGTGCTTTTTCATCGTGATGTCGGCAGTACCTTCGGCTAAAGAGATCTCAACTTTTTCGATGTTGGGAACCTGCTGTAACAAGCCTTGCACTTTAGCAAGGCAACCGGTGCAGGTCATGCCGGTGATATTATAGGTATGTGTCATGATAATTTGTATTTGCTGATACAAAATTACCATGAGCCTGCAGGGAAGGTATTACGGTATTATGGGTATGATTTATAAGATTTACAGTTCGACACGAGTGCTACCCCATGACAACGAAAAAAATGGATGTCATGCTGAGCCCGTCGAAGTATGGCGGGCAGGCCTCTGCGCACGAGTCTTCGACGGGCTACCCATGACATAATAAATAATACAGTCATGCTGAAGCAAGTTCACTGTTGTCCGGTAAAGTTTGTTATTGTTATAAAAAGATT
>CBIHRB010000057.1:0-5971 GCA_966212355.1 uncultured Mucilaginibacter sp.
AAACGTATAACAGGATTTAGCATTTAATCTGTAAACTTTTTTTAGGACGAGACAATATGCAAATCCCGGATGTTGATTTCATCCGGGATTTGTAATTGATAACATGATTTTTGATCCTTACAGTAGCAGCCTGCCATTATAAAATTTAATTTTAATCTCGTGTAATAAATATTACCTTAGGGTCAATAAACCATATCATGAAAAAGAAAACTCTCACACTTTTTTTGCTTTTAAGCGCTTTCGCCATTTTTATAGCTGCGGTTTCTGATCTTTCCGGTAAATGGTCGGGTAAGCTTATCGCTGCCGACGGAACGGAATACCCCTTATTATATAATCTTTCACTTGCAGGTGATTCTATAACCGGTACGGCCAAAAGTCCGCAGGGTGAATTTCCTATAGAAGAAGGAAAGCTTGATACAGCAGGCTTTCATTTTAAAGTAACTGTGAACGGTTTGGATATTCCGCACAGCGGTAAATTTTACGGCGACTCGGTAGGGATGGATATTAGCCTCAATGGCTCTGGTGTACATACTACTCTTGTCCGGGTTAATTAAAGTGATTATCGAGGCAAAGTAAGGCTATCGCTAAACCCGGCCAAAGGAGAGTTAATATTCAAAAGAACAAATAGGTGAACTTAACTGGTCAACAAAAAATAATCTGTAAGCGGTATGGTTCACTTTTCTATAAATCTCCGCCATTTTTAAGAAATCTCCGCCATTTTTAAGGTAAGGATTTCATTAAATGTAAGAAACCAGGTTTGGCCAATTAGGGGGAGCTTTGCGGAATTGAAAGACGAAGCGTTTGAGTGGATTGCAAGAGGGATAACGAGTTGGATGGATATATAGGTGAGATGATTAGATTTAGGTATGTTCTAAATCGGCGCTTTTAATGGGGGTATAAAAAAGAAAGAAAAACTTGTACCTGTGAAAAAATCGATTAATTTTGTTTAATAAAAATAACCACTTAATACCTTATCACATGCCAACAAAAAAGCCACCGCTATTCATAGTTAGCGTTTAAAACGCTTAATTAGAGTCTGCCAATTTTTCCGTTTCCTAAATCTTATCTCTCATGTTACCAATAAAATCATTCAAATTTTTAGTGTCATTACTGTGCGCATTTGTAATTGCAATAAATATAAAAGCGCAAACAACCGGGCCCACCTTGGCTAAAGTAACTCCCCCTTCGCCAAATATGCAGGCCTTTCAAAAATATGGTAATATCCCGGTTAGCCCTTACACAGGCATCCCGAATATATCTATTCCGTTATATGATGTTAAGTTTCGTGATATTACGGTGCCCATTTCATTAAGTTATCACGCATCGGGCATTAAAGTATCCGAAGAAGCCAGCCAGGTAGGTTTGGGATGGGTGATCAATACCGGGGGCTCAATATCACGTAATATAATAGGCGATGACGATTTTTATGGTTCTGTGTACTTTAACAGTGCTCAAAATAATGTAATGGATTTTGCAGACGGGCAAGGGCCGAGGGATCTTATTGGCCGTGGCTGTACATTAAATATGTTTAATAAATCTATCGCCAATAGCCCCACACTTTATACATATGATATTTACGATTATCTCCACGAAAACTCGCCGGTCGATTTTCAGCCGGATCAGTATTTTTATAATTTCCTGGATAAAAGCGGCAAGTTTATAGTTAAACGAAACCGGCAGGCAATATTACAGAAGCAGGAAAAAATTCAGATTATTAATACGGGGACTAATGGCAGTAGTTGGCAAATTAAATCAGCCGATGGTTATACGTTTGATTTTAACGCTGCCGAAAGCTATCATTCACTTGAAGATCATTATTCGGCCTGGTACCTTACAAAAATCACCTCGCCTACAGGCAATACGGTTACATTCAATTATACTACCGTTCCGCGATATGTAACTTCGGTAGGCGGATACTCAGAGTTACTGGATTATCAGGATTTGCCGGTGCCTTATGGCGGAGGTGCCGATGGAAACAGGCTTTACTCGGCACATAACACCGGCTGGCAGAAAGGTTCAATCCCCGGCAAGGACTATACCCTTGTTGTTCTTGATAATATCGATTTTAATACCGGCATAGTAAAGTTTAATTATTCGGACAGGCTGGACATTTCAGGTGATAAAAAGTTGGATAGCCTGACCGTATTCACGAAGGATAAAAACGGTACCTTAAGCAGCCAGCCATTAAAAACCATTGCTTTAAGCTATAACTATTTTGATAACGGCAACACGGATAATGATGCAGGAAACGGAAATTCACCAAGGCTTAAACTACTCAGCGTTCAGCAAAAGGGCTCATATAACAACGTAAACACTGTCGAAAAACCATATCTTTTTACCTATAACGAAAATATCTGGATGCCATCGAAAGGCTCGTTTGCCAGGGATCATTGGGGATATTATAATGGTAAGCTGGGCAATACATCGCTTATTCCGAGCGTAATATCGGTAAGTTCGCCCGACCTGATAACAAGGGCGCTTGGCGTCCCCGGCCCCGAACGCGAGCCAAACTCTTCCTATGTTAACGCCTACTCCCTGTTGAAAATTCAATATCCAACAGGTGGCTCAACCGAGTTTCAGTATGAAAGCAATGATTTTGATGAACAGCAATCGCAGGTAAATGATGCAAGCTACTTCAGTAAAACTTATACTGTTGTTCAGCAAACAACAACGATTAATTATGATAACCAAAACACAACGCCTTTTTTTCCTTCGGATACCCTCGATCTTTCTAATGAATACATTTTCACCGAGAATCCTTTAACACAAAATGCCACGTACGTTAATTTTAATGTTGCTTTCCGCTTTTCAGATTATAATTATTGTTCAACACATCCGTATCCGTTTCCGGTAACCGATGTTATGACTTTTGATATTTACGATGTCACCGGCACTAATCTTATAATGCATAAGGATGCCTCCTACTTTCCGGTGTGCTCGGGCGGGAGCACCGAGGGGTGTACCGTTTGTGGAGGCCCTGTGTTAAGTTATAACTCCAGTAACCTTTTACTGCCGCCAGGCAAGTACAAATTA
Source organism: uncultured Mucilaginibacter sp. (assembly GCA_966212355.1). GTDB lineage: Bacteria > Bacteroidota > Bacteroidia > Sphingobacteriales > Sphingobacteriaceae > Mucilaginibacter. The sequence continues at coordinate 3,034 of CBIHRB010000057.1, forward strand.
AAGGTTCACGTTGATCCTTCTTATGCATCCTCGTTACAGGATATCCACTTCAACTTTACTTATTATACCCAGGTGGGTACGGCCACACTCTATGGCAACGCCAATGCGCTTACCTTTTCCACAGGCGGAGGGCAAAGAATTGCCAGGATAATTGATCACGAAGCAGATGGTAGTCCCAATGTAAATGTTAAAAAATTTGTTTACCACTATTTTGCGGATAAAAACAATAGCGGGCAGCAAAAAGAATACAGCTACGGCCGCAGGATGTCGCACCCGGTGTATAATTATTTTGTGATAAACGATGTACTTGGCCGTGTTGTACTTTCGCAGGGTTCTATCGACAGGCAGTTTGTGGCACCACGCCTTATGCGGAGTGCCGATAGCGACATACCTTTAAATGGCTCGGCAGCCGGCGCTGTGGTAGGTTATGATCGTGTAACCGTTTTGTATGGCGAAAACGGCGAAAATGGTAAAACCGAATATCAATATGTTAACCAGCCCGATCATGTATCAGATTATTCCTCTCCGCTTAGTGAATATGGTTTACCGCTTCAGCCACCGTATGCCTCCAACGTTCCGGAGTTGCTGAATGGCTCAGTGTTGGTGCAAAAAGATTATATCAATAAAGCAGGTCAATTTCAGATTGCCAAAAGCGTAACCAACACGTACGAAAACGCCCTAACGAATGATAATGTGGTTTACGGCATGGAAGTGCGAAAACGCCCATATGAACTTGCAGAAAATGGCTCCTATACCAGCGACATGCCGACCGATATATGCGAATCGGGCAGTATGATGAGCTATTTTAACCTTGTATCGAAGTTTTTGCCTCTGAGAACTACCACAGAGCGGGATTACACCCAAAATGACACCACCAAATATTCGGAAGTAAACACCAGTTACTATTATGATAATTACCTCCACTATCAGCCTACCCGGGTGGTAACAATCAACAGTAAAGGCGAGCAGATTATTACCCAGAACAAGTACCCGCTTGATTATACCATAACCGGTACACCTGCAAACCCAACTGCCCAGGGTATAAAAAATTTAATTGATAAAAACCTGGTTGGCACTGTGGTTGAAAAGATTACAAAAAAGGCGGATGCCAACGGGGCAAACGAAAAAACGCTTAGTGCGGTTTACACTTCATATAAGCCAACGCTGCCTTTACCCGATGTGATACAGGCAACCAACACAGTGCAGCCGCTTGGCGATTTTACGCCATCAAGTATAACAGCCTCATCGGCAGCTATCGATACGCGGTATAAACAATATGTGTTGTTTGATCAGTACGATAATTATGGGCATATCGTTCAGCAGCATATGCTTAATGGAGCTTTAAATTCGTATATATGGGATTATAATTCAACATCGCCCATAGCTCAGGTAATTAATGCAGGTGTAACCGATATTGCCTATGCCGGTTTTGAATGGGATGGCACCGGCGGGTGGACCATTGGTTCAACACTACGCGATAACGCATCGGCGTTTTCGGGGCGTGTATCCTATAACCTATCTAATGGATCTGTTACCAAAAGTGGTTTAACAGCAGCAAACACTTATGTGGTATCATACTGGACAAAGAACCCAACCGCGCTAACAATCACAGGAACAATTACCGGCTACCCAATAAAAGGAACAACGATCAATGGCTGGACATATTATGAACATCAGATAACAGGGCAAACTACTATAACCGTGTCGGGATCAGGAAACATAGATGAATTGCGGCTATACCCAAAAAGTGCTCAAATGACCACTTACACTTATTCGCCGTTAATTGGTGTCACAGGTTCGATAGATCCAAAGAACAATGCCTCGTACTACGAATATGACGGCCTCGGACGTTTGCAAAACATCAAGGATAAAGACGGTAATATCGTTAAACATTTTGATTATCATTATCAGGGACAATAAAACATTTACAAATAGAGACATGAAAAAATTAACCTTAATCACGATTTTATTCGTTTGCATATCTAACTATCTTTTTGCGCAATGGACAACCAGCGGCACCAATATATATACAAATAATGCAGGCAGTGTAGTTATCGGGGCGACAACCCCAACAGTAGTCAATGCTTCAGCGGCATTATTTCCATCTGTTACATCCAAATTTAATGTAGTAACAGGGACCGGACCTGCAACCTTTACTGATCTGGTAGTTCTGAACCATCCTGGTGTGAATGTCGATGCTGTCCAGCGCCAGATCGGCCTTGTTTTCAAATTATCGAGTGAAAGCAGCACAGTTGAGTCTGATAAAATGGGAGGAATGATCCTGGAAAGCAGTAACGGATATGCCAACTATCCTGCTTTTAGCCTTGTAACTGCTAATACTCGCAGGCTCACCATTGATTTTTCAGGCAATGTTGGTATTAATACTACGGATACGAAGGGCTATAAATTTGCTGTAAACGGCAGCGCTATAGCTACTTCTGTCACCGTTAAGCTCAATTCTCAATGGCCGGACTATGTATTTAAACCTACCTATCAGCTCCCATCTTTAACGGAAGTTAAAACCTATATCGACCAAAACCAGCATCTGCCCGAAATTCCATCAGAGCGGGAAATAGCTAAGGATGGTCTGAATCTTGGCGAGATGAATAAACTCCTAATGAAGAAAGTGGAAGAACTGACCTTGTACGCGATAGAGAACGAGCAGAAAGACAAGGAACGAGAAGCAGCCAAAGACAAGCTGCTTACCTCGCTTCAGGAACAGATCAACGAGTTAAAGCAACAACTCAAGCCCGCGTCAGGGAAAGCAAAAAAATAACTGAACCTATATCACACCTAAACACTTGAAGCATGAAAAGAAATGCTCATCACAGAAACCGTAAAACGGTTTCCTTACTTATATCGCTGCTTATGGGCAGTATGCGTTTGAAAGCGCAAATCTATTTAGCGCCTCCTGCAACATTAACAACAGCACCGGCAG
>CBIHRB010000058.1:0-3590 GCA_966212355.1 uncultured Mucilaginibacter sp.
CTTACCTGCTGACAAAAACGTATTTTTTAAACATGTCATGGGTAACTTGTTTCAGCACCCCATAAGAAAAGTAGGCGATTTGCTTTGCATGATGACTTAGCGAGTGAGGTGTTGAAACAAGTTCAACATGACGATATTTTTTAAATTATGTTATAATGAACTCGTCGAAGCATAGTGGACAGGCCTCTGCGCGCGAGTCTTCGACAGACTCATTCACGCAACCACTACCCGCCTTTTACCATACCTATTAATAACCTCAGCCAAAAGCAAATTTGGCACCCAGCTTAAAAAGGCAATGATAAGGTAATTGTTATGAAAGTTTACGCCATTACCCAAAACGGTAAACAGCCAGATATAAAAACGCAGAGTAACCGCGCCGAAGGCGAGGGCATAGCTCCGGTTCATCATTTTGATGTGTTCATCAATCCGTCCTCTTTTAACCACCAGAAAAGCAGCCAGGGTAAAAGCAACCCACAAAGTATTTTGGATTAAGAAAGAAATGAATACGCCTGTACCCCGGTTTATAAAAAGCGTCATGATGTAGGCACCCGGCGCAGCAAAAAACAGCACGCCAAATACATAAAGTTTCCCTAATGCCCGGTGCAGAGTTTTATTATTATACACCTTTTTTGAAAACTGGAAAAAACCGGCGAGCAGAATTACGCTGCTGCCTATAATATGGCAATAAAAAGCTGGCAGATACCACCCGGTTTCAACCGCCTTTTGTTTGATATGCAAAAAATAGGAGTCATGATTAAAATCCCAATACTGGATAAAGGTGCCCACACACAGCACAAGCACCCAAAACAAGGCGAAATATCTTAATATGCGGGCTGTGATGCTCATTTAACTGCAAATACATTAGGCCTTATCATCGGCAATCCTTTAAGCTTCTGGTCTATCCACTGAATATTATATTTATCAATCTCGGTAAGCGAATCTTGAACACTGGCGTTTTCCGGTTTATAACGATCATAAAATTGCTGTGTAAAAATATCGGTCCAGCGCTTGTCTTTAAATTTGTAGTTATAGTCCGCATAGATTTCGTTTTTCATATATCGCAGCACTTCTGGTGAAATTGCCCCGCTGCTGGTCATTTGATATCGACCATCAACCATCTTATAGCAAACGAAACAGCCATCAATAAAATGATTGTCCATTTTACGGAATTTAGTAAATGCAAAAACCCTTTTGGTGTTCATCATTTCCTCTACCTTGCCGTTTTGTATCTTTAATAGATGAAATACTGGCAGTTCATTTAGATACGTGTTGTTATATAATTCAATACTGCCAACAGATGTTACTTTAACCTCCAATAACGAATCGCTGAGCGTATTGATGCTAAACTCATTGCAACGGCTGCTGAATTCACCGCCACCCTCTTCGGTATTAATATCCGTATTGATCCTGTAACCATATAGTTTATTATTCTTGTTGTCGATAAGCACCATGTTGTTGCTGTCATAAAATTCTGCGCGGCCACCAATAAAGTAATCGCGGATGGAGTAATAAGCACTTTGGATCCAATTATCGCTGCTTGTTGCTGAACTGTTTACAGGCAAAGCTTTGGCTTTTACAATGTACTGACTGCTTGACTCTTCAAAATAAACATGGCTTCGCAGCGGGTTTTTAAACTGTTTAATTCCGGAAATTAGATGCAGATCATCAAGGTATGAAGGAGGGATGTAAATAGCGCCATGCTGCTCTTTTGAGTTAAACTCGGTAATACCACCTGCCGGGCTTTGATTTAAAGTGAATGAAGCAGGTTGTTTAAGTTTATCGAAAATATCCTTCACCCTGATATCTGCTTTTTCAGAAAGGGAGTAATCGCTTTTCAGCCAAAAATAATCATCACCCTTTCTAATAGCTGCGATGTTTTCAGCATCGTTCAGAGGGAATATCTGGTCATATTCCACAGGTAATACTACTTTGCCGCTAAGGTCATAGAAGCCGCGTTTGTGGCCTTTTTCTACTTCAATAAGGTTAGGAAAAGTGCCGCCTATGGTATATACAAGATCGTATTCGGCCGGAATTATCTCTTTGTAATCAGGACTTACCAATCCCATTTTATAGGTTTTAGCGGTATCTTTTTCCTGCTGAAATTGTTCAAAAAATTCCCATTTGCCTTTTACCACATAAAAATAGGTTTGATCTTTAATGTGGCTAAACCAGATTATGCTATCGTATTTGGTCTTTAAGTTATTAGCATTGGCGAAAGCCTTTAAAGTTACCGGGCTGTAAATCTCTTTATCACTGTAATTTTTTTGCCAGGCACTGCTTTTATATGCTATATAATCAGTCATGAAACTGGCAGCATCTACCTGGTAAATTTTGTATTTGTTATTCTCTTCTTTTTCAATAGTGAACGTCAAACTACTTAGTCTGCTGCTGAGATGATCACCACTAAATGTTACAGGTACCGCTACAACCGCAAGTTCGGGGTTCGTAAAGGTGATCGTGCTTTGATCAACATTCAACTCCAGCTTAAACGAAGTTTCAGGGTCATCAGCTTTGTTGATCAATGCCGCAATTAAACGGCTGATAGGTTCACTGTTTTGCTTATCCTGGAAATATGCGAGTAAGGAGTCACGATTACCCTTAATTAATTGTTGATTGAAGTTTTTCAGGAACTGGGTTATATCGCCTTGTTTTGGAGAGGAAGCGCTCTTTCCTTTTAGTAAAAAGTATCCGCCTATAGCTAAAACAACAACCGTTACGGTAATAATGAGGATAGGTTTAGTTTTCATACAACCAAGATAATGCATTTTTTGAAATAGTAAAAACGAGCCAAAATCCTTAAAATCACATCAATAAATATAACCTATATTACATAGCAAATTATATAGTTAAAATCTATACAACATCAATTATAAGTATTCAGGAGGCGGTTTAAAATTTCTATATTTGCATAAACATTAAAAGAAATATCAAAATATGTTAACTATAGGACAAAAATTCCCCGAATTTTCTAAAACAGCGGTAGTAAGCCTTGAAAAAGGTAAAGAGTTTGAAACCCTTACTTCTGAGTATTTAACCAACGATGATAACGTTTGGACTGTAATGTTCTGGTGGCCAAAAGACTTTACTTTTGTTTGCCCTACTGAAATTGCTGAATTCAACAAAAACTTTGGCGAATTCCGCGACCGCGAAACCCGGTTGATCGGTGCTTCTACCGACTCTGAGTTTGTTCACGCTGCCTGGAGAAGAGATCATGACGATCTGCGCGATTTGAAATTCCCTATGCTTGCTGATACTTCAAAATCATTAGCTGAAGATTTAGGTATTTTAGAGCCAACTGAAAAAATTGCTTACCGTGCTACTTTCATCATCGACCCTCAAGGTATCATCCGGTGGGTATCAGTTAACGACCTGAGCGTTGGCCGTAACGTGAAAGAAGTATTACGCGTACTTGACGGTTTACAAACTGACGAACTTTGTCCTTGCAACTGGGAAAAAGGTCAGGAAACTTTAACTGTATAATTTAAGCAGAAAGCCGAAGGCTGAAAGCTTAAAGCGAAAGGCTCAAAGCAAAGGATGTCCTGTCCTGAAATAGGTTGACAAAAAGGTTAACAACTAAGCATGACAAAGAT
>CBIHRB010000059.1:0-2158 GCA_966212355.1 uncultured Mucilaginibacter sp.
TCTTTCGGCTACCCCTTCCTTTTTCCCTAAAAAATCTTTTACCGGACAACAGTGGTTACGTACTACTGCGCCGCCGACATTGTTTTGCTTGCCGTAGCTGTATTTATCCAGTTTAACAACCGCTCCTGGATGTATTGTGTCCATGCCGGTGCGCAGGCGTGATAACATTCAAATTCTGGTACCAGTCCAAGGTGGGTGAATACAATTTTTGTAGCATCGCCCTCCGCAAAAATTTCAAAGCAAAGTTTTGTGCCGGTCCATTCGGTTTGGTTTTGTGTAAACGTGAGCTTGCTATCGGTAATCAGCCATGCTATTTTTTTGGCGGGGACCAATTCAACAAGTTTTTGTTTGGTGTAGTGCGCCCCGTCTCCGGCAAAGAATGAAAACTCGTCGCCAAGTTTATCCGATTCGCCTTCAAATATCTCCGAATGCAAGCCTGACCACCATCCACGCACATTTTTCAGCGCATCAAAAACTTCTTCAGGGCTTTGGTTTACCAATAAGGTTGTTGTGAAATCTGTAGTTGTCATTTTTTTGATCTTTAAGTTGAATAATTCATTATTAAACAGGCCTTGTTAAAATGGGTAACTTTAAAGTTACGTAAATGTATATGTAACTTTTGAGTTACGCAATTTTTTCTGGAAATTTTTTATTGCCTCATTTGGGGGTTTCGGTGTGTCGCGGCGGTGCTTCCGCAAGTGTTTGATAAATCAGAACAATTTTTTGCCTGTAATTTTTCGTTCAGTATATTTAAAACTTATTGATCTCAACCTGAACTTTACATGCGCCAGTTCAAAGCTAAGTTTAAGCACATTTTTTTACCCTTTATTTTTATAGGCCTTTGCACCATAATTATTTATACCTTTTTGCATTGGTTGCTGCTTATCAGGTTTAATGTTTTTACGCTGAAAGATAAAGATGCCGATTTTCTTATCCCCGGTATTGTAGGTCTCGTTTTGCCACAGCTTTTGCTTTTTCCTAAGCTGAGGCAATTAAAGGCATATAAAGCAACCAGTCGTGATCCAATAACTATTTTGTTAATGGTAGGCGGTTTTACATTTGCTGTACCAATCTGTATCGCACAAAATTATCTTGAATCAGCTACCGGTAAGCTAACCCGTCTGGATAGCATAAGCGAGGTACATTATTTGCCGGCGACTAAGTATTATACCGTTAAACAGAAGTATCCTAACAAGCATATGGCCCACTTTAAGGTTATCCTTTCAGTTAGTGGTAAAAATAACGTAGATTTTAATATGGATGCTTATGCCGCGGTGCCGGTTTTTGACCGTGTTTTTCCCGATACCAGCAAGATAGCTGCTATGCGAAAAAGGGTAAACCCTAAAACACTGGTGATCATTAATGATACGCTGCGCAATATGTTGTTTTTAAAAAAATTACCTGCCGACTCGATAATGATGATGCGTTATGTCAATCCTACTATGGTGATGCCTAAATACGGGGAGGCCGGTAAGTACGGCGCGTTAGCGGTTGTAACCCGGAGTTATAAATTTAAGATAAAGCCTATAATCCCCAAAATAGAGCCCGCCGCGTGGTTTGTTTTTAAATACCACAAAACCATCAGCAATAGTTTATCCACGAGTGAAAAGAATTCCTATTTCAGTCAGTTTGCAAAAGATTGCGACACCGCTTTCAAATACAAACCGTTAAACAAATTTATATACCTGGCCCGCTTACCTAATGATGATGAGGTATCCAACTACGAGGCGGCCATAAACTCGCGCGATGATGTTGCTGAAGGAGAGCAAACAATGCTTTCGCCTGTTTACGAATCGTTTGAAAAACGGAATGGCAATAAGCTTGCATGGATTGGCGGCTCATTTACCATCGGAGCAATGCTGTTTTTACTCCTGCTTGGGTTATTCAGAATTAAAGGTTTGGATAATTTTGAGGAGGGGATGTTTGAAAAATGGGCGAAAGACGTGATGGATAGGAGTTGAGTTCATGGAAATGATTTTCGACGAAAACAATGGTTTCATATTAGCTTGATTATCTAAACGCGAGCCACAAGTGAGGGTACTTAACGCGATAATTGGGGGAGATAAATTTGCAGATTAAGAGATTGTCATGCCGCACCAGAGGCACTGTTGTCCGGTAAAAGATTTTTTAGGGAAAAAGGAAGGGGTAGCCGAAAGAC